>CAWAGS010000001.1:0-69138 GCA_963781445.1 uncultured Actinomycetota bacterium
TCGGTGGTCGCCGATAGGTTCGATACATGAACACGCAACCTGACGTGGTGCTGCTCGACCGCATCGCGTCGCGTCGCGCGCTGATGGCACAGCTGGAGGCCGAGGAGTCCTCCGACCTGCTGGCGCTGGCCGATCTTCGCCGCAGCGAGGCCGTGGCGCGTGGCTTCCGCGAGCCGGAATCGGCGGCATCCTTCGCGGCCGACGAGGTCGCAGCGGAGCTGAACGTGTCGACGCGATCGGTCCAGAACCGACTCCACGCGGCCCGGGTGGTCCGTGCGGATCTGCCCGCCACGTGGGCGGCGCACGGCGGGGGCCGCATCGACGGGTGGCGACTGGCCGTCATCGCCCATGCCGCCTTCCGGCTGCAGAAGCCCGAATCGCTGACCGCGCTGGACTCCAGAGTCGTCGCCTATGCGGAGTCGCACACGCCGTCGCAGCTGCGGGCGTGGTTGCGCCGGTTCGTGGCCCGCCTCGAGCCGGAGCGCGTGGCCGAACGGCGCAAGCGTGACCTGGAGCAGCGGTCGGTGTTCTTCGACCACGACGACGACGGCATCGCGTGGATGCACGCGATGATGTCCAGCGAGGACGCCGCGCTGCTGGATCGGGAGCTGACCCTGGCCGCGAAGGCCGTCATGTCTGCCGCCGTCGGTGACCACCGCACGGTGGCGCAGCTGCGCTCCGACGTGCTGGTGGACCGCATCCTCGGCCGCGGCGACGGGGCTGCGGGCCGGGGCCGGTTCCACCTCGGCATCACGGTTCCCCTCACCAGTCTGCTCGGACTCGACACCGGACCCGGTGTCGCCGTGGACGAGACGTTCACGCTCCCGGCGGAGCTGGTCCGCGATCTCGCCGCCCAGCCCGGCACTCTGTTCTCCCGCATCATCACCGACCCCTTCGGCGGGGTCCTGGACGTCACCGAGCTGGGCCGGTTCCCCACCGGCGCCCTCAGCCGGGCGTTGGAGCTGATCGACGGGGTGTGCGTTTTTCCGACCTGCGCGACACCGGCCACGAGCTGTGACATCGACCACCAGGAGCCTCATCCGGCGGGGCCGACCAGCGGCGCCAACCTCTGGAACCTGTGCCGAAGACACCACCGGATGAAGACCCTCGGGGTGGTCGACACCGATGTCGGCACCGACGGGCGGCACCGCTGGCGCATGCCGAGCGGCCGGACGATCGAGTCCCGCGCGCACCTGCCCAGGCCCTTCGCCGCCTTCAGCACCCTTGAGGCAACCCTCGCCGGACTCGCCGACGCGGCCTGACGTTCCTCACACGAACATGAAGGACCCCTCGCGCACCCGACAGAGGTCACTGACCCTTGCTGCCTTCCGGCCCTGGGGGAGTTGGGTGATGTGTCGCCGCGCGAGGGGCTGACGCCCACTATACGGAGCCACACCGATGCGTTCCAAGCCGGTGGCGGCACAGAACCAGCAGCTTCCTGCGGCCGTGCTGCTGGGCTTTTGCTGCGGCTCCGGCGGCATCCCGTTACTGTCGTGGACACTCCCGTTGCCACGCAGGGCATCACGTAGGGCCGACAATCCGGAAAGTCGTCATGACTTCACTGGCCAAGGTCGCGCCCCTTCGGCGTGCCGTCGCACTCACCCTCGGTTCCGGCCTCATCGCCGGCAGCGTCGTGTTCTTCGCGCCGGCCGCTCATGCCGCTGGCACGGTGATCGATGGCGTCACCTACACGGCCCATGGTGCTGGCGAGGCGACCGCCACAGATTTCGACAAGTCGACGACCACGGTGGCCATTCCGGACACCGTTGACATCGGCGGCCAGGACTATGACGTCACCGGCGTCGGACGCAGGGCCTTCGCCAACGCGGACGTCGAGGAACTCAGCCTCGGCGCCAATCTCACCACCATTGCTGATGGCGCATTCACCAACAACTGGGTCACCAGACTGGTCATCCCCGACCACGTCACCAGCATCGGGAACGGGGCCTTCAGCAACGCGGGCATCAGTTTCCTCACCCTCGGTACGGGCCTGACCACCATCGAACCCCGCAGCTTCTCGAACAACAGCCTTTTCGATCTCACCATCCCCGACAGCGTCACCACCATCGGCGACCTCGCGTTCGACTACGCGGGCATCACTCAGCTCACCCTCGGGACCGGCGTCACCACGGTGGGATCGGGCAGCTTCTCGAACAATGTGCTCCGGCACCTCACCATCCCCGACAACGTCACCAGCATCGGCGAGAGAGCGTTCTTCAACGCAGGGATCACCCGGCTCGCCCTAGGCACCGGCCTCACCACCCTGGGACGAGCCAGCTTCCAGAGCAGCTCCGTGGGCAGCGTCTTCCGGACCAACAGACTCGGTGAGCTCACCATCCCCGACAGCGTCACCACCATCGGCGACCTCGCGTTCGAGAACGCGGGCATCACTCAGCTCACCCTCGGTAGTGGCGTCACGACCATCGGGGCGTCCAGCTTCTTCGGCAACGACCTCGGTGACCTCATCATCCCGGACGACGTCACCACCATCGCTCGGGCCGCGTTCGAGCAGGCAGGCCTCACCAGCCTGACCCTCGGCACCGGGCTCACGAGCATCGGAAGCACGGGCTTCAAGACCAACACCCTCGGCGAGCTCATCATCCCCGACAACGTCACCAGCGTCGGCGACGCAGCGTTCCACAACGCGGGCGTCACCGCCCTCACGCTCGGCACCGGCGTCACGACCATCGAGTCGAACACCTTCAACGGGAACGACTTCGGCGCCTTGACGATTCCCCAGCACGTCACCCGGATCGGCGATGCAGCTTTCGACGGCGCGGGCATCACCCGACTCACCCTCGGCACGGGCGTCACCACCATCGAGACGTCCGGCTTCGCAGGCAACAACCTCGGCGACCTCACCATCCCCGACACCGTCACCAGCATCGGCGATGCTGCGTTCAGGGCCGCGGGCATCACCGGACTCACCCTCGGCACCGGACTCACCACCATCGAGACGAACAGCTTCCGAAGCAACGACCTCGGCGACCTCACCATCCCCGACACCATCACCACCATCGGCAACTCTGCCTTCAACGCCACGGGCATCACCGGACTCACCCTCGGCACCGGACTCACCACCATCGGAACGTCCAGCTTCACCGGCAACAACCTCGGCGACCTCACCATCCCCGACGCCATCACCACCATCGGCAGCTCTGCCTTCAGCGCCGCGGGCATCACCGGACTCACCCTCGGCGACCGGCCTCACCAGCATTGAATCAGACAGCTTCGCGAACAATGACCTCGGCGAGGTCACCATCCCCGACACCATCACCACCATCGGCGACGGAGCGTTCGAGAACGCGGGCATCACCCAGCTCACCCTCGGGACCGGCCTCACCGGCATCGACGCGTCCAGCTTCAAGAACAACGGCCTCCGCGAGCTGACCATCCCGGCCCACGTCACCGACATCGGCCAGGAAGCGTTCCGCGGCAACGCCGACCTTGAGTCGGTGAGGTTCCTGGGGCCTCAACCGACGATCACCAGCAGCTCATTCGGCCGGTGGGTGTTCGCTCCGGATCCGGGTGAACCTCCGACGCTCCGGGTCCCGTGGCGCTTCAGCGACCCGCAGACCGCCGAAGGCTATGCCAGTGGGCACTGGACCGTCTTCGAACGGATCATGGTCGCGACGGCAACCTTCGACCCCGATGGTGGAGCGCCCGCGCCAACCAACCAGGATCTCGATGTCGACGGCACGAAGACCATCGCCAAGCCGGCCGACCCAGCCAAGGCTGATCACACCTTCCGCGGCTGGAGCGCCGGCTTCCCCACGCTGTACGACTTCGATGATGTGGTCACGGGAGACCTGGACCTGCTGGCCCAGTTCACGCAAGCAGCACCGACACTGACCGGTGTCCCCACCGCGACGGCCACCGTCGCCTCGCCATTCACCTACGCCCCCACCGTCACCGGGGACCCGGTACCCGACGTCACCGTCACCACCGGCACTTTGCCCGCCGGTCTGACCCTGGACGAAGCCACAGGCGCCATCGCCGGCACACCGGTCGACACCGCCGGAGAGTATCCCCTCACGCTGACCGCCGACAACAACGTCGGCACTGCTGACCACGAGATCGTCATCACGGTGCAACCCGGTGCCGCCGCAACCCTTGCGCTGGCGGCAACCGACACCACGCCTGACGCGGGTGACACCATCGAGATCGCCGCCACCGGCACTGACGTCGGCGGCAACGACCTGGGTGATGTCACCGGCACCACCACACTTGAATCCGACGTGGCCACCGACATCATCGACGGCAACGAGGTCACCTTCCCGACGGCATCGCCCCACACCATCACGGCCACCGAGACCGGCTCCGGCGCGACGGCGACCATCCTGATCGAGGTCACTCCCTCATCCCCGATCACCGCGCCGCCCCCGGACGTCGCCCACGCCGAGCACGTGCTCCCGGATACCGGCTCGCCCCTCAGCCCCGCTGGGCTGATCCTCGCGCTCATGCTCGTCGTCACCGGAACCACGCTGTTCATGGCCGGTCGACCCGTTCGAGGACTCCACCGCGCCTGACATCTTGCGCGACGGAAACCCGGTGGTCGGCCTGGCGGGTCGGGCGCCACACCGGTGCGATCCAAGCCGGCAGCGGCCGGTAACCTCGTGCGCGGAGGATTCGCATAGTGGCCTAGTGCGCTCGCTTGGAAAGCGGGTTGAGTGAAAGCTCTCAGGGGTTCGAATCCCCTATCCTCCGCCAAGGGAATGCGCAGCGCCCGGAATGCGCAGGCCGCCGGGTGGGTTCCCTGCACATGGCCGTGCGAGTGATCTCCGAGCGGGTCGAGTTCACCGGCTCCACCGGCGCGCTCCTGGCCGGAGCACTGGACCACCCCGAGGGGACACCGCGCAGTTTCGCGCTGTTCGCGCACTGCTTCACCTGCAGCAAGGACGTCCACGCCGCCTCGCGGATCGCCGGTGCGCTGACCGAGCACGGGATCGCCGTCCTGCGGTTCGACTTCACCGGGCTCGGCGGGTCCGGCGGTGACTTCTCGAACACCGACTTCACCTCCAACGTCGACGACCTCGTCCACGCGGCCGAGTTCCTCAGCGAGCATCACCGCAGCCCGGACGTCCTGGTCGGCCACTCCCTCGGCGGGGCCGCGGTCATCGCCGCGGCCGGACGACTTCCCGTCGACCCGGGCAGTCGTCACGATCGGGGCCCCCGCCGGCACCGAGCACGTCCTGCACCTGCTCAGTGGTGAGAGCCGGGACGAGATCGACCGGACCGGCGAGGCCGAGGTCATCCTCGGCGCGCGGCCGTTCCGCATCCGACGGCAATTCCTCGACGACGTGAGCAGCCAGCCGCAGGCCGACCGCATCCGAGACCTCGGCGTGCCCTTGCTCGTGATGCACTCGCCCACCGACGACACCGTCGGCATCGAGAACGCCAGGACGATCTTCGAGGCCGCTCGACACCCGAAGTCGTTCATCGCGCTCGACGGCGCAGACCACCTGCTCACACGCCAGACGGACGCGGCCTTCGTCGCAGCCATCGCCTCGACGTGGGCCGCCAGGTTCGCCCGAGAACTCCCGTGAAAGGTTCACCTCCATGACCACATCCGCCTCCACCACGGCACCGCCTGCCCGACGGACTCACCCTGTTCGACCCGGACGGCGCGCCGGTGGCCCTGCCGACACCGGCGAGCGGCGACCTGATGGTCGTCCAGCTCGTGCGCTACTTCGGCTGCCTTCCGTGCCAGGACTGGCTCGTCGAGCTCGATCGGCTCGCTCCCGGTCTCGCCGCACGGGGCGTCACCGCGGCGGCCGTCGGTGGATCGGCCGACTACCAAGCGCAGTGGCTCCGCGAGGAACGCGGCGTCACGATGCCGCTGTACCTCGACCCCGAGCACGCCTTCCGCGACGCCGTCGACATGACCAGGCCGCTGGGGCTGAGGATGGCCAACCCGAAGGGTGCAGTCGCCTACGCCCGCTCGATGCGGCGCGGTTACCGACCGCAGAAGATCACCCAGGACACCGTCCGGACCCCCGGTGTCGTCATCATCGACAGTGACCGACAGGTCGTGTGGCGCCACGAGGGCACCCGTATCGGCGACTACCCGGACCACCAGGTCGTGCTCGACGCGCTCGACCAGCACCGCGGCCCCTAGCGTGACCGCCGCCATCGTCACGGGAGCGCTCGCGGGCGTGCTGATGGGCTACGTCCTTCAGCGCAGCCAGCTGTGCTTCCACTCGACCATCTCCCGCGCGCTCGATCGGCGGTTCATGCTGGTCCGCGGCTGGGCGCTGGGCGTGGCGATCGGTTCGGTCGGGCTCGCCCTGTTGTTCACCCTCCCCGCGGCCGACGAGCTGAACCGTGGACTGGCGTTCCGGCCCGTCGCGAACATCGCGGGCGGCATCATCTTCGGAGTCGGCATGGTCGTGGCGCAGTCGTGCGTCTCCGGCCTGTTCTACAAGCTCGGCTCCGGGATGCTCGGCGCTGTGGTCGGCCTGGCGGGTTGGGCGGGTGGCGAGCTCGCCGCCCGCGAACTCACCATTCCGGGTCCGACGGTGCTGTCGGGTGGCGAAGGCGCCACGATTCCCGGACTGCTGAACCTCCCCCGTCTCCTCGTGGCGTTCGTCGTGCTGCTCGGTGTCGCCGCTTGGTTGTGGCGTCAGCCCGGACGCGATCGTCCGTCCACGTCCTGGCAGTGGGGGTGGAAGGCGATCGGCGTCGGCGTCGGTGTCGCGATCACGGGCGGCTGGGCGCTGGCGGCCGCGGGCGACGTGTCGTTCGGTCCCAGCACGGTGGGAGCCGTCAGCGGCATCGCGTCGGGTTCTCCGAACGAGTGGCTCGTCGCGTTCCTGCTCGCGATCATCGTGGGCGCGGCGATTGCGGCACGCACGGCAGGCGGATTCTGGCTCCGCGGCGAGAAGCTGGTGCGGTACGTCCAGCTGCTGGCCGGCGGCTTCCTGCTCGGCGCGGGGGCGTGGATCGCCGGCGGGTGCAACATCGGCCACGGCCTGTCCGGTGCGGCCCAGCTCAACGTGTCGTCGTTCGTCGTCGTGGCGTCGATGGTGGCCGGCGTCGCCCTGGCCCGTCGATGGCGATCGCGACCCTTGGCCCGTATCGCCCGCTGACCCGGGGACTACGGGCCGCTGTCGAGCCAGATGCCGTCCTCGTGGGCGACCACGGGACTGCGGCGCTCCCAGGCCGTGGTGGCGGCGAAGGCCATCAGGACAAGGGCCCAGCCCACGGCAGCGTCGACGACCCAGTGGTTGCCGGTGCCGACGATGACGATCGACATCGTCGCTGCGTAGGCGAGGCCCAGCAGCTGCCAGATGCGCGGCACCCCGGCTCGGATGAGGATGAGCGCGACCCACAGGGCCCACCCGGCGTGCAAGGAGGGGAAGGCGGCGAGCTCGTTGGTCCACGACCCGAGGCCCCGGGGCGCGGACGCATCCGCCCCCCACCAACCGACGCCCGCGTGCTGGTTCAGCACGTCGACGTAGAGGCCGTCGACCAGCCGCGGCGGCGCGGTCGGCGCAACCAGGTAGAACACGAGACCGGCGAGGGTCGCCAGGACCAGTGCGCGACGGGCGGTGACGTACTCCGTGGCGCTGCGGCGGTAGAGCCAGACGAGGGCCGCCGCCGTGACGAGGTAGTGGGTGGTGGCGTACCAGTAGCTGCCGAAGACCCCGAGCCAGTCGACCCGCACGAACAGGTCGTTGAGCCAGCCCTCGATGGCGAAGCGGAAGTCCTCCTCGAAGCTGAGGATGTCGAGAGCGCGGCCGCGGGCGGGCGAGAAGTCATTGGACGCCAGCAGCCGGGAGGCGCTGTACGCGAGGTACAGCAGACCGAGAAATGCCAGCTCGATGCCGCCCCGCTTGAGCCGGTGGAGCGCAGGGACGCGCCTGGCAACTGCGGGGGTGGTGGCCGGGCGGATGAGCTCGTCCATCACACCTCCCGTGGGCCGGCGCACCGTTGCACCTGCCAACATCATGCTTTCACTCCGCCATGACGACAACCGGGAGAAACCCTGATCTGTTCCTCAGGGTCAACGGCGGCGACGGAAGATGTTCTTGACGATCTCCCGGGCGAGGGTGCGGCCGGCCTCACCGGCCGCCTTCTCGATGGGCGATTGGCGCCGGGACCTGGATGTGCTGGTGCGCCGGGTGCTGCCGCCCCCCTGCTTGGCGATTCGCTCGGCCTCCTTCGCCGTGCGCTCGGCCTCCTCCTGAGCCTTCTGCCGAGTGGCGGCGGCCTGCTCGTCGGCGTCGATCATCTCCGTGGCGGAGTGCGGGTTGACGGCCGTGCCGTACTTGGTGAGGAGCGGGGACGCGGCGACGGCCGCCTCGATCTGGTCGTGCGGCGTCGGATCCATCGATCCCTGCGGCGCCCGGACGCGCGTCCAGGCGACCGGCGACGGTGCGCCCTTCTCGTTCATCACTGTGACGATGGCCTCGCCGATGGACAGCTGCGTGAGCACCTCCTCCAGGTCGTAGGACGAGTTGGGGTACGTCGACACGGTGGCTCGGAGGGCCTTCGCCGCGTCCGGCGTGTGGGCCCGAAGCTGGTGCTGGACGCGCGAGCCGAGCTGGGCCAGCACGTCGCCCGGGACGTCCTTGGGGGTCTGGGTCACGAAGAAGATGCCGACACCCTTGGAACGGATGAGCCGGACGGTCTGCGCGATCTGCTCGAGGAAGTCCTTGGACGCATCCTTGAACAGCAGGTGGGCCTCGTCGAAGAAGAAGACCAACGTCGGCTTGTCGGTGTCGCCGACCTCGGGAAGCTCGCGGAACAGCTCGCCGAGCAGGTACATCAGGAAGGTCGAGAACAGGGCGGGCTTGTCCTGGACGCTGGGAACCTCCAGCAGCGAGACGATGCCGACTCCGTCAGGCGTCGTGCGGAGGAAGTCGGACGTGGCGATCTCGGGCTGGCCGAAGAAGACGTCGGCACCCTCGTCGGCGAACGCGATGAGCTCGCGCAGGATGACACCCGCTGTGGCCGGCGACAGCCCGCCGAGTGCCTTGAGCTCGTCCTTGCCGGTTCCGGTGAGGTAGGTGAGCACCGACCGGAGATCGCCGAGGTCGACGAGCGGCTTGTCGGCGTTCCTGGCGTAGTGGAACACCAGGCTGAGCGACGACTCCTGCGTGTCGTTGAGACCGAGCACCTTCGACAGCATCAGCGGCCCGAACGACTCGATCGTGGCCCGGACGGGCACGCCCGTCCCGAGTCCGCCGAGGCTGAAGTACTCCGTCGGGGTGGCCGTGGGCTGCCACTCCTGGCCGATGCTCGCGCAGCGGGCGGCGAGCTTGTCACTGGTGACGCCGGGCGACGCGATGCCCGAGAGGTCGCCCTTGATGTCGGCGGCGAACACGGGGACGCCGTGCGCGGCCACCTGTTCGGCCAGGACCTGCAACGTCTTGGTCTTGCCGGTGCCGGTGGCGCCGGCCACGAGCCCGTGCCGGTTGAGCATGCCCAGGGGGATGCGCACCTGAGCCTCGGGGACGGCGTCGCCATCGACGAGGGCTCCGATGACGAGGGCCGGCCCGTCGAAGGCGTACCCGGCCGTGACGACCTCGGCGATGCCTGACGGCTCCACTGCTGCGGTCGCCTCGTCCTGGTGGGTGGCGGCAGCCGCCTTCGCGAGCTCATCGGCTTTCTTGCGGGCGGCTTCGGCGGCCTGCTCGGCCTCGAGAGCGGCCTTCGCCGCCTCTTCTGCGGCCAGGGCGGCGTCGTCGCTCGTCGTCATGCGCATCAGGCTACCGCCGGACCCGGGCAGGCCCGGCGGGCCGCCGGTTCCGATGTCTACACTGATCAGGTGATCTTCAGGCGGGTGAGCGACGGGCGTCCCTACCCCGCCCACGGCTTGGCACAGCGCGACTGGGCTGCCATCTCGCCCACGCAGGTCCGGCTCGGCGAGCTCACCACCACCAAGACGAAGCTCGACCTCGCGGCGCTGCTCGACGACGACTCCACCTACTACGGCGACCTGTTCGCGCACGTCGTCCGCTGGAACGGCGAGCTGTTCCTCGAAGACGGTCTGCACCGAGCCCTCCGCGCGGCCCTGCAACAGCGCGCGATGCTGCACGCCCGCGTCTACGAGATGGACGGCGCTGCGTGAACCCGGCCCGCGGCGGCGTGACGATCTTCGCGACGCTCATCGTCTTCGTGCTGGGACTGTTCATCGGTTTCAAGCTGCTCACCGCGAGCGCAGACCCCCTCGTCGAGGCCCCGACCTGCGACAGCCGCACCGTCGCGAAGGGCGAGAAGCTCACGAGCAACCTCGTGACCGTCAACGTCTACAACGCGAGCCAGCGGTCAGGTCTGGCGAACCGCGTCAGCATCAACCTGCAGCGACGTGGCTTCCTGGCCGGCACCATCGCGAACAGCACGAGCGAGATCCAGCCCGACGCAGTCGCGATCCTCACCACCGACCGCAAGGACCCGCGCGTCAAGCTCGTCGCCGAGCAGTTCAAGGACGTCGAATACCACGAGCCCGACATCACCGCGCCCGACGGCGTCACGGTCATCGTCGGCGACGGCTACAAGGATCTCGTCAAGGCGGGCACGGAGGTCGAGTCCGACCGCGAGATCACGGCCTGCGTCCCCATCGTCGACGCGGGCTGAGCTCGCGAGGGTCGTCACGACTCCGGGGGCCGCCGGTGGCCGCCCCGCCAGCCGGCGAGCCGTCCTTCGCGGCCGACGTCGCGCAGGCGCTTCTCGGTCTCCTCGCGGACCGACCGTGCGGCGACGACCAGCATGTCGTCACCTTGGCGCAACCGGGTCGTGCGGTGCGGCACGAACGGTTTGGCGTCGCGCACCACGAGCGTGACGGACGCTCCTTCGGGCAGCCGCAGCTCGCCGATCTCGACCCCCCTCAACTTCGACCCGCGGGGCACCCGCACCTGGAGGAGGTCAGCGGAGATTCGCTCGAGGGGAGCCGCCTCGATCTCGATGTCACGGGCCGCGTCGGTGAGCACTCCGCACCACTGGGCCAGGCGGTGGAGTGGAGCCGCCTGGACCAGCGTCGACACGACGACCGCGACGAAGACGATGTTGAACAGGTCGTTCGCCCCTTCGACGTCGGCAGCGAGCGGGATGGTGGCCAGGATGATCGGCACGGCACCGCGCAGCCCGGCCCAGCCGAGAAAAAGCTGCTCACGCCACGACCGCCCGAACCAGACGGCGGTCGCACCGATCGACAGCGGCCGCGCGACGAACGTCACCAGCGCCCCGACGGCGAGGCCGGTCCACACGTGCCACCACTCGAACGTGTCCGGGCTCGCCAGCAGGCCGAGCATCACGAACAGCCCGATCTGGGCGAGCCAGCCCACTCCCTCGACGAACGAACGGGTGGCCCGCCGGTGCGGCAGCTCGGTGTTGCCCAGCACCAGGGCGGCGAGGTACACAGCAGCGAACCCGCTGGCGTGCACGAACGTCGCCGCGCCATAGGCCAGCACCGCGAACGCGATGACGACCAAGGGATAGAGGCCGGATGAGGGAAGGGCCAGGTTGCGCAGCAATCTCGCCGCTCCCGCGCCGATCGCCAGCCCGATGACGGTGCCGGCGGCCAGCTCGAAGACGATCAGGCCGGCGAAGTGCCACACGCCGTCGGACGCGATCTCACCTGCGCTGACGGCGACCACGAGCACCACGATCGGCGCGTCGTTGAGCCCGGACTCGGTCTCGAGTGTTCCGGTGACCGACTTGCGCAGGGGCACGGTGCGCAGGACCGAGAACACCGCTGCGGCGTCGGTGGGCGTCAGCACCGCGGCGAGCAGGATGGCGAGCTGCCATCGCAGGTCGAGCAAGTAGTGCGCCCCGAGCGCGACGACGGCGACGCTGATGACCGAGCCGAGCGTCGCGAGCAGCACCCCGAGGCCGAGAGACGGTCGAACGTCCTCCCAGGGCGTGGTGAGGCCACCCTCGGCGAGGATCAGGACGAGGCCGCCGAACCCGAGCGCCACGGCGAGGTCCGCGTCGCTGAAGTCGATGCCGAGGCCGGAGCTGCCGAGCAGGAGTCCGAGGCCCAGGTAGGCGAGCAGCGACGGCAGCCCGGCCGTGACCGAGAGGCGAACGGCGAGGACCGCGACGATGAGAACGGCGGACCCGACGAGCAGGTACCTGTCGAGCTCGTGGACGTCCACGCCACCTCCCCACGTCGCCGGGCCCTGATCCTATCGGTCCCTCTCGGGCCCCCCGCCCGCTCAGCGGTGCCACGATGGGCGACGTGAAGACCCTGACCTACGGTGCGGACCCCAGCCAGAAGGCCGAGCTGCACCGTCCGGCTGCGGCCAGCCGCGGCGTGGTCGTCGTGATTCACGGAGGCTTCTGGAGGTCGGCCTACGACTTCTCACTCGGCCGGCCGCTGGCGGAGTCGCTCGCCGCGAACGGCTGGACCGCCCTCAACCTGGAGTATCGGCGCGGGGGTGACGGAGGCGGCTTCCCGGCCACGTTCGACGACGTGACCGCCGGCATCGACCTGCTCGCCGATGTCGACGGACTCGACACGTCCCGCGTCGTGACGCTCGGCCACTCCGCCGGTGGCCACCTGGCCGTGTGGGCCGCGGGCCTGACCGCTCTCGACGACGAGCGCTGGCGTCCGCGGGTTCGCGTGACCGCGGCCGTCTCGCAGGCCGGCTTGCTCGACCTCCGCGGGGCCATCGATCAAGGCTTGGGCAACGGGGCGGTCGGCGACTTCCTGGGAGCTGCAGCCTCCGGCGGCGACCTCGATGTCGCCGACCCGCTCGCCCGCGTGCCACTCGACGTCCCGGTGACCTGCATCCACGGTCGCGCCGACGACGTCGTCCCGATCACCCAGTCGTCGACCTATGTGCGGGCGGCATCCGATGCCGGTGCGGCGGCGGAGCTGGTCGAGGTCGACGGCGACCACATGGACCTGATCGACCCCTCCTCTCCGGTCTGGACCCGCACGCGCGACATACTCGGGGCACTGTGACCTTCTGGATCGTGACCGCCGTCGTGCGGCTGTTCAACCTCGTCACCGGCCACCGGATCGTCCGGCACGGGTCGGGCCGGTTGCCGACCACCGGATCGGCAGTCGTGGCGATCAACCACACCGCATACGTCGACTTCATCTACCTCGGCCTGGTCGCGTACCGGCAGGAGCGGCGCCAGGTGCGGTTCATGGCCAAGGTCGAGCTGTCCGGAAACCCGGTCCTGAAGTGGGCGATGCGCGGCTGCGGCGTCATCAAGGTCGACCGCTCGGCCGGGCGCGACTCCTACGACGAGGCGGTCGAGACGCTGCGGAGGGGCGAGGTGGTCGGCATCTATCCCGAGGCGACCATCAGCCGCAGCTTCGAGCTCAAGGACTTCAAGTCCGGCGCTGCCCGCATGGCGCTCGAGGCGGAGGTGCCGATCATCCCGGTCATCGTCTGGGGCGCCCAGCGCATCGCCACCAAGGGGCGACCCATGCACCTCGGCCGCACCAAGACGCCGGTGATGGTGAGCGTCGGAGAACCGATCGCGGCCGACGGCACGGCAGAGGAGCTGACCGCGCGCCTGCGCGAAGCGATGCAGTCGATGTTGGTCGAGGTCCAGGACGCGTACGGCCCGCACCCCCATGGCGAGGACTGGGTCCCGGGGCGACTCGGCGGTTCAGCGCCGACGCTCGAGGAGGCCGCTGAGCTCGAACGCCGCCGGAAGGCGGGCTAGCCTCGCCGAACCGCGGATGCGAGGTCCTGACGGCTCGCCACGAGGGAGCCGAGCCAGGCCCATCCGGCTGCAAGCAGCACCATCGACAGCACACCCCACGGCCGGTAGACGTGCTCCTGCCAGAACATCAGCGACCCCACGACCACCAGGACGGTGCCCGGCAGCCCGCGAGCCCACCCGGTGACCCGGAGCGCGGTGCCGGCGGCCAGCGCGGTGGCCCCGATGAACGCGTACGAGCCGACCTCCCCGAGGTCGCCGGCAACCGTGAAGATGGTGCCCAGCCCACCGGCTTCGGCCCCCTTGAGCGCCCCGCCCCCGATGCCGGCCAGGATGTCCAGGGCCGTGTAGAAGCAGGCGTAGACGAACGCCAGCAGCCCGACCACCACAGATCCACCACGGGTCACCGCGCGGGCCACCAGCCACGGTCCGAGCCCGAGCAGCGGGAACAGCGGCAACAGCACCGTGTGCATCACCTGCCAGTGGTGGGCCGCCTCGACCGTCAGGGTGGCCGGGTGGGTCAGTGCCACGGCAGCGATCACCAGCGGTGGGGCGGCGACGGCGAACAGGAGCCTGGAGCGCGGGGTCATGTTCTCGACCGTAGTCTGGCGCCATGATGGCGGGACTTCGTCGGATCCTCCGCCACGTGTCGTCGACGACGCCGCCGGCCAAGGTGGTTCTCGCCCGCCGGGCTGACGGGCTCGGGGAGCGGCTCAACTCACTGCTCAATGCCATGCGGCTCGCGAAGATCCTGGGCGTCGAGTTCCGCTTCACCTGGCCGCTCGGACTCACGGCGAGGGACCCGGACCACGCCATCGTCGCGGCCGAACACTTCTTCTCCGCCGACTTCGTGGCGGCACACCTCCTCGGGCACCAGTACACGGCGACGGGCTATGAGCTGCCCACTGGACCGAAGGACGACCTGGCCTCGCTCCGAGCCCAGCTCGCTGCCGCGGAGCACGGTCTCCGGGCACCCGGACTCCCCTTGTCACAACGGATCGACGCCGCTGCCGTTCCCGACATCACCCGCGGCTTCGCCGAGGAGTTCGCCGCGGTCGGCTTCCATCCGCAGATCGCCGACGCGATCTCCGAGGCTCGGGCGGTCCCGCTCGGCGAGAACGCCGTCGGCATCCATCTGCGCGCCGGCGACAACCTGTTCGGGCGCTACCGGTCGTGGACGCAGTACTGGTACAAGGTCGTCCCCGCGCCGATCGCGCGGCACCTGGTCGAGCAGTTCCGCGCCGAGGGCCGGGACGTGCTCCTCTTCGGGCAGGACCGAGAGCTGATCGCGGACCTGTGCGCCGCCAGCGGCGCGATCGACACCATCCATCTGCGCCCGGCGGGAGGGCGCGCGGCCGCGGCGCCCGCGGAGGCGATGTTCGACCTGGTCCTGCTGTCGCGGTGTGAACCCATCATCAGCGGCTGGAGCGGTTTCGCGATCCAGGCCGCCTCGATCGCCGACACGTCGGTGCAGAACCATCTCGCGATGATCGAACCCACCGAGGCGATCTCGATCATCCGTGCCGACCTCGCCCGTCACGGCCCCGGCTACGACCCGATCCATCGCGCCTTCGCCTGGTGGGCCGCGTACTACGCCGCCCGCCACGAGATCCTTCTCGAGGAGGCGCTCGAGCTCGTGTCGAATGCGCTCTCGGCCGATCCCACCAACCCCCGTTACCGCCTCCGGCTCGCGGCACTTCACTACCGGCTCGGACGTCACGACGACGGTGACGCCGTCCTGGTCGAGGCCCTCGCCGCGGACGCAGCCTCCGGCGAACCGACGCTGCCCTCGGTGATGCTGTTCAGCCTGCGTCACGTCGCCGGACTCGACAGCGAGGAGATTCTCGCCGACTTCGAGTGGGCTGCCAGGATGCGACCCGGGCCGGCCCTCATCTACCGGGCGGCACTACGAGCGCAGCTCGGAGACGCGAGCGGCGCACGCCAGGACGTGGCGGACTTCGGCACCGCCATCTCCGGCTCGCCGCTGGCGGCCGTCCTCGACGACGCAGTGGTCAAGGCGACGGTCGAGAAACGGATCAGGTAGTCGGGGCTGGCGCGACCACCGCGGCGCCATTCGGTCTAGAATCCGAGCACTCCCCCGTAAGGACAGTCCGTTGACCCCTCGCATCGCCATCCTGGGCAGCCTCGCGCTCGCCGTCGGCCTCACCTCCGCAGCCCTGGCTCCAGCCGTCGGCGCCACCTCGGCTCTCACCAAGCCCGCGACGTCGGCGTTTCGCGACGTGATGTGGGTCGGCAACAACTGGGACGGGACCGCCACCATCGTCGACGAACGTTCCCCTCGGGTCCTGAAGTCCGGGGTGAACCTGATCCCGGACAAGGACCAGGAGCTGCAGGACATCAGGCTCAACCCCGCGCGGCTGGCCTTCTACCTGGCCGTTCAGCAGGGTCCGGGGGAAGGCCACGACCAGTATGTCGACGACATGTTCACGACCCCGGACGGCAAGCATCTGGCAGTCTCGCGTCCCAGCTTCGGTGACGTGGTCTGGATCGACATCGCCAAGGCCACCAGCACCGGCGGTGTCGACAGCGTCGTGCGAGAACAACAGATGGACGGCTACCGGACCGACCACATGGGTCTGTCCCCGGACGGCCGCAGGCTGCTGGTGTCGGACTCCACCAACAAGCAGGTCATCGAGTACTCGATGGTCACTGAGACCCTGCCCGACGGCAAGCGGCTCGCCATGGGCGACCGGCTGCGGACGTTCCCGTCCGGCGAGACGCCCCACGAGAGCAACTACACCAAGGACGGGAAGCGCATTTTCCACGCGTCCATCGGTCGCGTCTACACCCCGGGCGACAGCACGACGCTCGGGCCGGCCAAGCTCGGCCCGGTCCACGACGCCGTCAAGGGCGATCGCTGGCTCCAGATCGTGAACAACAAGGACTTCGCGATCGCGCAGCGCTGGGAGATCGGCAAGGAGCTGGCCGAGGCCGGCTACCCGGACATGAGCGCTGCGGTCCGTCCCATGGCGCTGTCACCGGACGAGCGGTTCCTCTACTTCCAGGTCTCGTTCTTCCACGGCATCGTCGAGTTCGACACCAAGGCACCGGACACCAATGGCACGGTCGACTACACCGTCGGCGGAGTCGCCGAGCCGCGCACCGGCGCAGTCAAGCGGTTGATCACCCTGCCGAACCGTGTCCCCGACATGCCTCGGGAGCAGTACGTGAATGACTCCGCCCACCACGGCCTGGCCATGGACAAGGCGGGGAAGACGCTCTGCGCGGCCGGCACGATGGACGACTACGTCGCCCTGATCGACCGGAAGACCGGTCGCCCGACCTTCTTCGACAGCACGACGACCGCGCACCACTACGAGAAGCCGTACTGGGCGACGGAGGGCCTCAAGAACACCTGCTGGATCTCGCTCAGTGAGAACGACTCGGTCGCGGTGCTCGACTTCGCGACCAAGAAGGAACTGGCGTACCTCCCGGTCGGCAACCACCCGCAGCGCGTCCGGCACGGCGTCGTGCCGAAGTCCGTCGTCGCGACCTGGTAGCGCCCGCTCAGTCCTCTCGCGACGCCAGGTCGCTCGCCGCCCGGACGACGTCGTCCTCGCCGAGGAGTACCGCATCGGCAGCCGGGCCGAGCGGGATGAAGCTGTCCGCGCTCGTGACGCGGGCGATGTGGCCGTGCCACCCGGCGTCGACCAGGGCGGTGACCACGGACTCCGACACTCCACCGCTGGCCCGGGTCTCGTCGACGACGAGCACCCGGTCGAAGCCGGACGCCGCGGCGAGCAGGGCCGAGGTCGGCAGCGGCGCGAGCCACTGCAGGTCGACCACGGTCGTCCGGATGCCGGCGGATTCGAGTCGCCGCGACGCCCGCAGGCTCATGGGCACGCCGTTGCCGAAGGTGACGAGCAGGCAGTCACGGCCCGAGCCGTGGGCCCGAATCGTGCGGTGACCGATCTCCGCTGCGCCGTCCGCGGTCGGATACGGCGCGAGCCATGCACCGTCACCGCTCTCGTACAGGTCACGCCGGTGGTACAGCGCGATCGGCTCGACGAAGACGCAGACGCGCCCGTCGCGCTGCGCGAGCGACAGGCAGGTGCGCAGCAGCTCCGGAGCGTGTGCCGGGTGGCTGGGGACGGCCACGAGGACGCCCGGAATGTCACGCAGCACCGCCAGTGAGTTGTCGCTGTGGAAGTGACCACCGAAACCCTTCTGGTACGCCAACCCGGCGATGCGCACGACCATCCCGTTGCCGAACTGTCCGTTGCTGAAGAACGCCAGCGTCGCGGCCTCGCCCCGAAGCTGATCCTCGGCATTGTGGAGATACGCGAGGTACTGGATCTCGGGCACCGGCAGGTGACCCGCGAGCGCGAGGCCCAGCCCGGTACCGAGGACCGTCTGCTCGTCGAGGAGGGAGTCGAACACCCGTCGTGCACCGAACGCCTTGCGGAGCCCGCGCGTCACCCCGTAGACGCCTCCCTTGCGCGCAACGTCCTGACCGAAGACGTCGATCTCGGGCCAGGCGGCCATCGCGTCCCTGAGCGTGGCGTTGAGCATCTGGGCCAGCGTCAACGCGCCGCCCTCCTCCGGCAGCCGGCCGGCGAACGCCCGCCGACGCTCATCCGCCGAGGCCGGTGCCACGGAGGCCGCACCGGACGACATCGAGATGGGTCGCATGACGTCGGCCGCCGTTGCCAGTCGACGCGCCCCGACGACTCGCTTCGCAGCCTCCATGACGTCGGCGCGAGCGGCTTCGTAGGCGTCCAGGACCTCTCTCGGCTCCGTGTCGCCGAGCTCCATCAATCGTCGCGCCGTGGCGAGCAGCGGGTCGCGGTCGAGGTCTGCCGCGATCTCGTGAGCCGAGCGGTAGGCGATCTCGGCGTCGGAACCGGCATGGCCCAGGAAGCGCACGGTACGCAGGTGCAGGATGGCGGGTCGACGACTCGAGCGGACGTGGTGGACCAGGTCGTCGGCGACCTGCAGCACGTCGTCCGGGTCGGCACCATCGGCCGACGCATAGCGGATCGACGGGAACGACGACAGCACCTGCTCGGTCCAGCCCGCCGGAGACCGGGTGCTGATGCCGAGACCGTTGTCCTCGCAGACCACGAGCAGCGGCAGATGAACGCGCTGGTGGGCGAGGTAGGCGGCGGCATTGAGTCCCCCGAGCGTCGTGGAGTGGTTGACCGACGCATCACCGATGCTTGCCACCACGATCGCGTCGTCGGGCCACTCCGATCGGCTCGGGTCGCGGCCCAGCGCGAACGCGAGGCCGAAGGCCCGCGGGACGTGGGAGCCGATCGTCGAGGTCTGCGGGATGATGCTGAGCGGCTTGCTGCCGATGACCTTGTGCCGGCCGCCGGAGATCTGGTCCGCCGACGCCGCCGCCACACCGTGGAGGACGTCCGCGACCGGGTCGGTGCCTCTCACCTGCCGGGAGCGCGCGACCTGGAACGCGCAGGACCGGTAGTGCAGCAGTGCCGGGTCGGTGGGCCTGAGCGCGAGCGCGACCGCGGCGTTGGACTCGTGGCCGGCCGACCCGATCGTGTAGAAGCCCTCACCCTGCGACTGCAGCCAGCGCGCGGCGAAATCGAGGTGGCGGCTCAGGAGCTGGGCACTGAACAGCTCCTCGAGCCGAGCGAGATCGACGTGCCGGGCGTCCGGCCGGGTGCCGCCCACCCACGACGTGACGCTGGTCCGGAAGTGTTCGTCGACCGCTTCAGTCATGCTCGGTCTGGTCGAGTTCCTGGAACAGGGTGATCTGGAGTCCGCCGGGCGCCGACAACCGTGCGTTCAGCGAGGCCCACGGGGTCTCCGTGGGCTCGGCGATGAGCTCCGCACCGCCGTCGACGAGCCGATCGGTGACGCCATGAACGTCGTCGACCTCGAAGGCGACCCTCATCCTCGGGCTGACGCGTCGCCCCACCTCGACCCGGTCGATCAGCTCGACCTGCTCCGGCGTCGACAGCTCGAGCGTGGCCCGGCCGACGTCGAGAATCGTGACCTTGGCGCCATCACCACTGTCGACGAACAACTCCTCCTGAACCCCCAGCACGTCGCGGTAGAAGGCCACTGCGTCGGCGTAGTCGTCGGCTTCGACGACCAGGCGCATCTGGAGGACCACCACACCACGCAACGTACTCCCGGGCATGACCCTGCACCAGATGCCGCGACCAGGTTTGAGCGGCACTCGATGTGGGTACTACTCACGCATGGGACAGCAGCGTTCCCCCGTCCGCCCTGGGGTGGTTTGGGCTGGAGTTGCGGTCGCGTTGGTCGGAATCATCGCCACGGGAACCGCGCTCACGGCCTCGTATGGCACGTTTGCCCTGCTCAGCACTGTCGTCACGGCCGGTGGGATCGGCATGAGCTGGGCCGGTGGAATCATCGAGGAAGTGCAGGGCTCGCGCCCGGTCAGGTACCAGGTGCGCACACCCTCAGGCACCGGCTCGAGTCATGCGTGGCTGATGACCTGGTCTCGGCGCGCGGCCCACACGGTGACGGGCTCGCCGGCCACCCGAGTGACGACGGGCGCGTCCACCCTGATCGCGAGCGCTGCATGGCTGGCAACGTCGAGCGCGGTTCTCGACTACCCGGGTGGCACCTCGGTGGGCGGCGCCGTGCTCCGTCAGACGGTCGCCGCGTACATCCTGCTCATGTGCGGGCTCTGGCTCCACGAGGTCGGTCCCAGCATGGCGGTGGCCACCCTTGCGGCGGGGATGGGCACCTACCTGTTGTTCGCCTCCTGGCTGGCGGACATCGAGCTCACGCGCGTCGCCGCGACCGGCATCGTCACGGGAGTGGTGGCGATCCTGGCCGCTGAGATCGCGATCTGGCCGAGACGAGCACCCGGCGCGACATCACACCAGCTCGCGCGGTTCGGTCGGCGGCAGGGAGCCCGTGGTGACGATGTCTCGGGCGATGTCATTGAGCTTGACGTTCCCGCTCTGCGAGAGCCGACGGAGCACCGCGAACGCCTGATCGGGGCCTAGCTCGAATCGCTCCATCAGCATTCCTTCGGCCTGTCCGATCAGGGTGCGGGTGTCCAGCGCATGCATCAGCGACTCCTCGTTGCGAGCCTGGAACAGTGCTGCGGAGGCGTGCGCCGCGAACAGGTGCGCCATCTCGATGTCGTCCGCGGAGAACTGCGACTTCTCCTGGCCGTAGATGTTGAGCGCGCCGATGCGTTGGCCGCGGCCATGCAGCTCCACCGAGATCACGCTGTGGAATCCCCACTCGCTGACCTGCGTCCCCCACCTCGGCCAACGGCATCGGTGGCCAGATCGGCGGACGACACCATGCGCGACTCCATGGCGGCGCTGACGCACGGGCCTTCGTTGAGCTCGTACTGCAGCTGGTCGGCCCGCGCCACCTCGGGGCTGCTGCCACCGACGGTCTCGAAGGACTTTCCGTGGTCGCCGATCAGGGTGACTCCGCCGTGCACGGTCCCCAAGAGCGTTGCAGGCGAAGCGCACGCATTCGTGGACGGTGCCGGCAAAGTCTGGCTGTTCGATGGCCTCGGCCGCGAATCTGGCCAGCCGCTCCTCGAAGGAGTGGGACATAGGTGTCCTCGTCTCCCACCCCCCGGCATTTCAGCCAAAAGTGACCCTACTCCTGCGCGGCCGCCGTGACCAGAGCCACGCTAGACGGATGTCGTCGCGTCCCCGCGCGCGGCCTTCTCACGCAAGTCGCCGAGCAGCCGGCTCAGTCGACGCGAGACGTGCATCTGGCTGATCCCCAAGTGGGTGGCGACCTCCTGCTGGGTCAGGTCATCGACGAACCGCAGCGTCAGCAGCTCGCGCTCGTCGGGACTCAACGCGCGAAACATCCGACAGAAGGTGATCCAGTCGTCGATGAGCTCGAAACCCACGTCGGCAACTCGAAGAGTCTCGCCGAGCGTCACCTCACTCTGGCCGCTGACGACTCGATCGGTCGAATCGATCGCGAAACAGCCGCGCGCGACGATGGCTTCGAGGACCAGCTCCGGCTCGACCGACAGGCTGTGGGCGAGATCGGCGATCGCCACGACGTCGGGTTGATCGTCCATCGCCGCGGCGATGGCTGCCTGGAGATCCTGCAGCCGGCGCGGAGGGCGGATCGACCAGGCGTGGTCGCGGAAGTACTTCTTCAGCTCGCCACGCACCGTGGCGGCCGCGTAGGGCGGAAAGGGGCCGCGCTCCGCGTCGTAGCCATGAGCGGCCTTCACGAGCGCCAGGCTCGCAACCTGCTCCAGGTCTTCCAGCTCGACGCCGCGACCCCGGAATCGGAATGCCAGGTCCCGCGCCATCGGCAGGTGGTCACAGACCAGCGCCTCGAGCACCCGCTCGGGGGATTCGGGAGTCCTGGCCATGCTGGCGTCCGCCTTGTCGCGACGAGCCGGCTTCTGCTCAACCAGATCTCCAGATTCCCACCCGTCATTGCGGTTCGCAACCGAATCGGCAAGTCACGTGCCGTGACCTCGATGACCTCCGCAGCGGCGACCCCTTGACACCGGCGACGCCAGGCGCAGACGCTGGAGCATGAGGTTCACCGCCGCGCAGCCTTGACCCAGCGCTGAGACCACAGGACCGGCGATCCCGGCATGACCGGTGTGCCCAGGTCGTTGGCCGCACGGATCATCGCGTACTCCACGCTCAACCACTTCATCCCGTTCTACGCGATCTACGCGTTGCTGTTCGCCGACGCCGGCCTATCGCTCGGACAAATCTCGTCACTGTTCGCCATCTGGTCGCTGACGGCCGTCCTCCTCGAGGTTCCTTCGGGTGCGTGGGCCGACGTCGTTCCGCGGCGGTGGTTGCTGGCCGGCGGCCCGTTCCTGCACGCGCTCGGATTCGCGGCCTGGACCGTCATGCCGAGCTACGCCGGATTCGCCGCCGGCTTCGTCCTGTGGGGCGCCGGCAGCTCGCTGATCTCCGGCACGCTCGAAGCCTTCGCGTACGACGAGCTCGCTGCCGTCGGCGCGACCCGGTCGTACGCGGCCCTGATGGGCTACGCGGGGTCGACCTCGACCGTCGGCATCCTGGTCGCCACCTTCTTGGCCGCACCGCTGTACGCCCTCGGTGGATACGCGCTGGTCGGCTGGTCGAGTGTCGGCGTCACGCTGGCGCAGGGCCTGCTCGCCCTCAGTCTCCCCCGCGCCGCCGTCGTGGCCGAAGCCGACGAGATCGAGGCAGGCGGGCCGGCTCGGTCCTCGATCGCAGCCCGCTACGTCGCGATGCTCCGCACCGGCTTGCGGGAGGTCACTCGGACGTCCGTGGTGCGGCACGCAGTCCTCATCACCGCGTTCGTCTTCGGACTGAACACCCATGATGAGTACTTCGCCCTCGTCGCCCAGGAGAAGGGCGCGACGGTCGCCGTTGCCGCGCTGCTCGTCGGCATCACCTCCGTCGGGGAGGTCGTCGGCACGGCGCTCGCCGGTCGGTCGGTCCAGATGCGGAACGCGACGATGGCGGTCCTCCTCGTCCTCGCCTCGGCGCTGTTCGCCGCCGGCTCGACCCTCGGAGGGCTGCTCGGCTTCGTCGGACTCGCCGCGGCCAGCGGCATCCACAACAACCTCATCGTCGTCAACGAGGCGCGCCTTCAGGACGCGATCGAAGGCCCCGCCCGCGCCACCGTCACCTCCGTCAGCGGCCTGTTCACCGAGCTGATCGCGATCGGAACGTTCGCGGTCTACGCCGCAGGTTCGGCGGCCTTCTCGGTGGCCACGCTGGTCGCCCTGATGGGCCTCCCGCTCATCGCCGTCGCCCTGCTGGTGCCCCGCTGGGTCCCGCCGCCTCGTCCATGAGCTCGACGCCGTGTGCTTGAGTCGTCCACAGGGGGAGCTGCCGCTGATGACCGCTGTCGATCTCGAGTCGATCCAGGCCCTGACGCGCGCTGCCCACGCCGGTCAGACCGACAAGCTCGGCCGGGACTACGTCGCGGCGCACCTGACCCCGATCGCCGCCGGACTGCGTGAGTTCGGACCCGAGGCGGAAGCGGCCGGGTGGTTGCACGACATCATCGAGGACACGCACCACACTGGTGCCTCGCTTCGCTCAGCCGGCATCTCGGAGGGCGTCGTCCGTGCGGTGGAGTCCGTCACGAAGGCTGCCGATGAGCCCTATGACGAGCTGATCGACCGTGCCTGCGCCGATCCGCTCGGGCGGGTCGTCAAGCTCGTCGACAACACCTGGAACCTCACCTGCGCCCCTCGTCTGTCCGAGTCGCAGCCGGAGGTCGCCGACGACCTCGCCCGCCGCAAGTACCGTCCGGCGCGGGCCAAGCTCCTGACCGCACTCGGGTGGGACGAGAGCGGCCCCGAGCTGGTACGCCTTCAACGTCTCCTGACGGACCTGGAGCGGGACCCTCGGGTCCAGCTGATCCCGTTTCCTGAGGCGCGGACGACACTTTTCTGCCAGCATGTCCGCAGGAGGGTCACGGAAGGTGTGACCATGCATGTTCGCGTTGCGGCTGTCGTCGCCGTCTTGATCGTCGCTGGTGCTTGCAGCGACACCTCGTCGTCCCCCGAGGATTCGTCCACGTCGTCCTCGCCAACGGCGAGCGAGACGACAGCCGGTGGAACCTTCGACGTCGCGCCCGGCCGGATAGGACCGGTCGAAGCCGGGATGACGCTCGAGGAAGCGAAGAAGACCGGGGCGGTCACGGACAACCCGCCGGATCCCGACGCTCCCTGCCCGCCACCGTCGCTTCAGTGGAAGGCTCCGAACACGGACAAGCTCGACCTGAAGGACGAAGACGGAAAGATCGTCGTGCTCGGCGTCAGGGAACCAGGCTTCACCACTGCCGAGGGTGTCGGTGTCGGCTCGACGTTGAACCAGGTCGAAGTTGCCTACCCGGGCTCGAAAGTCCGGGAGTCGCCTGCCTCGGGTTCGCTCGTCTACCTCAACGATGGAAACAAGTGGCTGGCCATGGCCTTCGGTGAGCAGCCAGAAGACCTCAAGCAATCCTCCAAGATCAACTACATGGAGGTCGCCGTCGACGAGAGGCCCGTCGCCTACCCCGACGGCTGCTGAAGGCAGCCTTCGTCATCCCACGAGCGCGAAGCCACGGACTGACGCTCATCCACGTCAGATCCGGGCTCCGCCTTGGCGGTGGCGGTGGGATTTGAACCCACGGAGGGGGTGAACCCTCACACGCTTTCGAGGCGTGCTCCTTAGGCCGCTCGGACACGCCACCGCCGGGTACATTACCGGACTGCCGAGGCGCCTCCGAATTGGCGCTAGCCGGAGATGACGCCCATGCCGGCGCGGGCGGCGGCGAGGCGGTCCTGCACGTTTCGCAGGTCGCGGACGCCGGTGATCTCAGCCTCGACGGCGACGGCGATGTCGGCGAGCTCGCGGAGGATCGCCTCGCGACGGCCGCGGTCGTCGATGCCGGATCCCACGGCGCCGAGGGTGTCGACCAGGGCGCCCATCACCAGCGGCATCCCGGCCCCGAACCGCCGGATCTGGCCGCAGGCCACCTCCAGGTGATCGGCGAACGTCGGCCGGGCCGCGTGGACCCTGATGTCTCCGGAGTCGTCGGCCCAGGTCATCGCGCCGAGATGACGCTCCGACATGGTGACGAGGATGTCCCCGATGTGCCCGATGGCGTCGATGGCCGTCGTCGGGTCGTTGATGCCGGGCGACAAGGCGCGCAGGGCGATGTCGACGAGCTGCCGGAGGCCGAACCCCACGTCCTGCTGGGAGGTCCGCTCGGGACCGAGCGACAGGGCTACGCTCACGTCTTCTGCCTCCGCTCCCTCGACGAACGCCCACGGCGTGCCGCGCACCACCCAGGCGCCGGGCGGGACGCAGAGGTGCACGACCGCATCGCTCTCGTGCGCCCACCGGCCGATGGCGGCGACATCGATCGTCTGGACGAATCCGCTGCGGCCGGCCCGCATCGCCTCACCGCCGGGCTCCGGCAGCACGCCGTCGCAGGCCGCGGACGCCACGAGCTCGTCGGTCTCGCGGCCCAGCAGCTCGACGGACTCCGCTGCCACGTCGGCCATGATCCGGCCGACCCGCACCACCGCGACGACGTGGCCGATGAACCACACCAGCGCCATCACGCTGGTGAGCACGAGGAGGACGGCCACCGAGACGGACAGCTCCGGCACGAAGCCGGGACCCCGGTCGTTCTGCGTCCGCACCGTGAGCAGCACCAGCAGGCTGAACGTGAACGTCGCCAGCAGCAGGCCGAGCACGGCCTGGTTGCGCAGGTCGCGCAGGAACGAGCGCAGCAGGCGCGGCGAGAACTGGCTGGACGCGAGCTGCAGAGTCACCACGGTGAGCGAGAACGTCAGGCTCGTGACGGTGATCATCGAGCCGGCGATGGTCGACAGCACCGAGCGGGCCGCGTCCGGCCCACCGTCGAACAGCCACGGCATCTGGAGCGACTCGACCCGCAGCTCCAGCCGCGGGAGGGTTCCCCCGACCGCCACGGCCAGCAGCACCCCGAGCAGCGGGACGGTCCAGAACGATTCGCGTGCCCGCTCGCGCCAGGCTTCCAGTCGGAGACCACCGAGTGTCAGCATGCGTCCAGACGTTACGGCACCTCGTGGGCCGCGAGGTTCACCGCGGGGCGGGATCGCGCACGAGGGCCGCACCGAGCGCGGCGAACAGCACCATCCAGCCGCTGATCGCGAGGCGGGCGCCGTCGGTCATCGTGGCCAGCGCCGGAGTCATCGGGAAGAACACCCACACTCCCATCGCGACGACCAGCCATCGCTGCCAGCCGTGCCAGACCCCGGCTCGCACGATGGCGATGCCGGCTGCCACGAGGGTGACGCCGAGCGCGAGGCTGACCACGCCGTAGCCCGCGCCGATCAGCGTCACCGCCGTGCTGTCGACCATCGACTCCCTGGCGGTGATCGCCACGGCCTCCATCGCCGTCAGGCCGACCATGGCCATCGCCGCTCCATAGGTGCCGACGACGGCCAGACGTGTGTGCGGCACAGCGCGCGATCCGGCCAGCGCGACCAGGCCGACGAGCAGTCCGAGGTGCTGGATGACGAACCAGACCTGCATGGTGAGGAACTCGCCGGCGCCCTGCGGGTAGCTGAAGCGCTCGGTGCCGACGTCGGGCTCCATCAGGGCGAGGTAGATGCCGGAGGCGGCGCCGGCCAGGCCGGCGACCAGACAGATCGCGCCCCCGCGCCGGATGGCACTCGATGATCGGATCATCGGGTGAGTGGTGACCATGGGAGCTCCTCGGTGTGTCTCCCCCGACTGACTAGAGTCACTCACTAGAGTACGACTACAACGATGACTGATGTCAAGCCCTCGAGGCGAGAAAAGGCTCAGGCGACCCGGATGGCGATCGTCCGGGCCGCCCACCAGCAGTTCCTCGAGAACGGGTTCCACGGAGCGACGATCGCCGCCATCGCCAAGCAGGCGGGCGTCGCGCCGCAGACCGTCTACTTCGTCTTCCACACCAAGCCCGAGCTGATCAGCGCCGTCATCGACACAGCCGTGATGGGCGCGGACGACCCCAAGCCCCCTGAGGCCACGCCGTGGTACACCGCGATGCTGGCCGAGCCCGACGCCGCCGAGTGCGTGCGGATGTTCGTCCGCGGCGCGGGCGAGGTGTATGAACGAGCCGCTTTCGTCGCCGAGGCCCTGCGCGCTGCGGCCCTCACCGACGAGGAGCTACGCCGCGCCCACGAGCACCACGAGGGCTTGCGTCGGGAGAGCTACCGTACCGTCGTGGCGATGCTGGCGGACAAGGGCGAGCTGCGCGAAGGGCTCACGATCGACACGGCGACCGACGTGTTCCTGACCATCTACGGCGACAGCACGTACGTCCTGATGCGCACCGAACGAGGGTGGAGCCCGGAGCAGGTCATCGACTGGCTGTGCGACGTCCTCCCGGGGATCCTGCTCAACGGCGAGCGACTCGGAGCAACCGGGTGAGCGGCCGTGGCCGACGCGCGCAGATCGCGTGTTTCACCCTCGTCGTGCTGGTCCTGGCGTCCGGCATGGGAACGACGATCGACGCCAGCCCTGGAGCCGGCTCCTTCACCGCAGCTCCGGTGCTCTTTCACACCGACCGCGTCACCGTTGGTGCCGTCCAGGACGCGCCGCGGGCCGACAAGGTCTCCGGCCACTCGAAAAAACCGCAGCAGACGAAGGCGAACGGCTCCGGCGCCAAGGTCATCTACTTGACCTTCGACGACGGGCCGACGGTCAGGTACACACCGAAGATCCTCGACCTGCTGGATGAGTACCGGGCGAAGGCGACGTTCTTCCAGGTGGGGAAGTCGGCGACCGCCCATCCGGCGCTGACCCGTGCCGTCGTCGAGCGAGGTCACGCGCTGGGAAGCCACACCTGGAACCACGTGGACCTGCGGAACCTGACCCGCAAGCGAGTGAGCCGGCAGATCACCCGGACGTCGGATGCGCTGGAGAAGATCTCCGGCCGGCGGATCACCTGCCTTCGACCGCCGTACGGTGCGCTCAACGCCCGGGTGAGGTCGGCGATCCGCGCCCAGCACCTCGCCCTGAAGCTGTGGGACATCGATCCGCGAGACTGGAAGCGTCCCGGTGCCCGTGCCATCGCCCGCAGAGTCATCTCGAGGGCCGACCCGGGTGACATCAGCCTGATGCACGACGGTGGCGGCAACAGGTCGCAGTCCGTGCGCGCGCTCGAGCAGATCCTTCGAAAGCTCAGCAAGGCGGGATACCGATTCGAGTCGCTGCCGGGCTGTTGATCGGCCACGGGCGCCGAGCTGCTCAGCGGTGGGTGCGGAAGAAGTCACGCAGCAGGACAGCCGACTCCTCGGCCAGCACGCCGCTCACCACGTCGGGTCGGTGGTTGAGGCGACGGTCGCGGACGACGTCCCAGAGCGAACCGACGGCGCCGGCCTTGTCGTCGAACGCGCCGAACACCAGCCGCGAGACCCGCGCCGCCACGACCGCGCCTGCGCACATCGTGCACGGTTCCAGCGTGACGACGAGGGTGCAGCCCTCCAGCCGCCACTCCGGTCGAGCCGCGGCAGCTTCACGGAGGGCGACGATCTCGGCATGGCCGGTGGGGTCGCCGTCGCGCTCGCGCACGTTGCGTCCGGTGCCGATGACGGCGCCGTCGGCGTCGACCACGAGCGCCCCGACCGGCACGTCACCGTCGGCGAGGGCCGCGGCGGCCAGGTCGAGGGCCTGCCGCATCAGGTCGGCATCGCTCACCGGGTGATCGCCTCGAAGGCTTTCCCGAACCCGAGCCGGGTGGCCACGTCGCCGAGGATCTCGTCGGGATAGAGGTCGTCGTCGTCGCACAGCACGCCGAGGTCCAGCGCCGCCATGCCGAGGTCGCTGACGATGTCGAGGTCGCCCGCGGCCTGGGGCACGTCCTCGTCGTCAGGATCACGAACGTCGATCAGGTCGGTGACGCCGCTGGCGAGGGGCCAGTCGGCGGCGAACGTGACGTCGGACAGCATCGCCCGCACCTGCGAGCCCGTCCGCCGGACGAGGACGAAGAAGTCGTCGTTCATCGACACCATCCCGAGCACGCCGCAGTCGGACGGGAAGCGCCCGAGCGCCCGGGTGAGGTCGTCGAAGTCCTGCGCGACGGACGGGTGCAGCTCCACGAGCTGCCACTGGCCCTCGTCGCGGAACGCAGCCAGGGCGAAGTCGACGTCGTCCTCGGCCATGGTCCCACCTCCTCGCCGCTCCCTGCGATGGTGACAGACCGCGAGCCCCACACGCCAGCACCGAGGCCCGCGGTGACCGGCCGGCATGTCCTAGGGTGCGGTCATGCAGGTTCACGTCGCCGACCACCCGCTCGTCTCCCACAAGCTCACGGTGCTGCGCGACGAGCGCACGGACTCGCCCACCTTTCGCCGCCTGGCCGATGAGCTGGTGACCCTGCTCGCGTACGAGGCCACGCGTGACGTCCGGGTCGAACCGGTCGAGGTGCAGACCCCCGTCGCGACCGCCACCGGCGTCCGCCTGTCCAACCCACGCCCCCTCGTGGTGCCCATCCTGCGGGCCGGCCTCGGGATGCTCGACGGGATGCAGCGGCTGCTGCCGACGGCCGAGGTCGGATTCCTGGGCATGGTCCGCAACGAGGAGACGCTCGAGGCGATGACGTACGCCGAGCGGCTGCCCGACGATCTCGCCGGCCGACAGTGCTTCGTCCTCGACCCGATGCTGGCCACCGGTGGCACCCTCGCGGCCGCGATCGAGTTCCTCGTGCAGCGCGGCGCCGACGACATCATCGCCGTCTGCCTGCTCGCGGCTCCCGAAGGCGTGGCCCGGCTGGAGGCCGAGCTCGCCGACATCGACGTCCCGGTGATGCTGGTGACCGCGGGTCTGGACGAGCGACTCAACGAGAAGGGCTACATCGTCCCCGGCCTCGGCGACGCCGGTGACCGCCTCTACGGTGTGGTTGGCTGATCCAGCCACCGAAACCGGAGGAATCCATGCCCATCGCCGCGAAGTCCCTCCTGCTGAATCCCCGCACGTACGACCCTGCGGCGCTCGACGACGAGTCCCGCCGGATCCTGCGCGCGACGATCGACCACCTCGAGGGCCGCGGTCTTCGGCGGCTCACCGAGGACTACTTCTCCCAGACCTGGTACACGGACTTCCTCGACTTCGTCGCCAAGGAGAAGGTCTTCGCGACGTTCATGACCCCCGCGCGCGACGCCGGCGGCGACGCCACGAAGCGCTGGGACACCGCGCGCGTGGCCGCGATGTCGGAAGTCCTCGGGTTCTACGGCCTCTCCTACTGGTACCCGTGGCAGGTCACGGCGCTCGGACTCGGCCCGGTGTGGCAGAGCGACAACGCCGAAGCACGCACGAGGGCCGCCGCAGCTCTCGATGCCGGCGGCATCGGCGCGTTCGGCCTCTCCGAGCAGGACCACGGAGCCGACATCTACTCCACCGACATGGTGCTGACTCCCGATGGCGACGGTGGCTACACCGCGAGCGGGTCGAAGTACTACATCGGCAACGGCAACTGCGCGTCCGTCGTGTCGGTGTTCGGCCGCATCGACGGCATCGACGGCCCCGACCAGTACGTCTTCTTCTACGCCGACAGCGCGCACCCGAGCTACCACGTGGTGCAGAACGTCGTGCCGAACCAGAACTTCGTCTCCGAGTTCCGCCTCGAGGACTACCCCGTCACCACCGAAGACCTCCTGCACACCGGCGAGGAGGCCTTCAGCGCCGCGCTCAACACGGTCAACGTCGGCAAGTTCAACCTCTGCTTCGGCGCGATCGGCCTGACGACCCACGGCCTCTACGAGTCGATCCGGCACGCGCACCACCGCGTCCTCTACGGCAAGCCGGTCACCGACATGCCGCACATCCGCGCGTCGTTCGTCGACTCGTACGCACGACTGGTCGCCATGAAGCTGTTCAGCGACCGGGCCATCGACTACTTCCGGACCGCGAACCCCGACGACCGTCGCTACCTGCTGTTCAACCCGGTGACCAAGATGAAGGTCACCACCGAGGGCGAGCGGGTGATGATCCAGCTCGGCGACATCGTCGCGGCCAAGGGCTTTGAGAAGAACAGCTTCATCACCATCGCGAAGTACGACTCGACCTGCCTGCCTCGACTCGAGGGAACCGTGGCCGTCAACCTCGCGCTCGTGCTGAAGTTCATGCCGGCCTACCTGTTCATGCCGGAGGAGATGCCCGACGTCCCGACCCGGCAGGACGCCGCGGACGACGAGTTCCTGTTCCGGCAGGGCCCGACCCGCGGCCTCGGCAAGGTGCGGTTCCACGATTGGCGCAAGCCCTTCGCCGACGCCACCGGCATCCCCAACGTCGCCCTGTTCACCCAACAGGCCGATGCGTTCGCGGAGCTGCTCCTGACCGCTGCACCCGACGAGGAGCAGCAGAAGGACCTCGACTTCCTGCTCACGCTCGGCGACATCTTCACGCTCATCGTCTACGGCCAGCTGATCCTGGAGCAGGCCCGCCTGGTCGGTCTCGCCGACGACGACGTCGACACGGTCTTCGAGGTGCTCGTGCGCGACTTCTCGGCGGCAGCCATCGCGCTGCACGGCCGTGCCGGCTCGACGCCGGCCCAGCAGGAGTGGGCGCTCGGCGCCGTGCGCAAGCCGGTCGTCGACTCCGCCCGCTTCGACCGGGTCTGGTCCGAGGTCGTCGGGCTCGCCGACGCCTACACGATGACGCCGTAGGCGTTAGAGCGCCTCGACGCCCTTCACGAGCTTGCCCATCGTGTCCTTGGCGTCGCCGAACAACAGCGTCGTCTTGGGGTCGAAGAGGAGCTCGTTCTCGATGCCGGCGAAGCCGGGGCGCATGGAGCGCTTCATGAAGACGATCTTCTTGGCCTCGTCGGCGTGCAGGATCGGCATGCCGTAGATCGGCGCTCCGGGTGTGGTCTTCGCGGCCGGGTTGACGACGTCGTTGGCGCCGACGACGAGAACCACGTCGGCATCCTTGAACTCGCCGTTGATGTCGTCCATCTCCTTGAGCTGCTCGTACGGCACCTGGGCCTCGGCGAGGAGCACGTTCATGTGGCCGGGCATGCGGCCGGCGACGGGGTGGATGGCGTAGTCGACCTGGATGTCGCGGGCCTGCAGCTGTTCCACGAGGTCGCGCAGCGAGTGCTGGGCCTGCGCGACGGCGAGGCCGTAGCCGGGCACGACGATGACGCGATCGGCGTAGGCCAGCATGATGGCGACGTCCTCGGGACCGGCGGACTGCACCGGTCGATCACTCGCCTCGCCCGCGCCCAGCGTCGAGCCACCCTTGAGCGCTCCGAACAGGGTGTTGACGACTGAACGTCCCATGCCGCGGGCCATCATGATCGTGAGCAGGGTTCCGGACGCGCCGACCAAGGTGCCGGCCACGAGCAGCAGGACGTTGCCGAGCACGTAGCCGCCGGAGGCGACCGCGAGGCCGGTGAAGGCGTTGAGCAGCGAGATGACGATCGGCACGTCGGCGCCACCGACGGGCATCACCAGCAGGACGCCGAGCGCGAGCCCGAGCAGCGCCACCAGGATGCCCAGCAGCATCGACGGGTTGTTCACCAGCATCCCCGCGAAGATGACCGCGACGATGAGCGAGCCGCCGAACGCGAACGGCAGGCCCGGGAACACCATCGGGCGGGTCGGCATCAGCTCTTGCAGCTTGCCGAACGTGATGCACGAGCCGGCGAAGCTGACCGAGCCGACGAAGATCGTGAAGACCGTGGCCACGAGGACGAACGGCTCGATCTCGGCATCAAGCCTGTCGGCGAGCGACGTGAGCTTGTGCAGCTCCAGCAGGGCCACGAGCGCGGCTGCGCCGCCGCCGACGCCGTTGAAGAGCGCGACCAGCTGCGGCATCTGCGTCATCTGGACCCGGTAGGCGCCGACGACGCCGGCCACCGAGCCGACCAGCACGGCCAGGATGATGACCGGGACGTTGTCGAAGCCGTTCTCGTCCTGGAAGAACACGGCGAACGTGGCGATGGCCGCACCCACCGCGCCGAGGATGTTGCCCTGGCGGGCGGTCTTGGGCGACGAGAGGCCCTTGAGGGCAAGGACGAAGCAGATGGCGGCCAGCAGGTAGGCCAGCTGCACCCAGAGGGGGATCATCAGGCAACTCCGCCTTCCGGCAGCTTCATCGTCTTGGTGCCTGCGTCCGCTGCCCCGGGGCCGGGGTCGGGCTCCGGATCCGGTGTGCGGGGCTTCTTCTTCTGGCTGAACATCTGCAGCATCCGGTCGGTGACGACGAAGCCGCCGACGAGGTTGGCCGCCGCCATCACGATCGCGATGACGCCGACGATCGTGACGCCGACCGAGTCGCTCTCGCCGGTGGCCAGGATCGCGCCGATGAGGATGATGCCGTGGATGGCGTTGGTGCCTGACATCAGCGGTGTGTGCAGCACCGTCGAGACCTTGGAGATGACCTCGATGCCGACGAAGACGCTGAGCACGAAGAACGTCAGCCAGATGACTCCGGAGTCCAGTCCGATCTCGGTCATGAGTTGGTGCCTCCCAAGGCCTCACGGGTGGGTTCGTGACGGACCTCGCCGTCGTGCGTGACGCAGGCGCCGGCGATGATCTCGTCCTCGAAGTCGGGAGCCCACGCGCCGTCCTCGCCGGCGGCGAGCGTCAGCAGGTTGACGATGTTCTGCGCCAGCAGGGTGCTGGCCGGTCCGGGCATCTGGCCGGGGACGTTCTGGGCGCCCCAGACGTTCGCGTTGCCGATCTGCACGACCTCTCCGGGCGCGGATCCCTCGACGTTGCCGCCGGTCTCAGCCGCGAGGTCGACGACAACCGAGCCGGGCTTCATCCGCTCGACCATCGCCCGCGTGACCAGCATCGGCGCCTTGCGGCCCGGCACCGCGGCGGTGGTGATGAGCACATCGGCGTCGGCGATGAAAGGAGTGAGCAGGTCGCGCTGACGAGCGGCGCGGTCGTCGGTCATCTCTCGGGCGTAGCCGCCGGATCCCTCGAGGGTCTCGAGATCGAGCTCGATGGCCTTGGCGCCCATCGACCGGATCTCCTCGGCGGCTGCGGCCCGCACGTCGTAGGCCCTGACGACGGCACCGAGCCGACGGGAGGTCGCGATGGCCTGGAGGCCCGCAACGCCGGCGCCGAGCACGACGACCTGGGCCGGCTGGATGGTGCCGGCCGCGGTCATGTTCTGCGGGAAGAAGCGGCGCATCAGGCCGGAGGCGACCACAGCGCCGCGGTAGCCGGACACGAGGGCCTGCGACGACAAGGCGTCCATCGACTGGGCGCGGGAGATGCGCGGCACGAGCTCGAGGGCGAAGGCGCTGACCCCTGCGTCACGAACGGCCGCGACGTGGTCGAGCGCTTGGTTCGTCGGCAGGAAGGAGATGGTGGCGGCACCACGGCGCAGCGAACCGATGCGGTCGGAATCGAGCGGGTTGACCGAGACGACGACGTCGGCTGAGCCGAGCCCGGCATCGCCCACGGTGGCGCCGGCCTCGGTGTACTCGGCGTCGGCGAAGTCGGCTCTCTCGCCCGCGCCGGACTCGACGGTCACGTCGTGCTCGGCCTTCACCAGCTTGGCGACGGCTTCGGGGACGAGCGCGACCCGGGTCTCCGCGCGGGACTCGCGAACTACGGCGATCTTCACCCGGCGCACACTATCGGTCCATCATCGGGGCGGCCACCCTGTGAGATCGGTGTCTCACGATATGACTAGTAGTACCAGGGATAGTCGGACCAGTCCGGGGCCCGCTTCTCCAGGAACGCGTCGCGACCCTCCTGGGCCTCGTCGGTCATGTAGGCGAGCCGGGTGGTCTCGCCGAGCAGCATCTGCTGGCCGACCAGGCCGTCGTCGATGAGGTTGAAGGAGTACTTGAGCATCCGCTGCGCCGTCGGGCTCTTGGCGTTGATCTTGGCGCCCCACTCCAGGGCGACCGTCTCGAGGTCGGCGTGCGGGACGACGGCGTTGACCATGCCCATCCGGTGGGCGTCGTCGGCGGTGTACTCATCGCCGAGGAAGAAGATCTCCCGGGCGAACTTCTGACCCACCTGGCGGGCGAGGTAGGCCGAGCCGAAGCCGCCGTCGAAGCTGCCGACGTCGGCGTCCGTCTGCTTGAACCGGGCGTGCTCGGCCGAGGCGATCGTGAGGTCGGCGACGACGTGCAGGCTGTGTCCGCCGCCGGCCGCCCAGCCGGGCACCACGGCGATGACGACCTTCGGCATGAACCGGATCAGCCGCTGGCACTCCAGGATGTGCAGGCGGGCCATCTTGGCGGGGTCGACGGTGTCCGACGTCTCGCCGTCTGCGTATTGGTAGCCGGCCTTGCCGCGGATGCGCTGGTCGCCGCCGGAGCAGAAGGCCCAGCCCCCGTCCTTCGTGCTCGGGCCGTTGCCGGTGATCAGGACGCACCCGACGTCGGACGACGCCCGCGCGTGCTCGAGCACCGCCAACAGCTCGTCGACGGTGTGCGGCCGGAACGCGTTGCGCACGTCGGGCCGGTCGAACGCGATCCGCACCGTGCCGTGCTCGACGGAGCGGTGGTAGGTCAGGTCGGTGAGGTCGAACCCGGGCACCTCGCGCCACGCGGACTCGTCGAAGATCTCGGAGACAGTCACCCGGTGAGGCTACCGCTGGTCGGTTTACCAGGTTATGTCGGTGAACCTGCACATCTCCGGGCAAATTTGCCCGGAGGAGTGCCAACTTGCCTACTGAACCTGGTAAACCGACCAGGCGACTGACACCGTCCGGATACCGACGGTACGTTGGCGCGATGACGCAGAGATTCGACGGCAAGGTCGCACTCATCACGGGGGCGGCGCGGGGAATCGGGGCCGGGGTCGCCCGGGGCTACGTTGCCGGCGGTGGACGGGTGGCGCTGGTGGGGCTCGAGCCCGACCTGCTCAAGCTGCTCGCCGACGAGCTCGGCGAGGCGGCTGCGTGGTGGGAGGCCGACGTCCGCGACGGGGCTGCCGTCACCGCGGCCACCGACGCCGCGGCCGCGCACTTCGGCCGCATCGACCACGTGCTCGCCAACGCCGGCATCGCGTCCTACGGAACCGTGCGCCAGATCGACGAGGCCGCGTTCGACCGCGTCATCGACATCAACATCACCGGCGTCTACCGCACCCTGCACGCGACCATCCCCCACCTGGAGCAGACGAAGGGCTACGCGCTCGTGGTGGCGTCCCTCGCCTCGTTCACGACCCTGGCCGGGCTGGCGTCGTACCACGCGAGCAAGGCCGGGGCCGAGTCGCTCGCCCTCGCCTGCAAGCAGGAGGTCGCCCACCTCGGCATCGGGATCGGCATCTGCCACCCGTCGTGGATCGACACCGACATCGTCCGAAACGCCGAGAAGGACCTGCCGTCCTTCCGCGAGATCCGCGCGAAGCTGCCCTACCCGGCGAACTCCACCACGTCGATCGAGACGTGCGTCGAGCAGATCCTCACCGGTTTCGCCAAACGCAAGGCCCGGGTCTACATCCCGAAGGGCGTGGTGCTCGCCAACTTCACCAAGCCGCTGGTCAACAGCGTCGCCGCGTGGCCGCTGGTCCGCCGCATGGCTGCAAAGACGGTGCCCTCGATGGAGCGTGAGGTCGAGGCACTCGGACGCTTCCAGCACGAGCACGTCCCCCTCACCGACCCGAAGCCCGCGCCCGACCGCGAGACGTAAGCGAGGGCGGAGCCGCCGCTTCAGGCCGCCTGGACGCTGGCGGCGAGGGAGACCATGTGGCCGAGGCGAGCGATCTCCGAGGCCAGGAACTCGGGGCCGCCGTGGCGGCCGACGACCACGACGAAACGCGAGCCGTCGCGCAGGCGGCCGGGGCAGGCAGCCAGCAGGGTCGAGTCCCACGTGTCGATGTCGGGGACCGTGTGTGCCGTGCGGATCGCGAGCCACGACGTGGCCGCCTCGACGACCGCGCTGCCCTTCAGGGTCGGTGCGGACGGACTGGCGTGCAGCGTCTGCGGCTCCCCGTCGACGCGCCGCAGCACCATCGCCCAGTCGGTGTGGAAGGTCGGCGGGACGACGGTGACGAGCTGTTCGAGCGTCTTCGCGGGCTCTTGGGTGAACAGCTCGACGGCCTCGAGGTCCATGCTCAGGTTCGCACCGGCGTTGTAGCGCGAGATCCAGTGCACCCGAACCCCGTCGAGCTCGTGACAGGCGGTGATCAGGGTGTCCGGCATGACCCGGTTCGGCAGCTCGAGCAGGACGTCGTCGACGGCCACGCCGTCCGAACGGTGCTCGACGATCTCGATCGCCTCGATGTCGGCGCCCGCGCCGCCGAGGGCCGAGGCGAGGGAGCCGAGCGAACCGGGAACGTCCGGCAGCTCGACCCGCAGCAGGAAGGCCATGGGCTCATCCCACCACGGTCATGTTTCGACGGCATGACGGCGTTCGCTGAGCCCGGAGACCCGGAGGAACACCCAGGCGATGGCCAGCATCAGCACAGTCACCACGACGGCGTTGACCGCCACCTGTCCGGCACCGAGATCCGCCACGTCGAGGAAGTCGTAGGGCACACGCCGCGTCGCCTCACCCACGCCGGTGGGGTAGGCGGGGTCGCCCACCTCGGCGCGGACCAAGGTGTAGGTCAGCCATGCCACCGGCCACGCGATGAAGGCGAGATCACGCGTGACCAGCCGCGTGCGGGGCCGGAAGCCGACGTACCCGATCACGGCCATCAGCGGGACGACGGTGTGAAACGCCTTGTCGTACCACCACTCGATGCCGCTCAGCTCGAACTGTCCCGCGAGCACGACGGCGAAGACGACACCCGTGACCGAGATTCCGACGAGGCCGGCGAGCCGCACCACCCCGAACCACCGCTCGTCGCGGTCGGGGCGGACAGCCACCAGGACCGCGGCCACCAGCACCAGCAGGTTCGACTGGATCGTGAAGTAGCTGTACAGGTTGACGACGCTGCGATCGTCGCTGGACGCCGACAGGACGGTCTGTCCGACGAGCGCGAAGGCAGCGATTGCCGCCAGGGCGGCGTGCCAAGTTCGGACCACGGTGTCATCGTGCCCTATCGCGCGGTTCGCCCTTCGCCGGTGGCTGGGGGTGCCTCCGACACCTCGTTTGGTTAGGGTCGGTCGTAGACGAAGCCCGCCACATGGCGAGTCAGGTGCCGACGAGGGAGCCATCATGCCGTTCCGGAAGAAGAAGTCCGTGCGCGATCAGCTCGAGGACCGTCTCGATGAGTTCCTCACCCAGGCGGAGGACCTGCGCAAGCAGGTGTCCGACCGCGCGCCGGAGGTGCGCGACCGGCTGTCGACCCGACTCGACGCAGGCATCGCCGAGCTCCGCGAGCGTTGGCCGGGGTTCCGCGACGAGGTCCTCGACAAGCTGCCGGAGATGAGCGACGAGACCTACGACAAGCTGCCCAACGGCGTCAAGGACCGCGTTCCCGAGCAGGCCAAGCCCAAGAAGAAGAAGCACCGACTCCGCAAGCTCGCGTTCGTGGGTGTCCTCACCGGTGGGGCCGCAGCTGCGGTCGCCGCCGTGCGACGCCAGGGAGCCGGCTCGTCGCTGCCGCCGCCCCCGCCTTACGACGCCCCCACCCGGCCGACCCAGGCGCCTCCGGCTGCACCTCAGGCCGCCGCCCCGACGCCTTCGCCCGCACCCGCCAAGAAGGCCGCCAAGGCACCTGCCGCCAAGAAGAGCACCAAGCAGCCGCCCAAGAAGTGACCCCGGCGACCTGAGCTCAGCGCATCCCTTCGGTGTCGCCGGAGATCTTCTGCGCGAACCAGATCGGCACGATCGAGACGAGGATCAGCACGACGGCCACCACGTTGACGACGGGTGCCTGATTCGGCCGGAACAGGTTCTGCAGGATCCAGATCGGCAGGGTCGTGACGCCGGCACCCGCCGTGAACGTCGTGACGATGATCTCGTCGAAGCTCAGCGCGAAAGCAAGTAGACCCCCGGCCAACAGCGCCGACCGGAGCTGCGGGAACGTCACCAATCGAAATGTCGTCCAGACGCCGGCCCCGAGATCTGCCGATGCCTCCTCGAGGTTGCCGCCCATGCGCCGCAGTCGGGCCTGGACGTTGTTGAACACCGTGACGATGCAGAACGTCGCGTGCGCGATGATCACGGTCAACAGCGACAGCTGCAGGCCGAGGATGCCCCGGAACGCGTTGTTGAGGGCGATGCCGGTCACGATGCCCGGGAGGGCGATCGGCAGGATCACCAACAGGTTCACCGAGTTCTTTCCGAAGAACCGGTACCGCTGAAGCGCCATCGCCATCAGCGTGCCCAGCACCAGCGCGACGAGCGTTGCGGCGGCCGCGGCCTGGACGCTGGTGCCGACCGCCTGCCTCGCTCCGGTGCTGTTGAACGCCCGCTCCCACCACATGAACGTGAACCCGCTGGGAGGCCACGTCAGCGACTGGCTCTCGTTGAAGGAGTTGACGACCACGATCAGCAATGGCGCGTACATCATGACCAGGACGAGACCGGTCAGCACCACGAGGATGCGGCGGACGACAGGACTGAGGGTCATCGCGGCCTACAGGTTCTCGAGGGCGCCGGTGCGGCGCACCGCGCCCAGGTAGCCGATCATGATGAGCACGGGGATCAGGGCCACCGCCGCCGCCAGCGGCAGGTTGTTGGCGGCGCCGACGTTCGTGTACACGAGGTTGCCGAGCATCTGGTTGGCCCCGCCGACGATGTTGACCGTGATGTAGTCGCCCATCGTCAGGGAGAAGCTGAAGATGGACCCGGCGATGATCGCCGGAACGAGCATGGGGAACACGATCGTCCGCAGCGTCTGCCAGGCGGAGGCACCGAGGTCGCCGGCGGCGTCCAGCAGCGAGTCTGGCACCCGCTCGAGCCCGGCGAAGATCGGCAGGATGACGTACGGCAGCCAGATGTACGCCTGCGTCATCACCACCGCGGCCAGGCCGTAGCCGGGGGTGTCCAGGCCGATCCGGCTCGCCGCCCACTGGAACACCCCGCCGTCGGAGAGCACCGACCGCCAGGCGAAGGCCTTGACGAGATAGCTGGCCCACAGCGGAGTCAGCACCGCGATGACGAGGAGGTGCTGCACGCGGCGGGACGCGATCTTGGCCATGTAGAACGCGATCGGCAGCGCGATCGCGATGTCGATCAGCGTGACGAGCGTTGCCACGCCGAGGGTGCGAATCGTCACGGTGCGGTAGAGCGACTCGGTGGTGATCTCGCGCAGGTTGTCGAACGTGAACGAGCGATTCAGCTCACCGGTGAAGCTGTCGACCGACCAGAACGCGGTGACGAGCAGCGCCGCCAGCGCCACCACATAGATGAGCACCAGCCACGTCAGTGGTGCGGTCAGCAGCAGCGACAGTCGGACTCGAGGCCTGGCGCTGAGCTGCGACGACAGCCGCCGAGCGACCGATCCCCCACGTGGGGGATCGGTCGCCCGTACGGTGTCGACGCCCGACATGCTCAGCCCTTGATCTGCGTCCAGGCCTTGGTCCACTCCGAGTAGTCCATGCACTTCACGTCGGTGCGGCCGTCGAGGCACTTCTCGACGGGAGTGCGCCAGTACCAGAGCTGACCCGCGAACTCCTCGTCACCGGCCTTGTACGTGTCGCAGAACGACTTGTCGCTGGCGAAGTCGCACGCCTCCTGGCTGTTCGGAGCCTCGCCGAAGTACTCGGTCGCCGCGGCGTTCGCCTCGGGCGAGTCGATGTAGTTCAGCCAGGCGTACGCACAGTTCGGGCTCTTGGCCTTCGACGAGATCATCCATGTGTCGCTCCAGCCGGTCGCACCCTCCTCCGGGAGGATCGCCTTGACGTTGGCCTTCTTGGCGTCGATCGAGTTGACGATGACCTGCCACGTCGTGCCGACCACGAGGTCACCGGTCTCGAACGCGGAGATCTCCTTGAGATAGTCGGCCCAGTACTCGCCGATGTTCTTGCGCTGCGCCTTGAGCAGGTCGACCGTTGCGGCGAACTGCTTCTCATCGAGCGCGTACGGGTTCTCGATCCCGAGGTCGGGCTGGTGCTTCATCAGGTACAGCGCGGCGTCGGCGATGTAGATCGGCGAGTCGTAGGCCGTGACCTTGCCCTTGTACTTCGAGGAGTCCTCGAAGACGGCCTTCCACGACGTCGGGGCCGGCTTGACCTCGTCGGCGTTGTACATCAGCAGGTTCGCGCCGTAGCCGTGCGGGACGCCGTAGTGCTTGCCGTCGAAGGTGTTCCACTCCTGGTCCTTGAGGAAGTCGAAGACCTTCTCGTAGTTCGGGATGAGGTCGGTGTTGACCTCGACCGCCTCCTTGGAGGCCACCATGCGTGCGGTGAGGTCGCCGGACGCGACCACGACGTCGTAGTCGCCGGTCTTGGCGAGGTTGAACGCCTCGTCGGACGTGCCGTACGTCTTGCTGGAGACCTGGCACCCGGTGTCCTTCTCGAACGGTGTCACCCAGTCGACCTCGGGATCGTTGCTGCCGTCCTCGACATATCCCGGCCAAGCGAGGATCGAGACCTTGCTCTCGTTCTCGCCCAGCTTCGTGGGCACGTCGCCCGTGGAGTCGGAGCTGCCTCCGCCGCACGCGGTGAGGATGAGGATGGACGCAGCGGCCAAGGTCACGCCGGGACCTCGTGCCCTGCGCCCTCTGAGGGAATTCGTGCTCATCGTGGTTCTCCTTCTCGGTGGGTTGTGAGGGGAAGTTCAGGTGACGCTGACCAGGTCGTCGACGGACCAGCTCGCCACGACCTGTTCGCCGCGCTTCTCATCCGGCACGCCCGCGCCGGTGCTCTGCTCGAGGACGACGAGCTGGGTGCCGTCGTCGAGCCGTACGTGCAGGCGGTGGCCGGTACCGAGGTAGATCGACTCGACGATGACGCCCGGGGCGCGCACCATCCCGTCCGAGACCCCCGACGGGACGTCCTGCGAGGCCGGTCGGAGCGTGACCTTCTCGGGGCGGAGGGCGAAGGTGCCTGATCTGCCGAAGAGCCGCGACGACGCGTCGTCTTCGAACAGGTTCGAGGTGCCGACGAACGAGGCGACGTACGTCGAGGTCGGCTGCTCGTAGATCTCCCTCGGCGTGCCGAGCTGCACGATCCTGCCCTCGCTGAAGACGGCGAGGCGATCGCTCAGGGTGAGCGCCTCCTCCTGGTCGTGCGTCACGAACACGAAGGTGATGCCGAGCTCGCGCTGCAGCTCCTTGAGCTCGACCTGCATCTGCTCGCGCAGCTTGAGGTCGAGGGCACCGAGCGGTTCGTCGAGCAGCAGCACCTTGGGGCGCACGATGATCGAGCGCGCGAGCGCGACCCGCTGCCGCTGGCCGCCGGAGAGCTGCCCCGGCCGGCGGCTGCCGTACCCGGCGAGCTGCACGGTGCCGAGTGCCTCCTCGGCCCGGCGCCGACGTTCGGTCTTTCCCGTGCCCCGCACCCGCAGCCCGTAGGCAACGTTGTCGAGGACGGACATGTGCGGGAACAGGGCGTAGTCCTGGAAGACGGTGTTGACGTCGCGGTCGAACGGCGCGCGACGCGTGACGTCATCTCCGCCGAGCGTGATGGTTCCGGCAGTGGCCCTCTCGAAACCGGCGATGAGCCTCAGCACGGTCGTCTTGCCGGATCCGGACGGTCCGAGCATCGAGAAGAACTCTCCGTCGGCGATGTCGAGGTCGACTCCGTCGACCGCCTTCACGTCGCCGAAGTGCTTGCTCAGGCCTCGCAGCGAGATCGCCGGCGTCGCGCTGGAGGTCTCGGTCATGTTCGTCCTGTTCGCTGAGGTGGAACCAATCTGGACCGCCGACGTGGTCCCGTCAATGGGCTGGGGGCCGAAAAGGTGGCGCCTGGCACGCGGCTGCGATTCACTTGAGCCCATGCGGTCCATCTGGAAGGGCTCGATCAGCTTCGGGCTGGTCAACGTCCCCGTGCGCGTCTACAGCGCCACCGAGAGCCACGACGTCTCGTTGCACCAGGTGCACGAGAAGGACGGCGGGCGGATCCGCTACCAACGCAAGTGCGAGGTGTGCGGCAAGGTCGTCGCCTACGAGGACATCACCAAGGCGTACGACGACGGCACCAACACCGTCGTGCTCACCGAGGAGGAGCTGAAGTCGCTCCCGGCCGAGAACAACCACGAGATCGACGTCGTCGAGTTCGTGCCGGCCGACCAGATCGACCCGATCCGCCTCGACAAGGCCTACTACCTCGAGCCGGATGCCCGCGCGCTCAAGCCGTACACGCTGCTGCGCCGTGCGCTGGAGGAGACCGACCGCAGCGCCATCGTGCAGTTCGCGCTGCGCCAGAAGACCCGGCTCGCCGTGCTGCGGGTGAAGGACAAGGCGCTGGTGCTGCAGACCATGCTCTGGGACGACGAAGTGCGTGAGGCCGACTTCGAGGTCCTCGACGAGGTGCCGCGGATCAGCCAGAAGGAGCGCGACATGGCCTCGCAGCTCGTCGACTCCCTCGCCGGCGACTTCGACGCCAGCCAATTCACCGACGACTACCAGGAGCAGCTGCGCACGCTGGTCGAGGCCAAGCTCGAGCAGGGCGACGCGCTCGACACCGCGGCCACCTTCGGTGAGTCGGAGGACGAGGAAGGCGGCGAGAAGGCCGAGGTCATCGACCTGATGGAGGCCCTCTCGCGCAGCGTCGAGCGCAGCAAGGAGAAGAAGAAGGCGAGCTCGTCGACATCCGGCAAGAAGGCCCGCAAGAAGGCCTGACCCATGCCGCGAACCTCCGGTGAGACGGTCTCCATCGGAGGTCATCGTCTGCGCCTGACCAACCCGGACAAGGTGATGTACCCGTCGACCGGCACCACGAAGGCCGACGTCATCTCCTACTACGTGCAGATCGCCCCGTACCTGTTGCCGCACGTTGTCGGGCGCCCGGCCACCCGCAAGCGGTGGGTCGACGGCGTCGGCACCGCCGACAAGCCGGGCGAGGTGTTCTTCGAGAAGAACATGCCGACGTCGGCGCCGAGCTGGATCCATCGTGCATCCATCCAGCACCGCAGCCATCGCAACAGCTACACCCTCATCGACGACGTCGCCGTGCTCGCCTGGCTCGGCCAGGTGGGGGCACTCGAGATCCACGTGCCGCAGTGGCGGGTCGGCCCGCACGGCGCCATCCTCAACCCGGACCGGTTCGTGCTCGACCTCGACCCGGGCCCCGGCGCCGGCCTGCCGGAGTGCGTCGAGGTGGCGAAGCGGGCCAAGCGGCTGATGGCCGACCTCGGACTCGAGGCGTTCCCGGTCACGAGCGGCAGCAAGGGCCTGCACCTGTACGCGGGCCTCGACGGCAGCCACGACGCCGAGTACGTCAACCGGTTCGCCAAGGAGTTCGCGTCCGCTCTGGCGTCGGAGCTGCCCGACCTCGTCGTCGTCACCCAGAAGAAGTCCCAGCGCGAGGGCAAGGTGCTGGCCGACTGGAGCCAGAACAACCAGGGCAAGACCACCATCGCGCCGTACTCGCTGCGTGGGCGCGTCGAGCCGACCGTGGCCGTGCCACGCACCTGGCGCGAGCTCAACGACCCCGACCTTCGACACCTCACGTTCGATGAGGTGCTGACCCGGATGAAGCGCCGCGACGACCCGATGAAGCCGCTCGCCCGGGACGCGGACGCCGGGAAGGCCCGCACCGACGACAAGCTCACCGTCTACCGCTCCAAGCGCGACGCCGCCAAGACTCCGGAACCCGTGCCGGAGGGCGCGGCGGACCTCCCGGGAGACGGCAACTCCTTCGTCATCCAGGAGCACCACGCCAGCCGGCTGCACTGGGACTTCCGGCTCGAGCGAGACGGCGTGCTGGTGTCGTGGGCCCTGCCGAAGGGCGTGCCCACCGACCCGAAGAAGAACCACCTCGCCGTCCAGACCGAGGACCACCCGCTCGAGTACGGCACATTCGAGGGCACCATCCCGAAGGGCGAGTACGGCGGCGGTGAGGTGACCATCTGGGACGCCGGCACCTACGAGGCGGAGAAGTGGCGCGAGGGCGAGGTCATCGCCACGTTGACCGGGCGCGAGGGAGGCGGTCTCGGCGGGCCGCGGCGTTTCGCCCTCATCAAGACCGGCGAGAACTGGCTCATTCACCTGATGCAGCTGGACGGTTCCACGACCAGACCCTCGCCTCGCTCGTCGAGCCGACCGGCGAGCGGGGCGCCAAGCACGTCGCGACCGACACGGACGGCGAAGCCGGAGGCACCGATGCTGGCCACGGCCGGCAAGGCCTTCGACATCGACGACGAGGACGACTGGGCCTTCGAGATGAAATGGGACGGCTACCGGGCCATCGCGGTGTGCGACGGGGCTGCGGTGTCGCTGTTCAGCCGCACCGGCAAGGACATGACCGACACCTACCCGGGTGTCGTCGAGGCGCTGGCCGCGCGCGACCTTCCCGACACCGTGCTCGACGGCGAGCTGGTGGCGTTCGGGGCGAACGGTGCGCCCTCGTTCTCACGACTGCAACAGGGGCAGGGGCCGATCCACCTCCTGCTGTTCGACGTCCTGCGCACCGACGGGGACCCACTCAAGAACGCGACGTATGAGGAACGCCGGGCCGTGCTCGAGAGCCTCGACCTCGACGACGGCGCGCTCCTGCGTGTCCCGCTGGCGTTCGAGGGGTCGCTGGAGGACGCCGTCGCATCGAGCCAGCAGCTCCAGCTGGAGGGCGTCGTCGCCAAGCGTCGCGACAGCCGCTACCGCAGCGGGACGCGCTCGTCGTCGTGGCTCAAGATCAAGAACCAACGGATGCAGGAAGCGGTCATCGTCGGCTGGCGCGCCGGCCAGGGAAACCGGTCCGGCGGCGTCGGCTCGCTCCTCCTGGCGGTGCCGGACGGCTCGAACGGGCTGCGCTACATCGGCCGCGTCGGGACCGGATTCAGCGACCGCGCCCTCGGCGACCTCACCGAACGGCTCACCCGGATCGAGCGAAAGACCCCACCGCTCGACGTGGCGCGAGAGGTCAGTCGGGACGCCCGGTGGGTGAGCCCGAAGCTCGTCGGGGAGGTCACGTACAGCGAGTGGACTCCTGACGGGCACCTGCGTCACCCGGTGTGGCGAGGCCTCCGGCCCGACAAGAGGCCCGACGACCTGGCCGTGAAGTAGTCCGAAACGACGCTCGGGTTGCACTGGTCGGGGGTCGATGCGACCGTGGCGTAACTGACGTTTACAGGAGGCCGCGTGAGCTCGCCGTTGATCCAACGCTCTGCCCTGATGCGTCGTGTTCGTGCAGCCGGGAAGGCGCTCACGACACCGCTGGCTCCCGACGACTATCTCAGCCTGATCAACCCGCTGTGGTCGGCGCGCGAGCTGCGCGGGCGCGTGGAGCGCGTGATCCCGGAGACCGACCGCGCGGCAACCCTCGTGATCCGCCCCGGGTGGGGATGGTCCTTCGACCACGCCCCGGGCCAGTACCTGGGCATCGGTGTGGAGATCGACGGCAAGTTCCACTGGCGCTCATACTCGATGTCCTCCGAGCCGCTCCGCGATGGCCGCACCGTGAGCATCACGGTCAAGGCCATGCCGGAGGGCTTCCTCTCCGACCACCTCGTGAACGGCCTGGAGCCGGGCACGATCGTCCGGTTGGCTGCGCCTCAGGGCGACTTCATCCTGCCTGATCCGCCACCGGACAAGATGCTCTTCGTCGTGGGAGGCAGCGGCATCACGCCAGTCATGTCGATGCTGCGCACGATGAGTCGGCGCGCGACGATGCCCGACGTCGTGCTCGCGTACTCCGCCGTCCACGAGGACGACATGATGTTCGCCGACGAGCTCCGCGAGCTTGCCGCACGCGAGCGGCATCTGCGGCTCTACGAGCGGTTCACCGAGACCGACGGCATCCTCACGCCCGACCAGCTCGACGAGGTCTGCCCGGATTGGCGGGAACGCGAGACCTGGGCCTGCGGTCCGGCTCCGATGCTCGACGCAATGATCGAGCACTTCAGCGAGGAAGGCCGCCGAGACCACCTGCACGTCGAACGATTCTCGCTCGCGCTCTCATCCGGCGACGACGCCGGCGGCACGGTGACCTTCGGCATCGACGGACCGTCCGTCGAAGTCGACGGGGCCACCACGCTCCTCGAAGCCGGCGAAGAAGCAGGCATCAACATGCTGTTCGGCTGCCGGATGGGCATCTGCCACACCTGCGACGTTCCCCTCGTGGCCGGCCGCATCAAGGACCTGCGCAGCGGTCAGGAGTCCGACCAACCCAACGAGTACGTGCAGACCTGCATCTCCGTCGCTGTCGGCGACTGCACCTTGGCCGTCTGACAACGCACCACCACCACCGGAAGGATTCACATGGCCTACGCGGACGTTCGCGAGTACACCCACCTCACCGACGAGGAGGTGGAGGCCATCGGCGCCGAGCTGGACGCGATCCGCGCCGAGGTGGAGGAGTCGCGTGGCCAAGCGGATCGGGACTACATCCTGCGCATCATCGCCTTGCAGCGCCGGCTGGCCGCCGCCGGCCGCATCACGCTCTTCGCGAGCTTCTTTCCACCGGCATGGCTGCTGGGCACGGCGATGCTCGGCTCCGCCAAGATCCTCGAGAACATCGAGATCGGCCACAACACGATGCACGGCCAGTGGGACTGGATGAACGACCCGGAGATCCACTCCAGCAACTGGGAGTGGGACACCACCCAACCGGCTGAGCAGTGGAAGCACTCGCACAACTACATCCACCATCAGTTCACCAATGTCCTGGGGCACGACAACGACATCGGCTACGGCATCCTGCGGATGTCGCGCGACCAGAAGTGGCACCCGGTCAACCTTGGTCAGCCGGTCTACAACCTCTTGCTGGCGCTTCTGTTCGAGTGGGGCGTCGCCCTGCACGACCTTGACATCGAGGCGATCCGCAAGGGCGAGAAGGACCCCAAGCTACTCAAGCGGCAGCTCAGGCAGATCGGCAACAAGGTGGGGCGCCAGGCCCTCAAGGACTACCTGGTCTACCCGGCCCTCACGGGACCCTCCTTCCTGAGCACGCTCACCGCCAACGCCACCGCGAACCTGATGCGCAACGTGTGGTCATACCTGGTCATCTTCTGCGGTCATTTCCCCGACGGTGCGGTGCACTTCACCGAAGAGGAGCTGGAGGACGAGACCCGGCCCGAGTGGTACTTGCGGCAGATGCTCGGTTCGGCCAACTTCGAGGGCAGCAAGCTCACCCACCTGATGGCCGGTCAGCTCGGCTACCAGATCGAGCACCACCTGTTCCCCGACCTTCCGAGCAACCGCTACGCCGAGATCTCGGTGAAGGTCAAGGACCTGTGCGACCGCTACCAGATCCCGTACACCACGGGTCCGTTGCGACGTCAGTACATGCAGGTGCTGCGCCGGATCATGAAGCTGTCGCTGCCTGATCGGTTCACGACCCCCGACGAGCCGCTCACACCTCCACGACCGAAGCGTCGGCTGCGCGACGACGAGCGGCCGGTGCGTCGCACCGAGCTCGGCCAGTGGTCGCGCACTGCGTCGGCGTGAGTGCCGTGCTCGCCACTCGTCCCCGCGATCCGTGGCACGGCCTGCCGGTGCCGTTCGTCAGCGAGGACGACGACGGGCTGCTCGACCACGCTGTCGTGGTGAGGCGGCGCGCGATCCGGTGCGGGCTCAGCCGCATCTGCGGCATCTGCGGCGACAGCCTCACCTGGCCGGTGGCCTTCGTCGGCCCGGACGAAGAAGTCGACGTGGGAATGTTCCTCTACCCGCCGCTCCACCCGGGTTGCGCCCGAGAGGCCCTCGACATGTTCGGTCACTTGGGCGGCGGGTACCTCGGGCATCCTGACCTCGCAGCGCCATGGACGTTGACCCTCACCAGCGGGTTCGACCTGGTCCGGCCCAACCGGCGAGGACGGCCGGTCCTTTTTCGGCCGAACTCGGTGATCGAGCAGGTCAGGATGGATTCATCCGACTGGTAGGTCTTGACGGTCTGCGATTCGCACCAGACCGCCGAGGACGCCCACGTACGCGGTGCCGTCGGGCCCGAGGCTGACCGGGGCGTAGTTGACGTTGTATCCGAATCCGCTGCCGTAGCGCTGCTTGAAGACCGCCTCGCCGGTGCGGAAGTCGAGCGCCGTCAGGTACCAGGAGTCCACGAGACCGGCCCGCTCCCGCGTCACGATGTAGACCAGGCCGTTGGCCAGTGACATCTTCGGCACGGCTGAGGGCGAGCGTTCCGTCCGGTTCTGCCAGACGACGTGGCAGCCGTTGCCGTCGGGGTCGATGTCGACCCGGTCGATGCCGGGAGCCGTGATGTTCCCGGCCAGCGTCTGGACCGGGCCCGAGTAGCCGTAGTTGTTGGTCACCACGAGGGCGTGATCGGCGGCGATGAGGGAGTTGTCGGTCGCGCTGGTGCCCTTCTCGAACACCGGGACGCTGCAGACCTCGCGATCGCCGCTCACGTCGAGTCCACGGCGGTAGACGACGACGTTCATCGGGTCGGCGTTGTCGGTGATCGCCACCCAGTCGTCGTTCACGAGGGTGGGCGTCGTGCCAGAGCCCGGTGACGTCTGGCCGGGCTTGGTGACGCCGACGTTCGCGTACTTCTCGCGCCACGAGACGGCGGGGGTGCCGGATTCGGCGAGGTCGAGACGGTACGACGCCTCGGTGGTGACGATGTAGATGCCGCCAGTCTCGTCGACGGCGAAGGAGTTGGTGATCTTCTCGCCGAGGTCGAGGATCTGCGGCTTGCCCGCCTCGGGGTCGATCGCCCCCACGAGACCCTGCTCGGTGACGAAGACGAGCTCGCCCGACCAGGCGGGGAGCACCGACACGATCTTGTCGTCGGAGGCCATGACGCCCGTCAGGTCGTGGTCGCGCTCGAGCACGAACGCGGTGCCGGCCGGGTTCTGGCCGACCACGCGGATGTGGCGGTTGCCCGTCGGGATGACCGCGCGGTCCTGGTGGTCGAGGTAGAAGTAACCCCCGCCAGAGAAGTCACTGAAGACACCCGGACCGACTGGCCGGTTCGGCAGTCGGTACGACGCGAGCTTCTTCAACGTCACGGGATCGAACAGGGTCAGGGTCGGCGTCGTCACGCCGACGCAGATGGTCTCGATCCGGCCGCGCTGATCGAACGTGAGGCTCGCGCACTCCGCCGTCTGCAGGGTGGAGGAGACCTTGGGGCTCACGCCGAGCGGACCCGGCCTGGCGTAGACGTCGGTCATGTACGCGTCGTTGTGGATGTTGTTGCCGGGATCGGCGGCGAGGAACGGGTGCTGCGGCGGCGCCGGCGCCGTCACCGGGTTCGGCGTCGCCGGAGCGCCCACGTAGTCGGGATCAGTCGCGAGCGGGTCGTCCGGAATGGGCATGGCAGCCGCCGCCCCGGCCGTGGCCAGGACGAGCGTCAAGGCTGCTAGAACCACGGCGCGTGCGCCGCGGACGTGGACACGAGGGAACGTCGTCGCCATGGTCGGCACAACGACGGTCCGCGCGCGAGGTCACGACTCCGGCAGGCCGTCGCGGTCCGCCCACTCCAGCAGCGGGGCGATGTCGAACACCGCGTCGTCGATGCCGGCGTGCAGGTCGCCGAGCTCGGCGAAGCGCGGCGGCACGGTCTCGAGGGTGAAGTCGTGCGGGTCGGCGTCGTCCACCTCGTCCCAGCGGATCGGTGTCGACACGCGTCCGTCGGGAAAGCCACGCACCGAGTAGGCGGCGGCGATCGTGTGGTCGCGCGCGTTCTGGTTGTAGTCGACGAACAGCTCGGACGGATCGCGGTCCTTGCGCCACCACGCCGTGGTGACGTCGGGTGAGCGTCGCTCCACCTCCTGCGCAAAGGCGAGGGCGGCGCGGCGCACCTGCTTGAACCCGTGGTCCGGGGGGATGCGGACGTAGATGTGCAGGCCCGAGCCGCCGGACGTCTTGGGCCAGCCCACCGCGTCGAGCTCGTCGAGCACCTCGTGCGCGACATGGGCGACGCGCTGCACGGTCGCGAAGTCGCACTCCGGGCCGGGATCGAGGTCGATGCGCCACTCGTCCGGCTTCTCGGTGTCGTCCCGCCGACTGTTCCAGGGGTGGAACTCCACGGTCGACATCTGCACAGCCCAGATGACCGCCGCGAGCTCGGTGACGCACAGCTCGTCGGCAGTGCGGTTGAAGCGCGGGAAGTGCAGCTCGACGGTCTCCAACCAGGGGGGCGCGCCGGCCGGAACCCGCTTCTGGTGCACCTTGTCGCCGGCGAGGCCCTTCGGGAACCGGTGCAGCATGCAGGGCCGCTCGTACAGCGCGTTGACGATGCCGTCGCCCACCGCGAGGTAGTACTCGACGAGATCGAGCTTCGTCCAGCCGCGCTCGGGGAAGTAGACCCGGTCGGGGTTCGTCACCCGCACCACCCGGTCGTCCACCTCGATCTCCTCGGCCGGCGTCGCCATGCCGTGAGCCTACGGTCGCGAGAGCAAGAAGGTGTCGCAGCGGATGCGAAGCGCGCGCGTCGGCGTGACGATGGGAAACATGAGACAACGAGCACGCTGGACTCTCAGCATCACTCCCGTGGCGATCGCTCTCTGCTTCAGCCTGGCCTCGATCGCCGTCGTCCAGCTCACTGACGTGCCCGCCCGTCCGTGGCTCTACCTCGGCGTCGCCGTCGGCATCCTGAGCGCGGTCGGCGGGCTGCTCCTGGCGATGTCCCGCGCCAAGGACTGGTCGGACTGAGCCGATGACCTCTCTCTGGCTGGATCGACCCGAGGCCTCGACGAGCGATCCGCTGCCGGACGACGCGGCGGTCGACGACCTGGTGGTCGGCGCCGGTCTGACCGGCCTGACCACAGCGCTCCTGCTGGCGCGTGCCGGTCGACGGGTTGCGGTCGTCGAGGCGCGGCACGTCGGCGCAGTCGCGACCGGCAACACCACCGGGAAGGTGTCACTGCTGCAGGGCACGAAGCTCTCGGGGATGCTGGGCTTGCAGTCACAGGCCGTGGTCGAGGCCTACGTCGCGTCGAATCTCGAAGGACAGCAATGGCTGCTCCGGTTCTGCGACGACCACGACGTCCCGGTCCAGCGGCGCGACGCGGTGACCTACGCCGCGAGCGAGGCCGAAACCGATGCCGCACGCCGAGAGCTGGACGCTGCGCGACGAGTCGGGCTCCACGTCCGCTGGGAGGAGCGACTCGACGTCCCCTTCCCCTTCCATGGCGGTGTCGTGCTGCCCGACCAGGCCCAGTTCGATCCGATGGACGTGCTCGCCGCTCTGGTCGCCGAGCTCCGTGCCCACGGCGGGACCGTGCACGAGGGGCGGAGGGTGGTGTCGGTCAGCAAGCGGGGGCGTGCCACGGCCACTCTTGACGACGGCTCGTGCATGCGAGCGGACACCGTCGTCCTGGCGACCGGCACCCCGATCCTCGACCGCGGCCTGTACTTCGCGAAGGTCGAGCCACTGCGCTCCTATGCGATCGCCTACGAGCGTGCCGATCCACCCGACGGCATGTACCTGTCGGCCGGCTCCCCGGTGCGGTCGGTTCGCGATGCTCCCGGTCCTGACGGCCGACCCCGCCTGCTGATCGGCGGGAACGGTCACCCCGTCGGCCGGACCCCGTCAGAGCTCCAGCACCTCATGGATCTGCGGGAATGGGCCGAGAAGTACTTCCCGGGAGCCGAGGAGACCCACGCCTGGTCGGCCCAGGACTACCGCTCCCACGACGGCATCCCGTTCGTGGGGCAGCTGCCGCGCGGCGGCGGTCGCATCCACGTCGCGACCGGCTTCGACAAGTGGGGGATGACGAACGGCGTCAGCGCAGCTCGCACCATCTCCGCCCAGATCCTCCGAGCGCAGCCGTCGTGGGCGAGGACCCTCGGGCGACGCGTCACCGGGCCGGCCGGCGCGCTGAACATCGCCCGGACGAACCTCGGCGTCGGCCTCGCCGCGTCCCGCTCGATCCTCGGCGTCGACCCCCGAGGTGTGCCGCAGCCCGCCGAAGGCAAGGGCTCCGTCGGCAGGTCCGGGCTTCGGCCCACCGCGGTCTCCACGGTGGGCGGGCAGACCTGCGCCCTGACGGCGGTCTGCACGCACCTCGGTGGCGTCGTCCGGTGGAATGACGCCGAGCAGTCGTGGGACTGCCCTTTGCACGGGTCACGTTTCAGCCCGGACGGCGAGGTCCTCGAGGGTCCGGCCACCCGTCCGCTGGCGAAACGACCGGACCACGAGGCGTAGAGCGGGGGTGTCGTCGCCGCGACGACACCCCCGCTCAGCCCGCGGCGGGTCCCCTACCCGTTGCTGGTGTCGCTGTCGGCGCCGCCGTCCGCATCGATGTCGGTCGGCTCATCGGTGGGTTGAGCCGGGTCCGTCGTCGCCGCTTCCGTCGGCTTCGGCTTGACCGGTGCGGGGGCCACGGTGGCCGGCGGGACGACCGGCCCCGGCCCCGGCGCCGCCTTGAAGTACGACGCGCGGAATGACGCACCGCCGGTGGACAGGCACTGCACGGTCGCCGTCTCGGCACCACGATCGATGCGCTCACAGGTGTAGCCGGCGGCCCGGATCGAGGCGCCGGGCTTGAGCGACTTGATCTGCGACGCGTTCGACCTCAGGATCGACCCGACCGCACCGCAGGTGATCCCCCGTGCCGTGATGGCGTTGAAGGCACCGACCGCGTTGCAGGAGGTGATCACGTTCGGGTGCTTGCCGCCATTGGGCTTGCCTCCGTCGGTGGGCTTGCCCGCGTAGTGCGGCGGGTGCTTGGTCGAGGCCTTCTCGGCAATCGAGAAGCGCATCGCCTTGTCGCCCTGGTCGCAGTGGATCGTCTTGTGGATCTTCTTGTTGTGCTTCTCGGCGTAGAGCGCCTTGCAGGTCTGCGTGCCGATCTTCGCGGTCTTGCCGACCGGGATCGCGGTGAACTTGTTGACGTTCGTGTTGTCGAGGAACGTCGCCACCTGCTCGCAGCCCTGCTTGTGGGCTGTCACGTCGTAGAAGCGACCGAAGGTGCCGCACTCGGTGGTGATCTCCTTGGCGTGGGCCGGCACGACGGTGAAACGGAAGGCACGGTCCGACGTCGCGCAGCGGACGGTGTGCAAGCCACCCTTGAAGGTCTCGATCACGGCACACTCGTAGCCCTCGAACGTCGGTTCGACCTTGGCGCCCTTCAACGTCTTGGCCACGTCGAGGATCATCGGGCGGGCCTTCTCGCAAGAGAGGTCCCTCACCGAGATGTCCTGGAACCCGCCATAGGACGCCGTGCCCACGTAGCCCTTGGCGTTCATCGTGGAGCACTCGGAGACGCTCGAATGGGAGTGCGCCTTGGCGCCATCGGTCTTGGAGACCTTTCCGTTGTGTCCCCGAGGGCCAGCGGACGGCAGACCACTCCCGCCGATCGGCGCCGCGAACACAAATGCACAAACGTGCGGACCGCTGCCCGACCCGCGTAGGACGTGCGGACCGCTTGTTCTCGTGGGGTAATCGAGACATCAGGAGAAGGAGTACGCCGTGGCAGCAATCGATGACTACCTGCAGGCTCACCTCGCGGGCGCGAACGCCGGTTCCGACTTGTTCGACCGCAGTGCCAAGGGCACTGACGATCCACAGATCGGCGAGGCACTCCGCGAGATCCATCACCAGGTCGTCGCCGAGGTGAGGGAGCTGCGCCAGATGATGGCCGCGCTGAACGTCTCCGAGAACCGCCTGCTGATCGCCGGGGCGCGCCTCGCGGAGCGGGTGGGTCGGCTCAAGCCGAACGGGAGCCTGCTGCACCGCACGCCGCTGACCGACCTCGTGGAGCTCGAGGCTCTCCGGATCGCCGTGGCAGGAAAGGTCTCCGGGTGGGAGGCGCTGCTGGCGATCGCCGACGACTTCGAGGTCCTCGACCGGGACCGGCTCGAGGCGCTGCGCGAGCAGGGTCGCGCCCAGCACGACCGGTTGCGCGAGCTCCACGCGATCGCCGCCAACCGCGCGTTGGCCTGAGCATTCCCAGAAGTCGCGGCATCGGCGTTCCCCGGTTAGCGTCGTCGTGCTTGTTCGACCAACCCTGACGAGAGGAATGAGACCATGGGCACCATCACCGAGTCGGTCGACGTCGCCGTCGACGTCACCACGGCCTACGACCAGTGGACGCAGTTCGAGTCCTTCCCCCAGTTCATGGAGGGTGTCGACGAAGTCCGTCAGCTCGACGAGACGCGCCTGCACTGGGTCACGTCCGTCGGACCCGTCACCCGGGAGTTCGACGCCACGATCACCGAGCAGCATCCCGACGAGCGGATCGCCTGGAAGTCCGACGACGGACCGACCCACGCCGGCGTCGTGACCTTCCACCGCCTCGACGAGGGCGCCACGAAGGTGACCGTCCAGATGGAGATCGACCCCGAGGGATTCGTCGAGAACGTCGCCGACAAGGCGGGCGTCCTCGACGCACGGGTGAAGGGAGACCTCGGACGGTTCAAGTCCTTCATCGAGGAGCGGGGCGCCGAGACCGGTGCGTGGCGCGGCGACGTCGACGCGCCGAGCACCTAGGTCGTCGCACGCCAACGGGGTGGGCCCGGCCCGAGTTGCGGGTCGGGCCCACCGCCGTAGTTTGGGGATGCCGCGAAGACCCGGGAGGTCAGAATGCGTTGGGGACGAAAAGACGACTCGCACGCCGCGAACGAGGTGGGCGACGAGGAGACGTCCGGAGGCGCCCACGCCGACCACACTCGCATCGACGCCGCCGACCGCGAGGTCCACGACGGCGATGCCGACCTGGAGGTCGACCGTGCGAGCGTCGTCGACCGTGAGCGCGAGGCGCTCGGTGGGGTGAAGGTCGGTTCGGCGTTCTTCGGGTGGCTCGCCGCCACCGGGATGGCCGTGATCCTGACGGCGCTCGCGGCCGCCACCGGGGCGGCCGTGGCCGTCGTGACCGGCAACGAGGTCGGCACCATCAGCGAGAACACCGACGCGGTCAACTTCGCCGGCGCGATCGTGCTGCTGGTCGTGTTCTTCATCGCCTACTACTGCGGCGGCTACGTGGCGGGCCGCATGGCTCGTTTCAACGGCATGAAGCAGGGATTCGCCGTGTGGGTGTGGGCGATCGTCATCGCCGTGGCCGTGGCCGTCGTGGCTGCCGTGGCCGGCGACCAGTACGACGTCCTGTCGCAGCTGAACAACTTCCCGCGCATTCCCACCACGGCCGACGAGGTGACGCGCAACGACGTGCTGGCGGCGTTGGCCATCGCGGTGGTGGCACTGTTCGGTTCCTTGGCCGGCGGTCTGGGCGGCATGCGATTCCACCGCCAGGTCGACAAGGCGGGGCTCGGTCGCTGACGTGGTGGAGCCAAGCACCGCGATCGATCTCGGACGGCCGACGTCCGGTGACGTCATCGACCTCATCCTGGAGGATCACCGGCGATTCGAGGAGCTGCTGCGCCAGCTGCGCAGCGCGGCGTCCGATCGCGATGCCGTGCGGCAGGCCTTCTCGGCCCTGCACGTCGCGCACGCGGAGGCGGAGGAGCGGAAGGTCTACCCGGAGCTGCGGCGCAAGCGGGCCGTGGACGCCGAGGAGGCCGAGCACGGGAAACACGAGCACGCCGAGGGAAACGCGGCCCTGCTGGCGGTTCTGGAGTGCGCCAGCACGTCGACGCAGAAGTTCGACGACGCGGTCGAGGAGCTCGCCCGAGTCGTCAACCACCACCTCGCCGAGGAGGAGCTGACCATCCTCAACCCCGCACGCGACGAGGTCGGCGAGCGCGCCCGTCGCGACCTCGGTGCGGCGTTCGCCACGGAGCGGAACCGTCAGATCGACGACGACTGCGGCCGCGTCGCGAACGTCCGGCGGCTCGTCGCCGAGGCGCGCGAGCGGGGCCTGATCGAGGCGGAGTGAGTCAGCCGCGCCACAGGTGGGCGTCGGCGTCGGCGACCATCTGCGTGGCCTCGCTGTCGTAGTCGGCGGCCAGCTCCTGGACGGTGGTCATGTCGTCCGCGGCGACGGCGGTGTTGATCGCCGAGACGTAGGAGGCGCGCAGGAGGTTGAGGTCGTCGGTCGGGCGGGGCTGGGTCATGGGGGTCATGTCACTGTCAGCGCTCGGCTGCCCCGGTTCGTTCCCGATCACGGGGTCGTGTGATCGACGTCATGCACTCGCGGAACGGTGGCTCAGCCGAGCCACACGCAGGTCCTTCGAATCGTGGCCATGGACAATCGGACCATGTCCGACGACGACACCGTTCGCCCCCACCTGGTCCCCGCTCCCCGACTGGCACGTCTCGACGACGAGGAAACCGTGCGGGCGGCGGCAGCGTTCGCCGACACCATGAGCACGCGCCGCACCATCCGCGACTTCTCGCCCGAGTCCGTGCCGCTCGACGCGGTGCGTGAGGCCGTGCGCGCGGCTGCCACCGCCCCGAGCGGCGCCCACATCCAGCCGTGGCGCTTCGTCATGGTCACCGATCCGGACACCAAGCGGCGCCTTCGTGAGGGGGCGGAGGCCGAGGAACGTTCGTTCTACGCCGATCGCGCCTCGCAGGAGTGGCTCAAGGCCCTGGCCGCGATCGGGACAGACTGGAGAAAGCCGTTCCTCGAGACGGCCCCGGTCCTGCTGGTCGTGTTCGCCGTGCACGCCGGTGACGACGAGCCCAAGCCGTACTACGCGACCGAGTCGGTCGGCATCGCGGTCGGGCTGCTGTTGGCAGCGCTGCACACCGCCGGGTTCGCCACCTTGACCCACACGCCGTCACCGATGAAGTGGATCAACGACATCCTCGGCCGCCCGCGCCACGAGCGTCCCTTCGTCGTCATCCCGGTCGGCCACCCCGCCGCCGACGCCCAGGTGCCCGACCTGGTGCGCAAGCCCTTGGCCGAGGTCCTCGTCGAGCTCTGACCTGCAGCAGCCGCTCAGTGGGCACTCGATGTGGCCAGCGCCGTGAAGCGGCGGAGCCGAAGGCTGTTGCTGACGACGAACACGGACGAGAAGGCCATCGCGGCACCGGCCAGCATGGGGTTCAACAGCCCGGCTGCAGCCAGTGGCAGGGCGGCGACGTTGTAGGCGAACGCCCAGAACAGATTGCCCTTGATGGTCCCCAGCGTCCGACGCGCGAGACGGATGGCGTCCGCCGCGACGCGGAGGTCGCCGCGCACCAGCGTGAGGTCACTCGCCTCGATGGCGACGTCGGTGCCCGTGCCCATGGCCAGCCCGAGATCGGCCTGGGCCAGGGCGGCCGCGTCATTGACGCCGTCGCCCACCATGGCCACGACCTTGCCCTCGGACTGCAACCGCTTCACGACGTCGACCTTGTCAGCGGGGAGGACGTCCGCGATCACCGAGTCGGCGTCGATGCCGACCTCTCGCGCGACCGTGTGCGCCACGGCCTCGTGGTCGCCGGTCAGGAGGATGGGAGTCAGGCCGAGGTCGCGGAACCGGCCGATGGCTTCGGCAGAGGTCGGCTTGACCGCGTCGGCGACGACGATGACGCCACGGGCCTGACCGTCCCACCCGACGGCGATGGCGGTGCCGCCCGCGGCCCGGGCGTCGCTGAGGGCCTGCTCGAGCTCGGGCGGCAGGTGCTGCGACCAGTCCTCGAGCAGTCGGGGCCGACCGACGAGGACGGCGTGGCTGGAGGACCCGTCGACGATGATCCCCTGGACTCCGAGACCTTCGACGTTGGCGAAGTCCTCGACGGTCGGAAGGGTCCCGAACCGGTCGCGAGCAGCATCGGCGATCGCCCGGGCGATCGGGTGCTCCGAGGCGTCCTCCAGGGCTCCGGCCAGGCGCAGCACGGCGTCAGTGGACTCGCCGTCCGCCGCGACGACGTCGCTCAGGCTCATCTTGCCGGTGGTGACGGTTCCGGTCTTGTCGAGCACGATCGTGTCGACGCGGCGGGTGGACTCCAGCACCTCCGGGCCCTTGATGAGGATGCCGAGCTGCGCCCCGCGGCCGGTTCCCACCATGAGAGCAGTCGGCGTCGCCAGCCCCAGGGCGCACGGGCAGGCGATGATCAGCACCGCGACGGCCGCGGTGAACGCGACGGGCAGGCCGGCGCCGGAGCCGATCCAGAACCCGAGGGTGCCCACGGCCAGCGCGATCACGATCGGGACGAAGATGCCGGACACCCGGTCGGCCAGTCGCTGCGCCTCGGCCTTGCCGTTCTGGGCGTCCTCGACCAGTCGGGCCATCTGGGCGAGCTGGGTGTCCGTGCCCACGTTCGTGGCGCGGATGACGAGGCGCCCGCCGGCGTTCACCGTCGCTCCCACCACGGAATCGCCGACGCCGACCTCGATCGGGACGGACTCACCGGTGAGCATGGACGCGTCGACCGCGGACGTGCCGTCCTCGACGACGCCGTCGGTGGCGATCTTCTCGCCGGGCCGGACCACGAAGCGATCGCCGGCAGCGAGCTGGTCGGTGGGGATCCTCTCCTCCACCGGGCCGTCGGGACCGTCGCGGAGGACCGCGACCTCCTTGGCGCCGAGCTCCAGCAACGCACGGAGCGCAGCCCCTGCGCGTCGCTTCGAGCGCATCTCGAAGTAGCGGCCCGCGAGGATGAAGGTCGTGACGCCGGCCGCGGCCTCGAGGTAGATGTTGCCCGCGCCGTCCGTGCGCTGCACCGTCAGCTCGAACGCGTGGGTCATCCCGGGTGTGCCCGCGGTGCCCCAGAAGAGGGCGTACAGCGACCAGCCGAGCGCCGCCAGCGTGCCCATCGAGATGAGGGTGTCCATGGTGGACGTGCCGTGGCGCAGGTTCGTCCAGGCGGCCCGATGGAACGGCCACGCGCCCCAGGCCACGACGGGCGCGGCGAGCGTCAACGACAGCCACTGCCAGTTGGTGAACTGCAGCGCCGGGATCATCGCCATCGCGACGACCGGGACGGACAAGATGGCCGAGCCGATGAGACGCTGACGCACCGAGCGAGTCGGGTCGTCGTCCGCATTGCCGGCGTCCACGTCGTCGTGGTCACGGCGCGGAAGGGCGGCGTCGTATCCGGCCTGCTGGACGGTGTTCACGAGCTCGTCGGTGGAGACGTCGTCCGCGAAGGTGACCTTCGCCTTCTCGGTGGAGTAGTTGACGGTGGCCGTCACGCCCTCGAGCTTGTTGAGCTTGCGCTCGATCCGGTTCGCGCAGGAGGCGCACGTCATCCCGCTGATCTGGAGCTCGACGTCAGTGGTCGTGGTCATCTGGTGCCTCCTTCGAGGTGGACGTGCCGCCCGTGTCGAGGGCGAACGCCGCGGTGCGGACGACTCCGTCGATCTTGACGTCGAGGTAGAGGTGATACGCGCCGGCGCTGGGCACCGAGGCGTAGAACACGACATCAGGCCCCGACCGTGTCTTCCCGTCGCCCGGCGTGCCGTCGGGGTGCACGTGGAGGTAGGCGAGGTCGCCCTCACGCAGCGCGACCAGGTGCCCATAGGCACCGAGGTACGGCTGCAGGTCGGTGACCGGCCGGTCTCCGCGCGTGACGCTCACCGTGAGCTTCGAGTCCGATCCGGGCCGCAGCTCGCCGGCCAGGTCGATCCGGTAGCCGTCGACACGGGCGGTCCGGACCACGTCCGGCGCTGCAGCCGAAGGCGTGGGCCGGCCAGAGACGCCGAGGTCGGCACCGAGCGTCAGCTTGTCGGCACCGGCTGCCTTGAAGTCGGCGAAGAGCCGCCACTGGCCAGGGGTGAGGTCGAGATTGGTCGACCAGACGCCTTGGGCGTCGAGTGTCGGGTGGACGTGCTGGAAGCCGGAGAAGTCGCGACGGACCGCAATGAAGTGCAGCCGCTTCTCGTGCTCCACGTCGTACCTCGTGACGGGCTGACCGTTCGGCCCGTCGATCGTGAACGCGACAGGCGCGGCACGCCCGGGCTCGGCGTTTGCCTCCGACAAGCGAAGGGTGTAGCCGTCCTGGGAGACCATCAGGCCGCCCGGGATCGTCGACGCGGGCTCGTCGGACATCTCCATCTCGTGCCCGCCGCCGTGCTCCTCCGGCGTCGCGACCTCCGCTGGGCCGATGGCGTTGCCGACGCCCAGAGCCACGCCGAAGACGACGGCGAGACCGGCGAGGAAGGCGGCGACCCTGAGCGTGGTGGTCATGTCAGCTGGTAGCCGGCCTCTTCGACGGCTTCGCGGACGGCGCCGTCGTCGAGGTCCTGACTACTCGTCACGGTGAGGGAGCCCGTCTCCAGGACGACCTTGACGTCCTCGACGCCGGGGATCTCCTGCACTTCTTCACTGACCGAGGCCACGCAGTGGCTGCAGGTCATGCCTTCAACGGTGTAGGTGCGGGTGTCAGTCATGGTGCTGCCTTTCTGTCGTGGTGCAGCTCAGGATCGGACGAGACGGGCGATCGCGTCGGAGGCTTCCTTGACCTTCGCGGTGGCGTCGCCCTCGCGGGCGGCATCGACGACGCAGTGGGCCAGGTGCTCATCGAGCAGGCCCAGGGCGACTGACTGGAGTGCCTTGGTCATCGCGGAGACCTGGGTGAGGATGTCGATGCAGTACTGCTCCTCCTCGACCATCCGCTGGAGACCGCGCGCCTGCCCTTCGATCCGCCTGAGACTCTTGAGGTAGGCGTCCTTGTTGTCGATGTAGCCGTGCTGGTGAGTGGCATCCGTGGTCATCGCGAGATCTCCGTTCGTGGAAGCGGACCGGGCCGCCTCGTCTTCATAACCGATACTATACCCCCCTAGGGTATAGACTCAACGCGGCTCTCCACCGGGGTCGCACGTCCAGGAATGACGAAACCGCAGGTCGACAGGGTGGTCGTCTGCGGCTTTGCGTGGTGCGCCCGGAGGTATTCGAAACCCCAACCTTCTGATCCGTAGCCTCGGCGGACCTGTTCAGGTACGTCCATCGGCGACCATTTCGCCCGTCGTTTCACCTGTTCGGCAATTCCTGAGTCCAGGTCAGTCCATTCCGGTTGCCGTCAGAACTGCCGTCAAGACCTCGTCCGTCGGTTGCCTTCTAACACGACGTCTCAGTCACCGATCGACGATTTCCACAGTTGTGAATTGCGATTGTCGCCATCCCCAGGGTCCGTGTTCACGTGAGGCACGAACGCTCTAGCCATCCATTCAGGACAGTGCTCGATCGGGGGGTCGGCAGCTTCACGTCGTCTCCCTCTCGGGCCGAACGAGAGGTAGGAACCCATGAGAACGCTCGGTGCTCTCATTGCTGCGGAACCGCAAATCAACTCTGACGGCTTGGTCGCCTGGGGAGTCAAGAACATCATTCCGATCGTGATGCTGTTCATCGGCATCGGCATCATCGCCAGCGCCCGCAAGGGTCAGATGAGCCAGAACGCCATGACCATCACCAATGTCCTGCTGGGGTGCGTCGTCATTGCCGGCGCCGCCCTGTTCTACGGCTTCGCCGGGAACATCGCGGGATTCGTCTTCGAGGGCTGAAAGATGCTGCTGTCCCCCGACGACGAGGTGTACCGGGTCGACGCCGTGTGGCTCGGTCCCCGCGGGCTCACCCTTCCGTGGTCGGCTCGGTACACCGCCTACGGGATCTGGCTGGTGCTGTTCGTCGGCCTTCTCCTGATCGAAGCCGCGCTACCGATGAGCGTGAACGTTCCGCCGGTGTGGGAGACGGTCCTCTCGATTCTCGCGACGTATGCGCTGACCGGAGTGATCGACCATGACCGCCCACTCGTGAGTGTCATTCAGCTCGTCCGATCCGAGGTCCGTACTCCGCGACCACCCGGTGATCCACGCCCACGACAAGTCTCGCCGGATTCAGTACGAGTGAGGGAGCGAAATGTTTTCTAGGAAGTTCCGCAAGGACCCCACCGATCCAGCTCCGTTGTCGCTTCGCAACATCGACGACAACCTGTGCTTCACCGAGCATGAAGCTTGGGCGTGGTTCGTCCTGCCCACGCAGCCATGGGCATTCCGCTCGGACACCCAACGCGAGCAGTTGTTGTTCGGCGCGGGCGACGGGTTGGCATGGTTGGCCGGCCATCGGCTTCATCTCCGGGTGACGAGTCGGCCGTATCCGACAGCGGAATGGGCGCGTCGGCTTCACCAGGACACACCACGACCTTTGGCGAGCGACGCGGTCGAGCCGTGGGCCGAGCACATGGTGACCATGCAGAAGCATCTGCGGAACCAGACGATGGCAGAGAAGGAGGTCTACCTCGGCGTCCGCCTAACTGCCAGGGCACCCAGCCACAGATTGCTGGCGGCGATCCGGAGGGGACCCAGCGACCTCGAGCACGCGCGACTGAAGTCGGAGGTCGAGCGGGTCACCGAGACGATGTCCCTGCCCGGTCTGGAGGGAAGACCCGCAACCGCCCGGGAGATGGAGTGGCTGCTGCGTCGCTCGGTGGGTCTCGGCCTCCCAGCTCCCAGCGAGCTTTCGCCACTTGAGGACGGGGCCTGGGACGCCGACGACCTGCATACGTTCGCGGACACCGTCGACTATGCCGCGCAGCCACTGTCGCGAACCGTTCAGCTGGTCGGTCACCTGCCGACGACCACGGTCACGCGGCACGTCGCGGTGATGTCGGTCGGTCGACTGGAGGAGTTCGAGGCGCCCGATCCCGGGCACGAACCATGGCTTGCGCACACGGACCGGCTGCCATTCCCGGTGGAGTGGTCCTGCCAGTTCGACGTGCTCTCAGGGGGCGACGCGAGGAAGTCGATCCAGCACAAGCTCTTGGTGGTCAGGGACATGCAACGGCACTACGCCGAGCACGACCTCGACGAGCCCCTGGCGCTCGACCGCCAAGCCCGTCAGGCACGAGAGGTCGAGGATCAAATGACGCGAGGCGTTGACGTCGCCTCAGCACGAGTGCACGGATGCTTCCGCCTTGCGGTCTCGGGTCCTACCGAAGAGGCGTGCTTGGAGCGGGCGCGCAAGGTCGTGACGTCGTACCGCGGCCGCCGGGTGACCATCGAGCATCCGAAAGGTCAGCACGGACTGCTCCGCGAGTTCATCCCGGGTGAACCCGTCTCGACTGCGGCTTATCGTCGGCGTCTTCCGGTGCTCTACCTGACTGCGGGCGTCCCCATGGCGTCCAGTCGTCTCGGCGATCGACGCGGTCCGTACGTCGGATACACGGCGGGTGCCTCGCGTCGAGCGGTCATGTTCGACACGCACTTCGCGACTGAGGTGAAGGAGACTTCGGGCCTCGTTCCGGTAGTCGGCGGCTTGGGTGCGGGCAAGAGTGTGCTCCTTGGGCAGATCACCTACGAAGCAGTGCGACGAGGGATCCCGTCCGTGGTGCTCGATCCATCCGGTCCGCTCGCACGGCTGACCGAGATGCCTGAGCTCGCCCAGCACAGCAGGCACCTGGACCTCACGATGGCGGCCAGCGGAACGCTGAACCCGTTCGCCGTCGTCGCCTCGCCCGATCCTGGGATGAACAACCTCGCTGCGTTCAAGCAAGCCGAAGTGACGGCAAGTCAGGATCGCAAGCTCTTGGCGATGGACGTGGTCAAGATGCTGCTCCCACCTTCTCTCGACAAGGTGCCGCAGACGTCGCTGGTGGTCTCCGATGCCATTCGTGCGACGCGTGGCGAGCCGGACTCCTCGCTGTGGGAGGTCGTCAGGAACTTGGAGCGGCACGACGATTCGCACGGACGAGTGGTCGCAAACTTCCTGCGCGACATGGCCGAGTTGCCGCTCGCGCGCCTGTTCTTCCCTCAAGCCGGAGCCATCGAAGAGCGGCTGAGCGACACATTGACCGTTCTCACGATGCCCGGCCTCGTCCTTCCTCCACGATCGGTGCCCCGGGAGTTCTGGTCGACCTCGGAACAGCTCGCAGTCCCGCTGCTCCACCTAGCGTCCTGGTACGCCACCCGCGCGGTGTACGGCCGGCCCATGCGCGCGCGCAAGTTGGTGGCGCTTGACGAGACGCACTTCCTCGCTGATTGGTCGGCGGGACGCGCCTTGTTCACGCGACTCGGTCGGGATTCACGGAAGTGGAACACCTGCGTGCTGGCGGCATCGCAGAACCCCGCGGACGTGCTCGGAATGGATGTCGCGAACTTCATGTCGGCGGCCTTCGTTGGTCGCATCGAGGATGAGGATGCCGCGAAGGACGGGCTCCGGATGCTGCGGGTGCCGACCAACGTCGGGTACGAGCGCGTCCTGGCCGGCCTGTCGTCCGGGCGAGGGGCTGATGGATTCCGCGAGTTCGTCATGCGCGACGTCGACGGTCATGTCGACAAGGTGCGCATCGACCTGAGCGCCAATCCAGCGCTGCTGAAGGCGCTCAACACGACCGCCAGCCGGTCGGCGTCCGGTGACGAGGTGCAGGTCGCATGATCCGCCGCATCGCGCCGCTTCTTCTGGTGTTCGCGGGCCTCTTCGTCGTGACCTCGAGTGGTCCCGCTACGGCCGTGACGCCGACTGGCATCGACATCCCATTCACACCCGACTGCAAGGGCGAACCCGTTCCCGACATGCCGGGGCAAGGCTTGGCCGCTCTCTTCAGCAACTCGCCGGACCAACTGCCAGAGAAGGCAGACCCGTTCGAGAAGGGATCGAAGACAACGATCTACGAGCAGTACGGATTCGCCGGAATCCGGTTCAGCAACTACGACCTGGGTTGCGGTCCCGACGCGGCGCGGGACCCGAGTGCGGTCATTGGGACGGCCATCTCGAACTGGATGCTGCAGTTGCCCATCGCCCTGACCGCGTTGACGAGTTCGCTCACCGAAGTGGCCTTTCAGCCGACCTTCCTCGGCGTCTTCGACCCGGCGATCACCAAGGTTTCATCGGCGCTGCACGAGAGCCTTTTCGCCACATGGCTACCTGTCGTTCTCGCCGTGATCGGGATGGCCATCATCTTCAAGGCTCGACGCGCGGCCCTCGCAACCTCAGCAGCGGCAGTCGGTTGGGCCCTGTTGATCGTGCTGCTGGCCACGGCATTGTTCCGGTGGCCGATCCAAGCCGGCCACCTTGCCGACGAGACGGTCACGAGCACATTGGGCACCGCGGTCACCAAGCTCGACGGACACGGAGGCGACATCGACCCTGGCAGCGCCGTTGCCTCTCAGGTTGAGTCGGCGGTTCTCTACCGCGCTTGGTTGGCCGGCACCCTCGGCAGCTCGGACAGCAACGTGGCGAAGAAGTACGGGCCAGACCTCTTCGACGCCCAGACGCTCACGTGGCGTGAAGCCGCCGCCATCGAGAAGAACCCCGACAAGGCCGAGGGGATCGTTGACGCCAAGCAGGAGAAGTGGCGCTCGACAGCGGATGAGATCAAGAAGTCCTCGCCCGAGGCATACGAATACCTGACCGGGCGTCGGTCGGAGGCACGCGTGGGGTTCGCCGTCATGGCGACGCTCGCGACGTTCCTTGCCCTGCCATTCCTGTTGCTCAGTTCCTTGCTGCTGCTCGGCTGCTTCATGATCGTCCGACTCGCCGTCATGATGTTCCCGGCTTTCGCGACCCTCGGCGCGTTCCCGGCGGCTCGCGGGCTGGTGATCGGGTTGGGACGCACCGTCGGCAGCGCGATCGTGAACTCGATCGTGTTCGGAGTCGGGGCAGGCGTGACGATCATGGTGCTCGGTCTGCTCTTCGCGCCCGGTCGCGGGACGCCCGGCTGGCTCGGGTTGGTGTTGATGCCGCTGTTCACGTTCATCATGTGGAAGGCACTGCGGCCATTCCGACGACTGACACAAATGGTCTCGCCCCACCGCGACCACTTCCGCACCATGGCCGAGGTCGGAGACGGGCCCCGTACAGCGGGCAGGCTCATCAAGAAGGGAGCCATCACTGCCGCTGGCGTCTACACCGGGAACCTTGCTGCGGCGGCGACCATCAGTGCCGTTGACGATGACAACGAGCAACGAACGGCCCCCCATCGAGCAGAGGCCGACCCAACGCCTCCGCACGCGCCCACGCGCCCTTCCACCGGGGCCGACCGTCTCGCCACCGACACCTCCGACCAATGGCGGCCGGGAGAACCACGAAGGGAATCCGCCGACGGGAGGCTTCGTCCCTCGGCCGATGCCCAGCTATGTGCCGGCTGAGCCGAGCGAGCAGGAGTGGGTCGACGGCGAAGAGGTCTACACGATCTACCGGCCGTCCGATGGGTCTGCCGAGGATCCGGATGACGATGCTGCGTAGGGCCATGATCTGGGCGCTCGAGTCGCCTCGGCGTCTTGCCACGGTCCTGGTGGTCGGAGTGGTCGCTGTAACGGTGGCCTTGTTCGTGGTCGCAGGGCAGCGGGACGAACTGGGTTCGACCAGTCAACCATGTCTCAGACGCCTCGGGAGGACCCGAAACCCATCGGCTCGACACCTTCGACCGGCACCGAGCGACAAGGGATTGATGAGCGGAGTCGAGAGGTTGCGAAGCGATTCCTCACGGCCTATCTCAAACATGGAGACGGGCCTTCCGGTGGACGAAAGGATCTGCGTGAGGTCACGACCGATGCTCTTTGGCGTGGCCTACGGCTGACCAGCTCCGATCGACTCCCGGCGGGTCCCGTCGAATCCCTGGATCGTCCGATCGCCGGGACCTACCTGAACCAATACCGAGCACAGCTTGCGGACGGGACAAGCCTCGTTCTCGTTCTCGTCGCCAGCGGTGAAGGTTGGCGGGTATCCGACGTGCAGCTCAGCGACGAGCCATGATGCGCAAGAGCCTGGTCGCCTTGGCCGTTGTGGGCGTCCTCGCGATGACTGCTGCCGCAATCGTGCCCATGGTGATGCTCACTGTCATGTTTGGTGGTGGTGACATCACCGACGGCCGCGTCAGTGACTGCAGCCTCGATGAGACCGGCGCCACCGTCTCCGACCTTGGCGAGAACCAACTAGCCAACGCCCGCACGGTTATCGCGGTTGGAAAGTCGCTCGACGTTCCGCCCCGCGGCTGGGTCGTCGCAATCGCAACGTCGATGCAGGAGTCCGGGCTGCGCAACGTTCACTACGGGGACCGCGACTCGCAGGGACTCTTCCAACAACGGCCGTCTGCAGGCTGGGGCACCACGAGACAGGTGACCAATCCGACGTACGCCGCACGTGCCTTCTACGGGGGCCCGAAGTCGCCGACCAGCAACGCCGGCCTTTTGGATCTCAAGGGTTGGAAGTCGATGACCCTCTGGGAGGCGGCTCAAAGGGTCCAACGCTCTGCCTTCCCCATGGCCTACGCCAGGCACGAGGCGCTCGCGACCCGGGTCGTCAAGCGTCTGGCCGGCACGACCGCCGGCTGTGAACCGCTCCAAACTGGACCGTGGCTGCTTCCGATCTCGGCTCACTACAAGCTCACATCGAGCTTCGGCATGCGTATCTCACCAACCAGGGGCACCAGCGACTTTCACACCGGGCAAGACTTCGCGGTGCCGCTGGGCACTGAAGCACATGCCGTGACCAACGGAGAAGTCATCTTCGCCGGTTGGGGCGGCGGCTACGGCAACCTCGTGAAGCTGCGCCACGCGAACGACACGGAGTCCTGGTACGCCCACCTCTCACGCATCACCGTAAGTGTCGGAGACAGCGTGGATCGTGGAAGCGTGATCGGACTGACCGGATCGACAGGCAACTCGACCGGCCCGCACTTGCACCTGGAGACTCGAGTCAACGGGAACCCGACCGACCCAATCCCCTGGCTTCAAGCGAAGGGACTCGATCCGTGACCGAGAATCACGAGGTCCGCTATCCGTGGTTCGGACGACCTCCGGCCCGCCAGCCCCGTCCGGCCGCCGACGAGCCGACTCTCGTCGGGAAGAGAGTCATTCTCTCCACGCCCGAGGGCTTCGTCTACGACATGCGTGCCGTCAGCGAGCGTCATCACTGACCGACGGGGCCGCGACGTCGTCGACATCATGACCGAGCAGGACTACTTCCGATGGATGTGGACGGGCGAGTCTCCGCGCACCGAGCCCTGGTCAGCGCGTCTCGTCTGGATCGATGCCTGAGGCCACGACGACCACGACATCTGATCCTGCGGCTTCTCGACCCCTTCCGTTAGTCACCGAAACGGGTGGCTGGCCTGCGAAACATCTTCCGGCGCCGGTCGCCGTTTCTGTTGGCGTTGTACCCAGCGTGTAACCAGAGTGGGGTTGGAGCTCTATTTCAGACCCTGATTCCACCGAGTTGCCCGACGTTCTTTGCTAGATTCGCCAAGCAGTTCAGGCGTGAAGGGGGCCGCCTTTAATGGAAAGGTCGCATTGGTGGGCCCCAGCGACTCGCGAGGCTGTGTTCCGTCGCCTGCCTCGGTAGGTCAGTCCAACCGAACGAAGCCGTTTCGGGCGGTGGCCTCAAAGGCGTCGAGCGTCGCGACTGTCGCGGCTGTCCTTGTGATTGGTTCTGCTCTGGCTCTCACCGGGTTATCGGCCGTCGGCTTAGAAGATCGACAGTTGAGCGACGTGGATGCT
>CAWAGS010000002.1:0-35717 GCA_963781445.1 uncultured Actinomycetota bacterium
CCCGCGTCTGGCGCGGCCAGGCGGAGGACTCCCCGCTCGTGCGCCCCACGCTGGTCGCCCTCCTCGTCGTCACCGGCCTGCTCAATCTGTGGGGACTCGGCGCCTCCGGATGGGCCAACTCGTTCTACTCCGCAGCCGTCCAGGCCGGATCGGAATCGTGGCAGGCATTCTTCTTCGGCTCCTCCGACGCGTCCAACTCGATCACGGTCGACAAGACCCCGATGGCGCTGTGGCCGATGGTGCTGTCGGTTCGTCTCTTCGGCCTGTCGTCGTGGAGCATGCTCGTGCCACAGGCCTTGATGGGCGTGGCGTCGGTCGGGCTTCTCTACGCCACCGTCCGACGCTCGACCGGCAACGCCTGGGCGGGACTGCTCGCCGGAGCGATCCTCGCGCTGACGCCCGTCGCGGTCCTGATGTTCCGGTTCAACAACCCCGACGCGCTGCTCACACTCCTGCTGATCGCCGCGGTCTACGCCACGCTCCGGGCCATCGAATCACCCGAACGCGCCGTCCGCTGGCTCGTCCTCGGCGGCACGCTCGTCGGCTTCGCGTTCCTCACCAAGATGATGCAGGCCTTCCTGGTCCTGCCGCCCCTCGCCCTCGTCTACCTCCTCGCGGCCAAGGCACCGCTCGGCCGGCGCCTTCTGCACCTGCTGGCCGCGTTCGGCTCGATGCTCCTCGCCGGCGGGTGGTGGATCGCGATCGTCGAGCTCTGGCCGGCATCCAGCCGCCCGTACATCGGCGGCTCCCAGACCAACTCGATCCTCGAGCTGACCTTCGGCTACAACGGTTTCGGCCGGCTCAGTGGCAACGAGGTCGGTTCGGTCGGTGGCGGCAACGGCTGGGGCGACACCAGTCTGCTGCGGATGTTCGGCTCCGAGATCGGCGGACAGATCGCCTGGCTGCTGCCGGCAGCGCTCCTCCTGCTGGTGCTCGGCCTGTGGTTCCGACGGGGCACCAGTCGCAGCGACCGTGAGCGCGCCGGGCTCCTCGTGTGGGGCGGGTGGTTGCTCGTCACCGGCCTGACGTTCAGCCTCATGGCCGGCATCTTCCACGCCTACTACACCGTCGCGCTGGCGCCGGCGATCGCCGCCCTCGTCGCGATCGGCGCGAGCATCCTGTGGGCTCAGCGGGACTCGCTGGTAGCGATGTTCGGCGCAGCCGTCGTCATCGCCTCGACCGCCGTGCTGAGCTTCGTGCTCCTCGGCCGGTCCGCCGAGTTCCTGCCCTGGCTCAAGTACGTCGTGCTGGTCGCCGGGGTCGGCGCGGCGTTCCTCGTCGTGCTGCACGAAGTGCTCCCGCGTCGACTGATGCTGGCCGTGGCCGGCGCCGTGCTCATCACGACCCTCGCCGGGCCCACGGCCTATGCCGTCGACACGGCGTCCACGCCGCACACCGGGTCCCTCCCCAGTGCCGGCCCGGACACGGGCACCGACGGACGCGGCGGTCCGGGCGGTGGACGCGGCGGCCAGCGGCCGGCGCGAGCCGGGGCGCAGGGCACGACCCAGCAGCCCGGTGGAGCACCGCAACAGGGCCAGGGCACGACCGGCGGCCTGCTCACCGGCTCGGAGTCGACCGACGCGGTCGACGCCCTGCTGTCGGCGGATGCCGGGTCGTACACCTGGGTGGCTGCCGCGGTCGGCTCCAACTCGGCGTCCGGATACCAGCTCGCCACCGAGCTTCCGGTCATGGCGATCGGGGGGTTCAACGGATCGGACCCCAGCCCGAGCCTGGCGCAGTTCCAACAGCTCGTCAGCAACGGCGAGATCCACTACTTCATCGCCGGCGGCGGGGACGGGCGAGGCGGCGGGGGCGGGCGAGGCGGCCCGGGCGGTGGGGACAGCGGCACGAGCTCGGACATCTCGACCTGGGTGACCGAGAACTTCGCCGCAGACACCGTCGACGGCGCCACGGTTTATGACCTGTCGGGCGGCAACCGATGACCGCGACGCACCTGCACGTCGAGCCAACCCCGATGGAGACCATCGCGCTGGACGTCGTGATCCCGGTCCACAACGAGGAACGCACGTTGGTCGCGTCGGTCGAGACGGTCCGCGCCCGCCTGCGGACGCTGCCCTACGCGTCCCGCGTGACGATTGCCGACAATGCGAGCACCGACGCAACCAGTCTGCTGGCGCACCAGCTGGCGCATCGGCACCCCGACGTCGAGGTCGTCTCGCTCGCCCGCAAGGGCCGGGGCCGCGCTCTCAAACAGGCGTGGCTGCAGTCCAGTGCCGAGGTCCTGGTCTACATGGACGTCGACCTTTCCACCGACCTCAACGCCCTGCTCCCGCTGGTCGCTCCCCTGTTGTCAGGGCACTCCGACCTGGCCATCGGCTCGCGTCTGGCCCGGTCGTCGCGCACGACCCGCGGACCCAAGCGCGAGCTCATCTCCCGGACGTACAACCTGCTGCTCCGCGGCGCCCTGCGAGCCCGGTTCTCCGACGCCCAGTGCGGGTTCAAGGCGATCCGTCGCGACGTCGCTGCTCAGGTGCTGCCCCTCATCGAGGACGACGAATGGTTCTTCGACACCGAGCTCCTGGTGGTTGCCGAACGGGCCGGACTGCGCATCCACGAGGTGCCCGTCGACTGGGTCGACGACCCCGACAGCAAGGTCGACATCGTCCGCACCGCCGCCGCGGACCTCCACGGGATGGGGCGCCTGGGATGGGCGCTGCTGAACGGTCGTGTCCCCCTCGCCGACGTCGCCCAGGCCCTCGGTCGGACGTCCGCCAGCAGCGCGGGCGGGCGGCTCAGCGCGCAGATGGTCGTGTTCGCCCTGGTCGGCATCCTGTCGACCGTGGCGTACGGCGTCCTCTACCTGACGCTGCGCGGCCAGCTCGGCGCCCAGGAGGCGAACGCCGTGGCGCTCGCGGCGACCGCGATCGCCAACACCGCCGCCAACCGGCGCTTCACCTTCGGCTTCCGTGGGCCCGAGGGCGCCGTCCGTCACCAGCTCCAGGGACTGCTCGTGTTCGCCTGCGGGCTCGGCGTCACGTCCGGCGCACTCTGGGCCATGCGCGCGGTTGGAGGCGACGGCCATCCGCTGGTCGAAGTCGTGCTGCTGACGGGGGCCAACCTGTTCGTCACCGGGATGCGGTTCGTGCTGATGCGGGTGTGGATCTTTCGACCCAGCGCTCAGAGAAGGGCGGCCCGGCCGGCCTCGAGGCGGGCCACCGGGACACGGAACGGTGAGCACGAGACGTAGTCGAGCCCGACCCTGTGGAAGAAGTGGATCGACTCCGGGTCACCCCCGTGCTCGCCACAGATCCCGAGCTTGAGGTCGGGGCGGGTGCGCCGACCGTCCTCGACCGCGATCTGGATGAGGCGGCCGACGCCGTCGACGTCGAGGCTCTCGAACGGCGAGACCATGAACACGCCCCGGTCGAGGTACACGGCGAAGAAGGCCGCCTCGACGTCGTCGCGGGAGAATCCCCACGTCGTCTGGGTGAGGTCGTTGGTGCCGAAGGAGAAGAACTCGGCGGCCTCGGCCACTCGAGTCGCGGTGAGGGCTGCTCGGGGCAGCTCGACCATGGTGCCGATCGGGATGGGCTGGTGAACACCGGTGCTCTCGGCGACGTCGCGAAGGATCTGGTCGCTCTCGTCGCGGATCAGGAACAGCTCCATCACCGATCCGACGAGTGGAATCATGATCTCGACCCGGGGGTCGGCTCCCTCGCTCCTGAGCTGGGCCGCCGCCTCGGCGATCGCCTTGATCTGCAGGGCGAACAGCCCGGGCACGGCCAGGCCGAGCCGCACGCCGCGGAGCCCGAGCATCGGGTTGACCTCGTGCAGCCGCTGCACCGCGGCGAGCAGCACCTCGTCCTTCGGGTCGACCGTGCCGGCGGCCTGGTCGAGCGCCACCTTGACCATGAGGTCGGCACGGTCGGGCAGGAACTCGTGAAGAGGGGGGTCGAGCAGCCGGATCGTGACCGGCAGACCGTCCATCGCCGTGAGCAGCTCGATGAAGTCCTGTCGCTGCAACGGCAGGAGCTCGTCGATGGCCGCCTGACGCTCGGTCGCGTCGGCGGCCAGGATGACGTTCTCGATCAGCTCGCGCCGGTCGCCGAGGAACATGTGCTCGGTGCGGCAGAGCCCGATGCCCTCCGCGCCCAGCTCACGCGCGCGCACCGCGTCCTCGGCGCTGTCGGCGTTGGCACGGACGCGCAGCCGCCGGGTCGAGTCGGCGTGCCGGAGCAGACGGTCGACAGAGCGCACCAGGTCGCCGGTGGACTCGTCGACGTCCTCGAGCGCCTGGTCGAGGCCGTGTTCGAGGTAGGCCGCGACCGGCGAGAGCACGACGTCGACCGACCCGGCGAAGATCTCGCCGGTGGACCCGTCGACGCTGAGCAGGTCACCCTCGGCGATGGTTCGATCGCCGATGCGGGCGGACCGGGACTCCAGATCGACGTCCAGCGCCTCGACGCCGCAGACGCAGGTGGTGCCCATTCCTCGGGCGACCACCGCGGCGTGACTCGTCTTGCCGCCGCGAGCCGTGACGATGCCCTCGGCAGCGATCATGCCCTCGAGGTCGTCGGGGTTGGTCTCCTTGCGCACGAGGATGACGTCCTTGCCCTCCGCCGCGGCCGCGACGGCGGCGGGTGAGTCGAAGACGGCCTCTCCCACGGCGGCACCCGGCGAGGCCGCCATCCCGACGCCCAGCAGCGTTCGCTCAGACGTGGCGTCGAACTGCGGGAACATCAGCTGGCCGAGCTGGGCGCCGTCGACCCGCGTCAGCGCCTCGTCCATCGTGATGAGGCCCTCGTCGACCAGCTGCGTCGCGATGCGGAAGGCCGCGGCCGCGGTGCGCTTGCCGACCCTGGTCTGGAGCATCCACAGCTTGCTGCGCTCGATCGTGAACTCGATGTCGCACAGGTCGCGGTAGTGGTCCTCCAGGCGCCGCATCACCTTCATGAGCTGCTTGAACGACGCCGGGTCCAGGTCCTGCAGGTCGGCCAGGCTCAAGGTGTTCCGGATCCCGGCGACGACGTCCTCGCCCTGGGCGTTGACCAGGTAGTCGCCGTAGGCGCCCTTCTGGCCGGAGGCGGGATCGCGGGTGAAGGCGACGCCGGTGCCGCTGTCCTCACCGAGGTTGCCGAACACCATCGTGCAGACGTTGACCGCGGTGCCGAGGTCGTCGGGGATCCGCTCGCGGCGCCGGTACAGGCGGGCACGATCGGTGTTCCAGGACTCGAACACCGCGCGGACGGCTTGGTCGAGCTGGTCGCGCGGATGTTGCGGGAACTCCTGGCCGGTGTGCTCGCGGATGAGCTCCTTGAAGGTGTCGACCAGGGCCTTGAGATCGTTCTCCTGGAGCTCGAGGTCGGTCGCCACGCCCTTGGCCGCCTTGGCGTCGTCGAGCGCGGTGGAGAACGCCTCGCCGTCGACGCCGAGCACCGTCTTGCCGAACATCTGCAGCAGCCGACGGTAGCTGTCCCAGGCGAATCGAGCGTTGCCGCTCACGTCGGCCAGGCCCTGGACGCTCTCGTCGTTGAGCCCGATGTTGAGCACCGACTCCATCATCCCGGGCATCGAGTGCATGGCGCCCGATCGGACGCTCACCAGCAGCGGATCATGGCGGTCGCCAAGATCCCGGCCGATCTCGAACTCGAGCCGGCGCATGGCCATCGTGACCTGGACGCGCAGCTCACTCGGCTCGGTGCCGGCGGCCAGGTAGCTGCGACACGCCTCGGTCGTGATGGTGAATCCCGGCGGCACCGGCAGGCCCAGGTTCGTCATCTCGGCGAGGTTCGCCCCCTTGCCGCCGAGCAGCGCCTTCTGGTCCTTGTTGCCCTCGGTGAAGCCGAAGACGAACTGAGTCATCGTCACGCCCTTCGCGCTCCGCCGGATCAGCCGAGGATAGCGTGGCTCGCCGTCAGGGGCGGTCGACCTCGCCGCTCTGCCAGTTCGACAGTGCGTCGGTGAGCAACGAGACGAGCGCCTCGAGCTGGATGTCGGCCGAGGAGGAGATCTCCTCGTCGGAGCCGTCGAGCGCCCGCGCGGCCAGGCCGGCCTTGCTGTCGATCAGCTCTGCCACCCGGGTGTCGATGGTCTGTGCGGCGATGATGCGCCACGCGGTGACCGGCTGGAGCTGGCCGATGCGGTGCACACGGTCGATCGCCTGGGTCTGCTCGGCATCGGTCCACGAGAGCTCGGCGAGCACGACGTTGGAGGCGACCTGCAAGTTGAGGCCGACACCGGCGGCCGTCACCGAGCAGACCACGATCGCGACGTCGGGGTCCTCGACGAACGCGTCGATGTTCTGCTGGCGCACCTTGGAGGTCTGGTCGCCACGGATCGAGGCGTACCGGATGCCCCGCTTGGCGAACAGCTCCTCGGCGGCGTCCATGACGTCGATGTGCTTGGCGAAGAAGACGACCTTGCCGACGCTGCGCGCCAGCTGGGCGGCGTAGTCGGCGGCGAGACCGGACTTGGCCTGCCCGATGCGACGCATCATGCCGAACACGTTCTCGTCGGTCTTGCTCGATGAGTCCTCGCGCTCCCAGCCGGCGACCCGCCGCACGAGGTCGTGGTCGATGCCGTCGAGCGGGGCGCCGGCGGTGCGCGTCTCCAGCGCCTGCTGGTAGCGCGCCACGAGGCGGATCGCCAGGTCACGCTCGGCCTGGCGGATGGAGCGGCCCGCCTCGTCGTCGAGCTCGACCGGGAGGTCGGCGATGCGGCGAGCCGGGATGTCGGCAGCGACGTCGACCTTGCGACGACGGACGATCCCCATGTCGATGACACAGCTGCGGGCGGCTCGGTAGAACCCGCGGTCGGCCGGCGTCAGGCCGGTCTCCTCCAGGGCGTCCATCAGCTCGGCCCGCGGCTTCTTCTCATCGATCCAGCCGAGGAACTGCCAGATGTTCCGGAAGTCCTCGATGTCGTTGATCAGTGGAGTGCCGGTGAGCGCCATCATCAGCGGGTCCGCGACGCGTGCGCGGATGCGGTCGGAGAGCTCGAGCACGTGCTGCGAGCGCTGGGAGCTCTTGTTCTTGATGAAGTGGGCCTCGTCGACGACCATGCCGCGGAAGCCGAGGTCGCCGATCCAGCCGACGTGGCGGTCGAGCACCTCGTAGTTGACGATGACGATGTCGGCGAAGCCGTCGATGGTCTCGCCGTCACCGTGGATGACGGTGGCGGTGCGCTTGGGCGTCCACAGGTCGGCCTCGCGGGCCCAGTTCGTCTTGACCACATTGGGCACGACGACCAGCAGTGGGTAGGCATCGGCGGCCTGTGCGGCCAACAGCGCCTGCGCGGTCTTGCCCAGGCCCGGTTCGTCGGCCAGCAGGAACGTCCGGTGACCTTCTGAGGCCGCGGCGAACAGCTCTGCCTGGTGCGGCATCAGCGTGAGGTCGCCCGGAGCGTCGAAGGTGGAGGCCCGAGGCAGGCTCATGCAGGCCGGGACGTCGTCGCCGACGGACTCGAAGGAGTTGAAGAGCGGACCGAGCAGCTCCCACGTGGCGAGGCGACGAGGGGCGGCCTCGGCCCGCTCGACGGCGCCGAAGTCGGGAGCCAGGAAGGGATTCGCCAGCTGTCGCGCAGCGACCGACTGGGGCACGACCTGACGCTTGGTGGTGGACGCGGGTTCGGCGGAAACGGCCTCCTCGGCCACCTCGAGGCCGGCAGCGGTCATCATCTCGCGCTTGAGTGACCTGGCCGCGTCCGAGACGGCCGCGTCCTCGCCGAGCAGGGCGAGGAGGGAGGGTTCACGGGCAGCGGTCTTCGCGAGGATGGTCGCGACTCCCTCGAGTCGCTTGAGCTGCTCGGTGCGGTGCGCCTCGGTGTTGGCGGTGTCGGCCTTGACGCTGGCACGTTCCTCACGCATCAGCAGGGCGACGACCTGGAACTTCGTGCGCACGGACGGCATCACGGTTCCGCGCTCGACGGCGCGCTCGACCTCGCGGACCGCGCGGGCGAGCACGGGAATGATGCCGTCGCCGTCCTGGCCGCGTCGACGGTTGGACGAGGCTGGGCGACGGGCATCTGAGCCACGTCGGCTCCGTTGAGCCACGAACTCCTCCTTCAGGAGTGACCGGCACGCGGGATGACGTGCCGCTCGAACAGCACCCCACGGGGCTGTCCGACTCGTGCTGGTCTCCACGACATCGAAGAATCACGCCGGGCCTAGAAGACCCGTCCGTGGCGGAGACCGACGACCATCAGGTGATGGCCGCGTGACCAACCGCACGGTGACCGCCGGTTGACACTGCGTCCATCATAGCGACGGTTGCGGACCGAAAGCGACCCCCGGCCCGCGGGGGGTGGGTCCGCGGCCGACGGACACGTCCTCCCGTCCAACCCCAATCGAGTCCGGGCGAGGATCGTATGGTCCACAATGGGCGCCACGACGACGGAGGTGGCCGCGAGTGGCAGATCGCGCGAGCACGACCAGCAGTTCGTTCTTCGACCTCAAACGACCGCTGGACGTCCGACGGCAGGCGGTCATCAACCTCTGGGACTTCCTGGTGCGCGGCGGGCTCGCCGACACCACGCGCACGCCGTCGGACATCATCGACACCGGGCGTACACGCGAGCTGCACCGCTATCAGCGGGTGCCCGGCGTCCGGGCGAAGGGCCTGCCCGTCCTGCTGGTGCCGCCGCTGGGGTCTCAGGCGGCGTGCTTCGACCTGCGTCGGGGCTTGTCGATCGCCGAGGACTTCGTCAACCGTGGACGCCCGACCTACCTCGTCGACTACGGACCCCTGGCCGGCGAGGACCGCAAGCTCGGCATCGAGCACTTCATCAACGACGTGCTGCCCGCGGCGATCCGTGCTGTCTCCGCCGACGCCGGCGGCCGACCGGTCCATCTCGTCGGTTGGTGCATGGGAGGGCTGCTGTCCGCCGGGGCCGTCGCCGTTCACCAGGACCTGCCCGTTCAGACCGTGGCCATGGTGGCCAGCCCGTTCGACCTGTCGAAGAACCCGATGCTCCGGCCGATCCGTTCCATCGCTCGACTCACCGGCGGGCAGATCCTGGGCACGGGTTTCAAGGCCATGGGATCGGTTCCGCCGGTCCTGGTCAGTCTCGGCTTCAAGGCCACGGCCCTTCCCGCGTACCTCAAGAAGCCACGCACGCTGTGGACCCACCGCGACGACCGCGAGTTCCTCGCCCAGATCGAGGCGGTGGACCGGATCATGAACACGATGCTCGCCTACCCAGGTCGCGCCACCCTGCAGGCGTACCACCGATTGGCCATCCGCAACGAGCTCGCGACCGGGAAGATCCAGGGCCCCAACGCCCTGGTCGATCTCGCCGAGATCCGGGTCCCGGTCATGAACGTTGCCGGGGACAGGGACGCCCTCGTGCCACCGGCTGCCGCCCACCACGTGGGTGAGCTGCTGCCCAACTCCCCCGACGTCCGCCTGCCTCTCGCACCCGGCGGGCACCTCGGGGTACTGACCGGAACCAAGGCACCTATGACGACGTGGGTCGAGGTCAACGCCTTCCTGGCCGACCACGATCGTGCTGCCAGGAAGCCGGCTCGCACCTGATCACAGGTCAGCGGAGGGCGACGAGCTGGTTCGCGTGCTCGGGGATGTGGTTGGTGGCCAGACCCTCGATGAGTGCTGCGACCGAAAGGGGCTCGTCCACGACGACCACGTCGTTGGAGACGAGGATCGCCGGCACCCGGACGGCGGCGTCGTCCTCGGAGAGCTGGTCGGCGATGTCGCAGAGGACCGCCCCCTGCCGGCGGACGCGCTCGACCAACGCGGACCGGTCGGGGTGCTCGGCGATGATCCGGTCGAGGTTGGCGCCGTCGAGCGCGACCCGGTTGTCGTACGTCGGACGGGCGCCGGAGATCACGCCCAGCGCGGCCGCGGCGATCCCGGCATCGACGCTGAGCAGGTGGGCCAGGACGTGGTCGGCGTCCCATCCCCCGTCGGGGGCTTCGCCGAGATCGGGGAGGACGGCCACCTCGAGCAGATGGTCGTAGGCGGCGCGAAGTGCGGCGGTGTTCATGACGGTCTTCCTGTCGTGGGTGTGCTGATGGGTCAGGCTTCGGACCGCGAGGACGACGCGGCCGCGGTGAGGCGGTCGAGCAGCGCGGTCCAGCCGGCGAGATGGTCGGCCCGCAGGTCCGCAGGCAGGTCGCGGTGAACCAGGTCGACCACGGTCTCGCTGCCGTCGGCGACCAGGCAGATCTCGACGGTCGACCCGCCCGGGGGCAGGGCGTCGTTGCCCGGCAACCCCCAGGTGAACACCACGCGGTGCGGGGGTTCGACCTCGACATAGCTTCCTTCGATCTTCTGCCCGACATCGACGACGAAGACCCCGCCGGGCTCGGCGTTCGCGTTGACCTCCGAGCCCAACCATCTGGCCAGCAGAGCGGCGTCGGTGAAGTAGGGAAAGACGTCGGCCGGCGCGGCGGCGATCCGGACGGAGGCGGTGACGGTGTCGGTCTGATTCATCGGTTCTTCTTCCTTCCATCGGCGAGGTCGCTCTCGACCACGCTCTTGAGTCGGTCGAGCGCATCGGGCCACAGGTCGTCGAGGACGTCACGCACCTGGTCGAGCGGGTCGGGACGCAGCGAGTAGAGGCGCCTGGTTCCTTCTCGGCGCTCGGTGAGCAGGCCGGCGCGCTGCAGCACCTTCAGGTGCAGGCTGACGGCCTGCTGCGTCATCTCGAAGTTCCGGGCGACCTCGCCGACGGCGAGGGCCTCGCTGCGGACGAGCTGCAGGATGCGCCGCCGATGGGGATCGGCGATGGCGCGCAGCACGGCGTCGGGTGAATGACGATCAGCGACTGTCGCAGCCTTCATGTCCGTCCTCCTCGCGACGCTCGTGAGCACTTATACAAGCATAGTCTTGTACAAGGCGCAACTTGTGATTCTCGCGCTAGTTTGACGGAATACGTTAGCGACGGCTAACGTATTCGCGTGTGCCCGACGCCCTCTCCGCTGCTGCCGAGCCGACTCGGCGACGCATCCTGCAGCTGCTGGCCTCGGGTCCGATGACGGTCAGCCAGATCGCCGCGGAGTTCACCGTCACTCGTTCGGCGATCTCCCAGCACCTCGGGGTGCTGTGCGAAGCCGGGCTCACGGCGGCGGAGAAATCGGGCCGACAACGGATCTACCGGGTCCTGCCGAGCGGGCTGCAGAGCCTGCAGGCCGAGATCGACCGGTTCTGGACCCACGAGCTCGACCTGCTCGTCGCAGACGCCCATCACCTGAGGAGTAACCCATGAGCTACACCAAGACCGTCGTTCTTCCCGTTTCCGCGGACGAGGCGTTCGCCCTGATCACCCAGCCCGAACGCCTGCGTCGATGGCAGACGGTCTCGGCAACGGTCGACCTGCGGGTCGGCGGCGAGTTCCGCTGGACCGTCATCCCCGGCCACGTCGCTGCGGGCACCTACCGCGAGGTCGAACCCGGCAAGCGGGTCGTGTTCGGCTGGGGATGGGAAGACGATCCCGACCTGCTGCCCGACGCCTCGACCGTCACGCTGACCGTCGAGCCGACCGACGACGGCACCCGCGTGACCCTCGTCCACGAGGGACTGACCGAGGAGCAGGCCGCGAGCCACGCCGAAGGCTGGAACCACTACTTCACCCGGATGGAGGAGCTGGCCGCCGACGGTGACACCGGCCCCGACGAGTGGGCCATGACACCGGCGGAGCTCGACCACTTCACCAGCGCGGAGGCCACCCTCGCGGCGCTGCAGAGCGTCCTGCGTCACCTCACCGACGAGGACCGCACGAAGCAGACTCCGTGCAGCGACTGGGACTGCCACGGTCTCGCCGAGCACCTGTTCGGGTCGATCACCGCCGTGGGCGCGATGGCCGGCCTCGAGATCGTCAACCCCGAGGAGGGGTCCTTGGAGAACCGGGTCGCCGTCATGGCGGCCCAGGCCATCGACGCCTGGCGCGCGCGTGGCCTCGACGGCACCGTGCCCTCGCCCGGTGGCGGCGAGATGCCGGCCGTCATCGGCGCCAGCATCCTGTCACTGGAGTTCCTGCTGCACGGTTGGGACTTCGCCCAGGCCAGCGGGCAGAAGCTGCCCGTCGGCGACGAGGTCGTGGCGTTCGTGCAGGGCCTCGCCGACCAGATCGTCCCCCCAGGACGGGGCCGAGGCGCGTTCGCCGACGAGGTCGAGCTGGCCTCCGACGCCAGCCCGCTCGACCGCCTCGCAGCCTTCTCCGGACGCAGCATCCTGCTCGCGTCCTGATCACCCACCCACACAAGGAGAACCACCATGTCCAAGTACGTTTTCGTCTACCACGCACCCATGTCCCCCGCCGAGGCGACGCCGCCCAGCGACGAGGAGATGAGCGCCGTCATGAAGCAGTGGACCGACTGGGCCGGCCGCGTCGGCGACGGGATGGTCGACTTCGGCACCCCCCTCGGCAACGGGGTCCGGGTTGCGTCCGACGGCTCCACGTCGCCCAGCGAGCGCCAGGTGACCGGCTACACCATCCTCGAGGCTGCCGACGCCGATGCCGCCCTCGAGCTCGCCCGCACCCACCCGCACCTCAACATGCCCGGCGGATGCGAGATCGAGGTCCACGAGGTGCAGCCGATCCCCGGCATGTGACCGAGCCGTGCTCCGCCCACCGCACCGTCAGGCTGCGGGGGCGGAGCACGAGATCGACGCGTCCCACCGCACCGGAATCGCCCTGGGACATCCAGGACCGGTGGGGTGTCTAGGCTCCCAGTCATGGCCACAGTCATTCTGGTGCGGCACGGTCGAACCACGGCCAACGCCAGTGGGGTGCTCGCCGGCCGCACCGCTGGCGTCAAGCTGGACCAGACGGGCCGGGACCAGGCGCGGCGCGCCGGAGAGCGCCTGGCGTCGTTGCCACTGGTCGGCGTGGTCTCGAGCCCCCTCGAACGATGCCGGCAGACCGCGCGAGCGATCGCCGACGCCCAAGAGAGCGCCCCGGCGACGCGGGTCGACGGCGGCATCACCGAGTGCGACTACGGGGACTGGCAAGGACGGGCCCTCGCCGATCTCGCCCAGGAAGACCTGTGGCCGACCGTCCAGACCCAGCCTTCCGCGGCGATCTTCCCCGGCGGCGAGTCTCTCGCCGCGATGCAGGCCCGCGCGGTTGCTGCCATCCGGCGGCACGACGCGGCCTTCGAGAACGAGCACGGTCCGGGCGCGGTGTGGGTGGCGGTGAGCCACGGCGACCTCATCAAGTCGATCCTGGCCGACGCACTCGGCATGCACCTCGACCTGTTCCAGCGGATCCACGTCGATCCGGCCTCCTTCTCGATCGTGCGATACGGCGCCACCCGCCCCGCCGTGATCGCCATCAACAGCCCCGACGCCGGCGAAGGCTTGTCGTGGCTGAGCGCCGACGGCCATTCGTCAGAGGCCACGGTCGGCGGCGGAGCAGGTCCCGAGGCACCCGCTTCGGACCGCTCTTAGCATTGAGTCCATGGAACCCCTCGTCCATGCCTTCGACTGGCCCGATCGGCTCGTCGTCGGCACCGTCGGCCAACCCGGGTCACGCACGTTCTACCTGCAGGCCCGCAGCGGCAGGCGGCTCCTCAGCATCGCCCTTGAGAAGGAGCAGTCGGCCCTGCTCGCCGAGCGCATGGACGAGATGCTCGACGAGCTCATGGCACACGACGGCAATCCGTTCAGCATCCCGGCGCTGACACCGGAAGGCCTGGTCGACAACGACTCGCTCGAGCAGCCGGTGGAGGAGCAGTTCCGGGCCGGTGCGCTGGGCCTTGGCTGGGAGCCGGCGACAGCACAGATCGTGATCGAGGCGTTCCCGCTGCCGGACGCGATCCCCGACGGCGACGAGCCGGTCGAGATCGAACCCGAGGAGGTGCTCGTCGTCCGTATTCCGGTCGGCTCGGCCCGCGCCTTCGCCAAGCGCACTCGCGAAGTGGTCGGGGCCGGGCGACCGATCTGCCCGCTGTGCAGCGTCCCGATGGACGGCGACGACCACGCCTGCGAGCTGCCCGACGGCTTCCGGTGACGACCACGGACGACCTCCTCCACGGCGAGCTGGTGCTGACGGGCCGGATCCTGCCCGCGTCCAACGCGACCTTCGTCGGCCACATCGGGACCACCGAGATCGTCTACAAGCCGGTGGACGGCGAACGGCCCCTGTGGGACTTCCCCGACGGCACCCTCGCGCGCCGGGAGGTCGCGGCATACGCCGTCTCCGAAGCGCTCGGCTGGGACGTCGTCCCCCGCACCTGGCTGCGCGACGGGCCGATGGGAACCGGCATGGTCCAGCTGTGGAGGGAGCCGGACCCGCAGCAGGACCCGGTCGACCTGGTCGGCGTCGACGAGGTGCCGACCCAGGGCTGGTGCCACGTGCTCGACGGGCTCGACGGACACCAGCGACCGGTCTCACTGATCCACGAGGACTCGCCCGCGCTGCGACGGATGGCCGTGTTCGACATCGTCGTCAACAACGCTGACCGCAAGGGTGGCCACGTGCTCGCCATGGGCGACGGGCATCGTCACGGCATCGACCACGGCCTCACGTTCCACACCGAGCACAAGCTGCGCACCGTCCTGTGGGGCTGGATCGACCAGGACCTGCACCCCGACGAGTCGGACGCCGTTCGACGCGTTCGCGCCGCTCTCGACGGCGAGCTCGGCGAGGCGCTCGCACCACTGCTGAGCACGCAGGAGATCACCGCCGTCGCGACACGGTGCGACCGCTTCCTGGCCGACGGCCGGTTCCCCGGCCCCCGCGGCGAGATGCCCGCCGTCCCCTGGCCGCCGTTCTGAGCGCGTTGAGCGCCGAGTACGGGCACGAGATGCTTCAAGTCCGGCCGAGCCGCTAGACCTTCTCGGCCACGATCCGCCAGTTCAGGTCGGCGATCTTGGCCCGCTCGGCCTCGGTCCAGGCCTGCCCGCCCGTCTGGAGCAGCTCCAGCGATTCCTCGATCCAGGCCGGCGCGACGCGGATGGCCTCCAGCGCCCGGACCAGCCGGCGACTTCGGAGGATGAGGTTGCGCTTCTGCTCGGCCAGCGGCCAGGCCTCGCTCTTGGACGGTGCCGACACCAGGATCCGGAACCCGGCGCGCTCCAGGGCAGCGCACACGTCGTCCGGGTACATCGACTGGGTCGCTGCCAGCGTCGGCAGGAAGAGCCGGTGCAGGGCGACGTGCTCGTCGTTGCTCCAGTCGAAGAACGGCGTCAGCAGGTACTCCGAGCACGCATAGCGAGCTCCGGGCTTGAGGACGCGGGCCATCTCGCGCGCATGGAGGTCCAGCTCCTCCTTCTTGAAGAACGGCCAGACCGCCTGGAACGAGAAGCACCCGTCGAAGGACTCGGACGGATAGTCCAGCGGCTCGTGGTGGTCGCCGACGGTGAAATGCAGCCGGTCGCTCATGCCGCAGCGGGCGGCCCAGTCGATGCCGTTCTCCACCTGGTCCGGGTCGATGTTGTAGCCCGAGACCTGTCCCCCGGTGAGCGTCGCGAAGTGGTGCGCGATCCGACCCCGCCCACAGCCCATGTCGAGCAGGTGCGAGCCCGCCGGATCCTGCAACGCGAGCTCGCCGAGCACCGCCTTCTCGATCAGGATCTGGTTGTCGTAGAGACCTTTCGTCTCATCGAGCATCGGCGGGATGTACAGCTTCTCCAGGTCGAAGATCGACAACATGTTGTTCAGGACCTTGTAGTAGTCCGCGACGGCCTTGGTCTCGTCCGCGGTCTCGGTCGGCTCGCCGTCCTGCATCCGCTGGAAGAACCGGTACGCGTCGATGCAGGCCTGCTTGTCCTCCGCCGGCAACGTCGCCAGCCGCTTCAACCCGGTGGCGGCCGTCTTGATCCGGTAGGTGTCCAGCATGTCTGCCCTCTCCTCAGCCAGCCCGGGCTGTCCGGACTGCGCTCGACACCATGCCCTCGGCGCCAAACCCATTCATACAGGTTTCGGGTGAATGTATGAATGGGTTTGGCCGAAAGGCACCGGTCAGCTGTGCGAGAAGCGGACCTTCGGCAGGACGCGCAGCAGCCAGCGCGGCGCCCACCAGGCCGCCTTGCCGGTGAGGCGAAGGAGCACGGGGAGCAGGACGAGCCGGACGAGAAGGGCGTCAAGGAGCACGGCGACGCCGAGCACGATGCCCATCTCCTTGGGTGGCAGCGGCCCTGAGAGCGCGAACGTGAAGAAGACCGCGACCATCACTGCTCCGGCCGCGAAGATGACGCGCCCGGAGTGGGCCAGCGAGCCGACCATGGCCTCCTTCGGGTCACCGGACTTCTCGTAGTGCTCCTTGGCCGACGCCAGCAGGAACACGGTGTAGTCCATCGCGATGGCGAAGATCATCGCGAAGAAGAACACCGGCGCCCACGCGTCGAGGAACCCCTGGGACTCAAAGCCCATGAAGTCCGCGCCCCAGCCGTCCTGGAAGACCAGCCGCGCGACGCCGAAGGCCGCAGCCGTCGACAGCAGGCTGGCCAACGTCCCCAGCAGGGCGATGAGCGGGGCCTGCAGCGCGACGAGCAGGAGCAGGAAACCGAGCGCGAGGATCACGCCGATCACCAGCGGTGTGGAGTCGTCGAGCTGGGACTTGAGGTCGATGTTCTCGACCGCGGCGCCTCCGACGTAGGCCGACGACGGAAGATCGGCTCGGAGCCGGTCGACCGTGTCGCTGAGCGCGGGATCGGAGGGGTCGACGGTCGGCACGGCCTGGATGAGGGCGTACGACGAACCGTCACGGGCCGGTGTGGCGGGCATCGCGCCGGCAACACCCGTGTCGCTCTCCAGCACGGCGGTCGCGATGTCGGCGTCGGTCTTGTCGACCACGACGGTGAGAGTCCCGGGGGCACCGTCACCGAAGGCGTCCTGAACCAGGTCGTACCCCACGCGGGCCGAGGCGTCGTCGGGCAGCACCTTGATCGAGGGCATCGCCGTCTTCAGCCCCAGCGCCGGAGCGGCCAGCGCCAGCAGCACCACGAGGGCCCCGAGACCGAAGACCACCGGGCTCTTCCAGAGCCGTTCGCCCCACGCGGCGAACTTCGGGGAGCGGTGCTCGCCGGAGTGCGACCACGGGAGCGAGAACTTGTTGATGCGCAGGTCCAGCTTCGCGAGCACCAGCGGCAACAGGGTGAGCGTCGCGGCGAGCACGAAGACGACCGCGAGCATGATCCCGCCGGCCATCGAGCGGAACGACGGCGAGGGAACCAGCATCACTGCGGAGAGCGAGATGAGGACCGTCGCGCCGGAGAGCAGGACGGCCTTGCCTGCCGTGTCCATGGTCTCGGCGATCGCGTGCTTCGGCGTGCTGCCTGCTCTGGCCCGGGCGGCTCGATAGCGGACGACGAGGAAGAGCGCGTAGTCGATGCCGAGCGCCAGCGCGAACATCATCGCGAAGTTCATCGCCCAGATCGAGACAGGCACGACCTGGTTGATGAGGACCAGGGAGCCGGCCGACGCCACGAGCCCAGCCAGCGTGAGGATGAGCGGCAACCCGGCGGCGACCAGCGCGCCGAAGGCCAGCACGAGGATCGCCAGGGTCACCGGCCACGAGAACATCTCCGACTTCAGCATCGCGTCGAGGTTCGCCTCGTTGAAGTCCGACCAAAGCAGCGACGCGCCCGTCGGGTTCACCTGAACGGCCGAGGTGGAGAGGTCCTGGAGGGGCCCCTTGAGATCGTCGGCCACGCGGACCATCTCGTTGGGGTCGGCGTTCGCACCGGCCAGCAGCACCGCGGTCCTGCCGTCCTGGCTCAGGGTGGCCCCTGGCTGCGGCTGGACCACGTCGGCGATGCGCGACTCCTGTTCGAGCAGCTCGGTGGCACGGGCGAGCACCTGCTGGCCGCCGGCAGAGGTCAGCGAACCGTCGGGTGAGTGCACGACGACCTGGATCGCGGTCGAGGAGTTCCCGCCGAAGTGCTCGCGGGCGAGCTCGCGGGCGGCGACCGAGTCGGACCCGTCCGCCTGCCATCCGGCGCCGGACAGCTCCGACTCGACCCGCGGCGCGAACGCGCCCAGGCCGATGACGATGATCAGCCAGACGACGGTCGTGATCCGGGCGTGGCGAGTGACCGCCATCCCCAGGCGACCGAGGGGCCCGGATCGGTGGCCCAGGTCATCCACGTGGTCGTCGTCGCCCTGCGGGGGCGGCTTCACGGCAAGAGTCGTCGTCACGAACCCACCTCGACGTCGCGTCCCGACTCGATCCAGCCATGGGTGCCGTCGGCGACCGACACGGCGTCAAAGCCGGCGCCCACCAACAGGTCGGTCATGGCCTTGGAGCGGTTGCCCGAGGCGCAGATGACGTGGACGCGGGCGGACCGGTCGATCTCCTCGAGCCGCGAAGCCAGTTGGCCCATCGGTATCAGGACTGCGCCCGGCACGTGGGCCTGCGCATACTCCGCCGGCTCGCGGACGTCGATGGTCACACCGGTCTCGCGCTCGGCCTCGTAGTCCTGGAGGGAGATCTCGGGAGTCGTGTCGGACATGGGGCTGTCCTCTCTGGGTTGCGGTCGGGGTGCTTCCCAATACCCTAGGGGGTATGGTTCGAAGAAAGCAAAACACCTCCGGGGGTATCCGCTGACGGCCGCAGGAATGGCCGCGGAGCGCTCTACCGCTACCCAGGAAAGGACGGCCCGATGAGCACGTACACCATGTCCACCACGCTGGCCCGCCCCTACGACGAAGTCCTCGAGGCCACTCGTGCCGCCCTGGCCGACCAAGGCTTCGGCATCCTGACCGAGATCGACCTGGCCGGCACCTTGAAGACCAAGCTGGACGTCGATCTGCCGCCCCAGATGATTCTCGGCGCCTGCCGTCCGCCGCTGGCCTACGAGGCGATCCAGGTGGACCCCTCGATCGCTGCGGCGCTGCCCTGCAACGTCGTGGTCCGCTCCGTCGACGCCGACACCACGGTGATCGAAGCCTTCGACCCGGAAGCGTTGATGGGACTGGCCGATTCCACCGCGCTGGACCCGGTGGCCACCGACGCCAAGCAGCGCCTCACTGCAGCGATGGACGCCTTGTCCCAGGAACGCTGACGGGCGTCCGGTCCTCGGTCCGCCTCACGGACTTGAGAGCTGTCCCGTCAGACGGCCGTGCCGCTCGGCGCTGATGTCGTTGAGGCCGATGATCTCGACCGTCTTGCCCTTGCGCTCGTACTTGGTGGTGATGGCGTCCAGCGACGCGACGGTGGAGGCGTCCCAGATGTGCGAGGCGGTGAGATCGATGACCACGGTGTCGGGGTCGTCGACGTACTCGAACTGGGTGTAGAGGTCGTTGCTGGAGGCGAAGAACAGCTCGCCGGTCACGCGGTAGAGGGCGGTGGGGTTGCCGTGTCGGTCGTCGACGAGCTCGCGGTGGGTCTCGGTGAGGTGCGCCACCCGGCGGGCAAAGAGGGTCATGGCGACCAGGACACCGGTGACGACGCCGATGGCGAGGTTGTGGGTGGCGACCACGACCACGACGGTCGAGACCATCACGGTCGTCTCCGACTTCGGCATCCGCCGCAGGGTGGCGGGCTGGATGGAGTGCCAGTCGAACGTGCCGACGGCGACGATGATCATGACGGCCACCAGCGCGGCCATCGGGATGATGGCGACGACGTCGCCGAACCCGACGACCAGGATGAGCAGGAAGACGCCGGCGAGGAACGTGGAGATCCGGGTGCGGGCGCCGGAGGCCTTCACGTTGATCATGGTCTGGCCGATCATGGCGCAGCCACCCATGCCGCCGAAGAAGCCGGTGATGATGTTGGCGGCACCCTGGCCCCAGGCTTCGCGAGTCTTCTCCGAGTGGGTGTCGGTGACGTCGTCGACCAGCTTGGCGGTCAGCAGCGACTCCAGCAGGCCGACCAGCGCCATCGCCAGCGCGTACGGGGCGATGATCTTGAGGGTGTCGAGGTTCAGGGGCACGTCCGGCACGAACAGTGAGGGCAAGGAGTCGGGCAGCTCACCTTCGGCGCCGACGTTGGGGACCGTGAGAGCGGCCAGGACGGTGAACCCGGTCAGCGCCACGATCGCGACCAATGGGGCGGGAACGGCCTTGGTGACGCGCGGCAGCCCGACCATGACTGCGATGCCGAACGCAATCATCGGGTAGACGAGCCACGGCACGTCGATCATGTACGGCACCTGAGCCAGGAAGATCAAGATGGCCAGGGCGTTGACGAACCCGACCATCACCGAGCGAGGGATGAACCGCATCAGCTTGGCCACCCCGCCCAGGCCCAGCGCGACCTGGAGGATGCCGCCCAGCATGACCGTGGCGATGAGGTAGTCGTAGCCGTAGTCGCGCATGACGGGGGCGATGACCAGGGCGATCGCCCCGGTGGCAGCCGAGATCATCGCCGGCCGGCCGCCGAGGAACGCGATCGACACGGCCATCGTGAACGACGCGAACAGGCCGATCCGGGGATCGACCCCGGCGATGATCGAGAACGAGATGGCCTCGGGGATGAGTGCGAGGGCGACGACGAGACCGGCCAGGACCTCCGTACGCAGCATCTTCGGTGACCGAAGGGCGTTGCGGACCGAAGGCTCCGACCGACGTGTCACGAGGTGCTCCGCGCTGGGACGGGGTGGAGTGGCAGTACTCAAGGCGAGGGCTCGATTCGAGGACACCGTGGCGTCTCCGTCGCTGCATGAGGACGGAGCCGACAGGCTCGGGCTGGTGGGTGGGGTGCATGCCACGATGCATGCGCGCCGACTCTCGTCGGCGAAGTCTGGGAGCAACTCTACCGTTACGTGAGGGTAGAGTTGAAATTGAACAGATGTGAGAGGGACCACGGTGGCCAGCGAACCGACGCCGACCCGGGCGATGAAGATCGGCGAGGTCGCGCAGCGAAGCGAGTTGTCGCTGCGGACCCTGCGCCACTACGACGAGGTCGGACTGTTGCGGCCCTCCGGACGCAGCGAGGGTGGTTTTCGCCTGTACACCGAGGTGGACCTCGACAAGCTCCTGGTCATTCGCCGCATGAAGCCGCTCGGATTCACCCTCGAGGAGATGGTCGAGGTCATGCGCCACATCGAAGCGCTCCGCAGCGCTCGAGGTGGTCCGGAGGGGTCGGTCGCCGATGGCGACGACGTCGCCACGGTCCGCGCGCGCCTCGCCGCCACATTGGATCAGGCCCGGTCCCGCCGTGACGACCTGCGCAAGCAGCTGGCCATGGCCGATGAGTTCATCGGGCTCCTCACCCAGCAGCTGGGTTAGCGACCCGGCCGCGGAGGTCGGCAGATTTCGCCGTCTGGGGCTGCTAGGCGGCGAGCTCGAGCTGTCCTGAGTGGATGAGGGTGTGGCACTTGCGGCACAGCCCGACGAGGTTGTCGAGGTCGGTGCGGCCGCCTCGGGACCACCATTGTTTGTGGTGGTTGTGCGCGATCGGGTGCTTGCACCCGGCCGAGGCGCACTCGCCTCGTTGTTGGAGCCGGATGGCCTTCGCCTGCTTGATGGTGGCGTAGCGCTCGGTTCGCCCGACGTCGAGGACCTCGGTGTTCCGGCTGGTGGTCTTGACCAGGAACGGGGTGACCTCGGCGTCGCAGAGGAGGTGTCCGAGCAGAGCGGGGCCGATGTGCCCGAACCCTTCGAGGAAGGCGGGCTTCGTGTCGAGGGGTGCGCCAGTGGGCGATGCCTCGACGGTGACGAAGATGTGCGGACGGATCCCGTTGTCGGCCGGCAGTCCGTTCTCCAGCGCCTTGGTGCAGATGTCGTCGAGGGCGTCCATGCGGCGTTCGGCGGGGGCCCGGGTGTCGTCGGCGTCGCGGGGGACGGACAAGTTGGCGAGGACCGCCTTGAGCTTGGCTCCGGCCTCGATGTCGAGGAACCCGGTGACGTGCCATCCGTCGCCGCAGCGGACGACCTTGATGTCTCGTCTGGCCATCCCTCTCAGCCATGCCTGGTCGAGGTCGTCGGCGTGGATCACGTCCCTGACCTGACGAACCTTCGCGAACAGCTCCCCAGGCGTCACCCGCTTGGCCAGGTCGAGCAGCGGCTCCTCCAGCTGGCGGGTCTCGTCGAGTCCGACGTGTTTGAGCGCGTACGTGAAGGCCGTGACGTGCTCGAAGCCGATCTGGCTGGCCCGCGCCGCCTCGCCAACCGCCGGAAGATCGCGGAACGTCGACGCCGCTCGAACCATCTGACGGGTCTTGGCTGCGTCCTGGTGCAGCTCGCGCCGAGCCCAGGTGCCGATGGAGGAGGCACCGTCGGCCTCGTGGGACTTGGTCTCGTCCATGTCGGCGAGGCGCTCGCACATCGCGGCCTCGATCGCGTCGCGCGCGGCTGCCAACGCCCGCACCTCATCGCCCGTTGACGCTGCCACCGACGACATCGCTCGCGCTGCCTCACGCATCGCGGCGATCGTGCTGGTGGTTCCCCCGAACATGCCTCCACCCTACCAGAACAGGTGTTCGATGACCTCACTTTTCCACTGGCATGCCGGATGTTTTTCGAGATTCGACTAGCACAACTTTCCGACAGGAAGCCGTCCATCTCGCGGCGCCGTGAGGCGATCCAGTCGGACCATCGGGACTGGGTGAATCACGAGCCCGCAGTCTCCTGCATCCGGGCGAGGGCGTGCATGTGGTCGCGGGTGGCGGGATAGAGCGAGGAGTACAGCGAGTAGAGCTCGTCGTAGAGCGCCCGGTTCTCGGGGTTCGGCCGCACCACGGTGGTCACGCGAGCCCAGTCGGTCTCGGGCGGCACCAGGCCGGTGCCGATCGCGGCCATCAGCGCGTCGCCGTACGCAGCGCCGATGGTCTGCTCGGGAACTTCCTGCACCCGACCAGTGACGTCGCTGACCACTTGAGTCCAGAGGCTCCCCTGGGTGCCGCCACCCACCGCGACGAGCCGTTCGACCGGGTTGGCCTCGGTGTCCAGGAGCTCGAGTATCTGCCTGATCCCGAAGGCGATTCCCTCGTAGACCGCACGGAACACATGCCCGCGTCGGTGCCGCAGCGTCAGGCCCGCGATGATGCCGCGTGCGTGGTGGTCGAAGATCGGTGTGCGCTCGCCGGAGAAGTACGGCAGCAGCAGCAGTCCGTCCGACCCCGCGGGGACGGCGGCTGCCTCCTGCACGAGCGTCTCGAACGGCACGTCGCCCACGAGCTGCTGGATCCACCCAGTCAAGCTCCCGGACGTCGACATCCCTGCCGCCAGGCACTTGCTCCCGGGCTCGATGCCGACCGTGTTCCACAGCTGCGGGTGACGCGCCAGCGCGGCGAGGTCCTGGACGAAGAACATGGTCGACCCGTACATGAGCATCAGGTCACCCGGTGACCGGACGCCGCCGCTGAAGGCTTCGGCCCAGGCGTCGACCGTTCCGGCACAGACGGGCGTCCCCTGCGGGAGCCCGGTCTGCTCGGCAGCTTCCGCCGTGACCGAGCCGATGACCTCGGCCGGCCAGACCAGCCGAGGCGGCGTCAGCGTGTCCATGACCTCGCGATACCAGTCGTCGAGCCACTCGTTGGCCTCGATGTCGTACAGGGGCACCGATTGGCTGGCCGTGTGGTGGTCGAGGACGTACTCCCCGGTGAGCCGGAACGCAATGAAGGAGTTGGAGTTGAACCATCGGGTCGCCCTCTGCCAGGCGTCGACCTCGTGCCGACGGACCCACAGCGCCTTGGGTCCGACCGCCTGCGTGGTCAGGGGTGTACCGCATCGTTGCAGGACGGCGGCAGTGCCCAGCCGTTCATCGAGCTCGTCGATCTCCGCGGTGGCCCGTGAGTCGATGCCGTAGAGGATCGCCGGCCGGACCGGCGTCCCGGTCTCGTCGGCCAGCACGAGGCAGGGTCCCACGCCGCTGACGCAGACACCGGCGATCTCGGCGCCTGCGATCTGCGGCACCAGCTCACGCGCCAAGGCCACGACGTCCTGCCACCACACCTCGACGGCGTCCACCTCGGCCCACCCGGAATACGGCATGGACATGCTGTGAGGACGGGGACGCACGGCCGTGGCCACGATCTGTCCGTCCGGCGTCGCGAGCACCCCTTTGCTGCTTCCCGTGCCGAGATCGATGCCGAGGAGGAGCGAGGTCATGCGGTACTCCTTGTCGATGGGGCCGAGGACGGTGGGCCGGTGGACTCCCGTACGACAAGCTCGGGCTCGAAGACGACGTGGCGCCGCTCCGGAGTCTCACCGGCCAAGGAGGTGGCCAGCATCGTGGCTGCCGTCGTCCCCATCTCGTAGTGCGGCCGACGCACTGTCGTCAAGGGGACGGAAAGTTGTCGAGCGAACGGGATGTCGTCGTACCCCACGACAGAGATGTCCTCGGGAACCCGGATGCCGTGCTGCTGGAGCGCCTGCAGGAGGCCGACCGCCAGGAGATCGATCGCCGTCGCCACTGCTGTGGGTCGCGACTCGGGCGGCATGGCCGCGATCCGCTCACCGGCTTCGCGCCCCGCTTCGGCAGTCAGCTCGGAAGGGAGGATGTCGAGGTGAACGTCTCCCCCGGTTTCGGCGACGGCGTTGCGGACGCCGGTGAGCCGGTCGTGCACCGGTGCGGCCGCGCCCTCGTCGCCGACGAAGGCCAGCTTCCGGTGGCCCAGCGCGATCAGGTGCCCAGCCGCGAGCTCGCCGCCGGTGACGTCGTCGACCGATACCGACATCCCGTGCGCCCCGGACTCGGCACGTTCCAGGACGACGACGGGCATCCCTCCGGCCCGGATGCCGTGCAGTCCCTCGGCGAACTCGTCATGGGGGATGACGATCAATCCGGCCATGCGTTGCTCGGAGAACAACCGCAGGTACGTCCGCTCGCGCTCGATGTCACGTGCGCTGTTCGAGATCAGGACAGCCAGGCCCCGACTCGAGGTCGTGTCCTCGACCCCACGGGCCACCTCGATGAAACCCGGGTTCCACGCGTCGAGCAGCAGCAGTCCAACGGTGGTCGAGTAGCCGGCGCGCAGGTGGCGGGCGGCCTCGTGGCGGACGTAGCCGAGCTCTTCGATCGCCCGCTCCACCGCGTCCTTCCTCACCTGGCTGACGCGGCCGGGATGGTTCAGGACGTTGGACACGGTGCCTTGGGAGACCCCGGCAAGCCGGGCCACATCCTTGATGCCTGCGCGGCGCGCCGGCCGGCTTTCAGGAGCCTCGTCATCGCTCGATGTGATCCTTGACACGTTTCAAGAGTGCCATTAGCATCGCCGAAAGATCAACATTGACACGATTCAAAGTCTGGCCGACGGTGCCGGGATCGCGGTGCGGGCGACGAAGGGATTCACCATGAGTGGGGTTTCAGTGAGAAGGGCCTTGGCTGCAGGCGGCGCAGTCCTGCTGCTCGCCACGACCGCCGCGTGCGGTGGCGACGGGGGTGACGGTGGCTCAGGATCTGGCGCGAAGATCGCCTTCCTGATGCCTGACACCGGTTCGACCCGTTACGAGCTGCACGACCGGCCGGGCTTCGAGAAGCGGCTGAAAGAGCTGTGCGCCGACTGCACACCTCTGTACAACAACGCCGATGCCAGCGCGGACAAGCAGCAGCAGCAGTTCAACTCGGCACTGGCGCAGGGTGCGAAGGCCGTCGTCCTCGATCCGGTCGACTCGGCCGCGGCCGTCACGATGGTCAACGCCGCTCACGCCAAGGGCGTGAAGGTCATCGCCTACGACCGCCCGATCCCCAAGGCGGAGGTCGACTTCTACGTCTCCTTCGACAACCAGGAGATCGGCAAGCAGATCTCCACCTCCCTCCTCGAGAAGGTCAAGTCCGGTGACGTGCCGGATGGGTCCGGGATCCTGATCGTCAACGGTTCGCCCACCGACGCAGCCGCGGGCCTGATCAAGAAGGGCATCCACGAAGGTGTCGACGCCAGCGGGATCAAGGTCCTGGCCGAGTACGACACGATCGAGTGGAAGCCGGAGAACGCCCAGAAGTGGGTGGCCGGCCAGATCTCCCGATTCGGCGACAAGATCGTCGGCGTCGTGGCGGCCAACGATGGCACAGCTGGCGGCACGATCGCTGCCTTCAAGGCCGCAGGCACTGATCCTCTGCCCCCGGTCAGTGGCAACGATGCCACGGTGGCCGGGCTCCAGCTGATCATCGCCGGCGACCAGTACAACACCATCAACAAGCCCAGCGAGATCGTTGGCGGTGCGGCTGCGGAGGTGGCGGACGCGTTGGTCAAGGGTGAGAAGCCCGAGCCCACCGACACGCTGTTCGGATCGCCCACGAAGCTGTTCACGCCCACCCTGGTGACGCAGGAGAACCTCAAGGCGGAGATCATCGACAAGAAGATCAACACTCCGTCTGAGCTCTGCACGAAGGCCTACGCGGCAGGCTGCAAGAAGCTCGGGATCTCGTGATCAACAGGGGTTCCGCCGGGGTCCTCCTCGGCGGAACCCCTGCCAGGACGTTTCGGAGGTGAACCGATGACCAGCACGGTCGCCGCGACGCGCACGTCGCTGCTCAGTCTCCGTGGCATCAGCAAGGCTTTCGGTGCCGTCAACGCCCTCACCGACATCGACCTCGACGTCCAGGCGGGCGAAGTGGTGGCGATCGTGGGCGACAACGGTGCGGGCAAATCTACGCTCGTGAAGGTGCTCGCCGGCGTTCACGAGGCCGACACCGGCACGATCTCGTTCGACGGCAAGGGCGTGAAGATCTCCGACCCGAGCGCCGCGATTCGCCTCGGTATCGCGACGGTGTTCCAAGACCTCGCTCTGTGCGAGAACCTCAACGTGGTCGAGAACCTGTTCCTCGGACAGGAGCGCGTGCCCTTGCGTCTCGACGAGGTCGGCATGGAGGTCAAGGCCTGGGAGCTGCTCCGCGAGCTGTCCGCGAAGATTCCCACCGTCCGCATCCCGATCGCCTCGTTGTCCGGGGGTCAGCGGCAGACGGTCGCCATTGCCCGGTCGCTGCTGGGCGACCCGCGCGTGATCATCCTCGACGAACCGACGGCCGCACTGGGCGTTGCCCAGACGGCCGAGGTGCTCGACCTGATCGAGCGGCTACGAGAGCGTGAGCTGGGGGTCATCATGGTCAGCCACAACATGGAGGATGTGCGGGCGGTCGCGGACCGGATCGTCGTCCTGCGACTTGGCCGTAACAACGGCGAGTTCGACGCCGGGACCGTGTCCTCGGAGGAGGTGGTGGCCGCCATCACCGGCGCCACAGACAACGTCGTCACTCGAAGGCGGGACCGACTCACCAAGGTTGACGGATCCGAAGCGGCTGACCCCGATTCCGCGAGCGGTGAGTCACGATGAGTCTCATCCCACCGGTCGCTCTCGACCAGGACGACGAGCGGTTGCAACAGGAGCAAGGCATGCGCGGCGCGATCGCGTCGTTCGCCCGCAGCGTGCGGGCCGGCGACGTCGGCGCCCTGCCGGTGGTGGTCGGACTGCTGATCATCGGAACGATCTTCCAGGCCCTCAACTCGGTCTTCCTGTCCAGCGGCAACCTCGTGAATCTGATCCTTGACTCCAGTGCCGTCGGCGTGATCGCGCTCGGCATCGTGTGCGTGCTCCTCGTGGGCGAGATCGATCTCTCGGTGGGGTCGGTGAGCGGCTTCTCCGGCGCCATCGTCGCCGTCCTGTTCGTGCGCCATGACTGGAACTGGGTGCTGGCGGTCGTCGTCGCCTGCGGCGTGGCCTGCCTCATCGGCCTGTTGTACGGCATCCTGCTCACTCAGTTCGGCATGCCGAGCTTCGTTGCCTCGCTGTCTGGCTTGCTCGCCTTCCTGGGCCTGCAGCTCGCCATTCTCGGCTCCCGCGGATCGGTCAACCTGCCGTTCGACTCCGCCTTGGTCAGCTTCGCCCAGCTTCAGTTCGTTCCACCCTGGCTCTCGTACGTGCTGGTTGCCGTCGCGGCACTGGCACTGTTCTTCTCCGGTTTGGAGACGATGCTTCGACGCCGACGCGCGAACCTGTCCGCCCGCTCGCTGAACGGCCTGGTGATCCGGTCGGTTGCGCTGTTCGTGGCGCTCGGGCTGGTGGTCTGGTACCTCAATCAGGATCGCGGCGTCGGCTGGATGGTGGTCTTCTTCGTCTCGCTGGTCCTGCTCCTGAACTACGCGATCACCCGGACGGCCTGGGGACGATCCCTGCTCGCGGTCGGAGGCAACGCCGAGGCGGCTCGCCGGTCGGGCATCAATGTGCGCAACGTCTACATCAGCGCGTTCGTCCTCTGTTCGCTGCTGGCCTGCGTCGGTGGCATCCTCGCGGCCGGGCGACTCGCCTCCGCCAACCTCAGCAGCGGCACGGGCGACGTGAACCTCAACGCCATTGCAGCAGCGGTCATCGGTGGAACGAGCTTGTTCGGTGGTCGTGGCAGCGCGTTCTCGGCGTTGCTCGGCACGCTGGTCATCGCCTCCATCGCCTCCGGCCTGACGTTGCTCAACCTCGACTCGTCCTATCGGTTCGTCATCACCGGACTGGTGCTCGCGATCGCGGTGGCCATTGACTCCCTGGCCCGCAAGTCACGCGCATCGCACGGCCGTGCCTGACCTGGCGGCGCGGAATCGACTTTCAGCGAAAGGAGTCATCGTGGCCAACCAAGCGGCAGTCATGACGGAGCTCGGCACGATCGTCATCGAGGAACGTCCCGACCCCGAACCGGGGCCACATGAGGCGGTAGTGCGCACCGAGGCCGTCGGGGTCTGCGGGTCGGACACCGCCTATTACACGGTCGGGCGGATCGGCGACTACGTCGTCGACGGCCCGATCATCTTGGGCCACGAGGTCGCGGGCCAGGTCGTGCAGCTCGGCAGTGAGGTCACGAACGTGGCAGTTGGCGACCGCGTGGCGATCGAGCCCGGGACGCCGTGTCGCAATTGTCGGGAGTGCATGGCCGGGCGCTACCACCTGTGCCCGGACCTGGTCTTTCTCGCGACGCCGCCGTACCACGGTGCCCTGATCCAGCGAATGACGATCGACGCCCGCAACCTCTACCCGATCCCGGACTCCATGACCTACGAAGAAGGCGCCCTCCTCGAACCGCTGTCGGTCGGGATCTGGGGCTGCAAGCGCGCGGGGCTCCAAGCTGGTGACGATGTGCTGGTCACTGGTGCAGGCCCAGTGGGACTTCTGGCAGCGGCCTCGGCTCGTGCCTTGGGTGCCGGCGGCGTGACCGTGACCGACGTGTCCGAGTTTCGCCTCGACCTCGCCAGCTCGATGGGATTCAACGCGGAACACACTGACACGCCGACAGAGGACGAATTCGACGTGTTGCTCGAGTGCTCCGGCGCACCGGGGGTTCTCGGGCAGGCCATGCGGCGGCTCCGCCCGGCCGGTCGGGCGGCCATGATCGGCATGTCCAAGGAGGAAGCCATCGGGCTGCCGTTGTCGCAGCTCAACGTCAACGAGCTGACTCTGAGCCTGGTCAACCGCTACAACCACACGTGGCCGTTGGCGATCGAGCTGGTGTCCTCCGGCCGCATCGATGTCGCGCCACTCGTGACGCACCACTTCCCTCTGGCTGAGTCCGCGGATGCCTTGATGCTCAGCAGCCGGGTGTCCGACTCGATCAAGGCGGTCATCCACCCGCAGCACTGATTGTCCGACGCGACCCATTTTGACCCGACCGCGCTCGACCTGCCCGTCTGCAGAGCCCGTGCGCTCAGGAAACCCGCTTGGATGTCCGGCCCGAGGTCTGGAACTCCTTCGTGGATCCGGCGATCGGCCCGGCACTCACCGATCCCTACCCGCCGGCATGCCGAGGGAGGTCGTCGCGCCGGAGCGATCAGTTGACTTATTTAGTTATGCACATAACATTATGTGAGTAACGAAAAAAGTCTACTGAGGAGTCCCCATGCCCGCAAGAATCGCCGTTGTCTACTACAGCTCCACCGGAACGGTGCGCGCACTCGCGGAAGCCCTCGCCGAAGGCGCGCACTCGCAGGGCGCGGAGGTGCGGCTGCGGCGGGTGGCCGAGCTCGCGCCCGCCAGCGTGATCGACGAGAACCCTCTGTGGCGTCAGCACGTCGACGCCACCCGCGACGCCGACCAAGCCTCCGTGGACGACCTGGAATGGGCCGACGGGTTCGCCTTCGGGACACCGACGCGTTTCGGCACGCCCGCCGCACAGCTCAAGCAGTTCCTGGACCAGACCGGCGGGTTGTGGCAAACAGGTGGCCTCGCGAACAAGCCGGCCACGGCGTTCACCTCGGCCTACAACCAGCACGGCGGCAACGAGGCCACGATCTTGTCTCTGGCCAACGTGTTCTACCACTGGGGTGCGGTGATCGTCCCGCCCGGTTACACCGATCCAGCCGTGTCTGCCGCGGGCGGCAACCCCTATGGCGCGTCAGCATCCGGGCCGCCCACCGGGGACGGCCCCGACTCCGCGGTGCTGGCCGCCGCGCGGCACCAGGGAGGGCGGCTGGCGCAGATCACGACGCAATTGCTGGTGGGTCGGCGAGCCGCGGACGAGCTGGTGGACGAAGAAGTACTGGCGGTCCGATGACCAGCACCGATCAGGCCACTCACGACGCCCGGCCTGCCGCCGGATCGGCCGCAGTGGTCCTCGCACTCGTGTGCGCCTGCCAGTTCGTGGTGATCCTCGACGTCTCGATCGTCAACGTCGCGATCCCCTCGGTCCGCCGAGAGCTCGACTTCACAGCAACCGGCGTGGCGTGGGTGGTCAATGGGTACTTGCTGACCTTTGCCGGCCTGATGCTCCTGGGTGGTCGCGCGGCCGACGTCCTCGGCCACCGCCGCGTGCTGTGCGCGGGCTTGCTGGTGTTCTCCACCTCGAGCCTGGTGGCCGGGCTTGCGACCGCTCCGGCTGTCCTGCTGGCGGCCCGAGCCGTCCAGGGCGCGGGCGCTGCGATGCTGGCGCCCGCCACCCTGGCTGTCCTCAACACGGCGTTCGCCGACGAGCACGCGCGCGCCCGGGCCTTCGGGGCGTGGGCTGCAGCCGGCGGGCTGGGGGGCATCACCGGCGCGGTCGCCGGTGGGGTCATCACGAGCTACCTGTCGTGGCGGTGGATCTTCCTCATCAACGTTCCGATCGGAGCGGCACTCGCCACGTTGGCAATGGTGGCACTCGCCAGGCCGCGGAGGGTCGAGGGCCAGTCGCTCGACCTCGTGGGTGCATTCGCTGCGACATCGGGCCTGACCGGGCTGATCTACGGGGTCACGCAGAGCTCGGTGCACACGTGGACGTCGATGTCGGTGGTCGGCCCAGTCGCGGGCGGCCTGATCCTGCTCGCTGCGTTCTTCATGGCGGAGGCCCGCCTCGCTGAACGCCCCATCGTGCCGCTGAGCCTGCTGAAGATCCGCGGGGTCGCGCTCGGAAACCTGATGCTGCTGCTGTTCGGCGGCATCGCCATCGCGATGTGGTACTTCAGCTCGTTGTTCATGCAGGACGTGCTCGGATACGACGCGCTGGACGCCGGCATCGGGCAGGCACCAGCTGCAGTCGTGTTCGTGCTGATCGCGCGTTGGGCGTCTGCGGCATTGCCGCGCCTGGGTGCGCGTCGACTGGTCTTGCTGGGCTGCGGCTGGATCGTGGTCGGATTCGGATGGTTCGCGCAGGCGGGTTCCGAGAGCGGCTACGTCACCGCCGTGCTCGGTCCGACCCTGCTGATCGCCACCGGCATCGGGTTGACGTTCCCCACGCTCATGGGCGTGGCAACGGCGGCCGTGCCGGAGGGAGATGCGGGTGCCGTCGGAGGTCTGGCCAACACCGCCAGCCAAGTGGGTGGATCAATGGGGCTGGCCGTGCTCGCGACCGTCGCCGGCAGCAGGGCGGGGGCGAGGGTCGGCGGGGTCGTCGTGAGCGCGTCGTCCTCCGGCTACACCGACGTCTTCTACGTAGCCGCCGCCTTCGGGCTCGCCATCGCAGCGCTGAGTGCACTGCTGCCCCGTCACCCGACGGTGGTGAACCGAGTGGGCGGCCGAGGCGTGATCCGTGCACCCCATCGGCTCCTGAGGCAGACCACCCGGTGACGTGCGAGGGCTTGGGTGAAACGCAGGGTCGATGGTGCCCTCGGCCACCTACGAATGTGTACGATTGATTACGCGCCTAATGTTCTGCCGCTCATGGCGCCGGTGAGGAGTCTTCGTGGATTTCGAGCAAGCGACCGCGATCAACCAGGCCATCCGCCTCCTGACTCTCCGGCATCGAGCCAGGGCCGCTGAGCTGCTGCTGCCCCTGGGCCTGCACCCCGGACAGGAGGCGCTCCTGCTCGAGCTCAGCCGTTCCGGTCCGATGATCCAGGCTCAGCTCAGCGAAGCGCTCACCATCGAGCCGCCGAGCGTGACTCTCATGACCCGCAAGCTGGAAGCCGGAGGCCATGTTCGTCGGACACCTGCGCCCCATGACCAGCGCGCCAGCATCGTCGAGCTCACCGAGCGCGGCGAAAAGCTGGTCACCCAGGTCAAGAAGCTCTGGCGGACCCTCGCCGAGGAGACCGTCGCCGGCCTGCCCGCCGGAACCATCGCCGAGCTCCCCGGCGTTCTGGCGAGGCTGACCAGCAACGTCGATACCAGACGGCCCTCCACGACAAAGGACCGTCGGACCAGCCTGGACACCGACGTCTCGAGCGACGCGAAACCCTGAGAGTTCCTTCGACTCTTGGTCCCGCGGGACGGGCTGGAGCTCTAGGCAGTCCTGGCTGCGACAACGCACCACGCCGCCGCCGACGCCGTGAAGGGCGCGGGACCCAGATCGTGCTCGAGCCGCTGCCGCAGTGCACGTCGGTGTGCGTCGTCAAGGTCTTGCACGTAGGCACCTCCCGAGCCGACACCGAGGGTCAGCGGCTGCCACCACTCCTCGAACGTCACGAAAGGAACCTCGACGGTCAGCCGGGACGACTCGACGTCAGCAAGCCCGGCCTCCCGAGCGAGGCCGGCGAGCTGCCCCTCACTCGCTCCGGTCGCTCCGGACTCGTCCTGAACCGTCGGGTCCAGGCTCTGCGCCGCCCGCCACAGGGGCGACAGCGGGCCGTGGCCGCCGGCGTTGTCCCATACACATGCCGCGACGACACCACCCTGTCGCGTGACGCGGCTCATCTCCCGCAGGCCCGCCACCGGGTCCACCATGAAGTGCACGACCAGTTGCGCAAGTGCGGCGTCGAACGTGCCGTCGGCGTATGGGAGGTCCTCAGCCGACGCCCGGCCGACGTCGACCCCGGGCAGCCGCGCCCGGGCCGCCTCGACGTACGCCGCCGAGGGGTCGACCGCGGACACGGCGGACGCGCCCAGCTGTGCCGCCAGGATCTGGGTCAGCGCACCGGGCCCGCAGCCGACGTCGAGCACGCGCTGTCCCGGGGTCAGACCGGCGGCGTCCGCGAACTTCATGGACAACGGCTCAGAGAATCGGCCGGTGAACAGTCCGTACGCCGTGGCCGGGTCGTCGACGAACATCCGGCCACTGTATTCCGACTCAGACCCCGACCGCATCACCGAACGGAGCAGGGGTGATGATCTGACAGATCTTGGCGTCGGTGCAGTCGGACGGGTCGAGCTGGTTGCTACGAGCGATGAGACCTTGGAGCTCCTTCTCGAGCACCGCAAGCTCATGTTGTCGGCGCCGAACGTCGTCCAGCTTGGTCGTCAACAGCGAGTGCACGTGCGCGCAGGGGACGGCTCCGTCACGGCGAAGGTCCAAGACGCTGGCGATCTCCACCAGGGTGAGGCCGGCTGCCTGACCGCTGCGGATGAAGGCGAGACGCGCGAGCACTGAGGCGTCGTACTCGCGATAGCCGTTGGAGCCCCGGGCCGGGGACGGAAGCAGACCCCGGCGCTCGTAGAAGCGGATGGTCTGCGTCGGCACACCTGCCGCCTCGGCTGCCTCTCCGATGCGCATGGCCTCAGTCTACGCCTTGACCTTGAACCGAGGATCAAGGTCTAGCGTCGAACGCATGGACATCACGCTGCTGTACTTCGACGACTGCCCGAACTGGAAGGTCGCTGACGAACGGTTGCGGGCCCTCGCCGCTGAACGCGGCGACCTCCGCGTGACCCGGCATCGCGTCGAGACGCCGGCTGAAGCAGAACGCACCCGGTTCCACGGCTCACCGAGCATCGTGGTCGACGGCGTCGACCTGTTCGCCGAACCCGGGGACAACGTGGGCCTCTCCTGTCGCCTGTACGAGACCCCGACCGGGTACCAAGGCGCGCCCACTCTCGAGCAGCTACGTGCGGCCCTGACCGATGCATGATCGATGGGCTGCGTTCGGTCCGCTTGCCGCGGTCGCCGGCGTGCTCGGCATCTGCTGCGGGCTGCCTGTCCTGCTGTCGGTGGGCGTCGTGGGCGCGTTCGCGGGATGGTCGCTGCAGAGCTGGACGCTGATCGGGCTCGGGATGGTGCTGGCCGTCGCCGGAGCGGTGCGGATCGCTCGGCGCCGTCGGACGGACCGGGCCTGCCCGCGTCCGGAATCGGGCTCACCCCGCGGCACGACCCCCTCACATGACTCAGACCTCACGAACAGGAGCAACACCCCATGAGCCGGCACTTCGACCTCATCGTCATCGGCGCCGGCATGGCCGGCGTCGCCGCAGCGAACAAGTGCGCCGCGAAAGGGTGGGAGGTCGCCATCGTGGACTCGCTCCCCTACGGCGGCACGTGCGCGCTGCGCGGATGCGACCCCAAGAAGATCCTGCGCCGCGGCGCCGAGATCATCGACAGCGCCCGGTTGATGGACGGCAAGGGCATCGACCACACCGACCTGTCGATCAACTGGGCCGACCTCATGAAGCACAAGCACGGCTTCACCGACCCCGTGCCACAGAGCATGGAGAACGGGCTGACCGGCAACGGCGTCACCACTCTGCACGGGCACGCACGGTTCACCGGTCCCCAACAGATGGACATCGATGGTGTGGCCTATGACTCCGACCGTTTCCTGGTCGCCACCGGCGCCCGACCTCGTCCTCTGGACTTCCCCGGTCACGAACACCTCCTCGACAGCACCGGCTTCCTGGACCTTGATGCGCTCCCAGCGCGGATCCTGTTCGTCGGGGGCGGCTTCATCTCCTTCGAGTTCGCCCACATCGCCGCCAGAGCCGGAAGCTCACCGATCATCGTCGACCGCGGCGAGCGCCCACTGAAGGGCTTCGACCCCGACCTCGTCGAGCTGGCGGTCGCCCGCGGCCACGACGTCGGCATCAGCCTGCGCCGCACCACCACCATCGTGGACGTGCAGGTCGAAGGCGGCGGATACCTGGTCACCCTCGACCGCGCCGGCACCCGGGAGACCATCGAGACCGACCTCGTGGTGCACGGCGCCGGACGCATCGCAGACCTGGCCGACCTGGGCCTCGACGCAGCGCACGTGACCTGGGACGAGAACGGCATCCAGGTCACCGACCACCTGCAAAGCATCTCGAACCCGGCCGTGTGGGCTGCCGGCGACTCCGCCGACACCGACAGGGATGCCTCTCACCCCGGTCGCGGTTTCGGAGGCCAAGGTCGCCGCGTCAAACATGCTGAAGGGAACCACGACGGCACCCGACTACGCCGGCATCCCGACCGCCGTCTTCACCATCCCTGAGCTTGCCCGCGTCGGAATGCTGGAGTCCGAAGCGCACGCCGCCGGCATCGACGTCACCGTCCGCTACTCCGACACCAGCACTTGGTACTCCACCTACAGGATCGGCGAGACGACCGCAGCCGCCAAGATCCTCATCGATTCCTCGAACGACCAGATCGTCGGAGCCCATCTACTCGGTCCCGAGTATGGCGAGCTGATCAACACCTTCGGTCTGGCCATCAAGCTCGGAATCACCACGAGACAGCTCAAGTCCGCGACGGCCGCCTACCCCACCGTGGGTTCGGATCTCGGGTCGATGCTCTAGAACGGCTGCAGCTCGCCTCGCGACCCGCATGACAAAGGCCCCTGACCAGCATATTTGCTGGTCAGGGGCCTTTGATTGGTAGCGGGGGCAGGATTTGA
>CAWAGS010000003.1:0-16597 GCA_963781445.1 uncultured Actinomycetota bacterium
GGCCGCGGAGGTCGGCAGATTTCGCCGTCTGGGGCTGCTAGGCGGCGAGCTCGAGCTGTCCTGAGTGGATGAGGGTGTGGCACTTGCGGCACAGCCCGACGAGGTTGTCGAGGTCGGTGCGGCCGCCTCGGGACCACCATTGTTTGTGGTGGTTGTGCGCGATCGGGTGCTTGCACCCGGCCGAGGCGCACTCGCCTCGTTGTTGGAGCCGGATGGCCTTCGCCTGCTTGATGGTGGCGTAGCGCTCGGTTCGCCCGACGTCGAGGACCTCGGTGTTCCGGCTGGTGGTCTTGACCAGGAACGGGGTGACCTCGGCGTCGCAGAGGAGGTGTCCGAGCAGAGCGGGGCCGATGTGCCCGAACCCTTCGAGGAAGGCGGGCTTCGTGTCGAGGGGTGCGCCAGTGGGCGATGCCTCGACGGTGACGAAGATGTGCGGACGGATCCCGTTGTCGGCCGGCAGTCCGTTCTCCAGCGCCTTGGTGCAGATGTCGTCGAGGGCGTCCATGCGGCGTTCGGCGGGGGCCCGGGTGTCGTCGGCGTCGCGGGGGACGGACAAGTTGGCGAGGACCGCCTTGAGCTTGGCTCCGGCCTCGATGTCGAGGAACCCGGTGACGTGCCATCCGTCGCCGCAGCGGACGACCTTGATGTCTCGTCTGGCCATCCCTCTCAGCCATGCCTGGTCGAGGTCGTCGGCGTGGATCACGTCCCTGACCTGACGAACCTTCGCGAACAGCTCCCCAGGCGTCACCCGCTTGGCCAGGTCGAGCAGCGGCTCCTCCAGCTGGCGGGTCTCGTCGAGTCCGACGTGTTTGAGCGCGTACGTGAAGGCCGTGACGTGCTCGAAGCCGATCTGGCTGGCCCGCGCCGCCTCGCCAACCGCCGGAAGATCGCGGAACGTCGACGCCGCTCGAACCATCTGACGGGTCTTGGCTGCGTCCTGGTGCAGCTCGCGCCGAGCCCAGGTGCCGATGGAGGAGGCACCGTCGGCCTCGTGGGACTTGGTCTCGTCCATGTCGGCGAGGCGCTCGCACATCGCGGCCTCGATCGCGTCGCGCGCGGCTGCCAACGCCCGCACTTCATCGCCCGTTGACGCTGCCACCGACGACATCGCTCGCGCTGCTGCACGCATCGCGGCGATCGTGCTGGTGGTTCCCCCGAACATGCCTCCACCCTACCAGAACAGGTGTTCGATGACCTCACTTTTCCACTGGCATGCCGGATGTTTTTCGAGATTCGACTAGCACAACTTTCCGACAGGAAGCCGTCCATCTCGCGGCGCCGTGAGGCGATCCAGTCGGACCATCGGGACTGGGTGAATCACGAGCCCGCAGTCTCCTGCATCCGGGCGAGGGCGTGCATGTGGTCGCGGGTGGCGGGATAGAGCGAGGAGTACAGCGAGTAGAGCTCGTCGTAGAGCGCCCGGTTCTCGGGGTTCGGCCGCACCACGGTGGTCACGCGAGCCCAGTCGGTCTCGGGCGGCACCAGGCCGGTGCCGATCGCGGCCATCAGCGCGTCGCCGTACGCAGCGCCGATGGTCTGCTCGGGAACTTCCTGCACCCGACCAGTGACGTCGCTGACCACTTGAGTCCAGAGGCTCCCCTGGGTGCCGCCACCCACCGCGACGAGCCGTTCGACCGGGTTGGCCTCGGTGTCCAGGAGCTCGAGTATCTGCCTGATCCCGAAGGCGATTCCCTCGTAGACCGCACGGAACACATGCCCGCGTCGGTGCCGCAGCGTCAGGCCCGCGATGATGCCGCGTGCGTGGTGGTCGAAGATCGGTGTGCGCTCGCCGGAGAAGTACGGCAGCAGCAGCAGTCCGTCCGACCCCGCGGGGACGGCGGCTGCCTCCTGCACGAGCGTCTCGAACGGCACGTCGCCCACGAGCTGCTGGATCCACCCAGTCAAGCTCCCGGACGTCGACATCCCTGCCGCCAGGCACTTGCTCCCGGGCTCGATGCCGACCGTGTTCCACAGCTGCGGGTGACGCGCCAGCGCGGCGAGGTCCTGGACGAAGAACATGGTCGACCCGTACATGAGCATCAGGTCACCCGGTGACCGGACGCCGCCGCTGAAGGCTTCGGCCCAGGCGTCGACCGTTCCGGCACAGACGGGCGTCCCCTGCGGGAGCCCGGTCTGCTCGGCAGCTTCCGCCGTGACCGAGCCGATGACCTCGGCCGGCCAGACCAGCCGAGGCGGCGTCAGCGTGTCCATGACCTCGCGATACCAGTCGTCGAGCCACTCGTTGGCCTCGATGTCGTACAGGGGCACCGATTGGCTGGCCGTGTGGTGGTCGAGGACGTACTCCCCGGTGAGCCGGAACGCAATGAAGGAGTTGGAGTTGAACCATCGGGTCGCCCTCTGCCAGGCGTCGACCTCGTGCCGACGGACCCACAGCGCCTTGGGTCCGACCGCCTGCGTGGTCAGGGGTGTACCGCATCGTTGCAGGACGGCGGCAGTGCCCAGCCGTTCATCGAGCTCGTCGATCTCCGCGGTGGCCCGTGAGTCGATGCCGTAGAGGATCGCCGGCCGGACCGGCGTCCCGGTCTCGTCGGCCAGCACGAGGCAGGGTCCCACGCCGCTGACGCAGACACCGGCGATCTCGGCGCCTGCGATCTGCGGCACCAGCTCACGCGCCAAGGCCACGACGTCCTGCCACCACACCTCGACGGCGTCCACCTCGGCCCACCCGGAATACGGCATGGACATGCTGTGAGGACGGGGACGCACGGCCGTGGCCACGATCTGTCCGTCCGGCGTCGCGAGCACCCCTTTGCTGCTTCCCGTGCCGAGATCGATGCCGAGGAGGAGCGAGGTCATGCGGTACTCCTTGTCGATGGGGCCGAGGACGGTGGGCCGGTGGACTCCCGTACGACAAGCTCGGGCTCGAAGACGACGTGGCGCCGCTCCGGAGTCTCACCGGCCAAGGAGGTGGCCAGCATCGTGGCTGCCGTCGTCCCCATCTCGTAGTGCGGCCGACGCACTGTCGTCAAGGGGACGGAAAGTTGTCGAGCGAACGGGATGTCGTCGTACCCCACGACAGAGATGTCCTCGGGAACCCGGATGCCGTGCTGCTGGAGCGCCTGCAGGAGGCCGACCGCCAGGAGATCGATCGCCGTCGCCACTGCTGTGGGTCGCGACTCGGGCGGCATGGCCGCGATCCGCTCACCGGCTTCGCGCCCCGCTTCGGCAGTCAGCTCGGAAGGGAGGATGTCGAGGTGAACGTCTCCCCCGGTTTCGGCGACGGCGTTGCGGACGCCGGTGAGCCGGTCGTGCACCGGTGCGGCCGCGCCCTCGTCGCCGACGAAGGCCAGCTTCCGGTGGCCCAGCGCGATCAGGTGCCCAGCCGCGAGCTCGCCGCCGGTGACGTCGTCGACCGATACCGACATCCCGTGCGCCCCGGACTCGGCACGTTCCAGGACGACGACGGGCATCCCTCCGGCCCGGATGCCGTGCAGTCCCTCGGCGAACTCGTCATGGGGGATGACGATCAATCCGGCCATGCGTTGCTCGGAGAACAACCGCAGGTACGTCCGCTCGCGCTCGATGTCACGTGCGCTGTTCGAGATCAGGACAGCCAGGCCCCGACTCGAGGTCGTGTCCTCGACCCCACGGGCCACCTCGATGAAACCCGGGTTCCACGCGTCGAGCAGCAGCAGTCCAACGGTGGTCGAGTAGCCGGCGCGCAGGTGGCGGGCGGCCTCGTGGCGGACGTAGCCGAGCTCTTCGATCGCCCGCTCCACCGCGTCCTTCCTCACCTGGCTGACGCGGCCGGGATGGTTCAGGACGTTGGACACGGTGCCTTGGGAGACCCCGGCAAGCCGGGCCACATCCTTGATGCCTGCGCGGCGCGCCGGCCGGCTTTCAGGAGCCTCGTCATCGCTCGATGTGATCCTTGACACGTTTCAAGAGTGCCATTAGCATCGCCGAAAGATCAACATTGACACGATTCAAAGTCTGGCCGACGGTGCCGGGATCGCGGTGCGGGCGACGAAGGGATTCACCATGAGTGGGGTTTCAGTGAGAAGGGCCTTGGCTGCAGGCGGCGCAGTCCTGCTGCTCGCCACGACCGCCGCGTGCGGTGGCGACGGGGGTGACGGTGGCTCAGGATCTGGCGCGAAGATCGCCTTCCTGATGCCTGACACCGGTTCGACCCGTTACGAGCTGCACGACCGGCCGGGCTTCGAGAAGCGGCTGAAAGAGCTGTGCGCCGACTGCACACCTCTGTACAACAACGCCGATGCCAGCGCGGACAAGCAGCAGCAGCAGTTCAACTCGGCACTGGCGCAGGGTGCGAAGGCCGTCGTCCTCGATCCGGTCGACTCGGCCGCGGCCGTCACGATGGTCAACGCCGCTCACGCCAAGGGCGTGAAGGTCATCGCCTACGACCGCCCGATCCCCAAGGCGGAGGTCGACTTCTACGTCTCCTTCGACAACCAGGAGATCGGCAAGCAGATCTCCACCTCCCTCCTCGAGAAGGTCAAGTCCGGTGACGTGCCGGATGGGTCCGGGATCCTGATCGTCAACGGTTCGCCCACCGACGCAGCCGCGGGCCTGATCAAGAAGGGCATCCACGAAGGTGTCGACGCCAGCGGGATCAAGGTCCTGGCCGAGTACGACACGATCGAGTGGAAGCCGGAGAACGCCCAGAAGTGGGTGGCCGGCCAGATCTCCCGATTCGGCGACAAGATCGTCGGCGTCGTGGCGGCCAACGATGGCACAGCTGGCGGCACGATCGCTGCCTTCAAGGCCGCAGGCACTGATCCTCTGCCCCCGGTCAGTGGCAACGATGCCACGGTGGCCGGGCTCCAGCTGATCATCGCCGGCGACCAGTACAACACCATCAACAAGCCCAGCGAGATCGTTGGCGGTGCGGCTGCGGAGGTGGCGGACGCGTTGGTCAAGGGTGAGAAGCCCGAGCCCACCGACACGCTGTTCGGATCGCCCACGAAGCTGTTCACGCCCACCCTGGTGACGCAGGAGAACCTCAAGGCGGAGATCATCGACAAGAAGATCAACACTCCGTCTGAGCTCTGCACGAAGGCCTACGCGGCAGGCTGCAAGAAGCTCGGGATCTCGTGATCAACAGGGGTTCCGCCGGGGTCCTCCTCGGCGGAACCCCTGCCAGGACGTTTCGGAGGTGAACCGATGACCAGCACGGTCGCCGCGACGCGCACGTCGCTGCTCAGTCTCCGTGGCATCAGCAAGGCTTTCGGTGCCGTCAACGCCCTCACCGACATCGACCTCGACGTCCAGGCGGGCGAAGTGGTGGCGATCGTGGGCGACAACGGTGCGGGCAAATCTACGCTCGTGAAGGTGCTCGCCGGCGTTCACGAGGCCGACACCGGCACGATCTCGTTCGACGGCAAGGGCGTGAAGATCTCCGACCCGAGCGCCGCGATTCGCCTCGGTATCGCGACGGTGTTCCAAGACCTCGCTCTGTGCGAGAACCTCAACGTGGTCGAGAACCTGTTCCTCGGACAGGAGCGCGTGCCCTTGCGTCTCGACGAGGTCGGCATGGAGGTCAAGGCCTGGGAGCTGCTCCGCGAGCTGTCCGCGAAGATTCCCACCGTCCGCATCCCGATCGCCTCGTTGTCCGGGGGTCAGCGGCAGACGGTCGCCATTGCCCGGTCGCTGCTGGGCGACCCGCGCGTGATCATCCTCGACGAACCGACGGCCGCACTGGGCGTTGCCCAGACGGCCGAGGTGCTCGACCTGATCGAGCGGCTACGAGAGCGTGAGCTGGGGGTCATCATGGTCAGCCACAACATGGAGGATGTGCGGGCGGTCGCGGACCGGATCGTCGTCCTGCGACTTGGCCGTAACAACGGCGAGTTCGACGCCGGGACCGTGTCCTCGGAGGAGGTGGTGGCCGCCATCACCGGCGCCACAGACAACGTCGTCACTCGAAGGCGGGACCGACTCACCAAGGTTGACGGATCCGAAGCGGCTGACCCCGATTCCGCGAGCGGTGAGTCACGATGAGTCTCATCCCACCGGTCGCTCTCGACCAGGACGACGAGCGGTTGCAACAGGAGCAAGGCATGCGCGGCGCGATCGCGTCGTTCGCCCGCAGCGTGCGGGCCGGCGACGTCGGCGCCCTGCCGGTGGTGGTCGGACTGCTGATCATCGGAACGATCTTCCAGGCCCTCAACTCGGTCTTCCTGTCCAGCGGCAACCTCGTGAATCTGATCCTTGACTCCAGTGCCGTCGGCGTGATCGCGCTCGGCATCGTGTGCGTGCTCCTCGTGGGCGAGATCGATCTCTCGGTGGGGTCGGTGAGCGGCTTCTCCGGCGCCATCGTCGCCGTCCTGTTCGTGCGCCATGACTGGAACTGGGTGCTGGCGGTCGTCGTCGCCTGCGGCGTGGCCTGCCTCATCGGCCTGTTGTACGGCATCCTGCTCACTCAGTTCGGCATGCCGAGCTTCGTTGCCTCGCTGTCTGGCTTGCTCGCCTTCCTGGGCCTGCAGCTCGCCATTCTCGGCTCCCGCGGATCGGTCAACCTGCCGTTCGACTCCGCCTTGGTCAGCTTCGCCCAGCTTCAGTTCGTTCCACCCTGGCTCTCGTACGTGCTGGTTGCCGTCGCGGCACTGGCACTGTTCTTCTCCGGTTTGGAGACGATGCTTCGACGCCGACGCGCGAACCTGTCCGCCCGCTCGCTGAACGGCCTGGTGATCCGGTCGGTTGCGCTGTTCGTGGCGCTCGGGCTGGTGGTCTGGTACCTCAATCAGGATCGCGGCGTCGGCTGGATGGTGGTCTTCTTCGTCTCGCTGGTCCTGCTCCTGAACTACGCGATCACCCGGACGGCCTGGGGACGATCCCTGCTCGCGGTCGGAGGCAACGCCGAGGCGGCTCGCCGGTCGGGCATCAATGTGCGCAACGTCTACATCAGCGCGTTCGTCCTCTGTTCGCTGCTGGCCTGCGTCGGTGGCATCCTCGCGGCCGGGCGACTCGCCTCCGCCAACCTCAGCAGCGGCACGGGCGACGTGAACCTCAACGCCATTGCAGCAGCGGTCATCGGTGGAACGAGCTTGTTCGGTGGTCGTGGCAGCGCGTTCTCGGCGTTGCTCGGCACGCTGGTCATCGCCTCCATCGCCTCCGGCCTGACGTTGCTCAACCTCGACTCGTCCTATCGGTTCGTCATCACCGGACTGGTGCTCGCGATCGCGGTGGCCATTGACTCCCTGGCCCGCAAGTCACGCGCATCGCACGGCCGTGCCTGACCTGGCGGCGCGGAATCGACTTTCAGCGAAAGGAGTCATCGTGGCCAACCAAGCGGCAGTCATGACGGAGCTCGGCACGATCGTCATCGAGGAACGTCCCGACCCCGAACCGGGGCCACATGAGGCGGTAGTGCGCACCGAGGCCGTCGGGGTCTGCGGGTCGGACACCGCCTATTACACGGTCGGGCGGATCGGCGACTACGTCGTCGACGGCCCGATCATCTTGGGCCACGAGGTCGCGGGCCAGGTCGTGCAGCTCGGCAGTGAGGTCACGAACGTGGCAGTTGGCGACCGCGTGGCGATCGAGCCCGGGACGCCGTGTCGCAATTGTCGGGAGTGCATGGCCGGGCGCTACCACCTGTGCCCGGACCTGGTCTTTCTCGCGACGCCGCCGTACCACGGTGCCCTGATCCAGCGAATGACGATCGACGCCCGCAACCTCTACCCGATCCCGGACTCCATGACCTACGAAGAAGGCGCCCTCCTCGAACCGCTGTCGGTCGGGATCTGGGGCTGCAAGCGCGCGGGGCTCCAAGCTGGTGACGATGTGCTGGTCACTGGTGCAGGCCCAGTGGGACTTCTGGCAGCGGCCTCGGCTCGTGCCTTGGGTGCCGGCGGCGTGACCGTGACCGACGTGTCCGAGTTTCGCCTCGACCTCGCCAGCTCGATGGGATTCAACGCGGAACACACTGACACGCCGACAGAGGACGAATTCGACGTGTTGCTCGAGTGCTCCGGCGCACCGGGGGTTCTCGGGCAGGCCATGCGGCGGCTCCGCCCGGCCGGTCGGGCGGCCATGATCGGCATGTCCAAGGAGGAAGCCATCGGGCTGCCGTTGTCGCAGCTCAACGTCAACGAGCTGACTCTGAGCCTGGTCAACCGCTACAACCACACGTGGCCGTTGGCGATCGAGCTGGTGTCCTCCGGCCGCATCGATGTCGCGCCACTCGTGACGCACCACTTCCCTCTGGCTGAGTCCGCGGATGCCTTGATGCTCAGCAGCCGGGTGTCCGACTCGATCAAGGCGGTCATCCACCCGCAGCACTGATTGTCCGACGCGACCCATTTTGACCCGACCGCGCTCGACCTGCCCGTCTGCAGAGCCCGTGCGCTCAGGAAACCCGCTTGGATGTCCGGCCCGAGGTCTGGAACTCCTTCGTGGATCCGGCGATCGGCCCGGCACTCACCGATCCCTACCCGCCGGCATGCCGAGGGAGGTCGTCGCGCCGGAGCGATCAGTTGACTTATTTAGTTATGCACATAACATTATGTGAGTAACGAAAAAAGTCTACTGAGGAGTCCCCATGCCCGCAAGAATCGCCGTTGTCTACTACAGCTCCACCGGAACGGTGCGCGCACTCGCGGAAGCCCTCGCCGAAGGCGCGCACTCGCAGGGCGCGGAGGTGCGGCTGCGGCGGGTGGCCGAGCTCGCGCCCGCCAGCGTGATCGACGAGAACCCTCTGTGGCGTCAGCACGTCGACGCCACCCGCGACGCCGACCAAGCCTCCGTGGACGACCTGGAATGGGCCGACGGGTTCGCCTTCGGGACACCGACGCGTTTCGGCACGCCCGCCGCACAGCTCAAGCAGTTCCTGGACCAGACCGGCGGGTTGTGGCAAACAGGTGGCCTCGCGAACAAGCCGGCCACGGCGTTCACCTCGGCCTACAACCAGCACGGCGGCAACGAGGCCACGATCTTGTCTCTGGCCAACGTGTTCTACCACTGGGGTGCGGTGATCGTCCCGCCCGGTTACACCGATCCAGCCGTGTCTGCCGCGGGCGGCAACCCCTATGGCGCGTCAGCATCCGGGCCGCCCACCGGGGACGGCCCCGACTCCGCGGTGCTGGCCGCCGCGCGGCACCAGGGAGGGCGGCTGGCGCAGATCACGACGCAATTGCTGGTGGGTCGGCGAGCCGCGGACGAGCTGGTGGACGAAGAAGTACTGGCGGTCCGATGACCAGCACCGATCAGGCCACTCACGACGCCCGGCCTGCCGCCGGATCGGCCGCAGTGGTCCTCGCACTCGTGTGCGCCTGCCAGTTCGTGGTGATCCTCGACGTCTCGATCGTCAACGTCGCGATCCCCTCGGTCCGCCGAGAGCTCGACTTCACAGCAACCGGCGTGGCGTGGGTGGTCAATGGGTACTTGCTGACCTTTGCCGGCCTGATGCTCCTGGGTGGTCGCGCGGCCGACGTCCTCGGCCACCGCCGCGTGCTGTGCGCGGGCTTGCTGGTGTTCTCCACCTCGAGCCTGGTGGCCGGGCTTGCGACCGCTCCGGCTGTCCTGCTGGCGGCCCGAGCCGTCCAGGGCGCGGGCGCTGCGATGCTGGCGCCCGCCACCCTGGCTGTCCTCAACACGGCGTTCGCCGACGAGCACGCGCGCGCCCGGGCCTTCGGGGCGTGGGCTGCAGCCGGCGGGCTGGGGGGCATCACCGGCGCGGTCGCCGGTGGGGTCATCACGAGCTACCTGTCGTGGCGGTGGATCTTCCTCATCAACGTTCCGATCGGAGCGGCACTCGCCACGTTGGCAATGGTGGCACTCGCCAGGCCGCGGAGGGTCGAGGGCCAGTCGCTCGACCTCGTGGGTGCATTCGCTGCGACATCGGGCCTGACCGGGCTGATCTACGGGGTCACGCAGAGCTCGGTGCACACGTGGACGTCGATGTCGGTGGTCGGCCCAGTCGCGGGCGGCCTGATCCTGCTCGCTGCGTTCTTCATGGCGGAGGCCCGCCTCGCTGAACGCCCCATCGTGCCGCTGAGCCTGCTGAAGATCCGCGGGGTCGCGCTCGGAAACCTGATGCTGCTGCTGTTCGGCGGCATCGCCATCGCGATGTGGTACTTCAGCTCGTTGTTCATGCAGGACGTGCTCGGATACGACGCGCTGGACGCCGGCATCGGGCAGGCACCAGCTGCAGTCGTGTTCGTGCTGATCGCGCGTTGGGCGTCTGCGGCATTGCCGCGCCTGGGTGCGCGTCGACTGGTCTTGCTGGGCTGCGGCTGGATCGTGGTCGGATTCGGATGGTTCGCGCAGGCGGGTTCCGAGAGCGGCTACGTCACCGCCGTGCTCGGTCCGACCCTGCTGATCGCCACCGGCATCGGGTTGACGTTCCCCACGCTCATGGGCGTGGCAACGGCGGCCGTGCCGGAGGGAGATGCGGGTGCCGTCGGAGGTCTGGCCAACACCGCCAGCCAAGTGGGTGGATCAATGGGGCTGGCCGTGCTCGCGACCGTCGCCGGCAGCAGGGCGGGGGCGAGGGTCGGCGGGGTCGTCGTGAGCGCGTCGTCCTCCGGCTACACCGACGTCTTCTACGTAGCCGCCGCCTTCGGGCTCGCCATCGCAGCGCTGAGTGCACTGCTGCCCCGTCACCCGACGGTGGTGAACCGAGTGGGCGGCCGAGGCGTGATCCGTGCACCCCATCGGCTCCTGAGGCAGACCACCCGGTGACGTGCGAGGGCTTGGGTGAAACGCAGGGTCGATGGTGCCCTCGGCCACCTACGAATGTGTACGATTGATTACGCGCCTAATGTTCTGCCGCTCATGGCGCCGGTGAGGAGTCTTCGTGGATTTCGAGCAAGCGACCGCGATCAACCAGGCCATCCGCCTCCTGACTCTCCGGCATCGAGCCAGGGCCGCTGAGCTGCTGCTGCCCCTGGGCCTGCACCCCGGACAGGAGGCGCTCCTGCTCGAGCTCAGCCGTTCCGGTCCGATGATCCAGGCTCAGCTCAGCGAAGCGCTCACCATCGAGCCGCCGAGCGTGACTCTCATGACCCGCAAGCTGGAAGCCGGAGGCCATGTTCGTCGGACACCTGCGCCCCATGACCAGCGCGCCAGCATCGTCGAGCTCACCGAGCGCGGCGAAAAGCTGGTCACCCAGGTCAAGAAGCTCTGGCGGACCCTCGCCGAGGAGACCGTCGCCGGCCTGCCCGCCGGAACCATCGCCGAGCTCCCCGGCGTTCTGGCGAGGCTGACCAGCAACGTCGATACCAGACGGCCCTCCACGACAAAGGACCGTCGGACCAGCCTGGACACCGACGTCTCGAGCGACGCGAAACCCTGAGAGTTCCTTCGACTCTTGGTCCCGCGGGACGGGCTGGAGCTCTAGGCAGTCCTGGCTGCGACAACGCACCACGCCGCCGCCGACGCCGTGAAGGGCGCGGGACCCAGATCGTGCTCGAGCCGCTGCCGCAGTGCACGTCGGTGTGCGTCGTCAAGGTCTTGCACGTAGGCACCTCCCGAGCCGACACCGAGGGTCAGCGGCTGCCACCACTCCTCGAACGTCACGAAAGGAACCTCGACGGTCAGCCGGGACGACTCGACGTCAGCAAGCCCGGCCTCCCGAGCGAGGCCGGCGAGCTGCCCCTCACGCGCTCCGGCCGCTCCGGACTCGTCCCGAACCGTCGGGTCCAGGCTCTGCGCCGCCCGCCACAGGGGCGAGAGCGGGCCGTGGCCACCGGCGTTGTCCCATACACACGCCGCGACGACACCCCCCTGTTTCGTGACGCGGGCCATCTCCCGCAGGCCCGCCACCGGGTCCACCATGAAGTGCACGACCAGTTGCGCAAGTGCGGCGTCGAACGTGCCATCGGCGTACGGGAGGTCCTCAGCCGACGCCCGGCCGACGTCGACGCCGGGCAGCCGCGCCCGGGCCGCCTCGACGTACGCCGCCGAGGGGTCGACCGCGGACACGGCGGACGCGCCCAGCTGTGCCGCCAGGATCTGGGTCAGCGCACCGGGCCCGCAGCCGACGTCGAGCACGCGCTGTCCCGGGGTCAGACCGGCGGCGTCCGCGAACTTCATGGACAACGGCTCAGAGAATCGGCCGGTGAACAGTCCGTACGCCGTGGCCGGGTCGTCGACGAACATCCGGCCACTGTATTCCGACTCAGACCCCGACCGCATCACCGAACGGAGCAGGGGTGATGATCTGACAGATCTTGGCGTCGGTGCAGTCGGACGGGTCGAGCTGGTTGCTACGAGCGATGAGACCTTGGAGCTCCTTCTCGAGCACCGCAAGCTCACGTTGTCGGCGCCGAACGTCGTCCAGCTTGGTCGTCAACAGCGAGTGCACGTGCGCGCAGGGGACGGCTCCGTCACGGCGAAGGTCCAAGACGCTGGCGATCTCCACCAGGGTGAGGCCGGCTGCCTGACCGCTGCGGATGAAGGCGAGACGCGCGAGCACTGAGGCGTCGTACTCGCGATAGCCGTTGGAGCCCCGGGCCGGGGACGGAAGCAGACCCCGGCGCTCGTAGAAGCGGATGGTCTGCGTCGGCACACCTGCCGCCTCGGCTGCCTCTCCGATGCGCATGGCCTCAGTCTACGCCTTGACCTTGAACCGAGGATCAAGGTCTAGCGTCGAACGCATGGACATCACGCTGCTGTACTTCGACGACTGCCCGAACTGGAAGGTCGCTGACGAACGGTTGCGGGCCCTCGCCGCTGAACGCGGCGACCTCCGCGTGACCCGGCATCGCGTCGAGACGCCGGCTGAAGCAGAACGCACCCGGTTCCACGGCTCACCGAGCATCGTGGTCGACGGCGTCGACCTGTTCGCCGAACCCGGGGACAACGTGGGCCTCTCCTGTCGCCTGTACGAGACCCCGACCGGGTACCAAGGCGCGCCCACTCTCGAGCAGCTACGTGCGGCCCTGACCGATGCATGATCGATGGGCTGCGTTCGGTCCGCTTGCCGCGGTCGCCGGCGTGCTCGGCATCTGCTGCGGGCTGCCTGTCCTGCTGTCGGTGGGCGTCGTGGGCGCGTTCGCGGGATGGTCGCTGCAGAGCTGGACGCTGATCGGGCTCGGGATGGTGCTGGCCGTCGCCGGAGCGGTGCGGATCGCTCGGCGCCGTCGGACGGACCGGGCCTGCCCGCGTCCGGAATCGGGCTCACCCCGCGGCACGACCCCCTCACATGACTCAGACCTCACGAACAGGAGCGACACCCCATGAGCCAGCACTTCGACCTCATCGTCATCGGCGCCGGCATGGCCGGCGTCGCCGCAGCGAACAAGTGCGCCGCGAAAGGGTGGGAGGTCGCCATCGTGGACTCGCTCCCCTACGGCGGCACGTGCGCGCTGCGCGGGTGCGATCCGAAGAAGATCCTGCGCCGCGGCGCCGAGATCATCGACAGCGCCCGGTTGATGGACGGCAAGGGCATCGACCACACCGACCTGTCGATCAACTGGGCCGACCTCATGAAGCACAAGCACGGCTTCACCGACCCCGTGCCGCAGAGCATGGAGAACGGGCTGACCGGCAACGGCGTCACCACTCTGCACGGGCACGCACGGTTCACCGGTCCCCAACAGATGGACATCGATGGTGTGGCCTATGACTCCGACCGTTTCCTGGTCGCCACCGGCGCCCGACCTCGTCCTCTGGACTTCCCCGGTCACGAACACCTCCTCGACAGCACCGGCTTCCTGGACCTTGATGCGCTCCCAGCGCGGATCCTGTTCGTCGGGGGCGGCTTCATCTCCTTCGAGTTCGCCCACATCGCCGCCAGAGCCGGAAGCTCACCGATCATCGTCGACCGCGGCGAGCGCCCACTGAAGGGCTTCGACCCCGACCTCGTCGAGCTGGCGGTCGCCCGCGGCCACGACGTCGGCATCAGCCTGCGCCGCACCACCACCATCGTGGACGTGCAGGTCGCAGGCGGCGGATACCTGGTCACCCTCGACCGCGCCGGCACCCGGGAGACCATCGAGACCGACCTCGTGGTGCACGGCGCCGGACGTATCGCAGACCTGGCCGACCTGGGCCTCGACGCAGCAGACGTGATCTGGGACGAGAACGGCATCCAGGTCACCGACCACCTGCAAAGCATCTCGAACCCAGCCGTGTGGGCTGCCGGCGACTCCGCCGACACCGACGGGATGCCTCTCACCCCGGTCGCGGTTTCGGAAGCCAAGGTCGCCGCGTCAAACATGCTGAAGGGAACCACGACGGCACCCGACTACGCCGGCATCCCGACCGCCGTCTTCACCATCCCTGAGCTTGCCCGCGTCGGCATGCTGGAGTCCGAAGCGCACGCCGCCGGCGTCGACGTGACCGTCCGATACTCCGACACCAGCACCTGGTACTCCAGCTACAGGATCGGCGAGACGACCGCAGCCGCCAAGATCCTCATCGATTCCTCGAACGACCAGATCGTCGGAGCCCATCTACTCGGCCCCGAGTATGGCGAGCTGATCAACACCTTCGGCCTGGCCATCAAGCTCGGAATCACCACGAGACAGCTCAAGTCCGCGACGGCCGCCTACCCCACCGTGGGTTCGGATCTCGGGTCGATGCTCTAGAACGGCTGCAGCTCGCCTCGCGACCCGCATGACAAAGGCCCCTGACCAGCATTTTTGCTGGTCAGGGGCCTTTAATTGGTAGCGGGGGCAGGATTTGAACCTGCGACCTCTGGGTTATGAGCCCAGCGAGCTACCGAACTGCTCCACCCCGCGTCGCTCGCTCCACTTTACGGGAGCGAGCCCTCAGTACTCAAATCGGGGTCGGGGTTCGTTCGGAGGGCTCTCCCGCGCGGGTGCGCGCACCCACCGTCATCGCGACGAGAGCCACAGCGAGGAGGCCGAGGCCGGGCAGGCCCTGGCTCGGCGGGAGGAGGCCGGGGCCGACGAGGTAGAGCACCAGCCCGACATCGAGGACGACGGCGAGGCCGGTCGCGACGCCGAGCTGCCACGTCCGGCCGGAGCGTCGCCACAGGACGGCCAGCACCAGCACGGCGAGGCCCGCAACCGCGATGTTGAACCCGTGGAAGTGCATCACCGCAGCCGCTGCCTCGCCCGGATCAGCCGGCGTTGAGGTCGCGTTCGGTGCGAGCGAGTCAAGGCCGTCCGCGCCGCTCAGCGGGAGCAGCGTGGCGCCGCCGACGAGATGCACTGCGCCCCAGAGACCGAGCGCGACGGTCGTGACCAGGCCGGCGCGACCCCGACGCACCGCGGTCATGACGCCGGCCCTTCGAGCTCGGCGGCCAGCAGCCCCAGATCCGCGAGGTGCGCGCTCCAGCCGCCCTGATTCTGCTCGAGGTCGACGGGATCGACGAAGCCGCGATGGTGCACCGTCAGCCGGGTCTGTTGACCCTGGGGCTCGATCGAGAACGCGACCGTCGTGACGAGCTCCTCGTCCATCGATCGCCACGTGTGGACGAGCTTCGTCGGCGGCTCGATCACCTCGTAGAACCCCTCGATGCCGACGGAAAAGTCCGAACCGGGGAACGAGATGGTCAGGGCCAGCCGACCGCCGAGCTGGACGTCCATCGAGTCGACGGCGACGTCCGATCCTTCGGGGCCGAACCAGCGGGCATACAGCTCGGGCTCGGTCAGGAGCCGGAACACGGTCTCAGGTCTGGCGTCGATCAGCTGGTCGACCTCCAGGGACAGCTGGGTGGACGGGTTCATGGTCGGTCTCCTTCGTCGAGCTCCGCGGCGAGTGCCGCCAAGCGGGTCAGGCTCTGGGTCCAGAGGCTGCGGTAGCGGTCGATCCAGTCCTCGGCCAGCAGCAGGTGCTGCGACTCCAGGCTGAGCAGGTGGCGGCGACCGGCCAGCCGGCGCGTGACGAGACCGGCATCCTCCAGCACCTTGACGTGCTTGGTGATGCCGGCGGGCGACAAGCTCAGGCCCGCGCTGGCCTCCCCCACGCTCAGCTCGCCGCGCTCGGCGAGCTGAGCCACGATGCTGCGTCGCGACGCGTCGCCCAGGGCGACGAACACGCGGTCCAGATCTTCCTCGTCGTATCGATTGTTCGCCATACAGCGAACTGTACGCTAGATAGCGTAGCGTTTCAAGTCAGTCGGCCGAGCCGTCGGCGAGACGCTCACGCAGACCGTGGGCCAGGCCGGAGATCGTGGCTGCGTCGAAGAGGCCGCCGCCGCGCTCGGCGAGCACTCGGTGCTTGACCGGGCCGACGCTGACGCGCGAGTGCACTCGGGTTTGGTGTTCATCGAGCTCGGTCAGGACGAGCGCCCACGAGAAGGCGGTCCTCCCCCGCTGCGAGGCGAAGACCAGGAGGTGGGGCGGGGAGATCTCGGCAATGGTCAGGGTGGCGTCGCGGCCGCCCCAGTCGGCGATCGTCTGCCCGACCTCCAACGACGCGAACCGCGGGTCGAGCCGGCGGGCGGCGCGACGCTTGGGCGGGATCAACCGCTCGACCACCCGGGGGAAGTACCAACCGGCACGGTCCTTGCCGATCTGCACCAGCCACGGCCAGATGTCGACCGGTGTCGCGTCGAGGGTGAACGCGCGGTCCATCGTGACGTCCGCCGCCACCAGCTCGTCTCCGGGAAGCCCAGCCGCCGCCTCGCCGACGGTGGCGCGAACGGGGAGCCGGCTCACGGGACCTACGGCTTGAGTGCCTTCTGCGCGTCCTCGAGACG
>CAWAGS010000004.1:0-60912 GCA_963781445.1 uncultured Actinomycetota bacterium
AGTCTGACGAAGGTGCCGTTCCCTTTCGGGCCGCACGTCGTTGTGCACCGGGGAACGGAAGGTGGAGTGCATGGACGACGCGTCCGGAATCAGCCGCAGGGGTCTCATCGGCGGCGCGGCCGTCGGGGGCGCAGCGTTCGCGATCGGAGGTCTCGGCCAGGCGGCCACCGCCGCGAGCACCTCCGGCTCCCTGCCGAAAACCGTTGACGTGGTCGTGGTGGGGGCGGGCATCTCCGGCCTCGTGGCCGCACGTGGGCTCATCAAGGCCGGCAAGAGCGTCCTCGTCGTGGAGGCGCGCGACCGCGTCGGTGGACGGGTTCTCAACCACACCCTCGACGGCGGCGCGGTCGTCGAGGCGGGCGGCGCCTTCGTCGGTCCGACCCAGAACCGCATCCTGGCGCTCGCCAAGGAGCTGAACGTCCCGACCTTCAAGGAGTATGTCGAGGGCAAGAACGTCTACGTCTCCAAGCCGCTCGGGAAGATCGAGTACACCGGCACCGTCCCGCCCGACCCGCTGATCCTCGCCGACGCCGCGCAGCTCTCGGTCCGGATCGACGAGATGTCCAAGGAGGTTCCGGTCGACGCACCGTGGACCGCCAAGAAGGCGGCGCAGTGGGACTCCATCACCGTCGACCAGTGGATCCGTCAGCAGTCGGCGGTCCCGAAGGTTCGTGACGTGTTCCTCGCCTACCTTCAGCCCTCCTTCGGGACGGACGGGCTGAACACGTCGCTGCTGTTCTTCCTCTGGTACATCGCCACCGCCGGCGACGAGAACCACCCCGGTACCTTCGAGCGGTCGTCCGGAACGGCGGATGCCGCCCAGGACTCGCGGTTCGTGGGCGGATCCGGACTCATTCCCCTGAAGATGGCGCAGGCGCTGGGCTCTCGCGTCGCGCTCAACGCCCCGGTTCGCCGCATCACCCAGTCGGGCTCGACCGTCTCGGTGGCCACCGATCGCGGCACGGTCAAGGCGAAGCGGGTCGTCGTCGCGGTGCCGCCGCCGCTCGCGCTCGGCATCGACTGGTCGCCGCTCCTGCCGCCGCGACGCCTCCAGCTCCTGCAGCGGATGCCGATGGGCATGCTGATGAAGTGCGACGCCGTCTACGCCAAGCCGTTCTGGCGCGACAAGGGCCTGTCCGGTTCCGGCGTGGCGACGTACGGCGCGGTACGGACGATGTTCGACAACTCGCCCGACGACGCTTCCGTCGGCGTGCTGCTGGCCTTCGTCGGCGGATCGACGTGGGAGCAGTACGGCACGATGTCGCTCGCCGAGCGCAAGGCAGCCGTGCTCGAGGGCCTGGCCCGGTTCGTCGGCCAGGAGGCGCTCCACCCGATCGAGTACACCGAGCAGGACTGGACGCACGAACGATGGACGATGGGCAGTCCGATCGCGTCCCCGGTGCCGGGCACGATCACCTCCTTCGGCTCGACCATCCGCGAGCCGGTCGGACGGGTCCACTGGGCCGGCACCGAGACGTCCACCTACTGGTCAGGGTTCATGGACGGCGCCGTGCGTGCCGGTGAGCGCGTCGCCTCCGAGGTCGCCTCGCTCGTCTGATCGGGCCTGAGTGGGCCGCCCTGGGGCATGGCACCCCTGCCGTAGGGTTGAGGCAAGCAGCACGCGCCATTCGTCGGGCGCGTCATCGAGAATGAGGTGCCCATGTCCGAGCGCTCCGCGTCCCAGATCTCCGTCGTCGTCGACTCGGAGGAGCGATCTGTCGAGACCGGCACCAAGGCCTGGCAGCTCTTCGTCGACGATCCAGCCGTCGTCGCCGCCCGCGTCGGCGGGGAGCTCCGCGACCTCGCCCACGAGCTGGCCGACGGCGACACCGTCGAGGCCGTGCCCATCGACTCACCCGACGGCCTCGACATCTTGCGGCACTCCACCGCGCACGTCATGGCGCAGGCCGTCCAGGACCTGTACCCGGCGGCCAAGCTCGGCATCGGCCCGCCGATCACCGACGGCTTCTACTACGACTTCGACGTCCCCGAGCCGTTCACGCCGGACGACCTCGAGGCCATCGAGACCCGGATGCGCAAGATCGTCAAGGAAGGCCAGAAGTTCGACCGTCGCGAGATCGCCGACGACGACGCTCGCGCCGAGCTCGCCGACGAGCCGTACAAGCTCGAGCTCATCGGGCTCAAGTCGAGCGCCGGCTCGGCCGGCCTGGACGAGGCCGAGGGTGCCGGCGTCGAGGTCGGCGAGGGCGGCCTGTCCATCTACGACAACCTCAAGCGCGACGGGTCCCTCGCCTGGAAGGACCTCTGCCGCGGGCCGCACCTGCCCACCACCAAGCGCATCCCGACGTTCAAGCTGATGCGCAGCGCCGCGGCCTACTGGCGCGGCGACGAGAAGAACCCGCAGCTCCAGCGCATCTACGGCACCGCCTGGCCGTCGAAGGACGACCTCGAGGCCTACCTGCACCGGATCGAGGAGGCGCAGCGGCGCGATCACCGTCGGCTCGGCCAGGAGCTCGACCTGTACAGCTTCCCCGACGAGATCGGCTCGGGCCTGCCGGTCTTTCATCCCAAGGGTGGCGTCATCAAGCGCGAGATGGAGGACTACGTCCGGCGTCGGCACATCGAGGAAGGCTTCGAGTACGTCGGCACCCCGCACATCGCGAAGGAGGGGCTGTTCCACACCTCCGGACACCTGCCCTACTACGGCGAGGCGATGTACCCGCCGATCGACGTCGACGGCATGGACTACCGCCTCAAGGCGATGAACTGCCCGATGCACAACCTCATCTACCGGTCGCGGCAGCGCTCGTACCGTGAGCTGCCGCTGCGTCTGTTCGAGTTCGGGCACGTGTACCGGCACGAGAAGTCGGGGGTCGTCCACGGCCTGACCCGAGTCCGGGGGTTCGCCCAGGACGACTCGCACTCCTATGTCACGCCCGAGCAGGCTCCCGGTGAGATCCAGCACCTGCTGGACTTCTGCCTCAGTCTCTTCCGCGACTTCGGGCTCGACGACTTCTACCTCGAGCTGTCCACCCGTGACGACTCCAAGCTCGACAAGTTCATCGGCTCCGCAGAGGACTGGGCCGAGGCGACGGCCGTGCTGGAGAAGGTCGCGACCGACTCGGGTCTCGAGCTCGTGCCCGATCCGGGTGGAGCGGCCTACTACGGGCCGAAGATCTCCGTCCAGGCGCGCGATGCCATCGGGCGCACCTGGCAGATGTCGACGATCCAGTACGACTTCAACCAGCCCTCGCCCGAGCGGTTCGGCCTGGAGTACGTCGCGGCCGACGGCTCGCGGCAGCAACCGGTGATGATCCATTCGGCGAAGTTCGGCTCGATCGAGCGGTTCATCGGCGTCCTGGTGGAGCACTACGCCGGTGCCTTCCCGCCGTGGCTCGCTCCGGTGCAGGTCGTCGGCATCCCGATCGCCGAACGGCATGCCGACTACCTCGACGACATCGCCCGCCGGCTGACGAAGCGCGGCATCCGGGTCGAGGTCGACCACTCCGACGAGCGCATGCAGAAGAAGATCCGCAACGCCCAGACCCAGAAGGTGCCGTTCATGGTCATCGCCGGCGACACCGACGTCGAAGCCGGCGCCGTGTCGTTCCGCTACCGCAGCGGCGAGCAGGACAACGGTGTTCCGGTCGACGACGCGATCACGCGCATCGTCGAGGCGATCGAGAACCGCGTGCAGGTCTGACGGATCCGCCGCTGTTCATGAGTTGTGGCGGCAACTCAAAATTCAGCACACCATTGACATCGGGCTGAGACAGGTTCAGGTTTCTTCTCAAGGGAGTTTCACTTCTTCACATTCGGGGGAACGAATGCGCCGTTCGTCATTGCTGTTTCTGGCCGTCCTGGCACTGATCGCCGGACTATTGAGCACCAACGCCGCGGTCGCGGCTCCACCTGATGACCACCTCGATGTCTACGTGGGTGATCTGGCCGCCGGTCAGGTTGCCGATCTCGTCGACCTCGGGCTCGACCGTCAGGATCTTCGGTTCAGCAAGATCAAGGGCGAGCGCGGCAAGAAGGCGCGGGTGCGCGTCGAGGCGATCATCAGTGAGGCGCAGGCCAAGAAGCTCGACAAGCAAGGTGTCGAGATGAAGCCCAAGAAGGTGGCGGGCAAGACCGCGGCCCAGCGCTCGACCCAGCTGGCGGCCGATGGCTACGAGGTCTTCAAGACCTACTCCGGAGCGAACGGCCTCAAGGCCGAGTACGAGCAGACCGCGGCCGACCACCCGAGCATCGCCAAGCTGGTCACGATCGGCAAGACCGTCAAGGGCCAGGACATCGTCGCGATGAAGGTCTCGAAGAACGCCCGCAAGGACAAGGACGGCAAGAAGCCGTCAGTCCTGTACGCCGGGGCGCAGCACGCGCGTGAGTGGATCACGCCGGAGATGAATCGCCGCCTGATGCATCACGTGATCGACAGCTACGGCAGCGACGCGACGATCACCCGGTTGGTCGACAAGAACGAGCTGTGGTTCCTGCCGGTGGCGAACCCGGACGGCTACGACTTCACCTTCGAGCCCGACCAGCGCCTGTGGCGCAAGAACCTGCGCGACAACAACAACGACGGCGAGACCGCGCCCGGCGACGGTGTCGACCTCAACCGCAACTTCCAGACCAAGTGGGGCTACGACAACGAGGGATCCTCACCCAACACCGGCAGCGAGACCTACCGCGGTCCCGGGCCGGCGTCGGAGCCGGAGACGAAGGCGCTGAACTCCTTCGCGCAGCGCGTGGGCTTCGAGTTCTTCGTCAACTACCACTCCGCCGCCGAGCTGCTGCTCTACGGAACCGGGTGGCAGGTGTCGACGCCGACACCTGACGACGTCATCTACGAGACGATGGCCGGTGACGACGCCGATCCGGCCGTGCCCGGCTACGACCCGGACATCTCCGCCGAGCTCTACACCACCAACGGCGACACGGACACGCATCTGACGGAGGCCTTCGGCACGCTCGGCTTCACCCCGGAGATGTCCACCTGTGAGGCGGCGTCCGACTCCGTCCCCGACGACGAGTGGGAGGCAGCGGACTGCCAGAGCGGCTTCAACTTCCCCGACGACGAGGGACTGGTGCAGGCCGAGTTCGAGAAGAACCTCCCGTTCGCCCTCTCGGTGGCCCAGAGCGCGGCCGATCCCGATGACCCCGCCTCCGTGGTGGACCGGACGGCGCCCGACTTCGTGCCCGACACCTTCGACGTCTCCTACGGCGATCCGCAGACCGTCGCCGTCGTGGCCAAGCGGGCGCTGAAGAACCTGCGCCTGTCCTACCGCATCAACGGCGGGAGCGCGAAGTCCCAGAAGATCTCGGAGTGGAGCGGCGGCGAGCGCTACGGCGACGAGAACGACGACTACTACGCCGAGTTCCGGGGCACGGTCCGTGGCGCGAAGCCCGGAGACAAGGTCGCGGTGCAGTTCACCGGGGTCAAGCCCGGCAAGGGCCCGGTCAAGAGCGCTCCGTTCACGTACTCGCTCGCATCGGACAGCGGCGCCGACGTGCTGGTGCTCGCCGATGAGGACTACACCGGCGTGAACCCGGACTACCCGGCCAGTGTCACTGCGCCGAAGTACGCCGCGGACTACGAGAAGGCCATCAACGACGCGGGCTTCTCCACCGACGTGTGGGACATCGACCAGCGCGGCGTCCCGCACGACCTCGGTGTGCTGGGCCACTACGACGCGGTCGTCTGGTACCTCGGCGACAACCGGCTCACCCAGGATCCTGAGGACGAGAAGATCTCGACGCCGTTCGGCGAGCTGCCCGACATCGCGGTGGCCGAGAAGGAGCAGTACACGACGATGGCCGTCCGCGACTACCTCAACGGCGGCGGCAAGCTGGTTCACGCCGGCGAGACCGCGCAGTACTCCGGCCTCCCGGGTATCGGCGACGCCGTCGGCGGCCTGTTCTACGGGCTCAACGGGGACGCGGAGGCGGAGTGTGTCGTCGACAGTGTTCCCGGGTTCTTCTCGGACTGCCTGATCATGGCCGACGACTTCCGGCAGTACTACCTCGGCGGATACTCCCGCACCGACACCGAGGACCCGGACAGTGTGGTCGGGATCGACGCGCCGATCGACGGGTTCGAGGGCACGTTCGGCGGCCCGGTGGTCGAGGGTGACAACCCCCTCGACGAGGCCGGCGTCTTCCAGCCGACCAGCGACGTGCTGCCGGTCGGCGAGTTCCCGCAGTTCGCCAGCAAGGGGGCCGCTGAGTACTCATCGAGCGGTGTCGACCCGTACGCGCCGGTCGAGGGTTCCAAGTACGCCGGTGCCCTGCACCAGGACTCGTCGTACATGCGGTTGTCCAAGACGGTCGACCTCACCGGCGCAACGGCGGGTGAGCTGGCGTTCCAGCTGTCCACCAGCCTCGAGAGCGGCTACGACCACGTGATGGTGGAGGCGCACACCGTCGGCCAGGACGACTGGACGACCTTGCCCGAGCGCGACGGCAAGTCCACCACCGACCCGCCGGCAGAATGCGAGCCGAACGGCTTCCTGCTGCAGCTGCACCCGTTCCTCGCGCACTACCTGGGCGGCGCCGGGTGTGCCGACGACGGCAGCACCGGTGAGTGGAACACCTTCACCGGCTCGACCGGCGGTTGGCAGCAGGTCGCCTTCGACCTGGCGCCCTTCCTGGGCAGCGAGGTCGAGCTGTCGATCACCTACATGACGGACCCGGGTACGGGCGGGATCGGCGCGTTCGTCGATGACACCAAGGTCGTCGTCGACGGCAACACCGACGCGGACGGGTTCGAGGGCGCCACCAGCAGCTGGACGATCGGTGGACCTCCGCAGGGCAGCCCCCCGAACCAGGGGAACTGGGAGATCTCCGAGAAGCTGGTCAACGCGTTCGGCGGCGTCTCGACGAAGGACTCGCTGCTCCTGGGCTTCGGACTCGAGCAGCTGTCCGACGACGCGTCGCGCCAGGACCTGATCGACAAGGCTCTGTCGGGATTGATCGAGTAGGCGGATCCGATCCCCCTGCGGCTGCACCCACCGCCCCCGAGGCGGGTGCAGCCGCCTAGAGTTTCTTGCGTGACTGAGCAGCAGGGTGTGGGGGAGCCGGACGCCTTCGAGCGCCTCTGGACGCCTCATCGGATCCGCTACGTCAAGGGGGAGAACAAGCCCGAGTCGTCCGACGCGGCCGACTGCCCGTTCTGCCGCATCCCGGCGATGGACGACGCCGAGGGCCTCGTCGTGTGGCGCGGTCACCTCGCGTACGCGGTGCTGAACCTGTACCCGTACACCGCCGGCCACCTGCTCATCTGTCCGTTCCGCCACGTTGCCGACTACACCGACCTCTCCGCCGACGAGGCCGCCGAGGTCGCGCTGCTCACCCAGCAGGCCATGACGGTGATGCGGTCGGTCACCAGCCCCCACGGGTTCAACCTGGGCATCAACCAGGGCAACGTGGCGGGCGCGGGCATCGCGGCCCACCTGCACCAGCACGTCGTCCCGCGGTGGGGCGGCGACTCCAACTTCCTGCCCGTCATCGGGCACACCAGGACGATGCCGCAGCTGCTCGGCGAGACGCGCGACATGTTGGCCGCGGCCTGGGCCGACCTGGACGAGGAGACGTAGACGTGCTCGAACGCTTTCGGCAGTTCTGGACCAACGTGTGGGCGCCACCGGCCGACCTGCTGCTGCGGCTGGGGGTCAAGCCCGACCACGTGACGATCGTCGGCACCATCGGCGTCAGCGCCGGCGCCCTGTGGTTCTTCCCGCGCGGCCAGTTCTTCGTCGGCGTCCTGGTCATCACCGCGTTCGTCTTCAGCGACATCATGGACGGCTACATGGCCCGCAAGTCCGGGCAGTCGTCGGCGTGGGGTGCCTTCCTCGACTCGACCCTCGACCGGTTCGGCGACGCGGCGATCTTCGGCGGCCTGGTGCTCTACTACGCCCACGCCGACGCCGAGACCACGCTCGGCGGGCCGACGCTCTATCTGTCCTTGAGCCTGGCCTGCCTCGTGCTCGGCAACGTCACGTCCTACGCGCGGGCGCGGGCCGAGAGCCTCGGCATGACCGCCAAGGGTGGCATCGCCGAACGCGCCGACCGGCTCGTCGCGATCCTGGTGATGACCGGCTTCAACGGCCTGTTCGGCCTGCCGATCCTCACCGAGATCACGCTGTGGGCGCTGACCGCGGCCAGCGCCGTGACGATCGTCCAACGGATGCTGATGGTGCACGCGCAGTCAGCCCGGAAGCCACTCCCACCTGCTCAAACATCGTGACACTCCCGATGTGCCATCGCTCTTGACACATACCCGAGGTATGGCGGACGATGGCGATGAGTGACATCGCCACGTCGAGGAGTACCGATGAGCCAGACCGTCGAGACCCACGAGCCGCCGTCCGTCCCCACCGACCTCAGCCATGAGCAGTACGTCGAGGTGCTGACCGGTCTGTCGCAGGCCTCCGTCGACCGGCACTTCGACGCCTTCGTCGACGTGCCGTGGGACCACCCCGACTTCCAGGTCGATCCGGACGACGAGCGCTGGATCCTGCCGACCGACGTCGACCCGCTCGGCGCGCACCCGTGGTACCAGGGGCTCCCGAGGGAGACGCAGATCCGGATCGGCATGTGGCGCCAGGCCAACATCATGAAGGTCGGCATCCAGTTCGAGAACATCCTGATCCGCGGCATCATGCAGTACGTCTTCTCCCGTCGGAACGGCTCGCCGGAGTTCCGCTACCTCACCCACGAGGCCACCGAGGAGTGCCACCACACGCAGATGTTCCAGGAGGCGGTCAACCGCATCGGCATCGACGTGCCCGGCATGCCGTGGTTCTTCCGCCGGGTGTCGCCGATCATCCCGTGGGCCGGCTCGGCGGTGCCGTACGGCTTCTTCATCGGCGTGCTCGCCGGGGAGGAGCCGATCGACCACACCCAGAAGTCGGTGCTGCGCTCCAAGCACCAGATGCCGCCGATGATCCAGCGGGTGATGGAGATCCACATCGCCGAGGAGGCCCGGCACATCTCCTTCGCGCACCACTACCTGCTGCGCCGCGCACCGCGGCTCGGGCGCGTGGACCGGTTCGTCATGTCGCTGCTGTTCCCGGTGATCATGCGGGTCCTGTGCGACGTGATCATGGTCCCGCCGAAGCAGTTCCGTCGAGAGTTCGGCATCCCGCGCTCGGTCATGAAGGAGCTCTACTGGCGCAGCCCGGAGGCTCGTGACCGGCTGCAGGCGATGTTCGGCGACGTCCGCATGCTCGCCGAGGACGCCGGGCTCCGGCGCAGCCGCATCTCACGGTGGATGTGGCGCCTGTGCAAGATCGACGGCCGACCGTCGCGCTACCGCAGCGAGCCGCCGGTCGCGTTCAGCGACGCGGCCTGATCGGCCGCGATGCCGCACGTCGTCACCCAGGCCTGCTGCGGAGATGCCTCGTGCGTCTTCGCGTGCCCGGTCAACTGCATCCACCCGACTCCCGACGAGCCGGGCTTCGGAACGGCGGAGATGCTCTACGTCGACCCGGCGTCCTGCGTCGACTGCGGGGCGTGCGTCGGGGCTTGTCCGGTCGGGGCGATCGTGCCGCACACCAGGCTCACCGACGACCAGCTGCCCTTCCTCGACATCAACGACGTCTTCGGCGTGGCCGCGCGGCCCGCGGAGGATCCGGGCGGGGTCAGCCCGTATGCGCCCCAGGCGCCGGTGCTGCCGATCCGTCCCAAGACTGGTGACGAGCGGCTGCGGGTCGCCGTCGTGGGTTCAGGCCCGGCGGCCATGTACACGGCCGACGAGCTGCTGAAGCGACCGGGAGTCGAGGTCACGGTGATCGACCGGCTGCCGACGCCGTACGGGCTGGTGCGTGCCGGCGTCGCCCCGGATCACCCGGAGACGCGTTCGGTCACGAGCCTGTTCACCGCCATCGAGGGTCAGCGGGGGTTCGGCTACGCCCTCGGCCTGGAGGTGGGCACCGACGTCACGCACCAGGAGCTGCTCGACCACCACCACGCCGTGGTCTACGCCACGGGCGCTGCGCACGACCGGGCGCTCGGCATCGCGGGGGAGTCGACGCCGGGGAGTGCGTCCGCCACCGAGTTCGTCGCTTGGTACAACGGCCATCCCGACCACGCCGACCTGGGCCCGAACCTGGCCACCGACCGCGTCGTGATCATCGGCAACGGCAACGTGGCCCTCGACGCCGCCCGCATCCTGGCGACGGACCCGGAGCGGCTCGCGACCACCGACATCGCCGACCACGCCCTCGCGGCGCTGCGCCGGAGTTCGGTGCGGGAGGTGGTGCTGCTCGGCCGACGCGGGCCCGCGCAGGCCGCGTTCACCCTGCCGGAGCTGGTCGGGCTGCTGGGGCGCGACGACGTCGAGGTCGCGACCGAGGGCTTCGAGCTCGACGCGCGAACGCGGGCGCTGCGGGAGTCCGGGGATCTCGACCTGCTCACCGACCGCAAGCTCGCGGCGCTCGAGTCACTGGCGTCACGCCACTCGCGCCCCGGTGCTCGGCGCATCGTGCTGCGCTTCCACGCCGCGCCCATGGCCATCCTCGGCGACGGGCACGTCACCGGCATTCGGGTGGAGCGGACCCGCCTGGTCGCGGGCATCGACGGCGTCGTGCGGGCCGAGGCGACGGGGGAGTGCGACGACGTGGAGGCGGGACTGGTGCTCCGGGCGATCGGTTACCGCGGTACCGGTGTCATCGGCGTCCCGTTCGACGAGGCGACGGGAACGGTGCCGCACGAAGCTGGCCGCATCCTCGATGGTCGCGATCCGTGGCGAGGTGGGTACGTCGCGGGTTGGATCAAGCGGGGCCCGACGGGATTCATCGGCACGAACAAGACGTGCGCGCAGGAAACGGTCGACGCGCTCGTCAGCGACGCCAACGACGGACTGTTGCCGACCCCGTCGGGTTCCGCGGCGGAGTTCGCCGCCTTGGTGCGCCGCCGATGTCCGAACGTCATCGACCTGGCCGGCTGGCGGACCATCGACGCGCAGGAGCGCGATCGCGGGCGGGCCGAGGGCCGCCCCCGGGCGCGGATCGTCGATCCGGACGAGATGCGTCAGGTGGCGGCGAGGGGGCGGCGGTCCCGGTCGGGTGGTCCGTTCCGCACGCGTAGAATGGGGACGACCCGATCTCCCGTGTGAATGGACAGCTAGTGATCAACGACGACACCTCCGGCGACAGCACCGTCGGCACCTCCCGCGTCAAGCGCGGCATGGCGGAGATGCTCAAGGGCGGCGTCATCATGGACGTCGTCGACGCGAGCCAGGCCAGGATCGCCGAGGACGCCGGGGCCGTCGCCGTGATGGCCCTGGAGCGAGTGCCCGCCGACATCCGCGCGCAGGGCGGCGTGGCCCGGATGAGCGACCCCGACCTCATCGACGGCATCATCGACGCCGTCACCATCCCCGTCATGGCCAAGGCGCGCATCGGCCACTTCCTCGAGGCCCAGGTGTTGCAGAGCCTCGGGGTCGACTACATCGACGAGTCCGAGGTCCTCACCCCGGCCGACTACGCCAACCACATCGACAAGTGGCAGTTCACCGTGCCGTTCGTGTGCGGCGCCACCAACCTGGGGGAGGCGCTGCGCCGGCTCACCGAGGGCGCGGCGATGATCCGCTCCAAGGGCGAGGCCGGCACCGGCGACGTCTCCAACGCCACCACCCACATGCGCCAGATCCGCGGCCAGATCCGCCGCCTCCAGAACATGGCCGAGGACGAGCTGTACGTCGCGGCCAAGGAGCTGCAGGCACCGTACGAGCTGGTGCGCGAGGTGGCCGAGCTCGGCAAGCTGCCCGTGGTGCTGTTCACCGCCGGCGGCATCGCCACCCCCGCCGACGCCGCGATGATGATGCAGCTGGGCGCCGAGGGCGTGTTCGTGGGCTCGGGCATCTTCAAGTCCGGCAACCCGGCCCGCCGGGCCGAGGCCATCGTCCAGGCCACCACCTTCCACGACGACCCCGACGTCGTCGCCAAGGTCTCCCGCGGACTCGGCGAGGCCATGGTCGGCCTCAACGTCGACGACGTCCCCGAGCCGCACCGCCTGTCCGAGCGCGGTTGGTAGTCCGAACCGGAGGTTCACGCGGTGTGGACGGACAACGGGAAGCGGGCCGCTGCAAATCGCGGTCGGCGCGACTGAATCCACCGCATCCGGGCCTCGATTCCGCAATCACCTCTGGAATCACGCGGATCCTGCTGTGGTGATCGCCCTTGACGTCGTATGCTGTTGTTGCGTCGCGACCAACGGAGCCGGGAGTCTCCGCGTGACGCAGTGTGGGAGCCCACCACATCTGCGGATGACGTGGTGGCCTCTCCCCGATCCCGATCGGGAGGGAACCGAGAGGGAGCGACGGCGGTGGTCAGGCCCACCCCAAGCCACCGCCGTCGTCTAGGGGATCGGGGCAGTCCAACTACGCTGGTGCGGTGAGTTCTCCGTCGATCGGCGTCTTCGCCCTGCAGGGCGATGTGCGCGAGCACCTGGTCGCGCTGTCCGCGCTCGGCGTGGACGGTTTCGCGGTGCGCCGACTCGAGGAGCTCGACCGGTGCGACGCGCTCATCCTGCCCGGCGGCGAGTCCACCACGATGGTCCGGCTCGCCCGGTCGTTCGGCCTCTTCGAGGCCTTCGCCGACCGCATCAAGACCGGCATGCCCACGCTCGGAACCTGCGCGGGGATGATCATGCTCGCCGACCGCGTGCGCGACGGCATCGCCGGCCAGCAGACGTTCGGCGGGCTCGACATCACCGCCCGCCGCAACGCGTTCGGACGCCAGGTCGACTCCTTCGAGGACGACGTCGAGTTCGCCGTCTTCGACCACCCGGTCCACGCGGTCTTCATCCGCGCACCGTGGGTCGAGGACGTCGGCCCGGACGTCGAGGTTCTGGCGAGCGTCGCGGTACCGGGCTTCGGCGATAGGATCGTGGCGGTTCACCAGGGTCCGCTGGTCGCGACGTCGTTCCACCCCGAGGTGGGAGACGACGTGCGCATCCATCGGTACTTTCTGGACCTCGTCGCACAGTCGTAGGAAAGGACTCGGGATGTCAGGCCACTCCAAGTGGGCCACGACCAAGCACAAGAAGGCGGCCATCGACGCCAAGCGCGGCAAGATGTTCGCCAAGCTGGTCAAGAACGTCGAGGTCGCCGCGCGCACCGGCGGTCCCGACCCGGCCGGCAACCCGACGCTGTACGACGCGATCCAGAAGGCCAAGAAGTCGTCGGTTCCCAACGACAACATCGACCGTGCCGTGAAGCGCGGCGGCGGACTGGACGGCGGGGGAGTCGACTACGCGACGATCATGTACGAGGGATACGCCCCCGGCGGCGTCGCGCTGCTCGTGGAGTGCCTCACCGACAACCGCAACCGGGCCGCGATGGAGGTCCGCACCGCGATGACCCGCAGCGGCGGCACCATGGCCGACCCGGGCTCGGTCTCCTACCTCTTCCACCGCAAGGGCGTCATCATCGTCCCGGCCGAGCAGGAAGGTGGCAACCACACCACCGAGGACGACGTGCTGATGGCCGTGCTCGATGCCGGCGCAGAACAGGTCAACGACCTCGACGGCGCGTTCGAGGTCATCTGCGAGCCCACCGACCTGGTGCAGGTCCGCACCGCGCTGCAGGACGCCGGACTCGACTACGAGTCGGCCGAGGCCTCGTTCGTGCCCACGGTCACCGTCGAGGCCGACCTCGACGTCGCCACCAAGATCGTCCGCCTCGTCGACGCCCTCGAGGACAGCGACGACGTGCAGAACGTCTTCACCAACGTCGATGCGCCGCCCGAGGTCATGGCGCAGGCCATGGAGGCCGCGGGCTGAGCCCAACGGCTTTCGGTGCTCGGCGCGTCGCCCCGATCACGTGGCTGCCCCCGACTAGTCTGTCGAACATGCGTTCGCAGGAGCTCGTATGAGGGTGCTGGGCATCGACCCCGGTCTCACCCGGTGCGGAGTCGGCGTGGTCGACGGCAGCGTCGGCCGTCCGCTCACGCTGGTCGACGTCGGAGTCGTCCGCACGCCTGCCGATCTCGACATCGCTCGACGCCTGCACTTGCTGGAGCAGGGGATCGAGGCCGCCGTCGTGCAGCACCGGCCCGACGTCGTCGCCATTGAGCGGGTCTTCAGCCAGCACAACGTCCGCACCGTCATGGGCACGGCGCAGGCCAGCGGCGTCGCGATGGTGGTGGCGGCCCGGCACGGCATCGAGGTGCGCCTGCACACGCCGAGCGAGGTCAAGGCGGCGGTCACCGGCAGCGGCCGGGCCGACAAGGACCAGGTGGCGCACATGGTGGCGCGGCTGCTGCGGCTCGCCGAGGCGCCCAAGCCGGCCGACGCGGCCGATGCCCTCGCCCTCGCCATCTGCCAGGTGTGGCGCGGCGGCGCCTCGTCCCGGCTCGACGCCGCTGTCGCGAAGGCGGCCGGACGATGAGGGCCGCGTCGTGATCGCCTTCGTGCGCGGCCGCGTGGCCGCCCTCACGCTCAACGCCGCCGTCGTCGACGTCGGGGGAGTGGGCTATCACGTCTTCTGCACGCCCGGCACGATCGCGGCGCTCCGCCTCGGCAGCGAGACTCAGCTCGCCACGTCGATGGTGGTCCGCGAGGACTCCACCACGCTCTACGGGTTCGCCGACGTCGACGAGCGCGACATGTTCGAGCTGGTCCAGACCGCCAGTGGCGTCGGACCCAAGGTCGCCCAGGCCATGCTCGCCGTCCTCCCGCCCGAGCGGCTGCGGCACGCCATCGCCTCCGCCGACCACGGCGCACTCACTGCGGTTCCGGGCATCGGTCGCAAGGGCGCGGAGCGCATCGTGGTCGAGCTCAAGGACCGGGTCGGCTCCCCGGTCACCACCATCAGCGCCAGTGGGTTCGCCTGGCGCGACCAGGTCCGCGACGCCCTGCAGGGTCTCGGCTGGTCGGCGCGCGACGCCGAGCACGCCGTCGAGACCGTCGCATCCGACCTCGCTCCCGGCGCCGATCACGACGTCCCGACTTTGCTGCGCGCCAGCCTGCGCACGCTCTCGAAGGCCTGACGCATGAACGACGACCTCGATCTCGACCTCACGGACGCGGTGAGGGGCGACGCGACGCCGGAGGAGCGGGCCTTCGAGGCCGCCCTGCGTCCGCGGACGCTCGACGAGCTCATCGGCCAGGAGCGGGTCCGCGAACAGCTGGCCCTGATGCTGGAGGCCGCCGTCGCCCGCGGCCGGACGCCCGACCACGTGCTGATGTCGGGCCCGCCCGGCCTCGGCAAGACGACGATCGCGATGATCATCGCCCACCAGCTCGGCGCACCCCTGCGCATCACCAGCGGTCCGGCCATCCAGCACGCCGGCGACCTCGCCGCCATCCTGTCGGGCATCAACGAGCACGACGTGCTGTTCATCGACGAGATCCATCGCATGTCGCGGCCGGCCGAGGAGCTGCTCTACATGGCGATGGAGGACTTCCGCGTCGACGTCGTGGTGGGCAAGGGGCCGGGTGCGACCGCCATCCCGCTGGAGATCCCGCCGTTCACCGTCGTCGGGGCCACCACCCGGGCCGGGCTGCTGCCGAGCCCGCTGCGCGACCGGTTCGGATTCACCGCCCAGCTCGACTACTACGACACCGACGAGCTGCACCGCATCGTCGACCGGTCCGGCGGCCTGCTCGACCTCGAGGTCACCGACGACGGCGGCCACGAGATCGCGTCCCGGTCGCGGGGCACGCCGCGCATCGCCAACCGCCTGCTGCGCCGGGTGCGCGACTATGCCGAGGTCCGCGCCGACGGCGTCGTCGACCACCCGGTTGCCCGCGCCGCCCTGGCCCTCTACGAGGTCGACGACCTCGGCCTCGACCGGCTCGACCGAGCCGTCCTGTCCGCACTCTGCGAGAGCTTCGGTGGCGGCCCGGTGGGCATCGCCACGCTGGCCGTGGCGGTGGGCGAGGAGCGCGAGACGGTGGAGGAGATCGCCGAGCCGTTCCTCGTGCGCCTCGGGTTCCTGGCCCGCACGTCGAGGGGCCGGGTGGCCATGCCGGCGGCCTGGCGTCACCTCGGGCTCGCCGTGCCACGCGCGACCCCCGAACCCACCCCGCTGCCTCTCGACGACGGCGACGCCGACACCTGAACCCGGTGGTCGCCCCACGGCACCGGGGGTTGATGATCGACTGGTTAGACTACGCCGTGGCCCTCACGGGCCACCTCCGCCGTTACTCGGCGGCTTCTCAATGTTTTCGGGAGCACTACCGTGTCCAACTGGGCCAACTTCGTCCCCTTGATCCTGATCGTGGCCGCGTTCTGGTTTCTCGTGCTGCGGCCGGCGCGCAACCGACAGAAGGACTTCATGTCCACCCAGCAGTCGCTGGCACCGGGTGCTCGGGTGATGCTGGCCAGCGGGATCTTCGGTGAGCTGGTCGCCGTCGGAGACGACGAGGCTCAGCTTCGCGTCGCTCCCGACGTCGTCGTCACCGTCGCGCGCCAAGCGGTCGCGAAGGTGGTCCAGCCCAGCGTCACGAGCCAGGACGACGGCCCCGCAGAGCAGGTCGGCGACACCGACTGATGGCGCCTCCACCACCCCGGCGCACCATGCCGAGGCCGCGCCGCACCCTGGTGCTGTTCTTGGCCGCCGTGGTCGGCCTGTTCGGGCTGCTCACGGCACTCAGTCTCACCTCGTCCGCGAAGGACGAGAGCGTCTGGAAGCCCAGGCTCGGCCTCGACCTGCAGGGCGGCACGCGCATCAGCCTGGAGGCGAAGGCCTCCTCCGGCGACGTCACGCCGGAGAAGCTGAGCCAGGCCCGCAGCATCATCGACCAGCGCGTCAACGCCACCGGCGTCTCCGAGGCCGAGGTCGCCACCCAGGGCGGCAACCAGGTCATCATCGAGATCCCCGGTCAGCGCAAGGGCGACATCGTCGATGAGGTCGGCCGCACCGCGCAGCTGCGTTTCCGGCTGCTGTGGGCTTCCACGCAGAGCAGCACGTCCGAGCCCGCCGCGGCCGCGGACACCAAGAAGCAGCAAGACGTCGTCGACGGGCTCGACTGGTCGACCCTGTCGGTGGACGAGATGATCGCGGCCGAGACGCAGGGTGTGGAGTCGCTGCCCAAGAAGTACCAAGAGGGCCTGGTCGCGCTGCAGAAGCTCGCCGAGGGGTTCGTCTGCTCCAAGGACAACCTGCCGAAGGAAGACCGGTCCGACCGACCGCTCGTCACGTGTGACCCCAAGACCGGCGAGGTGATGATCCTCAGCCCCACCGTCATCGAGGGAACCGACGTCAAGAGCGCGGACGCCGTCGTCCCGCAGAACCAGGTGTCGTGGGTCGTCGCCATCCAGCTCAAGGGTCAGGGCACGAAGACGTTCGACACGGTCACCGACGCGCTGTTCCAGCAGGAGCAGCAGGGCAACGACCAGACCAGCCGGTTCGCCATCGTCCTCGACGGCGAGGTGCTCAGCGCGCCCACCACGAACGGCCACTTCACCGACGGTTCGTCCCAGATCTCGGGCAACTTCACCGCCGCCACGGCGCGTTCCCTCGCGAACCAGCTCAAGTACGGCGCCCTGCCGCTGACGTTCGGCGTCAACGGAGTCTCGGTCGAGGGGCCGACCCTGGCCGGCACTCAGCTCAAGGCCGGACTCATGGCCGGTCTGGCGGGCCTCGTGGTCGTGGTCATCTACCTGCTGCTCTACTACCGCGGCCTCGGTCTGGTGGCCATCAGCTCGCTCCTGATCGCTGCGGCCATCGCGTACGCCCTGGTGCTGCTGCTCGGGCAGGGCGTCGGCTTCACCCTGACCCTGCCCGGCATCGCCGGACTCATCGTGGCGATCGGCATCACGGCGGACTCGTTCATCGTCTTCTTCGAACGACTCCGCGACGAGGTGCGCGAGGGCAAGTCGCTGCGCCTCGCGGTCGAGGCCGGGTGGACGCGGGCCCGGAACACGATCCTGGCGGCCGACGCAGTGTCCCTCCTGGCGGCGGTCATCTTGTTCATCTTCGCGATCGGCGTGGTCCGCGGGTTCGCCTTTGCCCTCGGCCTCACCACGCTCATCGACGTCCTGGTCGTGTTCGGGTTCACCAAGCCGCTCATCTCGGTGCTGGCTCGCACGAAGTTCTTCGGCGAGGGCCACCGGCTCTCCGGGCTCGACGCGGCACACCTGGGCATCAGCGGGCGCAAGGTCACCGAGATCGGGCGCTCAGTGCCTGACGGCCGTGCCGCAGCAGGAGGGGAGGCCTGATGGGCCGCGTCAGCACCTTCGGTCAGCACCTGTACTCAGGGCGCGTGTCGTTCAACTTCGTCGGACGCCGCAAGCTCTGGTACTCCATCTCGGTGGTCATCGTGGTGCTCTGCGCGATCGGCTTCCTGGTGCGCGGCTTCAACCTGGGCATCGAGTTCAAGGGCGGCGTCGAGTTCACCGCCCAGGTCCAGAAGGCGAACGCCCAGTCCGTCGACGACATGACCAAGGCGGTCAACAACTCCGGCGTCACCGAGGCCGGCGACCCGATCGTCAACACCTCGGGCAGCGACACCGTGCGCGTGCAGACGCGTGCGCTCACGCAGACCCAGGCAACGACCATCGAGAAGGCGCTGACCCAGGCGGGGGCCACCGAGGTGAGCCAGAACCTCGTCGGCCCCTCGTGGGGCAAGCAGGTCGGGCAGAAGGCGCTCACCGGCCTGATCGTCTTCCTCGTCCTCGTGGTGCTGTTCATCTGGGCGTACTTCCGGGAGTGGCGGATGTCCGTCGCCGCGCTGGTCGCGCTGGCCCACGACCTCCTCATCACCGGCGGCATCTACGCCTGGTCGGGATTCGAGGTCACGCCCGCCACCGTGACCGGCCTGCTGACGATCCTCGGCTACTCGCTGTACGACACCGTCGTGGTCTTCGACAAGGTGCGCGAGAACACGCGGGGGACGCTGCGCTCCACGAGCAAGACGTGGGCCGAGCGCGCCAACCTGGCGGTCAACCAGACCCTCGTCCGTTCCATCAACACGTCGGTCACGGCGTTGCTCCCGGTGGCGGCGTTGCTGCTGGTCGGCGCGGCCGTGCTGGGCACCGGTCCGCTGAAGGACCTCGCCCTGGCGCTGTTCGTCGGCATGGCGGCGGGCACGTACTCCTCCATCTTCATCGCGACGCCGTTCGCGACGCAGCTCAAGGAGCGTGAGCCGGCGATCGTCGCGCACACGGCTCGCGTGATGGCCAAGCGCGAGACCCAGCCGGCCACGAACGACCTCGGCGAGCCGGCGACCGTCACCACCCGACTCGCGCCGGCCCGGCCGGTCGCGGCGTCGGGATCGGCCAAGCGCAACCAACCCACCCGCACGACCCGTTCCAAACGCCCGAAGGGTCCGCGCGGACCCTGATGGTGCGCGTGCCATGCTTTCCCCACCCGCGGCGCCGCTGAATGAGCCGGCTTCGCCGAACTAGGAGACTTTATGAAAACCCCTCTTGCGCTCGCGTCTGCCGCCCTCCTCGCTGCGACCCTCGCGGGCTGCGGCGGAAGCAGTGACGGTCCCGACAGCGAATACTGCAAGGACCTCAAGTCCGCGTCGAACCAGTTCGACTCCCTCTCCTCGAGCGACGTCTCGAAGCTCGACGAGGCCTTCAAGACGTTCCACACGCTGGCCGACGAGTCGCCCTCCGACGTCAAGGACGACTGGGCCACCCTCGACAAGGGCATCACCTCGGTCGAGAAGGCGCTCAAGGATGCCGGCCTGAAGTTCTCCGACTTCGCCTCGCTGCAGGAAGGCAAGATGCCCGACGGCGTCGACGTCGCCAAGCTGCAGGGCCTCGCCACGGAGTTCCAGAAGCTCGACAGCGCCGAGTTCGACAAGGCGTCGAAGGCGATCGAGAAGCACGCCAAGGACGTCTGCAAGGTCGACCTCTCCTCTTGAGCACCGACGTCGCCGGGGTCGGCGCACTCATCCAGCAATGGGTGCGGCCGATCCCGGACTGGCCGGAGCCGGGGGTGACGTTTCGCGACATCACCCCGCTCCTGGCCGACGCCGCCGCGTTCGCCGCGGTCGTCGACGCCCTCGTCGAGGTGAGCGAGGACCTGGGCCCGGTCGACGCCGTGCTCGGCCTGGAGGCTCGCGGCTTCATCGTCGGCGCCCCGGTCGCCCTGAGGCTGGGCGCGGGCTTCGTTCCCGTCCGCAAGGCCGGCAAGCTGCCGCACCAGACGCTGTCCACCTCCTACGCGCTCGAGTACGGCGAGGCGACGATCGAGATGCATGCCGACGCCCTCGAACCGGGCGACCGTGTCCTGGTCGTCGATGACGTGTTGGCCACCGGGGGCACCCTGGAGGCCACGGCGGCGCTCGTGGCCGAGGCCGGCGCGGAAGTGGCCGGGCACGTGGTCGCCATCGAGCTTCCGGCTCTCGGCGGTCGCGCCCGCCTGGGCGACGTCCCGCTTCGCACTCTCACCACCTTCTGACCACCCCCGACGACAAGGAGCCACCATGAATCCCCATCAGGTCCGCGTCGTTGCGCTCGTCCTCGTCGCCGTTCTCGTGCTCGCCACGGCCGCCACTCTGCTCAACCAGCTCGCCTGACCTGCAGGTCCGCGCCCCGCGCTGACCTACGATGGAGGTCTGGACAGGAGGCGCTGTGGCCGATCGCACGGAAGTGGGCCCTCAGGCGTCCGAGTCGGCCCCCGAAGCCAAGCCCGCCGACTCGGCGCCCGCGTCCGCGCGCGTCCGCAGCCGGCTGGCCCGCATCGGCCGCGGTTCGTTGGCCAACCCGGTGCTCGACCCGCTCCTCAACGTCTACCGCGAGACCCACCCCAAGGGTGACGTCGACGCGATCGAGAAGGCGTACTCGATCGCCGAGCAGATGCACGAGGGCCAGCTCCGCAAGAGCGGCGACCCCTACATCACCCACCCGCTCGCCGTAGCCACGATCCTGGCCGAGCTCGGCATGACCGCACCGACGTTGTGCGCGGCCCTGCTGCACGACACGGTCGAGGACACCCCGTACACGCTCGAGCAGCTGCGCGCCGACTTCGGCGACGAGGTCGTCCAGCTCGTCGACGGCGTCACCAAGCTCGACAAGGTCAAGTACGGCGACACCGCGCAGTCGGAGACGATCCGCAAGATGGTCGTGGCGATGAGCCGCGACATCCGCGTGCTCGTCATCAAGCTCGCCGACCGGCTGCACAACATGCGCACCCTGCGCTACCTGCGCCAGGACAAGCAGGAGCGGATCGCCCGCGAGACGATCGAGATCTTCGCCCCGTTGGCCCACCGCCTCGGCATGAACACGGTCAAGTGGGAGCTGGAGGACCTCGCCTTCGCGACGCTTCACCCGAAGGTCTACGACGAGATCGTGCGACTCGTGGCCGATCGCGCGCCGTCGCGTGACCAGTTCCTGGAGCGCGTCATCGGCGACGTCGAGTCCGATCTCCGGCACGCCCGGCTCAAGGCGACCGTGAGCGGACGCCCCAAGCACTACTTCTCGATCTACCAGAAGATGCTGGTGCGCGGCCGCGACTTCGCCGACATCTTCGACCTCGTCGGCGTGCGGATCCTGGTCGATTCGGTGGCCGACTGCTACGGGGTGCTGGGCGTGCTGCACGCGCGCTGGAACCCGATCCCGGGCCGGTTCAAGGACTACATCTCGGTGCCGAAGTTCAACATGTACCAGTCACTGCACACGACCGTCATCGGCCCGCAGGGCAAGGCCGTCGAGCTGCAGATCCGGACCTTCGCGATGCACCGCCGTGCCGAGTACGGCGTCGCCGCCCACTGGAAGTACAAGGAGGACGGGCGGTCCGGCCGCGGCGACTCCAAGGCCCCCAGCGGCGAGGACATGGTCTGGCTGCGCGAGCTGATCGACTGGCAGTCCGAGACCGAGGACTCCGGCGACTTCCTGGACTCCCTGCGCTTTGAGATGAACAACGCCGGCGTCTACGCGTACACGCCTCGCGGCGACGTCATGCAGCTCCCCGCCGAGGCCACGCCGGTCGACTTCGCCTACGCGGTGCACACCGAGGTGGGCCACGCCTGCATCGGCGCGCGGGTGAACGGGCGCCTGGTGTCACTGGAGTCGGAGCTGCAGACCGGCGACGTCGTGGAGATCTTCACCTCCAAGTCGCCGGATGCCGGCCCGAGCCGCGACTGGCTCGAGTTCGTCAAGAGCCCGCGGGCGCGCAACAAGATCCGGCAGTGGTTCACCAAGGAGCGCCGCGAGGAGGCGATCGAGCGCGGCCGCGACCTGCTCGCGAAGCTGATGCGCAAGGAGGAGCTGCCGCTGCATCGCCTGTTCAACCACGAGACCCTCGACGCCGTCGCCAAGGACCTCCACCTCGCCGACGTCTCCGCCCTGTACGCCGCGGTGGGGGAGGGCAACGTCGGGGCCCAGAACGTCGTCGAGCGCGTCATCACCTTGTCCGGCGGCCGCGCGGGCGCCGAGGAGGACCTGGCCGAGGCCACGTCGATGCCGGGGCTCGGACGCAACGCGCGGCCCGACCCGGGCGACGCCGGCGTCGTCGTCGAGGGCGTCGACGGGGAGGCGCTGGTCAAGCTCGCGCGGTGCTGCACCCCGGTGCCGGGCGACGAGATCCAGGGCTTCGTGACCCGTGCCGCGGGGGTCTCGGTGCACCGCCTCGACTGCGTCAACCTCGCCGACCTGCAGGGCCAGCCCGAGCGACTGGTGACGGTGCACTGGGCGCCCACCGCGAAGAGCACCTTCCTCGTCGCCATCCAGGTCGAGGCGCTCGATCGCCCTCGTCTGCTGAGCGACATCACGCGGATCATCTCCGACCAGCACGTCAACATCTTGTCGGCATCGCTGAGCACCGGCCGCGACCGCGTCGCCAAGTCGAAGTTCACCTTCGAGATGGCCGACGCCAAGCACCTCGGCCACGTCCTGTCCGCCGTCCGCACCGTCGAGGGCGTCTTCGACGTCTACCGCCTCACCCAGTAGTAAAATGCGGCGCATGGTTCGCCGCGTCGTCGGACTTGTCCTGGTTGTCTCGGTGGGCTGCTTCGCGTGCGGGTCAGGGGGGACGTCCGGGACTGACGAGGTCGGTCAGGCGGCCTCGGTCGCCGCCGTGAAACTCCCCGAAGCCATGTCGGGCGACGGTGCTGAACGAGTCGGGCTCGACACCCTCTCCCCGACGCAACGGGAGATCAGCGGGGAGCCGGACAATCTGGTGCACGCGTTCGACGCCGTCTGGACCAAGACCGCCACCGGCAACGTTCTCGGCGTGGACCCGGGCTCCAGCCGAATCATCACGACGATCGAGACCGGATACGGCGAGCAACCGGGGTGCGAAGGGTTCGGCGCCGATGATGAGGTCATCTGGAGCTGTGCGGGGGAGAACCAGCTGGTGCGCATCGACCCGGGCACCGGCAAGGTCAGCCAGCCGTTGAAGGTCTCCAGGATCGGTGATCAGTTGAGGCTGGTGTCCAGCGACACGGGGCTGTGGATCATCGACGCCGACGGAACCACGCTGTCGGCGGTCGACGCCGATGGGCGCGTGGTCGAGACCGTCGATCTCGGGAAGTTCTGCACCGATCTCGCGGCTGGTGGCTCGAACCTGTGGGTCGTGTGTCCCACCGACAACGCGGTTCTCGAGGTCGACCCGGCCAAAGGCGTGGTGGTGAAACACCTGGGTCTCGCCGAGCCGCGGTCGGCCTTCGTCGGCGACGACCTCTGGGTCGCCTTCGCCGAGGGGGTCGTCCAGATCGATCCCGCGACCGGGAAGGCCAAGGCGGTCTATGACGCGTCACCGGGTCTGGAGGGCGCGATCTGGGCGGAGCGCGACGCGGTCTGGGTGCGGGCCGCCGGCGATGACTTCCTGACGCATATCGACCCGGCGGCGCAGAAGATCGTCGAGGTCATCGAGGCACCGAAGCTGCTCAGCGGCGGCGACGTCATCGTTACCGACGGTGCCGTGTGGGCCACGGCCTATGACGACGGGGTCCTCGTCAGCTTCTCGCTGCCGCGCTGACCGGGGCCAGTCAGGAGAAGTCGGCCTGGGCCTGCTCGGCCATCTGGAGGAAGCTCTCGCGGGAGGCGAGGTCGTCCTGGAGCTTCTTGACCTTCTTGGTGTCACCGGCGGCCTCGGCCTTCTCGAGGTCGGCGCGGGTGTCGTCGATGGCCTTCTGCAGCTTGCCGATCATGTCGTCGGCGCGGGCCGACTTCTCCGGGTCGGTGCGAGTCCACTCCTGGTCGCCGGCCGCGCGGATGGCCTGCTCGACGGTGCGCAACCGGCCTTCCATCTCCTTGACGCGGCCGCGGGGCACCTTGCCGGCCGCCTCCCACCGATCGGCGATGCCGTGCCAGGCCCGGCGCGCGGCGTCCAGGTCGGTGATGGGGAGCAGCTTCTCCGCCTCGATGAGGATCTGGTCCTTGACGACGGCGTTCTGCTCGTACTCCTGGTCGAGCGCGGCGTTGGCCTCGTCGCGTGCGGTGAAGAAGGCGTCCTGGGCAGTGCGGAAGCGCTTCCACAGCTTGTCCTCGACGTTGCGCGGGGCGCTGCCGGCCGCCTTCCAGCGGGTCATCAGGTCGCGGTACTTGCCGGACGTCGGCCCCCAGTCGGTCGACGACGACAGCTCCTCGGCCTCGACGATGAGCTTCTCCTTCACCGACTGCGCGGCCTCGCGCTGAGTGTGCTGCTCGGCGAAGTGGGCCTTGCGGCGGCGGGTGTAGCTGGTGCGCGCAGTGCTGAAGCGGTGCCACAGGGCGTCGTCGGTCTTGCGGTCGAGCCGGGCGAGGGCCTTCCACTCATCCAGCAGCGCTCGCAGCGTGTCGGCGCCGCCGCGCCAGTCGTTGCCGGCGGCGATCTTCTCGGCGTCCTCGACGATCCTGGTCTTGGTGGTGAGCGCCTCGGCGGACTTGACGGCGCGGGCAGCCTTGCGCTCCTCGCGCTGCTTCTCGATCACCGGCGCGAGCGCGTCGAGGCGGACCAGCAGCGAGTCGAGGTCACCGAGAGCCTGGGCGCCGGTGACCTGCTTCCGGACGGTCGTGACGGCCTTGGTGCCGTCGTCGGGGCTGAGCGTCCCGTTCGCGAGGCGCTTCTCCAGCAGGTCGACCTCGATCTCGAGGCCTTCGAAGCGGCGGGTGTAGAGCGCCATCGCCTCCTGAGGGTCGCCACCGGGCCACTGCCCGATGACCCGCTCGCCGTCGGACGTCTTGACGTAGACGGTGCCCTCGGCGTCTACGCGACCCCACGGGTGCTCGGCGGTGGAACTCATGGCCCACAGTCTAGGAGGGCACGGGCTGGACGGGCACCACGAGGCCCGCGCGACGGCGGCGACGACGGCACCGGTGGGTTCGGGGTGATCGCGCTCGGTCGCGTACCCTGTCGGTCGTGCTCCTCACCTCTTTCCCGGCCGGTCCGCTGCAGGCCAACTGCTACGTGGTCTCCCGGGGACCTGGCACCGGATGCGCCCTCGTCGATCCCGGCATGGATGCGATGGACGGGGTCCACGCCGTGGTCTCGGAGCACAACGTCACCCCACAGGCCGTGCTCGTCACGCACGGCCACTTCGACCACATGTGGTGCGCCCAGGACGTCGCCCGCGAGTACGGCTGCCCGGTGTGGATCCACCCGGCCGACCGGCACCTGCTCTCCGACCCGATGGCGGCGATCTCGGGGGAGTCGGCCGCGATGCTGCGCATGCAGCTCGGCATGGCCGACGTGCCGGAGTTCGTGGAGCCCGACGACGTCCGCGACGCCGTCGACGGTGCGTCCATCGAGGTCGACGGGCTCACGTTCACCGTCGACCACGTTCCCGGCCACACGCCCGGCACGGTGGTCTTCCGGATCGCCTACGACGGCCCCGAAGACGTCTCGGAGCTGATGTTCTCCGGCGACTTCCTGTTCGCCGGATCGATCGGCCGCACCGACCTCACCGGCGGCTCGCACCCGCAGATGCAGGCGAGCCTGCGCGACCGCGTGCTGCCGCTGGCCGACGACATCGTCGTGCTGCCCGGGCACGGCCCGCAGACGTCCATCGGCCGTGAGCGAGCGACGAACCCGTTCCTCGCGGAGCTGTCGGCATGACGAAGCTGAGCGGGTTCCCCGAGCTGCTGCCGGCCGAGCGGCACGTCGAGCTGCAGGTGCTCGACCACCTGCGTCGCGTCTTCGAGCTGCACGGGTTCGCGAACATCGAGACCCGCGCGGTCGAGACCACCGAGACGCTCCTGCGCAAGGGCGACATCGACAAGGAGGTCTACGGTCTGAGGCGTCTTCATGCGACTGATGGAGATGACGCAACCATTGATCTGGGGTTGCACTTCGACCTGACCGTGCCGTTCGCTCGGTACGTCCTGGAGCACGCCGGTCAGCTGGACTTCCCGTTCCGCCGCTACCAGATCCAGAAGGTCTGGCGCGGGGAGCGACCGCAGCAAGGGCGCTTCCGCGAGTTCACCCAGGCCGACATCGACATCATCGCCAAGGACGACCTGCCGTTCCACTTCGACGTCGAGATCGCCCAGGTCATGGCCGAGGCGCTCGCCGGCCTGCCGGTGCCGCCGTTGACGCTGCAGATCAGCAACCGCAAGGTGCTCGAGGGGTTCTACCGCGGGCTCGGCGTCACCGACCCGCCCGCCGTGATGCAGGTCGTCGACAAGCTCGACAAGGTGCCGTCCGAGGCTGTGGCCACCCAGCTCGTCGAGCTCGGCCTCTCCCGGGAGCAGGCCGAGTCGTGCCTGGCCCTCGCCGAGATCTCCACGCCCGACACCTCGTTCATCGAGCGGGTCCGGGCGCTGGACGTCACGCACGAGCTGCTGGACACCGGGCTGGACGAGCTGGCCCAGGTCGTCGGCGCCGCACGACCCGTCGACGGGGTGACGGTCGTCGCCGATCTCCGCATCGCCCGCGGGCTCGACTACTACACCGGCACCGTGTTCGAGACCCGGATGGCCGGCTACGAGCACCTCGGATCGATCTGCTCCGGCGGCCGGTACGACGAGCTCGCCTCCGACGCCCGCAGCACGTACCCCGGTGTCGGCATCTCGCTCGGCGTCTCCCGACTGGTCATGCCACTGCTGGCCGACGGCCTGACCAGTGACCGTTCCGTGCCGTCCGCCGTGCTCGTCGCGCTCGTCGATGAGGAATCGCGCGCAGCCAGCACCGACGTCGCCACCCGGCTGCGGGAGCGCGGCATCCCCGCCGAGGTCGCCGCCGCGGCCCAGAAGTTCGGCAAGCAGATCCGGTACGCCGAGCGGCGGGGCATCCCGTTCGTCTGGTTCCCTTCCAGTGAGGAGGGCGAGCCGCACCAGGTCAAGGACATCCGCTCCGGCGACCAGTCCGAGGCCGATCCGGACACCTGGGATCCACCCGCCGACGACCTTCGACCCCGCATCCAGTCACCCAGCACCGAGGAGCAGCACTCGTGATCCGCACCCACGACGCCGGAAGCCTTCGCGCCGAGAACGTCGGTGACGAGGTCACCCTCGCCGGATGGGTGGCACGGCGACGCGACCACGGCGGAGTCGCCTTCATCGACCTGCGGGAGGCGTCCGGCGTCGTGCAGGTGGTCGTGCGCGAAGACGTCGCCCACCAGCTCCGGTCGGAGTTCTGCCTCAAGGTCACCGGCACCGTGCAGCAGCGGCCCGAGGGCAACGAGAACCCCGGCATCCCCACCGGCAGCATCGAGGTGGTCGCCGAGGACGTCGAGATCCTCAGCGCCGCGGCACCGCTCCCGTTCCCGATCGACGACCACATCGACGTGGGGGAGGAGGTGCGGCTCAAGCACCGCTATCTCGACCTGCGACGCACCGAACCGGCTGCGGCCATCAGGCTCCGCAGCGACGTCAACCGCGCAGCACGGGCCGTGCTCGACACCCACGACTTCGTGGAGATCGAGACGCCGACCCTCACCCGCTCGACGCCCGAGGGGGCCCGCGACTTCCTGGTGCCCGCCAGGCTCAGGCCCGGCAGCTGGTACGCGCTGCCGCAGAGCCCGCAGCTGTTCAAGCAGCTCCTGATGGTCGCCGGGATGGAGCGCTACTACCAGATCGCGCGCTGCTACCGGGACGAAGACTTTCGCGCCGACCGCCAGCCGGAGTTCACCCAGCTCGACGTCGAGATGAGCTTCGTGGAGCAGGACGACGTGCTGGAGCTCGCCGAGGAGATCCTCGTCGCGCTGTGGCGCCTGATCGGCGTCGAGGTGCCGACTCCGCTGGCGCGCATGACCTACGCCGAGGCGATGCGTCGCTTCGGCACCGACAAGCCCGACCTGAGGATGGGCCTGGAACTGGTCGAGTGCACCGAGTACTTCGCAGACACGCCGTTCCGCGTCTTCCAGGCCGACTACGTCGGCGCCGTCGTGATGCCCGGTGGGGCGTCGCAGCCGCGTCGGCAGCTCGACGCCTGGCAGGACTGGGCGAAGCAGCGTGGCGCCAAGGGCCTGGCCTACGTGCTGGTGCAGGACGACGGTGAGCTCGGTGGTCCGGTCGCGAAGAACCTCAGCGACGACGAGCGCGCCGGTCTGGCCGCACACGTCGGCGCCGAGCCGGGCGACTGCGTCTTCTTCGGTGCCGGCCCGGTCAAGTCGACGAGAGCGCTGCTCGGCGCCGCGCGGCTGGAGATCGGGCGCCGCGGCGACCTGATCGACGAGTCGGCCTGGAACTTCCTGTGGGTCGTCGACGCACCGTTGTTCGAGCCGGCCACCGAGGCCACCGCCGCCGGTGACGTCGCCGTCGGGTCCGGATCGTGGACCGCGGTGCACCACGCGTTCACGTCACCGAAGGACCTCGACACCTTCGACACCGATCCCGGCAACGCGCTGGCCTGGGCCTACGACATCGTCTGCAACGGCAACGAGATCGGTGGTGGGTCCATCCGTATCCACCGCGAGGACGTGCAGAAGCGCGTCTTCGCGATCATGGGCCTGGCCGAGGACGAGGCGCAGGAGAAGTTCGGGTTCCTGCTCGACGCGTTCAAGTACGGCGCCCCGCCGCACGGCGGCATCGCGTTCGGCTGGGACCGCATCTGCGCCCTGCTCAGCGGCGCCGACTCCATCCGCGACGTCATCGCGTTCCCGAAGTCCGGCGGCGGCTTCGACCCCCTGACCGCCGCCCCCGCCCCCATCACCCCGGAGCAGCGCAAGGACGCCGGCGTCGACGCCCCGCCCGAGCCGTCCGGCCCGGCTGACGCGTCCGCTCCGGCTGACGGTTTACCAGGTTAAGTAGGCAAACCGACGGCCGCGGTCCACGTACCGAGGCAAACCTTCACATCTGTGGGCAAATTTGCCCGGAGGAGTGTCAACTTCCCTACATAACCTGGTAAACCGCGGGACGCCGGCGACAGGCCGCGGGGGAGGGACCGGGGGGATCGTGTCGTCGCGGCGGAATAGGCTCGGGGGGTGATCGACGACGGACTGTTCGACCTTCCTGAGGCGCCCCCCTCCACGGGCACGGGGGGCGGGAGCCTGTCGGGCAACACGCATGCGTCGGCGCCGCTGGCGGTGCGGATGCGGCCGCAGTCGCTCGACGAGCTCGTCGGCCAGCAGCACCTGCTGGCCCCCGGATCGCCCTTGCGCCAGATGGTCGACGGCAACCAGCCGCTCACGATCCTGCTGTGGGGGCCGCCTGGCACCGGCAAGACCACCATCGCGAGCCTGCTCAGCGCGCACACCGACCGCAGGTTCGTCGAGGTCTCCGCGGTGTCGGCCGGCGTCAAGGAGGTCCGCGAGACGATCGCCGGCGCCCGCCGCGCGCTGGCGCAGAGCGGCATCGAGACGGTCCTGTTCGTCGACGAGGTCCACCGATTCAGCAAGTCCCAGCAGGACGCGCTGCTGCCCGGAGTCGAGAATCGCTGGGTCTCGCTCGTCGCCGCCACCACCGAGAACCCGCACTTCAGCGTCATCTCGCCCCTGCTGTCGCGCTCCCTGCTGCTGACGCTGGAGTCGCTGACCGACGACGACATCGGCGTGCTCGTCGACCGCGCGCTCAAGGACGAGCGCGGCCTGGGCGGCACCGTCACCCTGACCGAGGACGCCAAGAGTCACCTGGTGCGCCTCGCGGGCGGCGACGGACGCCGGGTGCTGACCTACCTCGAGGCCGCCGCCGGAGCCGCGACGACCCAGGGCAAGACCGAGATCGACGTCGAGGACGCCGCGCTCGCGGTCGACAAGGCGGCGGTCCGCTACGACCGCCAGGGCGACCAGCACTACGACGTCATCAGCGCCTTCATCAAGTCCATCCGTGGTTCGGACGTCGACGCCGCCCTGCACTACCTCGCCCGGATGGTCGAGGCCGGCGAGGATCCACGGTTCATCGCACGCCGACTGATGATCCTCGCCAGTGAGGACATCGGCTTGGCCGATCCCACTGCGCTGCCCACGTCCGTCGCGGCGGCCCAGGCGGTGGCGCTGATCGGCTTTCCCGAGGCGCGGCTCACCCTCGCCCACGCCGTCATCGCCCTGGCCACGGCACCGAAGTCCAACGCGGTCATCCGGGCCATCGACGCCGCGCAGGCCGACGTCCGCGACGGCAAGATCGGCGCGGTGCCGCCCGCGCTCCGCGACGCCCACTACGCCGGTGCCAAGAAGCTCGGCCACGGACACGACTACCTGTACGCCCACAGCGACCCGCGCGGCGTCGCCGGGCAGCAGTACGCACCCGACGACGTCGACGGCGCCATCTACTACGAGCCGGGCGAGCACGGGGCCGAGGCCGCGATCGCCGAGCGCCTCGAGCGGATCCGGACCATCCTGCGCAGTCGCCGCGACTAGGAATCACCGTCTCCGCACGGCCCGTCCGCCTGTGGGTGGCGAACCTCCGGTCCCGACCGCTTCGGGACCCCGCGGGCCGCCCTGCGGCTGCGAGTAACCTCGTACCGTGCCCACGGACGTCCTGCTTCTCGTCGTCACCGCGCTGCTCGCGGTGGTGGCGGTCGGGGCTGCCGTCGTGGCCGTGCGAGCCGCGCGCAGCGGGCCCACCGAACGGCTGCTTCCGACGGCCCGTTCCGGGCCGACGGCATCGTCGGCCCTGGTGCCGTTCGACCCCGACATCCGGGTCGACGTGGTGCCCGTCCGGCCCCAGTCGCTCGTGGCCCGAGAGATCGAGGGCCGCGTGGTCGTCCCACCGACGCGCCAGCAGGTGGTCAACACCGCGCTGAGCCGTCCCCAGGTACGGCTGGGCATCCTCGTCCACGGTCTGTCCCATGCTTTGCGCATGGAGAGCCGCGACCGCATCCTCGCGCTGATGCGTCGGGAGTACCGGCGCCGACGTCGCGAGCGGCTCACCGCTGGGCGCCGCGCCGTGCGTGCGGCCCACCCGCAAACACCCGGCGACTGGCGGGTCGAGCCGTGGATCGCCGAGATCGAGTCCGGCCATCGGCCGATGTCCTCCACCACGAGGATCGAGCAGTGAGGGGCCGCACCGTCTGGTTCGCCGCCGGCACCGCGGCCGGGGTCTACGCCTCGGTGAAGGCCAGGCGAGCCGCGTACCGACTGTCGATGCCGGGGCTCATCGACCAGGCCGCGGCGCTCGGGCTCGGCTGGCGCGCGTTCGCCGCCGAGCTGCGCGAGGGCATGGCCGAGCACGAGCACGAGGTCGCCGAACGCCTCGACACCCACCAAACCACCACCACACGGAGAGACGTCCCCTGATGCAGACCGCGGAGATCCGCCGACGCTTCCTCGCCCACTTCGAGAACGCCGGACACACCGTGGTGCCGTCGGCTCCCTTGCTGTTCGACGACCCGAACCTGCTCTTCGTCAACGCGGGGATGGTGCCGTTCAAGCCGTACTTCCTGCAGCAGGAGACGCCGCCGTTCGACCGCGCCGTCAGCGTGCAGAAGTGCGTCCGCACGCTCGACATCGAGGAGGTCGGCAAGACCACCCGACACGGCACCTTCTTCCAGATGAACGGCAACTTCTCCTTCGGCGACTACTTCAAGGAAGGCGCGATCGAGCTGGCGTGGAGCCTGATCACCGGTTCGCTCGACGACGGCGGCTACGGCATCGACCCGGCCACGATCTGGGTCACGGTGCTCGAGTCCGACGACGAGGCGCGCCAGCTCTGGAAGAAGGTCGCGGGGTTGCCCGACGAACGTATCCAGAGCCGCGGTCTGCTCGACAACTACTGGCACATGGGCATCCCCGGTCCGGCCGGTCCGTGCAGCGAGATCTACGTCGACCGCGGGGCGGAGTTCGGCCCCGACGGCGGCCCGGTCGTCGATGAGGACCGCTTCCTGGAGATCTGGAACCTCGTGTTCATGCAGGAGGAGATCACCGACGTCCGCGCCAAGGACGACTTCGACCTCGTCGCCCCGCTGCCGAGCAAGAACATCGACACCGGCATGGGCCTGGAGCGGGTGGCGTACCTGCTCCAGGGCAAGCACAACCTCTACGAGATCGACGAGGTCTTCCCCGTCATCGAGCGAGCCTCCGAGCTCACCGGCCGTCGCTACGGCGCCGACCACGACGACGACGTCCGGTTCCGGGTCATCGCCGACCACGTCCGGAGCGGACTCATGCTGATCGGCGACGGAGTCACTCCCGGCAACGAGTCCCGCGGCTATGTCTTGCGCCGGCTGCTGCGCCGGGCGGTGCGCTCGATGCGTCTGCTCGGGTACGACGACCCGGCCCTGCCCGAGCTGCTCCCGGTCAGTCTGGACCGGATGAAGGAGTCCTACCCCGAGCTCGAGCGCGACTTCGCCCGCATCTCCCAGGTGGCGTACGCCGAGGAGGAGTCGTTCCGCCAGACGCTCGACAAGGGCACGCAGATCTTCGACCTCGCCGCGGCCAAGACCCAGCAGCGCGGCGCCACCCAGCTCTCCGGCGACCAGGCGTTCGCCCTGCACGACACGTACGGCTTCCCGATCGACCTGACCCTCGAGATGGCCGCTGAGCAGGGGCTCAGCGTCGACGAAGACGGTTTCCGCGCGCTCATGGGGGAGCAGCGTGCGCGCGCGAAGGCCGACGCGAAGTCCAAGAAGGGGCACCACGCCGACACCAGCGTCTACCGGGGCACCCTCGACGCCCACGGTCCCACCGACTGGCAGGCGTACACGACCCTCTCGACGGAGTCCCGCGTCCTGGCCCTGATGACCGAGGGCACGACGACGCCGGCGCTCACGGCCGGCAGCGTCGGCGAGGTCGTGCTCGATCGCACCCCGTTCTACGCCGAGTCCGGCGGCCAGAACGCCGATGCCGGCACGATCACCTGGGACAGCCCGGGCTCCGGGGCAGGCCGGGCCGAGGTGCTCGACGTGCAGCGGCCTCTGCGCGGCCTGGTCGTCCACCAGGTCCGCGTCCTGGACGGTGAGCTGGTGGTCGACGCCACCGTCGAGGCGCAGGTCGACCCGGAGTGGCGCACCGGCGCCCGGCAGGCCCATTCCGGCACCCACGTCGTGCACGCTGCGCTGCGTGAGGTGCTCGGCCCCACGGCGCTGCAGTCCGGCTCCTACAACCGTCCCGGGTACTTGCGTCTCGACTTCGGCTGGAACGGCGCGCTGTCCGCCGAGCAGGTCCACGACGTCGAGGAGGTGTCCAACCGCGCACTGCGCGAGGACCTCCCGGTTTCGGCGTCGGTCATGCCGCTCGACCGGGCCAAGGAGCTCGGTGCCCTCGCCCTGTTCGGTGAGACGTACGGCGAGGACGTGCGCGTCGTCGAGATCGGCGGCCCCTGGTCGCGCGAGCTCTGCGGCGGAACGCACGTCGAGCGCTCCTCCCAGATCGGCACGGTCGTCGTGACCTCCGACAGCTCGGTCGGAGCGGGGAACCGGCGCGTCGAGGCCGTGGTCGGACTGGAGGGTTTCCGCTACCTCGCCCGCGAGCGCGACCTCGTCCATCAGCTCAGCACGATGCTCAAGGCCAGCCCCACCGACGTGCCGGCCCAGGTGCAGAAGCTCGTCGACCGCCTGCGCACGACCGAGAAGGAGCTGGAACGGCTCCGGTCGGCGCAGCTCGTGGGCGCCTCGGCCGACCTCGCGGCCCAGGCCGTGGAGGTCGACGGCATCTCGTTCGTGGGTCACCGCGCCGAGGGCGCCGGTGGCGCCGACGTGCGGTCGATCGCCCTCGACGTGCGCGGTCGCCTCCAGGGCGGCCCGGCGGTCGTGGTGGTCGTCGGCACCGCAGACGGCAAGCCGTCCATCGTCGTGGCGACGAACGCCGAGGCACGCGAGCGGGGAATCGCAGCCAACGCCCTGCTGGACGTCGCGGTGGGGCACCTCGGCGGACGGGGCGGCGGCAAGCCCGACGTCGCGCAAGGTGGAGGAACCGATGTCGGGGGCATCGAGGCCGCGCTCACCGCGGTGCAGGCCCACCTCGCGAGCGGGACGCGCTGAGCGTGCGCCGCGGTCGCCGGGTGGCTGTCGACGTCGGTGACGTGCGGATCGGCGTCGCCGTGAGCGATCCGGACGGCATGCTCGCCACCCCGCTGGAGACCGTCGCAGCAGGTCCCGGTGCCGTGGCGCGGCTCGCGTCGATCGTCGCGGACCACGATGCACTGGAGTGCGTGGTCGGTCTCCCGCTGTCGTTGTCGGGACGCGAAGGGCCCGCTGCCGTGAAGGTCCGGACCTTCGCCACCGACCTGCGCGACGCGATCGCACCCGTGCCCGTCCGGCTGGTCGACGAACGCATGTCCACGATGACTGCGGACAGTCAGCTCAGGGAGAGCGGGCGGTCCGGCGCCGGCAAGCGCGCCATCATCGACCAGGCCGCAGCCACGGTGATCCTCCAGACAGCCCTGGATGCCGAGCGAATGCGCGGGACTGCTCCGGGTGAGGTCTGGTGAGCACGTACTCCCGCTAGTGGAGCGGAATCCGCCACACGGAGGCGACGTCGTGCGCAGTGATCCACACGGCGTCAGCGTCTGCTGCCACGCTGCCGCTCCCTGCCGGGGTGCCGAACCTGGCCACCACCTTCCCGGAGCCGGGGTCGATCTGGGCGACGAGGGCGTCGGTGATGCGTGCCCAGACGAACCCGCCGCCGACCGCGAGGTCTCCGCCGTCGACGGGTTGTTCGCCGACCACGATCTTGCGGACGGCTTTCAGGGTCTTGGGGTCGACTTGCGTGACCGAGGCATCCACCTGGTTGAGCACCCACACGGCTCCCTCGCCCACAGCAAGGAATCGGACGCCCGGACCGACCTGCACCCGCCCGGTCTCCTCCCCGTTGCCGGGATCGAGGGCGACGAGCTCGTCGTTGACCGAGTCGGTGATCCACACGTGACCGAGTCCGGCTCGCACTCCGGCCGATTCCTCCGGAGCCGGGAAGGTGTCGACCACGCGGTTCGTGCCCGGGTCCACCTTGTAGAGGGTCGGCTTCGGACTCACGGACAACGCCCAGACGGCGCCCTCGCCGGCGCCGACCGATCCCTCGTACTGGAGCTTTCGCTGACCGACCTCGACGCGAGCCTGGATCGAACCGTCGCGGTCGTCGACCCGCACCAGAACAGCTGAGGCGCAGGCAGCGACCCACACCGATCCCTCGGCGGCGTCCATCGCTGAACAGACGTCGTCCGGAAGGCTGGTGCTGCCCTTGGGGCGGGCGGACCGGCCGTCGAAGCGACGCACCGCCGGCGCCTCGGTGGTCGCCCACGCGTCACCGCCGGCCGTGATGATCCAGTCGACCTCCCCGGGGACCTTGAGGCGTGTGGCGTTCGCGTCCTTCAAGGACGTGACCGGCGGCAATGCGTCGATCGACGTCGTCGGGACGGCACTCGAGCGCGCCTGGCCGGAGCCGTCCGCCTTCGAGGCGCCCTGGCCACCCGAACATGCCGCGACGATCAGCAGGACGGCCACGGCTGCGTAACGGCCCACCCAGAACATGTCGTCAGTTTCGCAGGGCAACATTTCGGCTGTCTACACCTCGGACGCGGCTGGGTACGCTGCTGTGGACCGGATGGGTCCGGTCGTCCGCTGCTTGTCTACGATGACTGCGGACGCCCGCTGCGAGGTGCGGTTGTCCTGGCCCCGCCGTTCGCGCGATGACGCGGGGTCCGCGCGGGACCGCCCCGGGTGAGGTCTGGTGAGGACGCGATGAGCCACAGCGGAATCGACATGATGACTGGTGGGGGCGGACGCCCCTCCGGACACCGCCGGGCCCAGCGCCGCGGTCCGTCCCGGGTGAAGGGCCTGGTGCGCCTGTTCGTCCTGCTGCTGGTGGTGGCCGCAATCGTCTACGGATTCGTCAAGGTCAAGGACATGCTCGGCGGCCCGGCCGACTACACCGGTCAAGGTTCTGGCAGCGTCGTGGTGGAGGTGGTGGCCGGGGCCAACGGGCAGCAGATCGCCGACGCACTGGCGTCGAAGGACGTCGTGAAGAGCGCTGAGGCCTTCTACCAGCTGTCGCTGGTCGACAACCGCGCCCAGACGATCCAGCCGGGCTTCTACCAGCTGCACAAGCAGATGTCGGCCAAGGCCGCTCTCGACGCGCTCGTCGACAGCAAGAACCGGGTCGAGGGCAAGGTCACCGTTCCTGAGGGCGCCCGGGTCGGCCAGATCGTCACCCTCATCGCCAAGGGGTCGGACCTCACCGAGGACGAGCTCACGGCCGCTCTCGACAAGCCCAAGAAGCTGGGGCTCCCGGCGGAGGCGAACCTCAACCCCGAGGGCTACCTGTTCCCGGCCACGTACGTCGTGGAGCCCGGCACCTCCGCCACCGACCTGCTGCGCCAGATGGTCGCCAAGACCATCGAGGTCTCCCAGTCCCTGGACATCGACGCGGGGGCGAAGGCGCTCGGACTCACCGGCGAGGAGGTGCTCACCGTCGCCAGCATCCTGGAGTACGAGGCGAAGAAGGACGAGGACTATCCGAAGGTGGCACGGGTTCTGTACAACCGGCTCAAGGCCAATCAGGCCCTCCAGCTCGACTCCACCGTGTCGTACGTCAGCAAGCGCGAGGGCGACGTGTTCACGACGCCGGAGGAGCGCGCCGACCCCTCGGAGTACAACACGTACCAGAACACCGGCCTGCCGCCCGGACCGATCGGCTCACCGGGGGAGAAGACCATCAAGGCCGCCCTCAACCCGGCCGAGGGCTCGTGGATGTACTTCGTCGCGGTGAACCTGGAGACCGGCGAGACGGTGTTCTCCGACACCTTGGCCGAGCACAACAAGGCCGTCGAGCAGCTGCGCGAATACTGCCAGAGCACCGACGTCTGCTGATGCGCTGCGCCGTGCTCGGGTCGCCGATCGCCCACTCGCTCTCACCGGTCATGCACCGGGCTGCCTACGCCGAGCTCGGTCTGGACTGGACGTACGAGGCGATCGAGCTCGACGACGAACGGTTTCCGGCGTTCCTGGACGGGCTCGACGACCAGTGGCGCGGGCTCTCGTTGACGATGCCCCTGAAGCGGATTGCGGTCGGACTGGTCGACGCGTGCAGCCCGACCGCCTTGGCGGTCGGCGTGGTGAACACCATCCTTCTCGATCCGGGCGAGGGGCGCCGCGTCGGCGACAACACCGACGTTCCCGGCGTGATGGCGGCGTTGCAGGAGCAGGGGCTCGGTGGCCTGCGCAGCGCCCGCCTCGTCGGGGGCGGCGCCACCGCCACCTCGGTGGCCCGTGCCTTGGCCATGCTCGGCCTGGCCCGCCTCGAGCTCGTCGTGCGCGACGTCGCGAGGGCCGACGGCGCCCTTCAGACCGCACGACAATCGGGTCTCGACGTCACCGTCCTGTCGTTCGACGATCCGCTGCTGGAGAAGGTCGACCTGCTGGTCTCGACCGTTCCAGGCGACGCCGTCGGCGCCCGCTCGCACGAGCTGGTCGAGTCGGCGCGAGCGGTGTTCGACGTCGCGTACGACCCATGGCCCACCCCGCTCGTCACAGCGGCTCGTGACGCCGGGCTCACGGCCGTGACCGGCCTCGACCTCTTGGCCCACCAGGCCTCGGCCCAGGTCACCCTCATGACCGGCCACGACGTCGATCCGGACCTGCTGCGCCGGGCGGCCGTGGCCGCGCTGGAAGCCGACAGGCAGGTCGAGACGCCCGAGGCCGATCGCACCACGTCGTGACGGCCGTGGTCGTCGCGGTCGCGGCCTCCGCGGCGGCGCTCATCGCTGCCGCCGGTCCGCTGGTGCTCGCCCGCCTGCCCGAGCCGGTCGACCCGGACGCCGGCAAGGTCACCTACGCCGAGATGGCCCGCCTCCCGCACCTCGCCTGGTGGTTCGCCGTCCCGGCGGCCGCCATGGCGGCCCTCGTGGCGTGGCGCATCGAGGTGGAGCTCGTCCCCGTGTGGGTCGTGCTCGCCGGTGTGGGCACGTGGTTGGCCTACGTCGACTGGCGGACGAAGCTGCTGCCGTTCCTGCTCGTGGCCCCGACGTACGTGATCACCCTGGCGCTCGTCGCGGTGGGGGCGCTGCTGCTCGATGACTGGAGCGTCCTGGTCCAGGGCCTCGTCGCAAACGTCGTCGTGTTCGGGGTGTTCTGGCTCATCCACCAGCTCGGACGCCTGTTCGGGGGCGGCTCGTTCGGCTACGGCGACGTGCGACTCTCCGCGGTCATCGGGCTCGCGCTGGGCGCCCTCGGGGCTGCCGAGACGCTGACCGGCACGTACGGCGGCTTCGTGCTCGGTGCGGTCGGGGGTCTGGTCATGGCCAAGCTCGGCTGGGTCGACCGCAAGGGATTCGCGTTCGGCCCGTACATGGTGGTCGCCGCGATCGTCGGTGCCGCCTGGGGTCCGTCGATCTGGCCGCTATGAGTCGGCGCTGTCACGCCCGTCGGTGTCCGCGTGGGAGAATCTGCGCATGCTCCGTTGGCTGACCGCCGGTGAATCACATGGCCCCGCACTCGTCGCCGTCCTCGAAGGACTGCCGGCGGGCGTGCAGGTGACCAGCAAGGACATCCAGGCGGCCCTCGCCCGGCGTCGTCTGGGCTACGGCCGCGGCGCTCGGATGAGCTTCGAGGCGGACGAGCTCGAGATCGTCGGCGGCATCCGCCACGGCTCGACCCTGGGGAGTCCGATCGCCCTGCGCATCGGCAACAGCGAGTGGCCCAAGTGGGAGCAGGTGATGGCGGCCGACCCCGTCGACGCCGAGACCCTCGCCGGCCTGAAGCGCGGCGCACCCCTGACGCGTCCGCGACCCGGCCACGCCGACCTCGTCGGCATGCAGAAGTACGGGTTCGACGAGGCTCGACCCGTGCTCGAGCGGGCCAGCGCACGTGAGACGGCCGCGCGGGTCGCCCTGGGCGAGATCGCCGCCCAGTTCGTCGAGCAGACGACCGGCGCCACCCTGGTCTCGCACGTGGTCGAGCTCGGCACGGTCCGCGCACCGGCCGGAGTCGTACCGCTGCGCGACGACCTGGAGGCGCTCGACGCCGACCCGGTGCGCTGCTTCGACCCCGACGCCAGCGCCGCGATGGTCGCCGAGATCGACGCCGCGCACAAGGACGGCGACACGCTCGGTGGCGTCGTCGAGGTCGTCGTCGACGGCCTCACGCCCGGTCTCGGCTCGCACACGCACTGGGACCGACGACTCGACTCGCGGCTCGCCGGCGCCCTGATGGGCATCCAGGCCATCAAGGGCGTCGAGGTCGGCGACGGGTTCGAGCTCGCCCGCACCCGCGGTTCCCTGGCGCACGACGAGATCGTGCCCACCGAGACGTCCGACGGAGGCTGGGGCATCCGCCGGGTGTCCGGCCGCTCCGGCGGCACCGAGGGAGGCATGTCCACCGGCGAGCTGCTGCGCGTCCGGGCGGCGATGAAGCCGATATCCACCGTTCCGCGCGCCCTGCGCACCGTCGACCTCGAGACCGGCGAGGAGGCGAAGGCCAACCACCAGCGCTCCGACGTGTGCGCCGTCCCGGCTGCCGGCATCGTCGCCGAGGCCATGGTCGCGCTCGTCCTCGCCGAGGCGGTGGTCGAGAAGTTCGGCGGCGACTCGGTGCCCGAGACCCGACGCAACGTCGAGGGCTACCTGGCGAACCTGAAGCACCGATGACCGCACGCACGCGCCCGGTGGTGGTCATCGTGGGCCCGCCGGGCGCCGGCAAGACCACCGTGGCCGGCGAGCTCGCGGCCAGACTCGGCGTCGAGGTCCGCGACACCGACGAGGACGTCGCGGCGGCCGCCGGCACCAGCATCCAGGACCTCTTCATCGACCAGGGCGAGAGCCACTTCCGTGCCCTCGAGGAACAGGCCGTCACCGCGGCGCTCGCCGAGCACGACGGAGTCCTCGCGCTCGGGGGTGGCGCCGTGCTCAGCAGCCGGACCCGCGAGCTGCTGCGCGACCATCGCGTGCTGTTCCTCGACGTCAGCCTGACCCAGGCCGTCCGCCGTGTCGGTCTCGGTCCGGGACGCCCACTGCTGCTGGGGAACGTCCGCGCCCAGCTCAAGCAGCTCATGGACGCGCGAAGCGTCCTCTACCGGGAGGTCGCCGACCTGACGGTGCTCACCGACGACCTCGATCCCGGTGAGGTCGCGGACCTGGCCCTCTCCCTCATCACGGAGGACGCATGACCACTCGGATCGAGGTCCGCACCGCTTCGCCGTACGAGGTCGTCGTCGGCCATGGGGTCACCGAGGAGCTTCGCCACCTGCTCGGCCGTGACACGCGCCGGTTGGCCGTCATCCACCCGACGTCGCTCCGGGACCGCGCGGAGCGGCTGCGCGCCACCCTGGTCTCGGACGCGCTGGAGGTGCACCTGATCGAGGTGCCCGACGGGGAGGCGGCCAAGTCCGCCGACGTGCTGACCTTCTGCTGGTCGGCCCTCGGGGGCAGCGGCTTCACCCGCTCCGACGTCGTCGTCGGCCTCGGGGGAGGGGCCACCACCGATCTCGCCGGGTTCGTCGCGGCCAGCTGGCTGCGCGGTGTCCGGTTCATCAACGTGCCGACGACCGTGCTCGGCATGGTCGACGCCGCCGTGGGCGGCAAGACGGGCATCAACACGGCAGCCGGCAAGAACCTCGTCGGCGCCTTCCACGAGCCGGTGGGCGTGCTGTGCGACCTCGACACCCTCCGGACCCTCGCCGTCGCGGAGATCCGCAGCGGGATGGCCGAGGTGGTGAAGTGCGGCTTCATCGCCGACCCCTCCATCCTCGACCTGGTGGAGTCGTCACCCGATGACGCCCTCGACCCGGCCACGCCCTTGGTCGCCGAGCTCATCACCAAGGGCATCGCGGTCAAGGCGGCGACCGTGGCAGGCGACCTGCACGAGACGGGGGCCTCGGGTTCGATCGGGCGCGAGGCGCTGAACTACGGTCACACCCTCGGCCACGCGCTCGAGCGGGTGCACGGGTACCGCCTGCGCCACGGTGAGGCGATCTCGGTCGGGATGGTGTTCGTCGCCGAGCTGGCCCACCGCACCGGACGCATCGACGCCGCCCTGCTGTCCCGTCACCGCGACATCCTGCGCCTGCTCGGCCTGCCGACCACCGACGACACCGACTTCGACGACCTGCTCGCCGCCATGCGGCTGGACAAGAAGTCCCGCGGGACCACGTTGCGGCTCGTCGTGCTGGACGCCCTGGCGCACCCGGCCGTCCTGGCCGGCCCCGACGAGCAGCTGCTGCGCGAGGCCCACCGCGCCCTCGCGCCGTGACGGGCCCCACTCCCGACCAGCTGGCTGCGCGGCGCGCGCGTGCCGCCGCGGCGCTCGCGGCTCTGCCGGCCGAGGGACTTCTCGTCACCACGCTGGTCAACGTCCGGTACCTCACCGGGTTCACCGGGTCCAACGGAGCACTCCTGCTCGCCGCGGACGGCACCGGGATCTTCGTGACCGACGGCCGGTACCGCGACCAGGCCGCCGACGAGGTGCCGGGGGTCGAGCACGTCATCTCCCGCGACCTGCTCGGCGAGGCGAGCGCGCGGATGCCCGGCCCGTGGGCGTGCGAGACCCACACCATGAGTGTCGATGCGCACGCAGCCCTCGCCGAGGCGGACGTCCGGCTCCTCCCGGCCGGCCGGATCGTGGAGTCGCTGCGCGAGGTGAAGGACGAGAGCGAGATCGATGCGCTGCGTCGCGCCTGTCGCCTCTCCGTCGAGGCGTTGCAGGGGCTGCTGGCCGGCCCGCTCGTGGGCCGAACCGAGCGAGAGGTCGCCCGGGACCTGGAGTGGCGGATGCTCGACCTCGGCGCCGAGGCGATCGCGTTCGAGACGATCCTGGCGTCCGGCCCGAACTCAGCGATCCCGCACCACAGCCCCACCGACCGAGAGCTCCGGACCGGGGACCTCGTGAAGGCCGACTTCGGGGCCCGCGTCGACGGCTACCACGCCGACTGCACCCGCACGGTCACGCTCGGTCCCGCCGATGCGTGGCAGCGGGAGGTGCACGCCGCCGTTCAGGCGTCGCAGGCCGCCGGGGTCGACCGGCTGCGCGAAGGTCTTCCGGTGGCCGAGTCCGACGAAGTGGCGCGCCAGGTGCTCGACGACGCGGGCTGGCTCGATCACTTCACCACCGGCCTCGGCCATGGGGTCGGCCTGCAGATCCACGAGGACCCGTTCATCGGCCGTCGCCACGCCGGTAGACTGGCACGTCGCACCACCCTGACGATGGAACCGGGCATCTACGTGCCGGGTCGCGGGGGAGTGCGCATCGAAGACACCGTCGTCGTGACCCCGGGGGACCCCGAGGTGCTCACCACGATGACCACCGACCTGTTGGAGATCGCCTGATGGCCACCACGAACGACCTCAAGAACGGCACAGTTCTCAAGCTCGACGGTCAGCTGTGGGCCGTCGTCTGGTTCCAGCACCACAAGCCGGGCAAGGGCGGTGCCGTCGTGCGCACCAAGCTCAAGAGCGTGCTGTCCGGAAAGGTCGTCGACCGGACCTTCAACGCCGACGTCAAGGTCGACGTCGCCCAGGTCGACAAGCGCGACATGCAGTACCTGTACCACGACGGCAGCGGGTACGTGTTCATGGACACCTCGACCTACGACCAGATCACGCTGTCCGACGAGGTCGTCGGCGACGCGAAGGACTACCTGCTCGACAACGGCGAGGCCATGGTCGCCGTCAACGACGGCCTGCCGCTCTACATCGACCTGCCGCCGTCGGTCGAGCTCACCGTCGAGTACACCGAGCCGGGCCTGCAGGGCGACCGCTCGAGCGGAGGCACCAAGCCGGCCCGACTGGAGACCGGCAAGCAGATCAACGTGCCGCTGTTCATCACCTCCGGCGAAAAGGTGAAGGTCGACACCCGCGACGGCAGCTATCTCGGTCGCGTGTCCAGCTGATGGGCAGTCGCACCAAGTCCCGCAAGCGCGCGCTCGACATCCTTTTCGAGTCCGAGCTCCAGGGGCTCGCCGCCGGAGGCTCCCTGGCCGGACGGCTCGCGCTGAACGACCCGCCGGTCAACGAGTACACCGTCCAGCTGGTCGAGGGTGTCGTGGCCGAGCAGGAGCGCATCGATGAGCTGCTCGCCGAGCACGCCCGCGGCTGGTCTCTCGACCGGATGCCCGGCGTCGACCGCAACCTGCTGCGCGTGGCTGTGTACGAGATCCTGTGCGTCGACGGCGTCCCCGACGCGGTGGCGGTGAACGAGGCCGTCGAGCTCGCGACCGAGCTGTCCACCGACGAGTCGCCGAGCTTCGTCAACGGCGTTCTCGGCGCGATCGTCGCGAGCAAACGACCGTCGCCGGCCTGACTGGCCGTGACGCGACTGAATCGCGGTGGACGAGCAAGTCACGTACGGTGAGGTCTGACCGAGTCGAGGGGGAGTGCGTATGGGTGGACTGTCCTTCTGGGAGTACCTCAAAGTTTTCCGGTCCGATCTCGTCTTCAACACCCAGCAGCACCTCCTTCTCTCCGTCCAGGTGATCCTCGTGGCCGCCGTCATCGGCCTGGCCCTGGCGATCGCCGTCTACCGATCCGCATCGGCGTCCGTCGCCGCCGTCAGCGTGACCTCCGTGGCGTTCACGCTCCCGTCCATCGCCCTGTTCGGCCTGATGATCCCGATCACCGGGCTCGGGCTCGCGACCGCCTTCCCGGTGCTCGTGCTCTACGCCCTGCTGCCGATCGTGCGCAATGCGGTCGTCGGGTTGCAGGGTGTCGATCCCGACATGATCGACGCCGCCCGCGGACTCGGCATGTCGCGCGCCAGCATCCTGGTGCGGGTCGAGCTGCCCATCGCCTGGCCGGTGATCCTCACCGGCGTGCGTGTCGCCGCCCAGCTGACGCTCGGCCTGGTCGTCATCGCCGCGTACGTGCGCGGGCCGGGGCTGGGTGAGGGAATCCTGCACGCGCTGTCCGCGCTCGGCTCGGTCAACACCTTCAACGAGGCGCTCGCGGGCACGCTCCTGGTGGTCATCCTCGCCCTGCTGATCGACCTCGGATTCGTGCTCGTCCGCCGATTCACCACCCCGAGGGGGCTCCGTGTCTGAACCGACCCAACCGTCCGAGCCGGACCACAACCGCTCGCGCTGCGTGCCGATCGTCCTCGACCACGTCACCAAGCGCTACCCGAGGACCGCGACGGCCGCGGTCGACGACCTCAGCCTGGAGATCCCCGCGGGCGAGATCGTGGTGTTCGTCGGTCCGTCCGGCTGCGGCAAGACCACCACGATGCGCATGATCAACCGGCTGATCGAACCCACGTCGGGCAGCATCACCATCGATGGCGAGGACGTCCTCTCCCTCGACGACGTCAAGCTGCGGCGAACCATCGGCTACGTCATCCAGCAGGTCGGCCTCTTCCCCCACCTCACGATCGCCCAGAACGTCGCGCTCGTCCCGAAGATGCTGAAGCAGCCGAAGGCCGAGGTCCGCTCCCGCGTCGACGAGATGCTCGAGCTCGTCGGTCTGGAACCGGGCGACTACCGGCACCGGTACCCGCGCCAGCTCTCCGGCGGCCAGCAGCAGCGCGTCGGGGTGGCCCGTGCGCTGGCCGCCGATCCGCCGATCATGCTCATGGACGAGCCGTTCGGGGCCGTCGACCCGATCACCCGCAGCCGGCTCCAGGATGAGTTCCTCTCGCTCCAGGAGCAGCTGCGCAAGACGATCGTGTTCGTCACGCACGACTTCGACGAGGCCATCAAGATGGGCGACCGCATCGCCATCCTGCGCGAAGGATCGGCGATCGCCCAGTACGCCTCTCCGCAGGAGATCCTCACCCACCCGGCCGACGACTTCGTGGCCGGTTTCGTGGGGCGGGGAGCGACGCTCAAGCGCCTGCGGCTGGAGAAGCTCTCCGAGGTCGACCTGCGGACCGCGTCGAGCAAGGACGCCGCTCCCTCGACCATCTCGATCAACGCCAACCTGCACGACGTCCTGGACTCGATGCTCGGCGAAGGTCACGATCGGCTCGACGTCGTCGCGGACGGAAAGACCGTCGGCAGCGTCACGCTCGACGACGTCCTGGAGAAGGTGCGGGAGCTCCGTGCCGCCACCGACGCCGCCGCGTCCGATGCCGCCTCCGATGCCGCCAAGGAGCCCGTGTGAGCGCGGTGTCGATCGGCTCGTCGCAGGGTGCACCCGGCCCTCCCGACATGGAGGCGACGCCGGACCAGCAGTCCTCCGGGCGGTCGGTCTTCACCTGGCGCGACCTGTTGATCCCGTTCCTGTGCGCGCTGGCCCTGGGGGCCGAGATCCTGTACCTGTCCACCGCCAGCCTCGACTCCATCGTGCAGCGGGCCGTCGAGCCGGCCTCGGTGGCGAGCCAGACCCTGGACCACCTGACGATCAGCCTGCTCATCGCGTTCTTCGTCATGGTCATCGCGGTGCCGCTCGGCGTCCTGGTGACCCGCCAGCCCATGCGGTGGATGGCGCCCGGCGTGCTGGCCGTGGCCAACGTCGGCCAGGCCGCGCCGAGCATCGGCCTGCTGGCCATCATCGGCATCTTCTACATCGGCCTGTGGGCCGTGGTCGGCATCCTCACCGCGTACAGCGTGCTGCCGGTGCTGCGCAACACGATCGTCGGGCTGCAGCAGGTCGACGCGGGGGTCAAGGACGCGGCCCGCGGCATGGGCATGTCGCCCGCCGGTGTCCTGTTCCGCGTCGAGCTGCCGCTGGCGATCCCGGTCATCGGTGCCGGCGCGCGCACGGCGCTCGTCCTCGCCGTGGCGACCGTCGCCTTCGGCGACTACGTGGGCGCCGGCGGTCTCGGCGGCCTGTTGTTCGGCAGCATCAAGCTCGGCCGCAACGAGGTGCTCGTCCTGGCCAGCCTGCTCATCGCCGTCCTGGCCCTGCTGGTCGACTGGGCCGGCGGTCTCGTCCAACGTTCCTTCACCCCTCGCGGGATCCGTTAGGTCCCCGCGGGCCATCGCACGACGACGAAAGGTCACCAGATGAAACACCTTCGACGACGAACGATCATTGCGGGTGTCGCCGCCCTCGGCCTCACCCTCTCCGGCTGCGGGCTCGGCGGCAGCAACGACGACGGCGGCGCCGCCGTCGAGGCAGGGTCGGTGGACCCCGAGGCGCTCAAGGGCGCGACCCTGGCCGTCGGCTCCAAGGAGTTCGACGAGCAGCTCCTCCTCGGGCAGCTGACGATCCAGATGCTGAAGGCTGCCGGTGCGACGGTCAGCGACAAGACCAACATCCAGGGCAGCACGGCCGCCCGCAACGCGCTGAAGTCCGGGAAGACCGACGTCTACTGGGACTACAACGGCACCGGCTGGGTCAACTACCTCGGGCACGACGACCCGATCCAGGACCCGCAGGAGCAGTTCGATGCCGTGAAGAAGGAGGACCTGGAGAAGAACGGCCTCGTCTGGGGCAGCCCGGCTCCGTTCAACAACACCTACGCGTTCGCCACCACCGAGGAGTTCGCCAAGAAGAACAACCTCGAGACCACCACCGACATGGCCAAGTACGTCAAGGACAACGACGTGTCGGTCTGTGTGGAGAGCGAGTTCGCCGCACGACCCGACGGCCTGCCCGGCGTCGTGAAGGCATACGACATGAAGCTGTCCGGCAAGGTCAAGAAGCTCGGCCTCGGCGTCATCTACGCCCAGATCGACAAGGGCACGTGCGAGTTCGGTGAAGTCTTCACCACCGACGGACGCATCGCCGCCCTCGGACTGAAGCCGCTCGTCGACGACCAGAAGTTCTTCCCGCTCTACAACGGCGCGGTCGTCATGCGCGAGGAGACCGACAAGAAGTACCCGGCGATCCTCGAGGTCATGGCTCCGCTCAGCGCCAAGCTGACGACCGAGACGATGGCGTCGCTGAACGCGAAGATCAGCTCTGACGGCCTGCCGCCGGAGCAGGTCGCGAAGGACTTCCTCACCGAGGAAGGCTTCATCAAGTAGCCCACGACGAGCGGCCCGTCCGGACACCTGCGGGAGTCCCGGCGGGCCGCTCGGTGCGTCCGTCGGCGGCTGCTAGGCTGACCGACGATTCGACATCCTTTAACGGCCGTCCCGTGAGGCGGAGAAGGAGGTCAGACATGGTTGCGTCCGACGGCGCTCCCCACCCTGACAGCGGTTTCGTCCAGTCCCGCACCGTTCTCGACGAGAACGACATGGCCCGGGCCCTGACCCGCATCACGCACGAGATCCTCGAGCGCAACCGCGGCTCGGCCGACGTCGTGCTCCTGGGCATCCCGACCCGCGGCGTCCACCTCGCCCGTCGGGTCGCCCGACGCATGGGCGAGGTCGAGGGCCGCGAGATCAGCGCCGGCGCGCTGGACGTCACGATGTACCGCGACGACCTGCGGCTGAAGGCCCCGCGCGCGCTCGAGCACACCGACATCCCCGACGACGTGGACGACAAGGTCGTGGTGCTGGTCGACGACGTGCTCTACTCCGGGCGCACCATCCGGGCCGCCCTCGACGCGCTCAACGAGCTCGGTCGGCCCCGCGCGGTGCAGCTGGCCGTGCTGGTCGACCGGGGCCACCGCGAGCTGCCGATCCGGGCCGACTTCGTGGGCAAGAACCTGCCGACGTCGCTGGCGGAGAAGGTCAAGGTCTCCCTCACCGAGAGCGACGGCGTCGACGACGTGTCCATCTGCTCGACCGAGGGGGGCGAGCCCGCATGACCTTCACCCACCTGCTGAGCGCGGGCGACCTCGATCGCACCGACGCCATCCGGATCCTCGACACCGCCGAAGAGCTGCTGTCCGTCGCGAGTCGGCCGATCAAGAAGCTGCCCACCCTGCGCGGCCGCACCGTGGTGAACCTGTTCTTCGAGGACTCCACCCGCACCCGCATCTCCTTCGAGGCCGCGGCGAAGCGACTCTCCGCCGACGTCATCAACTTCTCCGCGAAGGGCTCGAGCGTCTCCAAGGGCGAGAGCCTCAAGGACACCGCGCTGACCCTGCAGGCGATGGGCGCCGACGCCGTCATCGTCCGGCACCACAACTCCGGCGCCCCGCACCGGTTGGCGCACGCCAAGTGGACCCGGGGAGCCGTCATCAACGCCGGCGACGGCACGCACGAGCACCCGACCCAGGCGTTGCTCGACGCCTTCACGATGCGCCGGCACCTCGGCGACATCGAGGGGCGGAACGTCACGATCGTCGGCGACGTGCTGCACAGCCGGGTTGCCCGCTCGAACGCGCTGCTGCTGCACACGCTGGGCGCCCACGTCACCCTCGTGGCTCCGCCCACCCTGCTGCCGGTGGGCGTCGAGCACTGGCCGGTCGAGACGTCGTACGACCTCGACTCGGTGATGGAGAAGTCGGACGCCGTGATGATGCTGCGCGTCCAGCGTGAGCGGATGAACGCCGCGTTCTTCCCGAGCGCTCGCGAGTACAGCCGGCGCTACGGGCTCGACACCGCCCGGATGAACCGATTGCCCGACCACGGGATCGTCATGCACCCCGGCCCGATGAACCGCGGCATGGAGATCAGCGCCGACGTCGCCGACCACGCCCGATCGGTCATCGTCGAGCAGGTCACCAACGGCGTGGCCGTCCGGATGGCCGTGCTCTACCTGCTGCTCGGCGGCGCCGCCGACGGAGCCGGCGATGACGCCGAGACCGAAGAGGAGACCGCATGACCGCGCTGGTGATCCGCCGGGCCCGACTGCTCGGCGAGGACGTGGTCGACGTCGCCGTCGGCGGCGGCCTCATCACCGAGATCGGGGCCGACCTCACGACCCCCGACGGTGCCGACGTCGTCGACGCGGACGGGCTCGTCCTGCTCCCCGGCCTGGTCGACCTGCACACCCACGTGCGTGAGCCCGGACGCGAGGACGCCGAGACCGTGCTCACCGGCTCGCGCGCCGCCGCCCGAGGCGGCTTCACCTGCGTCCATGCCATGGCCAACACCGATCCGGTGGCCGACACCGCCGGCGTGGTCGAGCAGGTCTGGCGGCTGGGCCGCGAGGGCGGATACTGCGACGTCCAACCCGTCGGCGCGGTCACCGTCGGCCTCGGCGGACAGCGGCTGGCCGAGCTGGGCGCCATGGCCGACTCGGCCGCCGGCGTCCGGGTGTTCTCCGACGACGGCATCTGCGTCTCCGACGCCGTCCTCATGAGGCGCGCGCTGGAGTACGTCAAGGCCTTCGACGGCGTCATCGCCCAGCACGCCCAGGAGCCCAGGCTCACCGAGAACGCGCAGATGAACGAGGGCCCGCTCTCCGGCGAGCTCGGCCTCACCGGCTGGCCGGCGGTCGCCGAGGAGGCGATCATCGCCCGCGACGTCCTGCTCGCCGAGCACGTGGGGTCCCGCCTGCACGTGTGCCACGTGTCGACCCGCGGGTCGGTCGAGATCATCCGTTGGGCCAAGAGCCGGGGCATCAACGTCACCGCCGAGGTCACCCCACACCACCTGCTGCTCACCGACGACCTCGTGCGCAGCTACGACCCGATCTACAAGGTCAACCCGCCGCTGCGCTCCGCCGACGACGTCCAGGCGGTGCGCGAAGCGCTCGCCGACGGCACCATCGACGTCGTCGCCACCGATCACGCGCCGCACCCGATGGAGGACAAGGAGTGCGAGTGGGCCGCCGCCGCGTTCGGCATGCTCGGACTGGAGACGGCCCTGTCGGTCGTGCAGCAGACCATGGTCGATCCCGGCCTGCTCACCTGGGCGCAGGTCGCCGAACGGATGTCGTCGCGACCGGCGGAGATCGGCCGGGTCACCGGCCAAGGCCGACCGATCGCGGTCGGCGAGCCCGCCAACCTGGTGCTCCACGACCCGGACACCACCCGGGTCGTCGAGGCTGCCGACACCGCCTCGCTGTCCCGCAACACCCCGTACGCCGGGCTCACCGTGCCCGGTCGGGTCATGGCGACCTTCCTGCGCGGCCGACCCACCGTCCTCGACGGCGCGCTGCAGGGGGTCTACGCATGACCGAGGCAGTCCTGGTGCTGGAGGACGGGCGCACCTTCCGGGGCGAGGCGTACGGTGCCGTCGGCACCACGATCGCCGAGATCGTGTTCGCCACCGGCATGACCGGCTACCAGGAGACCCTCACCGACCCGTCGTACAAGGGCCAGATCGTCGTCATGACCTCGCCGCACGTCGGCAACACTGGCGTCAACGAGGAGGACTTCGAGTCCCGGCGAGTCTGGGTCGACGGCTACGTCGTCCGCGACCCGTCCCGTGTCCGCAGCAGCTGGCGGTCGACCCGATCCCTCGACGACCTGCTGGCCGATGAAGGCGTCGTCGGCATCTCCGGCATCGACACCCGAGCCCTCACCCGGCACCTGCGCGAACGGGGCTCCATGCGCGCCGCCGTCAGCTCCGAGACCTCCGACATCGGGTCGCTGGTCGAGCGCGTCACCGCGGCACCGGAGATGGCCGGCTCGAACTTCCTCGCCGACGTCACCACCAGCGAGGCCTACGTGGTCCCGGCGATCGGCGGGCGGCTGTTCACCGTCGCGGCCATCGACCTGGGCATCAAGGGCATGACGCCCCGCCGGATGGCCGAGCGCGGCGTCGAGGTGCACGTCCTCCCGGCCACCGCCACCATCGACGACGTGATGGCCGTCCAGCCCGACGGCCTGTTCATGTCCAACGGCCCGGGCGATCCCGCCACCGCCGACCACGCCGTGGCCGTGCTGCGCGAGGCGCTCACGCGGCGGCTCCCGTTCTTCGGCATCTGCCTGGGCAACCAGGTCTTCGGCCGGGCGCTCGGCCGCGGCACCTACAAGCTCGTCTACGGGCACCGAGGCATCAACCAGCCGGTGCAGGACCGCGCCACCGGGAAGGTCGAGATCACCGCACACAACCACGGCTTCGCGGTCGATGCCCCGCTCGAGGGCACGTTCGACACCCCGTTCGGCCCGGCGCACGTGACGCACACCTGCCTGAACGACGACGTCGTCGAGGGTCTCGCCCTGCTCGACCAGCCCGCGTTCAGCGTCCAGTACCACCCGGAGGCAGCGGCCGGACCGCACGATGCCGCGTACCTCTTCGACCGTTTCACCGATCTGATGGGAGCCCATCGTGCCCAGGCGTGAGGACATCCGGTCCGTCCTCGTGATCGGCTCCGGTCCGATCGTCATCGGGCAGGCCTGCGAGTTCGACTACTCCGGCACGCAGGCGTGCCGGGTGCTGCGTGACGAGGGCATCCGGGTCGTGCTGGTGAACTCCAACCCGGCCACGATCATGACCGACCCGGAGTTCGCCGACGCCACCTACGTCGAGCCGATCACCCCCGAGTTCGTCGAAATGGTCATCGCCAAGGAGCGCCCCGACGCCCTGCTCGCCACCCTCGGTGGCCAGACGGCCCTCAACGCGGCGATCCGGCTCGCCGAGGACGGTGTGCTCGAGCGGTACGGGGTCGAGCTCATCGGGGCCTCGATCGAGGCGATCGAGAAGGGTGAGAACCGCCAGACCTTCAAGGCCATCGTCGAGCAGCTTCCGCCGGAGTGGGGTGCCGAGGTCGCGCAGTCGGCCATCTGCCACACCATGGAGGACTGCCTCGATGCCGTCGAAGGTCTCGGTGGCTACCCCCTCGTGGTCAGGCCGTCCTTCACGATGGGCGGCAGCGGTTCCGGACTCGCCTACGACGAGGCGGACCTGTACCGCATCGCCGGCTCCGGGCTGGCGCTCAGTCCGACCACCGAGGTGCTCCTGGAGGAGTCGATCCTCGGCTGGAAGGAGTACGAGCTCGAGGTCATGCGCGACACCGCCGACAACGTCGTCATCGTGTGCTCGATCGAGAACTTCGACCCGATGGGCGTCCACACCGGCGACTCGATCACGGTGGCGCCCGCCCTGACCCTGACCGACGTGGAGTACCAGCGACTGCGCGACATCGCCATCGGCGTCATCCGCGAGGTCGGCGTCGACACCGGCGGCTGCAACATCCAGTTCGCCGTCAACCCCCGCGACGGGCGCATCGTCGTCATCGAGATGAACCCCCGCGTGTCACGGTCCAGCGCGCTGGCGTCGAAGGCCACCGGATTCCCGATCGCCAAGATCGCCGCCAAGGTGGCGATCGGCTACACCCTCGACGAGATCCCCAACGACATCACCCGTGAGACTCCGGCCAGCTTCGAGCCGACCCTCGACTACGTGGTGGTCAAGGTGCCGCGGTTCGCGTTCGAGAAGTTCCCGGCGGCCGATCCCACGCTGACGACCCACATGAAGTCGGTGGGGGAGGCCATGGCGATCGGGCGCAACTTCACCGAGGCGCTGCAGAAGGCGCTGCGGAGCCTGGAGAACGTGTCGGCGCCCTTCGACTGGAGCCACACGTGGGTCGAGCTCGACAAGGAGGCCCTGCTGGAGGAGATCCGCGTCCCGCACGACGGTCGCCTCCGCAAGGTGATGGACGCGCTGCGCGCCGGCGCGACGGCCGAGGAGATCCACGACGTCACCGCGATCGATCCGTGGTTCCTCGACCAGCTCCTGATGATCAACGAGATCGCCATGGAGGTCCTCGAGGCCGCGCAGCTCACGCCGGGGATCCTGCGGCGGGCCAAGCGGCACGGGTTCTCCGACGAACAGATCGGCAACCTCCGCGACCTCAAGCCCGAGGTCGTCCGCGGCGTGCGGCACGCGCTCGGCATCCGGCCGGTGTACAAGACGGTCGACACCTGCGCGGCGGAGTTCGCCGCCCGCACGCCGTACCACTACTCCTCCTACGACGAGGAGACCGAGGTGGAGCCGCGCACCCGGCCGGCGGTCCTGATCCTGGGCAGCGGTCCCAACCGCATCGGGCAGGGCATCGAGTTCGACTACTCGTGCGTCCACGCCGCCCAGGCGCTCTCGGAGGTCGGTTACGAGACCGTGATGGTCAACTGCAACCCCGAGACCGTCTCCACCGACTACGACACGGCCGACCGGTTGTACTTCGAGCCGCTGACGCTCGAGGACGTGCTCGAGGTCGTGCACGCCGAGCAGCAGGCCGGACCGGTCGTCGGCGTCATCGTTCAGCTCGGCGGCCAGACCCCGCTGGGCCTCGCCGCGGGGCTGGAAGCCGCCGGCGTCCCGATCGTGGGTACCTCTCCGGCAGCGATCCACCTCGCCGAGGAGCGCGGCGCGTTCGGGCAGGTGCTCGCCGATGCCGGCCTCCCCGCGCCCAAGCACGGCATGGCCACCACGTTCGCCGGTGCCAAGCGGATCGCCGACGAGATCGGGTACCCGGTCCTCGTGCGGCCCTCCTACGTGCTCGGCGGCCGCGGCATGGAGATCGTCTACGACGAGCCGACCCTCCAGGACTACATCGGCCGCGCCACGGAGATCTCCCCGGCGCACCCGGTGCTGGTCGACCGCTTCCTCGACGACGCCGTCGAGATCGACGTGGACGCCCTGTACGACGGCACGGACCTGTTTCTCGGTGGCGTGATGGAGCACATCGAGGAGGCCGGGGTGCACTCCGGCGACTCCGCCTGCGTCCTGCCACCCATCACGTTCGGGACCGAGGAGGTCGAACGCATCCGCGCCTCGACCCGGGCGATTGCCGAGGGCGTCGGGGTGCGCGGGCTGATCAACATCCAGTTCGCCTTGGCCTCCGACACCCTGTTCGTCCTCGAGGCCAACCCACGGGCCTCACGCACGGTGCCCTTCGTCTCCAAGGCCACCGCCACGCCCCTCGCCAAGGCGGCGGCGCGGCTGATGCTGGGGGAGTCGATCGCCGACCTCCGGACGGCCGGCGTGCTGCCGGCCACGGGCGACGGGGGAGCGCTGCCCGACACCGCGCCGGTCGCGGTCAAGGAGGCGGTCATGCCGTTCAACCGGTTCCGCACCTACGACGGCCGGTACGTCGACACGGTGCTCGGCCCGGAGATGCGCTCCACCGGTGAGGTGATGGGCATCGACGCCGGGTTCGGCATCGCGTACGCCAAGAGCCAGGCCGGAGCCCAGAACGGGCTGCCGACCGCGGGCCGGGTGTTCGTGTCGGTCGCCAACCGCGACAAGCGCCACATGGTCTTCCCGGTCAAGCGACTGGCGGACCTCGGCTTCGAGATCCTCGCCACCAGCGGAACGGCCTCGGTGCTGCGTCGCAACGGCGTGGAGGCCACGGTGCTGCGCAAGCTGCACGAGGAGCCGGACGCGGGGGAGTCCCCGCGGAGCACGGTGGTCGAGAAGATCCAGGCCCAGGACGTCCAGCTCATCATCAACACGCCGCACGGCACCACATCCGGCGGAAGTGCGCGTCTGGACGGGTACGAGATCCGCACGGCGGCCGTCGCCGAGGGCATTCCGTGCATCACCACCGTCCAGGGCCTGGCCGCCGCGGTGCAGGGCATCGAGGCCCTCATCGAGCACCGTGTCGAGGTGACCTCCCTGCAGGAGTGGGCCGCCGTCGTCCACAAGGGACGGAGCGAGGGGCAGCCATGAGCTTCGGGTCGCGAGCACGGGCCGCCATGGACGCCTACGGGCCGGCGTGCTTCGGCATCGACCCGCATCCCTCGTTGCTGGAGCAGTGGGACCTGCCCGACACCGTCGACGGACTGGAACGCTTCGCCGCCACCTGTGTGGAGGCGTTCGCCGGGCAGGTGGCGTTCGTCAAGCCGCAGTCGGCATTCTTCGAACGGTTCGGCGCACGCGGGGTGGCCGTCCTCGAGCAGACGATCCAGGATCTTCGGCACACCGGCACGCTCGTCGTGCTCGACGTCAAGCGCGGCGACATCGGATCCACCGCGGCTGCGTACGCCACGGCCTACCTCGACGAGGACAGCCCCATGTGCGCCGACGCCGTCACGGTCAGCCCCTTCCTCGGCTTCGGTTCCCTCAGCCCGTTCTTCGAGGTGGCGGAGAAGAACGACGGCGGGGTGTTCGTCCTGGCGCTGACCTCGAACCCGGAGGGGCCGGAGGTCCAGTCGGCCACGGTCGGCAACACCACCGTCGCCGGCCGCGTCCTCGCCGAGCTCAAGGCGCTCAACGCCGGCCGGACCCCGATGGGTCCGTTCGGTGCGGTCGTCGGTGCCACGATCGGGTCGACCGACGAGGACCTCGCCATCGACGGTCCGTTGCTCGCACCGGGGTACGGAGCCCAGGGCGGCACCGTCGACGACATCGTGCGCCTGTTCGGGGCGGTCGCCGACCAGGTGCTCCCATCGACGTCCCGGGGTGTTCTGGCCGCCGGACCCGACCTGACGGCGCTCCGCGATTCTGCCTCCGATGTCAATGCTGAACTTGTACGCTCGCTGCAGATGCACCGTTCATCAAGGAGCCCTGCATGAAGCGTGCCGTCGTCGGCGTGGTCACCACCGTGGTCGCGTTCGGCATCCTGAGCGCGTGCGGTGGCGACAGCGCCTACTGCGCAGCGGTCAAGGACAAGCAGACCACGCTCAACTCGCTCGGTGACAAGCGCACGAATGCGGCCTACCGCTCGTATGCCAGCGCTTTCAAGTCCGTCGCCAAGGTCTCGCCTCCCACCGTCAAGCAGGACTGGACGGAGCTGGCCGAGGTCACCGCATCGGTGCTGAATGCCCAGAAGAAGGTCGGCGTCAAGCTCGAGGAGATGTCCGACCAGTCCAAGGTCAAGGGGCTCGACACCGATCAGCTCAAGACGCTCAACAACGCGTATGAGGCGTTCAACAAGACGACCCCGCAACGCCGGGCCGTCGTGAAGAATGTCAAGGAGGAATGTGAGATCACCCTTACGTGACCACGCATTCCTTTCCAACAGAGAGGTGAAGTTGTGGCACTCCCCATCTTGACGCCGGAACAACGTCAGGCGGCGCTCGAAAAGGCTGCTCAGGCACGTCGATTGCGAGCCGAGGTGAAGAACCGCCTCAAGAATTCCGGAGCCACCCTCGCCGAGGTCATCCAAGAATCCAAGGCCAACGAGATCATCGCCAAGCTCAGGGTCAGGGATCTCCTGCAGTCGATGCCCGGCGTCGGCAAGGTGCGCGCCAAGGAGATCATGGATCGCATCGGCATCGCCGACAGCCGTCGGCTGCGCGGACTGGGCGCCAACCAGATCCAGGCACTGCTCCGCGAGTTCGGCAAGGGCGACAAGTCTGCGGGGTCCCGTGGCTGACGGTTTCCCCCCGCCACTCACCACTCCCTCCACATCCACCGACGCCCCCCAGGCGCACCACCGCGCCCGCCTCGTCGTCCTTGCCGGCCCGACCGCGGTCGGCAAGGGCACGGTGGCGGCCTGCGTGCGCCACGACCACCCCGACATCTGGATCTCCGTGTCGGTCACGACCCGGCGGCCGCGCCCGGGCGAGATCGACGGCTTCCACTATCACTTCGTCGACGACCAGACGTTCGACCGCCTGATCGCCGAGAACGGCCTGCTCGAATGGGCCGTGGTGCACGGCGTGGCCCGGTACGGAACCCCGCGCGAGCCTGTCGAGGCCCAGCTGGCCGCCGGGCAGCCCGCCCTGCTGGAGATCGATCTGCAAGGCGCGCGACAGGTGCGCGACCGGATGCCGGACGCCGTGATGGTCTTCCTGGCGCCCCCCAACCAGGCCGAGCTCGAGCGCCGGCTGCTCGGACGCGGTACCGAGGATGCCGAGGAGCGGGCCCGCCGGTTGGCGACCGCCCGCGACGAGATGGCGGCCGCCGACGAGTTCGACGTCACCATCATCAACAGCGATGTCGCAGCGGCGTGCCAAGCCTTGGTAGACTTGATCAGGTCCGGCAGTCAGCCGTGACCGAATCCACCATCATTTGTGAGGCTTTGTGACCACCACGCGCTCCGTCGCCGAGGGCATCACCAACCCCCCGATCGACGATCTGCTGGAAAAGGCGGACTCCAAGTACAAGCTCGTGTTGTACAGCGCCAAGCGCGCCCGCCAGATCAACGCCTACTACTCCCAGCTGGGTGAGGGCCTGCTCGAGTACGTCGGCCCGCTCCTGGAGACCCACGTGCAGGAGAAGCCGCTCTCGATCGCGCTGCGCGAGATCAACGGCGACCTCCTCACCGTCGAGGACATCGAGGCCGAGGAGGCCTGACCCTCCCGGCGCCACCGCGAGCGGAGGCCCAGATGAGCGACATCGTCCTTGGTGTCTCGGGCGGCATCGCCGCGTACAAGTCGGCGTCGCTGCTGCGGCTGTTCACCGAGGCGGGCCACCACGTCACCGTCGTTCCCACCGAGGCGGCGCTTCGGTTCGTCGGCGCACCCACGTGGGAGGCGCTCTCGGGCCGTCCCGTGCACACCGACGTCTTCGAGGACGTCCACGAGGTACCGCACGTCCGGCTGGGCCAGCACGCCGACCTCGTGGTCGTGGCGCCCGCCACCGCGAACCTGCTCGCCAAGGCAGCCCACGGGCTGGCCGACGACCTGCTCACCAACACCCTGCTCACGGCTCGGTGCCCGATCGTCATGGTTCCGGCGATGCACACCGAGATGTGGGAGAACGCGAGCACCCGCCACAACGTGGAGGTCCTGCGTTCGCGCGGCCTCGTGGTGCTCGAACCGGCGTCCGGTCGGCTGACCGGCGCCGACACCGGCAAGGGCAGGTTGCCCGAGCCCGACGAGATCTTCCGCGCGTGCGCCCATGTCCTGGAGTCGCGCGCCCAGGACCTGGTCGGCAAGCACGTGGTGGTGTCCGCAGGCGGCACCCGTGAGTACCTCGATCCCGTCCGCTTCCTCGGCAACCGTTCGTCGGGCCGCCAGGGCTATGCCCTCGCCGAGGCCGCCGTGGCGCGCGGAGCCACCGTCACGGTCGTCGCCGCCAACGTGACGCTGCCGGACCCGGCTGGTGCCGACGTCATCCGGGTCGTGAGCACCGAGGACCTCCGCCGCGAGGTGATGCTCGCCGCAGCCGATGCCGACGCCGTGGTGATGGCGGCAGCGCCGGCCGACTTCCGGCCCGCTCAACAGGTCGAGTCCAAGATCAAGAAGACCCACGACGGCGCGACACCCCACCTCACTCTCGTCGAGAACCCCGACATCCTGGCCGAGCTCGTCGGCACCCGCGTCACCAAGCGGCCGGTGGTGGTCGGATTCGCCGCGGAGACCGGCGACGCCAACGGCTCGGTGCTCGACCACGCCCGGGCGAAGCTCGAGCGCAAGGGGTGCGACCTCCTGGTCGTCAACGACGTCAGCGGTGAGCGAGTGTTCGGCCGCGAGGAGAACGAGGCCGTCATCCTCGGGGCGGACGGTTCGGTCACCGACGTGCCGCTCGGGCCCAAGGTCGCGCTCGCCCACGCGGTGTGGGACGCCGTCATCACGCTCGCGCCCTGATCTCCGGACGCCGTTTCCACCGAAAGGTGGCGGCCATCGAGTGCGACACCCACACGATTCAAGATGCGGACCGGTGCCCCAGCATGTGGACATTCCGTCTAGACTGCCCACGTCCAGTGCTGAGCGACGAGGCGTCCGTCGGCACCGATCTGCTTCCAGGAGAACTTGAGTGAGCCGCTTCTTCACGTCCGAGTCCGTCACCGAGGGTCACCCGGACAAGATTGCCGACCAGATCAGCGACAGCGTCCTCGACGCCCTGTTGGCTGACGACCCCAAGAGCCGGGTCGCCTGCGAGACGTTCGTCACCACGGGCATGGTGCTCGTCGGCGGCGAGGTCACCACCGAGTCGTACGTCGACATCGCCCGCATCGCACGCAACCGCGTCCTCGAGATCGGCTACGACTCCTCCATCAAGGGCTTCGACGGCGAGTCCTGCGCGGTGCAGGTCACCCTGGACGCACAGTCGCCTGACATCGCCCAGGGCGTCAACACCGCCCACGAGACCCGCGCAGGGAGCTCGGTCGACCCGCTCGACCTCCAGGGTGCCGGCGACCAGGGCCTCATGTTCGGATTCGCCTGCGACGAGACCCCCGAGCTGATGCCGCTCCCGATCACCATCGCCCACCGTCTCGCCGAGCAGCTCACCGCGGTGCGCAAGGACGGCACGCTGTCGTACCTGCGGCCGGACGGCAAGACCCAGGTCACCATCGAGTACGACGACGACGACAAGCCCGTGCGCGTCGAGGCGATCGTCATCTCGACCCAGCACGAGGAGGGCATCGATCTGGACCACCAGCTCGGCCCGGACCTGAAGAAGCACGTCATCGACTCGGTCCTCGCCAACTACGACATCGACTCCTCCGACTACAAGCTGCACACCAACCCCACCGGCAAGTTCGTCATCGGCGGGCCGATGGGCGACGCCGGACTCACCGGCCGCAAGATCATCGTCGACACCTACGGCGGCTACGCCCGCCACGGCGGCGGTGCCTTCTCCGGCAAGGACCCGAGCAAGGTCGACCGTTCCGCGGCGTACGCGATGCGCTGGGTGGCGAAGAACATCGTCGCCGCCGGGCTCGCCACCAAGGCCGAGGTCCAGGTGGCCTACGCCATCGGCGTCGCCCACCCGGTCGGGTTCTACGTCGAGACCTTCGGCACCGAGACGGTGCCGGTCGACACGATCCGCGCCGCCGTGCTCGAGGTCTTCGACCTCCGTCCCGGCGCCATCGTGCGCGACCTCGACCTGCTGCGCCCGATCTACGCCCAGACCGCTGCCTACGGCCACTTCGGCCGCGAGCTCGCCGACTTCACCTGGGAGAAGACCGACCGCGTCGACGCGCTGAAGGCCGCCGCCGGCGCCTGACCCCAGCGCGAGTGGCGCAGTTCTGCTGTTCCGGGACGCCGTGTCGCGCCGTCGTGCGCCACTCGAAGCCCGGTTTGCGCCACTCGGCGTGCTGTCCGGCGCGGCTGGTAGAACTGCCACGTGAGCGACGACGAGGACGAGCAGCTCGAGCTCGTGCCATCGCCTGCGCCGCGTCGCCGAGCCACCAAGCCGGCACCTGACGCCGCCTCGGTCCTGCCGGTGGCCAGGGTCGTCGTCGACTCATCGCTCGCCCATCTCGACCGACCGTTCGACTACCTCGTCCCGTCGACGCTCGACGCCGCCGCGGTGCCCGGGTGCCGGGTCCGGGTGCGGTTCGCCGGACGCCTCACCGATGCCTTCATCATCGACCGGGTCGACTCGAGCGACCACGAAGGTCAGCTGGCCTTCCTGAGCAAGGTGGTCTCCAGCGAACCGGTGCTGTCGCCGGCGGTGCTCGGACTCTGCCGGGCGGTCGCCGACCGCTGGGCCGGCACGCTCAGCGACGTCCTGCGCCTCGCCCTGCCCCCGCGGCACGCCCGGGCCGAGGCCCAGCCGTCGCACGCGGCGGAGCATCCGTTGCCGGCGAGCACCGACGACGCCTGGCAGGCGTGGCCGAGCGGACCGTCGTTCGTCGCAGCGCTGGCGGCCGGGGAGCGCCCCCGCGCCTGCTGGGCAGCGCTGCCCGCGCACGACCCGGCCGAGGCGGTGGCCGAGGCGGTCCTCGCCGCGTTGCACGCCGGCCGGGGCAGCATCGTGTGCGTTCCCGACGTGCGCGACGTCGCCCGATGGACCGAGGTCCTGACGACGACCTTGGGGGAGGGCCGGCACGTCGTCCTCACCGGCGCCCAGAAGCCGGCCGACCGGTATCGGTCGTTCCTCGCACTCTCCCGCGGGGCGGTCCGCGTCGTGCTCGGCACGCGTGCCGCGGCTTTCGCACCGGTCGGCGACCTCGGGCTGGTCGCGATGTTCGACGACGGCGACGACCTGTTCGCCGACCCCCGTGCCCCGTACCCGCACACGCGCGAGGTCCTGCTCACCCGAGCCACCCGCGAGGGCTCCGCGGTGCTCATCGGCGGCCACGCCCGCTCGGTGGAGGCGCAGGCTCTCGTCGAGAGCGGCTGGTGCGCCGACCTGGTGGCCGAGCCCATCACCCGCCGCCGCCTGTGGCCCAAGCTCGACGCCACCGACGGAGCGGTCGACGGCGGCGCGCCGGCCCGGCTGCCACACACGGTCTTCCGTGCAATCCGCGACACCAGCGGACCGGTGCTCGTGCAGGTCCCGCGTCGCGGTTACCGCACCGGTCTCGCCTGCCAGGCTTGTCGCGAACCG
>CAWAGS010000005.1:0-24508 GCA_963781445.1 uncultured Actinomycetota bacterium
CGACGCCAACTGGTGGCTCCCGGCGTGGCTGGACCGGTTGCTGCCGAACTGGGACCCGGAGGGCGAGGTCGACGACCTTTCCGGTCCCGTGGCGTCCGACCCGAACGAGCAGGCTCCACGGCTCCCGGTAAGAGCGGGGTAGGGACGTGGGTGGGAGGCTTCGCGGCGCGATCAGGCCGCCGCCCGAGAACGGCGGTCCTGCTTCGTCAGTTGGTCGCCGGCTGGAGAACGGGAGAGGGGCGGAACCCCTTGAACGTCAGCCAGAGGCCGAGGCCGAGTTCCCAGGCAGCGATGGGAAGAGCCATGACCATGGCCGACGGCGACATGTCGCCCATGGCGCCGAACGCGACGATCATCGACTTGGTGGCGAGGAGGGGTGCGCCGATGAGACCGAGGATCGGGAGGATCCGTGGGACGAGGCCGGCCCGGTAGAGCACCGTGGCAAGGAACAGTGCGTTGAACGCCGGCATGATCCCGGGGCCGAACAGGAAGGTCCAATCGCGGACGTCGACCAGCGCGTGAGCGACCGCGACCAGCCCGGCGGGGGCGTCGTCGCTTCCGCCGACGTCCTGGCGCAGGGTCACCACGGAGAGAATGCTGACGACGCCGACGAGGATGAGACCGGCTTCGACGATGCGTGACGACACGAAGCCGAGTGCGGCCGTCTTGCTGACCCGGCGGGTCACCGGGTAGAGCGCGAGAGCGGTGGCGACGCAGGCCAATGCGGTGATGAGCTCGAAGATTCCTCCGAGAAGGACCTGGTTGTCCTTGCCGCCTCCGCCGAGGACGAAGTTGGCGTGGCCGGTGACCGGGCTCAGTAGCCCGACGGCGGGCATCGAGAACACGAATGTTGCGAGGTAGGCGATTCCGCCCCAGAGTGCGACGCGGCGTGCGTTGTTGTTCATGCGGTTCTCCTGGAGGTGAGGATTCGGGCACGTGCCTTGTGAAGTTGAGGCATCAGGCCGTAGATGACGATGGGGACAGCGATCGTCGCGAGCACGAACGTGCGCCCGACGGGCGACATGGGGCGCAGCCAGTCCGAGAGCGCCAGGTTGATGACTGTCAGGGTGGGGAAGACGCAGAGCCAGATCATCAGCGCGAGCTGATGCTTTGTCGGCGGACCCATCGGCCGGGGGTTGTTGGTTGTCACTTTCTGTTCCTTCCTTGGTGCGTGTTGGGCTGTCATGCCGGGAGTCCGGCGCGGTACGCATCGACTGCGTTCCGGACGTCTTCATCGGTGAGGTCGTTGTTGATGGCGATAGCGGCGGCGGATCCTTCTCCTGCAGCCGTGATGACTTGGGCGCGCGGATTCACCGCATTGCCCGCAACCCAGACGCCGGGGACAGATGTCTTTCCTGTCGCGTCGACGACCGGCCAGCCGTGCGCGTCCACTTGTGCCCCCAGGCCGGGCAGGAAGTTGTTGTTGCTCACGAAGTCGGGTCGTACGAACACAGCAGCTCGAGGGACGAAGCGGCCGTCGACCATGTCAATACCGACCAATTGGTCGCTCTCGACTCTGACCCGGGCGACGCGGCCGTCGACAACGCCGATGGCGCGGGCGATGAGCTGCTCGCGCTGCTCCTCTGCGACCTCGGTGGTGTGGGGAAAGAAGACGACGTCGCCACTCCATTGGCGGATGAGTAGTGCGTGCTGGACGGCCATCGCGTTGCCACCGAGGACGCCCAGGGCCTGGTCGCGGACCTCATGGCCGTGGCAGTACGGACAGTGAAGGACGTCCTTGCCCCAACGATCGGTCACACCGGCGATGTCCACGACGTCGTCGCGCAGGCCGGTCGCGACCAGCAATCGGCGGGCGACGACCGGAGCTCCTGACGCAAGGAGCAAGCCGAAGGTGCTCTGCGCGTGGCGCGTGATGCCGACGACCGAGTCGTCGACCAGGCTGCCGCCGTACGAGGCGACCTCTTCGCGACCGGCCGCCAGCAGGTCGGCCGGGGGCATTCCGTCGCGGGACAGGAAGCCATGCATGTGGGTGGCCGGGGCGTTTCGGGGCTGGCCGCCATCAACGACGACCACGCGTCGTCGCGCACGGGTCAGGACGAGTGCTGCGGAGAGCCCGGCGGCACCGCCGCCGATGACTGCAACGTCGTAGGAGTTCATGGCCAAAAGACTGGCGGCCCGTCCCGGTATCGACAACAAAAGTTGCGGAAACCGGGAAATCCGGCGGAACATGGGCACATGAACAGCAGCGACGCGATCATCGCCACGGCACTCGACCAGGTCGGAGACCGTTTGAAGACCATCCGCAACGAGCGTGGCTTGACCTTGACCGCCGCCGCGAACACGACCGGGATCTCCAAGAGCACCTTGTCGCGGTTGGAGAACGGCGAGCGCAAACCCAGCCTTGAGCTACTTCTCCCGCTTGCCCAGGCCTACCGGGTTCCGCTGGACGATCTGGTCGGTGCGCCGGAGGTCGGCGATCCGCGCATCCGTCTCAAGCCGAAGCGAGTCAACGGGCGCACCGTCGTGCCCCTGACCCGGCACGCCGGCGGGATGCAGGCCTGGAAGATCGTCATCCCGGTCACGAAAAGCGTGCCCGAGCTTCGGACCCACGAAGGCTATGAGTGGCTCTACGTCATCGCCGGAAAGATGCGCCTCATCATTGGCAGCCACGATCTCGTTCTCGGCCCGGGCGAGGTCGCCGAGTTCGACACCAAGGAACCACATTGGTTCGGCAGCGATGGTTTGGAGCCAGCCGAGGTTCTCAGTCTTTTCGGCCGCCAAGGCGAGCGCATGCATCACCGCTCCCGTGCCTACGAGGAAGCGCCCGATGCCGACTGACGGCTAGACCGTCCTGCCCACCCTTGACTGGTGGCATGGAAGTGACTTTGCTTGATGAGCCACTCGTGGCGCGCTGAGTGTGGTCGGACTGGGAGGTGGACCCCTTGCCGGTGATCAGGAACTACGCGATCCTCCGCTGCACGCCGGAGGTGGCGTTCGACTACCTGTCCGACCACCGAGCGGAGCTGGACTGGAACCCCACGTGCGAGGTGATGGAGAAGCTGACCGAGGGACCGGTCGGCCTGGGGACGAGGTACCGGGCGAAGTGGAAGAACAGCCCGTACGTGGAGCTCGAGACGGTGGCCTTCGAGCGGCCGCATACCTGGTCGATGCACAACGGCGGCCCGCTCGAGGTCAGCTTCACCTGCCGCCTGGAACCGGTTCCGGAGGGGACGCGACTGGAGGCCGCGTTCGAGCCGACTCCGCACGGCTGGTTCCGGCTCATCTTCCCGATTTTTCTGATCCTCATCCGTCGCGAGGAGAAGGCCAACATGAGGCACATTCGCGACGCCGTGGAGCGCCGCACCCAAGCATCCGCATGAAGCCGGCAGCCGGAGCCCTCTCCCTGTTCCTCGGTCTGGGCTTCGGCGTCCCGTGCGTCTTCGCGATCCGGCACTTCGCCCGGACCGGCGACGTGTGGACGTTCCTGGGCTTCCCGACGTATGGCGGCGGCCCGTTCGAGCGGATCGGCATCCAGACGAGCACGATGCTCCTGGTCGGCTTCCTGGCTGTCTGCGTCGCCGAGGTCGCTGCGGGCGTCTTGCTCTGGACGGACAGCTCGTTCGCGGTGCCCGCAAGCTTTGCGTTGCTGCCCTTCGAGCTCGTCTTCTGGATCGGGTTCGCTCTGCCCTTCGGACTGCTCCTGGGGCTCGCACGCGTCGTTCTGCTGCTGTTGGCCTGACTGGTGGTCAGGGCCTCTTGTCGGCCAGCGGTGGCAGCATGGGCGAATGGACGGGGCACGCGAGCTGCTGGCGGCGGATCGAGAACAGGCGCTGTGGCGCCTCGCCTCGCTGACCGGCGACTTCGACGAGGTGGTGGCCGCCTCCCGCGACAACGAGGGCGATGACGAGCACGACCCTGAGGGCGCGACCATCGCGTTCGAGAGGTCGCAGGTCGCAGCCCTCGTGCTGCAGGCCCAAGGGCACGTGGCGGAGGTCGAGGCGGCCATCCAGCGCCTGGACGACGACGCGTACGGCATCTGCGAACGGTGCGCCCAGCCGATCGCGAAAGCCCGGCTCGAGGCCAGGCCCGCCGCGCGCACCTGCATCAGCTGTGCATCTGCGGCATCCTGAGCGGCCGCCGACCTACCTGACGCGCGGGATCGGCGAGCAAGCGTGTCGGAAGCCGATTGATCAGCCGGGCCCGATGGCGAGCGCCCGGCCCGCCTACTCCAGCTGTGGGCTCCCGTGCCGGTGCACGACCTTCCAGGCGCCGTCCTCACGACGATAGATCTGCGTGACCCGCAGCGTGTAGGTGCTCGGCGCGCCGTTGATGGACACGGAGGTGTGTTCGAAGCCCACCGTGTAGGCGGCATCTCCGCGCACCTCGACTTCGAGGAGATCGAGCTCGAAGGATGTGCAGTCCGAGAGGCTGTCGGCGAGATGGGAGAACAGCTCGTCCAGCTCCTCCTGCCCGCTAGCGTTCTTCCAGGCGCCCAGCACGGTCACCGGGTCGTTTCGGGACCAGATCGCTCGTCGCGGCGCGGAGTCGCCATTGTGGAGGGCGATCTCTGCCTCCACGAGAACCGACTGCACCCAGTGGACGAACTCCTCGTGCTGGCCCATGCACTGAGGATGCTCCGCATGGAGATCGCTGACAACAGTGGAAAACGAAACGAGCGGGAAATCGAGCCCTGGTTCCCGCCCCTGTCGCCCCTGGCTCGCGCCTCAGCCGGTCTGCTCGAACAGGGAGACGATGATCCCTTCGGGCCCACGCACGTACGCCATCCGCACGCTGTTCTCGTACTCGCCGATGCCACCGACGAGCCCGTACCCGTCCGCGGCCACCGCAGCGAGGGCCGCGTCGAGATCGCCGACCTCGAAGGACACGTTGCGCAGGCCGACCTCGTTGGCCATCGCGGTGGGCGATCCCGGCACGTGGTCGGGCGTGACGAAGCTCGCGAGCTCCAGGCGGGACCCTCCGTCCGGGCGGCTTCAGCATGGTGATCTCACAGACCGCGCCCGGGATGGCGCAGACGGTCTCCACAAACTCGCCCTCGACCGATCCGGTGCCCTCGACCTCGAGACCCAGTCCGACGAAGAACGCCGTGGCCGATTCCAGGTCCGCGACGGTAATGCCGATGTGGTCGAAACGTCGTACGTGTGCCATGGGGTCCAGCCTCCAGCATCGTCCGCGCCCTAGCCTCGGCTCGCGGGACTGGCGGGGTCCAGGCGGGCCTTGAGCAGGCAGAACTCGTTGCCTTCGGGGTCGGCCAGGACATGCCACGACTCCTGCCCTGTCTGGCCGATGTCGGCCGGGCGCGCACCGAGCTCCAGAAGGCGTTCTAGCTCGGCGTCCTGGTCACGGTCGGTGGCGTTGACGTCGATGTGCAGTCGGGCCTTCCCCGTCTCGGGCTCGTCCCTGCGACTGAGAACGAGGGTCGGCTGCGGACCGCCGAACCCTTCGCGCGGCCCGATCTCCACCATCTCGTTGCCTTCGCGATCGAGCACGACGAAGTCGAGGACCTCGCACCAGAACCGTGCGAGAAGCTCGGGATCGCGGCAACCGAGCACCAGCTCACCGATACGACATGCCATGAAAGAGACCTGCTCTCAACCCCGGAACCGCCAGGGAAGCCGCACGGGCCCCCAGCAGTGCAAACAATGTCGCGACCGTACCAAGCGAGGCGACGCGTGAGCCACCCTCAATTCAGGTCGGTTGTAGGTTCGCCTCGTGCCATCTGCCGATCTCCCGGGACGTAGACGCCCGGATGTGACCGGCATCGAGCTCGTCGGCGGGCTCGAGAAGCGTGAGCTGGTCATCGGCGAATCCGATCCAACGTGGCCACAGGCCTTCGCTCGGCATGAGCAGCGAGTTCGCGCCGCCCTCGGGGCCGCAGCGCTCGAGGTCGAGCACGTCGGCTCGACGTCCGTCCCGGGTCTGGCGGCCAAGCCGATCATCGACATCCTCGTGGTCGTCGCTGACATCACCGCCGAGGAGGAGTACCTCGACCCGCTGCTCGCGGTGGGGTACCAGCTACGGGTGCGCGAACCGGGGCACCGCATGGTGCGCACCCCTGCCCTGGACGTCCACATCCACATCCTCGAGTCCGGCGATCCCGAGCGGGACGAGTACCTGCTCCTGAGAGACCACCTGCGACGCTCAAGTGCGGATCGGGCGCTGTATGAGCGCACGAAGCGCGAGCTCGTCCGGTCCGACTGGGCGGACATGAACGACTACGCCGAAGCGAAGACGCCGGTGATCACGCAGATCAAGGCACGCGCCCGCGGGACTGGGTGACCTGTTCCCTTGTCGCGCCATCGAGCGCATGCTCAGGTGGCGCGTGCAACTACAGCGAAGTGGAGGTGACCCGTGGTGAGGTGGCGACGCAAGACCGCACCCTCTGGTGACGACGAGGTCGCGCCCGCCGTCCCCGGGCCACGGCGTTCGCACGGTGGGGGAGTCGTGGCCGGATCGCTGGCCGTGGGCTTCGCTGCGGCGGTGGCCCTCCCGTTCCTCCCGGTCGGCACGGTGGATGTGGACTTCTCCACCGCCATGGTGCTGTTCGGCTTCGCCCTCGGGTGGGCGCTCCTGGCCGTCCTGTCCGTGCGGTTCACCGACCGACCGCAACGCTGGGCGGTGGCGCCGGCGATCTTCATGGCGCTCTCGGGGGTGCTGGTGCTGGCGGCACCGGACGCCGTGGTGGACGCGTTGGGCTGGGTCTGGCCGCCGGCACTGGTGGTCCTGGTCGTCTGGGTGTGGTCCCGCGCCAGGCGCGAGCTGCGCAGCCGGACTAGGGTGTGGCTGCTGAACCCGGTGTTGGTCATCCTGGTGCTCCTCGCCGTCGGCGGAGGGTACGAGCGGATCGGCCAGTCGACCGAGCCCGCGGTCGCCATGCGCGGCCAGCTCGTCGACGTGGGACCGTACCGCCTCCACCTGGAGTGCACCGGCTCTCGCGGTCCGACCGTGATTCTCGAACCCGGTGGCGGCGGGTCCGCGGCGTCGATGGGGTTGATCTCACCCGCGGTGGCCCGCGACAGCAGAGTCTGCGTGTACGACCGGGCGGGGCGTGGCTGGAGTGACCCTGCCGCGAGCCCGCCCGATGGTGCCCAGATCGCGACCGACCTCCACACGCTGCTGGATCGCGCCGACGTCCCCGGCCCGTACGTGCTCGCCGGGCACTCCTTCGGCGGCCTGTACGTGCGGACGTTCGCCGCGAAGTATCCCGACGAGGTCGCCGGCATCGTCCTGATCGACTCCACCGCCGACCACAAGACCCCCGTGTCCCCGCAGAAGGCGGGTTCGTACAGCGTCTTGCAGCACGTGTCGTCCTTGGTCGCCACGACCTCTCGCTTGGGGGTGGGACGCCTCATCGCCGGGACCGACTTCTCGGCCCTGCCGCCTCGATACCGGGACGACGCACGCAAGACCGCCGCCACCGGCAAGGAGATGGCCGGATTCATCGACGAGTTCGGCGTCGCGAATCGGTCCGAGGCCCAGGCCGGGACCCTCCGCACCCTCGACGCGAAGCCCCTGATCGTCCTGACCGCCGAGCTCGAGAACTCCAAGGGATGGATGGCTGACCAGATCGAGACGCTCACGCTCTCGGCCAACAGCGCTCATCGCGTCGTGCCAGGCGCAACCCACGCGTCCTTCGTGGGAAACCCCGATCACGCCGCCGCGGTCAACCAGGCGATCCACGACGTGGTCGACTCGGTGCGAACCGGGGAACCGTTGAAGGGCCCCTGACGCTGGTTTCGTCGTCCGTGGAATGGAGATCTCAGAAGAGCGCGGTCTCTTAGGGAGCTTTCGGAGTGCGTCGATCGCGGCGATGTGATGCCGGTCCCGACCCACGGGGCCTGCGGCCGATCGTAGTCAGTCTCGCCTCCGCGGCTCGCTAGTTTCGGCCGGGCAACCGAGCTCTTAGTCTGCGAGTCATGCCCTCACCCGAATGGATCGAACACCGTCGCTCCGACGGTGAGCACATCGGATGGGCGGTGCCCGCAGGCGACGGATTTCACGTCATCGACTTGCTGGGGCGGCAACGCACCGAGGTCCCGGTCGACTGGCTCGAGGTCGAGGAATTGTTCGAAATGCTCGGCGTCGGTTACCTCTCCCACCGATACAGCTGGGAACATGCGGGCGGCGTGGAGCGCCAAGTACGCATCGGAGAGGTCACTCATCAAGGATTGTTCCCATCGCCGATGAGTTCGACAGCGCTTCGGCTGTCGGATCGAAGCCAGAGGAATTCGAGCTACCGTTCCCTGCATGCTGGCTGACCTAAGCCGCAAGGTCTTCCGGCTCAGCCATGACTGGACGGTCCGACACAATCCGTCCTTCGGCTGCGTCCCAGAATCTGTCGGCCCATGCCCATGCCCGTCGGATCAGGTGAGCGAACGGGCCAGTGTGAGGTGAATTCGGATGAGGTCTTGTCGGCGAGTTCTTCGTCACCGAGCCGATCACGAGCGAGAGGTCGGGACGTCTGTCAGGTTCGGGCGTTCGGGCAAGAGCAGTGACCAGCTCATCTTCGATGCGGTGGAGGACGCGGACCTCCTCGGCCACGTGAGCCCAGACATCTCCCCATGCTCGGTCTGACGCTTGAGCCTGGCCATACATGCGTTGCTTCGTCGACCCGATTGCGCGCTCCAAGCGTCGGCATTGCTGGACGTACTCTCGGACACGGCCGCCACCCTTAGGAAGGTAGGAGCGGGCGGCCGGGAGCACGACGTCACAAACCGCTGACGTGTGCCGGCATGTGTTGACCAGAAACGCATCGGTCTTCTGCCGGATCTCGTGAGTCTGGGCGTGAGCCACCATCGCCGCGGAGGCCAGTTCCAATCGGTCGCGGAGGTTCTGCTGCGCGGCGCGGACTGCTAGTTGCAGTGAATCTGTCATGGGTGCTCCAACTCGATCGGCTACCTGTGATTCGAGTCACACCCCCTCTTGGACTGGTCTAAACCTTTCTCGTCTCCTATTCGCACCGGGGGCGCCTTCTGCGCACCGACGCGAACAAGTAGCGGAGGTACCCACTTGTCGCGGCGATATGACGCACTACTGGTTCGACTCGATTCGTCGAAACTCGCAATTTGACGTACTTGAGATCTCAATCACAATTTTGCGCCAGAACACCCCGGTCAACCCGCGTCGGAGATCTCCGAGACCAGTAGCCGCAGCATTGAGCGCGCATCGGCATCATCGTGCGGGTGTGTTAGCAACCCCTCGATGACGAGCACCGCTAGCTGCGCCCTGATGAGCAGGTCGGTCTCCGGGACCCCAGCTTCCCGGAAGCCTTCCAAAAGCATCGCGTCCGCCAACTCGTGGAAGCCGTTGTGCCAGGTATCAATGGTCTCGGACGAGTTGGCACGCGCGTGCACGACCGTGACGAGGCGGTGATAGCGCTGTAGTCGGCTGAGCGCCCACAGGAGTTGTGCATCCCAGGACTGCTCCGGTAGCGCCGCCGCCTCCGCGAGCGCTTCATTCAGCACTCGGTTGAGGACGCCAACCAGCAGAGCGTCCTTGTCAGCGAAGTACCAGTAGATGGTGTTGGTCGTGACTCCCGCCGCGGAGGCCACCTTCTGTAGCGGAGTTTCCGCAAAGCCGTCTTGGGTGAAGAGACGCTCGGCGGCTATCTCAATCTCGGCGCGCTTCTCGTCCCAGTCCTGAGGTCGACGGTTACGCGGCATGTGACGAGCCTATCTTGACTAACGTTCAAGAAGAACCTAAGTTCTTGTATCGCGTTCAAGAAAACTATTCTCTAGGAGTATCCGTGCCCGAACCTGGCGTTTCATTCGACCGCGTCGAGATGATCTTCACGTCCGGTGGTGTTCCATGCGCCGCCACGGTCTTCCGACCGACCGAGACGACTCGGCCCGCTCCAGCTGTGGTTATGGCTCACGGATTCGGTTCGCCGCGTGCGATGCGCCTCTACGCATATGCAGAACGGTTCGCTGCCCTCGGCTACGCAGTCGTGGTGTTCGACTACCGCGGTTTCGGCGACAGCGAGGGACATCCTCGTCAGGTTCTCGACATCCGCATGCAGCACGACGACTGGCGAGCCGCGCTCCGGTTCACGCGCTCTCTTGACTACGTCGACTCTGACAGCGTTGTTGCTTGGGGAACTTCCTTCGGCGGAGGTCACGTCATCACACTCGCCGGGCTCGGAGAGCCGATGGCAGCATTGATCGCCCAGGTCCCCCACATCAGCGGGCCAGCAGCCGTCCGGTCTACCGGCCTACGAGCCAGTCTCCGCCTTGCTCTTCCGGCGGTTCGGGATCAAGTCGCCGCCCTATTTCGACGCAACCCGGTGTACGTCGACATCGTCGGAGCCCCTGGACAGGTCGCGATCATGACGACACCTGATGCACTTCCCGGCATGCACCGCCTCATCCAGGAGTCCTCACTCGTGGAGGGTGACTATCCGCAGACTGTGGCGGCACGGATCGTCCTCAAGATCGGCCTGTACTCTCCCGGACGGAATTCCGAGTCGGTGCCTGCCCGGCCCTCGTCCAGATCGCGAGGGACGATGCCATCACTCCCAGCCGCGTGGCCGAGGCCGCTGCGTCCCGAATGCCACGCGCCAGCGTTCGCAAGTACGACGGCGGTCACTTCGACCCGTACGTCGGGGCGATGTTCGAGGCTGTCGTGGCAGACCAGGTCGCCTTTCTGAAGAACCACGTCCCGACGCCCACTCCTCTTGACACCCCTCAAGGACTCACATGACCATTGCCCCCCGTACCGCTCTCATCACCGGCGCCTCAGCCGGGATTGGGGCGACCTTCGCGCACACCTTGGCCAGAGACGGCCTGAACCTCGTCCTTGTCGCTCGGCGAAAGGAGCGTCTCGAGACTCTCGCCGCCGAGATCACCGCTGCTCACGGCGTTCGCTGCGACGTGTTCGATGCGGACCTGAGCGACCCTGCCACTCCCCGGGCCATCGCAGCCTTCTTGGCTGACCGACAGTTGGCGGTGGACGTACTGATCAACAACGCCGGTCTGTCCAACAGCGTGGCGTTCGCTGAGGCCGAGTGGGAAGCCCTCGCCGGCGAATTGCAGGTCATGGTCACCGCAGTGACCGAACTCGCACACGTCGTGGTCCCCGGCATGAAGGAGCGAGGGTGGGGGCGGATCATCAACGTCTCATCACTCGCCGCGTTCGCTCCCCCCGGCGAGAGCCTCCTATACACGGGAATCAAGAGCTACGTGCTCAACATGTCGCAGGCGCTCGACATGGAACTGAAGCCTCACGGCGTGCACGTCACCGCTCTATGCCCCGGATTCACGCACAGCGAATTCCATGACGTCATGGGAACGAGGGATGCCGCCACCAAGTTGCCATCGGTGCTCTGGCAGGAACCCGAGGCCGTGGTCCGCGAGGGCTGGGCGGCTGTCGACGCCGGCAAACCCGTCTGCGTCCCCGGCGTGGTCAACAAGGTCGTGTCGCACGCCATGCGTCCCGTCCCGTTCCGGTTGCAATACCACCTGGGCCGCAAGATGAATCCGTTCAAACACTGACCCCGAGCAAACGTCGAAATCGCGCCGTCGCCATTGAGTTGGTCCCGTTGCAGGTCATCGATGTTGATGACCCCGTCGCCATTGATGTCTTTTGCCCTCTAAGGCGAACTTCCTGCCATTGAGGCGACCTCTTTTGGCGTCGAAGGCAGGGCTCGCAGCCTCGAACAGCGTCGGTTGATAGTCGACGACGCCAGCGTTGCTGTCGGGTGCGTACGACGTGGAGATGAGCTTCTTGTTGCCCGAAAGCGCACTTCAGCGGTTCCGTACGCGGCGGAAAGACGCACTAGCCGTATCAGTCGCGAGCGATAGCATCCTGACGTGTTCAGCACGGCTCAGATCGATGATCTCCATGCTCGGCTTGGTAGTGCTGACACGCTTGCTGCCTACCTTCAGGGCCTCGCCGCCCTTGGGATCGTCCGCTTCGAGTCCTACGTGGCTGACGGCCACTCGGAGTACGTCGACGCAGACGGACGTCGTGTCGTCTCACCGGCTCATCACGAGGTGCTGACGGTCGCCGAGGAGAGTGATCTGGACAGCTTCCTTGAGCACCTCCGTCGCCATCATGACCGCGAGACGTCGTACGTTGAGATGTCGGAGGGATTGGCGAGCAGCGGTGTCGAGCAGTGGGTTGCAGACACATCCGCCCTGACTATGACGTACGTCGACCGAGCCGGTGTGGAGCTGCTGGTCGAGGGCTTCGAGTAGCAGCAGCCGCGAGCTGGCCGAGACACGGCGGAAGGACACACTTCATGTCGTCCAACGACGTACGACGGCCGGGCCGCTTGGCCCGACCGTCGTCGTTTGTAAGTTTTCAGGCGTTGTCGGCGCCAACGTCGCAGACCTTAGGCTATGTCTCGTCCGGTGGATCGGTGCGTCGGTCATGGCCGGTTCTCCGTAGGTACGGATCGGGTTGTCAGCTGACAGTCAAGACGTCTTTGCGCTTCGCGCGCCGCTTGGCGGCGGCCCAGTTGCCGAGGACGACGAGCACGATGCCTACCGTGGCGATCACGGCGTTGACCGCCACGTACGACCAGAAATCTGGCCAACTGACGGTGTAGTGCTCGGGACCGGCGGCAAACTTGAATGCGTTGCTGCTGGATGGGTGGCCAGTCAGCCCGAGCAGCAGGATCATCGTGGTCTGGGCTGTGAACCAGAACGCGTCGGCCGCCATGAATGCGACGACGGCCAGGCCGCGCTGCTTGACGAAGAAGCCGATGGGAAATGCGAACAACATGGTGAAGGCAATGTTCATGGTGACTCCTTGGTTGAGTTGGTTCTCGGTTGGTTCGAGAGTTCCATTTCACTCTGCCTGCGGCCGGTGACGCATCGGTGCCAGCGTGTGCTGCGATTACTGATTCGCTCTTGGGGCTGGCACTGATCACGCAGCGGTCGATCGCTGACACACTCAGTGGATGACACCCGGCACAACGCGCGGTCTCACCGCCCTTGGGACTGCCGTCATCGTAGTGACTGCCGGCCTCGCTGCCGTGACGGATCCGTCGGAGCTTGATGTGCCCGCGTGGTCCGCCGTCGCGGTAGTGATCGCCTGGGTGGTGATCTACCACGACCCACGCTCGGCAGTCGCGCCCGCGTTGGCATGGAGCACCGCCTCGATCGTGCTGATATCGGGGCTGCGCGACATCATCATTGCATCCGCCGACACGAGCCGCCCGCTGCCGCTAGCGGCGATGCTCGCGGAGCGTTCGACCGGCCTGTGGCCGCTCAACCTCGCTGGCATCCTTGCGCTGCTCCTCGTTTTCCCTGACGGGCCGGGCCGTGGCCGGGTCTGGTCCGCAGTGCCGTGGATCTTCGCGGTTGGGACCGTTGGCATGACGGCTGCCATGTGGGGGCTCCGGCAGACCGCGGACGGCAGGGTCGTTGGTGACTCCGCCAGCTGGCAGGTCGTGCTGTGGCCCTTGTCCATTGCCCTTATCGGCGCGGCGATGGTGCTCGCGATCGCCAGGCTCGCGGCGACGTATCGCGGCGGCTCGCCACGTGCCCGCGAGCAGACCCGATGGCTGATGCTTTCCGGCGTCGTGGTTCTTGTGCTCCTCGTGGCGGGCTGGATCGCAGGACGCTTCGGCGCGAGCGTCGAGGTCGCGTTCACGCCGTTCCTCCTCGCGATCGTGACGCTGGTCCCGGCCGCCGTGGGCATCGCGATCGTGCGGCACGACCTGTTCGACGTCGACCGGCTACTCGGCTCGGTGGCGAGCTGGCTGCTCACCCTCGTGTTGTCGGCGGCGGTGTTCGGTGCCGTCGTCCTGGCCGCAAGTCGGGAGCTGCAGGAGGCGACCACACTCGGGCCGACGGCGGCGGCGTTCGTGACGGCTCTGGTCATTCTGCCGATGCAGCGCTTCGTCCACACCGCAGTGAGTCGAGTGGTCGACCGTGACCGGCATGTCGCAGTCGCGCGGGTGGAGCGGTTCGCCGCCGACGTGGGCGCCGGACGGCGCGAGCCGGAGGAGGTCGAGAAGGTGTTGCGGGAGGCCCAAGGAGACGCTGAGCTCCGCTTGCTGCTTGCTGGCCCGGATGGTGGATGGGTCAACCTGGCGGGTGCGCCCGCAAACGCTGGGCGCGGATACACCGTCGAGTCCGGTGGCGTCGCAATAGCCCACATAGCCCTGGATTGGGAGTCCGTCCGCGCGCGCCGCCGCGTCGCCGATCTCGCGCGAGCCGCCTGGGTGCCGATCGAGGTGAGCCGGCTGCGCCTCGTGTTACGTGCTGCACTCGCCGAGGCGCAGGCCAGCCGCGCCCGGCTCGCCGAGACAACGGCAATCGAGCGACGCCGTCTCGAACGCGATCTCCACGACACGGCCCAGCAACGTCTGGTGGCCCTCGGTATGCGGCTGACGTTGCTGGAGCGCGTCCTCTCTGGGCCGCAGGCCGCAGAAGCCCGGATCGCAGTCGAGGAGTTGCGGGCGGCTGTGGACGAGGTGCGAACGATCGCGCATGGCGTCCGCCCGAGCCGACTCGACGACGGGCTGGAGGTGGCACTCGCCGCTGTGCGAGCCTCTACCCCGCTGCCTTGCGACTTGCAGGTGGCCGACCTACCTGCGCTGGACGACACCCGGACGCTGACTGCTTATCTTGTCGTCACGGAGGCGATTGCCAACGTCCTCAAGCACGCCGACGCCTCCCAAGTCACCGTGCGCGTGACGGGCGTGGGGGACCGCGCCGTGATCGAGGTGACCGATGACGGTGCAGGCGGGGTCCTGTGCGTTGCGCCGTTGAATGCCCTTCGCGACCGGGTACTTTCGGTCGGCGGCACTCTCAGCGTGGACAGCCCGGCCGGACACGGGACCACGATCCGGGCCGTGATCTGAGGGATGGAAGCCATTCGGGTGGTGGTGGCAGAGGACTCGGCGCTCTTCCGCGAGGGGCTGGCACGCGTACTCGGCGAGTTGGGCTACGACGTCGTGGCCGCGGTGTCAGATGCGGCCGCGCTGATCCGTGAAGTCGACGCCCAACATCCGGACCTCGCTGTGACCGACATCCGGATGCCGCCCGACCTGGAGTCCGACGGCGCCCGTGCAGCAGCTCATATCCGGTCCACCGACCCTGACATTGGGCTCGTGTTGCTGTCCCAGCACATCGAGCTGCGCCACTGTCTTGACCTGATCGGTTCGCCCGGGTTCGGGTATCTACTCAAGGACCGCGTCCTCGACCTCGACGACTTCGACGCGGCGCTGCGTCGGGTCGCGGATGGTGGGACCGCCCTCGACCCGGAGGTGGTACGTGCACTGGTGCAGGGCCGTGCCGCGCCGTCCGCGCTCGACGCGCTCAGCCCGAGGGAGCGAGAGGTGCTCGACCTGGTCGCACAGGGTCACACCAACACCGCTGCTGGGTCGGTGCTGCACCTGTCGGATCGGACCGTCGAGGCACACCTGCGCTCGATCTTTGCCAAGCTGGGCCTGCAAGACGACGGCAGCACCCATCGCCGGGTGCTGGCCGTCGTCACCTATCTGGAATCACGCGCCATGGGCGAGTGACCACCTCTGACCTGCGGTTCTGCTGGGTGCTGCGTCATTCTGGGCGAATTGACGCGCGCCGTTCTCAGCCCGGGTCGACGTTGCGGCGGCGGAGGTAGCGTTCGAACTCGCGGGCGATGGCGTCGCCGCTGGCCTCGGGGAGGTCGCTGGTGTCGCGCTCGTTCTCCAGCTCCTGGACGTACTCGGCGATGTCGGGGTCGCCCTCGGCGAGCTCGTCGGCGCCGCGCTGCCAGGCCTCGCTGAGGTCCTCCAGCGAACCCTGGGGGAGGCCGACGCTCACGGCGTCCTCCAGTGCACCGAGCAGGGCGAGCGTCGCCTTGGGGCAGGGCGGCTCGGCCAGGTAGTGGGGGACTGCAGCCCACAGCGACAACGACGGGATGCCTTCGAGCGCGGCCGCCTCGCCGAGCACGGCGTTGATGCCGACGGGGCCGGAGTAGGTGGAGGGCTGCAGCGACAGGCGCTCGGTCAAGACCGGGTCGGACGACGAGCCACTGACCGGCACCGGCCGGGTGTGGGGGGTGTCGGCGAGCAGGGCGCCGAGGGTCACCAGCTCCGTGACGCCGGCCAGCCGGGCCAGGCCGACGACGGTGGAGCAGAACCCCTTCCAGCGGATGTTCGGCTCCGGCGCCCGGAACAACAGCACGTCGCGCTCGGCCGCCGGGGGGCGGGCGAGGTAGAGCGTCGGGGTCGGCCACACCAGCATCCGGGTGCCGCCCTCGTCGGGGTGCACGTGCGGGCGATGGACCTGGAAGTCGTAGTAGTCCTCCGGGTCGAGCTCGACCAGGATCTCGGCGTCCCACTCGGTGACGAGATGGTCGAGCACCGACGACGCGGCGTCGCCCGCGTCGTTCCAGCCCTCGAAGGCTGCCACCATCCAGGGGTCACGGAGCGGGGGGATTGAGACGTCGTCCACGTCTCCAGCCTACGTGTCCGTGGTCGTCGCGCAGGTCACTCCGAGTCGGGTCGGTAACCCAGGTTCGGCGACAGCCACTTCTCGGCTTCCTCGACGCTCCAGCCCTTGCGGCGGGCGTAGTCGGCCACCTGGTCGCGGCCGAGTCGTCCGACCACCATGTACTGCGACTGCGGGTGCGAGAAGTACCAGCCGCTCACCGAGGCGCCCGGCCACATGGCCATCGACTCGGTGAGCTCGATGCCGGTGTTCTTCTCGACGTCGAGCAGCTCCCACAGCAGTGACTTCTCGGTGTGCTCGGGGCACGCCGGGTAGCCCGGTGCGGGGCGGATGCCCTCGTACTTCTCCGAGATCAGCGCCTCGTTGTCGAGCGACTCGTCCGGCTGGTAGCCCCAGAACTCGGTGCGGATGCGCTCGTGCAGGCGCTCGGCGAACGCCTCGGCGAGCCGGTCGGCCAGCGACTCCAGCAGGATCGCGCTGTAGTCGTCGAGGGCTTCCTTGAACTCGGTGATCTTGTCGGTGATGCCGATGCCCGCGGTGACGGCGAACGCGCCGACGTGGTCGGGCAGGCCCGTGTCCTTGGGAGCGACGAAGTCGGCCAGGCACTTGTGCGCCACGCCCTCACGGTGCTCGGTCTGCTGGCGCAGGTGGTGCAGCGTCGTGCGCACCTCCGCGCGGGAGTCGTCGGAGTAGACCTCGATGTCGTCGTGGTCGACGGTGTTCGCGGGGAACAGTCCCACCACGCCGCGGGCGGTGATCCACTTCTCCGCGATCAGCCGGTCGAGCATCGCCTGCCCGTCGTCGAAGAGCTTGCGGGCGGTCTCGCCGGTCGTGGGGTTGTTGAGGATGTCCGGGTACTTGCCCTTCATCTCCCAGGAGTTGAAGAACGGCTGCCAGTCGATGTACTCGCGGAGCTCCTCGAGCGGGTACTCATCGAGCACGAGCGGCGTGCCGATCTCGATCCCCACCGGCGCGGGGGGCTTGTAGCCCTCCCACTCGATCGGGGTTCGGTTGGCCTTCGCGTCGTCGTGGGAGAGCAGCTTGCGGGTGTCCTGCCGGGCGGCGTGGCGCTCGCGCAGGGAGTCGTAGTCATCCTTGAGGTCGGACAGGAGCTTCGGCCGGGCGTCGTCGGACAGCAGCTGCGACACCACCGGAACCGACCGAGAGGCGTCCTTCACCCAGACGACGGGCGAGTGGTACTTCTCGTCGACCTTGACGGCGGTGTGGGCGCGCGACGTGGTGGCGCCGCCGATCAGCAGCGGGATCTCGAAGCCCTGGCGCTCCATCTCCGACGCGACGTTGACCATCTCGTCGAGCGAGGGGGTGATGAGCCCGGACAGGCCGATGAGGTCGGCGCCCTCGGCCGTGGCGGTGTCGAGGATCTTCTGGGCCGGCACCATGACGCCCAGGTCGATGACGTCGTAGTTGTTGCACTGCAGCACCACGCCGACGATGTTCTTGCCGATGTCGTGGACGTCGCCCTTGACCGTGGCCATGACGACGAGACCCTTCTTGGTCTCGGCGTCCTCGGGCTTCTTCTCCGCCTCGATGAACGGGATGAGGTAGGCGACCGACTTCTTCATCACCCGGGCCGACTTGACCACCTGGGGCAGGAACATCTTGCCGGCGCCGAACAGGTCGCCGACGACGTTCATGCCGTCCATCAGCGGGCCTTCGATGACCTCGATGGTGCGGCCGCCACGCTCCTCGATCTCGGCGCGGAGCTCCTCGGTGTCCTCCACCGCGAACTGGTCGATGCCCTTGACGAGCGCGTGGGTGATGCGCTCGGCCACCGGCAGCGACCGCCACTCCTCGTCCTCGACCTCGGCCTTCTTGCCGTCGCCGGCGTAGTCGTTGGCGATCTCGAGCAGGCGCTCGGTGGCGTCGGGGCGCCGGTTGAGCACGACGTCCTCGATGCGCTCGCGCAGCGGCGGCGGGATCTCGTCGTAGACGACGAGCGCGCCGGCGTTGACGATGCCCATGTCCATGCCGGCCTGGATGGCGTGGAACAGGAACACCGCGTGGATGGCCTCGCGCACCGGGTTGTTGCCGCGGAAGGAGAAGGACACGTTCGAGACGCCACCGGACACGCGCGCGCCGGGGAGGTTCTGCTTGATCCAGCGCGTGGCCTCGATGAACTCGACGCCGTAGTTGGAGTGCTCGTCGATGCCCGTCGCGATCGCGAAGATGTTCGGGTCGAAGATGATGTCCTCGGGCGGGAAGCCCACCTGGTCGACGAGGATGCGGTAGGCGCGCTCGCAGATCTGCTTGCGCCGCTCGAGGGAGTCGGCCTGGCCGTCCTCGTCGAACGCCATCACCACGGCGGCCGCGCCGTACGCCATGCACAGGCGGGCCTGCTCGATGAACTTCTCCTCGCCCTCCTTCATGGAGATCGAGTTGACGATCGACTTGCCCTGCAGGCAGCGCAGCCCGGCCTCGATGACCTCCCACTTGGAGGAGTCGACCATCACCGGGACGCGACAGATGTCGGGCTCGGAGGCGACCAGCTTGAGGAAGCGGTCCATGGCCGCGACGCCGTCGATCATGCCCTCGTCCATGTTGACGTCGATGACCTGGGCGCCGTTCTCGACCTGCTGTCGGGCCACCGACAGGGCGGTGTCGTAGTCGCCGTCGCGGATCAGGTTGCGGAAGCGGGAGGAGCCGGTGATGTTGGTTCGCTCGCCGACGTTGAGGAACAGCGAGTCCTCGACGACCGAGAGCGGCTCGAGCCCGGACAGCCGCAGCGCCGGGGTGCGCTCGACGGGCTCGCGTGGAGCCAGTCCACGCACTCGCTTCGCGATGGCGGCCACGTGGGCGGGCGTCGTGCCGCAGCACCCGCCGACGAGGTTCACGAAGCCGCTGTCGGCGAACTCGCCGAGGATCGCCGACGTCTCGTCGGGCTCCTCCTCGTACTCGCCGAAGGCGTTGGGCAGTCCGGCGTTCGGGTAGCAGGACACGAAGCAGTCGGCGAGGCGGGAGAGCTCCGCGAGGTAGGGCCGCATCTCCTTGGCGCCGAGCGCGCAGTTGAGCCCGACGAGCAGGGGCCGCGCGTGACGCACCGAGTGCCAGAACGCCTCGGTGGTCTGACCCGACAGGGTGCGTCCGGACGCGTCGGTGATGGTGCCGGAAATGATGACCGGCCAGCGCCGGTCGAGCTCGGCGAAGACCTGCTCGACGGCGAAGATGGCGGCCTTCGCGTTGAGGGTGTCGAAGATCGTCTCGATGAAGATGACGTCGGAGCCGCCGTCGAGCAGCCCTCGGGTGGCCGTGCTGTAGGCGTCGACGAGCTGCTCGAAGGTCACGTTGCGGGCGCCCGGGTCGTTGACGTCGGGGGAGATGGAGGCGGTGCGCGTGGTGGGGCCCAACGCGCCGGCGACGTAGCGGGGCTGGTCCGGCGTGCGCTCGGTCATCGCGTCGGCTTCGCGCCGCGCGAGCCGCGCCGACGCGTGGTTCAGCTCGTACGCGAGCTCGGCCATGCCGTAGTCGGACAGCGAGATGGCCTGGGCGTTGAAGGTGTTGGTCTCGATGACGTCGGCGCCGGCCTCGAGGTACTCGCGGTGGATGGCGCCGATGAGCTCCGGCTGGGTGAGCGTGAGGAGGTCGTTGTTGCCCTGCAGGTCGCTCGGCCAGTCGGCGAACCGCTCCCCGCGGTAGCCCTCCTCGCTGGGGCGGTCGCGCTGGATGGCCGTGCCCATCGCACCGTCGAGCACCAGGATCCGCTCGCGCAACAGGGCAGACAGTGCCTCGGTCGCGTCGGGTCGGTGATCGATCTCGGCGGTGGTGCTGGTCACAGGTCGTCCTCAGGGTCAGGGGCGTTCGACGATACGGGGAACAACCTGCGTTTCGGCGCCGTCATTCCACCCGTCGGACCAGTGTCTCATCTGCTGACACACACCGTCTTCTACGCTGATCACCGTGGACGACTTCGCAGCCGTGCTCTGGGACCTCGACGGGACGCTGGTGGACACCGAGCCCATCTGGATGGCCGGGGAGCACGCGCTGGCCCACTCCCACGGGGCGATCTGGACCGACGAGGACGGGCTGGCGCTCGTCGGCAACTCCCTGATCGAGTCGGGTCGCTACATCAAGCGCCGGCTGGACTCGGACCTGTCACCGGAAGAGATCGTCGAGTTCCTTGTGGCCTGGGTCGCCACCCGCCTGCGCGGGGACGTTCCCTGGCGGCCCGGCGCGCGCGAGCTGGTCCATGCACTCGACGCCGTGGACATGCCGCAGGCCCTCGTCACGATGTCGTACGAGCCGATCGCGACGCCGGTGGCCACCGTCCTGCCGTTCGCGGCCGTGGTGACCGGTGACCGCGTGACGCATGGCAAGCCGCACCCGGAGCCGTATCTGCGGGCCGCCGAGCTGCTCGGCGTCGACGCGTCGGACTGTCTGGCGATCGAGGACTCCGGCACCGGGGCGACCTCGGCGAACGCGGCCGGCTGTCACGTCCTGGTCGTGCCGCACTACGTCAACGTCCCGGACGCGCCGCGGCGCGCGCATCGGCCGGCGCTCACCGGGCTGATGCCGAGCGGCCTGCGCCAGCTGTTCTGACCGCCGGCCTTCGGGCCCTCTGATCGCCCGGGGACCGGAGGCTAGATTGGAGCCGTGAACACCTCCCCCGCCCGGCGTGCCAAAGGCACCTGGCGGATCGGACGCCTCGCGGGGGTCGACCTGCTGATCCGCCCGTCGTTGCTGGTGATGGGCGTCGTGCTGGTCGTGCTGTTCGCGCCGCGCTTCGAGGGTCAGACCGCCACCGACCCGTATGTCGTCGCGGCCGTGTTCGTGGTCGCGCTCTACGTGTCCGTCCTGCTCCACGAGATCGCGCACCTCGTGGCGGCGCAGGCCTTCGGCATGACCGTGGCGTCGGTGACGCTGCACCTGCTCGGCGGGGAAACCGCGATCGAGGGCGAGAGCCGCACTCCCTGGCAGGAGCTGGCCACCGCGATCGTCGGCCCGATCGTCTCCCTGGCCATCGGCATCGGCGCGTACCAGTGGGCCGGCACCCTCGGCACCGGCGTGCTGCACGACGTCGCCTGGTCGGTGGGGTGGGTCAACATCCTGATCGCCGTGTTCAACATGCTGCCCGGGCTCCCGCTCGATGGCGGGCGCGTCTTCAAAGCCGTGGTGTGGCAGCTGACCGGCCGTGAGGAGACCGGGACCCGGTTCGCCGGCTGGATCGGACGTGTCGCGGCCGTCGCCATCGCCGCGCTCATCCTGCTGCGCGCCGACTTCTCCGGCGACCGCTGGACCTTCGACGTCGTCATCGCCGGCCTCCTCGGGTGGTTCCTGTGGGAGGGCTCCAGCCAGGCGCTGAAGCACTCCGTGCGCGGTGCCCGCATCAACCAGCTGGAGGCCCGGGCGATGCTGGAGCCGGCTGACCGGATCCCACCCGGTGCCCCCACGTTGGCGGCCGACCTGCGCGGCTCGGTGCTGCTTCGCGCCATGGCAGCTCAGCCTGCGGAGACCTACGTGTTGGTCGAGTCCGACGGCAGCGTGGCCGGCGTGCTGCGCGCCGCCCGGGTCGACGAGGTCTATCGGGGCAGCCGGTGACCGGCGAAGGGCCCGCGGACGTCTCGTGGATGCGCAGCGGGCCGCTGGTCGAGGGGGAGTGGGTGCGCCTCAGCGACGCCAAGGGACGCAAGCACAACATCCAGCTCGTCGCCGGGCTGGAGTTCTCCACCAAGAAGGGTCAGCTACGCCACGACGACATCATCGGGCGGCCCGAGGGCGTGGTGCTCGAGTCGTCCCTCGGCGGGCAGTACCAGGTGTTCCGCCCGCTGCTGTCGGAGTACGTGGTCTCGATGCCGCGCGGCGCCGCGATCATCTACCCCAAGGACGCCGCCCACATCGTCACGATGGCCGACATCTTCCCCGGGGCCCGGGTCGTGGAGGCCGGGGCCGGATCCGGCAGCCTCACGGCCTACCTGCTCCGCGCCGTCGGCCCGAGCGGGCACCTCGGGTCGTACGAGATCCGTGAGGACTTCGCGGAGATCGCGCGCCGCAACGTCGAGCAGATCGTCGGCGCCGACCACCCGGCCTGGACCCTCACCGTCGGGGACGTGCGGGAGGTCCTCGCCGAGCCGGAGATCGACCGCCTGATCCTGGACATGGTCGACCCGTGGACGTGCGTCCCGATCGCCGTCGACCGTCTGGTGCCGGGCGGCGTCGTCTGTGCCTACGTGGCGACGACGACGCAGCTGTCGCTCTTCGTCGAGACGTTGCGGGCCGACGGCGGTTTCACCGAGCCGCTGGCGTGGGAGACCATGCAGCGGGAGTGGCACCTCGAGGGGCTCGCGGTCCGGCCGAACCACCGGATGGTCGGACACACCGCGTTCCTCGTCACGGCCCGGAGAATGGCCCCCGGAGTGAGCAGCCTGGAGAAGACGCGCCGTCCGGCGCCGGGCGCCTACGGCCCCGATTACACCGGCCCACGCCCCCCGGGGCTCGAGACCGGCGGCTGAACTGCCCCGAAATCGTCATCCGATCGTCATCGGCACCACGTCGCGTGGTCCTACCGTATGGCGTCTGAGCAGGTAGGGTCGATTCCACGAGCAGGAGGTGGCTGATGAGCGAACAGGACCACACTCGCGGTGGTGGCAGTCCCGAGCACGAGCTCGCTTATCTGCGGGCTGAGGTCGAGCACCTGCGCCGGCGCTTGGGCACTGACGGGTCGATCGACTCCCGGTTGTCCGATCTCGAGGCCCGTCTGGCCTCCACCACCTCCCAGAACGACCGCCTCTCCGCCACGCTGCGGGAGGCCCGCGACCAGATCGTCACGCTCAAGGAAGAAGTCGACCGGCTGGCACAGCCGCCCACCGGTTTCGGCACGTTCCTGCAGCGCAACGACGACGACTCAGTCGACGTCTTCACCGGCGGCCGCAAGTTGCGGGTCAACGTCAGCCCCACGGTGGAGAAGGACGACCTCCGCAAGGGCCAGGAGGTCATCCTCAACGAGGCGATGAACGTCGTGGCAGCGCTGGAGTTCGAGACCACCGGCGAGGTCGTGATGCTCAAGGAGATCCTGGCCGACGGCGAACGCGCCCTCGTGCTCGGCAACGCCGACGAGGAGCGCGTCGTCAAGCTCGCCGACTCGCTGGTCGGCCTCAAGCTGCGTGCCGGCGACTCGCTGCTGCTCGACGGACGCGCCAACTACGTCTACGAGCGGGTGCCCAAGAGCGAGGTGGAGGAGCTCGTCCTCGAAGAGGTCCCCGACATCGACTACGAGAGCATCGGCGGACTGAAGGGCCAGATCGAGTCCATCCGCGACGCCGTCGAGCTGCCGTACCTGCACCCCGAGGTCTTCATCGAGCACGAGCTCAAGCCGCCCAAGGGCGTGCTGCTCTACGGTCCGCCAGGCTGCGGCAAGACGATGATCGCCAAGGCGGTCGCCGCGTCGCTGGCCAAGAAGGTCTCCGAGCGCACCGGCGAGGAGGGCCGCAGCTTCTTCCTCAACATCAAGGGCCCGGAGCTGCTCAACAAGTACGTCGGCGAGACCGAGCGGCACATCCGGCTGGTGTTCCAGCGTGCTCGCGAGAAGGCCAACGAGGGCACGCCGGTCATCGTGTTCTTCGACGAGATGGACTCGCTGTTCCGCACCCGCGGTTCCGGCGTCTCCTCCGACGTCGAGAACACCATCGTCCCGCAGCTGCTCAGCGAGATCGACGGTGTCGAGGGGCTCGAGAACGTGCTCGTCATCGGCGCCTCGAACCGCGAGGACATGATCGACCCGGCGATCCTGCGGCCCGGCCGCCTCGACGTGAAGATCAAGATCGAGCGTCCCGACGCCGAGGCCGCGCGTGACATCTTCACCAAGTACCTCACCGTCACGCTGCCGCTGCACCCCGACGACCTCGCCGAGTTCGGCGGCGACGCCCAGGCCTGCGTCGACGGGATGATCCAGCGCACCGTCGAGCGCATGTACACCGAGTCCGAGGACAACCAGTTCCTCGAGGTCACCTACGCCAACGGCGACAAGGAGGTCCTGTACTTCAAGGACTTCAACTCCGGCGCGATGATCCAGAACATCGTCGACCGGGCCAAGAAGATGGCGATCAAGGACTTCCTCGAGCACGGCGCCAAGGGCCTGCGGGTGCAGCACATGCTCCACGCCTGCCTCGACGAGTTCAAGGAGAACGAGG
>CAWAGS010000006.1:0-192449 GCA_963781445.1 uncultured Actinomycetota bacterium
TGGTGCCGAGCCACATGATGGTGCCGAGACGCACGATCAGCGGCGAGGGGAGCGTCGTGGTGACGAACGCGACGATGAGGAGCGGGAGCAGGAACTCGCCGATGACCCACTTGCGGTCGACGTAGTCGCGGGTGAACCGGCGCACCACTCCCCGGTCGCGCAGTGGCAGGAACCTCTCGTCGCCACCTGATCGCATGGCGGCCTGCTGGCGCTGACGGATCTGCGAGCGCGCCTCGCGTTCGCGCTTGGCCTGCTCCTTGCGGGTCAGGGGCGTCTTCATCGCCTTCTTGCGCGCAGCCTCCGCCTCCTTGCGGCTGGGCGTGGGGCGACCTTTGTGACTCTCGGTGCCCTCGGGGGTGTCCTCGTCCATCTGCGTCACCCTACCGGCGCTCACGACGGCGACCCGATGCCGGGCGGGACCGTATTCTGGCTCCATGGGCATCGGCCGACGCATCGCTGACATCTTCCGTTCCCGCCGACACGGCGACGAGGACGTCGACGCGTTGGCCGGACGACTCGACGAGACCTACCGAGCCCAGCTCGGTCATCTGCAGAAGGTCCGGCGCGGTGTCGCCGACGTCGCCACCAGCCGCAAGCGCGTGGAGGTCCAGCTCGCCCGGCTGGGCCAGGAGATCGCCACCCTCGACTCGGAGGCACAGTCGGCGGTGGGGCGCGACGACGACGCCGCGGCTCGGGGCGCGCTCACGCGCAAGATCACCATCGAGAAGGCCGCCGACGACCTCCGGGAGCGGCACGAGACGTTGCAGTCGGAGGAACGCCAGCTCATCAGCACCGCCGACGACCTCGAGCGCCGCATCGAGGACTTCCGGCGCCGCAAGGACACCCTGTCGGCCCGGCACTCGGCCGCAGCAGCACGGGCCGAGATCACCAGCGCCGGCAGCGGCATCGCCTCGTCGATGAGCGACGTCAGCCAGGCGATGGACTCCGCGGAGCGGCACACCCGCGAGCTCGAGGCCAAGGCCGACGCCGTCGACGAGCTGGTCGCCGGTGGCATCATCACTGCACCGGACGAGAGCGCCGACGACGCCGAGCGGCGCCGCTTCGACGCCCAGCTCGGCCAGATCAGTGCCGAGCCGGAGCGCACAGAGGGAGACGATGATGGCCCGCACCAGATTTCGCAGTGACCGCGGCCTGAGCCTGCGCATGGGCGGCGTGGGCGTCGGACTCGGCGCCTTGTACGTCGCCTTCGGCGCCGTGCTCATCTTCTACTCCGGCAGTGCCGCACTCGGCATCGTCATCGTGCTCGCGATGGCCTGGGGCCAGTGGTACTTCTCCGACCGCCTCGCGCTCAAGTCGATCGGCGGGCGCGAGGTCACGCCGGAGCAGGCGCCCGAGCTGCACGCGATGATCGAGCGCCTCTGCGTGCTCGCCGACATGCCGAAGCCGCGGGTCGCGGTCGCCGTCACGGACATGCCCAACGCCTTCGCCACCGGACGCACCCCGAGCCACTCGGTGGTGTGCGTCACCACCGGCATCATGCAGCGCCTCGATGCCGACGAGCTCGAGGGCGTGTTGTCGCACGAGCTCGCCCACGTCGCGAACCGCGATGTCTCGGTCATGACCGTCGCCTCGTCGCTGGGGCTCCTCGCCGGGTTCATCACCCGCTGGGGGTTCTACTTCGGCGGCGGACGAAGCCGCGGCAACAACGGCGCCGGGGTGCCCTTCCTCGTCGTGTTCGCGGTCAGCATGATCGTGTACTTCGTCAGCTTCCTGCTCACCCGCGCACTCTCGCGCTACCGCGAGCTCAGCGCCGACCGCAGCGGCGCGTACCTCACTGGCCGGCCGTCGAAGCTGGCGTCCGCCCTGGTCAAGATCTCCGGCGAGATGAGTCGCATCCCCAACCGCGACCTCCGCGACGCCCAGGCGCTCAGCGCCTTCTTCATCGCACCCGCCATCAACCGCGAGTCTGTCGGGGCCCTGATGTCGACCCACCCGCCGCTCCAGCAGCGGCTCGACCAGCTCGCGAGGGTCGGCGCAGAGCTCGCCGAGCCGGCCTGATGGGGTTCCTCGACGCCATCCTCGGGCGCTCGACGCCGCCGCCGGCCGACCTCGACGTGCTCTTCTCGGTGCCGCAGGCCGCCCTTTCGCTGCAGGTCGCGGGGTTCACCGCGGCCGGTCTGGGTTCGGTGTGTTTCCGCGACGCGGAGGGCCAGGTCGACGACGGGGTGATCAGCGACGCCCGCAAGCTCATCGCCACCGACTCCTCGTCGTCCGTCGAGGTCACCGACGACGGGCACGGGTACCGATGGCTGACCGTTCATCGCGCCCCGGGGGACATCACCGGGATCGTCACCGACCTGCACGCGGTGAACTCATCGCTCGTCGACGCCGGTTTCGGAGCCGGTCTGCTGTGCTCCACCGTGGTGTTCTCGACACCCGACGGCGGACCCTGCGGGCTCGTCTACCTGTTCAAGCAGAGCTCGTTCTACCCCTTCGTCCCGTTGGCCGGCCGCCGTCGCGACAACGCCACGGAGCTGCAGGTGCGCGGACTCATCGAGCAGGACGTCCCCCTGGAGCCGAAGCTCGACCGATGGCTCGCCCTCTGGGGCGCTCCGGGCCTCGATCCGGAGGCTCCCGCCCCGGGATAGGTTGGTCGGGTGACGTTCGACGCCCTCTCCCGAGACCAGATCCAGGCCCTGCACGACGAGCAGCTCGGTGCGTACCGCGCCCTGCAGAGCGCGGGCCTGTCGCTCGACCTCACCCGCGGCAAGCCGTCCCCGGAGCAGCTCGACCTCTCCGCGGAGCTGCTCACCCTCCCGGGCCCGGACTTCCGCGATGCCAAGGGAACAGATACCCGCAACTACGGTGGCCTGAACGGGCTGCCCGAGCTGCGCGCGATCTTCGCCGAGATCATGCAGGTGCCGGTCGACCAGGTGATCGCCGGCGACAACGCGAGCCTCGCGATGATGCACGACACGGTCGTGTTCTCGCTGCTCAAGGGCACGCCCGACTCCCCCCGACCCTGGATCGAGGAGGACGAGGTCACGTTCATCTGCCCCGTCCCCGGCTACGACCGCCACTTCGCCCTGAGCGAGCAGTACGGCATCCGGATGGTTCCGGTCGAGATGCGTTCCGACGGTCCCGACATGGCCGCCGTGCGTGAGCTCGTGTCCGACCCGTCGGTCAAGGGGATGTGGCTGGTGCCGACGTACGGCAACCCGTCCGGCGCGGTGGTCAGCGAGGCCGTCGCCGCCGAGCTCGCCGCGCTCGAGACCGCCGCACCCGACTTCCGGTTGCTCTGGGACAACGCGTACGCCGTCCACCACCTCACCGAGGAGCGCACGAAGACCGCCGACATCGTCGGGCTCTGCGCAGCGTCCGGACACCCGAACCGTGCCGTCGTGTTCGCCTCCACGTCGAAGATCACGTTCGCCGGGGCCGGCGTGTGCTTCTTCGGCAGCTCGGCCGAGAACGTCGAGTGGTACCTGCGGCTGCTCGGCAAGCGCACCATCGGGCCGGACAAGGTCAACCAGCTGCGGCACGCCCGCCACCTGGGCGACGTCGACGGCGTGCACCGGCTGATGGACGCGCACCGCGAGATCCTCGCGCCCAAGTTCGCCGCCGTCCTGGAGATCCTGCGCGACCGCCTGGGTCCGCACGGCGTCGCCACCTGGTCGGAGCCCAAGGGCGGCTACTTCGTCAGCCTCGACGTCGTCGACGGCACCGCCAGTCGGGTCGTGGAGCTGTGCCGTGAGGCCGGCATCGCCATGACGCCTGCTGGAGCGTCGTTCCCGTACGGTGACGACCCCCGCGACCGCAACATCCGCATCGCGCCCTCGTTCCCCTCGTTGGAGGAGCTGCGCGCTGCGATGGACGGCCTCGCCACCTGTGTGCTCCTGGCAGCAGCCGAGCAGCGCCTCGCCGCCTAGCGCATGAAGGTGTTGGTTGCGCCGGACGCGTTCGCCGGCACGCTCACCGCGCCGGAAGCCGCGGCGGCGGTCGTCGAGGGGTGGGCCCGGCACGCGCCCGCCGACGACCTCACCGCGCTGCCGATGGCTGACGGTGGACCGGGCTTCGTCGACGTGCTGCACGGCGCCCTCGGCGGCGACCTCGACATCGTCACGGTCACCGGGCCGGTCGGGCGACCCGTCCCGGTCAGCCTGCTGCTCCAGGGCGAGACGGCGTGGGTGGAGTCGGCGCAGGCCTGCGGCCATCCGCTCCTCGACGCGCCCGACCCGTGGAACGCCACCACGGCCGGGGTGGGCGACGCGGTAGCGGCCGCCGTGGCGGCGGGCGCCACCACCGTGGTGCTCGGGCTCGGCGGCAGCGCGACGAACGACGGGGGAGCGGGACTGCTCGGCGCCCTCGGAGCCACCGCGGACGTGCCCCTCGACCGGGGTCCGGCCGGGCTGCGCGGAATCAGTCGCGTCGACCTGTCCGGCGCCCGGGAGCGGTTGGCCGGAGTGTCGCTCGTGGCCGCCACCGACGTCGACGTGCCGTTGCTCGGCATGTTCGGAGCGACCAAGACGTTCGGTCCACAGAAGGGGCTGACCGAGGCGGACATCCTGGAGGTCGACCGCATTCTCGACGAGTTCGTGGTGGCCACCTGCGGCTCGGCCCCGGCCGACCGTCGAACGGCCGACCAGCCGGCCGCCGGCGCGGCCGGCGGACTCGGGTTCGCGCTGATGGTGCTGGGGGCCGGCACGCGCCCGGGCGTCGAGCTGGTGGCAGACGCGGTCGGACTTGCCGAGGCCTGCGCTGCCCATGACCTCGTCATCACCGGTGAGGGCACCTACGACCACACCTCGCGCAGCGGCAAGGTCGTGCACGGCGTCGCGACCTGCGCGGCCGCCGCCGCGCGTCCGTGCATCGCCCTGGCCGGCCAGGTCACGGTCGGAACCCGGGAGATGCGCGCCATGGGCGTCGAGTCGGCCTACGCAGCGGCCGACCTCGTGGGTGTGGAGGAGTCGATGAGCGATCCGTACGGCGCTCTGGCCACGCTCGCCGAACGGGTCGCCCGCACCTGGTCCCCGCCCCGTCGGTGAGTCGTTCGGTCTGTCAGCCCTTGCCCATCCAGTAGATCGTGACCGAGAAGGCCATCGCCTGGGGGAACTTCTGGTGATCGCGCGTCGCGACGAACAGTCCCTGTGGACATACCTCGTGGGAGGAGTCCGTCAACGCCGGCCCACCGCCCGAGGTGACCTTCGCGCCGATGTTCTTCTTCGACCACCCTCCACCGCTCAGGCACCACAGCCCAGCGGCCTCGTCGAACTGCGGCTCCGCCAGGACGGGTCCCAGCAGGTCGGCAAGGGCATCGACGTCGGCTGACGTCACCGTGGGCTTGTCCCCGGAGTACTTCGTGACCTTCCCGGCCTCGCTGATCGTCGCCGAGGCGGTCTTGAGCCGCGGCACGTTCGGGCCGGCCACCGGCTGCTTCTTGGTGGCGGTGAAGTCGGGCCCGGACACGTTGCCCATCGCCGACTTGACCAGGCTGGCCGTGTCGTCGGAGTTTCCGCGCGCCGTGCGTGCCTCCGAGATCGACCAGATGCTGGTGGCCACGGAGATCGCGAGGGCGACCAGCGCGATGGCGAACGGGCCGAGGTGGGCTGGCTGTGGGGACGATTCAGACGAGGTCACGACGAGCTCCTGCCGATCCTGGCCCCCGGACGGTGATGGTAGCGAAGTTCCCGCGCCCGCACCCTCATCTCCGCGTTCTTCGCCCTCGATCGACGCGAACCGGCCCGAGCCTGGTCGGCTGCGTGAACGAGGCGACACCACAGGGATGAGTGCGTGCTGACGTTGGGCGCGTACGATGGAATGAAGACCGGACGACCAGCGTTGGACACTTACTGACGCAACCCCCATCAGGGAGATGAGATGACAGTCGACAGCACGAGCACCGAGACGGCCACCGAGACCACCGCCGCCCCGACCGAAGGCATCACCCTCAGCGAGTTCGCGGCAGCCAAGGTGAAGAGCCTGCTCGAGCAGGAGGGTCGCGACGACCTCGCCCTGCGCATCGCCGTCCAGCCCGGCGGATGCTCCGGCCTGCGTTACCAGCTGTTCTTCGACGAGCGCACGCTCGACGGCGACGAGGTTCGCGACTTCGGCGGCGTCAACGTCGTGGTCGACCGGATGAGCCTGCCGTATCTCGGCGGCGCCACGATCGACTTCGTCGACACCATCGAGAAGCAGGGCTTCACGATCGACAACCCGATGGCCACCGGATCGTGCGCCTGCGGCGACTCCTTCCACTGACGCGCGAAGCGATTCGAGCTTGACCGACGACCCCCTGCGCGAGCGGGGGGTCGTTGTCTATCCTGTGCGGGTGCGCCTTGCCATCTGCGGTTCCATCGCCACCGACCACCTGATGACCTTCGCCGGCAAGTTCGCGGACTCACTCGTCCCGGAGGAGCTCGACAAGATCGCCTTGTCGTTCCTCGTCGACGACCTCGACGTCCGTCGGGGCGGCTGCGCGGCCAACATCGCGTTCGCGCTCGCCCGGCTCGGTCACCGCCCGCTGATGGTCGGCGCGGTGGGTCGCGACTTCGAGACCGAGTACCGCGGGTGGCTGGACGACGCCGGGGTCGACACGTCCGGCGTCCTGGTCTCCGACACGCGCCACACCGCCCGGTTCGTCTGCACCACCGACTCCTCGCTCGCACAGATCGCCACCTTCTACACCGGGGCGATGTCGGAGGCGCGCGACATCGACCTGGGGTCGCTCGGACAGGACTTCGACCTCGTCCTCGTCGGCCCCGACGATCCCGAGGCCATGCAGCGGCACACCCAGAGCTGTCGTGATCGTGGTGTCGCCTTCGCGGCCGACCCGTCGCAGCAGCTCGCCTGGGCCGACGGCGACCTCATCCGCGACCTCATCGACGGAGCGGCCTACCTGTTCAGCAACGACTACGAGGCCGCCTTGATCGAGCAGAAGACCGGCTGGACGTCCGCCGACGTGCAGTCGCACGTCGGCACCCGCGTGGTGACCCGTGGCAAGGACGGCGTGTCCATCTACCCGGCCGACGGAGCGGCGGTGGAGGTCAAGGCCATCGAGGGCGTCGTGGCCGTCGACCCGACCGGGGTCGGCGACAGCTTCCGCGCCGGATTCCTGGCCGGGGTCGCGGCCGGTCTCGACCTCGAGCGATCCGCTCAGATCGGCTGCACCATCGCGGCCAGCGTCGTCGAGACCAAGGGCACCCAGGAGTACGAGCTCACGCGCGACGGCTTCCTGAAGCGGCTGGGCGTGGCCTACGGCGACGACGCCGCAACCGACGTCGACGCGGCCCTCACCCTGTCGTGATCAGGGGTGTTCTCTGCAGTATGGTGCTGGTGTCACCGCACGACTGGCACGGATCAGGAAGGCACCTCGTGGGTCGGATGAAGCTGGCGGCACTGGCCGTCGCCCTGTTCGTGTTGAGCGGCTGTTCACCGGTCGACGACACCGACGTGAAGCGCCTGGCTCTCCCCGTCGCCGGAAGCGACCGCACCGATCCGATGTGGGACCTGTGGCTCGGTGCCTGGATCGCCGTCCTCGTCGTGTTCGTGCTGGTCTTCGGCGGCATGGTGTACGCGATGGTCCGGTATCGCCGGCGCAGCGACGACGAGGTGCCGGCGCAGGTGCGTTACAACCTGCCCATCGAGGCGCTCTACACGATCGCGCCCACCATCGTGGTCGCGGTGTTCTTCTTCCACACCGTCACGTCGCAGAACGAGATGCTCGACAAGGTCGAGAATCCCGACCACACCGTCACCGTCGTCGGCAGCAAGTGGCAGTGGGGATTCAGCTACCTCGACGAGACTGCGACCCAGGGCGACGACGTCTTCGACTCCGGCACCCCGGCCGATCCGGCCGAGCTGTGGCTGCCGGTCGACGAGTCGGTCCGGTTCAACCTCAAGTCGCCTGACGTCATCCACTCCTTCTGGATCCCGGAGTTCTACTTCAAGATGGACGTCGTCCCGGGGCGTCAGAACTCCTTCGACCTCACCCCGACGCGTGAGGGCGTGTTCACCGGCCGCTGCGCGGAGCTGTGCGGTCTCTACCACTCCCGGATGCTCTTCGAGGTCCACGTCGTGCCTCGTGCCGAGTACGACCAGCACCTGTCCGACCTCAAGGCCGCCGGCGACATCGGCGCCCCCGTGGGCGCATCCGAGGCCGACACGATCGCCGGTCTAGAGCCCGAAGGAGAGAACTGATGGCCACGACCGCAGCCTTTGAGGCGCGCGCCGATGCTCCGGCCCGGGAACGCACCCTCGGCCAGAAGATCGTCGTGGTGATGACCACCACTGATCACAAGATCATCGGCAACCTCTACCTGGTCACGTCGTTCCTGTTCTTCCTGTTCGGCGGCGTCCTCGCCCTGCTGATCCGAGCCAACCTCCTCCAGCCGGGCTCCAAGGTGGTCAGTGACGACACCTACAACCAGCTGTTCACCATGCACGGCACGATCATGCTGCTGCTGTTCGCGACGCCGCTGTTCTTCGGCTTCGGCAACGCCGTCATGCCCCTGCAGATCGGTGCGCCCGACGTCGCGTTCCCACGCCTGAACATGTTCAGCTACTGGCTGTTCCTGTTCGGTGGCCTCACCGTCGTCAGCGGGTTCGTGGTGCCCGGCGGAGCCGCCAGCTTCGGCTGGTTCGCCTACGCGCCGCTGAGCGACGCGGTCAACTCGCCCGGGATCGGCGGTGACCTGTGGGTGATGGGGCTCTGGATGGCGGGCCTCGGCACGATCCTCGGCGCGGTCAACTTCGTCACCACCATCTTCACCATGCGCGCGCCCGGCATGACGATGTTCCGGATGCCGATCTTCTGCTGGAACACCCTGGTCACCAGCATGCTCGTGCTCATCGCGTTCCCGATCTTCGCCGCGGCGCTGCTCGCGCTGGAGGCGGACCGGCGGCTCGGCGCCCACGTCTTCGACGCCGCCAACGGTGGGCCGATCCTGTGGCAGCACCTGTTCTGGTTCTTCGGGCACCCCGAGGTGTACATCATCGCGCTGCCGTTCTTCGGCATCATCACCGAGATCCTGCCCGTCTTCAGCCGCAAGCCCATCTTCGGCTACGTGGGCCTGGTCGGTGCCACCTTGTCGATCGCGGCGCTGTCGGTCGCGGTCTGGGCCCACCACATGTTCGTCACCGGTGCGGTCAACCTCGCGTTCTTCTCGTTCATGACGTTCCTGATCGCCGTGCCGACCGGAGTGAAGTTCTTCAACTGGATCGGCACGATGTGGGGCGGAAGTGTGTCCTTCGACACCCCGATGATCTTCTCGCTCGGGTTCCTCACCACGTTCCTCTTCGGTGGCCTCACCGGCATCATCCTGGCCTCGCCGACGCTCGACTTCGCCCTTTCAGACAGCTACTTCGTCGTGGCGCACTTCCACTACGTGGTGTTCGGCACCGTCGTGTTCGCCATGTTCGCCGGGTTCTACTTCTGGTGGCCGAAGCTCACCGGGCGGATGCTCGACGAGAAGCTCGGCAAGATCCACTTCTGGCTGCTGTTCATCGGCTTCCACCTCACGTTCCTCGTCCAGCACTGGCTCGGCGTCGAGGGCATGCCGCGTCGGTACGCCGACTACGGCCCCAACGACGGTTTCACCACCTTGAACGAGATCTCCTCCATCGGTGCCTTCCTGCTCGGTGCTTCCACGTTGCCGTTCCTCTACAACGTCTGGAAGTCCCGCAAGAGCCCGCAGGTCGGGCTCGACGACCCGTGGGGTTGGGGACGCTCGCTGGAGTGGGCCACGAGCTCACCGCCGCCCCGGCACAACTTCACGTCGCTGCCGCGCATCCGTTCCGAGAGCCCCGCGTTCGACCTGCACCACCCGGAGATCGCCGAGCTCGAGCTGTTGGAGAATCCCGGTGAGAAATCCGACTTCGCCGATGCCCCCGACGTCGACGGGCGACACGAGGCCATCAATGATCCGAAGGGTGACTTCTGACCGATGAAGGCCGAGTACTGGACCATTCTTTCCCTTGCGGTCTTCTTCGCGCTGACCGCGCCCATCTACTGGTTGATCTCCCACGACCCCACGGGCACGTCGGCCTTGGTCATGACGTTCCTGCTGAGCTCGCTGCTGGCGTTCTACCTCGGCGTCGTCGCCAAGCAGATCCCGTCTCGCCCGGAGGACCGTTCCGACGGCGAGATCGCCGAGGGCGCGGGGGAGCAGGGATTCTTCCCCCCGTACAGCTGGTGGCCCCTGTTCTGCGCGCTGGCCCTGTTGGTGATCGTGCTGGGCGTCGTCATCGGCTGGTGGCTCTTCATCATCGGCGTCGGCATCGGGGTCGTCACCGTGTCAGGCTGGATCTTCGAGTACTACCGCGGCGTTCACGCACACTGACCGACACGGTCGTTCCCGTCGCGGACGTGTCGAACGCCATGCCCGTGTCGATTCGGACCTGTCTTCGCTCGCCCGTAGAATGACGTGGTGAACCAACCCCGCATCTTCGTGCTGTTTGCCGCCGCCGCGCTGGTCGTGGCCGGCTGCTCGACCGGCGAGAAGGTCAAGAAGGCCGTGGCGCCTCCGGCCGACCCCATCAGCCTGGCAGTCAGCGTCGACGACGGAGCCAAGGACATCACGGTCGACACCATCGTCACCGCGAAGGCCGAGCACGGCACCATCTCCAAGGCGACGCTCACGACGGCCGACGGCAAGGAGAGCGTCGACGGCCGGGTCAGCGGTGCGCAGTGGGTCGCCTCCGAGCGGCTCGAACCCGGCACGAAGTACCGGTTCTCGGTCACCGGCACCGGCGACGACGGCAAGGCCGACACGCTGGAGACCACGTTCACCACCGAGGCGCTCACGCTGCAGCAGCAGACCTATCCCTCGGTCGCGCCGCTCAAGGGCGAGACGGTCGGCGTCGGCATGCCCGTCATCGTCACCTTCGACCTGCCCGTCAAGAACAAGGCCCTCTTCGAGCGGAACATGGACGTGCGCACCGACAAGGAGGTCGAGGGCTCCTGGTCGTGGATCAGCGACAGCGTGGCCCACTACCGCCCCAAGACGTTCTGGCCGGCCAACACCAAGGTGACGGTCGACCTGCACCTCAACGGCCTCCCCGCCGGCAACGGCATCTACGGCCAGCAGAACCAGAAGGTGCCGTTCAAGGTCGGCCGCAAGGTCGTCAGCACCGTCGACGTCGCCTCCTTCCGGTTGATCGTCCGCATCGACGGTGAGGTCGTGCGTCGCATTCCCGTGTCGACGGGCGACTCCGGGCATCGGACCCGCAAGGGCACCAAGATCATCATGGAGAAGTTCGACTCCGTCGACATGGACGCCGCCACCACCGGCGTCGACTCCGAGGACCCCGACTACTACGACATCTCCGACGTCAAGTGGGCGATGCGCGTCACCAACTCCGGTGAGTTCCTGCACGCCGCCCCCTGGTCCTCGGCGTCGCACGGCCGTGCCAACGTCAGCCACGGCTGCACCGGCATGAGCACCGCCAACGCCGGCTGGCTCTACCGCAACTCCAAGCGCGGTGACGTCGTCAAGTTCATCAACAGCCCTCGTGGCATGGAGGACCAGAACGGCTGGACCGACTGGAATGTCCCGTGGGATGCGTGGAAGGACAGCTCAGCACTCAGCTGAGCTGGAGTTTCTCGGCTTCCTCGGGGGTCGCGCCTCAGTGGGAGCGGGGGATACCCGTCTCCGACACGCCCCGGAAGTCCTCGCCCAGCGGAGCCGGGTGGGCGTCCTGGCCTGCCAGGTGCTCGGCAGCGTGCTGCACCTCGTCGGTCGTCGGCTTGTCGACCGCCCCGTGGTAGTAGAACGACCGGAACCTGGCCCGCAAGCGCTCCTTGCGGCCGTGCGGAGCCGGCACACCGTTCTTGTCGACCGTCGGCGGCGCCTCGAGCGCCGGCAAGCGGTCGTGCTCGGTGAGCACGTACTGGTCGGCCACCGGCAAGGGTGCATGGCGCTCTGAGTAGCTGCCGTCGGGCGTCCGCTCGATGACACCGGTCTCGTAGCCGTGCAGGATCCGGTTGGCGTCGGCGCGCTGAAGGCCGATGCAGAGACGCTTGGTGACCATGAAGGCGATGATCGGCAGCACGATCCAGCCGATGCGGACGAACCAGGTGATCGCATTGAGGCTGAGGTGGAACTTGGTGGCGATGATGTCGTTGCCGCCGCCGATCCAGAACACGCCGTACATCGTCATGCCGGCCACGCCGAAGGCGGTGCGCACCGGGGCGTTGCGGGGGCGTTCCAGGAGGTGGTGCTCACGCTTGTCGCCGGTGATCCACTGTTCCACGAACGGCCAGGCGCCCAGAGCGGTGAACATCACGCCCATGAGCAAGACGCCGGGGATGAAGATGTTCATCGACCACGTGTAGCTGAGGAAGTCGAACTCCAGCGGCGGCATGACGCGGACCGCGCCCTCGACGAAGCCCATGTACCAGTCGGGCTGGGACCCTGCCGTGACCTCGGAGGGGTTGTACGGCCCGTAGACCCAGATCGGGTTGATCTGGATGACCGCGCTCATCAGAGCGGTGAATCCGAAGACCACGAGGAAGAAGCCGCCCGCCTTGGCCGCGTACTGCGGAAGCAGCGGGTAGCCGACGACGTTGTTCTCGGTGCGTCCGGGCCCGGGCCACTGCGTGTGCTTCTGGTACACCAGCAGCACCATGTGGGCGCCGATGAGCGCCAGCAGGAGGGCAGGGATCAGCAGGATGTGAGCCATGTACAGGCGCGGGATGATGATGTCGCCAGGGAACTCCCCGCCGAAGATGAAGAACTCCAGGTACGACCCGACGATCGGGATCGATCGGATCAGGCCGTCCACGAATCGAAGGCCGGTGCCGGACAGCAGGTCGTCGGGGAGCGAGTAGCCGGCGAAGCCTTCGACGAGACCGAGGGTGAGCAGGCCCAGGCCGATCAGCCAGTTGACCTCGCGCGGCTTGCGGTACGCACCGGTGAAGAAGATGCGCAGCATGTGCACGATCATCGCGGCGACGAAGATGGCGGCGGCCCAGTGGTGGATCTGCCGGATCAGCAGACCGCCGCGGATGTCGAAGGAGATGTCGAGGGTCGACGCGAAGGCGTGCGACATCTCCAGGCCGCGCATCGGGGCGTAAGAGCCGTCGTAGACGGTCTCGGCCATGCTCGGCTGGTACCAGAACGTCAGGAAGACGCCGGTGACGAGCAGCACCATGAATGACCACAAGGCGATCTCGCCGAGCATGAACGACCAGTGCTCGGGGAAGACCTTGCGCACAGGCATGAGCTTCTTGGCTCCGCCGGCCAGGCCCAGGCGGTCGTCCATCCAGCCCACGGGTCCGGCGGCCTTCTTGCCGAAGGAGGTGTCCTCGACGGCGGTGTGCTGCTCACTCATAGCGCTTTTCCAACTTCTTCCGGTCGCGAGCCAGCTCTGGATAGCTCGGTGCGATGACCTCCTGGAAGTCGCTCATCGCGATCAGGTAGCCCTCTGAGTCTACGCCGAGCGGCAGCTGCGGCAGGGGGCGCGCGGCAGGTCCGAAGAGGACCTTGCCGGCGTCGGCGAGGTCGAACGTCGACTGGTGGCACGGGCACAGCATGTGGTGGGTCTGCTGCTCGTACAGGCTGATGGGGCAGCCCACGTGCGTGCAGATCTTGGAGTAGCACAAGATGCCGTCAATGCCCCAGTTCTCGCGTCCGGAGGCCGGGGTGATGTCCTGCGGGCGGATGCGCACCAGGATGACGGCGGCCTTCGCCTTGACCTGGAGGGCCTCGGTGCCGTGGAGGACGCGTTCGCCCTTCTCGTCCTCCTCGAACAGGGCCGCGGGCTCGGCGTTCACGAGCTGGCCGACCTCGAGCTCGTCGGGCTTGATGGGGGCGCCGGAGACGTCGTTGACGACCCGCATGCCCTTCTTCCAGACGGTGGTCGTCTGGCCGGAGGGGAGGGGCCCGAGATCGCCCAGCATGATGACGGTCGGGATGCCGAGAGCGCCGATGGCTCCGAGCATGCTGTTGCGGATCATCGGACGACGCCCGATGCCGGACTCGGCGAGGCCGTCGTTGATGTCCTTCATGACGTCGCGGCGGTCGTCGTCGGAGCTGGCCACCGGGTGGCGCATCTCGACGATCTCGTGGTCGCCCATGAGCTTCTTGGCCCATTGGATGATGCCCGAGCCCATCAGCAGCATGGCGCCACCGAGGGTGGCACCGAGGGCGAAGTTCTGGGCCGACCAGCCGAGGAACGTCTGGTCGAAGTCGACCGTCAGGTAGGCGACGGCGAACAGGACGAGCAAGACGGTGGCGAGGCCGAACATCGCCGAGATCTGACGCTCGGTGCGGCGCTCGAGCTTCTGGTCGACGTCAGTGGGGCGCCACTGGTGGGCCGGCAGTCCCGGGTCGTCGATCGGTTCGCGGGTGATGCGCTCCAGCTCGTCGGTCATCGCTTCTTCACTCTCGCTCCGTGGGCGCCGATCCAGATCGCGAATCCGACGAGGGCGCCGATGCCGACGACGAAGGTCCACAGGCCGTCGGACACCGGTCCGAGGCCACCGCCACCCAGTCCGCCGTACTCGGGCTGCTCCTGGATGGTCTTGACGTAGGCGATGACGTTGCGCTTGTCCTCGGGCGTGATGACCGCGTCGGAGAACAGGGGCATCTGTTGCGGGCCGGTGAGCATGGCCTCGTAGATGTGCTTGGCGCTCACGCCCTTGATCGTGGGTGCGTACCGGCCCTCCGGGAGGGCTCCGCCGGCGCCGACCGAGTTGTGGCAGGCCGTGCAGTTGGTGCGGAAGAACTCGCCACCCTCCTTGACGTCAGCCACCGAGGCGGCGCGCCAGTCGAGGTACTCCGCCTCGGGGATCGCGGGGCCCGGGGCCAACGACGCGACGAAGGCGGCCAGCTGGCTGGTCTCCTCCTCGGTGTACTCCGGGTCCTTGCGCGGGGCCTGGGGCCCGGACTGGGCCATCGGCATCCGGCCGGTACCGACCTGGAAGTCGACCGCGGCGGCGCCGACGCCGATGAGCGAGGGACCGTAGTTGCCGCCGGACTTGGTGTTGATGCCCTCGGCATTCTTGCCGTGGCAGCTGGCGCACCCGATGAGGAACAGCTGGCGGCCCGCTTCGACATCACGGGCCGAGGCTGCCTCGGCGATGGCGGCCTTGGGCGCGAACGCCGCGTACAGGCCACCGGCCACGACGAGTCCCACGAGGAGAACGACGAGGCCGGCGAGGGGATGCCGGCGACGTGTCGACAGTTTCCGCACCGAGAACCTCATTCCTGGTAGGTGCACTCAGCGTACCGATCGAAGGGCGATCGGGGACGCCGGGGCGGTCATGAATCAGCGGATCAAATAGATGGTGGCGAACAGGCCGACCCAGACGATGTCGACGAAGTGCCAGTAGTACGAGACCACGATGGCCGAGATGGCCTGCTCGTGGGTGAAACGGCGCGCCAGGAATGTTCGTCCGATGACGAGGAGGAAGGCGATCAGTCCGCCGAGGACGTGCAGCCCGTGGAAGCCGGTGGCGAGGTAGAACATCGACCCGTACGGCGATGAGGAGAGGCTCGTGTTCTCGATGACCAGCTCGGCGTACTCCGTGGCCTGACCGGCGATGAAGATCGCGCCCATGATGTAGGTGAGCACGAACCACTCACGCATGCCCCACCGGGTGAACTGCAGGATGGAGCCGGTGCGACCGACACGACCCCGTTCCGCGGCGAAGACGCCGTACTGGCAGGTCACCGAGGACAGCACCAGGATCGTCGTGTTGACGGTGGCGAACGGAATGTTGAGCTTGGCGGTCTCGAGGTCCCAGAGCTCGGGCGAGACGTTGCGGATCGTGAAGTACGCCGCGAACAGGCCGGCGAAGAACATCAGCTCGCTGGAGAGCCACACGATCGTGCCAACGGTCACCATCGAGGGGCGCCCATCGGTGCCTTGAAGTCGGGACGCGGGAATCACGGAGGTAGTCGCCACGCGATCATTATGTACGATTCGATCGTGAGTGAGCACAAGCCCCTGCGTGTCCTGGTCTACAGCGACGATCGCGACGTCCGAGCGACCGTGATCACCGCGCTCGGATCGCGCCCGCACCCGGACCTTCCGTTGTTCGAGTACGTCGAGTGCGCCACCGAGCCGGTCGTCTTCCGGCACCTGGACGAGGGTGGTTTCGATCTGGTGATCCTCGACGGCGAAGCCACGCCTGCCGGTGGCCTCGGCATCGCCCGGCAGATGAAGGACGAGATCTACCAGGCGCCTCCGGTCCTGGTGCTCACCGGACGTCCTCAGGACGCCTGGCTCGCCACGTGGTCGCGTGCGGAAGCCGCGTTGCCCCACCCCATCGACCCGCTGCGCCTCGCCGAGACGGTCATCGGCCTCGCGCGCGGCGTCCTGCAGTCCACCTAGGCCTGCGGTGACTCTCTCCTGGCCGGACGTCCTGTCGACGCTGGTCGCGGGTCACGACCTCGACGCGCCCGCCACGTCGTGGGCCATGGAGGAGATCCTCTCCGGCAGCGCCACTCCGGCCCAGATCGCCGGCTTCGCGGTGGCCCTGCGCAGCAAGGGCGAGACGCTGGCCGAGATGCAGGGACTCGTCGACGCGATGTACCGGCACGCCGCGCCGATGTCGGTGCCCGGCCGCGTCGTCGACATCGTCGGCACCGGTGGCGACCGGGCCCGGACCGTGAACATCTCCACCATGTCGGCCGTCGTCATCGCCGGGGCCGGTGTCCCGGTCGTCAAGCACGGCAACCGGGCAGCCACGAGCGCGAGCGGCTCGGCCGACGTGCTGGAGGAGCTGGGCGTCCGGCTCGACGTCCCGCCGCTCAAGCTCGTCGACGTCCTGCAGACGGTGGGCATCACGTTCTGCTTCGCGCCGGTGTTCCATGCGTCGTTCCGGTTCACCGCGGTCCCGCGCCGCGAGCTGGGCATCCCGACGCCGTTCAACTTCCTCGGCCCGCTCACCAACCCCGCTCGCCCCGACGCGATGGCCGTCGGTGTCGCCGACGCACGGATGGCGCCGATCATGTCCGGCGTCCTGGCCGCGCGGGGCGCCGACGCGCTGGTGTTCCGGGGCGACGACGGGCTCGACGAGATCACCACCACCACGACGTCGCACGTCTGGGTCGGCGACCCGACCACCGGTCAGGTCAGCGAGCAGGTCATCGACCCGCAACGGCTCGGATTCGAGCTGTCCGAGCCGGCCGCGCTCACCGGCGGCGACCCGGCGTTCAACGCCGCGGTGTTCGGTCGCGTGCTCGACGGGGAGAAGTCCGCCGTCCGCGACGCCGTCCTGCTCAACGCCGGGGCCGGCATCGCGGCCCACGCAGCCGGCGACGGAGACCTCGAGGACCGACTGGCTGCCGGCATCGATCGGGCCCGGGACGCCATCGACTCCGGCGCCTCTCGCCGCGTGCTCGACCTCTGGGCCACCACCACCCAAGCCCTCGTCTGACCCCGCTGACGAGAGACTCCGGTATCGCTGACGAGAGACTCCCGTCCGCAGGGAGTGCACGGGTTCGTCAGAGGCCGATGCTGAAGGCTTCCTCGAGATCGTGGTGGCTGAAGGTCCGGAAGGCGATCTGCGTCTGCGTCGCCAGGACACCCTCGACCTTGTTCAGCTGGTCGGCGACGACGTCGGAGATCTCCTCGTGGGTGCGCACGCGAACCATCGCGAGGAGGTCGAGGTCGCCGGTGACGGAGTAGACCTCACTGACCCCTTCGATGTCGGCGATGCTCTCGGCGATCTCGGAGAGGCGGGAGACGTCGGCCTGGATGAAGACGATCGCGGTGATCATGGGTGCAGCCTAGTCACGTCCTGGCAGCGCCGGGAGTCTCTCGTCGGCGGTACCGGAGTCTCTCGTCAGCGGTACGGGAGTCTCTCGTCGGCGGGGGAGGGGAGGCGGAGGAGATGGCGGGCAGCGCCGGCGAGGGGGGCCTGCCAGGCGCCTCGGACGATGCGCAGGCCGGGGGTGTCGAGCCAGCGCAGGAGGCACTCGGTCTCCTCGGCGGTGGCGGCGGGGACGGGACCGTAGCGGCTCTCGACCGACTCGGCCGTGGCCAGCAGGGCGTCGACCCACCCGACCGGATGGGTGCCGTGCGGCATGACGCCGGCGGCAGCGAGCCGGCCGTGGCGCAGGACGTGGATCTCCCACCCCTCAGGGTGCGGCGCGGCCGCGACCAGCTCGGGGACGGCGGTGAGCTCGGCGAGCCGCTGGGTTCGCACGACGGCGCGCAGGAGCGAGGTCAGGCGGTCGCGCCAGCGGGCGGCGTCCTCATAGCGCTCGTGCTCGGCGAGGTCGCCCATGCGGCGGCCGATGGCGTCGACGAGCTCGACCGGGTCGGCCGTCATGGCACGACGCACGCGCAGCACCTCGGTGTCGTAGTCGCCGGGCTCGACCGAGCCGTCGCACGGCGACAGGCAGTGGCCCAGCTCGGCAAGAGCACAGGCACGGGAGCGGGGCCGTTTCGCCAGCTTCGGTGTGCACTGCCTGATGCGGTACGTGTCGTGCAGGGCCGCCATCGCCTCCTCGGCCGAGGACCGACTGCCGAACGGGCCGATGTAGTCGGCGTCGTCGTCGAGGATGCGTTTGACGACCGACAGCCGGGGCCAGGGCTCGCGGGTGAGCTTGAGCCACGACACGCGGTCCGGGAACTTCGAGCGCCGGTTGTACGGCGGACGGTGCCGGGCGATGAGCCGCAGCTCGCGGACCTGGGCCTCCAGCGTGGTGGCACAGATGATGCCCTCGACCCGCTGGGCCAGCATGACCATCTCGCCCATGCGGGAACGGGTCTCGGACTCGGTGAAGTACGTGTGCACCCGTGATCGAAGGTTGCGTGACATTCCCACGTAGAGCACGGCATCGCGGGCGTCACGGAACAGGTAGACGCCGGGCAGCTGTGGCAGGTGCTCGGCGAGGTGACGCTTCTTGCGCTGCGTCGGCGTGACGCGGGCCGTGTAGGTGGCGACCTCCTCGAGTGTGGTGACGCCGAGCGGGCCGAGCCGCTCGAACAGGCCGTGCAGGACGTCGACGGTGGCGCGGGCATCGGAGAGCGCGCGGTGGTTGGGCGTGGTGGTGGCGCGGAACACTCGGGCCAGCGTGCCGAGCTTGACGTTGGGGACCTCGTCGCGCAGCAACGTCCGCCGGGCCAGCACGGCGGTGTCGAGCACCTCGAAACGAGGCCAGGGGATGCCGAGCTCGCGGCTGTAGTACTTCAGGAAGCCGGTGTCGAAAGGCGCATTGTGAGCCACGAGGACCGTGCCGCGCGCGAACTCCAGGAAGCTGGGCAGCACCTCGGCGATGCGCGGCTGGTGGATCACCATCGCGTCGGTGATGCCCGTGAGCACCGTGATGAACGCCGGGATGGTCTCGTCGGGGTTGACGAGGCTCTGGAACTCCCCGAGGACCTCGCCGCCGCGGACCTTGACCGCGCCGAACTCGGTGATCTTCGAGCCCCGTGCGGCGGACCCCCCGGTGGTCTCGAGGTCGACGACGCAGAAGGTGACGTCGGACAACGCACGACCGAGGTCGTCGAACGAGGCCTGGACTGCTTCCACGCGTCGCACGCTAGGCGGCTGTTCGGACACTTGATCGATTGTCACTCGTGTGACGGGAGTGACAGAAGTTTCTGTCGGTGGAGGCACCTAGCGTCGATGCCGTCCCTCACAGGAGGTGCTTCATGACCGATCCGACCGATCCGACCGATCCCGTGGTCATCGACTGCGACCGTTGTCTCGTCCGTAGCCCGGGCGCGTGCGGCGACTGTGTCGTCACGGTGCTGCTCGGTGCGCCGCCGGAGGGAATCGAGCTCGACGGCGACGACGTCGCCGCTCTCGGTGCGCTCGCCGACGGCGGACTCGTGCCGCCACTCCGACTGGTGATCCCGCTGTCGTCGCCTGACCTCGACACCGACTTCCGGGCGGTTCCACCGGCCGTGTGAGGTTGATCCTGCGTGGTCGCCCGCCTACAGTGGGCCCTTGTGCGCCCGGAGAATGCGCGGCCGACCTGGCCGTCATCGGGCGCATCGCCGAAACGAAGCGGACGTGAGTATCCACGACCGCGACGTACCGGGGAACCAGGTGTGTGGGGTGAATCGGCTCTACCGAGCCGTAGGGCGGCCTTGGCCCGAATCCGTCAGCTCACCCGGTAGGTGTCGAGGAACCAAGTAGGAGTGTGCGTGCGCCGATCGCGTATCCGTACTGTCCATCGCCGTGCTCATGGAGCGACCCTGCGTCGCAGGTCTGCGATCGCCGTCGCCGGCGTCTCGCTCGTGACCGCCGGTCTCATCGGCGGCGCGCAAGCCGAGCCGAAGATCGGGCCCAAGGACGTCGAACGAGCCTTCCACGAGGCCGAAGCGGCCTCTGAGCAGGTCAACCAGATCTCGGTCCAGATCAAGCAGACCAAGCAGGAGATCTCCGACCTCTCCGGCGACATCGATCGCCAGATGGTCGGTTACCAGGACCAGAAGGACGCCTTGAGCTCGGCCATCGTGCAGCAGCACATGGATGCGCCGCTCGGCCCCACCGTCAGCCTGCTCGGCAGCGGGAACCCCGAGGAGTTCCTCGACGGCCTCGGCGCCGTCCAGGCCCTCAACAGCACCCGCGCCGACCAGCTCGAGCAGTTCGGCCGCACCGCCAAGCAGCTGGAGAACCGTCGGGCCCAGCTCGAGGACCGTCAGTCGGCGCTGGCCCGCGACCGCAAGGACCTGGCCAAGAAGCGCGACGAGATCCAGGCCAAGCACGACGAGGCCAAGCGCAAGCTCGCCCTGCTCACCGCATCGCAGCAGTCGGCGTTCAACACCAGCGACACGACCATCGACTTCGACATCTCCGCCCAGGGCCGCGCGAAGAAGGCGATCGCCTTCGCCCGGGCACAGCTGGGCGATCCGTACCGCTACGGCGGCACCGGCCCCAACTCCTGGGACTGCTCGGGCCTCATGCAGGCCGCGTGGCGCGCTGCCGGCGTGTCCCTGCCGCGCGTCGTGGGGCCGCAGTACGGCGCCACCAGGCACATCTCGATGAGCCAGCTCCAGCCGGGTGACCTCGTGTTCTACGGCGACATGTCGCACGACGGCATGTACATCGGCAACGGCAAGGTCATCCACTCGCCACGACCGGGTCGCAGTGTCGAGGTCACCGGACTCGGGGGCTACAGCAGAGCTGGGCGGGTTGGCTGACCCTGGCGTCCGGCGACGGCTGTCGCCGAATCTCGCCGCCGCGGGTCTGCTCCTCGCTGTGGTCGCCGCGCTCCTGCTCTGGCAGCGCCCCTGGCAGTCCACGACGTCTGACGACGTCGTTCCTGTTCCGCGTGACGCCTCCACGGTCCTGGACGATCAGTTCCGGGCCCTGAACGATGCGCGGTCGCTCGACGACTTCGTCGCGGCTGCCGGCTCGAGCGCGGCGGCCCGGACCTTCGCCACCCATGCTTGGCAGGCGCGCGACGCCCTCGACGTGACCGACGTCGAGCTGCGATACCTCCGCGGTGGAGAGGTCTCCGACCGCGGTGACGGTTCCACCAACGCCGAGGTGGCCGTGTCGTGGCGGACCGGTGCCGACTCCGCGATCAGCGGGACGTCCGTCAAGGACTCGACGGTCGACGTCCGCGTCGATCCGCAGCCCGACGGGACGTTCGCGATCCGCTCGGTCTCGGCCACAGGTCACCCGGTGCCGTTGTGGCTCGCGGGGCGCGTCGCCGTCGAGCAGTCCGCCGACGTGGACGTCGTCACGGTCGACGGGGGAGTGCCCGATGTCGACATCACGGCGATGGCGAAGGTCGCTCGCTCGGGTGTCCGAACCGTCGTCCCCGGAGTCGATCGGCCGCTGACGGTGGTCTCGCCGCGAACCCGCGCGACCACGGCCGCACTCGCCGGCCGTCCGGAGGCCGAGGTCGAGCCGATCGCGGCGATCACCACCACGGTCGACGGCGGACCCTCGTCCGCCCGGATAGTCCTGCTCAACCCCGACCAGTTCGCGAGCATGGACGCTCGTGCCGCGCAGGTCGTCGTCACCCACGAGGCCACCCACCTGTTGACCGAGGCCGTCGGCACCGAGGCGGAGTCCTGGGTGTCGGAAGGCTTCGCCGACTTCGTGGCCCTGCACGACGACACCGCGCCGCTCTCGCTGAGCGCCGGACAGATCCTGCGTCAGGTCTCCGACGACGGGGCGCCGACCGCGCTCCCGACCGCCGGCGACTTCGGCCGAGGCGGCCGACCCTCCCAGGTCGGCGACGCCCCGAGCCTGGGGGCGGTGTACGAGTCGGCGTGGATGGCGTTCCGGATGCTCGGTGAACGGTTCGACGACCGGACCATCCTGCGGTTCTACCGAGACGTCCTGTCCGGGACGTCGACCGACGAGGCCGCGCGTCGATGGTTCGACCTGTCGGTCGGGCAGATCACCGCGCAGTGGCGCGACTACCTGACGAAGAGTGCCTCGACGGTGTCGTGAAAGTCGCGAAGCACCGCGTTCCGCTTGACCTTGAACGACGGGGTCAGGTAGCCGTTCTCCTCGGTCCAGTCGTCCGGGAGGATGACGAACTTGCGGATCGACTCGGCCTGCGACACCTGCGCGTTGGCGTCGTCGACGGCGTCCTGCACGGCTGACTCCAGGGCGGGGTCGTCGAGCGAACCGGTCCAGGCCTCGCGGTCGATCGTGACGAGCGCGGCCACGAACGGCTTGCCGTCGCCCACGACCAGGCACTGGCTCACGTACGCGTTCGAGCGCACTCGGTCCTCCAGCACGGCCGGCGCGACGTTCTTGCCGCCCGCCGTCACGAGGATCTCCTTCTTGCGGCCCGTGACCCGGACGTACCCGTCGGCATCGACGTCGCCGAGGTCGCCGGTGGAGAACCAGCCGTCGTCGGCCAGTGCCTCCTTCGTGGCCTCGGGATTGTTCCAGTAGCCGGAGAACACCTGCGGTCCGCGGAAGCGCAGCTCGCCGTCGGAAGCGACGTCGACCTCGGTGTCCGGGAAGGGGAGGCCGACGGTGCCGATCCGCTGGTGCTCAGGGGTGTTGGCGCACAGGGCAGCCGTCGTCTCGGTGAGTCCGTAGCCCTCGAGCACCGGGACACCGATGCCGCGATAGAAGTGCGCGAGCCGCTCGCCGAGCGGTGCACCGCCGGAGATCGCCCACTCGGTGCGGCCGCCGAGGGCCTCGCGCAGCTTGCTGTAGACGAGGCGGTCGAACAGTGCGTGCCGGGTGCGCAGGGCGACGCCGGGCTTGCCGGTGTCCTGCGCTCGGCTGTAGGAGATCGCCGTCTGCACGGCTCGATCGAAGATCTTGCCCCGGCCGTCGGCGTAGGCCCGCGTGCTGGCGGAGTTGAAGATCTTCTCGAACACTCGCGGCACGGCCAGCACGAACGTCGGCTCGAACTCGCCGAGGTGGTCGACGAGGTCCCGGATGTCCGCGGTGTGGCCGAGCTGGGCGCCCGACCGGATCGCTCCGACCTGGATGATCCGCGCGAACACGTGGGCGAGCGGCAGGAAGAGCAGGGTCGAGGCGTCGTCACGGCCGAAGAGCTCGGGCAGGCGCTCGAGCGCGCCGGAGATCTCGCCGCGGAAGTTGCCATGCGTGAGCCGGCAGCCCTTCGGCCGGCCCGTGGTGCCCGAGGTGTAGATCAGCGTCGCGAGCGAGTCCGGCTGCAGTGTCGCGCGCCGGGCCTCCAGCGCGTCGTCGGCGACGTCGGCTCCCGCCTGCGTGATCGTGTCGACCGCGCCGTCGTCGATGGTCCACACGTGGCGCAGATCCGGTGCCTCCTGACGGGCCTCTGCGACGCGCTCAGCGTGGGCGGCGTTCTCGACGATCGCCGCGACGGCGCCGGAGTCAGCCAGGATCCAGGCGATCTGCGACGGTGACGACGACTCGTACACCGGAACGGTGACGGCGCCGGCCCACCAGATCGCATAGTCCGCGAGCGTCCACTCATAGCGGGTCTTCGACAGCAGGACGACCCGGTCGCCGGGCCCGACGCCGGAGGCCATGAGTCCCTTGGCGAGAGCGGTGACCTCGCGATGGAACTCCCCGATGGTGACGTCGCTCCACTGGTCCTCGACCCGGCGAGCGAGCGCCACGGACTTCGCGTCGTGCGAGAGACGGTCGAGGACGTCGTCGGTGAGGTTGCCACTTGCGGTCGGGTACGTCTGGGCCACGTACGGCAGGCTACCCTCGCGCGGGTGCCTCGGGAGTGGTGGGAAGGACCGACCGAACCGGGTCACCGCGAGGCGACGGCGCACGGGTTCGTGCGGGCCGCCCGCGGCGCGTCGTGGGTGGCTTCCCGACTACCATGAGCAGAGCGAGGCAGGAAGCGATCACGAACGGCATCAGGAGGCTTGATGGCACGCACGACCAGCGACATCGTCATCGGTGCGTCGCCCGAGCGGATCATGAACGTCATCGCCGACTTCGACGACTACCCCACGTGGGCCACCGGAGTGCGCGTCGCCGAGGTCGTGGCCATGTCCAACGGCCGCCCCGAGCAGGTGCACTTCGTGCTCGAAGCCGCACCGATCCGTGACCAGTACGACCTCGGTTACGTCTGGGAGGGCGACCGCTCGGTCACGTGGCACCTCGTCGAGCGTGGATCCATGCTCACCTCCATGGACGGCAGCTACGAGCTCGAGCCCGTGGGAGAGGACAGCACGCGGGTCACCTACCAGCTGTCCGTCGACGTCTCGATCCCGATGCTCGGCATGCTCAAGCGCAAGGCCGAGAAGGTGATCATCGACACCGCGCTCAAGGGCCTGAAGAAGCACGTCGAGAGCGGCGGGAGCACCGGTGGCTGAGGCCGGCGCCAAGGACGAGGAGTCGGTCGGCTCACTCGCCCAGGAAACGGCCAGGCTGCTGCACGCCCTGGCTTCGGAGGCACGCCGCCCGGACTCCGACGCAGACGCCGGCTCGTCCGCCTCCGGCGATCACGTGTGCACCACCGGGCTGGTGCCCCGTCTGCCAGGTCGTCGGGTACGTCCACGACCATCCCGAAGTGGTCGAGCAGGTCACTGCCGCGGCCGTCCAGTTCGGTCGCACGCTGCGCGACGTGCTCGAGCGCGCCGCGTCCCCCACGGACGAGGCATGAGCGCAGACCCCACCGATGCCGGGCGCGAGCACGGCATCGGCGTCGACGTCGGGGGCACCAAGATCGCCGCCGGCCTCGTCTCGCCTCACGGGAAGATCGTCCACTCCGCCAGCGAGCCCACGCCCGACGACGCTGCGGAGATCGCACCGGTCGTGGCCGCACTCGTGGAACGGCTTCTTGTGAAGGCGGAGGAGATCACGGTGGCGGGCATCGGGGTCGGAGCCGCAGGCTTCGTCGACGTCGATCGCGCGACCGTGCGCTTCGCCCCCAACATCGACTGGGTCGACGAGCCCCTCGCCGACGCCATCGGCAAGCAGATCGACCTCCCGGTGGTGGTCGAGAACGATGCCAACGCCGCCGCCTGGGGCGAGTACCGCTTCGGCGCGGGGGAGGACACCGATGACCTGCTGTTCGTCACCATCGGCACCGGGGTCGGCGGCGGCATCGTCCACCGGGGCATGGTGTTTCGCGGCGGGTTCGGGGCGGCTGCCGAGATCGGCCACCTTCGCGTCGTCCCGGGCGGTCGTCAGTGCGGCTGCGGCCAACGCGGCTGCTTCGAGCAGTACGCCAGCGGGTCGGCCCTCGTCCGCGACGCCCGCACCCGCGTCGCGAGCGGTGACCCGGTGGCCGAACCGCTGCTGCACGTCGCGGGTGACGCCGCCGACATCACCGGCCCGATGGTCACCGACCTCGCTCACCAGGGGGACCCGATGTGTGTCGACCTGCTCGGCGACCTCGGCCGATGGGTCGGCGAGGGTCTCGCGACCCTCGCCGCGGTCCTCGACCCGAGCGTGATCGCGATCGGCGGCGGTGTCGCCGAGGCCGGCGACCTGCTGCTCGACCCGGCCCGGCAGGCCTTCGAGGCCCACCTCTCCGCCGGTGAGCACCGCAAGGTCGCCGAGCTGCGCCTGGCCGCGCTCGGCAACGAGGCCGGGATCATCGGCGCCGCAGACCTCGCCCGCACCAGCCACGGATGAGCTGAGCACGGTGGCCGACAAGCTCGCGATCGGGATCGACATCGGCGGCTCGAAGATCGCCGCCGGCGTGGTCGACGAGGACGGGCGGGTGCTCGCTCGTCACCGCGCCGACACGCCCAGCACCGATCCGGCGGCCGTGCTCGACGCGATCGCCGACATCGCCGAGCTGTTCCGCCGCGAGCACCACATCCGAGCGATCGGGATCGGCGCCGCCGGCTTCGTGGACGTCACCGGCTCGACCGTGCTGTTCGCCCCGCACCTGGCCTGGCGCAACGAGCCGCTCCGCGACTCCGTCGCCCGCCGGACCGGGCTCCCGGTACTCGTCGACAACGACGCCAACGCGAGTGGATGGGCGGAGTGGCGCTTCGGTGCCGCCCAGAACGAGCCCGACGTCGTGCTCGTCACCCTCGGCACCGGCATCGGCGGGTCGATCATCATCGACGGCCAGCCGTACCGGGGCCGGTGGGGCATCGCCGGAGAGTTCGGGCACATGCAGGTCGTGCCCGACGGCTTGCCGTGCGAGTGCGGAAACCGCGGCTGCTGGGAGCAGTACGCGAGCGGCCGCGTCCTCACTCGTCGCGGACGAGAAGCCGCTGCCACTGGCACCGAGCTCGGTCGCCGACTCCTCGAGGCGGCCGGCGGATCGGCCGAAACGGTCCAGGGATCGCACGTCACCGCCGCGGCTCGCGACGGCGACGAGGAGGCGGTGGCCTGGCTGACCGACGTCGGCGACTGGCTGGGTGTCGGCGTGGCGAGCATCGCTGCTGCGCTCGACCCCGGCGTGGTGGTCGTGGGCGGGGGCGTCAGCGACGCCGGCGCACTGCTGCTCGATCCTGCTCGGCGGGCCTTCTCGCGGACCCTGACCGGTCGCGGCTACCGGGCTGAGGCGCGAATCGTCGCGGCCCACCTGGGGCCCGAGGCGGGGCTCGTCGGGGCCGCCGACATGGCCCGGATCACAGCTCGGCGCCGTCGTCAGGCCAGTCCGGACGCCCGGGTCCGTGCTCGGGCAGCTGCGAGATCAAGTAGATCGACGCGGCGACGAAAGTGAGCGCGATGCCGAGGAGCAGCGGGCGAGACAGGTAGACCTGCACGATCGTGCAGAGCATGACCACGACCGGCGCACCGATCACCGCGATCCAGGCCAGGGTGCGGCCCGCGTGGCGAGGGCGGAGCGGACCGGGCCCGACCTGACGGTAGAACGGCTCCTGCTCGACCTCCTGCTCAGCTGGTTCCGCCGGTTCGGCGCGTCGGACGCTGGGGTGCTCCCGACGCCGGGCCGACGACTCATCGGGGAACGACAGGTCGAGATCGAGATGCTGCACGATCTCGTCGAAGTCGTCGGAGTGATCACCCATCAGCCACCCCCGCGTGCTCGGCGATGAAGGCCGCGGATCGGTCGAAGATCAGCGGAGCATCGTTGTCGAGGGTGGCCACGTGGAAGCTGTCGTCGAGAGTCACGTACTCGGTGACGGTGGAGGTGACGCCCTCCCGGATCCGACCGAGGCTCGTGACGTCGACGACGTGGTCGTCGGTGGAACGGAAGACCAGCATCGGGGCGGTGACCTTGCCGAGATCGGCGCGGATCGTGGGCCACGCGGTCAGCTGCGAGTGCAAGGCCTTGAGCGGCGTCTTGTCGTAGCCGACCTCGTCCTGCCCCGCCTTCTTGATGTCGTTGCCGATTCCCGGCATGGCCGGCACGAACCACTTGAGTACCGGGACCAGCTTCAGCTGCCAGTTCTTGACGTCGACGGCGGGGTTCACGAGCACCAGGGCGTCGACGTCGTGGGGACGCTGCTGGGCCAGACGCAGCCCGATCGTGGCACCCATCGACAGCCCGCAGATGGCGACCTTGTCGCAACGCTCGTTCAGCTCGGTGAGGGACGCATCGGCGGTTGAGTACCAGTCGTCCCAGCGAGTGCGGTTCATCTCCTGCCAGGACGTGCCGTGGCCGGGCAGACGAGGCACCCGCACGGTGTGGCCGAGATCGGCCAGGTGCTGGGCCCACGGCGTCATCGACGCAGGTGAACCGGTGAACCCGTGGCACAGGAGCACCCCGACGGGACCGCCGTCGCGGCTGAACGGCTCTGCTCCGGCAACGACGACAGGTGTCTCGGTCATGCCCTCATCCTCCCGCATGGCGCGGTCATCGCGCAGGTCACGTTCAGAGTAGAGTCGCGCCTGACGCGCAAGGAGGCGACGTGTTCTATTGGTTCCTCAAGTTCCTGGCCCTGGGTCCGCTGCTCAAGCTGATCTTCCGGCCGTGGGCCGAGGGAACGGAGCACGTTCCCAGCGAGGGCGCAGTGATCCTCGCCAGCAACCACCTCTCCTTCAGCGACTGGCTGTTCATGCCACTGGTGATCCCGCGCCGGGTGACGTTCGTGGCCAAGGCCGAGTACTTCGAGACGCCCGGCCTCAAGGGATGGTTCCAGAAGAAGTTCTTCTCCGGGTCGGGCCAGGTGCCCATCGACCGCTCCAGTGGCAGCGCCGCGGCGGGCGCCATCAAGACCCAGCTGCGGCTGCTGTCCGAGGGCGAGGTCTGCGGCATCTACCCCGAAGGCACGCGGTCGCACGACGGGAAGCTCTACCGGGGTCGCACCGGCGTCGCCCGGATCGCCCTGGAGGCCGGCTGCCCCGTCATCCCGGTCGCGGTGATCAACACCGACGTCGTCGCACCTCCGGGCAAGGTGTTCGGCACCATGGCGCGGCCTGGCGTCCGGTTCGGCAAGCCGCTCGACTTCAGCCGCTACGAGGGGCTGCAGGACGACCGATACATCCTGCGGGCCATCACCGACGAGATCATGTACGAGATCATGCGGCTTTCCGGCCAGGAGTACGTCGACCTGTACGCGCAGGACGCCAAGAAGCGCGACCGCGAAGCCGAGCGGGAAGCCGCCAAGGTCGCCGCGCAGGCGGAGTCGGACGAGGTCTGGGAAGAGATCAAGCCTGACTGACCAGCGGCCCCTTGGGGCCGTAGCGTGAAGTCACGTTGAGCGAGTCGCCGAAGGCGCCTGGCGCGAAGCGCCGGAACGTTCACTGGAGACGGAGGAGACGACATGCGAGTGGGAATGCTGACCGGCGGCGGAGACTGCCCCGGGTTGAACGCCGTCATCCGCGGTGCGGTGCGCAAGGGGGTCAAGGCTCACGGGCACGACTTCGTCGGCTTCCGCGACGGGTGGCGCGGGCCGTTGGAGAACGCCACCATGACACTCGGTGTCGACGAGGTGCGGGGCATCCTGCCGCGAGGCGGCACGATCCTCGGCTCGTCGCGCACCAACCCGTTCGCGATCGACAACGGCGTCGAGCGGATCCAGGAGAACCTGGCGGCGCACGGGTGTGACGCGCTCATCGCGATCGGCGGCGAGGACACGCTCGGCGTGGCCACCCGGTTGTCCGACCTCGGCGTGAACGTGGTCGGCGTCCCGAAGACGATCGACAACGACCTCTCCGGCACCGACTTCACCTTCGGGTTCGACACCGCGGTCAACATCGCGATGGAGGCCATCGACCGACTCCACACGACGGCCGAGTCGCACCATCGTGCCCTGGTCGTGGAGGTGATGGGCCGCCACGCCGGCTGGATCGCCCTGCACAGCGGGCTCGCGGGCGGGGCGAACATCATCCTCATCCCCGAGCGCCCGTTCGACATCGACACCGTGTGCGCCCAGGTCGAGAGCCGGTTCGCCACCGACTACTCGCCGATCATCGTCGTCGCCGAGGGGGCCACGCCGGCCGCAGGCACGATGGAGCTGGTCAGCGGCGAGAAGGACGCGTTCGGGCACGTCCGGCTCGGCGGCATCGGCGACCGGCTCGCCCATGAGATCGAGGCCCGCACCGGCCGCGAGGCCCGCGCCGTGGTGCTCGGCCACATCCAGCGCGGGGGCACTCCCACCGCCTTCGATCGCTGGCTCGCCACCCGCTTCGGGCTGCACGCCATCCAGGCGGTCACCGACGGCGACTTCGGCACGATGATGGCGCTGCGCGGCACCGAGATCGTCCGGGTCCCGCTGGCCGAGGGCACCAGCGAGCTCAAGGTGGTGCGCCCCGAGCTCTACGAGGAGGTCGAGGTGCTGTTCGGATGAACGCGCCGGACGTCGAGGACGCTCGGCGGTAGCCGCGGCCACCGGAGGCCGGTGAACCGCTCAACAGGCCGTCGTCGCGACCCGTATCCTTGAGCGGTGAGCATCCCGAGTCTCGACGACCTCCATGCGATGGGTGCTGCCCAGCAGCCCACGTACGGTGATGCCGCTGCGCGAGAGAAGGCGATCGAGAAGCTGCGCCGGATGCCACCACTGGTGTTCGCCGGCGAGTGCGACGACCTCCGCGAGCAGCTGGCGTCCGTGGGTCGCGGTGAGGCCTTCCTGCTCCAGGGCGGCGACTGTGCCGAGACGTTCGAGGGCGTCACCGCCGAGAACGTCCGCAACAAGCTTCGGGTCCTGCTGTCGATGGCCGTCGTGCTCACCTACGCCGCGAGTGTCCCGGTGGTCAAGGTGGGCCGCCTGGCGGGCCAGTACGCCAAACCGCGTTCCAGCGACACCGAGACGCGCGACGGCGTCACCCTCCCGGCGTACCGCGGCGACGCCGTCAACGGCTTCGACTTCACCGCCGAGTCGCGGGTGCACGATCCGAACAGGCTCGTCGACGTCTACCACGCCTCTGCGGCCACGCTGAACCTCGCGCGCGCGTTCACCACCGGTGGCTACGCCGACCTCCGGCAGATGCACGCGTGGAACACCGACTTCGTCAAGCGCAGCCCGGTGGGCGTCAGCTACGAGCGCCTGGGGGCCGAGATCGACCGTGCGCTGGCCTTCATGGACGCCATCGGTGTCGACCCCGACGAGTTCCACTCCGTCGACTTCTACTCCTCGCACGAAGCGCTGATCCTGGAGTACGAACACGCGCTCACGCGCATCGACTCGCGCACCGACCGCCCGTACGACGTCTCCGGCCACTTCGTCTGGGTCGGTGAGCGGACGCGGCAGCTCGACGGAGCGCACGTGGAGCTGCTGAGCCGGATCGCCAACCCGATCGGGGTCAAGCTCGGCCCCACCACCACGCCCGACGACGCCATCGCGCTGTACGAGAAGCTCAATCCCGAGCGCATCCCCGGCCGCGTCACCTTCATCACCCGCTTCGGGGCGGGCAAGATCCGCGACCTGCTGCCGAACCTGGTCGAGAAGGTCACCGCAGCCGGGATCGAGGTCGCCTGGGTGTGCGACCCCATGCACGGCAACACCTTCGAGGCGAGCAACGGTTACAAGACTCGCGAGTTCGACGACGTCATCGACGAGGTGCGCGGGTTCTTCGAGGTCCACCGGTCGCTCGGCACCTGGCCGGGGGGCATGCACGTCGAGCTCACCGGCGACGACGTCACCGAGTGCGTCGGCGGGGGAGGGCGGCTCTCCGCCGCCGACCTCACGCACCGCTACGAGACGCTGTGCGACCCGCGGCTCAACCGGGAGCAGTCCTTGGAGCTGGCGTTCCTCGTCGCCGAGATGCTCGCCGGACGCTGAGCCGACACCTCAGAAGCCGGCGATGGTGATGGTGCTGCCGACCTTCGCCTTCTTGTCCGAGCCCGGCGTCTGAGCCTGGACGGTGAAGTTGCCGGGGCCGAAGGCGCGCACCTTGAACCCGGCGTCCTCCAGGATGGTGGTCGCCTCGTTCCGGCGCTTGCCGAGGACGTCGGGAACGGAGATCGCCTCCGGACCGCGCGACACCGTGATGGTGATCGTGTCCTTCTTGAAGCCGGTGCCCTGGTTCGGTGACTGTCTGATGACCCGTCCCTTGTCGACGTCGTCGGAATAGGCTCGGTCGACCTGGACGATGAACCCGGCCTTCTCCAGGCCCTTCGTCGCCGTGGACTGGGTCTTGCCGGTGTAGTCGACGATGTCGATGGGCTTGCGGCCCTTGCTCACCACAAGGTCGACCACGGTGTCCCGCTTGACCAGAGCGCCGACCTTGAACTCCTGGGCCTTGATGACCTTGCCTTTGTCGACCTTCTCGTCGAACACCTTCTCGGTGTCGCCGATCTCCAGGTTGAGCTTCGAGAGCTCGTCGCCGGCTTCGTCGAGAGACATGCCCTTGAGGTCGGGGATCTCGTATCGCTCCTTGCCCTTGGAGACGACCGCCTCGATCGTGCCTCCGGGGAGGATCCGGTCGCCCGGCCCGGGGTCGGTCTTCATGACGACGCCGAGCGGCACCGTCTCGGAGAACGCGCGGTCGCTGACGGCGAAGGAGAAGCCGGCATCCTCGGCGGCCGAGGCCGCTCTGGCCTCGGCCTGGCCGACGAGCTGCGGGGTGTCGACAAACCGGCCCACCCCGACGTACCACCCGATCCCGGCGGCCAGCATGGTGGCGACGAGGACGGCGATGAGCATGATCCGGCCGCGCCGGCTCGTGCTCTCGTCCTGCCGGACCGAGCGGTACTGCTCGACGGACATGGGCGGCTGCAGGCCGCGAGGCGACGGATCGGGGCCGGAGCTCCACTGCACGGTGGGTTCGGCCGGCCCTCCGCCGCCCGTGCGGCTGACCAGCTCGGTGGGCTCGTCGGCACCGACACCGACTCCCAGCGGAGCGGCGGAGGTCGGAGCGCTGGTCGCCGCGAAGAGGACGCCGGCGGGGACCGCGACCTGCTCGGTGTCCTCGTCTCCGCCGGCCCGGCGTTGCGCAGGTGTCGGCAGCAGGTCCGCCGTGAGCGCGGGGTCGTCGTCCAGCCCTTCTTCGAGCGCCCGCTGGACGAGCCGCACCTGTTGCAGCATGACCCGGGCGTCGGCGGACCGTTGGTCGCGATCGCGGCAGGTGGCGCGGGCGACCAGTGCGTCGACGTACGGCGGCAGGTCGGGCTGCTCGGCCGATGGCGGTCCGATGTCTTCGTGGACGTGCTTGTAGGCGACCTGGATGGGCGACTCCCCGGAGTGCGGCTTGTCGCCGGTGAGCATCTCGTAGAGCATCGCCCCACAGGCGTACACGTCGGAGCGCGCGTCGGCGCCCTCGTTGACGACGATCTCGGGGGCGAGGTAGGAGATCGTGCCGATCAGTGTTCCGCCGGTGGCCGTGGTGGCCGCGCTGACCGCCCTGGCCAGGCCGAAGTCGGCGACCTTCACGTCGCCCTCTGGGGTGATGAGCACGTTCTCGGGCTTGATGTCGCGGTGGATGAGACGGGCCCCGTGCGCGGCCGACAGCGCCAGCAGCACCTCTGACAGCAGCTGGAGTGCGCGCAGCGGCTTCATCGGCGCCTCGTCGCGCATGACGTCGCGGAGCGTGCGGCCGGGGACGTACTCCATGACGAGGTAGGTGATCTCGCCGTCCGTCCCCTGGTCGAAGACCGACACGACGTTGCGGTGGTTCAGCTGGGCGGCTGCTCGGGCCTCGCGCTCGAACCGGTCGGTGAACGTGGCGTCGTCGCCGAGACCGTGATGCATGACCTTGACGGCGACGGTCCGGCCGAGCCGCTGGTCGTCGGCCATGAAGACGCTGGCCATCCCGCCGCGGGCGATGCGCTCACCCACGAGGTAGCGGCCGTCGAGGACACGTCCGACGAGGGCTTCGTCGCCCAGCACTGCCACGGATCCTCCTCGGCCGGTCAGGGGGGTGGCCTTGAGCCGATTGTAAGGACCATTCGGTGCTGAGGGCTGGCGCAGGGCGGTGAGTGTCCGGCGTGGCGAGCGACCGTCGCCGTCCGGCGGCTCAACCGCGCCGACGAACCGGCCGGATTCTCAGCGCGAGCGCCGGGTCGTGGTGAGCAGCAGCGGTTCCAGGATCGCGCGTGAGCCCTCGGGCAGGGCGTCGAGCGCAGCGTCGGCCCGTCGCTCGAGCTCGACGATGTCGGCCTCGACGGCGGCCAGCGCCCCAGTGCGCTCGACGAGGTCGCGCAACCCGGCCACGCCGTCGCTCGTCCCGAGCGTGCGGGCCAGCTGGGCGCGATCGGCCTCCGTGCCGAGCTCGGCCGCGCGGGCGACGAGCACCGTGCGTTTGCCCTCGCGGAGGTCGTCGCCGGCCGGCTTGCCGGTGACACCCGGATCGCCGAACACCCCGAGCACGTCGTCGCGGAGCTGGAACGCCTCTCCGAGGGGCAGGGCCACCTCGGAGAGAGCGCTGATCACGCTATCGTCCGCTCCGGCCAGCGCGGCGCCGAGGTGTAGTGGACGTTCGACGGTGTACTTCGCCGACTTGTACCGCACCACGCGCATCGCCTCCTCCACGCCGACCGAGGGCCGCGTCTGCGCGAGCACGTCGAGGTACTGCCCGGCGACCACCTCGGTCTTGCACCGGTCGAGGTAGTGCATCGCGCGGTGGGTGAGGGGCAGGCCGCTCGAGCGGAACTGCTCGTCTGCCCAGGAGAGCATCAGGTCGCCGAGCAGGACGGCGACCGACGCTCCGTGCCGCTCGGGGTCGCCGGACAGGCCGGCCTCGCGGTGCCGTCGCTCGAAGTCGCGGTGCACGCTCGGGCGGCCCCGTCGGGTGTCCGAGCCGTCCATGAGGTCGTCGTGGACGAGTGCGCTGCCCTGGAGCCACTCCAGCGCCGCCGCGGCGACGTCGAGTCGAGGGTCGTCCGGCTCCCCGCCGGCGACCAACCAGCCCGCGCGGCAGAAGCTCGGTCTCAGTCGCTTGCCACCGGCCACGAAGTCGGCGGCCGCGTCGACGAATTCGTCGAGGTCAGGGCCGAGATCGGACAGCACGCCCCGCTGGGTGTGGACGAACGCCGCGAGCGCCGCCTCGACGCGTGTCCGGAATGCGTCATTGGCATCGGCTGTCACGATCCGGACGATACCGTTGGCCCATGGTGGACCTGGATCGCTCCCTCGCAGCACACCTGCGAGCCGCGCGCCCGAGCTTCTCGTTCGAGTTCTTCCCGCCCAAGGACGACGAGGGCGAGGAAGTCCTGTGGCGGACGATCGCCGAGCTCGAACCGCTGGCCCCGACGTTCGTCTCGGTCACCTACGGCGCCGGCGGCACCAGCCAGGAGCGGACGGTGCGGGTCACCGCCCGGATCGCCGAGCAGAGTGGGATGCGGGCGATCGGCCACCTGACCCTCGTCGGCCAGAGCAAGGGTGAGATCGAGTCGGTGCTCAAGCAGTACGCGGCCGCAGGCATCGACCACGTGCTGGTCCTGCGCGGTGACCCGAAGGGTGGGCCGCGAGCTCTGTGGGAGCAGCACCCGGACGGCATGGACCACGCGATCGACCTCGTCGAGCTGGCCGGCGGCCTCGGTGGGTTCTGCATCGGCGTCGCCGCCTTCCCGGAGGGCCACCCCGACGCCGCGAGTCTCGACGCCGACGCCGAGGTGCTCGTCGCCAAGGCCCGCGCCGGTGCCGAATACGCGATCACGCAGCTGTTCTTCCGGGCCTCGGACTACTTCGACCTGGTGCGCCGGGTGCGAGCGCTGGACTGCGACATCCCGATCATCCCGGGCATCATGCCGATCCTGAACTTCGCCCAGGTGGCCCGGATGGCCGAGCTCTCCGGTGCGGAGCTGCCCCGCGAGGTCCTCGACGAGATCGAGCCGATCGCCGGCGACAAGGACGCCGTGCGCGCCAAGGGCATCGAGCTGGCCACCCAGCTGTGCCGCGACCTGCTCGCCGGCGGGGCGCCCGGCCTGCACTTCATCACGCTCAACCGCTCGAAGGCCACGCGCGAGATCTTCCTGGCGCTGCGCGACGAAGGCCTCGTCTAGCCGCCGGCGACCGCCTGGTCACCCGCGGGCCGGCGGGGCGCCGGACCGATCGCCTCGGCGATCGCGGCGGTCGCCGAGCCGATCTCCTCGATCGTCGCGCCGGGATGCGCGTGGGCGCCGGCCATGAAGAGCGTGTCGCCGTACCGCTGGGAGCGCCCGACGCCGGGCCGGTCGAAGATCGACGTCCAGCCCTGCCACGCCCAGCCCCAGTGGCCGAGGCGCACGAGATCCATCGGCGTGAGGTCGTGCCGCTCGACCACGTGGTCCTTGATCCGCACGCCGACGCGGGCCAGAGCCGTCACGGCGTCCTCGGCGTTGTGGTGCGCGACGGTCCAGAGACCGGTGCCGTCGCCCCAGGCGTGGACCGGCGGATCGCCGTGGGCGAACAGGTCGAGCGGCAGCTCCGGGGCGTCGTCACCGAGCACGAGCAACGTGCGGCTTGCCGGGATGGCGGGAAGGCCGCGCGGCTCGGGCAGGGGAGTGGGCCACGTGGAAGCGCACCACACCACGACGTCGGCGTCGACGCGGACGTCGTCCTGGACGAGGACACCGGTGACCCGGCCGGCCTCCAGCTCGAGGGCATGCGCGCGGGTGCCGGTGCGGACCTCGACCTGACGCTCCTGCAGTCGCGTGGTGAGGGCATCGGCGAGCGCGGGCATCCCACCGTCGATACGCCAGCGCCCGAAGCTGCGCTCGACGTAGTGCTCGAGCGCGACGAAGGACGGGGCCGCGGACGGCGTGTGTCCGTCGAGCCGGGCGCCGTCGAGCACCAGGGGGCGCAGCCGGGGATCGGGCATGTCCTTGCGGGCGAGTCGGGTCAGCGGGCGTCGAGCCGACAGCACGCGACGGGTCTCGCGGTCGATGTCGCCGCGATCGTCGAGAAGGCGCTCGAGCACGGTGCGTCGGTACACGTCCCAGCCGTCGGCCAGCGAATCGACCCACGGAGACCAGACGTCGACGTCGAGGGCCGCCTCCACGGCGTCGTGCTGGTCGCCACGGTTCCCGAGCGGCAGGTCGAGCACGAGACGATCGTCGAACACGTGCCTGCGGCCGTGCGTCTTCACCAGGTCGAGGACCGATTCGATCGGTCGGCCGGTCTTGCGGAACAGGTCGCGCAGCACGCCCGGCAGCGTCACCGTGTCGGGACTCAGCTGCCAGGTGCGGCCGTCGATCGTGTGTCCGCGCATCCGCCCACCCAGCACGGAGCCGGCTTCGAGCAAGGTCACGTCGTGCCTCAGCTTGGCCAGGCGCGCGGCCGCCGAAAGGCCGCCGAAGCCGCCACCCACCACCACGACCCGCGCCATGGGCGCAGACTACGGTGCGGGGTCCCGTCGTCGCCGCCGGGACTCACGAGCCCGGCGGATGACCCGCATCAGGACCACCACCAGCGCGATCCCGACGACCAGGAGGGTCGCGCTCAAACCCAGGGCGACCCACGGGTGCGAGACGGCCAGCACCATGACCCCGGCGACGCCGACGTCCTCCGCGGTGCTGACGACGATGTTCGAGAACGGCTCGGGACTGGTGTTCACGGCCAGGCGTACGCCCGCCTTGACGGCGTGCGAAGCCAGGGCCGTGGAACCGCCGAGCGCGGTCAGCAGGACCTGGTCGACCGTGCCGGAGTCCCCGGCGAGCTGGAGGGCCACGACGCCGCCGACGACCGGTCTGACCACCGTGGAGATCGCGTCCCAGCCGGAGTCGAGCCACGGCACCTTGTCGACGACGGCCTCGACGAGCACCATCGCCCCGGCCGCGAGGAGCACGTCGGTGCGCCCGAAGGCGTCCGGGACGACGGAGGTGTCGGTGAATCGGGCGACGAGGCCGAGCACGAGGACCGTGACGTAGGCGTTGACCCCGCTGGCCCAGCCGGAGCTGAACACCAGCGGCACGAGATCCATCAGGTCGCCGTCCGACGTACCGCGATCGCCGGTACGAACCGGGTCCTGACCATGTCCAGACGCTACTCGCGGCTGTGGCACAGTGACGCCCATGGGTCCGGTACGCACCGAGGTGATGTGGCAGTCGGTGCTCGACGCCGTGGACGTCGCGTCGGCCGAAGGCTCGGCGCTGGACGTCCTCGACCTGGGTGGGGGGACCGGGGGTGACGCCGTCCGTCTGGCCCGGCTCGGCCACCGTGTCACCGTCGTCGATCCGAGTCCCGACGCCCTGGCCTCGCTCGCTCGGCGGGCCGCCGAGTCCGACCTCGAGGACGAGGGCCGCGACGGCTCCGTCGAGGGCGCCGTCACCGGTGTACTCGGCGATGCCGCCGACCTCGACGAGCACGTGGAGTCCGGCTCGTTCGACCTCGTCGTGTGTCACGGGGTGCTGGAGCACGTCGACGATCCCGGTCAGGCCGTCGGCGCCGCGGCCGCCGCCCTTCGGCCCGGAGGCCACCTGAGCGTGGCTGTGGCGGGCCGGCTCGGCGCCGTGGTCGCCCGCGCGCTCGCCGGCGACTTCGCCGAGGCCCGGACCCTCTTCGAGGCCACGGCCGACACGTGGGACCGCCGGACGGCGGGACCCCGGCGATTCGTGGCGGACGAGGTGTCGGCCGTGCTCACGGCCCACGGATTCGTCCCGTTGCAGATCAATGCGCTCCGCGTTTTCGCCGATCTGGTTCCCAGCGCGATGGTCGATGTCGAGCCCGGCGCACGGGAGCGATTGTTCGAGCTGGAGCGATTGGTGAGATCTGCTCCCGACTTGACTGCACTTTCGGGTGGTCTACAGTGCATCGCCCGCCTAGACTTGACTTCAGCACCGTCCGACCGAGGAGGTCCTCGTGCCGCTCTCTGAGGAAGAGGCCCGCCTGCTGCACCAGCTGGAGCAGTCGCTGGCTGCCGAGGACCCCGACTTCGCCTCTGCCCTGCGGGGGTCGACGTTCTTCGCGCACAACCGTCGTGTCGCCGTCCTCGCCGTCCTCGGATTCCTCGGTGGCATCGGCCTGCTGTTCGCCGGCGCCGTCTCGGCCATGACCTGGCTGGGAGTTCTCGGCTTCGTGGTCATGCTGGGGTGCGCCTACGTCTTCGTCACCGCGTACCGGCGCGGCCTCGGCCAGGGCGATGAACGGCGCGACGAACCCGTTCCGCAGAAGCCCACGGGGTCCTTCGTCGACCGGCTCGAGGAGCGCTGGCAGCGTCGCCAGGACGGCGACGACCGCTAGCGCCTCCGGTGGGGCCTGAGCGCCCCACCTCCCTCCACCACCACCACGACCGCCCTGCACGGGCGGTCGTTTTGCTGTGCCCGCAGGCCTGAGCGCTGGTTCATGGCTCGGACGGCGCCGTGGAGACACGTGCGGAATTCGCGGTGAAAAGAAGTTCCGAGTGGTGGATAGTGGGGTACGGTGGGGCAAAATGGAGCAACTGACCGACGAGGAGGAGCGGGGTGAGCCTGGATGTGCAGAACTTCTTCGGAACGTTCACGCCGCGCCTGGACGACAAGTCCCGACTGTTCCTCCCGGCGAAGTTCCGCCCGCGCCTGGAGCGCGGCGTCGTCCTCACCAAGGGTCAGGACAAGTGCATCTACGGCTGGACCCCGGAAGCCTTCGACGCCTTCACCGAACGGATCCGCGAGACCCCCTTCACGAACAAGGAAGTCCGCAACTTCGTCCGGTTTCTCTACGGCGGGGCTTCCATGGAGGCGCCGGACAAGCAGGGACGGGTGTCGATACCCGCGGTCCTGCGTGAGTACGCCGGGCTCGACCGCGACGTCACGGTCGTCGGGGCGATGGACCGGATCGAGATCTGGAGCTCCGATCGGTGGGCGGAGTTCCTGGCGGCCAACGAAGACGCGTACTCCGACATGTCCGACGAGGTGATGCCCGGAATCTTCTGACCGTGCCGACCTCCGCCACCGCAACGAACACCCAGACCTGCCGAACGTGCCGCGCGGCCCGATACCCGTCCGTCTGGTTCTGACACCACTTCCCCGGTGTCAGACCCCTACGGACGGGGTTCCGGCCCCACGGCGCCCACCCCCATCAGCAGCCCCCGACAAACCACTGGGAGGGACCATGCAGACCACCAGACGCGTTCGGCACGACATCGCCGGCGCAGTCGCGCTCATGTCGTTCTCCCTGGGCACGTCGATCGCCCTGGCCGCCACCATCGCCCTCCTGACGAGGCTCGGATGACGCCGCCGTCCGGGGCGAGTCACGTCCCGGTCTTCCTCGAACGCGTCCTCGAGCTCCTCGCCCCGTCGTTCGCGCACGGCCGTCCGGTGGTCGTCGACGCGACGCTAGGACTCGGCGGCCACGCCGAGGCGATGCTCGAGCGGTTCGACGACCTCCACGTGATCGGCATCGATCGCGATCCCGAAGCCCTGGCCCGAGCGGGGCGCCGGCTCGAGCCGTTCGCCGACCGCGTGACCTTGGCCCACGCCGTGTACGACGAGATCGCCGACGTGGTGCGCGACGCCGGGTTCGAGGCGGTGTCCGGAGTGCTGTTCGACCTCGGAGTGTCCTCGATGCAGCTCGACCTGGCCGAGCGAGGCTTCGCGTACGCGCAGGACGCCCCGCTCGACATGCGGATGAACCCGGAGGACCCGCTGACGGCGGCCGACGTGTTGAACACCTACACCGTGCCCGATCTCGCCCGCGTGCTGCGCGTCTACGGCGAGGAGAAGTTCGCCAAGCGCATCGCGTCGGCGGTGGTGGCGGCCCGGGCCGAGGAGCCGTTCTCCTCCAGCGCCCGCCTCGTCGACCTGGTCCGGTCGTCGATCCCGGCAGCCGCGCGGCGTACCGGCGGCAACCCGGCCAAGCGCACCTTCCAGGCTCTGCGCATCGAGGTCAACGACGAGCTGGGGGCCTACGAGCGAGCCCTGCCGGCCGCGCTGGGCGTCGTGGCTCCCGGCGGTCGCGTGGTGGTGCTGGCCTACCACTCGCTGGAGGACCGGCTCACGAAGCGGGCGTTCGCCCGGGTGACGACGTCAGACGTCCCGCGCGACCTGCCCTTCGTCCCCGACGGGCACCTGCCGCAGTTCCGGCTCGCGACCCGCGGCGCGGAGCAGGCCTCCGATGCCGAGGTCGAGGCCAACCCGCGCGCCCGGTCCGTCCGGCTCCGGGTCGTGGAACGGATCGCCGCATGAGCGGCCGCGCTCCGGGAGGGCGGCCATGAACTCCCTCCCGCACCTCGCCGCGCCGCGGCTGCGCCACCCGCTCCCGCCCCCGCGGAATCGGGCCCTTCGCCTGGTCGCTCCGGTCAGCAGCCGGGCCGGCAAGGCCCCGTTCGTCGTGGTCGTGCTCACGATGGTCGGGATCGGTCTGGTCGGCCTGATCCTGATGAGCACCGTGCTGCAGGCGCAGTCGTTCGAGATCGCCAAGCTCACGGCGCAGGCCGACACGCTGGAGACTCGCCAGCAGTCGCTCGGCCGCCAGGTCGACCGACTGCAGAGCCCGTCGAGCATCGCGTCGAAGGCTCTCTGGCTGGGCATGGTGCCCAACGCCAACCCGGTCTTCCTGCGCCTCACCGACGGTGAGGTCATCGGCAAGGCGAAGCCCGCGGTCCCGCGGAGCAATGTCAGGCGGGTGACGCGATGACGCGGCAACGCATCTCGAGGGGACGCGCCCGCTGGTGCCTGGTGGTCGTCATGGTGCTGTTCACCGTCTTCGGGATGCGCCTGTTCCAGATCCAGGGACTCGACACGAAGGCCTACGCCGCGATGGCGGTCGAGGCCGGCACGGCCCGGACGACGGTTCCGGCGCCCCGCGGCGACATCGTGGACCGCAACGGCAAGGACCTCGCGACCAGTGTCGACGGCATGACGATCACCGCCGATCCGAGCATGACGGCGAAGAACGCGCCCCGCATCGCCCGCATCCTGGTGAAGAAGCTCGGCGCGGGACGTGTCGACTACTTCGACACGATCGACAAGCTCCGCAAGCCGGGTTCCCGGTTCGTCTACCTCGAGAAGGGTGTCCCGGCGTGGTCCGCCAAGAAGGCGGTCACCGCGGTCCGCGAGGCCGGCTTCACCGGGGTCTTCTCCGAACGGGAGTCGTTGCGGTCGTACCCGGGCGGCTCGTTGGCGGCCAACCTCATCGGCTACATCGACGGCAGCGGCAAGGGCGTCCAGGGACTGGAGCAGCAGTACGACGCGCAGCTCACCGGGGAGGACGGCTCGAGCACGTTCGAGGTCTCGCCCAGTGGCCAGCGGATCCCGATGGCCGACAGCACCGTCAAGGAGATGGTCCCGGGCGGTGACGTGGTCTCGACGATCGATCGCGACCTGCAGTGGTACGGGGACCAGCGCCTCGCCGACGCGGTGCGCGCGGCGAGTGCCGACTGGGGGCTCGCCATCACGATGGACGTGCGCACCGGTCAGATCGTCCAGATGTCGCAGGCCCCCACGTTCGACCCCGATCGGCAGTCGGGCATGCAGGCGTCCAACACCATCTCGCGGGCGGTGCAGAACGTCTACGAGCCCGGGTCGGTCATGAAGACGGTGACGATGGCGGCGCTGGCCGACCAGGGCAAGGTCGACGTCGAGACGCCGATCGTCGTGCCGTCCGGCATGACCATCGACAAGTTCCCCATCGGCGACTACTGGAAGCACGGCGTCCTCCACCTCACGGCGGCTGGCGTCATCGCGAAGTCGTCCAACCTCGGCACCATCGTCGCGTCCCAGCAGATGAGCGACGCGACGATGTACCGCTACTTCAACCGCTTCGGCTTCGGCACCGGGTCCGGCATCGCGCTGCCGGGTGAGTCGCGCGGCATCCTCAAGCCGGGCGGGTCGTGGAGCAAGGCGAACCACGCCACGATCGCCTTCGGCCAGGGCATCTCGGTCACGGCCGTGCAGATGGTCCGTGCGGTCGGAGCCATCGCGAACGGCGGCGTCATGGTCGACCCGACGGTCGTGGAGGGATTCCTCTCGCCGGAGGGTCAACGCACTGACGCCGACACGACCAAGAGCCGGCGGGTCGTGTCCAAGAAGGCGTCCGCCATCGTGACACGCATGATGGAGGCCGTCACCGCCAAGGACGGCACGGCGCCGGCCGCGGCCATCCCCGGGTACCGCGTGGCGGGCAAGACCGGCACCGCCTGGCGGGTGAACCCGGACACCGGACGGTACGTGCGCGGCCAGAACACCGTGTCCTTCATCGGGTTCGCGCCCGCCGACCAGCCGCGCTTCCTCACCTATGTCGTGCTCGACCGCCCTTACTCGAGTGCCGGCGGCGGCTCGACGGCAGGCCCGGTGTTCCACGACATCATGTCGATGGCGCTCGAACGCTTCGGCGTGGCGCCGACCGGCTCGAAGTCGCCCAAGGTCCGCCAGACCTGGTGACCGGGTCGGTGGTCGCGTGGATAGGGTCGAAACGTGGTGGACATGCGAGTGAGGCCGTCGGCGGCACCGCACCGCACCGTGGCACAGGTCGCGAGCCACCTCACTGACACCCGGGCGGGGTCGACCCCCGCCACGGCCGTCGTCACGGGTGACGGTGACGTCTCCGTGACGGGCATCAGCCTCAACACCGCGCACGTCGAGCCCGGTGACCTGTACGTGGCGATGCAGGGTGCGAGCTCTCATGGTCTCGATCACCTCGAGACCGCGCTGTCGGCCGGCGCCGTGGCGGTGCTCACCGACGCCGAGGCTGCCGAGCGACTGGACAACGACACCGTGCCGGTGATCGCGATCGACGATCCGCGCGGCCGGCTGTCCGAGCTGAGCGCCTGGTTCTACGACCACCCCTCCGCAGCGCTCACGACCGTCGGCATCACCGGCACCCAGGGCAAGACCACGACGACGTACCTCGCCGAGTCCGCCGTCGGCGCGCAGCGGTCCGCCGTGGTCGGCACGATCGGCACGCGCATCGCCGGCAGCCCGGCCGAGTCGTCGCTCACCACGCCCGAGGCACCGGCCCTCCAGGCGCTGTTCGCGGTGATGCGTGAGGAGGCGATCGAGCTCTGCGCCATGGAGGTGTCGAGCCACGCGATGGTGCAGCACCGCGTCGACGGTTTCGTGTTCGACGTCGCGGTGTTCCTCAACCTCGGGCGCGACCACCTCGACTTCCACCACGACCTGGAGAGCTACTTCCTGGCGAAGGCGGCGCTGTTCACGCCGGAGCACTCCCGTCACGCCGTCGTCAACACCGACGACCCCCATGGACGCCGCCTGCTCGACCTGACCCCGCTCCCGACCACGTCGTTCTCCACCGAGGGGCGGCCCGCCGACTGGCGGGCGCTGAACATCCGACCGCACCGGCTCGGCACCGATCTGGACGTGCTGGGGCCGGACGGACAGGAGATCGAGCTCGCGGTGCCGCTGCCGGGGGTCTTCAACGTCTCCAACGCGTTGGCGGTGGTCGCGGCGCTCACGGTGGCGGGCTTCGACCCGGTCGAGGTCGCGGCCGGCATCGGCGCCAGCCCGGGGGTCCCGGGCCGCATGGAGCGGGTCGAGGCGGGGCAGGAGTTCACCGCGATCGTCGACTACGCCCACAAGCCCGACGCGGTCACGGCCGTGCTCACGGCGTTGCGCCCGGTCACGCCGGGACGACTCATCGTCGTGCTCGGGGCCGGTGGTGATCGCGACCACGGCAAGCGTCCGCTCATGGGCGAGGCCGCGGCCCGGCACGCCGACCTGGTGGTCGTCACCGACGACAACCCCCGCACCGAGGACCCGGCCGCGATCCGGGCCGACCTGATGACCGGTGCGTCCGAGGGTCCCGGTGTCGCGATCGAGGTGGCCGGACGACGCGACGCGATTGCGCATGCCGTGGCCCTCGCGCACGTCGGTGACACCGTGGTCGTCGCGGGCAAGGGTCACGAGCAGGGCCAGGAGGTGGCCGGCGTGGTGCACCCGTTCGACGACCGCACCGTGCTGCGTGAGCTGATCGAGGCCGCCCCGTGATCCCGATGACGCTCGCCGAGGTGGCCGAGGTCGTCGGCGGCGTGGTCCACGGTGACGGGTCCATCGCCCTGACCGGGCCTGCCACGATCGACTCGCGCGCGGTGCCGGCCGGTGGCCTCTTCGCTGCCTTGGCGGGCGAGCACGTCGACGGTCACGACTTCGCCGAGCAGGCGCTCGCCGCAGGCGCGGCGGCCGTCCTGGCCGCCCGGCCGGTGGGGACGCCGTGCATCGTCGTGGAGGACGTCACCGGCGCGCTTGCCCGGCTGGCCGCCCACGTGCTGACCCGGGTCGACGTCGTCGTCGTCGCGATCACCGGCTCGCAGGGCAAGACCAGCGTCAAGGACCTCCTGGCCGAAGTCCTCGAATCCTCGGGCCCGACCGTCTCGCCGGTCGGGTCGTTCAACAACGACCTCGGGGTGCCGCTCACGGTGCTCCAGGCCGACGGGGCGACGGCCTTCCTCGTCCTCGAGATGGGGGCACGAGGGATCGGTCACATCGCCAGCCTGTGCCGCATCGCGCCGCCCGACGTCGCCGTCGTCCTCAACGTCGGCCACGCCCACGTCGGGGAGTTCGGGACACCAGAGGTCACGGCCCGGGCCAAGGGCGAGATCGTCGATGCGCTCTCCGGCGACGGCACCGCGGTGCTGAACGCCGACGATCATCGCGTCGCCGCCATGGCTGACCGCAGTGCCGGGGGAGTGCTGACCTTCGGCCGAGCCGGCGACGTCGCGCTCGGCGACGTCGTGCTCGACGAGGCCGGTGAGCCGCACTTCACCCTCACGCACGCCGACGCGACGGTGGAGGTCCACGTGCCGCAGGTCGGAGCACACCACGCGGTCAACGCCGCCGCCGCCGCTGCTGCGGCCCTGGCGGTCGGTGCCCGCGTCGGCAGCGACCTCGATCTGGCGACGATCGCCGCGCGCCTCGGCCACGCCGCCGCGCGCTCGCCGATGCGGATGGCCAGGCACGTGCGGTCCGACGGGGTGGTGCTGCTCGACGACGCATACAACGCCAACCCCGAGTCGGTGGCCGCTGCCCTGGACGCCCTCGTCGCACTGGGTGGTTCCCGCTCGCGCACCGTCGCCGTCCTGGGCGAGATGCTCGAGCTGGGCGACGGCAGCCAGGCAGCACACGTGGCGGTGGGCCGCCGAGCGGCCGAGCTGGGCGTCGACCTCGTCGTCGTGGTCGGCGCCGGAGCAGCGGGGATCGCCGAGGGCGCGGGCGAGCGGAGCGTCGTCGTCGCTGACGCCGACGAGGCGGCCCGCACGGTCTCCGCGTGGCTGACGCCCACCGACGTCGTCCTCGTGAAAGCATCGAGGAGCGTTCGTCTCGAGCGGGTCACCGCGTCGCTGCTCGGCCGCTGACGGCATACTCGACCAAGGTCCCGCGGGGCGTCCGCCCCGGCCGAGGAAAGGATCCGCAACGCGATGACGGCCATCCTGATCGCGGGCGCGCTCGCACTGCTCGGCACGCTGCTCGGCACGCGTGTCGCGATCAAGATCCTGGTGGCCCGGGGCTACGGCCAGCTCATCCGCGACGACGGTCCGACCTCCCACCACACCAAGCGCGGAACGCCGACGATGGGCGGCCTCGTCGTCATCGTCTCGGTGCTCGTCGCCTACGCACTGGCCAAGCTGGTCACCGGGTTCGCGCCCAGCGCGTCGGCCCTCCTGCTGCTCTTCCTGTTCTGCGGGCTCGGCGCGATCGGGTTCCTCGACGACTACATCAAGATCTCCAAGCAGCGCAGCCTCGGCCTGCGCAGCAAGGCGAAGTTCATCGGCCAGGTCGTCGTGGGACTGGCCTTCGCCATCGTCGCGGTCAACTGGGAGGACGACTCCGGTCGTCCCGTCATCACCCGCGCGATCTCCTTCACCCGCGACTTCGACGGCTGGGAGCTGCCGACCCTGGTGCTCTTCGTGTGGGTCCTGCTGCTCATCGCCGGCACGTCCAACGGCGTGAATCTCACCGACGGTCTCGACGGACTCGCCACGGGCGCGGCCACCATGGTCTTCGGCGCCTACGTGTTCATCAACATCTGGCAGAGCAACCAGAACTGCGCGTACAACCCCGGCCTCAAGTGCTACGAGGTGCGCGATCCGCTCGACCTCGCGGTCCTCGCCTCGGCGCTCACCGGCGCCTGCTTCGGGTTCCTGTGGTGGAACGCGTCGCCGGCGAAGATCTTCATGGGCGACACCGGCTCGCTCAGCCTCGGCGGGGCGATGGCCGGCTTCGCGCTGATGACCCGCACCGAGGGGCTGCTGGTCGTGGTGGGCGGCTTGTTCGTGGCCATCACCGCGTCGGTCATCCTCCAGGTCGCGTACTTCAAGCTGACCAAGGGCAAACGGATCTTCCGGATGGCCCCGCTGCAACATCACTTCGAGCTGCTCGGGTGGGCCGAGATCACGATCGTGGTCCGGTTCTGGATCATCAGTGGCCTCAGCGTCATCACCGGACTCGGCCTCTTCTACTGGGAATGGGTCACCGGGGTATGAGCGGCGCATGAGCCCTGAGGTCACCGCGCTCGACCGGTCGTCCTCGTGGGAGGGCGTGCGGGCGGTCGTCTGCGGCTTCGGGGTGAGCGGCTTCGCGGCAGCCGACACGCTCGTGCACCTCGGCGCCGACGTGACCGTCCTCGACGACCGGGAGCCGGACGACACCGACCGGGCGCGACTGCTGGAGTTCCTCGGTGCCCACCTGCGCCTGGGCCCCGGCGCCACCACCGCGCTGCCGGCGACGGTCGACCTCGTCGTCACCTCGCCCGGCTGGGCGCCCACGACGCCGGTGCTCCTCCAGGCGGCGGCCAGGAACGTGCCGGTATGGGGCGAGGTGGAGCTCGCGTGGCGGCTGCGCGGCGACGACCCCGCACCGTGGCTGTGCGTCACCGGCACCAACGGCAAGACGTCAACGGTCCAGATGCTCGAGGCGATCCTCTCGGCCGAGGGGCTCCGTTCACGCGCCGTCGGCAACGTCGGCACGCCGGTGCTGGAGGCGGTCATGGACCCCGACGGTCCGGACGTCCTCGCCGTCGAGCTGTCCAGCTACCAGCTGCACTGGAGCTCGTCGGTCTCGGCCGAGGCGGCTGCGGTGCTCAACGTCGCCCCCGACCACCTCGACTGGCACGGCTCGCCCGAGGCGTACGGGGCCGCGAAGGGGCGCATCTACCACCACGCCCAGCGCGCCTGCGTCTACAACGTCCAGGACCCCTGGACGGAACGCCTCGTCCGCGAGGCCGACGTCGTGGAAGGCGCCCGGGCCATCGGCTTCACGCTCGACCTGCCCCAGCCGGGCATGCTCGGGGTGGTCGACGGCGTCCTCGCCGACCGGGCCTTCGTCGACGACCGGCAGGCCACGGCGGCCGAGCTCGCCTCGGTGCGCGACATCGCCGGATCCGGCGACGACGGTGACCCGGCCGACCCCGCGCCGCACGTCGTCGCCAACGCCCTCGCCGCTGCGGCGCTCGCCCGGGCGCACGGCGTGAGCCCCCGGTCCGTGCGCGACGGGCTCCGCTCCTTCCGCAACGGGCCGCACCGCATCGCGCTGGTCGCCGAGCGCGGGGGAGTGCGCTACGTCGACGACTCCAAGGCCACCAACCCCCACGCCGCGCTCGCGTCCCTGCTCGGGGTCGAGTCAGCCGTGTGGGTCGCGGGCGGACTGGCCAAGGGAGCGACGTTCGACGAGCTCGTCGAGGCGGTCCGCGACCGCCTCAGAGGGGTCGTCCTGATCGGCACGGACCGCCGACTGGTTGCCGAGGCGCTCGAGCGACACGCCCCGGATGTCCCGGTCGTCGAGGTCGTGACCGACGAGGATGACCTCATGGATCGCGTCGTGGCGTCAGCGGCGACGATGGCCCGGCCGGGTGACACCGTCCTGCTGGCTCCCGGATGCGCCTCCATGGACCAGTTCCGCGACTACTCAGCTCGCGGTGACGCCTTCGCCGAGGCGGTCCGCCGTCTCGGCCGATGATCCCGAAGGGCGGACGCATGAGCACGACCGGCCAGCGTGGTGCACCGGCGATCGTCGAGGCGACCCGCCGCACCCTCGACCGGCCGCTCGCCTCGTACCAGCTCGTGCTCGGCACCTCCGGACTCCTGCTCGGCCTGGGCCTGATCATGGTGCTCAGCGCCAGCTCGGTGCTCGCCTACAACCTGTACGACCAGAACTCCTTCGCGATCGTCGAGCGGCAGGCGATGTTCGCGGTCCTCGGCCTCGCCGGTGCCGTCATCGCAGCCCGCATGCCGCTGTCGGTGCTGCGCAAGCTGATCCGGCCCTTCCTCATCGTGTCGGTGCTGCTGATCGCGCTGACCTTCGTCCCCGGGGTCGGCCTGGAGGTCAACGGCAACCGCAACTGGCTGCCCCTTCCCGGGCCGCTGCAGCTGCAGCCGTCGGAGTTCGCGAAGCTCGCCATCGTGCTGTGGATCGCCGACCTGTACGCCCGCCGGCATCGCCAGCTCGGCTCGGCACGGTCGATCATCATTCCGATGGTGCCGATCACCAGTGGCGTGGCCGCGCTCGTCGTCGGTCAGCGGGACCTCGGCACCGCCCTGGTGCTCTTCGCGGTGATCGTCGGCATGCTGTGGATCGTCGGGCTGCCCGCCCGGCCCATGGCCGCCGTCGTGGCGTTCTTCGGCGTGGTGTGCGTGTTCTTCGTCGCGATCGAGCAGGAACGCGTCACCCGCATGCTGAACTTCCTCGACCCGATGGCCGACCCGGACAGGGCCGGGTACCAGTCGATCCACAGCATGATGGGCTTCGCCCGGGGCGGGTTCTGGGGTGTCGGGCTCGGTGGCAGCCGCCAGAAGTGGGGGGCGCTCCCGGAGGCCCACACCGACTTCATTCTCGCCGTCATCGGTGAGGAGCTCGGCCTGATCGGCAGCTTCGTGGTCCTCATCCTGTTCGCGCTGCTCGCGGTGGCCGGCATCCGCACGGCGACGCGCACTCGCGACGCCTTCGTCCGCTACACCGCCGCCGGCATCGTCATCTGGCTCATGTCGCAGGCGATCATCAACATCGGCATGGTGCTGGGCCTGCTCCCGGTCATCGGCATCCCGCTCCCGCTGCTGTCCTATGGCGGCTCCAGCCTGCTCGTCACGCTGGTGGCCTGCGGCATCCTGCTCAACTGCGCCACCACCGAACCCGGGGCCCGCCGCGCGCTCGAGGCCGGCAAGTCCCGCCGACGACAACGACGCGGACATCGGGCCGCGGCACGTTCCGGGCGCGGGCCGCGGGGCACCGGCACGAAGACCACCGCGAACGGGAGGCGATGAACGGTGCGTGTCCTCCTCGCCGGTGGGGGCACCGCGGGACACACGTCCCCGCTCCTCGCCACGGCCGCCGTCCTGCGTGAGCTCGACGTCGACATCACGTGCCTCGGCACACCGCGCGGCCTCGAGGTCGACCTCGTGCCCGAGGCCGGGTTCGACCTCGAGCTCGTGCCCCCGGTGCCGCTGCCGCGCCGACCGGGCAAGGCCCTGGCGATGGTCCCGGCCCGGCTGGCGAAGGCGGCCCGCGCCACCGGCGACGTGTTCGACCGGATCCGACCCGATGTCGTGGTCGGGTTCGGCGGCTACGTCTCGGTGCCCGCCTACCTCGTCGCCCGCCGCCGGCACGTGCCGATCGTGGTGCACGAGGGCAATGCCATCCCGGGCATCGCCAACAAGCTCGGGGCACGGTTCACCCGGAGCGTGGCCACCAGCTTCCCCGACACCGACCTGCGGCACGCCAGGTACATCGGGCTGCCGATCCGGCGACAGATCTCCGGGCTCGACCGCGCCGCGATGCGCGCGGAGGCGCGCGACCACTTCGGTCTCGATCGCGACCGGCCGACCCTGTTGGTCACCGGAGGGTCGCAGGGTGCGCGCCGCATCAACCTGGCGATGGCCGCCGCCGCCCACGACCTCGCCGACGCCGGCGTCCAGGTCCTGCACGCGGCCGGACGGCCCGAGGAAGTCGTGATCGAGGGTCGTCCCGGCGACCCTGCCTACGTGGTCGAGCGCTTCATCGACCGCATCGACCTGGCCTACGCCGCCGCCGACCTCATCGTCTGCCGGGCCGGCGCGAACACCGTCACCGAGGTCGCGGCTGTCGGCCTGCCCGCGGCCTTCGTGCCGTTGCCCATCGGCAACGGGGAGCAGGCGCACAACGCCCACCCGGTGGTTCGGGCCGGAGGAGCGCTGATCATCGACGACGAGGCGTTCACCCCGACGTGGATCGACCGCGTGCTCGCTCCGCTGGTCACCGACCCGCAGCGACTGGCCGCGATGTCGAGCGCCGCCTCCGACCTCGTGCCCCGCGACGCCGACGTCCGGCTCGCCGACATGATCGTCGCGGCGGCGCGGAACGGGCGTCGATGAGGATCCCGGTCCCCGACGACATCCCCGCCGCCGACCAGCTGGGGCACGTCCACCTCGTCGGCATCGGGGGAGCGGGCCTGTCGGCGATCGCCCGGCTGATGGCGCAGCAGGGGATCGAGGTGAGCGGCAGCGACGCCGCCGATTCAGCGGTTCTGGCAGCCCTGCGGAACGAGGGCATCACGTGCCACGTGGGCCATTCGGCGGGCCAGCTCGTCGGGGTCGACACGGTGATCGCGTCGACCGCCGTGCGCGACGACAACCCCGAGATCGTCGAGGCGCGACGACGAGGGCTGCGGGTCTGGCCACGCTCGGCCGGCCTGCGATCGGTCATGACCGGACGCCGCACGGTCGCGGTGGCGGGCACGCACGGCAAGACCACCACCACGGCGATGCTCACGTGTGCCCTCGTCGCGGCCGGGGCGGACCCGTCGTTCGCGATCGGCGCCGAGGTCGCCGGGCTCGGCACCAACGCCCGTCTCGGTGGCGGCGACGTCCTCGTCGCCGAGGCCGACGAGAGTGACGGTGCGTTCCTGGTCTACGGGCCGGAGGGTGCGGTCGTCACCAACGTGGACGTCGATCACCTCGACATCTGGGGCACGGAGGAGGCGTACGCCGCGGCGTTCGACGAGTTCATCGGCACCGTGCTCGGCTTCGTCGTGCTCGGCATCGACGACGCAGGCGCCCGCGCGCTGGCCCCGGTCGCCGCCGAGCGCGGCCTCGACGTCGTCACCGCCGGGTTCGCCGAGGACGCCGACTACCGCGCCACCGACCTGGTCATCGAGCAGGGACGCACGACGTTCGCGGTGCAGCTCGAGGGCGAGCACGTCGTCGACGTCGTTCTCGCCGTGCCCGGCGCGCACTTCGCGCAGGACGCGCTCCTCGCCCTCGCCGCTGGTCTGGTTCTCGGTCACGACCCGGCGGCTCTGGCCGCCGGCCTCGCGACGTACACCGGGGCGCGGCGGCGCATGGAGCACCTCGGCGACGCGGCCGGGGTGCGGGTCTACGACTCGTACGCGCACCATCCGACGGAGATCCGGGCAGACCTCGCAGCAGCCCGAGCCCTGGCCGGCGACGGCCGGCTGGTCGTCGCGTTTCAGCCGCACCTGGTCAGCCGCACCCGCGTGTTCGGCGCCGCCATGGGACGGGAGCTGTCGGCTGCCGACCGTGTCGTCGTGGCCGACCTGTACCTCGCCCGGGAGGATCCTGATCCGGCCGTCACCGCCGACCTCGTCGTCGACGCGGTGAGGGGGACTCCGGCCACGGCCGGCGGCCCGGTCGACACGCTGCCCGATGTCCTGCTCGGCGATCTGCGAGCCGGTGACCTGCTCCTGACGCTCGGCGCCGGCGACATCACCACGGTGGGGCCCCGGGTGCTCGAAGCACTCGAGGTGGGCCGTGAGTGAAGAACGGTTCGCCGAGCGACGTCGCAGCACCGTCATCCGACGGGTCAAGCGGATCCTGCTCGGGCTGCTGCTGGCCTCCGCCGTCGGTGCACTGGTGTGGATGGTCTGGTTCTCCAACGTCCTGTCGGTCAACCGCATCCAGATCGAGGGGGCCACGACGCTCAAGTCCGACGTGGTGCGGTCGGCCGCGGCCATCCGGCTCGGCCAGCCGCTGGCGCGGGTCGACACCGTGGCGATCGAGTCGCGGGTCGCCGCCCTCGAGCGCATCGACCGGGTCGAGGTCTCCCGGCGCTGGCCGCGCACGATCCGGATCGAGCTGGTCGAGCGTCGCCCGGTCGCGTGGGTGACGATCGGCGGTGTCATCCGCACCCTGGATCGCGACGGCGTCGACTTCCGCACCCTGAGGAAGGAACCCCAGGACCTGGTGGAGGTGCGGATCGACACCTACGACGCGCGCCAGCGCCAGCAGGCGCTGCAGAGCTCCACCGCCGTGCTGGAGCTGCTGCGCACCGACGATCCCGCCCTGCTGAAGAAGGTGCAGCACGTCCGGGCGGGCTCCCAGGACTCGGTGGAGCTCGTGCTCTCCAAGAACCGCACCGTCACGTGGGGGAGCGCGGTCAAGGGCAAGCAGAAGCTCCGCGTGCTCGACGCCCTCCTGGGCATCAAGGCGCGCAACTACGACGTCAGCGCGCCCGAGCAGCCGACCACGCGTCGCTAGCGTCGCAAAGCCGTGCCTCGCGCGGCGTGTCGTCGCCGGAGTCCGGCCGGGCGACCGTAACGTCATCTCCAGCAGCAGGTTGACATAACTATAAACCTCCACCACAGGGTGAGAGTTCGGCAGACGAAGGGACGCACCATGGCGGTTCAGAATTATCTCGCCGTGATCAAGGTCGTCGGCATCGGCGGTGGCGGCGTCAACGCCGTCAACCGGATGATCGAGGTCGGGCTGAAGGGCGTCGAGTTCATCGCGATCAACACCGACGCACAGGCCCTCCTGATGAGCGATGCCGACGTCAAGCTCGACGTCGGGCGCGACTCCACCCGCGGCCTCGGCGCCGGCGCGAACCCGGAGATCGGCAAGCGGGCCGCCGAGGACCACGCCGAGGAGATCGAGGCCGCCATCAAGGGCGCCGACATGGTCTTCGTCACCGCTGGTGAGGGTGGCGGCACGGGAACCGGCGGGGCACCCGTCGTGGCGCGCATCGCCCGTTCGCTGGGTGCACTCACGATCGGTGTCGTCACCCGACCGTTCACCTTCGAGGGCCGCAACCGCTCGGCCCAGGCCGACTCCGGCATCCAGGGCCTGCGCGACGAGGTCGACACCCTCATCGTCATCCCCAACGACCGACTGCTCTCCATCAGCGATCCCAACGTCAGCCTGCTCGACTCGTTCCGGCAGGCCGACCAGGTGCTGCACCAGGGCGTCTCGGGCATCACCGACCTCATCACCACCCCGGGCCTGATCAACCTCGACTTCGCGGACGTCAAGTCCGTCATGTCCGACGCCGGCTCGGCCCTGATGGGCATCGGTTCGGCCCGAGGTGAGCACCGCGCCTCGGTCGCCGCCGAGATGGCGGTCTCCAGCCCGCTGCTCGAGGCTTCGATCGAGGGCGCCCGTGGCGTGCTGCTGTCGATCGCGGGCGGGTCCGACCTCGGTCTGTTCGAGATCAACGAGGCAGCCGGGCTCGTTGCCGACGCGGTGCACGAGGACGCCAACATCATCTTCGGCGCGGTCATCGACGACGCTCTCGGCGACGAGGTGCGGGTCACGGTCATCGCGGCGGGGTTCGACGGCGGGGAGCCCAAGGTTCGCGACACCTCCCAGCCGTCCCTGCTCAAGGAGACGCCCGAGACCACGCCGCCCACGGCCGAGTCCTACCTCGACCCCGGCCCGCGACCGGTCACCGTGCCCGCGGACCCGCCGCCCACCGATTACGGCGACGACCTCGACATCCCCGACTTCCTGCGCTGACCGGCTGGCGGCCGGCGTCGCGATGCCGCTCCGGTAGCGTCGCGGTGTGTTCTTCCACCACGACGTCAGCGGTCCGGTCGAGCTGTGGATCACCGACCGCGACGGCGGCGTCAGCACCGGTCCTCGTGCGTCGCTCGACCTCGGCACGCGCCACGACGCCGACGCCGTCAGGCAGAACCTCGCGCTCGTTCGGGCCGCCACGGAGGTCGACTCGCTGGCGGGCATGGACCAGGTCCACGGCCGACAGGTCGCGTGGGTGAGCAACGCCTCGACGCCTCCGGTGGCCGATGCGCTGATGACCGACGTGCCCGGACTGGGCCTGCTGGTTCGAGTGGCCGACTGCGTGCCGATCGTGCTGGCCGCTCCCGACGATCACCTGGCCGCGGTCGTGCACTGCGGACGCCCCGGACTCGTGGCCGGCGTGGTGCCGGCCGCCGTCGAGGCCCTGCGCGCCCGCGGCGGATCCACGCTGCAGGCCTGGCTCGGTCCTCGCGTCTGCGGCCGGTGCTACGAGCTGCCCGCCCCCCTGGCTGACGACGTCGCGGACGTGGTCCCGCAGGCGCGGTCCACCACGTCCTGGGGCACTCCGGCCGCCGACATCGGCGCCGGGGTCGTCGCGCAACTTCACGAGCACGACGTCGTCGTCCACGACCCAGGGTCCGGCGTGTGCACGATGGAGGACGAGCGGTTCTTCTCGTACCGACGCGAGGGCGCCGAGTCCGGCCGGTTCGGCGCGATCGTCGTGCTGCGAGACGCCCGATGACCCGCCGCGAGGAGCTGGCCGCCAACCTGGCCGAGGTCGAGGAACGGATCCGGGCCGCCTGTGCGTCGAGTGACCGGGTCCGCGAGGACATCACGCTCGTCGTCGTCACCAAGACCTACCCGGCGGCCGACGTCGACCTGCTCGTCGAGCTGGGCATCACCGACGTCGGCGAGAACCGCCACCCGGAGGCCCAGGCCAAGCTCGAGGAGCTGCGGACCCTGCGCAGCGAGACGGACGCCCACCTGCCACAGTGGCACTTCGTCGGCGGCCTGCAGACGAACAAGGCGGGCGCGGTCTCGGCCTACGCCGACGTGGTGCAGAGCGTCGACCGACCCAAGCTGGCGAGATCCCTGTCACGGGGTGCCGTCGCGGCGGACCGCGAGCTGGGCTGCCTCGTGCAGGTCGACTTCGGCGCCGACCCGGGCCGCTCGGGTGCCGTTCCCGGTGACATCGCGGCGCTCGCCGCCGAGATCGAGGCCCTGCCCGGGCTGCGACTCGACGGAGTCATGACGGTCGCGCCCCTCGGTGTCGACCCGCGTCCCGTGTTCGACGACCTCGTCTCGCTCTCGCAGCGGCTCCGGGCGGACCATCCGGCAGCACGAGTCGTCTCGGCGGGCATGAGCGACGACTTCGAGACCGCCGTCATCGCCGGCGCGACACACCTGCGCGTCGGGCGTTCGATCCTCGGGGAGAGGGGTGTGCTCCGGTAGTGTCACAGGTGTCACATCTGACCCAGATCGGACGACGGAGAAGCTCATGGCTGGCGCAATGCGAAAAGTAGGCGAGTATCTCGGCCTGGTCGAGCAGGCCGACTTCGACGACGAGTACGACGACGACCCGTCGACCCCGGTTCCGGTCAAGCGGGAGCCCGAGCGGCATCCCGCGGTCGTCCGTCCCACCACGGTGTCGAACATCGACGACCACCGCGCCCCGAGCCGTTCGACCAGCTCGGACTTCTACCGGATCGAGACGGTCACACCGCGTACGTACAACGACGCGCGCACCGTCGGCGAGCACTACCGGTCCGGCGTGCCGGTCATCATGAACCTGTCCGAGATCGACGACGACGACGCGAAGCGCCTGGTCGACTTCGCCGCCGGCCTCGTCTTCGCCGTGCACGGCTCCATCAACCGGGTCACGGCCAAGGTCTTCCTGCTCTCGCCGGCGAATGTCGAGGTCACCGACGAGGATCGGCAACGCATCGCTGCGGGCGGCTTCTACAACCAGAGCTGACGTATGTCGACTGTCGCCAGTGTCATCCTGTTCGTCTTGTGGGTGGCGATCGTCCTGCTGCTCGCGCGGTTCATCCTCGACTGGGTCCAGCTGCTGGCTCGGTCGTGGCGGCCCCAGGGCGCGGTCGCGGCCCTGTGCGAGGCGATCTACTCCACCACCGACCCACCCCTGCGTGCGGTCCGAGGCGTCATTCCTCCCATCCGGCTCGGTGGAGCCGCTCTCGACCTCTCCCCGATGATCCTGCTGATCGGCATCTTCGTCATCCAGGCCGTGGTCGAAAGCACGATGTTGTAGATCCCGGGCCGCACCTGCAGGGGCCGGTTCCGCGCGGACGTGCTGATTCTCACCCCACGAATGGGGGCGTGTGTGGCAGAAGTGAACGGCCACGGAGTACCGTGGGCCCTTACCGAGTCTCTTTGACTACCCACGAAACCACCACGAGGTGCACTCATGCCGCTGACGCCCGAGGACGTGCGCAACAAGCGCTTTACTCCGGTCCGGCTCCGCGAGGGCTACGACATGGGCGAGGTCGACCAGTTCCTCGACGAGGTCGAGGCCGAGCTCGAACGACTGACCGTCGAGAACGACGAGCTTCGCGCCAAGGTCGCCGCTGCCTCCACCGGCGAGCCCACCGGGCTCATCCCGGCCGTGCAGGAGCCCGCCCCCCAGCCCGCCGTCCAGATCCCCGTCGAACCCGAGCCAGAGCCGGTCAAGGAGCCCGAGCCGACCCCCGCGCCGGCCCTTGCGGCCGTGCCCGAGCCGACCCCGGCTGCTGCGCCCACGATGGGCGATGCGTCGGTGGCCGCGGCCCGGCTGCTCGAGATCGCGTCGACCAACGCCGACCAGCTCATGGATCAGGCCAAGGAAGAGGCCGACCGCATCGTCGGTGAGGCTCGCGCCAAGGCCGAGCGCATCACCAACGAGTCGCGCGGCAAGGCCGACCGTCTCGAGACGGACGCTCGCATCCGCGCCCAGAAGCTCGACGACGAGACGAACGAGCGCCGTCAGCAGGCCGTCGCCACGATCGAGCGCGAGCGTTATGAGCTCCAGCGCGAGGTCGAGCACCTGCGTGCCTACGAGCGTGAGTACCGGGCCCGGCTCAAGAACTACTTCCAGAGCCAGCTCGACCAGCTCGCCGCGAACGAGAACTCCAACTCCTCGCCGGTCCAGACCCCGGCCGATGCGTCTCCGCGTCGGCTGCGGAGCCTGCTCGGCGACGAGGACACCGGCTCCATCTAGACCGTCCGGCACGCACGAGGCCCGTCACCTGCAGGTGGCGGGCCTCGTCGTGCTCGATGGATCGTGCGCCCGCGGACCGGTCAGGTCCTGGCGAGGGAGAACCGGAGTCCGAGGTCGTCGTCGCCGTGGCCGTGGGCCGTCTCGTCCTCGGTGATGCTCTCGGCCAGGACCTCGTCGGCGATCTCGTCGGCATGGGCGCGCAGGGCGCCGGCGACGGCGTCGTCGGCGGTCCACCGCAGCGTGATGCGATCGGTGATCTCGAGACCCGAGGCCTTGCGGGCCTCCTGAACGGCGCGCACGACCTCCCGGGCCAGTCCGGCGCGGCGCAGCTCGTCGTCGAGCTCGAGGTCGAGCGCCACGGTCTCGCCCTGGTCGTTGACGACCGACCAACCCTCGCGGGGGCGCTCGGCGACGATGACGTCGTCAGGACCGACCTCCACGGTCTCGCCGTCGACGCGGACGGTGGCCACGCCGCTGGAGGCCAGCGACTCGGCGAGCTCGCGGGCGTCCGCGGCAGCGATCGCGGCGGCCACCTTGGGGGTGTCCTGGGCGAAGCGCTTGCCGAGCGAGCGGAAGTTGCCCTTGGCGGAGTGGTCGACGAGGTCGGCTCCGGTGCTGCCCAGCGACTCCAACGAGCCGATGTTGAGCTCCTCGGCCACCTGGTCCCGCAGCTCGGCCCCGAGTTGCGACCAGGCCGAGGAGGCGACGAGGGCGCGGCGCAAGGGTTGGCGGGTGCGCACCTTGGCCTCGGCACGTGCCGAGCGTCCGAGCTCGGTGATGCGACGGGCGAGGTCGACCTGCTCGGACAGGCCGTCGACGACCAGGTCGGACTGCACCTCGGGCCAGGCGGCGAGGTGCACCGACGACGGTGCGCCGGGCGTGACGGGAGCGATGACGTCCTGCCAGACCCGCTCGGCGATGAAGGGCGTGATGGGCGCCATGAGCCGGGTCAGGACGTCGATGACCTCGTGCAGGGTGGCGAAGGCGGCGACGTCGCCGCGCCAGAAGCGCCGGCGACTGCGCCGGACGTACCAGTTGGACATGTCGTCGACGAAGCCGGCGATCCGGGCGCCGGCGTCCTGGGTGTCGAACTTCTCCAGCGCAGCGGTGACGTCACCGACGAGCGTGTTCAGCTCCGACAGCAGCCACCGGTCGAGGACCTCTCGCTCGGCCACCGGTGGGACGGCACCGTCGGACAGCGGGGTCCAGCCCTCCGAACGCGCATACAGGACGTGGAACGCGACGGTGTTCCAGTACGTGAGCAGCACCTTGCGCACGATGTCCGACAGCGCGGTGTGGCCGATGCGGCGTGCCGACCACGGTGAGCCGGAGCAGGCCATGAACCAGCGCAAGGCATCGGCACCGTGCTCGTCCATCAGCGGCATCGGCAGCAGGATGTTGCCGAGGTGCTTGCTCATCTTGCGGCCGTCCTCGGCCAGGATGTGGCCGAGGCACACCACCGACTCGTAGGAGCTGCGATCGAACACCAGGGTGCCGACGGCCATGAGGGAGTAGAACCAGCCACGGGTCTGGTCGATGGCCTCGCAGATGTACTGCGCGGGGTAGGCCCGCTGAAACTTCTCCGCCGATCCGGGCGCGTGCGGGTAGCCCCATTGCGCGAACGGCATCGCGCCGGAGTCGAACCAGGCGTCGATGACCTCGGGGACGCGCCGGTAGGTGCCCGGCTCGCCGTCGACCTCGAACGTCACCTCGTCGATGAACGGCCGGTGCGGGTCGAGCTCGGACAGGTCGCGGCCGGTGAGCTCGCCGAGCTTGGCCAGCGAGTCGACGCAGATCAGCCGGGACGGGTCGGCGTCGTTGCGCCAGATGGGCAGGGGAGTGCCCCAGTAGCGGTTGCGCGACAGCGCCCAGTCGATGTTGTTGTTCAGCCAGTCGCCGTAGCGCCCGTGCTTGATGGTGCCGGGGTACCAGTCGGTGGCCTCGTTCTGGGCGAGCAGCTCGTCCTTGATCGCCGTCGTGCGGATGTACCAGGCCGGGAGGGCGTAGTACAGCAGCGGCGTGTGGCAGCGCCAGCAGTGCGGGTACGAGTGCTCGTACGCGAGCTGGCGGAACAGCAGGCCACGATCGGTGAGGTCGGTGAGCAGGGCGTCGTTGGCGTCGCGGAAGAAGGCGCCGCCGATCAGGTCGAGGCCCTCCTCGAAGTGACCGGCCTCGTCGATCGGGTTGACCATGGCGATGCCGTTGCGCCGCACGGACGCGAAGTCGTCCTCGCCGAACGCGGGGGACTGGTGCACGAGTCCGGTGCCGTCGGTGGTCGTGACGTAGTCCTCGGTGACCACGAAGTGGGCGCGGGGCTCGGATGGGCCCTCGACGCGGTCGGGCCACTCCAGCAGCTCGAACGGACGCTGGTACGTCCAGCCCACCATGTCGGCACCGCTGAACCTGTCCTGCACCGTCCAGCCCTCGCCGAGGGCGTCGTCCACGAGCGCCTCGGCGACGATGAGCGTCTCGGTGCCGTTGCCGGCCGCGACGTAGGTGACGTCGGCCTTGGCCGCGACGAGGGCGTTGGAGACCAGCGTCCACGGCGTCGTGGTCCAGGTGAGCAGCGACGCGCGGCCCGCGTAGGGGCCCGAGGTGAGCGGGAATCGCACGTAGATCGACGGGTCGGTGATCGTCTCGTAGCCCTGGGCGAGCTCGTGGTCGGACAACGTGGTTCCGCACCGCGGGCAGTACGGGGCGACCCGGAAGTCCTCGGTGAGCAGGCCTCGGTCGAAGATCTGGGCCAGCCCCCACCAGACGCTCTCCACGTAAGGGGCGTCCATCGTGCGATACGGGTCGGACATGTCGACCCAGTAGCCCATGCGGTCGGTCATCTCCTCGAAGAGATCGACGTTGCGCAGGACCGCCTCGCGACACCGGGCGTTGAACTCGGCGATGCCGAAGGCCTCGATGTCGGGCTTGCCGTTGAATCCGAGCTCCTTCTCCACCGCGATCTCGACGGGGAGCCCGTGGCAGTCCCAGCCGGCCTTGCGCTCCACGTGGTGACCCTGCATCGTCTTGAAGCGCGGGAAGACATCCTTGAAGACCCGGGCCTCGACGTGGTGGGTGCCGGGGATGCCGTTGGCCGTCGGCGGACCCTCGTAGAACGTCCAGCGCGGTGCTCCCTCGGTGGCCTTCAGGGTGGCCTCGAACGTGCCCTGATCGGACCACAGCTGGATGATCTCGCGCTCGACCCGGGGGAGGTCGACGTGCGCCGGTACGGGGCGGTACTCAGGGCGCGCGGCATCGGTCGAGGTCACACGCGAAGTCTACGGCGGGCTGAGTTGCCATTCGCCCGAGGTCGGTCTACTGTCCCCGCATGCCGAAGAGCAAGCTGGCCGTGCGCGCCGACGAGACGCCGTGGACCGCCGCAGAGAAGAAGGCCGTCCGCGTCGAGCTGGAGGATGACCTCGTCCGGCTGCGCAAGGAACTCGATCTCTCGGCGAAGGAATTGCAGGATCTCCTGCGCGACGGCGTCGACGGTGCGGGCAACGACCAGGCCGACGTCGGCTCCACCAGTCTCGAGCGCGACGCCGAGATGTCGCTGGCCGCGAACCAGCGCGAGCTGCTCCTGCAGACCGAGAAGGCCCTCGACCGCCTCGAGAAGGGCACCTACGGTCACTGCGAGTCCTGCGGCGAGCCGATCGGCAAGGGCCGCCTGATGGCGTTCCCGCGCGCCACGCTGTGCATGCCGTGCAAGCAGCGCGAGGAGCGCCGCTGACCTCCGGTTCCGGACCAGTCCATACCTCCGGCGCGGCGGTGGGGCTCTTCGGTGTCGTGGCCGCGTGCGTCTGGATCCTCGACCAGGTGACCAAGGTGGCCGCCGTCGCCTGGATCGACGACGGCGACAAGATCACCGTGATTCCGGACGTGTTCTGGCTGACGGTCACTCGCAACGCCGGCGCGGCATTCAGCACCGGCACGGGCTTCACCATCGTCCTCACGCTCGTCGCCGTCGTCGTGGTCGTCGTCGTGCTGCGTCTCTCGGCGCAGCTGCGTGATCGCTGGTGGGCGCTGGGGTTGGGACTCCTGCTCGGCGGCGCCCTGGGCAACCTCACCGACCGCATCGTGCGCGAGCCGGCACCGTTGCGCGGCGAGGTCGTCGACTTCCTGTACCTCACGCACTGGCCGGTGTTCAACGTCGCCGACATCGCCCTCACCTTCGCCGCGATCACCATCATCCTGCGCACGTGGCGCGGCATCTCCCTGGACGGCACCCGATGACCGAGCCCGAAGGGTCGGAGCACCGCGTCCTGTCGGTGCCCGAAGGCCTGGCCGGAGAGCGCGTCGACACCGCCCTCGCCCGGTTGCTCGGTCTCTCGCGCACGCGGGCGAGCGAGCTCGTGGCCAACGGACTGGTCACGCTCGACGGGCGCCTGCCCCAGAAGTCCGAGCGCGTCGAGACCGGTTCCCTCCTCGAGGCGACGATCCCGGCTCCGCGCACCGCCGTCGTCGTGGCCGAGCAGGTCGAGGGCATGGACATCGTGTTCCAGGACGACGACATCGTCGTCGTCGACAAGCCAGTCGGCGTGGCCGCGCACCCGAGCGTCGGGTGGAGCGGTCCCACGGTCGTCGGACACCTCGCCGGGGCCGGGGTGCGGATCTCGACCTCGGGCGCCCCCGAGCGACAGGGCATCGTGCAGCGACTCGACGTCGGTACCAGCGGCCTGATGACCATCGCGAAGTCCGAGCACGCGTACACCGTGCTCAAGCAGGCGTTCCGGACCCGCTCGGTCGACAAGACCTACCACGCGCTCGTCCAGGGCCACCCCGACCCGCACACCGGCACGGTCGATGCGCCGATCGCGCGGCATCCCAAGCACGACTTCAAGTTCACGGTCCGCGCCGACGGCCGAGCCAGCATCACCCACTACGACACGCTCGAGGCGCACCGTTTCGCAAGCCTGCTCACCATCAAGCTCGAGACGGGGCGCACCCACCAGATTCGCGTCCACATGAGTGCCTTGAAGCACCCGTGCGTCGGCGACCTGCAGTACGGCGCCGACCCGACGCTCGCCGACCGCCTCGGCCTCCAGCGCCAGTGGCTGCACGCCGTCCGGCTGGGGTTCGACCATCCGCGCACGGGGGAGTGGGTGGAGTTCGAGTCGCCGTACCCCGACGACCTCCAGCGCGCCCTCGACGCCATCCGCGAGATGGACTGATGGGCGTCTTCACGGTCGGGCGGCTCACGTCGGTGCCCGCACGGTCGGCACGCGACCTCATGGGCGCACCCGTCGCGGCCGCCCTCGAACGACTCGGTCTGCTGGATGCCGTCGGGGTGGCGGAGGTCGACCCGGACCTCTCCGACACCGCGTCGACGCAGGCGGCGTACGAGCTTCCGCCCGAGTCCCTCGCGAACTGCGTGGTGGTCGCCGGCAAGCGGGAAGGCACCGAGCGTGTCGCCGCATGCATGGTGCTCGCCACCACCCGGGCCGACGTGAACACCGTCGTGCGCCGACGTCTCGACGTCCGCAAGGCGACGTTCCTCGGCCGCGACGACGCGGTGGAAAGAACCGGCATGGAGTACGGGGGGATCACCCCGATCGGCCTCCCCGAACACTGGCGCGTGCTCGTCGATGCCGAGGTCGCAGCAGCTCCGGTGCTGGTCATCGGCTCGGGCGTGCGCCGGTCGAAGCTCCTGCTCGCCGGCGCCACGCTCGCGGAGCTGCCCAACGCCGAGACCGTGGAGTCACTCGGTCGCCGAGGGTGATCTGGGAGAATGCGGGCATGTCCTCGTCCGATCGTCCGGTGGTACAGCAGTCCGAGAAGCTGAGGGATGTCCTCTACGACATCCGCGGACCCGTCAGCGCGCGAGCCGCTGCCCTGGAGGCCGAGGGGCATCGCATCCTCAAGCTGAACATCGGCAACCCGGCACCGTTCGGGTTCGATGCCCCCGCCGAGATCCTGCAGGACGTCATCGCCGGGTTGCCCACGGCGCAGGGTTACTCCGACTCCCGCGGCATCCAGTCCGCGCGTCGAGCGGTCGTGCACCACTACCAGCTGCAGGACGGCTTCCCGGCCATCGACATCGACGACGTCTGGCTCGGCAACGGGGTCTCCGAGCTCATCTCGCTCGCGCTGCAGGCGCTGCTCGACAACGGCGACGAGGTGCTCATCCCGATCCCCGACTACCCGCTGTGGACCGCCGTCACCAACCTGGCCGGCGGCGTGCCCGTGCACTACCGCTGCGACGAGTCGAACGACTGGAACCCCGACCTCGAGGACCTCGAGTCCAAGATCACCGACCGGACGAAGGTGATCGTCGTCATCAACCCGAACAACCCCACCGGTGCGGTCTACTCACGCGAGACCCTCGTCGGCGTCGCGGACCTCGCGCGCCGGCACGGTCTGGTGCTGATGGCCGACGAGATCTACGACAAGGTCCTGTACGACGACGCCGTCCACGTCCCGCTCGCGAGCGTGGCCGAGGACGTGCTGACGCTGACGTTCAACGGTCTGTCGAAGGCCTATCGGGTCTGCGGGTACCGGGCCGGGTGGCTCGTCGTCACCGGGCCGCGCGAGACCGCGGGTGACTACCTCGAAGGCATCACCCTGCTCGCCTCGATGCGGCTGTGCCCGAACGTGCCGGCACAGAACGCCATCCAGGTGGCGCTCGGCGGCTACCAGAGCATCAAGGAGCTGATCCTGCCCGGCGGGCGGCTGCTCGAGCAGCGCGACACCGCCGTGACCGAGCTGCGCAAGATCCCCGGTGTCAGCGTGGTCGAGCCGAAGGGAGCGCTGTACGTGTTCCCGCGTCTCGACCCGGAGGTCTACCCGATCAAGGACGACCAGCAGCTCGTGCTCGACCTCCTGCTCAGCGAGAAGATCCTGCTCACGCAGGGCACCGGCTTCAACTGGCCCGAGCCCGACCACCTGCGCATCGTGACGCTGCCGTGGGCACGGGACCTCTCCGAGGCCATCCAGCGCCTCGGCACGTTCCTGAGCTCGTACCAGCAGGTCTGACCCCGACGGAACTGTCCGGGCCGTGGGGCAGGATGTCCGCATGCCCGACATGATCAGCGCGACCGGTCTCGTCAAGAAGTACAAGGAGGTCGTCGCCCTGGACGGGCTCGACCTCGCGGTGCCCGAGGGCAAGGTCCTCGGCCTGCTCGGCCCCAACGGCGCGGGCAAGACCACGGCCGTCCGCATCCTGGCCACGTTGCTGCAGGCCGACGCGGGCAGCGCCGAGGTGGCGGGCATCGACGTCGCCGCCGATCCCGATGGCGTTCGGTCGCGGATCGGCCTGTCGGGTCAGTACGCCGCCGTCGATGAGTACCTGACCGGCTACGAGAACCTCGAGATGGTCGGCCGTCTGTACGGCCTGGGCCGCGCGAAGTCGTCCACCCGGGCCCGCGAGCTGCTCCAGCAGTTCGACCTCGCCGAGGCCGGCGACCGCCCGTCCAAGACGTACTCCGGGGGCATGCGCCGCCGGCTCGACCTGGCGGGCGCACTGGTGGCCGCGCCGCCGGTGCTCATCCTCGATGAGCCCACCACCGGCCTCGACATCCGCAGCCGTCAGCAGATGTGGGGCGTCATCCGCGAGCTCGTCTCGTCGGGAGCCACCTTGCTGCTCACCACCCAGTACCTGGAGGAGGCCGACCTGCTCGCCGACGACATCGTCGTCATCGACCACGGCCGGGCGATCGCCCGGGGAACGGCCGACGAGCTCAAGGCGCAGACCGGCGGCGAGCGCATCGAGCTGGTCCTCGCCGACCCGGCGCGGCGCGAGGACACCCGAGGCATCCTGGCCGCCGTCGCCGTGGGCGAGGTCCAGACGAGCAGCGGCCGCGAGCTCAGTGCTGCGGTCGACGGTGGCGCCCGCGCGCTCAGACAGGTGCTCGACCGGCTCGACGGCGAGCAGATCGAGGTGCTCGACATCGGGCTGCGCCGACCCACTCTCGACGACGTGTTCCTCGGCCTCACCGGTCATGGAGCCACCGACTCGGAGGAGTCCGACGAGAACGACACCCAGGAGGTGACCCGATGACCAGCGCCCCCCGAGTGGTGACCGACGGCTGGGTCGTCGCCAAGCGCAACCTCATCAAGATCAAGCGCGTGCCGGAGATCCTCGTGTTCGTCCTGATCTCCCCGATCATGTTCGTGCTGTTGTTCGCCTACGTCTTCGGCGGGGCGATCGATCCCGGCGGAGACGTCAGCTACCGCGAGTTCCTCATCGGCGGCATCTTCGCCCAGACGGTCGTGTTCGGGGCCACGTTCACCGGCGCGGGGCTCGCCGAGGACATGCAGAAAGGCATCATCGACCGGTTCCGTTCGCTGCCCATGTCCCGCTCGGCGGTGCTCGTCGGCCGCACGAGCTCCGACATCGTCTACAACGTGCTGTCGCTCATCATCATGGCGCTCACCGGCCTGCTGGTCGGGTGGCGCGTGCGAGGCTCGCTGCTCGATGCCCTGTTCGGCTTCCTGCTCCTGCTGCTGTTCGCCTATGCGATCAGCTGGGTGATGGCCTTCGTCGGGCTGCTCGTGCCGAGCGTCGACGTCATCAACAACGCATCCTTCGTCGTCATCATGCCGTTGACGTTCGTGTCGAACGCCTTCGTGCCGCTGGAGTCGTTCCCGAGCGGACTGCGGACGTTCGTGGAGTGGAACCCGGTGTCCGCGCTCACCCAGGCCGTGCGTGAGCTGTTCGGCAACACCAGCGGAGCCGTGCCGGTCCCCGACGCGTGGTCGATGCAGCATCCGGTGCTCTACACGATGGTCTGGGTCGTCATCATCCTGGCGGTCTTCGGACCGCTGTCGGTGCGTCAGTACCGCCTCGCCGGCAACCGCTGAGGCAGCCTCACCGCGCGTCTCCGACGCCACGCATGGGGCCTCGATTACGCTGAAGTCCTTCCCCACAAAGTCGCCTGAGGAGGCCTCGCGATCGTGTCGAGTGATTCGTCGTTCGTGCATCTGCATGTGCACACCGAATACTCGATGCTCGACGGCGCGGCGCTGCTCGGCCCGCTGTTCGAGCGCACCGCCGAGCTGGGCATGCCCGCGCTCGCCATGACCGACCACGGCAACGTGCACGGTGCCTACGCCTTCTACGCGCAGGCCCGCGAGGCGGGCGTCAAGCCCATCATCGGCATGGAGGCCTACCTCACGCCCGGCACGCATCGCAGCGAGAAGAAGCGGGTCCAGTGGAACAAGGGCGGCCAGGACGACGTCTCCGGCGGCGGGGCGTTCAGCCACATGACGCTGCTCGCCGAGAGCACCGAGGGCATGCACAACCTGTTCCGGTTGTCGTCGCGCTCCAGCCTCGAGGGCTACTACTACAAGCCGCGCGCCGACCGCGAGCTGCTGCACGAGTACGCCTCCGGCCTCATCGGCACCACCGGCTGCCCGTCCGGTGAGATCCAGACCTGGCTGCGCATCGGCAACTACGAGAACGCCCGGGCGTCAGCGGCGGAGTTCCAGGACATCTTCGGCAAGGAAAACTTCTTCCTGGAGCTGATGGACCACGGGCTCGACATCGAGACGCGGGTCCGCGACGGCCTGCTGCAGCTCAAGAAGGACCTCGACCTTCCCGCCATCGCCACCAACGACTCGCACTACGTGCACGCCGACGATCGCGACGCCCACGACGCGCTCCTGTGCGTCGGGCTCGGCACGAGCATCTCCGACCCCAAGCGGATGAAGTTCGAGGGCGACGGCTACTACATCAAGTCCGCGGCCGAGATGCGCTCGCTGTGGGAGGACAAGCACGACCTCAAGGAGGCGTGCGACAACACCCTGCTCATCGCCGAACGGTGCGAGGTCGAGTTCGCCGAGTCCAACGGCGGCTACATGGCCCGAGCCGACGTCCCGGCCGGCCACACCGAGGAGTCCTGGTTCGTCGAGGAGGTCTGGCGTGGCATCGAGGCCCGCTACGGCGCCGACTTCTCCGACGACGTGCGCGACCGCACCGAGCTGGAGCTTCAGGTCATCCGCGACAAGGGGTACTGCGGCTACTACCTGGTCGTCGCCGACTTCATCAACTGGGCCAAGGACCACGGCATCCGGGTCGGTCCCGGTCGTGGCTCCGGCGCGGGCTCGATCGCCGCGTACGCCCTGCGCATCACCGACCTGTGTCCCCTGCAGCACGGGCTGTTCTTCGAGCGGTTCCTCAACCCCGAGCGTCCGTCCATGCCCGACTTCGACATCGACTTCGACGAGCGTCGCCGCGGTGAGGTCATCCGGTACGTCAGCGACAAGTACGGATCCGACCGGGTCGCGATGATCGCCACCTTCGGCCGGCTGAAGTCCAAGGCGGCCATCAAGGACGCCAACCGGGTGCTCGACTACCCGTTCACGATGGGCGAGCGCATCACCAAGGCCTTGCCCGCCGACGTCATGGGCAAGGGCGTCGGGCTCAAGGACATCTTCGACCCCAAGCACAAGCGCTACAGCGACGGCCGCGACTTCCGCGAGCTGCACGAGAGCGACGCCGAGGTCCGCAAGATCTACGACACCGCGGTCGGCCTGGAGGGCCAGATCCGCCAGTGGGGCGTGCACGCGGCCGGCGTCATCATGAGCAGCGAGCCGTTGCTCGACATCGTCCCGATCATGAAGCGCGAGCAGGACGGCGCGATCATCACCCAGTTCGACTACCCGATGTGCGAGGCGCTCGGGCTGGTCAAGATGGACTTCCTGGGGCTGCGCAACCTCACCGTGCTCGACGACGCCGTCGACAACATCAAGGCCAACCGCGGCCTCGACCTCGTGCTCGAGGACCTCCCGTTCGACGACCCCGACACCTACGCGCTCCTGGGTCGCGGCGACACGCTGGGCGTGTTCCAGCTCGACGGCGGTCCGATGCGCCAGCTGCTCCGGATGATGCAGCCGGACAACTTCGAGGACATCTCCGCGGTCATCGCGTTGTACCGTCCCGGCCCGATGGGTGCCGACAGCCACACCAACTACGCCAAGCGCAAGACCGGCAAGCAGGAGATCACCCCGATCCATCCCGAGCTCGCCGACTCGTTGGAGAAGATCCTCGGCGCCACCTACGGTCTGATCGTCTACCAGGAGCAGGTCATGCAGATCGCGCAGGAGCTGGCCGGGTTCACGCTCGGCCAGGCCGACAACCTGCGCCGTGCGATGGGCAAGAAGAAGGCCGAGATCCTGCAGAAGGAGTACGTGCCGTTCTCCGACGGCATGGCGGCGCACGGCCACTCCGAACAGGCCACCAAGGCGCTGTGGGACATCCTCGTGCCGTTCGCCGACTACGCCTTCAACAAGGCGCACTCGGCGTCGTACGGCGTCCTGTCGTACTGGACGGCCTACCTCAAGGCCCACTACCCGGCGGAGTTCATGGCCGCCCTGCTCACCAGCGTCAAGGGCGACAAGGACAAGTCGGCCATCTACCTCAACGAGTGCCGCCGGCTGGGCATCCAGGTGCTGCCCCCCGACGTCAACGAGTCCTCCGCGAACTTCACGTCCGTCGACGAGGACATCCGGTTCGGGCTCTCGGCCATCCGCAACGTCGGCGACAACGTCGTGGCCGGCATCGTGGCCGGACGCGAGGAGGCCGGGGCGTACACCGACTTCACCGACTTCCTCGACAAGGTGCCCACCCACGTGTGCAACAAGCGCGTGCTCGACTCGCTGATCAAGGCGGGGGCCTTCGACTCGCTCGGTCACCAGCGGCGCTCGCTGACGACCATCGCCGAGGAGGCCGTCGACCAGTACATCGACCTCAAGCGCAACGCCGCCATCGGCCAGGACTCGTTGTTCGGTGGTCTCGACGACGCCTTCACCGGGGTGACCATCGCCGTGCCGACGATGCCGGAGTGGGAGAAGACCCAGCTGCTCGCGTTCGAGCGCGACATGCTGGGGCTCTACGTCTCCGACCACCCGCTGCTCGGGCTGGAGCACGTCCTCAAGGCCAGCAGCGACTGCACGATCGGGCAGCTGCTGGCCGACGCCGACCGTCCCGACGGCAGCACCGTGCGCATCTGTGGCCTGATCACCGGCGTCCAGCGCAAGCTCAGCCGCAAGGGCGACACGTGGGCCACCGTCACCCTCGAGGACCTCGAGGGTGCCCTCGACGTGCTCGTCTTCCCGGGCGCCTACCAGCTCGCCGCACCGGCGCTCGTCCCCGACACGATCGTCGTGATCAAGGGCCGGGTCCGTCGGTCCGACGACGGCGTCGAGATCACCGCACTCGAGGTCACCGTGCCGGCGATGGGCACCGGCGCGGCAGACGCGCCGGTCGTGGTGAGCCTGCCGGTGGCGCGCTGCACGAGCGACACGGTCAACACCTTCAAACAGGTGCTTGCCGCACATCCGGGCGTCACCGAGGTGCATCTGCGACTCATCGGCAACGACGGCACCAAGGTCATGCGCCTCGACGACTCGCTGCGGGTCAAGCCGTCGTCGGCGCTGATCGCCGACCTCAAGGAGCTCCTGGGGCCGCATTGCCTGGCCTGAGTCGCATCGTGTCCTGGCTCCTCCTCCTGCTCGTGCTGGGCGCCGTGGGGGGTGTGGCGTGGTGGTGGCTGGCTGATCCGGCCGAGTGGGAGGTCACCGAGCGCGGCATCATCCTCACCGAGGATGCGGTGCGCGGTCAGTTCGAGGTCGTCGTGGTGTTCATCGGCATCGGTGCGGTGCTCTGCTTCGGCTGGGCGTGGGCCGCCGGGCGGTCGTTGCGCGACGTCGGTTGGCCGCTCGTGCCGCTGTTCGCTGTCGCCGCCTCGTCGGCGGCAGTGATCGCCTGGCAGGTCGGTGCCGCCCTCGGGCCGGTCGATCCTCGCGACGTCGCGAACCCCCAGCTCGGCGATCGCCTGCCGGCGCCGCTGGACGTCGATGCCGTCGCGCCGTTCGTGATGTGGCCGATCTTCGCGCTCGCCGGGCTGCTGTTCCAGGCCTGGCTCGACCACCGCCGCGACGACGCCGACGAGTCCGCGGACCCACGGCTCATCGACTGATCGGGGCCACCAGCGCAGCGGTGAGGTGCACGAGGTCGGCCGGGGACAGCTCGACCTCCAGGCCGCGTCGCCCGGCGGACACGAACACCGTGTCCAGCCCGACCGCACTGGCGGCCAGCACCGTGCGATGACGGCGCCGCTGGCCGAGCGGGGAGATGCCGCCCAGGACGTATCCGGTGGCGCGCTGGGCGCGACCCACGTCGGCCATCGAAGCCTTCTTCCCGCCGAGCGCGGCAGCAAGGGCCTTGAGGTCGAGCGAGGTCTCGACCGGCACGACGGCGACGCACAGCTCACCGTCGACGTCGGCGATCAGAGTCTTGAACACGCGTGACGGGCTGACACCGAGGGCCTGCGCCGCCTCGAGCCCGTACGACTCCGAGCGAGGATCGTGCTCGTACTCGTGAGCGGTGAAGGCTGCACCGGCCGTGCCGAGCACGGCGAACGCCGGGGTGGAAGGGCGTCCGGACTTCGAACGGTCGGGCACGGTGACCTCCTCCGGCGTCCGTAGACTACGCCCGTGATCCGACGACTCGACCTGCGACACGACGACGGGGCGCTGCCGCGTGCCTCGATCGACGTCGAACACGCCCTCGAGGTCGTCGCGCCGCTGTGTGAGGACGTGCGACGACGCGGCGAGGAGGCGGTGCTCGAGTACGGCGAACGGTTCGACCGCGTGCGCCCGGCCTCGCTGCGGGTCGACCCGGCCGAGATCACCCGCGCCGCCGCGGACCTGGACCCCGCAGTCCGCGCCGGCCTCGTCGAGGCGATCAGCCGGCTGCGCCGGACCTGCGAGGCCGAGCTCGAGCAGACGCTGGTCACGCAGGTGGCTGAGGGAGCGACCGTCGAACGACGCATCGTCCCGATGTCCCGGGTCGGGTTGTACGTGCCCGGCGGCCTCGCGCCGCTGGTCAGCACCGTCGTGATGAACGCCGTGCCGGCCCAGGTCGCTGGGGTCGGCTCGATCGCGTTGGCCTCTCCGCCCCAGGCCGATGCCGACGGCCTGCCGCACCCGACGATCCTGGCCGCGTGCGCGCTGCTCGGCATCGACGAGGTGTACGCCGCCGGGGGAGCGCAGGCCCTGGCGATGCTCGCGTACGGCACGGTCGCCACGGGCGGGTCCGTCGAACCGGTCGACCTCGTCACCGGCCCCGGCAACATCTACGTGGCTGCCGCGAAGCGTCACCTGCAGGGCACGGTGGCCATCGACAGCGAGGCCGGGCCGACCGAGATCGCGATCATCGCCGACGGCACCGCCGACGCGGAGTTCGTGGCCGCGGACCTGATCAGCCAGGCCGAGCACGACCCGATGGCCGCCAGCATCCTCATCACCGACGACGAGGCGCTGGCGGCGGGCGTCGAGGCCGAGCTGGACCGTCAGGTCCCGGCGGCCAAGCACACCGACCGCATCCGGACCGCGTTGGGCGGAACACAGTCGGCCATCGCGCTCGTCCGCGACCTCGACCAGGCGGTCGACCTCGCCAACGAGTACGCGGCCGAGCACCTCGAGATTCACACCGCCGACGCGGCGGGCGTCGCGGGGCGCATCGTGAACGCCGGCGCCGTCTTCGTCGGCCCCCACACGCCCGTCTCGCTCGGCGACTACGTCGCCGGCTCCAACCACGTGCTGCCCACCGCCGGGTGCGCCTGTCACTCATCGGGCCTCTCGGTCCGCGCGTTCTGCAAGAACGTGCACGTCGTGACGTACTCGGAGCAGGCGTTGCGCGCGGTCGGGGCCCACGTCGTCACCCTGTCGGCCGCCGAGGACCTCCCGTCGCACGGCGCAGCGGTGAGCGCGCGCACCGATCGAGCCGGCGACTAGCGACATGGGACTTCCCGAGTGGGTTCCGGTGCGTGAGGAGCTCCGAGATCTCGAGCCATACGGCGCTCCGCAGATCCGCGACCTCGTGAACCTCAACGTCAACGAGAATCCCTATCCGCCCGCCGCGGAGGTCGTGGCGGACATCGCCGAGGCGGTGCGCGAGGCCGCGACCACCCTGAACCGCTACCCGGACCGGGAAGCGGGAGAGCTCCGGACCGCCCTGGCCGAGTACCTCGGGCACGGCCTCGCCGCAGAGCACATCTGGGCCGCGAACGGGTCGAACGAGGTCATGCTGCACGTGCTGCAGGCCTTCGGCGGACCCGGGCGCACCGCGTTGTCGTTCGCCCCCACGTACTCGATGTACCCCGAGTACGCACGCGACAGCCACACCCGGTGGCTCACCGGCCAGCGGGAGGACGACTTCACCGTCGACGTCGACCGGGCCGTTGCGCTGGTCCGCGACGAGCAGCCCGACGTCGTGCTGCTGGCCTCGCCGAACAATCCCACCGGAACAGCCCTGCCGCTCAGCACCGTGGCAGCGGTGCTCGACGTCGCGCCCGGCGTGGTCGTCGTGGACGAGGCCTACGCGGAGTTCCGCCGCACCGGGACGCCGACAGCGCTCGAGCTGCTCGCCGAGCATCCGCGGCTGCTGGTGTCCCGCACGATGAGCAAGGCCTTCGCACTGGCCGGGGGTCGCCTGGGTTACGTCGCCGCCGACGCGGCCGTCATCGACGCCCTGCGCATCGTGCGGCTGCCCTACCACCTGTCCGCGGTCTCTCAGGCCACCGCGCTGGCGGCGCTGCGCCACAGCGACGAGCTGCTGGCCCGGGTCGATGAGCTCCGTGCCGCTCGAGACGACACCGCGGACTGGTTGCGGGCCCGCGGACACGAGGTCGCGGAGTCCGACGCCAACTTCGTGCTGTTCGGACGATTCGCCGACCGCCACGCCGTGTGGCAGGGGCTGGTCGACCGCGGCGTGCTGATACGGGAGACTGGTCCGGAAGGCTGGCTGCGTGTGTCCATGGGCACGCCGGTCGAGATGTCCCAGTTCCGCACCGCACTCGAGGAGGTCACGTGATGGCGCAGAACGATCTGCCGCCCGTGGTCCGGCAGCACTCCCGCCGGGCGTCGCGCGTCGAGCGGAAGACCTCGGAGTCGCACGTCGTCGTCGAGCTCGACCTCGACGGGTCCGGCGTCAACGACATCTCCACGGGGGTCGGCTTCTACGACCACATGCTCACCGCCTTCTCGCGGCACTCGCTCATCGACCTCACGGTGCGGGCCGAGGGCGATCTGCACATCGACGCCCACCACACCGTCGAGGACACCGCCATCTGCATCGGCGACGCGCTCGCCGAGGCGCTCGGCGACAAGGTCGGCATCCGGCGCTACGGCGACGCCACCGTGCCGCTCGACGAGGCGATCGCCCAAGCGGTCGTCGACGTGTCGGGCCGTCCGTACTTCGTCCACTCCGGCGAGCCGGATCGCCAGCTGACCGCGATCATCGGCGGCCAGTACTCCGGGTCGCTCACGTCGCACGTGCTGGAGTCCATCGCCCACCACGCCGGCATCACGCTGCACGTCCGCCTGCTCGACGGCCGCGATCCGCACCACATCGCCGAGGCCCAGTTCAAGGCCGTGGCCCGGGCGCTGCGCGACGCCGTGGCCATCGACCCGCGCGAGTCGGGCATCCCGAGCACCAAGGGTGCGCTGTAGTGGCTCGACCGCTCGTTGCGGTTCTCGACTACGGATCAGGCAACCTCCGCTCGGTCGTGCGTGCCGTCGAGCGCGCCGGCGCGGAGGTGGTGCTGACGTCCGAGCCGTCCGTCGCCGAGAGTGCCGCCGGCCTGGTGGTGCCCGGGGTCGGTGCGTTCGAGGCGTGCATGCGCGGCTTCCTGTCAGTCGGTGGCGACCGCATCATCGAGCGCCGTCTCATCGCGTCGCGTCCGGTGCTCGGCATCTGCGTCGGCATGCAGGTGCTGTTCGACGCGGGCATCGAGCACGGCGTGCGCACCGAGGGGTGTGGCGAGTGGCCGGGCACGGTCGAGCGTCTGCAGGCGCCGATCGTGCCGCACATGGGCTGGAACACCGTCACGGCCGGCGACGGTTCGCGGATGTTCGCGGGAATCGCCGACCAGCACTTCTACTTCGTGCACTCCTACGCGGTGCGCGACTGGGTGCTCCACGCAGCGCCCCCGTTCCCCACCCCGGTGGTCACGTGGACCGACTACGAGCCCGACCGATTCGTGTCCGCCGTGGAGCACGGGCCGCTGTGGGCGACCCAGTTCCATCCGGAGAAGTCCGGCGACGCCGGCGCCGCCCTGCTCACCAACTGGTTGGCGACGCTCTAGTCCCAGCCGACAGATACGATCGCTCGCGTGACTCTCGAGCTGCTGCCCGCCGTCGACGTCGCCGAGGGTCAGGCCGTGCGCCTCGTCCAGGGCGAGCTCGGCAGCGAGACGACGTACGGATCGCCCCTCGACGCCGCCCTGCAGTGGCAGTCCGACGGCGCGGAATGGATCCACCTGGTCGACCTCGACGCCGCCTTCGGCACCGGGTCCAACCGGGAGCTGCTGGCCGACGTGATCGGGCGACTCGACGTCAAGGTCGAGCTCTCCGGGGGCATCCGCGACGACGCCTCTCTCCGGGCGGCCCTGGCCACCGGCTGCACGCGCGTCAACCTCGGGACCGCCGCCCTGGAGAACCCCGAGTGGTGCGCCCGTGTCGTCGCCGAGCACGGTGACCAGATCGCCGTCGGGCTCGACGTCCGGGGCCGGACGCTCGCCGCGCGCGGCTGGACGCAGGACGGCGGCGACCTGTTCGAGGTGCTGGAGCGGCTCGAGCGCGACGGATGCGCTCGCTACGTCGTCACCGACGTCACCAAGGACGGCACGCTCCAGGGACCGAATCTCGACCTGCTGCGCCAGGTCTGCGCGGTCACCGACCGCCCGGTGGTGGCCTCGGGCGGGGTGTCCAGCCTCGACGACCTGCGCGCGATCGCCGGGCTCACCGACGTCGGCGTCGAGGGCGCCATCGTGGGGAAGGCCCTCTACGCCGGCGCCTTCACCCTGCCGGAGGCTCTAGCGGCCGTGCGCTGACCGTCAGCAGCCGTCGCGGATGAGGTCGGGCTTGGCGCCGACCGTGACCTCGATGAACGTGATCTTGGACGATCCCTTGATGCTCGACACGGTCGCGTCGCCGAACAGGAACCCGATGTACTCGTCGTCGGTGAACTCGTAGGCCCCGGCCTGGTTGAAGCCGGCATCGACGACGGGGGAGAGGTTGGGGTAGGCCTTCGTCAGCTCGTCGAGCGTGCTGCCGTACCCGATTCCGGTGCTCGTCCTCGGGCCGCCCTTGAAGACGCCGAGCGAGAGGATGGATCCGTCGTTGCCGGTCAGGACGTCGACGCCCTTGTACTGCTTCTTCCACTGCAGGGGCCAGGGTGGGCACCCCTCGACGGGCGGCGGCACGTCGGCGTCGAACAGGCCGGTCTTCAGCGCATCGGCCTTCGACATGTTGGCCCGGGCCGGACCGACCGCACCCGGCTCCACGACCAGGTCTGCCGGGTCGACCGCCGTGGGGGTCGGGTCGGGGCTCTTGGACGGCTCGCTGGTGGGTCCGGCCGACGTCGGGTCCGGCTTCGCCGGTTCGTCGCTGCCGGTGCAACCGCTGAGGACGAGGAGCGCCGCAGCCACGGCGATGAAGGTGCCTTTCATGGCCGAATCATGGCGCAGCAGCGCCCTGTTCGTACAAGAATTCGCCAATCGGCTGCCGGTGGGGTCGCGGCGGTCCACCATGTCCGGCATGAACTCCTCCGCGTTGCGCGACCTCCAACGCCCCCTGAAACAGCAGTACCGCGACGACTGGACGACTGCGCGGGTTCCCCTCCGCGCCGTGGGCCGACTCGATGGCGACAGCATCACCTGCACGGTCGAGGGATGGTCGGGCTCCACCCGCGCCGGGCTGCACCCGTCGACCGGCGGCGACGGCAGCGACGCGTGCTCCGCAGACATGCTGCTCGAGGCGGTGGCCGCGTGCGCCGGCGTGACGTTGCGCAGCGTCGCCACCGCGATGGGAGTCACGCTCACCGACGCCCGGGTCGAGGTGGAGGGGCACTTCGATGCTCGCGGGACGCTCGGTGTCGATCCGGACGTCCCGGTCGGGCTCACCCGTGTCGCCCTCACGTTCGTCTTCGGCACCGATGCCGACGAGAAGACCGTGACGCGACTGGTCGAGCTGGCCGAGCGGTATTGCGTGGTGGCCCAGACGTTGCGGTACCCGCCCGTGGTCACCGTTCAGCACGACGTGACTCGCTGACGCCCGCCCGGTCGGCCCGCAGTCACGACGTCGATAGGCTCACGACGTGAGTCTGGCCGTGCGCGTGATCCCGTGCCTGGACGTCGATGCCGGCCGGGTCGTGAAGGGCGTCAACTTCGTCGACCTCCGGGACGCCGGCGATCCCGTCGAGATGGCCCAGGTCTACGACGCGGAAGGAGCGGACGAGCTGCTCTTCCTGGACATCACGGCGTCGAGCGCCGGCCGCGACACCACTGACGAGATCGTCGGCCGCACCGCCGAACAGGTCTTCATCCCCCTCACCGTCGGAGGCGGGGTGCGCACCGTTGACGACGTCGACCGGCTGCTGCGTGCCGGTGCCGACAAGGTCGGCATCAACACCGGAGCCATCGCCCGCCCCGGGGTCCTCGCCGACATCGCCCGGCGCTTCGGCAACCAGGTGCTCGTCCTGAGCGTCGACGCGCGCCGAAGCAGTGAGCAGCCCAGCGGCTTCGAGGTGACCACGCACGGTGGCCGCGAGTCCGCCGGTCTCGACGCGTTGGAGTGGGTGCGGCAGGCGGCCGAGCTGGGTGTGGGTGAGGTCCTGCTCAACTCGATGGACGCCGACGGCACGAAGAATGGCTTCGACCTGGAAATGATTCGGGCGGTCCGTGACGTTGTTCAAGTACCGCTCGTCGCGAGCGGCGGCGCCGGCCGGCTCGAGCACTTCGTCGAAGCCGTGGAGGCGGGCGCCGATGCCGTGCTCGCCGCGAGTGTCTTCCACTTCGGCGAGCTCACCATGAGGGACGTGAAGAACACCTTGCGATCAGCCGGTCACCGTGTCCGATAGAGGCACGTCCGCGGCGCCGGAGCGCGACCTCCTGCGCAGTCCCACCGACCACGTCATGGGCCGGGGCTTCGGCCTGCTCGGGCGCGGGATCTCCGAGCAGCGGCTGCTGTTCGCGGTCTCCGTCGTCGGCAGCATCGTCTTCGGCGCCACCACGGTCGCCGACGCCTGGGTCCTCGGCTGGACCACCGACAACGTCATCCGTCCGTCCTTCGAGCGCGGTGAGGTCCTCACCGGCTCGCTGGCCGTCGCCGTGCTCCTGTTCATGACGGTCGCGATCCTGCGGGCGCTCGGCGTCATCGCCCGGCGCCTGGTCGGCGGCATCGTCTACTACCGCCTGGTGGCGACCTACCGCCGCAAGGTCACTCGGCGGTACCTGGCGCTGCCGATGTCGTGGCACCACCTGCACCCCACCGGCCAGCTGCTCTCCAACGCGAACGCCGACGTCGAGGCCGCGTGGGCGGTCTTCATGCCGTTGCCGATGGCGATCGGCGTCATCGCGATGCTGGTCGCGGCCATCGTCGCGATGCTGCTGGCCGACGTCGCCCTGACGATCGTCGGGCTCGTCGTCTTCCCGGCCCTGTTCGGCATCAACGTCTTCTACCAGCGGTGGCTGTCGCCGAAGGTGTCGTACGCCCAGTCCCTGCGCGGCGACGTCAGCGCGGTCGCCCACGAGTCGTTCGACGGTGCGCTCGTGGTCAAGTCCCTGGGGCGCGAGACCGACGAGACGCAGCGCTTCGCGCGCCACGCCGAGGAGCTCCGCGACGCGAACATCGCCGTCGGCCGGATCCGCAGCATCTTCGACCCCCTCCTGGAGGCCCTGCCCAACCTCGGCGTCCTGGCCGTGATCCTGTTCGGCATCGAGCGGGTCGCCTCCGGTGCCGCCGCGCCCGGCGACGTCGTGCAGATCGCCTACCTGTTCACGGTGGTCGCGTTCCCGGTCCGCGCCATCGGGTGGGTCCTCGGCGAGCTGCCACGCAGCGTCGTGGGCTGGGACCGGGTCGAGCGCGTGCTCGGCGCCTCCGGCGAGATGACCTACGGCTCGGGCGACCTGCCGGGCACCGGGCCCGCCCACCTGACACTGCACGACGTGCGGTTCTCCTACGTCCCGTCGAGCGAGGTCCTCAGAGGCGTCGACCTCGACCTCGAACCGGGACGTGTGGTGGCCCTCGTCGGCGCCACCGGCGCGGGCAAGAGCACGCTGACCACGCTGCTCACCAGGCTCGTCGACCCCGACTCCGGCGAGGTACGCGTCGACGGCGTCGACGTCCGCGAGCTCTCCCATGCCGCCCTCACCGACGCGGTCGCCGTGGTGCCGCAGACCACCTTCATGTTCGACGACTCGGTGCGCGAGAACGTCACCCTCGGCGCGGACCTTCCCGACGACGTCATCTGGGAGGCGCTGCGCACGGTGCAGGCCGACGGATTCGTCAGCGCCCTGCCGCGCGGGCTCGACACCGAGCTCGGCGAGCGCGGCACGACGCTCTCCGGCGGGCAGCGCCAGCGACTCGCGCTGGCCCGGGGCCTCGTCCGCCGTCCGCGCCTGCTCGTCATGGACGATGCGACCAGCGCCGTCGACCCCGAGGTCGAGCAGCGCATCCTGTCCGCGCTGGCCGCGCACACCTCCGACACCGACGGTCCGTCGGTCCTGGTCGTCGCCTACCGCAAGGCCACCATCGCCCTCGCCGACGAGGTCGTCTTCATCGACGACGGCCGGGTGGCCGATCGCGGCACGCACGCCGAGCTCGTCGCGCGCTCCGCCGAGTATCGCCTCCTCGTCGACGCCTACGACACCGCTCGGGAGGCTCAGTCATGAGCACCGAGACGGAGATCGTCGTCGACGACCCGGACGGCGAGCGCATCATCGACCCCCTCGACGCCCAGGAGGCGAAGTCGGCCCGCCTGTCCGGCACGGAGATCATCCGACGCGGCCTCGCTCTCTCCCCGGCCATCAAGGAGGGGCTCGGCCTCACCGTCCTGCTGGCGATCCTCAGCACCGTGGGAGGTGCGGTCGTGCCGGTGGTCATCCAGGTGGCCGTCGACTCAGGACTCGGCGGCGGCCAGGGTGAGATCGACCGCGCAGCGGTGGACCGCTGGCTCGTGGTCGCGCTCGTCCTCATCGGTCTGACGGCGGTCTGCGCCTATCTGATGCGCGTCCGGCTGTTCGTGGCCAGCGAGCGCGGGCTCACCCAGCTGAGGGTCGAGGCCTTCAGGCACGTCCACGACCTGTCGATGCTCACGCAGAACTCCGAGCGCCGCGGGGTGCTCGTCTCGCGGGTCACCTCCGACATCGACCAGGTCTCCTTGTTCCTGCAGTTCACCGGCATCATGATCATCGTCAGCCTCGGCCAGATGGTCGTCGCCACGGCCGTGATGGCCTGGTACTCCTGGCAGCTCACCCTCGTCGTGCTGGTGAGCTTCCTGCCGCTGGCCATCAGCCTGCGATGGTTCGCCGGGCGACTGGGCCGGGCCTACGACACGGTGCGGCGAACGGTGGGGGAGATGCTGGCCGTCATCGCCGAGCCCGTGGTCGGCGCGTCCGTCGTGCGCTCGCACGCGATCGAGCGTCGCACCCAGGACCGCGTCGACGCCGGCATCGACAACAACCTGCGGGCAAACGTCCGAGCACAGCGCCTGGTGGCCGTCACGTTCGCCTCGGCGGGCGTGGCCGGTGGCCTGGCCAACTCCGGTGTGATCGTCGCCGGCGTGGTGCTCGGGGTCGCCGGGGGTCTGTCGATGGGCACGGTCATCGCGTTCGCCTTCCTCGTCGGCCTCTTCATCGGACCGGTCCAGATCGCCACCCAGGTGCTCACCGAGGCCCAGAACGCCATCGCCTCGTGGCGCCGCGTCATCGACCTGCTCGACACCCCGGCCGATGTCGTCGACCCGGGCCCCGCCGGGCGGGCCCTGCCCGACGGCGTGCTCGGAGCTCGGTTCGACCACGTCACGTTCGCCTATCCCGGCGGTCCCGACGTGATCCGCGACGTCGATGTCGAGATCGCACCGCGCCAGCGGGTGGCCGTGGTCGGTGAGACGGGCTCCGGCAAGACGACGTTCGCCAAGCTGCTCACCCGGCTGATGGATCCGTCCGTCGGAACCGTGAGCCTCGGCGGCACCGACGTCTCGGAGGTCTCGTTCGCCGAGCTGCGCCGCCACGTGCTCATGGTTCCGCAGGAGGGGTTCCTCTTCGACGCCACGCTGCGTGAGAACCTGCGCTACGGACGGCTCGGCGCCGACGACGCCGCTCTCCTCGCCGCGGTCGACGGGATCGGCCTGCGCGACTGGTTCGACTCCTTGCCCGACGGCCTCGACACCGAGGTCGGCCAGCGGGGCGAGTCGCTGTCGGCGGGGGAGCGCCAGCTCGTCGCGCTGCTCCGCTCGGCGCTCGCCGATCCCGATTTCCTCGTGCTCGACGAGGCGACGAGCGCCGTCGATCCCCAGACCGAGCTGCGGGCCACCCGGGCCTTGGAGCGTCTGCTCGCCGGCCGCACCAGCGTCACCATCGCGCACCGGCTGTCCACGGCGGAGAACGCCGACCGCGTGCTGGTGTTCGACGCCGGTCGATTGGTCGAGGACGGCACTCATGCGCAGCTCGTCCGCGCCGGTGGCGTCTACGCCCGCTTGCACGCGAGCTGGGTCGCCCAGTCCCAGCTGTCCACGACCGACACCCCACCCGACGCCTGAGACACTGGTGCCCGTGAGCTCCCTCGATCCCGCCGTCGCGGCGCGGCTGAAGCGCGACGCCGACGGCCTCGTGCCGGCCGTCGTCCAGGACGTCGCCAGTCGCGACGTCCTCATGGTCGGCTGGATGGACGACGAGGCTTTGCACCGCACGCTCACCTCCGGCCGCAGCACCTTCTGGAGCCGGAGCCGCCAGGACTACTGGGTCAAGGGCGAGACGTCCGGGCACGTCCAGCAGGTGCGCGAGGTACGGCTCGACTGCGACGGCGACACCGTCCTCGTCCTGGTCGACCAGCACGGGCCGGCCTGCCACACCGGCGACCGCACGTGTTTCGACGCGGACCGACTGCTGTGAATGCGGGCCGCCTGTACGCCCCGGTCGTCCTGGCGCTCCTGGCCCTCGGTGGTCTCGCCTTCTTCGCCGCGTCCCGTCCGTGGGTCGAGGCGTCGGTCCGGGCCGAGGGCCTGCCGACCGACCGCATCGTGGTCACCGGCACCGACGCCCTTCCTCTCGTCCCGGCCCTCGCCCTCGTGGTCGTCACCGGGGCGCTCGCGGTGCTCGCCGCCTCCCGGCGCGTGCGCTGGGTGGTCGGGGTCCTGCTGATCGTGGTCGGTGTGGCGGCGGCGGCGCTGATCGCCACCGGCGGTTCGGCACTCGACGACGCACTCGGCAGCACGGCGCGGGTGTCCACGGCGTTCACGGGCGACAACCTCCCGGCCGGCCGCCGGATCGCCCTCTGGCCACTGGTCGCGGGCGTGTGCTTCGCGCTTGCGACGGCGCTGGGCGTGGTGGTCATCCGGCTGGCCGGGGTGTGGCCCACGATGGGCAGCCGGTTCGAGTCCCCGGTCGCCACGTCGGACCAGCCGCGGTCGGAAGCAGATCTCTGGGCGGCGCTCGATGAAGGACGCGATCCCACCGAGTAGGCTGACGCCCGACTCACCACCACGATCTCCGAGGAGAGCCCGCATGTCGCACGGATCGTCACCAGCGGCCTGGACCGCCGTCCTCGTCTGCCTCCTGGGCTTCACGATCGGCGGGATCGCCCTGATTCCCGACCCGCACTGGCCCTGGTTCACCGTCGGGGTCGTGCTCGTCGTGGTCTCGGGCCTCATCGGCCGGGTGATGGCCGCAGCCGGCCTCGGCGTCGACCGCGCCGAGTCCTGAAGCCGCCGTGAGCAACGACGGCCCCCAGTACCCCGAGTACCCGGGCGCGAACGATCCGGACCGCGGCCCGGATCACGGCCAGCAGCCGCCCCCGCCTCCGCCTCCGCCGGCCGGGCAGCCTGAGCCCGCCCCCGCCTGGGGCCAGCAGGTTCCGCCGCCGGCTCCCGCCCAGGGCGACAACCAGAAGGCCATGTGGGCGATGATCCTGGGGATCATCAGCCTGGTCTGCTGCGGGCTGCTCACCGGGATACCGGCGATCATCCTGTCCACCCAGGCCAAGCGAGAGATCGCCCTCTCCGGGGGCCTGCAGTCAGGGGCCGGCATGGCCACGGCCGGACTGGTGCTCGGCATCATCGGGACGGCGTTCTCGGTGCTGTTCCTGCTGTTCCTCATGGTGGGACTGGCCACCGGAGCATGACGATGACGGCGCCGGCGGTCCGTTCTCGTGCCGGTCTGGTGCGCGACCCGGCGCTCGTCGGCCTCGCCGGACTCGCGGCCGCCACGCTCCTGCACCTGCGCGATCCCCACACCGACGGCTCCTACGGGTTCTGCCCGTTTCTCGAGCTCACCGGCCGCCCCTGTCCCGGGTGCGGCGGCCTCCGCGCCGTCAACGACCTGTCCCGCGGCGACCTGGCGGCAGCGATCAGCAGCAATCTCCTCGCGGTGGTGCTGGCCGCGACGCTGGCCGTCGCCTGGGTGACGTGGGTGGTTCGGCGCGCACGGGGTGTCGACGGACGGATGATCGTGCTCGGCAACCGGGCGCTGGCGTCGGTGCTGGTGGCTGCCGTCGTCTTCGGTGTCCTGCGCAACACCCCGTGGGGGGCCTGGCTCGCGCCCTGAGATCAGGCCGCGACGGGGCGCCCCCGGAAGGTGCGATAGGCGTAGGCCGTGGCGAGGACGACCACCGGGTAGGCCACCAGCAGGCCGACGATCAGGGCGATGACCCCGGCCAGCAGCACCAGGATGTTCAGCAGCGCCAGCAGCAGCGAGTCGCCCACGCGGGAGCTGACCAGCTTCACGCTGTCGCCGATGGCCTTCATCGGGGACTCGGCGTCGTCGTCGACCACGAAGAACGTCGCGAAATAGGTCAGGAACAGCGCGACGATGCCCGGGATGACCAGCAACAGGAAACCGATCGACACCATCACCGACACCACGATCCCGGCGATGATGACGTTGACGAAGTTGATCTTGGCGAACGCGGCACCGAGGTTGAACTCCGCACCGTCGGCGACGTCGAGCGCCCCGCGTGCGACGACGGCCGAGATCACGATCGTCACCATGTTCTGGATGATGCTGAACAGCAGGCCGCCGAGGCTGAAGCCGCCTCCGCCGAACCCGGACTGGCCGAAGGCGCTGCCGATGAGGCCGAGCAGGAACGTGACCGCGAACAGCGCAACCGCGGCAAGCAGGATCGGCACCGCGTTGGCACTGAACTTGCGCCAGCCCCAGCCGATGGCGGCCGGGGCGCTGAAGGCGGCGGGGGAGCCACTCGGAGCCGGCGGCGGCGGGGGAGGAGGCGGAGGAACGGCGCCCTCCGGCGGCTGGACCGAGCCGTAGCTGGGCAGACCTGACGTGGTCGATGGATCGGGGCCGTCGGGGGTCGGCCCGGGCGTCGGCCCGGGCGTCGTCGAATCGTCCGGAAAGGGAGGGGGTTCGTTGGTCATGTCTGGACGATAGTGACTCTTGCGCCCGTCCGGCACCCCCTCAGGCGGTCCGTCCGGGGCGGACTACTCTTTGAACGAACCGATTCGAGTCGCGAGGGAGGAATCATGAGCGTCTTGGCCGAGATTCTCGCCGGCGTGGCAGCCGACCTCGAGGAACGCATGGCGCGCACGTCCCTCGATGACCTGAAGGCCCAGGCGGATCGTCAGAACCCGGCGCTCGACCCGATGCCGGCGTTCCGCGCCGATGGCGTCAGCGTCATCGCCGAGGTCAAGCGGGCGAGCCCCAGCAAGGGTGAGCTCGCGGCCATCAAGGATCCCGCTGCCCTCGCGTTCGACTACGCCGCCGGTGGCGCCGCGGCCATCAGCGTCCTCACCGAGGAGCGCCGGTTCGGCGGAACGCTCGACGACCTGCGCGCCGTGCGCGGCCAGGTCGACGTGCCGGTGCTGCGCAAGGACTTCATCACCACCTCCTACCAGCTCTGGGAGGCCCGGGCGGCGGGTGCCGACATGGCGCTGCTGATCGTCGCGGCACTGGAGCAGAACGCGCTCGAGAGCCTGGTGGAACGGGCCCGTTCCATCGGCCTCACCCCGTTGGTCGAGGTGCACGACGAGGACGAGGTGAAGCGCGCCGTCCGCGCCGGAGCCGACCTCGTCGGGGTGAACGCCCGCAACCTCCGCACGCTGGAGGTCGAGCGCGGGACGTTCGGGCGCTTGTCCCCGCTCATTCCCGACGGCGTCGTCAAGATCGCCGAGTCCGGCGTCCGTGGCCCCCACGACGTCATCGAGTACGCCAAGGCCGGAGCCCACGTGGTGCTGGTCGGCGAGACGCTCGTCCGCGACAACGATCCGCGCGCGAGCGTGGCCGACCTCGTCGCCGCCGGCGCCCATCCCGCCTTGCAGCACCGCTGGTGACCGGTTGCCCCTCGAGGCGCCTGCCCGCCACCACCGACCTTCGACCGACGCTGGGGATGCTCCATGACCTACGCACAGCCTGACTCGACCGGCCACTTCGGCCCGTTCGGCGGACGGTTCATGCCGGAGGCGCTCGTCGCGCCGCTCGATGAGCTCGACCGGGCCTGGACCGAGGCGAAGGCCGACCCGGTGTTCATGGCCGAGCTCGACCGCATGCTGCGCGAGTACGCCGGCGTGCCGAGCGCGCTGTACGACGCCACACGCTTCTCGGAGGCGGCCGGTGCCCGGATCCTGCTCAAGCGCGAGGACCTCAACCACACCGGCGCGCACAAGATCCGCAACGTGCTGGGCCAGGCGCTGCTCGCCAAGCGCATCGGCAAGCCCCGGGCGATCGCGGAGACCGGAGCCGGCCAGCACGGCGTCGCCTCGGCCACGGCGTGCGCCTACCTCGACCTCGAGTGCACCGTCTACATGGGAGAGCTCGACACCGAGCGTCAGGCGCTCAACGTCGCCCGGATGCGCATGCTCGGAGCCGAGGTCGTCCCGGTCAGCACCGGCAGCCGCACCCTCAAGGACGCCATCAACGAGGCGCTGCGCGACTGGGTGGCCAGCGTCGACCACACCTCCTACCTGTTCGGCACCGCGGCCGGACCGCACCCGTTCCCGTCCATGGTGCGCGACCTGACGCGCGGGATCGGCGACGAGGCCCGCGTCCAGTGCCTGGAGCTGATCGGATCACTGCCGGACGCCGCGGTGGCCTGCGTCGGCGGCGGTTCCAACGCCATCGGCCTGTTCACGGCGTTCATCGACGACGCGGACGTCCGGCTGCTCGGAGTCGAGGCGGGCGGCGACGGTTTCGAGACCGGACGCCACGCCGCCACCATCACCGCCGGTGACGTCGGCGTCCTGCACGGTGCGCGCTCGTACCTGCTGCAGGACGAGGACGGCCAGACGATCGAGTCGCACTCGATCTCGGCCGGCCTCGACTACCCGGGTGTCGGGCCGGAGCACGCCCACCTCGCCGCCACCGGACGGGCGCGCTACGTGCCCGCCACCGATGCCGAGGCGATGGCCGCGTTCGACCTGCTGTGCAAGACCGAGGGCATCATCCCGGCCATCGAGTCCGCGCACGCCCTGGCCGGAGCGCTGGAGCTGGCCACGGAGCTCGGCCCGGACGCCACCATCCTGGTGAACCTCTCCGGCCGCGGCGACAAGGACGTCCACACCGCCGCGGAGTGGTTCGGTCTGCTCGACGGCCCCGTCGTGCTCGAGGAAGGTGTGCAGGAGTGAGCGACCACGGGAGAGATCGGCAGTCCGGCATCGACGAGCTCTTCGAGCGGACCCGCAAGGAGGGTCGGGCCGCCCTCATCGGCTACCTGCCCGCCGGTTTCCCCGACCTCACGACGTCCATCGCCGCGATCGAGGCCATGGTCGACGGGGGCGTCGACCTCGTCGAGGTGGGACTTCCCTACAGCGACCCCGTCATGGACGGGCCGGTCATCCAGGCCGCTGCCGAGCGCGCGCTCGCGGCCGGGAACCGCACCACCGACGTCCTCGACGTCGTCCGTGCCTCGTCCGACACCGGCGTGCCGACCGTGGTCATGACCTACTGGAACCCCGTCGAACGCTACGGCGTCGAGCGGTTCGCCGCCGATCTGGCCGGCGCCGGTGGAGCGGGCCTGATCACGCCGGACCTCACCCCGGACGAAGCGGGTGAATGGATCACGGCGTCCCACCGGCACGATCTCGACCGCATCTTCCTGGTGGCCCCTTCCTCCACCGACGAACGCCTGGCGATGACGGTCGAGGCGTCCAGCGGGTTCGTCTACGCCACCGCGGTCATGGGGGTCACCGGCCAGCGCGAGCAGTCCAGCTCCCTCGCGCCCACCCTCGTCGACCGCGTCCGGGCCGTCGCCGACCTGCCGGTCGGTGTCGGGCTCGGGGTGAGCAACGGTGTCCAGGCCCACGAGGTGGCCCAGTTCGCCGACGCGGTGATCGTCGGCTCGGCGCTGGTGCGCCGGATGCTGGATGCCCCCGACGCAGCGTCGGGGGTCCATGCGGTGCGCGAGCTGGCCCGCGAGCTTCGTCGAGGAGTGGAACGATGAGCGGCCTGATCACGTCCATCCCGAGCCCGTCCAGCGGTGTCTGGGAACTCGGTCCGATCCCGCTGCGCGCCTACGCGTTCGGCATCATCGTCGGCGCGCTGCTGGCGCTCTGGATCGGCGAGAAGCGCTTCACCTCACGGGGTGGGCGGCCCGGACTCATCGGCGACGTGGCCATCTGGGCCATCCCGTTCGGCATCGTGGGGGCGCGCATCTACCACGTCATCACCGACCCCGAGCTCTACTTCGGCGCCGGGCGCGACCCCGTCGACGCGCTGTACATCTGGCAGGGCGGCCTCGGGATCTGGGGGGCCATCGCCGGCGGGGCACTGGGTGCCTGGATCGCGTGCCGCCGCTACGACGTGACGTTCTCGTCGGTCGCCGACGCCCTGGCCCCGGGACTGCTCGTCGCCCAGGCGGTCGGCCGGCTCGGCAACTACGCCAACCAGGAGCTGTTCGGCAAGCCCACCGACCTGCCGTGGGCCCTGGAGATCGACCCGGCGAACCGGCCACCCGGCTTCGAGCAGTTCGCCACCTTCCACCCGACCTTCCTCTACGAGATGCTGTGGAACCTCGCCGCCGCGGCGTTGCTCGTGGCGATCGACCGCCGAGCCACCTTCACCGCCGGCCGCGCGTTCGCCCTGTACGTCATGCTCTACACCGCCGGGCGCGTCTGGATCGAGATGCTGCGCATCGACTCGGTCAACACCCTCGGTCCGTTCCGGCTCAACGTGTGGACGTCGATCGTGGTGTTCGCGCTGGCCACGGCCTACTTCATCATGGCCCGACGTCGCTCGAAGCGGCCTGAGGCGAGCCAATCCTTCGATGACGGATCGAGCGAACCCGGCTAGGTTTCGAGCCATGACCGCCGTTGACCGTCCCGAGCCGACGCCCGACGACCATCCGCTGCCCAGCGCCGACGACATCGAGCACGAGCATCCCGATGTCACGGGCGGGTGGCTGCGTCCCTCCGTCTTCGGGGCGATGGACGGACTGGTCTCGAACTTCGCCCTCATCATGGGTGTCACGGGCGGCAGCACGGGCACCAAGCCGGTGCTGATCGCCGGACTCGCCGGGCTCGCGGCCGGCGCGTTCTCGATGGCGGCGGGGGAGTACACCTCGGTCGCCAGTCAGTCGGAGTTCGCCCTGGCCCAGATCGAGATCGAGCGCCGCGAGATCCAGCGCAACGGTGCGGCGGAGGAGGCCGAGCTCGCCTCGATGTTCGTCGAGAAGGGGGTCGAGATCGACACCGCGCGTCAGGTGGCGGCCGAGATCCACCGAGACGTCGAGAACGCCGTCGAGGTGCACGCCCGCGAGGAGTTCGGCGTCGACGCGAACGACCTGGCCTCGCCGCGCCTGGCCGCGATCTCCTCGTTCCTCGCCTTCGCGCTGGGCGCCCTCATCCCGCTGCTGCCGCTGCTGCTCGGCATCGAGGCGGTGTGGCCGATCGTGGTCCTGTCGCTCATCGGTCTGTTCGCCTGCGGTGCGCTCGTCACCAACCTGACCAGCCGGTCGTGGTTCTACGGCGGGGTCCGTCAATTCGTCCTCGGTGGTGCCGCCGCCGGACTCACCTACCTCATCGGCGAAGCCGTCGGCACCCGTCTCGGCTGACGTTGTGTAGTCTTGGACCGCTGACTAGGGCCAACGTCGTCCCGGGTTCTCGATGATTTCGTTCGATCCATCGTCCGTCGACGCCAGGTAAAGGGGCCAGCAGTGACGTCTCTCCCTCCCGCCCAAGGTCTGTACGACCCGCAGTACGAGCACGACTCCTGCGGAGTCGCCTTCGTGGCCACGCTCACCGGCGTCCCCAGCAACGAGATCGTGGCCCACGGGCTCACGGCGCTGCGCAACCTCGATCACCGCGGCGCCGTCGGCGGCGAGCCCGACACCGGCGACGGCGCCGGCATCCTGATGCAGGTTCCCGATGCGTTCCTGCGCGCTGTCGGTGGAGTGGAGCTGCCCGAGGCCGGCACCTATGTCGCCGGCATGGCGTTCCTCCCGGTCGACCCGGCCGAAGCCCTCGCGTCGAAGGCCTCGATCGAGACCCTGGCCGGCCAAGAGGGCCTGACCGTCCTGGGCTGGCGCGAGGTCCCGGTGAACCCGGAGATCCTCGGGTCGATGTCGCGCGGGGCGATGCCGTCCTTCGAGCTCATGTTTGCCACGGCCACGGGGGAGCCGCGCAGCGGGATCGAGCTCGACCGCCTGGCCTTCTGCCTGCGCAAGCGTGCCGAGCACGAGGCCGACGTCTACTTCCCGTCGCTGTCGGCCCGCACCTTGGTGTACAAGGGGATGCTCACCACCCAGCAGCTCGACGAGTTCTTCCCGGACCTGCGCGACGAGCGCATCGAGTCCGCGCTGGCCATCGTGCACAGCCGCTTCTCGACCAACACGTTCCCGAGCTGGCCGCTGGCGCATCCCTTCCGGTTCATCGCGCACAACGGCGAGATCAACACCGCGCGCGGCAACCGCAACTGGATGCGGGCTCGGGAGGCGACCCTGGAGAGCGACGTGCTCCCCGGCGACCTCAAGCGGCTGTTCCCGATCTGCGACCCCCTGGGCAGCGACACCGCCTCGTTCGACGAAGTCCTGGAGCTGCTCCACCTCGGCGGACGCGACCTGCCGCACGCGGTGATGATGATGATCCCGGAGGCGTGGGAGAACAACGCCGTCATGGACCCCGCCCGCCGCGCGTTCTACGAGTTCCACTCCTCGATCATGGAGCCGTGGGACGGACCGGCGTGCGTGTCGTTCACCGACGGCACGAAGATCGGCGCCGTCCTCGACCGCAACGGCCTGCGGCCCGGCCGCTTCTGGATCACCGAGGACGGCCTCGTCGTCCTCGCCTCCGAGGCGGGCGTCCTCGACCTCGACCAGAAGACCATCACCCGCAAGGGTCGCCTCGAGCCGGGCAAGATGTTCCTGCTCGACCTCGCAGAGCACCGGGTCATCGAGGACGACGAGGTCAAGGCCACGCTCGCTGCCGAGCATCCCTACGACGAGTGGCTGTACTCCGGCCTCGTCCGGTTCGAGGACCTGCCCGACCTCGAGCACATCGTGCACACCCACGCGTCCGTCACTCGGCGTCAGCAGGTCTTCGGCTACACCGAGGAGGAGCTGCGGATCCTGGTCGCGCCGATCGCTCGCACCGGCGCCGAAGCCATCGGGTCCATGGGCACCGACACCCCGATCGCCGCTCTCTCGGACCGGCCGAGGCTGTTGTTCGACTACTTCAGCCAGATGTTCGCACAGGTCACGAACCCGCCGCTGGATGCCATTCGCGAAGAGGTGGTCACCTCACTCGCCGGCACGATGGGACCGGAGACCAACCTGCTCGCGCCGAGCCCGGCGTCCTGCCGGATGCTCCAGCTGCCTTTCCCGGTCATCGACAACGACGAGCTGGCCAAGATCCGGCACATGAACCGCGACGGTGACATGCCCGGCTTCGCCGTCCACGTCGTCCGCGGCCTGTACGACGTCCACGGCGGGGGAGAAGCGCTCAAGGCCAGGCTCGACGAGATCTGCGCCGACGTGTCGCGTGCCGTCGCCGACGGCGCACGCATCGTGGTGCTGTCCGACCGCCACTCCGACGCCGATCTGGCTCCCATCCCGTCGCTCCTGCTCACCGGTGCCGTCCACCACCACATGGTCCGCGAGAAGCTGCGCTCGCAGGCGGGTCTCCTCGTCGAGACCGGCGACGTCCGCGAGGTCCATCACGTGGCGCTGCTCATCGGCTACGGCGCCACCGCCGTGAACCCCTACCTCGCCCTGGAGTCGGCCGAGGATCTCGCCCGTGAAGGCAACTTCGTCCAGGACATGGAGCCGGGCCAGGCCCTGCGGAACCTCGCCCACGGTCTCGGCAAGGGCGTCCTCAAGGTGATGAGCAAGATGGGCGTGTCCACGGTCGCGTCGTACACCGGGGCGCAGATCTTCGAGGTCGTCGGCCTCTCCCAGGAGGTCGTCGACGCCTACTTCACCGGCACCGCGACCAAGCTCGGCGGGGTCGGCCTCGACGTCATCGCCCGGGAGGTCGCGTCGCGGCACGCCAAGGCCTACCCCACGCACGGAATCGTCGGCACCCGGCGTCACCTCGAGGTCGGCGGCGAGTACCAGTGGCGTCGTGACGGGCCGGAGCACCTGTTCGACCCGCAGACGGTGTTCCGCCTGCAGCACTCCACGCGGACCGGCCGCTACGACGTCTTCAAGCAGTACACGAGCCGGGTCGACGACCAGTCGAAGCGGCTCATGACGCTGCGCGGGCTCTTCTCCTTCGCCGAGGGCGTCCGCCCGCCGGTGCCGATCGAGGAGGTCGAACCGGTCTCGGAGATCGTCAAGCGCTTCTCCACCGGCGCGATGTCGTACGGGTCGATCAGCCAAGAGGCTCACGAGACGCTCGCGATCGCGATGAACCGGCTCGGGGGCAAGTCGAACACCGGAGAGGGCGGCGAGGATCCCGAGCGGCTCCACGACCCCGAGCGCCGCTCGGCGATCAAGCAGGTCGCGTCCGGACGGTTCGGCGTCACCAGCGAGTACCTGACCAATGCCGACGACCTGCAGATCAAGATGGCCCAGGGGGCCAAGCCCGGCGAGGGCGGCCAGCTGCCCGGTCCGAAGGTCTACCCGTGGATCGCCAAGACTCGGCACTCCACGCCCGGCGTCGGACTGATCTCGCCGCCGCCGCACCACGATATCTACTCGATCGAGGACCTCAAACAGCTCATCCACGACCTCAAGAACGCCAACCCCGCCGCTCGGGTGCACGTCAAGCTCGTGGCCGAGGTCGGCGTCGGCACGGTCGCGGCCGGGGTCTCCAAGGCCAAGGCCGACGTCGTGCTCATCTCCGGGCACGACGGAGGCACCGGCGCCTCGCCGCTCACGTCGCTCAAGCACGCCGGAGGCCCGTGGGAGCTCGGCCTGGCCGAGACCCAGCAGACGTTGCTGCTCAACGGCCTGCGCGACCGCATCGTCGTGCAAACGGACGGTCAGCTGAAGACCGGGCGTGACGTGATCATCGCGGCGCTGCTCGGGGCGGACGAATACGGCTTCGCGACCGCTCCGCTCGTCGTCTCCGGCTGCATCATGATGCGGGTGTGCCACCTGGACACCTGCCCGGTCGGCGTCGCCACCCAGAACAAGGCCCTGCGCGAGAAGTACACCGGCAAGGCCGAGCACGTCGTGAACTTCTTCGAGTTCATCGCCGAGGAGGTGCGCGAGTACCTCGCCGCCCTGGGCTTTCGCACCATCGCCGAGGCCATCGGGCACGCGGAGATGCTGGACACCACACCGGCGGTCGACCACTGGAAGGCCGACGGGCTCGACCTGGCTCCGATCCTCTACGTCCCCGAGCTCGCCGACCAGGCGGTTCGGCACCAGACCGTCGGCCAGGACCACGGCCTCGACAAGGCGCTCGACATGGAGCTGATCGCGCTGTCGGCGGACGCCCTCGAGCGCGGCGAACCCGTGCGGGCCCAGCTCGACATCCGCAACGTCAACCGCACGGTGGGCACGATGCTCGGTCACGAGCTGACCAAGCGCTACCGGGGCGAAGGGCTGCCCGAGAACACCATCGACCTGACGTTCCTCGGCTCGGCGGGCCAGTCGTTCGGTGCGTTCCTGCCCCGCGGCATCACGCTGCGGCTGGAGGGCGACGGCAACGACTACGTCGGCAAGGGGCTGTCCGGTGGTCGCATCATCGTCCGGCCGCCGCGGGAGGCGCAGTTCACCCCCGAGGCCCAGATCCTGGCGGGCAACGTCATCTGCTTCGGCGCCACGTCCGGGGAGATCTTCCTGCGCGGCAAGGTCGGCGAGCGGTTCTGCGTGCGCAACTCCGGCGTCAGTGCCGTGGTGGAGGGCGTGGGCGACCACGCCTGCGAGTACATGACCGGGGGGCGGGTGGTCATCCTCGGCCCCACGGGCCGCAACATCGCCGCTGGCATGAGCGGCGGCACGGCCTACGTGCTCGACCTCGACCACTCGCTGGTGAACACCGACATGGTCGAGCTGCGACCGATGGTGGGCCCCGGCAGCTCGGGCGTCTCCGATGCCGCCGACGCGGTCCACGACCTGGTGCGCAAGCACCACCAGGAGACCGGCTCCACGGTGGCCGAGCAGCTGCTCGGCTCGTGGGAGCAGTCGGTCGAACGCTTCACTGAGATCATGCCCGTCAACTACCGCAAGGTCCTCGAGGCCCAGCAGCAGGCCGAGTCCGAAGGGCTCTCCGACGAGGACACGACCGCACGCATGATGGAGGTGGCCGCAAATGGCTGATCCCCGTGGCTTCATCACGACTCCCCGCGAGGTCGCCCCTCGCCGGCCCGTCGAGGAGCGCATCAACGACTGGAACGAGGTGTATCCCGGCGGTCTCGGCAAGGCGCTGTTGCCGATCATCACCGAGCAGGCCGGGCGCTGCATGGACTGCGGCATCCCGTTCTGCCACCAGGGCTGCCCGCTCGGCAACCTCATCCCGGAGTGGAACGACCTCGTCTGGCGTGAGGACTGGGACGAGGCCATCGACCGCCTGCACGCGACGAACAACTTCCCGGAGTTCACCGGTCGCCTGTGTCCCGCTCCGTGCGAGCCGGCCTGTGTGGTCAGCATCAACCGTGATCCGGTGACGATCAAGAACGTCGAGGTCTCCATCATCGACATGGCCTGGGAGCGCCACAACGTGCGCCCCGAACCGCCGGAGTGGCTCACCGGCCGCACCGTCGCCGTCGTGGGCTCCGGCCCGGCCGGACTCGCCGTCGCCCAGCAGCTCACTCGCGCCGGGCACACCGTCGCGGTCTACGAGCGTGACGACAAGCCCGGCGGCCTGCTGCGGTACGGGATCCCCGAGTTCAAGATGGAGAAGATCCAGATCGACCGACGCATCGACCAGATGCGCCGCGAGGGCACGGTGTTCCGCAGCGGCGTCCAGGTCGGTGACACCCTCACCGGGACCCAGCTGCACGACCGCTACGACGCGGTCGTGCTGGCGACCGGCGCCACCGTTCGACGCGATCTGCCGGCCCCCGGCCGCGAGCTCGCCGGCATCCACCAGGCGATGGAGTTCCTCCCGCAGGCCAACCGCGTGGCCCTCGGCGAAGAGGTCGACGACCAGATCGTCGCCACCGACAAGGACGTCGTCATCATCGGCGGCGGCGACACCGGTGCCGACTGCCTCGGCACGTGCACCCGGCAAGGCGCGAGGTCGATCACCAGCCTGGAGATCATGCCCCAGCCGGGGGAGGAGCGCCCGGAGAACCAGCCGTGGCCCACGTACCCGATGATCTACCGCGTCGCCTCGGCGCACGAGGAGGGTGGCGACCGCGTCTACGCCGTCTCCACCCAGGAGTTCGTGGGGGAGGAGGGGAACCTCACCGGCCTGCGTCTCGTCGAGGTCGAGATGAAGGACGGCTCGTTCGTCGACGTCCCCGGCAGCGAGAGGGTCATCCCCGCGCAGCTCGTGCTGCTCGCGATGGGCTTCACCGGTCCGGAGCGTGAAGGCCTCGTCGAACAGCTCGGCGTCGATCTCGACGAACGCGGCAACGTCGCGCGCGACGAGAACTACATGACGAGTGTTGAGGGCGTGTTCGTCGCCGGTGACGCCGGTCGCGGGCAGTCGCTCATCGTGTGGGCCATCGCCGAAGGCCGATCGGCTGCCGCCGGTGTCGACGCCTATCTGTCCGGTTCCACGAACCTCCCGTCCCCCATCCCGCCGACGGAGCGCCCGCTCACTGCGTGAGGCATTCTCGCGGGCTGACGTCGAGACGACATCGCGCCCGCACAGCCCCGGGACCCGCTAGCCTGACGCACCGGGGTCCGAGAGAGGCAACGACGATGTCCGAGAAGCGCCCTGCGGCACTCCCCATGCTGATCCTGATGGCATCAGCACTGCTCCTTGCCGCCTGCGGCGGCGGACAGTCAAGTTCGAGCGATGGCAAGGCGGATGCCCCCTCCGCCGAGTCCACGACAAACGCCGTCCCTGAGGTCACCACCCCGACGGAGAAGATCTGTGGCCAGGTCGATCGCGCGGCAGTGGCCGACCTGCTCGAGGTGCCCGAGGGCAGAGTCGTCATCTTCGACGGCATCGCCGGTGAGGAGATGAAGGCGTCGGACGGAACCGCGATCAAGGACAAGTCCGGGAATCCGGTGCTCCGCCCCGCCACGATCTGCGACATCACGAACAAGCAGGGAACCGAGGTGTTCACTCTCAGCTTCTTCGACGCGAAGAACTCGGCCGAGCGGATCACGTCCTACTCCCAGGACCAGAAGGAGCTCTTGGCGACGTACAAGGAGGAAGGCCTCGTCTGCAAGACGCTGCAAGACCTCGGGTTCGGCGAGCCGAGCTGGGGCGAACACTGCGGCGGACACGACGGTGGATTCGGCTTTCTCAACGTGTCAGGGGCGTTCGGCTCGAGCGTGGTCGGCTGCACCATCAACACCAAGGCCAAGGCCAAGGCGGCGGACCTCGCCGCCATGGTGAAGCCTGCCAAGACCGTGTGCCTGGACGCCGTGAAGGCGATCGCCGATTGACCGCGACTCGCGAGTAACACCGCGGCGTCGATAGGATCGATCAGTGCGTAGAGCCAAGATCGTCTGTACCCTCGGCCCAGCCACCGACACCTACGAACGGGTGCGGGAGCTCGCCGAGGCCGGCATGAACGTCGCCCGCCTGAACATGAGTCACGGCACTCGCGAGGACCACGAGCGGGTCTACGACCACGTCCGTCGGGTCGCGTCCGAGCTGGGCACGGCCATCGCGATCCTCGGTGACCTGCAGGGGCCCAAGATCCGCCTCGGCCGGTTCGCCGACGGCCCGGTGACTCTCGTCGAAGGCGACCTGTTCACGATCACCACGGACCCGATCGAGGGCGACGTCAACCGATGCTCCACCACGTACGAAGGCCTGCCGGGCGACGTCGGGCCGGGTGACGAGATCCTCATCGACGACGGCAGGGTGCGCCTGCGGGCCAAGGACGTCACTGACACCGACGTCACCTGCACGGTCGAGATCGGTGGCCAGATCAGCAACCACAAGGGCATCAACCTGCCCGGGGTGCAGGTCAGCGTCCCGGCGATGAGCGACAAGGACGTCGAAGACCTGCGGTGGGCCCTGCGGCAGGGCGTCGACTTCGTCGCGGTGTCCTTCGTGCGTTCGGCCGACGACGCCGAGCCCGTGCGCGCGGTCATGCACGAGGAGGGCATCCTGCGCCCGGTGATCGCCAAGATCGAGAAGCCCCAGGCGATCGACAACCTCGACGAGGTCATGGACGTCTTCGACGGTGTCATGGTGGCCCGAGGCGACCTCGGCGTCGAGCTGCCGCTCGAGGAGGTGCCGCTGGTGCAGAAGGTCATCATCGAGAAGGCGCGGCGCAATGCGAAGCCGGTCATCGTCGCCACCCAGATGCTGGAGTCGATGATCTCCGCGCCGCGGCCCACGCGTGCCGAGGCGTCCGACGTCGCGAACGCCGTGCTCGACGGCGCCGACGCGGTCATGCTGTCGGGCGAGACGAGCGTCGGGGCCTACCCGATCCAGACGGTGCGCACCATGGCCCGCATCATCGAGTCCACCGAGCAGCACGGTCAGCTGCGCATGGCGTCGCTCACGTGGAAGCCGAAGACCAAGAGCGGTGTCATCTGCCGTGCTGCCGCCGACGTCGCCGAGGCCGTCGACGCGACCTACCTGGTGGCCTTCACGACGTCCGGCGACTCCGCCCGGCGCATGTCAAGGTACCGCTCCCGCGTTCCGGTCATCGCGTTCACGCCCGACCCCGTCGTCCGGTCCCAGCTGGCGATGAGCTGGGGGGTGGAGACGTTCACCGTTCCCTACGTCAAGCACACCGACGACATGGTGCTCCAGGTCGACAAGGCGCTGCTGGACATCGGCCGCTGCGACGAGGGCAACCAGGTCGTCATTGTCGCGGGGAGCCCTCCCGGCATCCCCGGCTCCACCAACGCCCTGCGGGTCCACAACATGGGCGATGCCATCAACCGTGTCGCTCCCGCCTACCACGACCCCGACCTCGACGAGTCCGGCATCCTCGGAACCGACCTCCCACCTAGCACATCCAGCGCGACGAAGGCATCGACGTTCGGGTTGCTGGGGGTACCGGAATGTCGATGCGTTCGTCATCGCGGTGCCGGGAGCGGGACTCGAACCCGCACGCCCTTGCGGACAATGGTTTTTGAGACCATCGCGTCTGCCATTCCGCCATCCCGGCCCGTGCTGTCGCCGGATAACGTTCTCACATGCGCGAGCCGTCGAACGAACCCACCCGCGCCACGCGCCGACGGGTCGTCATCGCCGAGGACGAGGCGTTGATCCGGCTCGATCTGGCCGAGATGCTCACCGAAGCGGGCTACGAGGTCGTTGCACAGGCCGGCGACGGTGAGCAGGCGGTCGCCCTGACGTTCGAGCACCGGCCCGACCTCGTCGTGATGGACGTGAAGATGCCGCGGCTCGACGGCATCGCCGCAGCCGCGCAGATCGCGACGGAGCGCGTGGCGCCGGTCGTGATGCTCACGGCCTTCAGCCAGCGAGAGCTGGTCGAGCGCGCCCGGGACGCCGGCGCGATGGCCTACCTCGTCAAGCCGTTCACCATCACCGACCTCGTCCCCGCCATCGAGGTGGCGATGAGCCGGTTCGCCGAGCTCACGCATCTCGATCACGAGATCCAGGACCTCCACGAGAAGCTGGCCGCACGCAAGACCATCGACCGCGCCAAGTCGATGTTGCAGGAGGCGCTCGACCTGACCGAGCCGGAGGCGTTCGGCTGGATTCAGCGCACCGCGATGGACCTGCGGCTCTCCATGCACGCCGTCGCCCAGCGGGTGATCGAGCGCGGGATCGACCCGAAGTCGGGCGAGTGACCACGACTCGGTTACAAATCGACTACGAAACGCCTCATTCGGTCACGGGTACCACATCTGACCCCGGTGACGACTACGTTCGGACCTACCGTTCCTCGGTCCGTCATGGGCCGAACGACCGACTACTCCGGAGGACAGATGAAACGCAGTACCCAGACCGTGCGTCTCGCGGCGGTTGCCGCCGCTGGCGCACTCGTGCTGGCCGCGTGCGGCGGCAGCGACGACTCAACATCAGGTGACAAGGGCGACGTGCCCAAGGGTGACGGCACGCTCGTCGTGGGCACCCTGCTGCCCCAGACCGGTGACCTTGCGTTCCTCGGCCCGCCAGAGATCGCCGGCGTCGAGCTCGCCGTCAAGGACATCAACGAGGCCGGCGGAGTGCTCGGCAACGACGTCAAGATCACCAAGGCCGACTCCGGCGACGGAACCCCGAAGATCGCACCGGGCTCGGTCGACAAGCTGCTCTCGGCCAAGGCTGACGCCATCCTGGGCGCTGCCAGCTCGAGCGTGTCGCTGAGCGTGATCGACAAGATCATCAACGCCGGCGTCGTGCAGTTCTCCCCGGCCAACACCTCGACCGCCTTCGACACCTACGACGACAAGAACCTGTACTTCCGTACGGCTCCGTCGGACGTGCTGCAGGGCAACGTGCTCGGCAACCTGGTCCTCCAGGACGGCGCCAAGAACGTGGCCATCCTGGCTCGCCAGGAAGCCTACGGCGAGGCACTGGCCGACAACGTGGAGAAGACGATCAAGGACCAGGGCGGCAACGTCGCGGCCAAGGTGCTCTACAGCGTCGACGCCACGTCGTACACCTCCGAGATCCAGAAGATCAAGGACGCCAAGCCGGACGCCATCGTGCTGATCTCGTTCGACGAGGCCAAGAAGCTGGTCCCCAGCTTCGAGTCCGCAGGTATCGGTCCGAAGGATGTCCAGACCTACTTCGTCGATGGCAACACCACCGACTACAGCAAGGACTTCCCGAAGGGCACGCTCAAGGGCGTCAAGTCGACGTACCCCGGTGCGGAGCTGAAGGACGACTTCAAGGCGCGACTTCTCGAAGTCGATCCGAAGCTGAAGTCCTACACCTACGGCCCGGAGTCCTACGACGCGACGATCATGACGGCGCTTGCTGCCGAAGCCGCGAAGAACGATGCCGGCGAGGCGATTGCGTCCGAGCTGGTCAACATCTCGCGCGACGGTGAGAAGTGCACCACGTTCGCCGACTGCGTGAAGCTGATCAAGGACGGCACCGACATCGATTACGACGGTGTCTCCGGCCCGGTCGACCTGAACGACACGGGTTCGCCGTCGAAGGCCACGATCGGCATCTTCCAGTACAAGGCCGACAACACCTTCACCAACCTCGAGTACGTCACCGGCGTCGTCGAGTGATGTAGTCAGCACCGAACGACAGGGCCCCGGCGGAGACGCCGGGGCCCTGTCGCGTCATCCTGCTGTTGGTAGATTCCGGCCATGAGCTCCCCGCGAGGCTTCCGCGCCCTGCTCCTGCTCGTGGGCGTCGCGGTCGCCGTCTCTGTCGTTCACTACGTCGACAACACCGTCAACTTCGCCGACTATCCGCAGGCCGAGCCGGGCAGCGCCCTGCCCAACCCTCCGGCGTGGCTCATCGGGTCGGCGTGGTTCATGTTCACGGCCTTCGGGGCTGCCGGCGTCTGGCTGTTCGCGCGCGGCCGCACCCGTGCCGCAGCAGTGGCGATCGCCGGATACTCCGGGAGCGGGCTGGTGGGTGTCGCCCACTACCTCGTGCCCGGCGCGACCAGCATGGTGTGGTGGCGCCAGGTGCACGTCGTCGCCGACATCATCTGCGGCGTGCTGCTGTTCGCCTTTGCGCTGTGGGCCGCCGTGGCCCGGCGTGACGATCAGGCCTTGGCGAGCGTGCCGAGGTAGAGCTCGATGACCTTCGGGTCGTTCATGAGCTGGTCGCCGCTGGCGGTGTAGGCGTCCTTGCCCTGGTCGAGCACATAGCCGCGGTCGCAGATCTGCAGGCACCGGCGGGCGTTCTGCTCGACCATGACGATGGAGACCCCCGCGGCGTTGATGTGCTTGGTCTGCACGAACACCTCGTCCTGCAGGGCGGGGGAGAGGCCGGCCGACGGCTCGTCGAGCAGGAGCACCGATGGTTCCATCATCAGCGCGCGGCCCATGGCGACCATCTGACGCTCGCCGCCGGACAGGGATCCGGCCCGTTGCGATCGGCGCTCGGCCAGCCGCGGGAAGATGCCGGCCACGTAGTCGAAGCGCTCGGTGAACTTCTTCGGGACCAGGTAGGTGCCCATCTCCATGTTCTCGGCGACCGTCAGTGAGGGAAAGACGTTGTTCGTCTGCGGCACGAACCCGATACCGGCCGCGACCAGCTGATCGGCGCGCTGGTTCGTGATGTCGCGGTCCTTCAGCTTGACGGTGCCCTCGTGCACCGTCACGAGCCCGAACAGCGACTTGAGCAGCGTGGACTTGCCGGCGCCGTTGGGCCCGATGATGCCCACCAGCTCACCATCGTGGCAGTGGACGCTGGCGCTGTTGAGGATGTTGACTCCGGGCAGGTAGCCGGCGATCAGGTTGTCGGCGCGGAGGACCGCGCCTTCGGGGGAGGCGGTGTCGGTGGTGGTCATGTGACTCCCTTGTGCTTCAGGTCTTCCGCTTCGGCCTCGAGCTCGGCCTCGGCCTTGGCGAGGATCTTCTGCTCCTCCTCGAAGGTCAGGTCGGAATCATGGTGCGCGCCGAGGTAGGCGTCGATGACGGCCGGATCGGCCATGACCTCGTCGGGCGGGCCCTCGGCCACGATCTTGCCCTGTGCCATGACCACCACCCAGTCGGAGATGTCGCGGACCATGTCCATGTCGTGCTCGACGAAGAGCACCGTGCGGCCCTCGTCGCGCAGCGACTTGACGTGGCCCAGCAGCGACTGCTTGAGCGCGGGGTTCACCCCGGCCATCGGCTCATCGAGCATGATCAGCTCGGGATCGACCATCAGTGCGCGGGACATCTCGAGCAGCTTGCGTTGCCCGCCGGACAGCGACCCGGCGAAGTCCTCGCGCTTGGTGTCGAGCGTGAAGCGTCCCAGGAGCTCGTCTGCACGGTCGGAGTTGGACTGCTCCTGGTCGCGCCACAGGAACCTGAAGACGCTGGAGAAGATCTTCTCGCCGCGCTGGCCGGTGGCGCCCAACCGCATGTTCTCGATGACCGTGAGGCGAGAAAGCACCTTGGTGAGCTGGAAGGTCCGCACCATGCCGCGCCGAGCGACCTTGTACGGGGGCACACCCGAGAGGTCCTCGCCGTTGAACGTCCACGTGCCGGTATCGGGCTTGTCGAAGCCGGTGAGCAGGTTGAAGAACGTCGTCTTCCCGGCACCGTTCGGACCGATGAGCGCGGTGATCTTGCCCCGCTGGATCTCGAAGTGCTCCACGTCGACGGCCACGAGCCCGCCGAAACGCCGCATGACGTTGTCGGCGACCAGGATCGGGTCGTCCTTCGACTGGCCGGGCTGGGTGGTCTTCTGGGTGCCCTGGTCAGCGTCCATCGATCGCCAACTCCCTTCGATCGCCGAAGATGCCTTGCGGTCTGAAGATCATCAACAACATCAGCACGAGTCCGAGGATGATGAGCCGCATCAGGCTGGCCTGGTCGCCGTTCATCAGCCAGTCCGGAATGATGTTGTCGTTGGTCGCCTTGTCGAAGAACAGGTCGAGACCGTTGAGGAAGAACCAGAAGATCAGGGCTCCCGCCACCGGTCCCATGACCCGCGCCGCGCCACCGATCAACAAGATGGTGAAGACGAAGAACGTCGTGTCGGTGGCGAAGTCCGACGGAGCCACGTTGTCGGTGGCCAACCCGCTCATGATGCCGGCCATCGCGCCGATGACACCACCGAGGATGAGGGCCTGCATCTTGTAGAAGTAGACGTTCTTGCCGAGGCTGCGGACGGCGTCCTCGTCCTCGCGGATGCCCTTGAGCACCCGGCCCCACGGGCTGCGCATCAGCAGGTACACCAGGCCGCAGAGCAGCAGAGCCATCGTCCAGCCGACGATCATGATGTAGAAGTCGTAGCTGCGCCATGCCACGAAGCCGAAGTCGCCGCCGCCTCGTGGGATGGGGTTGAGGGTCTTCATGTCGTCGGCGAAGCCGAACCTGCCGTCCTGGCCGCCGAAGGTGTCGTTGAGGCTTGCGGCTCCGAGAACTTGTCGGATGGCCTCCGCGGCGGCGATCGTGGCGATCGCGAGATAGTCGGCACGAAGTCGCAACGTCGGAGCGCCCAGGATCAGCGCCAGCACGACGGCGGCCAACAGGCCGACCAGGATGCTCAACCAGAGGTTCTGCTCGTAGGTCTGCACCAGGGCGCCGACTGCATAGCCGCCGACCATCATGAAGGCGGCTTGACCGAAGTTCAGCAGGCCCGTGTACCCGAAGTGGATGTTGAGGCCGATCGCGGCCAGGCAGTAGATGACCGCCTGAGGACCGAGCGCCTGCTCGATCGCTCCGCCGAGGACGTCCAACCAGCTCATCGTCGTCTCCCTTCCCTCAACCGACTCGTTGGGCGCGTCCGAGGATGCCTTGCGGCCTGATCAGCAACACCAGGATCAGCACGACCAGTGCGGTCACGTACTTGATCTCCGGTGGCAGCACGAGTGAGGACATCTCGACCATGAGACCGACGAGCAGGGCCCCGGCCATCGTGCCCCAGATCGTGCCGAGACCGCCGAGCGTCACGCTGGCGAACACCAGGAGCAGGATCTTGAAGCCGAACTGGTAGTCGAACCCGTAGTTCATGCCCCACAGCACGCCGCCGAGCCCGGCGAGCGCGCCGCCGAAGATCCAGATGGTCAAGATGACCCGGTCGACGTCGATGCCCGACGCGGCCGCCAGCGCCGGGTTGTCGGAGACCGCTCGAGTCGCCTTGCCGAGCTTGGTGCGCTGCACGGCGATGGAGACCAGGATCAGGACGATCGCGCAGATGACCGCGCTCCAGAAGATGCGCGCCGAGACGTCGATGCCGCCGATCTCCCAGGGGCGGCGTTCGATGCCGACCTTGGTGAACTGGTGGCCGCTGGCCCCCACGATGTACTGGTAGACGTTGCGCAGGAAGATGGCCAGGCCGATGCTGACGATCATCATGGCGATCAGACCGGTCCCGCGACCGCGCAGCGGTTTCCACAGGATCTTGTCGTTGGCATAGCCGAACGCGCCGGACAGCACCACGGCGGAGACGGCGGCCAGGAGGAACGGGAACGACAGCTTCGTCTGCAACAGGTATACGGCCAGAGCACCGAACGTGATGAGCTCGCCGTGCGCGAAGTTGGTCAGGCCCGTGGTGCCGAAGACCAGCGAGAGACCGAGTGCCGCGAGGGCCAGCAGCAGGCCGAGGAAGATGCCGTTGACCGCCGCCTGACCCACCTTGCGGAGGATCTCGCTCGCCGGATCGACCTTGGGGCCGATGCGGTACCCGATCCGCAGGTCGAAGTTCGTCTTGATCGTGAGGGTGCGGACGTTGTCGCCCTCGGTGGTGAGGCTCGTTCCTTCGGGCAGCGTGTCGGTGTCGAGAGTCACCGTGACCTTTTCGCCCACGAGCTCGTCGGGCGTGCCCGACAGGGGGATGGTGAAGTTGCCCTCGGCATCACTGACGGCCTGGCCGGCCGGCTGGCCGTTGAGCGTGACGCTCACCGTGACACCGGGAACAGGCGTCGCCGGATCGGTGCGGGTGTCGACGAGAACGCCGTTGATGTCGAGGATGTCGTCGTCAGGCGAGGCCTGAGCCGGCGCAGTGGCACCGAGCACCAGGGCGCTGATCATCACCGTGAGAAGTGCCGCCAGTCGCAGTCGCACGCAGGTCTCCTGGGGTCGGGTGTGCGGGGGGCGCGATTCGTCCTCCGTGAGCATAGCCACACCAGGGAGTCACCGGCACCGTGAAAAACCGTCGAAGGGTGACAGTTCGGTGAAGTCGTCGTGAGGTCCGCTGCGGTCGGGCGGCGTTGCGGTGGTCAATGCACCGAGACGGCGATTTGTGTCAGGAGCGGCGCGACCAGCAGAGCCGGCAACAGGTCGGCCACCGGGATCGGCTTGAGGTCGAGCAGGCGCACCGCGACACCCAGCAGCACCAGCCCACCGGTGGCCGTGAGAGCGAGCAGGTGGGCCTCGGGCAGGAAGGAGCCGAGGAACACGCCGAGGACCGTGAGCGAGCCCTGGATGACCGCAACCGACAGCGCCGACGCCATCACGCCGATGCCGAAGGTCGCGGCGAAGGCGAGGGCGGCGAAACCGTCGAGCACCGACTTCAGCAGCAGCTGGTCGGCCCCACGGCCGAGGCCTTCGTTGATCGAGCCGAGGATGGTCAGCGGCCCGACGCAGAACACCAGGGAGCTGAGCACGAAACCCTCGATGAACCGCTGCCGCGGGTCGCTTGCTCCGACGGATGCGTCGTCCGACGGCGGGGCGGCCCGGCGTACGGCTCGGCGGGCCATCCGGTCCTGCATCCACCCGCCGAGCTGCTCGAGACGGGCTTCCAGACGCAGGAACGAGCCGGCGATGCCGCCCAGCACGAGGGATCCCAGCACCACCAGCGTCGGCGCCGAGGAGCCCACGGCGTCGACGAGCTCCGGGGCGGCGACGTCGGCCACGGCCTGGGCCGCGATGAGCAAGGTGACCAGTCCCAACGCCGTGGTGACGGTGGATCTGACCCGTGCGGGCAGTCGGTGGCCGGCGAGGACTCCGAGGCCGGATCCCACGAGGACGGTCGCGACGTTGGCGACGGTCCCGGCTCCGACGAACATGTGTAGGGTTCCTCTCGCGCTGATCGGTGACGGCGACGATGTCGCCCGGGTAGTCTGTCATCTCGCCCGACCCAGCAGCATCACACGACCCACGGGAGGACCATGTCGAGCCGTCACCCGGTCGTGTTGCGAGACGCCGACCGTGAGGACGCGGCGGCTCTCATCGCCCTGTGGTCGGAGTGCGCCGCCGGCGTCGACGAGGGCTCGGAGGCCTTCACCCAGCAGTCGCTCTGGCGTGAGCCCGACGTGCCCGAGGCCGCCGCGGCCCTCGACCTCGCCCTGGCCCGGCCCGACAAGCGCATCATCGTCGCCTTGGTCGACGGCGAGGTGGTGGGGGCGACGGTCTGCGACCTCAGCACCCTCACGCCGATCACCCTCACCCGCATGCTGGTCGTCACCGAGATCGTGGTGTCGCCGCGGTACCGGCGCCGCCAGGTCGCCGCGACGCTGTTGTCGGCCGCCGCGTCATACGGCGAGGAGAGCCACTGCGAGATCGTGGTCGCCGCCATCCCGGCCCACGCCCGTGAACCGAACCGCTACCTCACCAAGATCGGCTTCAACCAGATCGCGGTGGTGCGGGCCATCCGGGCCAGCAAGCTGCGGTCCCGGCTCACGTCCCGCGCCACGAAATCGCGCGACACCGGCAAGCTCATCGCCGTCCGACGCACCCTCCGGCGCCGGCAGAGCGAGCGTTCCCTCCGTCCCCTCGGCTGAACCGGCGCCGCGGCTCGACGCGCCGCATCCACGTCGGTGGGGACGGCTAGAGTCGGGCGGGTGGACCGCCTGCTGCTGATCGACGGCCATTCCGTCGCCTACCGAGCCTTCTTCGCCCTCCCCGTCGAGAACTTCTCGACCACCACCGGACAACACACCAACGCGGTGTTCGGGTTCACCTCGATGCTCATCAACGTCCTGCGCGACGAGCAGCCGACGCACGTCGCGGTGGCCTTCGACGTCTCGCGACAGACGTTCCGCACCGAGCAGTACGCGGAGTACAAGGGGAACCGGCGCAAGTCTCCTGAGGAGTTCACCGGGCAGATCTCGCTCATCAAGGACGTCCTCGACGCGCTGGGGGTCACGACCTTCGAGAAGGACGGGTTCGAGGCCGACGACATCATCGGCACGCTCACCGTCCAGGCCGAGGCCGCCGGCATGCAGGTGCTCATCTGCACCGGCGACCGCGACGCCCTTCAGCTCGTCACCGACTCCACCACCGTGCTGTACCCGCGCAAGGGCGTCTCCGACCTCGTCCGCATGACGCCCACGGCGGTGCAGGACAAGTACGGTGTCACCCCTCACCACTACCCGGACCTGGCCGCGCTCGTGGGCGAGACCAGCGACAACCTCCCGGGCGTGCCTGGTGTGGGACCGAAGACCGCGGCCAAGTGGATCGACACCTACGGCACGCTCGATGCGCTCGTCGCGGCGGTCGACGACGTGCCCGGCAAGGCCGGCGACTCGTTGCGCGAGCACCTCGACGACGTCCTGCGCAACCGCCGCATCAACGCGCTCATCTGCGACCTCGACCTGCCGGCCGGCCCCACCGACCTCGGCTTCACCACCGACTGGAACCGTGACGCCATCCACGAGGTGTTCGACGCTCTGGAGTTCGCCGCCTTGCGGGAGCGGCTCTTCGACTACCTCGGCGGTGGCGACGAGGCGGCCACGCCCAGTGCCGCGGCCGAGCTCGCCGTCACGCACGTGGAGGCCGGCGGGCTCGGCGCCTGGTTGGCCGAGCACGCGGCCGGCGCGTCGGCAGTCGGTGTCGAGGTGGTCGGCGACAGCCGTCCCGTCGGCGCTCGGGCCGATCACGTGGCGCTCGCCAACGCCGAGGGGGCGGCGGCCTGGGTCACGGTCGAGCACCTCGACCCCGACGACGACAAGGCACTGGCCAGCTGGCTGGCCGACTCCGACCGCCCCAAGGTCCTGCACGACGCCAAGGGTCAAGCGCACGCGCTGGCAGCACAGGGCTGGATCCTGTCCGGGGTGCAGGCCGACACCGCGCTGGCCACCTACCTCGTCAAGCCCGACCAGCGGGCTTACGACCTCGCCGACCTGTCGGTGCGGTACCTGCACCGCGAGCTGGTGGCCGGCGACGCCGACTCCGGGCAGCTCACCTTCGACGACGACGGCGGCGCGGATGCAGCCGTCCAGCGGGCTCGTGCCGCACTCGACCTCTGGGGCGTCCTGGAGGAGGAGCTCGACTCGCAGGCGTCGCTGGCGCTGCTTCGCGACGTCGAGCTGCCCCTGATCGACGTCCTGCTGACCATGGAGTCCGCCGGCATCGCGATCGCCGCGGAGCATCTCGAGGCGCTGCACGCGGAGTTCACCGACCGGATGCTGGGCGCCGCCAAGGAAGCGTTCGCGGTCATCGGCAAGGAGGTCAACCTGGGCTCGCCGAAACAGCTCCAGGTGGTGTTGTTCGACGAGCTGGGCATGCCCAAGACCAAGCGCACCAAGACCGGTTACACCACCGACGCCGACGCGCTCCAGGGCCTCTTCGTCAAGACCGAGCACCCGTTCCTCGAGCACCTGCTGGCGCACCGTGACGTCACCCGGCTGCGCCAGACCGTCGAGGGCCTGCAGAAGACGATCGCCCCTGACGGCCGCATCCACACCACGTACTTCCAGACCATCGCCGCCACCGGGCGGCTCAGCTCCGCCGACCCGAACCTGCAGAACATCCCGATCCGCACCGAGTCCGGCCGCCGCATCCGCGAGGCGTTCACGGTCGGCGACGGCTTCGAGACACTGCTCACCGCCGACTACAGCCAGATCGAGATGCGCATCATGGCGCACCTGTCCGAGGACGCCGACCTCATCGAGGCGTTCCGGTCCGGCCACGACTTCCACACCGTCATGGCGGCGAAGGTCTTCGAGCGCGACCCCGGCGACATCGACGGTGGGCTGCGGGCCCGCATCAAGGCGATGAACTACGGCCTGGCGTACGGGCTCTCGTCGTACGGACTCAGCCAGCAGCTCGGCGTCGGAACCGGCGAGGCGCAGGCCTTGATGGACGACTACTTCGAGACCTTCGGCGGGGTCCGCGACTACCTGCGCGGCCTCGTCGACGAGGCGCGCCAGACCGGCTTCACCGCCACGATCCTCGGCCGCCGCCGTTACCTCCCGGACCTGCAGAGCGACAACCGCCAGCGCCGGGAGATGGCCGAACGGATGGCGCTCAACGCGCCGATCCAGGGCTCGGCGGCCGACATCATCAAGGTCGCGATGCTCGGCGTCGATCGGGCGCTGCGCGAGGCGTCGATGTCCTCGCGCATGCTCCTGCAGGTGCACGACGAGCTCGTCTTCGAGGTGGCAGCGGGGGAGCGCGACCAGCTCGAGGCGCTCGTCCGTGAGCAGATGGCCGGTGCGGCCGACCTCTCGGTCTCGCTCGACGTCTCGGTCGGCGTGGGTCGCACGTGGCACGAGGCGGGCCACTGAGAGTCGATCGCCGAGGTCGGCTCAGTCCGCCACGGCGCGCCGGCGGCGAGTCAGCGACGACGCGATCTCGATGCTCGCGGCCAGGGTCCCCGCCACCACGATGACCGTCACCACCAGACCGGTGATGCCGACGCCGAGGCCGTAGGCGCTGGCGATCACCGCCGCCACGGCGCCCCAGATCATCACCACGATGCCGTGGGCGTGCCGCGCGAGCGCGTCGAACACGAGCAGGTACACGATCGCCAGGAGCGACCCGGCGAGGGCGAAGAGCCAGAGCCGGCCCTGCACCTCGGCGTACTGGTCGCCGCCGACGAGGATCAGGCCCAGATGAGGCAGCACGGCGACTCCGGCCACGGTGCCGGCACCGAGCAACCCCACCATCGAGATGGCCCGCAGCCGCGCGTGGTGCGTGGTCGCCCGGGCCAGGTCGGGGAAGAGCACCACGCTGACGAACTGGGGCAGGAAGAAGGCCGCCTTGGCGAGGATCAGCCCTGACGCGTAGAGGCCGCTGTCGTGCACGTCCAGCATGTTGCGGGCGATGAGGGCGTCCATGTTGCTGAGCACGAAGAACGCGAGCAGGGCGTGGGTGGACAGCAGAGCCTCGCGAAGCATGGATCCCCGGGGCGGGGGGGCGTCCGTCCCGTTCCGGTGACTGATCATCATCGGCGCGCCCGCGACGACCGGCGTCCAGGCGCCGATCGCGATGCCGATCATCGCCGCCGTCGGCGTCGGGCTGATGAGCAGTCCGATCGTGCCGCCGCCGAGCCGCCCGAGTCCGTTGCCGATGTAGATGGCGGTCAACGCGGCCCACCGCTCGGTGCCCTGCGCGATGCCGCTCTGCGCGCCCATGACGGTCATCGGGACGAGCGTCGCGCCACACAGGACGACCGGCCAGTACGAGTCGAGCTTGAGGGCCGGGGTCAGGATCACCGTGGTCGCGGCGACCGCCGCCCCGACGGTCAGGGCCACCATCGCGGTGACCCGCATAGTGGTGGCGATGATCTCGTGGCGGGCGCTCGGCGCGACGGCGAGACGCCGGGCCGTGACGGCCTGCAGGCCGAGCGAGGCGACGGTGCCGACGAGGATGATCCCGAACAGGGCGGTGAGCGCGCCGAACTCCTGGGGGACGAGCAATCGCGCGGCCAGCACGTTGAACGCGTAGACGGTGACGTTCATCGTCATCATCCCGCCGGCGACGAGGGTGCCCCCGGCGACGGTCGACTGAGCTGATCTCACCCCGGAACCCTAGCCGCGGGTGCGATGCTGGGCCGATGGAGCGTGCGCCGGGAACGTCGGAGTCCGACGTCGGGCGACGGTGGGGGCGACTCGTCACCTGGCAGTGGGCCGTGCTCCTCGCACTCGTCGTGTACGCGCCACTGGGACTGCACGGCTACGTCCTCAGCTACGACATGGTCTGGGTGCCGCGGCTCGACCTCGACCGGCTCGAACCATGGGGGCTGGGCACCGCGTTGCCGCGGGCCGTGCCGTCCGACGCGGTGGTGGCCATCCTGGGCGCGGCCCTGCCCGCGTCCCTGGTGCAGCGACTCGTGCTGCTCGGTGTCGTCGTGCTCGCTGCGGCGGGCGCCACCCGACTCACACCCGACTGGCCACTCGCGGCCACGCTCACCACGGCGACGTTCTACGCCTGGAATCCGTACGTGGCCGAGCGGCTGGTCCTCGGGCAGTGGCCGGTGCTCGTCGCGTACGCCGCGCTTCCATGGCTGATCGCTGCCGTGCGAGACCCGTCGGGCCCGCGGTGGGGCCCGGCCACGGTCGCACTCGCCGCCACCGCGATGAGCCCGGTCGGCGGGCTGATCGGCCTGACCGTGGGCGTTGCCGCGGTCTGGGGTCGTGGCGTCGTCCGGCTCGTCCTCACGGCCGCGCTCGTCAATGCACCCTGGATCGTCGCCGGCGTCCTGCATGCGTCTGTCGCCACGACAGACCCGGACGCCTTCGCCGTGTTCGACGCCCAGTCGGAAGGACATCTGGGCCGGTGGGGTGCTGTGCTGTCGCTCGGTGGCATCTGGAACCGTGACGTCGTCCCGGACTCGCGGCTGCTCTGGACCACCGTGGTTCTCGTCCTGGTCATGGGTGCGGTCATGGTGATCGGACTGGTCACGTTGTGGCGACAGAACCGTGGTCTCCTCATCTCGCTCGCGGTTCCGGCGGGACTCGCCCTCGCGCTGGTGGTCGCGACCCGGGTCGCGCCGGACGCGCTCGGTCGGCTCGCCGGAGACGTTCCGGGTGGCGGTCTGCTGCGCGACAGCACGCGGTACCTGGCGATGCTGGCGCCGCTGGAAGCGGTCGCGCTGGGGGCGGGCGCGGTCGAGCTGGTGCGGCGGGTGCGGCGACCCGACGTCCGGCAGGGGGTCGCCGTGCTGCTGGTCCTGATGCCGATCGTGACCCTGCCCGACCTCGCGTGGGGCGTCGGCGGTCGCCTCGATGCGGTCGACTACCCGTTCGCCTGGCAGGACGCGCGCGCCGTCGTGACCTCCTCCGGCGTCGACGGTGACATCCTCGTGCTGCCGTTCTCGGCCTATCGGCGGCCTCCGTGGAACGGTGACCGTCCGGTGCTCGACCCGGCCGGACGCTACTTCGACCGCACGACCGTCACGAACGACGATCTCCTCGTGTCCGGCACGACTGTCGCGGGGGAGGACCCACGGTCCGCGCGTCTGCGAAGGGTCCTGGGCGACGGTGCGGACCCCCGGGCCCTGGCCCGAGCGGGCATCGGCCTGGTGGTGCTGGAGACCGACGCGAGCGGAGCGAAGGAAGCCGCCCGTCTGTTACGGCGCCTCGAGAAGCTGCCCACCCTCGGTGCCGGGCTCGAGGTCTACGCGGTGCCCGATGCGCAGCAGCAGACGTCGGTCGACGAGGGAGATCGTCGCGTCATGATCGCCGCGTGGAGCGCGGCGGCGTTGGCTCTCGCTCTCGGTGCGTACGGTGCGGTCCGGACCTCGATCAGATCGGCAGTCGCCGGAAGACGACGCGAGGCAGGTGCCGCAGGCCGGACATGACGACGCGCAGCGGCGCCGGAACCCAGATCTGCTCGCTCCCGTCGCGCACGGCCTCGACGATGGCCGCGGCCACCGCCTCCGGCGTCGTCGCAAGCGGCGCGTCGTCGAGCCCCGCGGTCATCTTCGAGCGGACGAACCCGGGGCGGACCACCAGCACCCGGCCGCCCAGCTCGCGGACCGCCTCCCCGAGGCCGGTGTAGAACGCGTCCATCCCCGCCTTGGTCGAGCCGTACACGAAGTTCGATCGTCGTGGACGTTCGCCGGCCACGCTCGACAGCGCCACGATCACCCCATGACCCTGGCGGCGGATGCGGGTCGCCAGCGCGACGCCGGTCGTGACGGCTCCCACGTAGTTCACGGTGGCGAGCTGGCGAGCAGCCTCGACGTCCGTCCAGGCGAGCTCGGGGTCACCCAGCAGCCCGAACGCGACGACGGCCACGTCGATGTCGCCGGGTAGGTCGTCGACGAGCGCGGTGTGCGTGTCGGTGGCCTCGGCGTCGAAGTCCACGGCTCGGGTGCGGCATCCCAGTGACTCGAGCCGGTCGACCGCTGCGTCGCGGCGGGGTCCGGGTCGGGCCGCGAGGGTGACCTCGAGGCCGTGCTGCCGACGCGCCCAAGCCTCGGCGGTGGCGAGCGCGATGTCTGACGTGCCCCCGACGAGGAGCAGGGTCTGGGGGACACCGAGTGCGTTGATCATGGAACAGGCCTCACAGGTCGAGTCGGCGGGACAGGTCGGAGCGGAACACCCGGTTCGGGTCGACGAGGTCGCGCATCGCCCGGAACTCATCGGCACGCGGGTACATCTGGGCGACGGCTTCGCGGCCGGCGCGGGAGTCCTTGGCGAGATAGACGCGGCCGCGGGCGCCGAGGACCAGGGCGTCGAGCTCGTCGAGCAGGCGGTCGAGGCCGGGCCGCACCGGCAGGTCGACGGCCAGCGTCCAGCCCTCGATCGGGAACGACATCGGCGAGGCGTTGCCCGGACCGAACCGCTTGAGGACGTTCAGTGAGGACACGTGACTCGAGCGGGCGATCGTCTCGACGACCGAGGTGAAGGCGGCAACCTCCTCCAGCGGGACGACGAACTGGTACTGGCAGAACCCGGCCCGGCCGTACAGCCGGTTCCAGTCGCGGACGGCGTCGAGAGGGTGGAAGAACGTCGTGATGTCCTGGACCTCCCCGGTCCGATGGGCGGGGGCCTTGGCGTACCACGCCGCGTTGAAGGCGCGGGCGGACCAGCGGTTCACCAGGCTCACGGGCAGCCGGACGGGAACGCGCCCGATGCTCGGTGCCGCGAAGCGCAGGGCCGAGGAGCGCCGGTGCGGGTCGAGGTCCTGCAGGCGCGCATGCTCGCCGCGGGTGAGGACCGCTCGACCGAGCGAGTCACCTGTGGTTGCGGTGTCGAACCAGGCCACGGAGTAGGTGCGGTCGTCGTCCGGTCCCGAGAGCGTCTCGAGCAGGGCCGACAGGTCCGGCGTGCGGACGGTGTCGACGACGAAGGAGGCGGTCTCGACGCGGCGCAGTGAGATGGTCGCCTCCAGGACGACGCCGGTGAGCCCCATCCCGCCGATCGTGGCCCAGAACAGGTCGGCCTCCGGGCCGGTGGGCGTCAGCCGAACGATGTCGCCGGACGCGAGCAGCAGGTCCATCGACCGGACGTGCCGCCCGAAGCTGCCGTCGACGTGATGGTTCTTGCCGTGGATGTCGGCGGCCACGGCACCACCCACGGTCACCTGGCGGGTGCCCGGCACGACCGGCATCCACAGCCCGTGCGGCAGCAGGCTGCGCATCAGGTCGTCCAGGCTCGTGCCGCCCGAGACCCGGACCGCCGGAGCCACCGTGTCCACCTCGACAACCCCGTCGAGACCGGTGAGATCCAGGACGTCGCCGCCGGCATTCTGAGCGGCGTCGCCATAGCTGCGGCCGAGACCGCGGGCGATCACCCCTCGCGAGCCTGCGCCCACGACGGCCGCACGGACCTCGTCGACGCGGCGGGGGCTCAGGACCCGCGCCACGGTCGGGGCGGTGCCGCCCCATCCGGTGAGACGACGTCGCGCGTCCCCGCTCATGCCGTGTACACGCCGATGGCGAAGACGGCCACCCAGCCGGCGGCGATGACGAGCAGCACCGGGTCGCGAAGCACGGCGTCCTCGGGCTCGCCGGCCAGGCCGCGGTCGATGTCGACGGCGTAGCGGAGAAGCCCCATCACGAAGGGCGCGATCGAGATCGCCTGCCAGTTGACGCCGGAGTCCGTGCTGATCTCGAACGCCCACAGGCTGTACGCCGTGATGGTGACCGCTGCCGCGAGGCTCCACACGAATCGGAGGTACGACTCGGAGTAGTCCTGCAGGGACCGCCGGGTCTCGCCGGAGCCGCCCAAGGTGTGCAGCTCGGAGTAACGCTTGCCGGCGACCATGAACAGCGAACCGAACGCCGCCACCAACAAAAACCACTGCGAGAGGGGGACGTCGACGGCCACTCCGCCGGCGATGGCCCGGAGCAGGAAGCCGCCCGTCACGACGGCGAGGTCGACCACGGCCTGGTGCTTGAGCCCCAGCGTGTACCCGAGCTGGATGACGAGGTACACGGCGAGCGTGATCGCGAGCTTCTCGTTGATCGCCCACCCCACTCCGAGAGCGAGGGCACCGAGAGCAGCCGACGCGACGACGGCCGTCCGGACCGACACGTCGCCGGCGGCGACCGGGCGACGCTGCTTGAGCGGGTGGCGACGATCGGACTCGACGTCGGTGACGTCGTTGAGCAGGTAGACCGCCGCTGCGGCGAGGGTGAAGGCGACGAACGCGACGGCGACGCGCGCCAGGACGTCACCTTCGTCGATGACGCCGGCGGCCAGCGGGGCGGCGACGACGAGCATGTTCTTGGCCCACTGTCGGGGGCGCATCGAGACGAGCAGGCCGGTGGCGGTGCTCGGGCGCGGAGTGCTGGACATGGTGATGTTCAGCGTAGGGGCGAGAGGTGCACGAACCCGACGTCGCGGACCGGCCGCTGAGCCCGGGCCGCGTGACCCGGGCACTGTTAGACTCACGTTGTCTTGAGGGAGGCACCTAGTGGAGTCATTGACTGGCGGCATTGTCGCGTTCATGGTCGGTTTGGGTCTGGCCGGAGCAACAGCGTTCGGCATCGTCGAGCAGCAGCAGTCCGCGGGCGACAACCCCGTCGAAGCCGGCAGCGTCAGCTACGGCACCAACAACTGACCCAGGGCACCTCCCGCTGGTCCTTCGTTCTCGCGAGGCGTCAGTCAGCGCGTCCGTTCAGGCGCCGACCGCGTCGGCGAAGGCTGCTTGCGCCGTCGGCCAGGTGTAGGCCTGCGACATGCTGAGTGCGCCCTCGCCGAGGAACGTCCGCCACTTCTCGTCGTCGATGACCGTGCGGACCGCGTCGACCAGCTCCTGGTGGTCCTCGACGAGGAGCCCGGAGTCCTTGTGGGCGATCGACTCCGTGGTGCCGCCGGCAGATCGGTAGGCGATCGTCGGGGTGCCGTGGCTGCCGGCCTCGCCCACGACGATGCCCCAGCCCTCCTTGAGCGACGGGAGCACCATCACCCACGCCTGGGCGAGCAGGACGTGCTTGGTGACGTCGTCGACGAACCCGTGGAACGTCACGGCGTCCTGGATGCCGAGGCGGCCGGCGTGGTCGCGGAGCTCCTGCTCCCACCATCCGGTGCCGACCACGTCGAGGCGGGCCGCAGGGTGATCGCGCCGAAGCTCGGCGAGGGCGTCGAGCGCATGCTCGACCTGCTTGTGCGGGACCAGGCGGCCGAGGACGCACAGGCGCGGCTCGAGTGAGCGGGCGACGGCGGCGGTCGGGGCGGGTTCGGTCCCGTTGTGCACGACGCTGATGCGCTCTCGTTCGACGCCCAGGTCGACGAGCTCGGTCCGCGTGGACTCCGAGACCGCGATGTAGCGGCTGCGCCGGTAGATCCTCGGCGCCACCCGGCTCTCGATCAGCCATCCGAGTCGTCCGACGAGTCCGGGGTAGACGACGGGCCACTGCTCCCGATGGACGTGGTGGACGAGGACCACGACCGGCGTGCGGGTGGCGAGCCGGGTGAAGAACGGCAGGCCGTTCTGGACGTCGACGACGAGGTCGACCCGACCGTACCGGTTCAGGAGAACTCGCAGAAAAGTGACGAGGTAGATGCCGAGCTTCGACCCGCGGCGCACGAATCGGACCCCGTCGACGACCTCGTCGCGCGGCGCTCCGTCGTGGGCGGCGCAGGCGATGGTCACTCGGTGACCGCGGTCGACGAGCCCGCGCGCCATCGTCTCGACATACCGCTCGGAGCCCCCACCTTCGGGGTTGCGCGAGTCGCGCCAGTTGCAGAACAAGGCGTGCATGCGTGCCCGGACGAACCGGTTCCTCCCTCGGCCGGGCCCGGTTCTCGGGTTCCGACGCTCCCTCGTTCGCGCCCTCACGCGAACTCGTTCACGCCCTCCCGCGAACAACCTCCAGCGTACCCGGGGGCTGGTCCACCTCTCGGATATCGTCGTCGGGTGCCGGACCAGCCATTCCGACCGACGTTGCGGCGATCGTGGCGATTGTTCCGGGCTTTCTGGCGCGAACAGACCGACCCCGATCACTTCTACGGCGAGCTCGCGCGTGACAGCGTCGCCCAGATCGGCAGCTTCGAGCCGTTCGACGGCCATGCGTTGCTCGACGTCGGCGGGGGGCCGGGATACTTCGCGGAGGCGTTCACCCGGGCCGGTGCCACGTACACCGCGCTCGACGCGGATCTCGGCGAGCTGGCGGGCCGTGGAGTTCCCGGGCCCGGCACTGTCCTGGGCGACGGCCGCCAGCTGCCGTTCGCCGACGGTTCGTTCGACGTCGCGTACTCATCCAACGTGCTCGAGCACGTCGACGGGCCGTGGCGGATGGCCGACGAGATGGTCCGGGTGACCCGCCCGGGCGGCCTCGTCTTTCTGTCGTACACGCTCTGGTGGGGTCCCTGGGGTGGCCACGAGACCTCGCCGTGGCACCTGCTCGGCGGGCATCGAGCCGAACGTTGGTACACCGGGCGCCGTGGCCACCCGCCCAAGAACCGGTTCGGCACGTCGTTGTTCGTCATGACCGTCAGCGAAGGGGTTGCGTGGGCACGGTCGCACCCCGGTCTCGGGGACGTCGTGGTCCTCCCGCGTTACCTGCCCGGCTGGATGTCGTGGATCATCCGGGTGCCGGGACTGCGCGAGGTCCTGGTCTGGAACGTGGCGATCGTGGGCAGGCGTCGATGAGGGACGTCCGGTTCCGGTGGAGACTGCGGCTTCTCGCGTGCTGCGTCGGCCTGACGGCCTTGTCCTTCGTCCAGTCCCCGGGACTCATCGTCAACGACACGAAGTACGACCTCGTCGTTCGCCCCGGCCTCTTCGTGGCCAAGGTGCTGCACCTGTGGGATCCGCTCGGTGAGTTCGGGCAGGTCCAGAACCAGGCCTACGGCTACCTGTTCCCCATGGGCCCGTTCTTCCTGATCGGGAACCTCATGGCCGCGCCCGGATGGGTGATCCAGCGGGCGTGGTGGGCGTTGATCCTCGTGGTCGCCTTCCTCGGGGTCGTCAAGCTCTGCGCGGTGCTGCGGATCGGGTCACCGTGGGCGCGGATCCTGGCCGGTCTGGTGTTTGCTCTCTCGCCTCGGATGCTCACCAACCTGGGACCGATCTCGATCGAGAACTGGCCCTCGGCGCTGGTCCCGTGGGTCCTGATCCCGTTGGTGATCGGCGCGCATCGGGGCTCGGCGCGACAGGCCGCTGCCCGAAGCGCACTGGCCGCGGCGTTCGTCGGCGGCGTGAACGCAGTCGCGTCCGCGGCCATCGTGCCGATCGCGGCACTGTGGCTGCTGACACGACGCCGCGGACCACGTCGCGGCACGATGATGAGGTGGTGGCCGGTCTTCATGGCCTTGGCCACCTTGTGGTGGCTCGTGCCGCTTGCCGTGCTGGGCCGCTACAGCCCGCCCTTCCTGGACTACATCGAGAGTGCACGGGCCACGACGACTCCCGCGACCATCGTCGACGCGCTGCGGGGCACGACCAAGTGGGTGCCCTACGTCAACGGCGACCCGTCCGCCGGCCGCACCCTGCTCACCGAGCCGATGGTCATCCTCCAGAGTGGCTTGCTGGTCGTCGTGGGGCTGCTCGGACTGACCCGGCGCGACATGCCGGAACGCCGGTTCCTCGTGATCAGCCTGCTGGCCGGCGTCGTCCTGGTCACGATGGGACATCTCGGGGCGGTCCAGGGCCTGTGGGCTGACGATCTTCGCGGCCAGCTCGACGGCCTTCTCGCACCGCTGCGCAACACCCACAAGTGGGACGTCCTCATCAGGCTGCCGCTCGTGCTCGGGCTGGCCCACCTGTTGTCCGTCGCGGGCACGATGCTCGTACGCGGCCGGCGGAAGGCGCGGGAGGACCAGGTCGTGCTGCGGGCCGGCGTGCACGTTCTCGTGGCCGCTGCCTTCCTCGGATCGTCGAGTGTCGCGTTCTCCGCGTCGCTGGCGTCAACAGGCGGATTCGAGCGGACCCCCAGCTACTGGACGGCGGCAACCCAGTGGCTGGCCGACCACGACGACGGACGTCGGACGTTCGTGACACCTGGTTCACCGTTCGGCGACTACACCTGGGGCCGACCGATGGACGAGGCGATCCAGGCGCTGTCGGACGCCCCGTGGGCGACTCGCAGCGTCATCCCGCTGGTGCCCGGCTCCACGATTCGCATGATGGACGCGATCGAGTCCCGCATCGTCGACGGGCAGGGATCGGACGGGCTTCATGACTACCTGAGTCGTGCCGGTGTCGGGTTCGTGCTGGTGCGCCATGACCTGAAGGTCGCCGACCTCACGCCCAACGCAGCGCGGGTGAACGCAGCGATCGCCTCGACTCCGGGCCTGGTGCGCGCAGCCGAGTTCGGCCCTCGTGTCGGGGGTGAGACCCGGCTCGACAAGGGGGAACGATCGGCGGCCTTCGTGGCCGACGGGCTGCAGTCCTACCACCGGTCGATCGAGATCTACCGGGTCATCCCGAACGCCGGCGAGGGCGCAGCGACCGTGTATCGCGATGCCGACCTGCCGGTGTTCGTCGGCGACGCAGCGACCGTGCTGCGGTCGTTGGAGCTGGCCGCGCTCGGCAACCGTCCGGTGCAGTTCGCCCGCGACGCGGCCGCCGGAGCGCGCCCGTCGGAGGTCCTGTTGACCGACGGTTCACGACGTCAGGAGGTCGACTACGGGCGCGTCCACGCCAACCGCTCGGCCTCCCACACCCTGACGGAGCCGTGGCAGACCGAGCGGCGTGTTCGTGACTACGCGACCGCGAGCACGGCCCGCTGGCTGTCCGTGCCGCGGCTCGACGGTGCGGCGGGGGTGTCGGCCACGTCGTCGGCGTCCAATGCCGGGTACTTCGGTGAGATCGACCAGTCGGCGCTCCCGTTCGCCGCGATCGACGGCGACCGCCAGACGGCGTGGGTCTCAGGTGCGGCGGTCAAGGGACGCCACGCGTTGAAGGTGCGATTCCGCGGTCGGGTGGAGGTCGACCGGATCCGGCTCGGGGTACCGAACGCCGCCAGGGACCGTGCGCGCTCGGTCACCGTCGCGACCGAGAACGGCTCGGTCAGTACCGACATCGTCCCCGGTGACACGAAGACGGTGGCGACCGCGCCGGGACCGACGTCGTTCGTCGAGGTGAGTGCGACGTCGGACCTGAGCCAGCCGCTTCGCATCAGCACGCTGGCCGTACCGGGTCAGACCTTCAGCCGACCGCTGGTGCTTCCCGCGATCCCTGCTGCCTGGCCCGTACCGCGGTCGGTCCTGCTGTCCACCGACACCGGCGAGCGCAGCGGTTGCGTCGTCGTCGACGGAGACACCCGATGTGCTGAGTTCAACGAGAACCTGAGCGAGGACGGCCGGAGGCTCGACCGATTGGTCCGACTGCCGCGCTCGGCTGACTTCGAGACCGACGTCTTCGCGCGGCCGTGGGGGACCGACGGGCTGTCGGCGCTGCTGCAGTCCGGGAGGCAGCACGTCGCGTCAGCGAGCTCCCAGGCGACTCACCAGGCAGCCTCGGGGGCCTTCGCTGCCGTCGACTCCGACCTGAGGACGGGATGGGTCGCTGCGGAGAATGACATCGACCCGTCGCTCACGCTGGTGTGGCCGAAGCGACAGCGACTCGCCTCGATCCGCGTGCGGACATCGATTGGACTGGTGGCGTCGACGGCGATGAAGGCCACGATCGACTTCGATGACGGTTCGACCCGCGCGGTGGACATCAGCGACGGCTCGGCCGACTTCCGCCCGGTGACGGCCAGACGGGCCACGGTGAGGTTCGTCGCCGATGACGAGGCGACGACCGTCGACCTGGACGGACAGTCCGGACGATCGCTCCCGGTCGGCGTCAGTGAGGTCAGCTTTCCCGGCGCGCCGTTCGACGACGGGCCACTGACGAGCGAGCAGCAGGCCTTCCCGTGCGGAAGCGGTCCGGACCTCGCGATCGCCGGCACCGACCAGCCCACGGCGCTCGTGGCGAGTCCGGCCGATCTCTTCGCGGACCGGACCGTCAGGGCGCGCCCGTGCGAGACGACGGAGGTGCGGCTCACGGGGGGAGCGAATCGGGTCACTGCATCGCCCAGTGACGTTGCGCGACCCGTGGGCCTTCGGCTGCTGCGCCCCGGAGCCGGCCCAGGCGCGGATGTCGGAACCGCGGCTCAGGTCGCTCACCCGGATGCGGCCTCGACCGTGGTCACCCTTCCCGAGGGCGGTCCGTCCGGCCTGCTGGTCCTGAGGATCAATCAGAATGACGGCTGGGTCGCGCGTGGATCCGGTCGCGACCTGGAACCCGTGACCGTCGATGGCTGGCAGCAGGGCTGGCAGCTGCCCGGGACGAGCGAGGTCGTCAACCTGCACTTCGCGCCGGACACCGTGTACCGCGCCGGCCTGGTGGGTGGACTCGTCGGCGCGCTCCTGGTGCTGCTCGCCTCGTTCAGTCGTCGATTCGCCCAGCAGGGACGTACGGCCGAGCCACTCGAGCCTCTGCGGATCGGGTGGCTCCCGGCGACCGTCCTGGTGAGCGGATTCGCGATCGTGGTCGGCGGTTGGAGCGGTCTCGGTGCGGCCGGGACCGGCTGGCTGCTCGGCACCGCGCTCACGGCGTGGGGACTCAGGAGGGGCCGGTGGCCTGCGCTCATCCTTGGCAGCGGGGTCGCTCTGGCGTTCGCCACGGTGTGGACGGGCTATGCGCTGCGGCCCTGGGGTGGGGAGCTGCCGTGGATGGGCTTTGCGGGGTGGCCTCAGCTTCTCGCACTCGTCGGACTCACCGGATCGATGGCCGCGGTCTTCGTGCCCGAGAGCAGTCGCCTGCTGAACCGGATCGCCGGCCGCTCGACGAGGTGATGCAACGGGACGGACACGAGGATGCTCAGCACCAACGTCGTGGCGCCGACGGTCAGGAAGTTTCCGGTGAAGACCTCGTTGCCGAACATGTCCTGCACGTACCAGAGAACGACCAGGTGGATGCAGAAGATGGCGTACGAGAGGTGACCGAGGTAACGCACCGGAGGCCATGACAAGGCGCGGCGGTACCGTCCGGTCGCCGGCCCGAACAGTGCCGGAACCACGATGAGCGTGGCGACCACCGCATACAGGACGTTCTTGACGATCGCGTTCGACTGGGTGGCCGCGGTCAGCGTGAGCGGCCCCGCCAGCGGCGTCGAGGCGATCAGCAGGACGCTGACGGCCATGGCGCACAGGGCGCCTGAGCTCGCCGAGACACGGGAGAGCCATCGAGCAGGTCCGCTGGTGGCCGCTGGGTCGCGGTTGCCGAGGCGGGTCGCGTCGACCCAGATGACACTGATCGCCGTCCCGATCGCGAACCACGACAGGTACGCGGGCAACCATTGATAGACGAACGGCCGATCCGGCTCGATCCATGCGGCCACCACTCCGAGCCACACCCAGTTCATCGCGGCCAGCACGGCGAGCGAGACGAGGAGCGGACGTTTCGCCCAGCCGCGTCGCCGGACGGTGACGGCGAAGACGGCCATCAGCACCGGGAGGAACGCGTAGAAGGCGACCTCCGTCTCCAGGCTCCACATCTGGGTGAGTCCGTCGGTGAAGAACCGTTCGCTGTACAGGTGCGTCAGGGTGAGGCTGTGGATCCAGGAGGCCGCGCTGGTGTCGCGACCGATCAGTGCCGTGGCGGCGACCACGCTGACCGCGAAGACCGGCCAGATCCGGAACAGGCGTTTGATGACGTATCCGAACGTCGACGGCCCGGGCCGGCCGTCGGCCATCGGCCGGAGGAAGCCGAGCGACAGCAGGAAGCCCGACAGGACGAAGAAGAGGGCGACGCCGACGTCGAGACGCCCGAGGAGGGCACCAGTGACCCCACGCGGGTACTGGCCGGTCTGGAATGCGACGTGGGTGAGCAGGACGGCGATCGAGCCGACCGCGCGCAGCCCGTCGAGGGCGGGGAAGTCGTCGAGGCGGGTCACGAGAACTCCGATGCCGACAGGGTTCCGATCTGCACCGAGCTCACGCACAACGTCGTGTTCTTGGCCAGGTCGGTGAAGGACACCTCGTCGACGTCCTTTCCGGGGCGCATGAAGTAGGTGTTCGCTCCACGGAGCAAGGGGATGCGACGAGAGGCGTCGCCGGCCGTGACCGTGACCTCGCTGTCCTTCGTGGCCAGGTACCCGATGGAGAGCCAGGTGCCGAAACCGAACCCCCGCCCGGACATCTGGAGCGTCAACCCGTTCGGTCGGGCGAGCTCCTTCTGCTTGGGGTCGGTGCTGTACAGCCGTCCACAGGCTCCGTCCTGCGGCGGTGCCGCGCGGACGCCTCCGTCGATGACCGGGATCCTGGCCACCCCCTCGTCGTCGAGCACCGAAAGATTGGTGCCCCGCTTCACGGGGTGAACGTTCGTGTTGTCGGAGAAGAAGCGCGAGGGCAACGTGTAGGGGTAGAGGCCGGGAAGGATGACTGCTGCCGGGACCTCGGTGTCCAGAATCCGAAGGTCCCCAGTCCTGCGTTCTGCGGCCGTGACGTTGTCGACGAAGACTCGGGCCGCGAAGTCGTCGTGCCAGAAGCTCACGTATTGCACGCTCGACACGGCGCAGCCGGCGGCCACCAGCGCACCGATCGCCGCGAACGACCAGGCCGGGGGAGTCGACGTGAGGATCGGCGACTGCCGAGGCAGGCTCGAGGAGGTACCCGGCGCGCGGAGCGGCATGAAGGCCAGGCCGAGGGCGAGCACGAGGACGGGGGCGGCATCGCTGACATATCGCGCCTCGATCGACGCCAAGACTCCGGCGGTGGAACCCCGCCCGCTCGCGAGGAGGAAGCCGTCGATGAGCACGTAGCCGGCGATCAACCCCCAGGCCGGCCAGGTGTAGGTCCGCAGCATGGCCGCGTAGGCCATCGTTCCTCCCGCGAGCAGGGCGGCCGCCGCAAGGACCGCGACCGGCGGGTCGACCTGGGCCGCCGGAAGAACGGCATCGCTCCACCGCACCGGGCCACCCACTGCGGTGGTCATGAAGGTCTTGAAGGCCACCCCGCTGATGACACCCCCGTAGTCCACCGTCGAGTCGACCGAGACCGGCGAGTTGACCCGGGTGAGGTGGAACCCGAGGTAGCCGCCGAGGAGGAGCCCGTGGACCGTCCAGGCCGGCCACCACCGTCGCAGCGCGTCCCAGACCCGGCGGAGGGCGTTGCCGCGCGCGAACCAGAAGTAGGTCAGCGTCACGATCACCGGATAGATCAGCAGGCCCTTCTGGAAGAACGTCATGCCCACGGCGATGACCAGCGCGGTGGCGAGGATCCAGCGGAACCGGCGAGTGCGGAGGTAGGTCACGTGAGCCGCGACGGCCAGGAACATGGCGGCCTGGACCGGCACGAGATTGATCGCCGAACCCCACCACATGAAGGCCGTCAGGGTCATGGGCAGGAACAGGTAGAGGGCGAGCAGAGGGACGATGCCCCACCGGTTGCCGAACACGGTGCGCAGCATGAGCCAGGCGGCCAGGCTCGCCACGGCCTGCATCAGGACGAGCGACGTCGCTGCGGCGGGCCAGGGGAACGCGCCGCCCTGGGCCACGATCCAGGCGATCAGCAGTCCCGACGGCATCAGCTTGTCGTCATGGGGTGTCAGCAGCAGGTCGATCGTGAGCGGCTGGCGTGAGATGGCGAGGAACTTGAAGTCGTCCACGTAGAACCACCCGCCGTAGGCCGCCCACGCTCGGAAGGCGAGCTGACCGATCACCATCAACAGGCAGGTGACGGTGACCATCTGGCCCGGCTTGACGGTGGAGGGAAGGAGGCGCTTGGCCTGGACGCGGAGCTCGGGGGCCAGCACGGACATGGTGGCGTCATGGTCGCACGAGCCCGGTTCAGCACGGCCGGGGCGAGCGACGTTTCACGAAGGCCGGAGTGACCCTTTCGTCCTGTTAGGGTCAGGCGACTCATTGCGTCTGGGAGGGAGCCCACCGTGAGGAAACTGGGGATGGTCGCGCTCTTTCTCGGCGCGTTCTTGCTGGCGCTGGCAGCGCTGTCGAAGTTCTACATGTACGACCGGCTCGCCGTCGTGCCCTACAACACCGAGACCACCAACACGTCCGCAACGGCGCCGGGCAACGACGCCGAGTACCTCGACGTGGCTGCCGGCCTGAAGATCGCCGAAGGCCCGCTGAAGAACACCAAGGTGCTCACCGGCAACGTCGAGGAGAGCAAGAAGGCCAGCGACGCCCTCGACCGCGACGTGGCGGTGTGGGACTACTTCAACTGCACCGCGCCCGCCGACTTCAACTGCGGCAGCGGGGAGACGCCACTGAGCCTCAACATCGACCGGGTCGCGTTCGATCGCCACACCGGCGAGACCGTGGCCTGGGAAGGCAGCTTCAACGAGACCGGCGGCCAGAAGACGCAGCCGGCGAGCTTCGAGGGCCTGTACTTCAAGTTCCCGTTCGACACCCAGAAGACGACCTACCCGTTCTGGGACGGCACCTTGCAGGACACCGTGGACGCCAAGTACGTGGGCGAGGGCGAGGTCAAGGGCCTCAAGGTCTACAAGTTCGAGCAGGCCACCCCGCCCACCGTGAACGGCACGATCGACGTCCCCGGCGACCTCGTCGGCTCCGACGAGACCACGGTCACGGCCGACCGGGTCTATTCGAGCACGTCGTACTACAGCGTCGAGCCGGTCACCGGCGTCATCGTCGTCGGCCGCACGGTGCAGGACAGCTACCTCGAGGTCGACGGTGTCCGCAAGGTCACCACGACCCAGGCCGACTTGCAGTACTCCGACGCGACGATCACCGACACGGTCAATGAGTACAAGACCACCGCGGCCCTGCTGGCCGCCGTCCAGTCGACCGTCCCGCTCGTGGGTCTCATCCTGGGCCTGCTGCTCCTGCTCTTCGGAGCCGTCGGCCTACGCCGTGGCCGGCAGAAGGCCGGCCGTCACACGCCGAGCAACCCCGATCGCGAGCCTGAAGAGGCGATGGCTTCCTAGCATCCCGGGGCGGGACTCTCCAGTCCCGGATTCTGCTGCTGCCGACCCGCGAACGCTGCCGCGGAGTAGGTCCGGGCCCGACTAGGGTCGGTGCATGACCCCGGACGTAGCCGACGGCCTGATCACCTACATCGACTCCTCGCCGACACCGATGCACGCGTGCCGAACGGCGGCCGATGCGCTGGACGCGGCCGGGTGGGTCAGGCTCGACGAGCGGGACCAGTGGCCCACCGAGCCCGGCCGCCACTACGTCGTGCGGGCCGGATCGATGGTGGCGTGGTCCACCGAGACGGCCACCGCGCCGTCCGACCCGTTCCGGGTGATCGGCGGCCACACCGACAGCCCCAACCTTCGGCTCAAGCAGAACCACGACGTCGGCACCGACTCCGCCGCGGTCGTGGCGCTCGAGCCGTACGGCGGCCCACTGCTCGACACGTGGTTCGATCGCGACCTGGGAGTGTCAGGCCGCCTGGCGCTGCGCGACGGCACGGCGCAGCTCGTCCGCGTCGACGAGCCGATCATGCGAGTGCCGCACCTCGCGATCCATCTCGACGAGGACCGCAAGGGCCGCGACATCGACCCGCAGCGGCACCTGAACGCCGTCTGGGGTGTCGAGCCGCGTGAGTTCCTCGCCTGGTTGTGCAAGCGTGAGGGACTGGTCCGCTCCGACGTCCTCGGCTTCGAGCTGATGGCCCATGCCATCGAGCCGAGCGCCCGCGTGGGAGCGGACGGCGAGCTCGTGACCGCCCCCCGGCTCGACAACCAGGCCACGTGCTTTGCCGGCCTGACCGCCCTGCTGGAGGCCGAGCCGATCGAGGGCCTGCGGACGATGCTCGTGCTGTTCGACCACGAGGAGGTCGGCAGCACCAGCGAGCGTGGCGCCCAGTCGGACCTGCTGACGACCGTCCTGGAGCGCATCGTGCTGGCCGCCGGCGGTTCGCGCGATGAGTACCACCGGGCGATCGCCGGGTCGATGTGTGCATCCGGCGACATGGCGCACGCGACCCACCCGAACTACGCCGACCGGCACGAGTCGCTGCACCACATCGCGATGGGTGGGGGACCGGTGCTCAAGGTCAACCAGAACCTGCGCTACGCCTCGGAGTCCCGCGGCGCCGCAGCGTTCGCCCTGGCCTGCGAGCAGGCGGGCGTTCCGCTCCAGCGGTACGTGCACCGTGCCGACCTGCCGTGCGGGTCCACGATCGGGCCGCAGAGCGCTGCTCGTACCGGGATGATCACGGTCGACGTCGGAGCGCCGCAGCTGGCGATGCACTCGATCCGTGAGGTCATGGCCACCGCCGACGTCGGCCTCTACACGCGCTCGCTGACGGCGTTCCTGTCACCCGCCCATCACGAGGCCCGGCTCCCCGCCTGACATCACGATCGCGTACCCTTGAATCGCGCTGGTGGCCTGCGCGTTCCTCGGACGGAGCAGGGCCGTGCTCGTGCCCGTGTCGGGCCCATCTCCTCGGCATCTTCACGATCCAAGGGCTGCCACCCCGCGGACTTGCTAGCAGGTCCGCTCTGACAGCGTCCCGACAATTCCATCCACCCAACGGAGCAATTCCTCTATGACAAGCAGCATCGCAACTCCATCTGCGCCACCGCAGGTTGCGGTCAACGACATCGGCTCCGAGGAAGACTTCCTCGCCGCGATCGACTCGACCATCAAGTACTTCAACGACGGCGACATCGTCGACGGCACGATCGTCAAGGTCGACCGTGACGAGGTCCTCCTCGACATCGGCTACAAGACCGAGGGCGTCATCCCCTCCCGTGAGCTGAGCATCAAGCACGATGTCGATCCCAACGACGTCGTCGCCGTGGGCGACACCGTCGAGGCCCTGGTTCTCCAGAAGGAGGACAAGGAAGGCCGTCTGATCCTGTCCAAGAAGCGCGCACAGTACGAGCGCGCCTGGGGCGACATCGAGAAGATCAAGGCCGAGGACGGCGTCGTCGAGGGCACCGTCATCGAGGTCGTCAAGGGCGGCCTCATCATGGACATCGGGCTCCGCGGCTTCCTGCCGGCCTCGCTGGTCGAGATGCGTCGCGTCCGCGACCTCGACCCGTACATCGGTCAGAAGATCGAGGCCAAGATCATCGAGCTCGACAAGAACCGCAACAACGTGGTCCTGTCGCGCCGTGCCTGGCTCGAGCAGACCCAGTCGGCCGTCCGTCAGAAGTTCCTCGACGAGCTGCAGAAGGGCCAGATCCGCAAGGGCGTCATCTCCTCGATCGTCAACTTCGGCGCGTTCGTCGATCTCGGCGGCGTCGACGGCCTGGTGCACGTCTCCGAGCTGTCCTGGAAGCACATCGACCACCCGAACGAGGTCGTCCAGGTGGGCGACGAGGTCACCGTCGAGGTGCTCGACGTCGACATGGAGCGCGAGCGCGTGTCGCTGTCGCTCAAGGCGACGCAGGAAGACCCGTGGCAGCACTTCGCCCGGACCCACCAGATCGGCCAGATCGTCCCGGGCAAGGCCACCAAGCTCGTCCCGTTCGGCGCGTTCGTGCGCGTCGAGGAGGGCATCGAGGGCCTCGTCCACATCTCCGAGCTGGCCGAGCGTCACGTCGAGATCCCCGAGCAGGTCGTCCAGATCGGCGATGCCGTGATGGTCAAGATCATCGACATCGACCTGGAACGTCGTCGCATCTCGCTGTCGCTCAAGCAGGCGAACGAGACCGAGGTCGCCGAGGGTGACGACTTCGACCCGACGCTCTACGGCATGACGTCGTCCTACGACGACGCGGGCAACTACATCTACCCCGATGGCTTCGACCCCGAGACGGGGGAGTGGCAGGACGGGTTCGACGAGGCTCGCGCGACGTGGGAGAAGCAGTACGCCGAGGCGCACGAGCGCTGGGAGGCCCACCGCAAGCAGATCGAGGACGCCGACAAGGCCAGCATCGAGGACGCCGAAGCCAGCAGCTACTCCGCCGGCACCGAGGAGCAGACCGAGACCGACGGCGGATCGCTCGCCTCGGACGAGGCCCTGCAGGCGCTCCGGGAGAAGCTCACCGGCAACGAGTGACCCCTGCACCACGCGCACAAGACCCCCGGTCCTGATGGACCGGGGGTCTTGTTCTTGCGCCGGCCGGAGGACCGGAGTCTGGACTCAGATGACGCGGCTGCGCGGCTCGAACTGGTCGATGTGGCTGCGTGGCCCGGGGCGGGTTCCGTACCCGTCTTGGGGGATGGCCCTGGCGACGAGGGCGATCCCGCTGGCGATGACCAGGAGGACGATCAAGAGCGTGAACATGGCAGTAAGTCTGCCCCGGTGGGTTTCCTGCCACCAGTGGCAGAAATGCCATAGTCCATTGATTTGCTGCCACATCTGTGTGAGGCTGGTCGGCATGAAGAACGTCGTCGTGGTCGTGCAGGACGGGGCAGAGCCCTTCGGTCTGGGTTCCATCTGCGAGGTGTGGGCCGAGCCCTACCACCCGGAGGACGACAACCCCGTCTTCGACTTCACCGTCTGCACGCCGGACCCCGGGCGCGTTCGAGGGGCGTCCGGGTTCGACCTGTTCGTCGAGCACGGGCTGGAGGCTCTGGAGACGGCCGACCTGGTCTGCATCGCACCGAAGCGCAAGTACCGCGACAACGACCCTCGAGCGGTTGCCGCCGTCCGCCGTGCCGCCGATCGCGGCGCCATCGTCTCGGCCCACTGCACCGGGGCCTGGCTGCTCGGCGAGGCCGGTCTCCTCGACGGCCGTGAGTGCACCACGCACTGGCGCCACGCAGAAGAGCTCGCCGCGGCCTTCCCGAAGGCTCGGGTGAATGCCGACGTCCTCTACGTCTTCGACGGTGCCGTGCTCACCGGAGCCGGATCGGCCGGCGGCATCGATGCCTCACTCCACCTGATGAGGCTGACGTTCGGGGCACGGGCCGCCGCCGACACAGCTCGTCGCATGGTCGTGCCGCCGCATCGCGACGGCGGTCAGGCCCAGTTCGTGCGCACGCCGATGGGCCAGACCGAGGCCGACACTCTTGCGCCGCTGCTCAGCTGGGTGTCTGAGCGTCTCGACGAGCCGATGCCGGTGGAGCGACTGGCCGCGGAGGCGCACATGTCCCCGCGGACGTTCGCACGCCGGTTCCGCGACGAGACCGGCACGACTCCGCTGCAATGGCTCACCGGGCAGCGGCTGGCCCTCGCGGAGGAGCTGCTGGAGAACTCATCGCTGTCGGTCGAGCAGATCGCCACGCGGGTCGGGTTCGGCAACGCAGCGACGCTGCGGCACCACTTCACGGCATCGCGCGGCACCACTCCGCAGGCCTACCGCAAGACGTTCACCTGCCTGGCCGAGCCGGCCTGATCGCCGCGCCCTCGGCCGCTACAGCTCGGCGCGGCGGACCTTGCCGGTCGCGGTGCGGGGAAGACGGGTCACGCGTTCGTACTCCTTGGGCCGTTTCGACGGGCTGAGCCGCTCGGCGGCCAGTGCCGCCAGAGTGACCTCGTCGACATCACCGACGTAGGCGGCACACACGCGCTGCCCCCACCGTTCGTCAGGACGGCCGAACACGGCGATGTCCGTCAACCCGGCTGCGTCGGCCAGGGCGGCTTCCACCTCGGCGGGATACACGTTCACCCCGCCGGAGATGACCAGGTCGTCCCGGCGGGCATCGAGCCACACCAGTCCGTGCTCGACCCGGCCGAGGTCGCCGACGGTGAAGGCCGGCCCGTCGGGCGTGTCCTTCCAGGCGGCGGCCGTCTTCTCCGGGTCCCGCCAGTAGGTGAAGGCAGCCCATGGGGGCACGGAGCACCACAGCTGCTGGTCACCGTCGACCGTGACCACCCGGCCCGGGCGGGGCGGACCGAGAGTGCCGGGATGCTCGGCCCAGAGTGCGGCCGGGCACGCGGTGAACTGGCCCTCGGTGGAACCGTAGAACTCCCACACGGTGTCGAGGCCGAAGAGGTCATGGGCTCGTCGGCGCACCGGATCGGGACACGGTGCGCCGGCATGAGCGACGAGTCGGAAGGACGACACGTCGATCCCGGACCCGGTCTCGTCCAGCCACTCGAACAGACGCTGGAGGTGCGCCGGGACGCAGAACATGGTCGTGGGCCGCACCCGGTGGACGGCGTCGCAGAACACGGCCGGATCGAATCGGGGGAGCACGGCGACGGAGCCGCCGGCGAGCAGCGTCCCCATGGCGAACCGCAGCGGGGCGGAGTGGTAGATCGGCGACACCACGAGGTTGACGTCGTCGGGCGCAAAGCCCCAGAGGTCCCGTTCCTCCCGGACGAGTGCCTCCGCCTCGGCGGGCGACAGCAGCCCCGACCACACACCCTTCGGCCGCCCGGTCGTGCCGGACGTGAAGTGCATGGGGCGGCAGCGCGGCCAGGGGTCGAGGTCGGCGTCAGGCCCGTCGGCCCACGCGTTCAGGGCCTGTTCGTCGTCGATGACGACCGCCGGCTCGACGTCGGCGATGATGCGGTCGCGCTCGTACGCGGTCAGGCGCGGATCGAGGGGCACCGGCACGACCCCCGAGCGGGTGGCGCCCAGCACCAGGTTCACGTACTGGTTCGACCCGGCGACGGAGAGCACCACCCGGTCCCCCTCACGGAGGCCGCGTCGGGCCAGCGAGCCGGCGACGCGACGCTGCGCTGCCTCGCTCTCGGCGGCACTGATGACCGGCGCTGTCACTGGATTCTCCTGGTGAGATGCGTCACTTCGGCCCGCTCACGTCGTTGAAGAGTGGGTATGGCGTTCGAAGGTCGGACCTCATATGTGGTTCACTCGGCCGTTGGACGTCCCCCAACCCTGCACGTAGGTGATCATTGGTGGCAAATTCACGCCACACGCACGCCAGAAGGCACGCCGCAGCGCATCGTCGACGCCGCATGGCCCAGCTCGTGCTGCCGGCCGCGGGTCTTCTGACCCTCGTCGGAGCCTCGACCGCCGTCGTCCTGAACGACGCCGCAGGTCCGATCTCCGCCCAGGCTCCGTCTGCCGAGGAGCGCACCGACCTCATCACGGCGGCGCTCCAGTCCAACGGCGCCCGCGTGAGCCGCAACGCCGAGCGCGCCCCGTTGCCGAACGAGGCTGCTGCCGAGCGGAAGATCACCGGCCACAAGTACGTCATCGAGACCGACGCCATCGACGTCTATGCCGACGCCGACGACACGTCGCCGGTCCTGGCAACCCTCGCGCCCAACGACAAGGTCGCCGTCACCGGCGAGAAGCAGCGTGGCTGGACCGAGATCATGCACAAGGACGTGCCCCGCTGGGTCAAGTCCTCCGGTCTCGTCGACGAGAAGGCCCTCGGCAGCGCAGCGTGCCCCGACGGCTCGGGCGTCGAGAGCGGTCTGCAGCCCGACACCATCCGCGTCTACCGCGCCGTCTGCGCGAAGTTCCCCTCCATCAGCCGGTGGGGTGGCCGCTCCGGCGGTGGTGAGCACGGCACTGGGCGTGCCATCGACATCATGGTGAGCAGCGACGTCGGCACCCAGATCGCCGAGTTCGTCAAGGCGCACCACGCCGAGCTCGGGGTCAGCCAGGTCATCTGGCGCCAGCGCATCTGGACGGTGCAGCGTGCCAGCAACGGGTGGCGCCCGATGTCCAGCCGCGGCAGCGCGACCGCCAACCACATGGACCACGTGCACGTCACCACGTACGGCAACAGCGGCACCAGCTGACGGCATCGCGTCCATGTTCCGACTGGGCCTGACCGGCGGCATCGGCTCGGGCAAGAGCACCGTCAGCGCCCTGCTCGCCGACCACGGCGCGGTGGTCATCGACTACGACCTGCTGGCGCGCGAGGCCGTCGAGCCCGGCACCGCCGCCCTGGAGTCGATCGCAGATCGCTTCGGCGCCGGAGTCATCACCGATGCGGGTGATCTCGACCGGCCGGCCCTCGGCGCGATCGTGTTCGCCGACGAGGACGCCAGAGCCGACCTCGAGGCCATCACCCACCCAGCGATCCGCGACCTCGCCCTGGCCGCCGAAGCCTCGGTCCCGGCCGGCGGCGTCGTGGTTCACGACCATCCGCTGCTGGCCGAGATGGGCATGGCCGAGCGGTGCGACCTCGTCGTCGTCGTCGACGTGCCCGAGGATGTCCAGGTGGAACGCCTCGTCGAGCTGCGCGGCATGACCGAGTCCGACGCTCGAGCCCGTTTGGGTGCGCAGGCGTCGCGCGAGGAGCGGCTGGCAGTCGCTGACGTCGTCATCGACAACACCGGGTCGGTCGAGGAGCTCGAAGCGCGGGTCGATGAGCTCTGGGGCTTCATCACCCGCTCTTGACGGGCACCCCTCGTCCGAGGAAGAACGAACCCGCCCCGCTCGGGGGAGGGCGGGACGGGTTCAGCTGGGTGGCGGCTTACGCGGCCAGGTCGGGATCGGCGATGCGTCGCAGCGTCATGAGGGCCTGTCGCTCGAGCTGACGCACCCGCTCGGCGGAGATGCCGTGGCGCTTGCCGATGTCGGCCAGCTTCTGCTGCCGGCCGTCGAGCAGTCCGTAGCGGGCCCGCACGATGTCGGCCTCGCGCTCCTCGAGGTGATCGATCAGCGTCGAGATGAGCTCGCGGGTCTCGTCGTCGATGACGGCGAGGTCGGGGCCGGGCAGCGTCTCGCGGGCGATGAGGTCGCCGAGGGACGTGTCGCCGTCCTCGTCGACCGGGGTGTCGAGGCTGACGTGGTCGCGTCCCCACGACAACAGGTCGATGACGCGGTCGACGTCCATGCCGAGCTCGGTGGCGATCTCGTGCGGCTCCGGCTCGTACCCCAGCTGGCGCTCGAGGTTGCGGCGCGCGGCCGTGACCTGGTTGAGCTCCTCGACGACGTGCACGGGGAGGCGCACGACGCGGGCCTGCTGGGCGATGCCGCGGGTGATGGCCTGACGGACCCACCACGTGGCGTAGGTGGAGAACTTGAAGCCCTTGGCGTAGTCGAACTTCTCGACCGCCCGGATCAGGCCGGTGTTGCCCTCCTGGACGAGGTCGAGCATCGGCATCGCCGAGCGTCCGTACTTGCGGGCGATCGACACGACGAGGCGCAGGTTGGCCTGGATGAACTCCTGCTCGGCTCGCTCGCCCTCAGCGGCGATCCAGCGGAGCTCCTCCTCGGTGGCACGCTTCGGTGCGCCGCCCTTCGCCCGGCCGATGCGGCCGGTCTCGAGGAGGTGACGGGCGTACAGGCCGGCCTCGATGGTCTTGCTCAGCTCGACCTCACGTGCAGCATCGAGCAGGGGGGTGCGAGCGATCTCGGCCAGGTACATGCCGACGCTGTCCCTGCCCTCGGTTCTCTCGGTCCTCGTGACGGTCATGAAAACGCCTCCCAAACGGTGTCTTACTGATGCAACGCCGCAGGTGGCCCCCTGATTCCGCTCTCAGTGTGTTCTTAGTTGCACCGCTGTCACTCGCGGGGGTGGGTGGCGGTGTCGATGATCCAGGCGAGCTCCCAGGCGCGTTCGCGCCAGGCGGCGTAGCGGCCGCTCACGCCGCCGTGACCGGCGTGCATCTCGGTCTTGAGCAGCAGGGGGGCGTCACCGGTCGACGTCGTGCGCAGCCGCGCGACCCACTTGGCCGGCTCGACGAACAGGACGCGGGTGTCGTGCAGGCTCGTGACGGCCAGGATCGCCGGGTAGTCGCGCGCCTGGACGTTCTCGTAGGGCGTGTACGACTTCATGTACGCGTAGACGTCGGGGTCGTGGAGAGGATCTCCCCACTCGTCCCACTCGATGACGGTGAGGGGCAGGGACGGGTCGAGGATCGTGGTGAGTGCATCGACGAACGGCACGCTCGCGACGATGCCGGCGAACGCCTCGGGCGCCAGGTTGGCGACGGCACCCATCAGCAGGCCGCCCGCGCTGCCACCCTCGGCGACGAGCCGGTCGGCGGAGGTCCACCCCTCGTCGGTGAGATGCCGCGCCACCGCCACGAAGTCGGTGAAGGTGTTCCGCTTGTGCATCATCTTGCCCTGCTCGTACCAGGTGCGGCCGAGCTCGCCACCTCCGCGGACGTGGGCGATCGCGTAGACGAACCCCCGATCGAGCAGCGAGAGGCGTGACACCGACATGCCCGGGTCCATGCTCGCTTCGTACGACCCGTAGCCGTACAGCAGCGCGGGGGAGCGGCCGTCGCGCTCGGTGCCGGCGCGGCACACGATCGAGACCGGGATCGACGTCCCGTCGTCGGCGGTGGCCCAGGTGCGGTGCTGCTCGTAGTCGTCGGGGTCGTAGCCACCGAGCACCGGAGCCTGCTTGCGCAGGATCAGCTCCCCGGTGGCGACGACGTAGTCGTAGATCGTGCCCGGCGTGACGAGGGACCCGAAGCCCAGGCGCACCAGTGGCTGGTCCCACTCCGCGTTCGCGCCGACGCCGCTGGTGAACAGCTCTTGTCCGAAGTCGACCTCCCGGAGCTCGCCGAGGCCGTTCGGGGTGGTGTCGTCGATCACCGCGACCGCGACGCGGGCCATCGCGTCGCGTCGGTAGGAGACGACGAGCTGGCCGGCGAACACGTCGACGTCCTCGAGCCGGACGTCGTCGCGGTGGGGGAGCAGGACCGACGGTTCGTCGTACGGGCCGTGGACGGGGACCGTGAGCAGCTCGAAGTTCAGGGCGTCGCGGTTGTGCAGCACGAGGAACACGTCGTTGCCGGCGAGCCTCGCGTGCTCCAGCGAGTACTCGACGCCGGTCTCGCGGGGGAGGACGACGCGGAACTCGCCCTCGGGGTCGTCGGCCTCGAGCACGCGCACTTCGCTGGTGACCTTGGAGGAGGAGCCGATGACGAGGTACTGCTCGGACTGGGTGCGTCCGACCCCGGTGAAGAACCGCTCGTCGGACTCCTCGTGCACGAGGGCGTCGTCGCCGGTGGACCCGAGCGCGTGACGCCAGACCCGGAAGGGACGCCAGGCGTCGTCGACCGTGGTGTAGAAGAAGTGCGTGGCGCCGGCCGACCAGGTGACGCCGCCGCTGGTTCCGGTGATCGTGTCGGGCAGGAGCTCGCCGGTGCGGAGGTCCTTGACGCGGATCGTGTACCGCTCGTCGCCCACGGTGTCGACCGACCACGCGAGCAGGTGGTCGTCGTCACTCAGGCTGAACCCACCGAGGGAGAAGAAGTCGTGCCCCTCGGCCTCGGCGTTGGAGTCGAGGAGCACCTGCTCGCCGGCGATCTCCGTGCCGGCTTCCAGCACCGGGGGATCCCACGACGTCGCGCCGCTCGAGGCGATCGGGCAACGGCAGCGGATCGCGTACTGCTGGCCCTCGACGGTGCGCGTGTAGTACCACCACTGTCCGTGCCGCACGGGCACGGACAGGTCGGTCTCGAGGGTCCGCGTGCGGATCTCCTCGAAGATCTCCTCACGCAGGTCGGCGAGGTGAGCGGTCTGCTCCTCGGCCCAGCTGTTCTCGGCCTCGAGGTAGGCGATCGTCTCGGGGTCGTCGGCGTCGCGGAGCCATTCGTACTCGTCGACGACCTCGTCGCCGTGGTGCCGGCGGACGATGGGGCGGCGCGGGGCGACGGGAGGTTCGATCATGCCTCGAACGTATCGGGGGAGGCGGAGGCCGGATCGCCGTGGCCCGGGGCGAGGTCCGGGTCGTGCTCGGCGAACGTGTGCACGGGCCCGGGCGGCGTGGACCGGGTCTCGAACCGCACCGTGACGCGGCCGAGCCCGGCGCCCCACACCCAGCCGTCACCGTGCACGGCATGGTGGACGTCCTGGCCCGGATACCAGAGGACGCGTCGTTGTCGCGGACGAATCTCCGCCACGTCGTCGTCGACGGTCGAGTCGTCCGGCTCCTCGAAGAGGTCGTCCTGCACCCAGTCGGCGAGGCCGCTCACGCCGACGCCGAGCAGCCGGAGCCCGCCGGCGAGGTCGACGTCGTCGAGGAGGGCCCGGGCGGTGGCGATGAGATGGCGGGTGCTGTCGGTGGGCGCTCGCAAGGTGCTCGAACGAGTGTGGGTCTGGAAGTCGTGGTGCCGCACCTTGAGGGTGATGGTGCGCCCGGACAGCCCGTTCCTGCGCAGCCGCTCGGCCACGGCACGCGCCATGCGGTCGACCTCGTGGGACAGCTGGACGCGGTCGGTGATGTCGTGCTCGAAGGTGTCCTCGACGCTGATGGACTTGGTCTCCCGCTCCGCCACCACCGGGCGGTCGTCGATCGCGCGGGCCAGCCGCCACAGCGACGTGCCGGAGGCGTTGCCGAGCAGTCGCACCAGCTCGTCCTCGCTGGGAGTGCGGAGCTCCTCGACGGTGCTGATGCCGACCCGTCTCAGGCGCTCGGCCGTGGCCGGCCCGACGCCCGGGATCGCCGTGGCCTGCATCGGCCCGAGCACGTCCGCCTCGGTGCCCGGCGGGACGACGAAGATCCCGTCGGGCTTGTTGATCTCGCTCGCGATCTTGGCCATCAGCTTCGACGAGGCGACGCCGACCGATGCGGTGAGGCCGTGGGTCAGCTCGGCGATGTCGGCGCGGATCCGGTGCGCCGTCGCCTCGACCTGCTCGGCGTCGAAGTCAGGAGAGGCGGCGAGATCGACGAACGCCTCGTCGAGCGACAGCGGCTCCACGAGCTCGGACACCTCCTGCAGCCGTTCCATGACCAGCCGGCTGGCGGTGCGGTACGCCTCGAACCGGCCGCCGAGGAAGGCCGCATGCGGGCAGCGGGCCCGTGCCTCGGCGGTGCGCATGGCCGACCGCACACCGTACGCACGTGCCTCGTACGACGCCGTGGCCACGACGCCGCGCGGGCCGATGCCACCCACGATGACGGGCTTGCCGCGCAGCGACGGCTTGTCGCGTTGCTCGACCGAGGCGAAGAAGGCGTCGAGGTCGAGGTGCATGATCGACGCCTCGGACCGCATGGCGACATTGTGACCTGCCGCATCGACACGGTGGCGTCCACATCCGTTCCGGGTCGGCGCGCCGTCCACACCGGCGGTCGACGTCGCCGTCCGGGGCAGCGCTCCTGGTCGATCGTGGCCTGATGACGGACGACATCCCGGTCTTCACGGCCCACGACATCCCCGACCTGATCAACGCGCTGCCGACCCTGTTCGGGTTCACTCCCGAGGAGTCGATCGTCGCGGTCGCCACCCACGGTCCGCGCCACCGTTTCGGCTTCCGGCTCCGGATGGACATCCCGGCCGCCGAGCGCATTGCGCCGGTGGTGGAGAGCATCGTCGGGCACCTCGGCCACCAGGGTGCGGAGGGCGCGATCATCATCGCCGTCACCGAGCAGCGCGACCTCGCCGCTCGGCTCGTCCCGGCAATAGAAGAGGGGCTCGGGAGCATCCTGCCGGTCGTCAGCGTCTGGGCCGACGGCCGGCGGTACTGGACGACGTTCGACGACTGCGACCCGGCGGGGTACCCGTACGAGACGTCCGGCCACCACCGCTCGGTCGTGCAGGCGGTGGCCGAGGGGCAGCTGATCCTTCCCGACCGGGCCGCTGTCGTTGCCCGGCTGGAGCCCGAGGCGGGCCCTCGCCGCCGCTGGCTCGAGCACTCCGCCCGGACGATCGCCGCCCAGGTGGCTGCTGAGATCAACGTGGCCCGGAGTTGCTCCGAGGCCGACGTGGGGATGGCCGACCTCGCCGGCGCCCTCGAGGCGGCGCTGGCCCGGCGGCGCCTCACCGACGACGAGGCGCTGCGCCTCGCGGTGTGGGCCACGGCTCTCCCGGTCCGCGATGCCCTGTGGGCACTCATCACGCCGGCCAGCGCCCGCGACATGGTGGGCCTGTGGGCGCAGGTCGCGCGCACGGCGCCCCCGTCGTGGTCCCCACCGGCGCTCAGCCTGGCCGGGTTCGCCTCGTGGTTGTCCGGTGACGGCACGCTCGCACTCATCGCGGCGGAGCGGGCGCTCGCCATCGACCCGCACTACACGCTGGCCGGCCTGCTGCTGAGGATGCTTGAGTGTGGCGTCCCGCCGTCGTCGTGGCGGCCGCTCAGCGAGCACGAGCGGGCGTCGACGTCGTCGACTCACCTCGCTGACCCGCCCTGAGAGCCTAGGCTTCGGTCATGGGACAGGACGTCGACGACCGCGCGTTCACGCGCGAGGACCGGACGCGGTACCGCATGAAGGTGCGGCGATGCCTCGACGTGTTCGCCCGGATGCTCAGCGACCACGACTTCTCCGTCGAGCATCCGCACGTGGGAGTCGAGATCGAGTTCAATCTCGTCGACGACGACGGCGATCCGGCCATGAAGAACGCCGAAGCACTCGAGGCCATCGCCGACGAGGACTTCCAGACCGAGCTCGGGCTGTTCAACATCGAGATCAATGTCCCGCCCAGCCGAGTCGCCGGCAGCGGTCTGAGCACGCTCGAGGACGCGGTGCGCGACGACCTCAACGTCGCCCAGGCCCGCGCGCGCGACGTCGGCGCCAACCTGATCATGATCGGCATCCTGCCGACCCTGAAGCCTGAGCACCTGGCCCGTGAGTCGTTCTCGCCGAACCCCCGCTACCACTTGCTGTCGGAGCAGATCCTGGCGGCGCGGGGTGAGGACATCCAGATCGTCATCGACGGAGTCGACCGTCTCGACACCACCACCGACACGATCATCCCCGAGGCGGCCTGCACCAGCACCCAGCTGCACCTGCAGGTGGAGCCCGAGAACTTCGCGTCGAGCTGGAACGCCGCGCAGGCCATCGCCGGCGTCCAGGTCGCGGTCGGCGCGAACTCACCGTTCCTTCTCGGCCGTCAGCTCTGGCACGAGACCCGCATCCCGCTGTTCGAGCAGGCCACCGACACCAGGAGCGAGGAGCTGAAGGTCCAGGGCGTCCGGCCGCGGGTCTGGTTCGGCGAGCGGTGGATCACGTCGGTGTTCGATCTGTTCGAGGAGAACGTCCGCTACTTCCCGGCCCTGCTGCCGATCGTCGACGACGAGGATCCGGTCGAGGAGGTCGAGGCCGGGCGGGTGCCGAACCTGCCGGAGCTCCGGCTGCACAACGGCACGATCTACCGATGGAACCGGCCGATCTACGACACGGCCGGTGGCCGGCCGCACCTGCGCATCGAGAACCGGCTGCTGCCCGCCGGCCCGACCGTCGTCGACACGATGGCGAATGCTGCGCTCTTCTATGGGCTCGTCAACGTGATCGCGACCAGTGATCGCCCGCTCTGGTCCCAGATGTCGTTCCGGGCAGCGGAGGACAACTTCCACCAGGCTGCCCGCACAGGCATGGAGACCGAGCTCTACTGGCCGTCCGTGGGCACGGCCCCGGCCCGTGAGCTCGTGCTGCGCCACCTGTTGCCGCTGGCCCACTCCGGGCTGGAGCAGATGGGGGTCGACGTCGACATCCGCGACCGTCTCCTCGGCATCATCGAGCAGCGCTGCATCACCGGACGCAACGGAGCCACCTGGCTGATCGACGACTTCGAGCACCGGCTCGCCTCCTCCGGAGGGGACCGGCTCGCGGCCATGCAGTCCACCACCCGGCGCTATCAGGAGCTCATGCATCGCAACGAGCCCGTGCACGACTGGCCTCGCGGTGCGTCCGCCGACTGACCGCTCCCACCGACACCGCGGCATGGGTCGAGGTCAGGCCTGTGCTGGATCGTGTGGTCGGGCATGGCACACTTGAGCCAGAGGTTGACCACAGGCCTCATTGTTGCGCCCTTCTACCGATCTGTGAGGTTGATCGTGCCGGTGAATCCTGCCGCTGGATCCAAACTTCGCACCGCAGTCACCCGTCGCCTGACCGGCGGAAAGAGCGCCGACGAGAAAAAGCCCGCACCCGCCGCGAAGAAGAAGACCGGTACGCCTCAGGCGGCTGCCAAGAAGACCACGGCCCCGAAACCGACGGCGAAGAAGCCGGCGGCGAAGAAGCCGGCGGCGAAGAAGCCCACAGCCAAGAAGCCCACAGCCAAGAAGCCCACAGCCAAGAAGGCCACAGCCAAGAAGGCCACAGCCAAGAAGGCCACGGTCAAGAAGGCGGCCACCAAGCCGGCCGCCAAGAGCTCCACGGCGAAGACCACAGCCACGACGTCCCCCGCGAAAACAGAAAAGACTGTGACCACGTCCTCATCAGCGAAGGCCGCCAAGAAGTCCACCGCGACTCCGGCCGCCAAGTCATCTCCTGCCAAGAAGTCCGCCACCGCGAGCGCGAAGAAGGCGCCGGCCAAGAAGGCTCCCGCCAAGGCTCCCGCGAAGAAGGCGACCGCCAAGAACGCTGCTGCCAAGGCGGCACCGGCGAAGAAGGCACCCGCCAAGAAGGCTCCGACTGCCAAGAAGGCTCCCGCGAAGAAGTCCTCGACTCCTGCGGCGAACGCCCAGGTTGACGTCGCGGCCGCCGTCGCGGCGGTCGACATCGCCGAGGTGCTCGAGACTCCGCCGGCAGGCAAGGCCGCCGTCATGGTCGATGCGCAGGGCAAGAAGGTCCTGCCGGACATCCCGGACGAGGAGTTCGAGAAGGATCTCAAGAACGACCCCACGCTGAAGGAGGACGAGGAGTCCAGCTTCACGCTGTCGGCCGCCGATGAGAGCGACGAGCCGGTCCAGCAGGTGATGGTCGCAGGCGCCACGGCCGACCCGGTCAAGGACTACCTCAAGCAGATCGGCAAGGTCTCGCTGCTCACCGCCGGCGAGGAGGTCGAGCTGGCCAAGCGCATCGAGGCCGGCCTGTTCTCGGAGGAGAAGCTCGGCAAGAGCGGTCGCATCTCGGCCAAGATGTCCGAAGAGCTCGAGTGGATCGTCATCGACGGCCGCAGGGCCAAGAACCACCTGCTCGAGGCCAACCTGCGCCTCGTCGTCTCGCTGGCCAAGCGCTACACCGGCCGCGGCATGCTCTTCCTCGACCTCATCCAGGAGGGCAACCTCGGCCTCATCCGTGCCGTCGAGAAGTTCGACTACACCAAGGGCTTCAAGTTCTCCACCTACGCCACGTGGTGGATCCGCCAGGCCATCACGCGCGCCATGGCCGACCAGGCCCGCACCATCCGCATCCCGGTGCACATGGTCGAGGTCATCAACAAGCTCGCCCGGGTCCAGCGCCAGATGCTTCAGGACCTCGGCCGGGAGCCGACGCCCGAGGAGCTGGCGATCGAGCTCGACATGACGCCGGAGAAAGTCGTCGAGGTCCAGAAGTACGGCCGCGAGCCGATCAGCCTGCACACGCCGCTCGGCGAGGACGGCGACTCCGAGTTCGGCGACCTGATCGAGGACTCCGAAGCCATCGTCCCGGCCGACGCCGTCTCGTTCACGCTCCTGCAGGAGCAGCTGCACGCCGTGCTCGACACGTTGTCCGAGCGCGAGTCCGGCGTCGTCTCCATGCGCTTCGGCCTCACCGACGGCCAGCCCAAGACCCTCGACGAGATCGGCAAGGTCTACGGCGTCACCCGTGAGCGGATCCGCCAGATCGAGTCCAAGACGATGAGCAAGCTCCGCCACCCCTCCCGCTCCCAGGTCCTGCGCGACTACCTCGACTGAGATCAGCCATCTGCCGCGGTGGCATGAATCGCACAGCGTGGAGAAGCCGATGACCCGGCTGGATGAGAATCGGAACGACCCTCCGTGCTCTGGAGGCTTCGTTCTGTGCGCGGGTCGGGGCTCAGGGCCGGTGCGAGAGCGCGACGACCACCGCCTGCGTTCGGTCGCGCACCTGGAGCTTGCGCAGGATCGCCACCACGTGGGACTTGACCGTTGCAAGACTCACGTGCAGCCGTTCGGCGATCTCGGCGTTCGAGAGACCTTCGACCATGAGTCCGAGCACCTCGGCCTCGCGCCTGGTCAGGGTTTCCAGCAGTCGACCTGAGACCGTGAAGGGCGGCGGGCTGGACGCGACGGATGTGAGATCACGACGCATCCACACCGCGCCCCCGACCAGCCACGGGACGACGAACGTCGTCAGGACGATCGCCAGATACGTGTTGATGTCGAACGGATGTGTCGCGGCGAGTCCGAACGCCAGACCGAGCCCCAGGCCAACGGTTGAACGGACTCGACGGTCCCAGGCGCCGAGGCTGTACCACGCGATGGTCAGGGCCGCCAGGAACGTCAACGAGAAGGGCTCGGTACCCGCGTTGAGGGAGACCTGTGCCGCCGCAACGAACAAGGCGAATTCAGCACAACCCACCACCAACGGTTGACGCGATCGCCACAGCATCACCATTGCGGCCAGCGCGGCCAGCACCGCAGCAAGTGGGGCCCCACCGAGACGGCCGAAAGCCCAGATCTCGACCTGGCCGGCCGCCAGCAACGCCGCGGCGATGATCATGTCTCGCTGGTCGATGCCCATTCCCCCAGACAACACCCGACGGGTCGTCCGGAGGATTGATTCTCGTCAATTTCAATCCAACGATGGAGGCAGTCGTCGCCAGGGACGCCTACGTTCGCCATCCACGCTCGCAAGACGACCTACGAAAGGTTCTCCCATGAACGCACCACGAAGCCTTCTGGCTACGGCTGCCGTGATCGCCGGTGTCGGAGAGGCGGCGATGACCGTCGATTTCGCCCTGGACAACGATCCGGCCGGATACGTCACTGCCGGTCTCTTCGCCCTGGCATTTCTCGCCCTCGCCGGTGCCGTCGAAGCTGGCCGGCGCTGGCCGGCGATCGGCCTTGCCGTCCTTTTCGCCATCGAGATCGCGTTCGCGCCGTTCTACGCCCGTGAGACGGTTGCGGACTGGGCGATCCAGTTCGGCTTCGTCCTCGTCTCCGCCGTCGGGTTGCTTGCCGCGATCGCGCTCCTCGGTGGCGGCCGCCGGCGAGTATCAGCCCAGTCTGAACGCTCGAGTGGCTGAACCTCTGCCGAGATGTCGCTTCCCGCCCACCTGACGCGAGGGCTCAGGGACTGGTGCTCGGTCAGGTGGGCGGGTGCAGAGATCAGCCGCATCCTGTGCGGCGCGGGTATCAGCTGAAGGAGATGTCCGGCAGCGTGATGTGGACGCACGAGTAGCCACCGCCATCGGCGGCGACGCACAGATGCCAGGTGTGCGGGCTGTTCCTGGTCAGTGACACCTTCGCGTCCTCCGGCAGGTCGAAGCCCTTGTCGCGCAGGAAGGTCGAGCCGTCGGTGAACGTCTCGGTGTTCTTCGACAGCTCCTCGGTGATCTCGCTGAGCCTGGGGTGGCTGACGAAGTGGGTCAGCACCATTTGGATGTGTTCGAAGTCCGCGGCCGTCCTGACCGGGTAGTCCTGCACGGCGGTTGTCTGGTCCGTGCTCGTCTGATCGGTTTGCATGATGGAACGCTCCCTTGCTCCCTGACCCCGATCTCCTCATTGAAAGCCCGGGCTCAGATCGACGTCAAGAGGCTTCGGACGACGCGATCTCGCGTCCATCCACGACGATCGAACGCCCCGTCCGATGGACGGGGCGTTCGGACGTTGCTGGAGAGGTGTTCAGACCTCGTCGTCGACAGCGATGGCCGGGACGTCAGCCAGCTTCTCGGTCTCGTCGTGGATGGTGATGGCGACCTCGCGCAGCTTGTCTTCGTGCTGGCGGGCGTGGTGGGCGCAGAAGAGCAGCTCGGCTCCACTGGACAGCTCGACGCGGACGTATGCCTGGGCGCCGCAACGATCGCATCGATCGATGGCGGACAGACCTGGCAACTGAGCAAGTGCCGTCACGATGACCTCAATTCTGTACAGGCGTTGACGTCTGGAACAACATCCAACCACGGGGTGGTATTCCGCGCGTCCGAAGCAGACATATGACATACATACTCTCCGAACCTTCCAAATCGACGTAGGCGCACCGGTTCGGCGCGCGTGTCAGGGGACGGTCGTTCGGTGCACGCCGATATCCTGACCAGGTCATCCCACGCTCGACCCGAGCATGTCGCGACACTCCGGAAGGCCCCTCGTCGATGTCGACCTACGACGCCAGAAACCTCTTGGTCCTGGAGGGCCTGGAGGCCGTGCGCAAGCGTCCCGGCATGTACATCGGCTCCACGGACACCCGCGGCCTCATGCACTGCCTCTGGGAGATCGTCGACAACGCGGTCGACGAAGCGCTGGGGGGCCACTGCAAGAACATCGTCGTCGTCCTGCACGCCGACCAGTCGGTCGAGGTCATCGACGACGGTCGTGGCATCCCCGTCGACACCGAGAAGAAGACCGGGCTGTCGGGCGTCGAGGTCGTGTTCACCAAGCTGCACGCCGGCGGCAAGTTCGGCGGCGGCTCCTACGTCGCCACCGGCGGCCTGCACGGCGTGGGTGCGTCGGTCGTCAACGCGTTGTCGGCTCGCCTCGACGTCGAGGTCGACAAGGACGGCGCCACCTGGGCGATGTCGTTCCGTCGCGGCACGCCGGGGGAGTTCACCGGCGACGGTCCCGACGGGGACTTCGTGGCCGGCAACGAGCTGCGCAAGCTCGCCCGGGTCAAGAAGGGCGTGTCCGGCACCCGCATCCGCTACTGGGCCGACCCGCAGGTGTTCATCAAGGGTGCGGAGTTCAGCTACGACGAGCTCGTCGTGCGGGCCCGGCAGACCTCGTTCCTGGTGCCGGGGCTGGAGATCGTGCTCCGCGACGAGCGATCGGCAGACGACGGCGACGAACCGCGGATCGAGACGTTCCGCCACGACGGCGGCATCACCGAGTTCTGCGAGTTCCTCGCGCCCGACGAACCCGTCTCCGACGTGGTCCGGCTGCAGGGCGAGGACTCCTTCACCGAGACCGTGCCGGTGCTCGACGACAAGGGGCACATGACCCCTCAGGAGGTCACTCGCGACCTCGCCGTCGACGTCGCCCTGCGCTGGGGCACGGGCTACGACACCGAGGTGCGCTCGTTCGTCAACATCATCGCGACCCCCAAGGGCGGCACCCACCTTCAGGGCTTCGAGCGCGGCATCACCAAGACGTTCAACGAGGTGCTGCGCGCGAGTCGCCAGCTGAAGCAGGCCGACGACGACGTCGTCAAGGACGACGTCATGGAGGGCATGACCGCTGTCGTCACGGTCCGCCTCGCCGAACCCCAGTTCGAGGGTCAGACGAAGGAGGTGCTCGGCACGCCGCCGGTCACGCGTCTGGTCAACAGGATCGTCGCGCGCGAGCTCAAGGCCTTCCTCACCTCCACGCGCACGGCGCACCGTGCCAAGGCCAAGATGGTGATGGAGAAGGTCGTCGGCGCCAGCCGCACCCGCATCATGGCCCGCCAGCAGCGCGACACCCAGCGACGCAAGAACGCCCTGGAGTCCAGCGCCCTGCCGGCCAAGCTGGCCGACTGCCGCTCCAATGACGTCGACCGCAGCGAGCTGTTCATCGTCGAGGGCGACTCCGCGCTCGGCACCGCGAAGTCGGCGCGCGACTCGGAGTTCCAGGCACTGCTGCCCATCCGCGGGAAGATCCTCAACGTCCAGAAGGCCAGCGTCGGCGACATGCTCAAGAACGTCGAGTGCTCCTCGATCATCCAGGTCGTCGGTGCCGGCTCCGGTCGCACCTTCGACCTCGACACCGCCCGCTACGGCCGGATCATCTTCATGGCCGACGCAGACGCCGACGGCGCCCACATCCGCTGCCTGCTGGCCACCCTGTTCTACCGGTACATGGGGCCGCTGGTCGAAGCCGGACGCGTCTACACGGCCGTACCGCCCCTGCACCGGGTCGAGCTCCTCAACCCCAAGAAGGGTCAGGAGAAGTACGTCTACACGTACTCCGACCCCGAGCTGCAGCGCACCCTCGCCGACCTCAAGCGCCGCAACGTGCGCTGGAAGGACCCGATCCAGCGCTACAAGGGCCTCGGTGAGATGGACGCCGACCAGCTGGCCGAGACCACCATGGAGCCGCGCCACCGCACCCTGCGCCGGCTCACGGTCGACGACGCCGAGCGGGCCGCCGCGGTCTTCGAGCTGCTGATGGGCAACGAGGTCGCTCCCCGCAAGGAGTTCATCGTGCAGAGCGCCTACGAGCTGGACGCCGACAAGATCGACGCCTGAGCCTGACGAACGTCAGGGCTTGGCGTGGCCGCGTGTGACGAGGACGTACTGCCCGACCAGGTTGCCCAGCAGGGCGCCCGACCCGACATCGCTCGGCAGCTCCAGACCGGCATGCAGCGCGGCGAGGTCGACCTGCGACTCCATCCACGCGTACTGATCGGCGCGGTAGGGCGACAGCTTGCTGAGGTACGTGCGCGCCGCCGCCGAGATGGTCGACTGGGTCGAGGGGTAGGAGCAGGAGCAGTCGGCGCGGGTTGGCTTGGTGGCCGCCGCGCACGGCTTCGGCTGACTGGCGGCCGGACTGCCCGAACGGTCCTGGGCTGCTGAGGCGACGTCGGCGGCGAGCTTGAGCACCGTCTTGACCTCGTCGGTCGACGGTTCGTCATCCGTCGTCGAGCGCAGGGCCAGCTGCTGGGCCGTGAAGGACATCCAGACGTCCGAGCAACCGTGCTCGTTGAGCCACCGCGCCGCGCGAGTACCCGCAGCAGCCTGGCCCGCCTTCAGCTTCTTGACGGTGTCGAGCTCGGTCTGACGCTGGAACGTGGTCGGCTCGGGCGGGAGCTGCGCCGCCGCCCACGACACGAATCCGCTGTCGGTCTTGGCCGTGCCGTTGTCGGCGAACCAGCGCGCCATGAGGGTCTTCGCCGGGGCCTTCTGGTCAGCGATGACGGGCTTGACGGTGCGCAGGTCGGCAGCGTCGAGGAGCGGGGGAGCCGGGTCGGACGCAAGCGGGTCAGCGGTGGGCTCGGGCGCCGTATCGGTCGTCTTGGCCGGCGTGGGCGTGGCGGCGGCGGTGGTGACCGGTCCTTCGTCGACCGTGATCGGCAGGAACTTGTCGCCGGTGAAACCCACGAGCATCGCGAGCACCGCCAGGCCGGCGATGAAGACGTAGCGGATCGATCGAGAACGCGAGACGGGACCCATGGTTCAGAATCCCACGGCGCGGTTGTGCAGGACGCGACCCTGCAGGGCGCGGACGTCGTTGTCCGCGATGAGGCCGGCGTTCATCGTCGAGGCCGCGGCGACGTACTTGCTGAACGAGCGGGGTCGGGTGCCCAGTCGGTTCAGGGCGCGATCGGCCTCGCCCGGCGTGGCCGGACCCTTGGTCTCGACGAGCGCGAAGCTGTCATCCATCCACACGTCACCGGTCTCGAGGTGGCACACGAGGTTCCAGTCGATCGTGACGCGCGTGCCGGCCTTCAGGTCGGAGAGGGTGGCTCGGGTGTAGCAGACCTCGGCGGCCGGAACGAGATCGCTGACGGTGACCTCGGGGTGACTCGCGAGGTGGAACGCCACGAACTCGGCGTCGTCGTCGATGAGCTGGCCGTAGCGCTCCGGGTCGCTCATGCCCATGACCTTCTGGGTCTCGCCCCGGTTGTCCTTCGTCTTGACCTCGATGCGGCACAGTCCGTCCTCGACGTACAGGCGGCTGCGCACCTTCCAGCGGCGACGGCGGCGCTGCACGTGCGAGCGGGCGGCCTCGAAGCCGTCGGTGTCGAAGTAGAGCGTGCGGTACGTGGTGTAGCGACGATTGTTGATCTGCAGCACCTGGTGGGTGTCGGCGAGGTCGTTGACCAGCGCGCGAACCGTGTCGAGCGGCGCGATGTACTTGCGATCGGTGCGATGCATGAGTGCCGCGTGCTCGACGAGCTCCTCGAGCCCGACCGGACGCAGGGCATCGACCCCGAGCAGGTGCGCCTGATCGGTGTCGGACGTGTCGACGGCCTGCAGCGTGGTGACGTCGGTGTGGTCGGTCTCGGTGGCGAGTGCGGTCACGGCGCCATCACCCCGCCGTCGGCCTGGACCTGCTCGGCGCTGGCCCGGCCCCAGGAGTTCTCCACGACGTAGGAGATGGTGAGGCGCGTGGTCTCGCGGACGAAGTCGATCTCCTCGATGACGATGCTGGTGACCTCGACGGACAACCTCTCGTCGAGGGCGGCGCGGATCTCGGCCGCGTCGGAGTAAGCGTGCTCGAGCGTCAGCCGCATGACGCGCGTCGGCGAGTCACCACGCGAGTTGTCGGTGATCGCGACCACGAGGAGCAGCCCGACATTGACGACGATGAGCAGGATGATGGGGCGATCGGGCAATCCGTTGATGAGCCCGAAGATCAGCGCGAGGAAGGTGTAGGCGACGTCCTTGATCGTGAACGCGGCGCTGCGCAGGCGCAGCATCGACAACAGCCCGAACAGGCCGAAGCCGATCGCCGCGTTGAAGCTCCCGGCGGTGATGGCGGCGAGAGCGCCGAAGAGACCGAAGTTGAGCGCGGAGAGCACCAGCGGCATCGACGGAACGGACTGCTGGCTGCGGTACAGCCATCCGACCAGGACGATCATGGTCAGGATGTCGATACCGAAACGACCCAGCAGGTCCAGGATGTCGGCTGAAATGTTCATATGAGGATTCCCGAGCTTCTCAACTCATAGGTCGTGACGGCCGTGAGGCCGTCGAGGCGGACGATGACGGGGAAGACTGGATCACTTTACAGAAGATCTACGATGAATGGTGGGTGAACAGACAGGTTGTGATGGAGATACAGGTCACGCGGTCCTGATCGGTCACCTTACCGCACAGACCCCCGAAATCCGGCCATTTTTCGTGAGCTCGATGTCGTGAAGTCCGCCCGGTGGCCTCCTGCTCGCCCATAGAATCTCGTCGTGTACGACATCAGCGATCCGACCCGCGTCGGACGAACTGATCGTCGGCGGGCCCGCAAGCTCATCGACGGGGCCTATGCCGCCGGGCGGCTCACGGCCACGGACCGCGCCTTCCGCGCCGAGCGGCTGGCCGCGGCGTACACCAAGGGCGACCTGGCTGTCCTCGTTCGCGATCTCGACGGCGGCGCTCCACCGGCTATGGAGGCCGGCGAGCCGACCCAGGCAGACCCGAGCGTTCAAGTCACTCCCTCGTTGGGGTCGGCCATCCCACCCGACCAGCTGGCGTCGATGTCCGTCGGCGGCGGCACCACGGCCACGCCGGTCAACGCGTCACTGCAAGAGGTGATGACCGGTGGTGGCGCGGCCACGGCCAGGCGCGTCATCGTGGTCGTCGCGGTCGGCGTCGCGTTGCTGTTCGGGCTGGGCGTCGTCTCGGTGATGACCGTGATCGTCCGCGAGGTCTCCCGGTCCGTCGACCCGATCGTCAGCACGCCCGCCGTGGCCCTGAACCTGCAGACGGCCAAGGGCTGGGCGAGCCTGGTCGAGGCCCTCGGAGCCGAGACCGGATCGGCTCGGGTGTACGACGCGGTGGTCTACCCCGAGTACGCGTCGATCACGACCGTCACCGACGAGGGTGCGGTGCGTCGGGTCTTCCGCAACGGTGGGTTCCTGGAGTACGACTTCCCGCCTGCGCCGGCGCTCGGCAGGGCGGTCAACCTGGCGAAGCTCGATCCGGAGGTCGTCGCCCGGCTTCCCGCCCGAACGGCCAAGCACGAGAACGTGCGCGAGTACGAGACGGCCTACCTGGTGATCAATGCCCTGTTCGGTGGACCGAGGGTGACGGTCTACCTGACGCAGGCTTCGGGAACCTTTTCCTGGACGGTCTTCGACTTCGCCGGGAAGGTCATCGGCGGCACGCCGAAGGTCCTCTAGTCGACCGGCTGGAGGCGACCGGTGTCGACGTCGTAGAGGAAACCGCGAACGGCCACGTGGTCGCCGATCAGCGGGTGGGCCACGACCTTCAGCACGTCGTCGCGAATGGTCTGCTCCTGGTCCTCGATGACTCCGAGCGACATCCAGGAGGCATCAACGCCGGCGGTGCTGCTGAGACGGCGCAGGAGCTCCTCCTCGGACGTCGTGGCCATGGCGCACCGGGTGTGCTCGACCACGAGGATCCGCTCCACCTTGAGCAGATTGACTCCCAGCACCAGGGCGACCAGCGCCTGGTCGGTGACGCGGCCGCCGGGGTTGCGCAGGATCTTCGCGTCGCCGGGCGCCAGGCCGATCATGCCGAGTGGGTCGATGCGGGAGTCCATGCAGGTGACCATCGCGACACCGGCATGGGCGACGCCGTCGAACCCGGAGAGCGCGAAGTGGTCGGCGAACGCGCGGTTCGCTGCGAGCAGATCGTCGAAGTCGGCCATGCGCGAGAGCCTAGCCAGCGCGGTCGGGCGTGCTGGACGTGACCCGGTCGGCAGCCGGCCGGAGCAGTGCGAGCGCCAGGACCGCTGCCGTTGACGCGCAGACGGCCGCACCGACGAACACCGCGTGCAGCTGGGTGATGCCGGCGTCACGCACGGCGTCGCGGTATGCCTGGCACGCGGCGACCGCACCGTTGCAGAGGTCCGCGGCGGGCGGGATCTCGGCCGACGCCTGGTAGAACGCGGCGAGACCGATCGTGGTGAGGGCCGAGATGCCGAGCAGCATGCCGACCATCCGCGCCACGATCAGCAGGGCGCTCGCGACGCCGTGAACGCTCGACTCGGTGTGCTCGAGCAGTGCGGCGTTCACCGGCGCGATGGCCAGTCCGAAGCCGAGCCCGCCCAGGACGAGGGAGAACGTCTCGCTCTGGTGCTTCAGCGACTCCGCGTCCCAGGTGGCCATGTGGGCGAACGCGAGGGCGCTGAGGACCATGGCGGCGGCGGTGAGCACGTGGGCAGGCACCCGGCGGAGCAGGTATCCACCGAGCACCGCGCCGATGGGCAGGGCGATGAGGAACCGCAGCAGCACGAGGGCCGCATCGAGCTGGGAGTCGCGGTACACGGTCAGCCGCGCGAAGAAGGGGATGTCGACGAGGGCGGCGATCAGGCTGGCGCCGATGAAGAACGAGACCACCAGTGCGCCCCAGGCGGGCCGGGCGATCAAGGCCCGGCGGGGGATCAGCGGGACCGGCGCCGTGCGCTGACGCCACCAGAACCCGACGAAGGCCACCGCGGCGAGGGGCAGCAACCACGGTGCCTGGGGGGAGATCGCCGCGCTTTCCGGCTCGGCCGACGCGAAGGTGACGATGACCGCCCCCAGTCCGACCGTCAGCATCAGGGCCCCGCGCAGGTCGGTCTCGCGCGCGAGGTCGGCCCAGCCGCGCCAGCTCAGGAGCGGACGCTGCGCTGTGGCCTCGCGGACCAGGAAGGCCGCCGCCAGGCCGAACGTGACCAGGGCGATCGGCGTCAGCCAGCGGGACTCGCCGGTGACCGGCAGGAAGGCCAGGCCCGTGGTCACCCCGGTGGCGAGCGCCTCTGGTTGGAGCATCACCAGGGCCAGTCCGGTCAGACCGAGCACGCCGAGCCCCAGGCCGACGACGTCGAGGCGCCCGGGTCGGTCCGGGGCGCGCTGGTCGGCGTCGCGCATCCGCACCATGGCGGCGGCGAGCACGAGGCCGACCGCGCAGTTGAGCCAGAAGATGTTGCGCCAGGTGCCGAAGGCGAGCACCACCGCGCCGTAGAGAGGGCCGACGACGCTGCCGAGCTCCTGGACGGCGCCCACGATGCCGAGCGGCAGGCCGCGGCGCTGCGGTGGCCACAGGTCGGCGACGAGGGCCAACGTCGGAGGGATGAGCCCGCCGCCGCCGATGCCCTGGATCAGCCGGCCCGTGACGATGGTGGTGAGGTCGAACGCGGCCGCGGTGATGACGGAGCCGACGGCGAAGACGAGCAGCGAGCCCAGCAGGACCGGCACGCGTCCCCGCAGGTCGGAGATCCGTCCGATCAGCGGCAGCACGCCCACGTAGCCGAGCAGGAATCCCGAGACGATCGGTGCGGCCCGCTGGAGCTGGTCGAGGTCGAGCCCGACGGTCGTCATCATGTCCGGCAGCGCCAGCACCACCACGTACGTGTCGGCAGCCGCGAACGCGATCGCGACGGCCGCGAGACCGAGCAGGACCCGGGGCGCGGTCTGACTCATGTCGCGGCTACGGGACGTCGATCGTGATGGGTTGATCGGAGGTGGCGAGCTTGACCTTGTAGGTGACGTCGCCGCCCTCGGGGTAGAACGGGCCGCGAATGGTGGCGTCGCGCAGCACGTCGTCGTCGGTGAGCCGATAGGTGACGTCGAAGCTGGCCGCGGCGTCGGCCGACGGGATGATCGTGCGCACGAGCGTGCCGGGCAGACTGCCGGTGATGGTGGTGAGGACGTCGGAACCGTCGCGGGACTTGCCGGTGTCCTTGAGCCCGTCGGTGGCCTCGAGGATCTGGGTGATGCCGTCGTCGGCGGCGAGCAGGGCCGCGGGATCGGGCGCCTTGAGCGACGCCGGGTCGATCTTCAGGTACAGCGGCGAGAAGCTCGTCTTGGCCTTGAGGACGCCGTCGGCGGACACGACGTCGGCGGTGAGCGTCGATCCGCCGGTGACGACCTTGACCTTGCCCTTGAAGGCGGGTGTGTGGTTGCCCTGACCGGTGGCCGACAGCAAGCCGGTGACGCCGTCGGGCAGCGACGACGTGGCCAGGGAGATGTCGATGGTCTCGGCGGAGTCGATCGTGGCGCGTGCCGCGGAGAGCCGCTTCTCGATGGCGCTGGTGTCGGTCTGCGTGGGGCTGTCGGAGTCGCCCTGGCACCCGGCGAGGAACAATGCGGCCGCAAGGAGAATCAGGAGTCGGGTTCGCACGGCCTCAGTGTTGCACGGTGGCGGGCACGCCGGGCAGCGCCGCAGCGGGTCCGGCGACGGCCAGCAACGGCTGCGCGGCCGGGACTCCGGACGCGTCGCGCCGGTCGACCGGCGCCGGGAGCTCGACCGGCGAACCGCTGGTGGCGCAGCCGATCGGTGCCCCGTCGCCGACCCACGCGAGGATCAGGCCGTCCTCGCCCTTGAGCAGGCGGTGGCAGCGCACACCGCCGGTGGCGCGGCCCTTGGCGGGGTAGACGGCCAGCGGGCTGACCTTGACGCTGCCGGTCTGTGTGCCCGGCAGGGCGTCGGTGGACCCGGCCACCGTGACCACGTGCGCGGACTCGACGTCGCGCACCACCCCGAAGGTGACGGCGGTGACGCCGTCGGCCAGCTTGACGCCCGCGACCCCGCCCCCGGAGCGTCCCTGCGGCCGGACAAGCGACGCGGCGAACCGCAGCAGCTGGGCGTCGGAGGTGACGAAGGCGAGCTGTTCCTCGCCGGTGAGCAACGGTGCCGCTCCGACGACCGCGTCGCCCTCGCCGAGGGAGATGAGGTCCCACTCGTCGCGGTTGCTCAGGTGGTCGGGCTTGACGCGCTTGACGACCCCGGACCTGGTGCCGAGGGCCAGGCCGGGCCCGTCGTCGTCGAACGTCATGAGCGTGATCGGACGGTCGTCGAGGTGCACGAGCTCGCGCAGCGGCACGCCGCCTTGCAGGTGTGGCGCGGCGGAGGTCGGCGGGATGGACGGGACCTCGACGACGCTGAGCCTGCGCACGCGGCCCGCCGACGTCACGAGGCCCACCTCGCCACGCGCCGTGGTGCGTACGGCGGCCACGATCGTGTCGTGCTTGGAGCGGCGCCCGACCTCACCGAGGGGCGCGTCGTCGGTGGTGCGGGCGAGCAGCCCGGTGGCGGACAGCAGCACCCAGCAGGGTTCGTCGGCGACCTCGAGCGGCGCAGTGGCGGTGACGGTCTGACCGGCTGCTTCGAGCAGTACCGTGCGTCGCGGAGTGCCGAAGCGTTGCGCCATCTCGTCGAGCTCGTCGCCCACGAGGGAGCGCAGCACGGCTTCGTCGGCGAGGATCGCGTCGAGCTCCTCGATCGTGGCGCGCAGCTGCTCGGCCTCCTTCTCCAGCTCGATGCGAGAGAACTTGGTGAGCCGGCCGAGCTGGAGGTCGAGGATGTAGTCGGCTTGCAGCTCGCTGAGGTCGAAGACGCCGATGAGTCGGGACCGGGCCTGGGCGCGGTCGTCGCTGCCGCGGATGAGCTGGATGACCTCGTCGATGTCGAGGATCGCGATGAGCAGGCCGGTGACGAGGTGCAGTCGGTCGGCGGCCTTGCCACGGCGGAACGTGGTGCGACGCCGGACCACGTCGTAGCGGTGCTGCAGGAAGACGGTGAGCATCTCCTGCAGGCCGAGGGTCCGCGGCTGCCCGTCGACGAGCGCCACGGCGTTGATGCCGAACGACGTCTCCATCGGGGTGAGCCGGTAGAGCTGGTCGAGCAGCGCCTCGGGGTGGAAGGAGCTCTTGACCTCGATGACGAGGTGGAGTCCCTTGTGGCGGTCGGTGAGGTTCTTGACGTCGGAGATGCCCTGCAGCTTCTTGGCCTGCACGAGCTTCTTGATCGCCTCGATGACCCGCTCGGCGCCCACGTTGTACGGCAGCTCGGTGACGACGATGCCGCGACGGCGCGGCGTGAGGTTCTCGATGCGAGCCGTGGCCCGCATCCGGAACGAGCCGTTGCCGGTGGCGTAGGCGTCGCGGATGCCGTCGAGCCCGACGATCTTGCCGCCGGTGGGCAGGTCGGGACCGGGCACGAACTTCATCAGGTCGTCGAGGTTCGCACCGGGATGGTCGATGAGGTGGCGGAGCGCCTGGACGACCTCGACGAGGTTGTGCGGAGCGATGTTGGTGGCCATGCCGACGGCGATGCCGGACGCGCCGTTGACGAGCAGGTTGGGCAGGGCGGCGGGCAGGACCGACGGCTCGGTCTCGCGACCGTCGTAGTTGGCGCGGAAGTCGACGGTGTCCTCATCGAGCGACGCCGTCATGGCCTCGGCCGGCGAGTCCATGCGGCACTCGGTGTAGCGCATCGCGGCAGGCGGGTCGTCAGGGGAGCCGAAGTTGCCGTGCCCGTCGACCAGTGGGAGCCGCATCGACCACGGCTGCACGAGCCGGACCAGGGCGTCGTAGATGGCGCTGTCGCCGTGCGGGTGCAGACGGCCCATCACCTCGCCGACGACACGGGCGCTCTTGACGTGCCCGCGGTCGGGCCGAAGGTTCAGCTCGTCCATCGTGTACAGCGTTCGACGCTGCACCGGCTTGAGGCCGTCGCGGGCGTCCGGGATCGCCCGGGAGTAGATCACCGAGTACGCGTACTCGATGTAGCTCGAGCTCATCTCATCGGTGATGTCGGTGTCGATGATGTGCTCGTCGAACTCCTCCTCCGGCGGCCGGCGTGTGGTGCGTGCCATGCGTCCTCTCCTGTGCTCCGAGCGAACCCCCATTCTCCCGTGTCGGTGGTGCGAGCCCTCACTGCCACGCCGGACGGGTGCCGACGTGGGTCTGCTCACGTGCTTCGGGCCCGGGGTGGGGGGCGCCGACCCGATAGGTTGGGCTGCGTGAGCAGCGAGCCCCAGGGCACCTCCGACCTGCGCGCAAGCCCCGGCACGCAGTGGGACGCGGACGTCCTGCTGAAGGACGGACGCGTCGCCCAGCTGCGCCCGATCGTCCCCGACGATGCCGATCGACTCGTCGACTTCTACTCACGGGTCTCCGATGAGTCGAAGTACCTTCGATTCTTCGCCCCGCACCCAACGCTCTCGACCTCGGACATCGAGCGCTTCACGCACGTCGACCTCGATCGCCGGGTGGCGTTCGTGGTGACGCTGCACGACCTCATCATCGGCGTCGGACGCTACGACGCCGTCTCCGATGCGGCCGGCGCGGACCCCGAGGACGGCACCGCCGAGGTGGCCTTCCTGGTCGAGGACGCCCACCAGGGACGCGGCGTCGGGCAGCTGCTGCTCGAGCACCTCTCGCAGGCGGGCCGCGAGCGTGGCATCGGCCGGTTCATCGCCGACGTCCTGCCGGCCAACACCCGGATGCTGCAGATCTTCCGCGAGATGGGGTACGAGATCGAGAGCATCCTCGAGGAGGGGGTCCAGCGGCTGGAGTTCCGCATCGACCCGACCGACTCGGCCATCGGGGTCATGCGGGCCCGCGAGCAGCGCGCCGAGGCCGCGTCCATCGAGCGCATCTTCGCCGCCCGCAGCATCGCCGTGGTCGGCGCCAGCCGCCGGCAGGACTCGATCGGCCAGGCGATGGTGCGCAACCTGGTGCTCGGCGGCTACCAGGGCAGCGTCTACGCCGTGAACTCCCAGGCCGAGGCGGTGTCCGGGCTGCCGGCGTACAAGACGGTGCAGGACGTCCCGGACGACGTCGACCTGGCCATCGTGGCCGTCCCGTCGGAGTCCGTCACCGACGTGGTGCTCGACTGCGCGGCCAAGGGCGTCCACGGCCTGATCGTCATCTCCGCCGGCTTCGCCGAGGAGGGCGCCGACGGTCGCAAGCGGCAGCGCGCTCTGGTGAACCTGAGTCGGAGCTACGGGCTGCGGATCATCGGCCCCAACTGCCTCGGCGTCATCAACACCGCGCCCGGCCTGCAGCTCAACGCCTCCCTCGCCCCCACCATGCCGCCGCAGGGCCGGGTCGGCTTCTTCTGCCAGTCCGGCGCCCTCGGCACCGCGATCCTGGAGACGGTCTCGCGTCGCGGGCTCGGCCTGTCGACGTTCGTCTCGGCGGGCAACCGCGCCGACGTCTCCGGCAACGACCTCCTGCAGTACTGGCAGGAGGACGCGGCCACCGAGGTCGTCCTGCTCTACCTGGAGTCCATCGGCAACCCGCGCAAGTTCTCCCGCATCGCCCGTCGGGTCTCGCTCACCAAGCCGATCGTCGCGGTCAAGTCCGGCCGGTCGACCCAGGGCGTCCCGGTGGGGCACGCGGTCAAGCGCAGCACGGCGCCCCAGGCGGCCGTCGACGCGATGTTCCGCCAGGCCGGCGTCATCCAGGTCAACACCCTCGACGAGATGTTCGACGTCGCCCAGCTGCTGGCCCACCAGCCGCTGCCGGCCGGCAACCGGGTCGCCGTCGTCGGCAACTCCGACGCCATGGCGCTGCTGGTCACCGATGCCGCTGCCGAGGCGGGGCTCCAGGTCTTCGAGCCGGTCTCGCTCGGCGCCGACGCCGGGGCCGACGACTTCGAGGTCGCGCTCGAGCAGGCCCTCGCCAGACCCGACGTCGACGCCCTGATGGCCGTCTACGTCCCGCCGATCAACACCAGCGGCGAGGAGGTGGCGAACGTTCTCGCCGCGGTGGGGGAGCAGTCCGACAAGCCCATCGTCTCGACGTTCCTCGGCAGCGAGGGCGTGCCCGAGCTGCTCCGCGTCACCGACCTGCAGGGCGGATCGGCCGGACGCGGATCGGTCCCGTCGTACGCCGCGCCCGAGGCGGCCGTCCGCGCGCTGGCGCGGGTCGTCAACTACGCGGAGTGGGCCTCGCGCGACCACGGCTCGTTCCCCATCGCGCCCGACCACCGCACCGGCGACGCGCGCGCCATCGTGCGCGAGGTCCTCGACGCCGCTCCCCGCGGCGCCATCTTGTCGACCGAACAGGTCCACGCGCTCCTCGCCTGCTACGGCATCGACCTGTGGCGCTGGATCAACGTCCACTCCGAGGAGGAGGCGATCGCCGCGGGGGAGACGCTCGGCTGGGACGTCGTGCTCAAGGCCGGCAGCGAGCACCTTCGCTCGCGGCCCGACCTCATCCACATCTGGTTCGACATCCACGACACCCAGAGCATGAAGGAGGCCTGGAACAGCCTCACCTCCTGGACCGGCATGCGAGCGGACACCCAGTTCTTCGTGCAGCGCAAGGCCCCCGACGGCATCCCGGTCTCGTTCTCGGTCACCGAGGACGCCCTGTTCGGCCCGCTCGTCTCGTTCGGGCTGTCCGGTGCACCGAGCGAGCTGCTCGGCGACCGGTCGTACGGCATCCCCCCGCTCACCGACAGCGACGCGAGCTCGATGATCTCCGACCTGCGCTCGGCACCGCTGCTGTTCGGGTACCGCGGTTCCGAGGCCGTCGACGTCGCCGGTGTCCAGGACGTCATCCTTCGGCTCGCGGCGATGAAGGACGACCTCCCCGAGATCGCCGAGCTCGACCTCGAGCCGGTGCACGTCGGGCAGGACGGGCTCACGGCGCTGAGCGCCCGCGCCAAGGTGGTGCCCTCGGCCGATCGGCGGGGCGAGTGGTACGTCCGACGCCTCAGCAAGCCGGTCGCCACGGGCGATACGCTGACGTGATGAGTCACGACCGCACGCCCGAGGTGTTCGACGAGGTCTCTCGCAGCGGCTATTACCCCGAGATCGTCGCCGAGGGGCTGCGCGACACCTTGGCCGGCGAGACCGTCTCGGCCCACGTCGTGCATCACGAGCCCACGTTCGACCACGACGAGGTCCGGCGCCACATGACGGTGCTGGCCCTCACTCCCACCCGCGTCGTCCTCGTCCACACCGACGAGCACCCGCCGGACGACCTGCTGCCGAAGCCGTACACCTCCACCACCAGCGAGGCCGTGCCGATCGCCCAGGTGCGCTCGGTCGTCGTGACCCGCATGGTCTCCGCCTCGTCGAAGGCGCTCGAGGAGGCGGTGCTCACCGTGGGGTGGGGTGCCGTGTCGCGCATCGACATCGAGCCGGCGGCCTGCGACGACCCCGAGTGCGAGGCCGACCACGGCTACACCGGGAACGTCACCGGCGACGACTTCTCGTTGCGGCTCAGCGCCGCAGCCGACGGCGGCGCCGCCGTCCACCGCCTGCTCGAGTTCGCCCGCGTCCTGTCTGAGGCCACCACTCACGCGACGCCGGCCGGTCACGCCTGATGCCGTCGGCCCCCTCGGCCGAGCGATACGGCCCGCGTGGTCGACACACGCTCGATGAGCTGCTGCCCTCGGTGGGCGGAGCGCTCGGGGTGCCCGGGTTCACCGACGTCCTCGGGCTGCCGACCGCGCCGCGGTTCGTCGTCATGCTCGTCGACGGGCTCGGGCTCCACCTGCTCCGGGACAACGCGGCCTCCGCTCCCTTCCTGTCCGCTCTGCCCGGCATCGACGACGTCGTGAGCGGCGTCCCCTCCACGACGGCCACCAGCCTCACCTCCCTCGGCACCGGTCTGCGACCCGGCGAGCACGGCGTCGTCGGGTACACCAGTCGGGTTCCGGCCACCGGGGAGCGACTCAACTCCCTCACGTGGGACCAACCGGTCGATCCCGTCGCCTGGCAGCCGCACCGCACAGTGCTCGAGCTGCTGCAGGACGCCGGGGTGGCCGCGTCGTCGGTCAACGACGCCAAGTTCGCCTCGTCCGGACTCACGCTGTGCAGCCAGCGTGGGGTCCCGTTCCATGGCGTGAACTCCACGTGGGAGCGGCTCGACGTCGTGGTCGACATCGTGGAGTCGGCCCCGCGCGGGGTCGTCTACGCGTACGAGTCGCTGCTCGACCACACCGGGCACGCCAAGGGATGCCGGTCCGAGCAGTGGCGCGAGGCGCTCAGCTCGGTCGACGCCGACATCGCCGAGCTGCGCGCCAACCTTCCCGACGACACCGTCCTGCTGATCACGGCCGACCACGGCATGATCGACCTACCGCAGCGGCACCGCTTCGATCTGGACGAACATCCGGTGCTGCGCGACGACGTCGTCATGGTCGCCGGCGAGGCCCGGTTCCGACACCTCTACACCCGCAGCGGCGCCGAGAGCGCCGTCGCCGCACGGTGGCGCGAGATGCTGGGGGAGCGAGCCGTGGTGGCCACGCAGGACGGGCTCGACGACTGGTTCGGACCGATCGCGCCGGAGGTGCGCGGGCGCATCGGCGACGTCGTCGTCGCCTCGCTCGGCGACTTCGCGGTGTTCTCCTCGGTCGACTTCGCGATCGAGATGAAGATGCGCGGGTTCCACGGCTCCGTCACCGAGCCCGAGCTCAGCATCCCCGTCCTGATCGCCGGCTGACACGGTGTCCGCCGCCGACGCGCGACTGGCAGGATGGGCGCCGTGGCGGAGCTGAACTTCTACTCGGGCACGATGGACTGCGGCAAGAGCACCCTCGCGCTGCAGCTGGACCACAACCATCGGGCCCGTGGGCGGGTCGGACGGGTCTTCACGTCGCGTGACCGGGCCGGGGTGGCCACCTTGTCGAGCCGACTGGGCCTCGAGGTGGAGGCGATCGAGGTCACCCCCGAGCTGAACTTCTGGAACCACGTCGTCGATTCCCTCACCCACGGTGGGCGGATCGACTATCTGGTCTGCGACGAGGCGCAGTTCTACACGCGTCAGCACGTCGACCAGCTCGCCAAGGTCGTCGACGAGCTGTCCATCGACGTGTTCGCCTTCGGCATCCTCACCGACTTCCGGAGCCGCCTGTTCGAGGGCTCGGCCCGGCTCATCGAGCTGGCCGACCGGGTCCACACGCTCCAGGTCGAGGCGCTGTGCTGGTGCGGCGAGCGGGCCACCCACAACGCCCGCACCGAGAACGGCGAGATGGTCACCGAGGGGGAGGTCATCGTGGTGGGCGACGTGGAGGACGTCGACCGGCCCGCGCCGTCGATCGGCTACGAGGTGCTGTGCCGCCGGCACCACCGCCGCCGGATGACCGCCGCCGTGGCTCGCGCCGCGGCGCTGTCGCCCGACGTGCTGCCGTTCGGCTGAGGCCGCCCCCCGGACGTGGCGTGACGCCGACCGGCCGCCGCCGGCTCACACCACGGCACCGTCGCTGGGTCGATCCTGGATGTGCGCGTACGGATCGATGGTGCGGTTCCTCGGGTCGGTCGGGTCGAAGGGCCATCGCTCCTCGAACACGGTCGCCAGGGCCGACGCGGTGAAGATGGTCGAGACGATGCCGAATCCGAGTCCCAGCAGCAGGGCGATCGCGAAGTCGGTGAGAGAGCTGCCGCCCAGCACGGCCAGCGCGGCGAGGATGAACATCGCGCCCAGCCCGGTGTTCACGGTGCGGGGGATCGTCTGCAGGATCGCGTCGTTGACGACGCCGCGCAGAGGACGGCCGCGATTCTCGCGCGTGTGCTCGCGAATGCGGTCGAACACGACGATCGTGTCGTTGACGGCGAGACCGATGATCGACAGCACGGCGGCGAGGAACACCCCGTCGATCGGCTTGCCGAGCCACGCGAACACGCCCACCACGGTGAGCACGACCGACGTCATCGACAGCACGGCGGCGGCCGCGAAGGTCCAGCGGAATCGCCAGGCGAGATAGATCATCTGAGCGGCGATCGCGACGCCGAAGGCGATCAGCGCCTTGTTGCGCAGCTCATCGCCCAGGCTCGGGCCGATCAGCTCGTCCCGCTCCTTGGTGACGTCGGCGGCCACGGTGCCGAGCGCCTGCTCGATCTCGAAGGCCTGGTCGTTGGTCAACGTGCTGCTGCGCACGGTGATGTTCTCCGCGTCGCCGGTTCCGGAGGACGACTGCACGATGGCGGTCGGGTACCCGGCGTCGCTCACGGCTTCGCGCGCCGACTCGGGGTCGAGCGTCGACGACGTCGAGAACTCCAGCAGTCGCCCGCCGGTGAACTCCACGCCGAGGTCGAGTCCGCGTCCGACGATGCCGATGACCGACACGACCGCCACCAGCGCCGTCACCGCGACCCATGTTCCCGAGCGACGCATCAGGTCCGGGCCGTCCTCGGCCAGCCACCGTCGCAGCCTGCCCTGGCCGGCGATGCCGCTGATGCCCGGACGAGCGCGAACCGGACCGCGCTTGACCGCCCACTCCGCCAGGACCCGGGTCACGACCAGCGCCGAGAACATCGAGGCGACCACACCGATCGAGAGCGTGACGCCGAAGCCCTTCACCGGTCCGGAGGCCAGGAAGAACAGCAGCGCCGCGGCGAGCAGCGTCGTCACGTTGGAGTCGAGGATGGCCGACCACGCCTTGGTGAATCCGGTCGAGAGTGCAGGCGCGAGGCCCGCCTGCTGACGTTGGGCGTGTTCCTCCCGTGCTCGCTCGAACACCAGCACGTTCGCGTCGATCGCCAACCCGATCGCCAGCACGAAGCCGGCCAGGCCCGGCAGCGTCAGGGTCGCCCCGAGCCACACCAGGAGCCCATAGGCGATGATCGCGTAGGCCGCGAGCGCGATCGTCGTCATCAGGCCGACCAGGCGGTAGATGAACAGGATGAACAGGCCGGTGAGCGCGATGCCGATGATCGCGGCCTCGATCGAGGCGTCGATGGCCGCCTCGCCCAGCGTCGGACCGACGGTTCGCTGCTCGATGACCTCCACCGGCACGGGCAGCGCGCCGCCCTTGATGAGGACGGCCAGGTCGTTGGCGGAGGCCTGGGTGAAGCTGCCGCTGATGCTCGTCGAGCTGCCGCCGCCGGAGGCGCACAGCTCGGGAACGACGCCGGGGGAGGAGATCACCTCGTCGTCGAGCAGGATCGCCACCCGTTGTCCGGCTTCGGGGTTGGCGCAGGCGTCGCTCACGAGCCGGCGCCATCCCTCGCGCCCCTCGCCGCCGAAGTCGACGTTGACGACCCACTGGCCGACGCCCTGCTCGGGCGTGGCGGCGACGGCGTCGGAGACCCCGTTGCCGTCCAGGAGCGGTGCACCGATGACCATCGGGTTGCCGTCCTCGTCGCTGACCACCTGCTCACCGTCAGTCACGTCACTCGTCGGCTCGGTGTCCGGAGGAGGGATCCGGAGCACCTCGTGGAAGGTGAGCTGAGCGGTGCGTCCGATGACGTCTGCGGCCTCACGCGGGTCCTGGAGCCCGGGCAGCTCGACGATGATGCGGTTCTCACCGGAACGGGCGAGCGTCGGCTCGGAGACGCCGAGCGCATCGACCCGGCCGCGCAGCACCTCCAGCGCGCGGTCGGTGGACTCGGCGTCGGCCGTCACGCGATCGGTGCTCTTGGTCTCCAGGACGATCTGGGTGCCGCCGCGCAGGTCAAGGCCGAGCTTGGCCGAGCTGGTGAGCGCGAGGGTCAACGCGCCGGCGACGACCACGAAGGCGGCCAGGGCGCGCCAAGCGGCGGGGCTCAGCGTCATGCGGGCGAGTCTAGGTGGCCCTGTTGCGGCCTCCGTAGGCTGGTCGCATGAGCCTTCCGCGCCGCCTGCTCGGGTCCAGTGGCATCGAGGTACCAGTCGTCGGGATCGGCTGCAACGCCTTCGGCAAACGTATCGACGCCGACCAGGTCACCCGGGTCGTCGACGCGGCCATCGAGCACGGCGCGACGTTCTTCGACACCGCCGACGTCTACGGCAGTGGCGAGAGCGAGGAGCTGCTCGGACGGGCTCTCGGGTCGCGCCGCGACGACGTCGTGGTCGCCACGAAGTTCGGCATGGACATGAACGGAGCCAGCGGTGACGACCACGGTCGGCGCGGCTCGGCCGACTACGTCCGCACGTCGGTGGAGGGGAGCCTCAAGCGGCTGGGCACCGACTACATCGACCTGTACCAGATGCACGTCCCCGATCCGCGAACGCCGATCGAGGAGACGTTGGAGGCACTGGACGCACTTGTCACCGCCGGCACGGTCCGAGCGATCGGATGCTCGAACTTCAAGGCCTGGCAGCTGGTGGATGCGACGTGGACGTCCCGCACGCAGGAGCTCTCGGGGTTCGTCACCGCCCAGAACGAGTACTCGCTCTACAACCGGACCGCAGAGGTCGAGCTCACCCCGGCCTGTCTCGAGCTCGGCGTCTCGGTCCTTCCGTACTTTCCCCTGGCCTACGGCCTGCTGACCGGCAAGTACCGGCGCGGCGAGGACGCTCCCGCCGGGACCCGGCTCGCGCTCTCGGAACAGGCCCGGCGGCTCGAGGGCGCGAACTGGGACCGGATCGAGGAGCTGCAGGAGTTCGCCGATCGACAGGACGTGTCGTTGCTGCAGCTGGCCATCGGCGGCCTGGCGGCCCAACCGGCCGTGGCCAGTGTCATCGCCGGCGTGACGCGTCCGGAGCAGGTGGCGTCCAACGTCGAGGCGGCCGGCTGGCAGCCGACCGCGGCTGTGCTCCAGGAGCTTGCCGGGCTCGGCCGGCCGGAGCAGTCGTACACGACGTTCGCGGACTGACGCCTGGGGCGATGTTTGCGCCGGGCCGGGGAGCACCTCACGGCGCTTGGCCGCTCGAAGCGGCTGATATTGGGACCCGGGGCTGCCACGACCCGGCGCCTGACCAGCGTAACCGAGCACGACGAACGAGCAAGGGCGCGGAGGGTGTGTCAGTGGAGAGTTCCCTCGCGCTCGAGCGTGGCGGCCCGGCGCAGGTGGGTGGCCATGTCGACAAGACGGGCTGCGCTGCCGGGATCGCAGGAGTCGAGCTGGGCGCGACCGACGCCGACGATGTGGGCGAACGCGGCCGCTCGGTCGAGCGTCACGTCGAAGTCCACCCCGACGATTCCCCGCACGACGGTGTCGACGAGCGTGAGCACCTCTTCCGGACCGGGAGGATCGACGACGCCGGCCAGGACCTCGTGCACGGGGGCGTAGGCCTTGCCCGCGGCGAACTCGTGGGCCGCCTGGGTCGGCTCGCCGTGCACCCAGGTGCGGAGCAGGTAGAGACGCCACAACGCGCCGGCCACGCTGTCGGGTGCAGCGTGCGACCACAGGTCGGCAATGACGCCGAGACCCTCCTCGTCGGCCAGGTGCAGCACCCGGGTGACGAGGCCGGCGTCGGCGTCGTCGTGCGGTCCGCGGACGAGCAGGTGGGCGATGCGGTGGCCGGCGGCGGCGAGCTCGGCGGGATCGGCGTCCTCGGCCTGAGCCTCGAACAACGCCGGACCCGGCAAGGCTGGGCGGCGGAAGTCGGTCACGGCTGCGTCCCGGTGCGCTCGCTCATGCGACCACGGTAGTCCGCATCCGGTCACGCTGCGTCCCCCGCGCCGGGTGTGGCGGAGGGACGCGGTCAGTCGGAGGTGAGCGCGTCAGTGAGCAGGCCGGCGGTGAGCTCGATCTGCCACGGCCGGGCGCCGCCGTCGCTGAGGACCTCGGTGACCGAGGCGATCGAGATGACCTCGGGCGGTTCCCACGCGAGCCCGCGGACGAGCTGCGGGCTGACCAGGTTCTCCGCCGGGAGGTTGTGCAGCTCGCACAGCTCCTGGACTGCCTCGCGGCAGCGACCGAGCCGATCGGCGGCCTCCGGGAACTTCTCGGCCCAGGCGCGGGGCGGCGGTGGTCCGTCGCGACGTGGCGAGGACCGCGGCAGCTCGGTCTCGGGCATGCCGAGCGCGCGCTCGATGGCGTCGTGCCACTGGCTCACGAACCGTCGCGGCCCACGGTTGCGCATGACCTTCATCTGCTTGAGCTCGGTGAGGTCGGTCGGTGGGGTGCGGGCCATCTCGAGGATGGACGAGTCGGGCAGGATGCGGCCAGGCGTGACGTCCCGCTCGGCGGCGATGGCGTCGCGGGCCTCCCAGATCGCCCGGACGAGGCCGAGCGCTCGACGGCCGCGGGCGTGGTGGATGCCGGACGTGCGACGCCACGGCTCAGCCCGCGTCGGGGGACCGCCGAAGGACAGCAGCGCCTCGAAGTCCTGCAAGGCCCACTCCATCTTTCCGGCCTCCTCCAGGTCGGCCGCGATGTGGTTGCGCAGCTCGATGAGGACCTCGACGTCGAGGGCGGCATAGATCAGCCAGGGTTCGGGCAACGGGCGCGTCGACCAGTCGGCGGCGGAGTGCTCCTTGGCCAGGCTCTGGTCGAGGTAGTGCTCCACCAGGGAGGCCAGGCCGACCCGCGGCAGGTTGAGCAGTCGCCCGGCCAGCTCGGTGTCGAACAGGCGGCGCGGCCGGAGACCGATGTCGGCGAGGCAGGCGAGGTCCTGGGTGGCCGCGTGCAGGATCCACTCGTCGCCGCCGATGGCGTCGTCGAGCGGGGCGAGGTCGCGGAAGCCGATGGGGTCGATGAGCGCGGTGCCGGCACCCTCGCGGCGCACCTGCACGAGGTAGGCGCGCTGGGAGTAGCGGTAACCGGACGCCCGCTCGGCGTCGAGGGCCACGGGGCCGGATCCGGCCGCGATCGCGTCGCAATAGGCCTGCAGCGCGGTGCCGTCCTCGATGACGGGTGGGAGCGGGTCCCGCAGGCTCAACCGGGGTAGGGGAGGAGGAGCGACCTCATCGTTCGTCGGGGGGGTGGTCTCGTCGTCCGTCAACGCGCACCACGCCTGCGGGGCTGGAGCGGGATGACTCCGGGCGCGAGCGGTGGGAGTCCGGCAATCGCGCACAGCAGGTCGGCCCAGGCGCTGACGTGCGGACCCATGCTCGACGTGGGGGTCCAGGAGGCGCGGACCTCGATCTGCGCATCGGGGCCGTCGGCGGACATGTCGCCGAATCCCTCGGTGTGCACGACCGTGACGCTCCCGCTGGCCGCGCTGTACTCGCCGCCGTGGGCGTCGAGGGCATCGGTGAGCCAGCTCCAGCCGACGGTGGGAAGTGCGGGATCCGCGGCCATCTCGGCCTCGACGTCGGCGCGGGCGAACGTGACGCAGCGGAACGTGCCGCCCCATGCATCGTTGCCGGCCGGGTCGTGCAGCAGGATGAAGCGCCCGGTGCCGATCTCGTCGTCGCCGCCCGGCCGGTTCTTGCCACCGATCGGCCCGGCCATGACGTCGCCGCTCACGGCATGCGCGAACGGGGCGATGCGCTGGGGGGCGGGCATCGTGTCGACGGTCACCTCCGGCCGCAACACGGCGTGGCCCACCTGCTCGACTGCAGCAGTGAAGGCCGGGGGAGTGCGGTCGATCTCGCTACGGACACCCACAGAGGCGATCGTAGGCGTGTCGGCGGTCACCTGCAGGTTGCGACACTCGAACCGGCTGCAGTTCGCGGGTCCTGACACAATCGGCACGTGACCGCGACGCTTGCCGACAGTGCCTTCCTTCGCGCCTGCCGGGGCGAGCCGACCGATCACGTCCCGGTCTGGTTCATGCGCCAGGCAGGGCGGTCGCTGCCGGAGTACCTCGCGATCCGCGAGGGCGTGCCGATGCTGGAGTCGTGCTTCCGCACCGACATGGTCGTCGAGATCACGATGCAGCCGGTGCGCCGGCACGGTGTCGACGCGGCGATCTTCTTCTCCGACATCGTCGTCCCGCTGAAGGCGATCGGCGTCGACCTCGACATCGTGCCCGGCACGGGGCCGGTCATCGCCGACCCGATCCGCAGCCACGGTCAGCTGGCCCAGCTCCGCGACCTCGTGCCCGACGACGTCACCTCCATCACCGACGCCGCGAAAGCCCTGGTGGGCGAGCTCGGCGGCACCCCGTTGATCGGCTTCGCCGGCGCGCCGTTCACGCTCGCGTCCTACCTCGTCGAGGGCGGGCCGTCGCGCGACCACCGGCTCACCAAGGAGCTCATGTACAGCGACCCGGAGCTGTGGCACGCCCTGCTCGGGCGTCTCGCGGTCATCGCCGGGCAGTACCTGCGGCTGCAGGTCGAGGCCGGCGCGTCGGCCATCCAGCTCTTCGACTCCTGGGCGGGCACGTTGTCCCTGGCCGATTACCAGCAGTACGTCGCGCCCCACTCGGCTGCCGTGCTCGCCACCGTGGCCGACCTCGACGTCCCGCGGATCCACTTCGGCGTCGGCACCGGCGAGCTGCTCGGCGCGATGGGCGACGTCGGCGCTGACGTCGTGGGGGTCGACTGGAGAGTGCCCCTCGACGAGGCGGTGCGACGCATCGGTCCGGACCGATCCGTCCAGGGGAACCTCGACCCGACGATGCTGTTCGCCCCCACCGAGCTCGTGCACGCCCGCGCCGCCGAGGTCATCGAGGCAGGCCGGTCCGCACGCGGCCACGTGTTCAACCTCGGCCACGGGGTGCTGCCGGCCACCGACGCCGACGCCCTCACCCGGTTGGTCGACTTCGTCCACGCGGAGTCACAGCGCCCCTCCGGCGCGAGCTGATGCGCGTCGCCGTCGTCGGCGGGGGAGTGGCGGGCCTGACGGCCGCGTACGAGCTCGGCAAGGCCGGCCTCGACGTCGTGGTGCTGGAGGGTGCCGACCGGATCGGCGGCAAGCTCCGGCTCGCCGAGATCGACGGCGTGACGGTCGACGTCGGTGCCGAGGCCCTGCTGGCGCGCCGTCCGGAGGCAACCGCCCTGCTCACCGAGCTGGGGCTCGGAGACCTGACCGCGAACCCCGCCACGATCTCGGCCGCCATCTGGACTCGAGGCGCACTGCGCACGATGCCGCCGAGCGTGATGGGGGTCCCGTCCGACCTCGACGCCCTGATGGCCTCGGGCATCGTCGAGCAGCCTCCGGTGTCGCGGCCGACCCCGCTGCCGACCGGTGACGTCTCGGTCGGCGAGTTCGTGCGGACCCGGGTGGGTGATGAGATCCTCGAGCGACTGGTGGAGCCGCTGCTCGGCGGCGTCTACGCCGGTCGCGCGGACGACTTGTCGCTCGCCGCCGCCGGTGCGCCCATCCGGGCCCTGGGCGAGGACCTGCTCGCGGGGGCTGCGGCGGTGTCCTCGACGCGTGACGGCGGCCCGGTCTTCGCCGGGATCGTGGGCGGCGTCGGTCGGCTGCCGCTTGCCCTGGCGGACGCCGCCGGGGCCGAGATCCGCACCGGTGCGGTCGTCCGGGATCTCCAGCGGGTCGGCGCCGGGTGGCAGCTGACGTTGGCCGGCGGCCACGAGTCCGCGGACGCGGTCGTGGTGGCCACGCCGGGTCCGGCGGCCGGACGACTGCTGGCCGGAGCCGCGCCGGAAGCCGCCTTCGAGCTGGCCGGCATCGAGTACGCAAGCACGGCGCTCGTGACCGTCGTGGTCGACGACGACCTCGACCTGCCCGGCTCGGGCTTCCTGGTCCCACCGGTGGACGGCACAGCCATCAAGGGCGCGACCTTCTCGTCCCAGAAGTGGGCCTGGCTCGGCGAGTCCGGGCGCACCGTGCTGCGGGCCTCGGTCGGCCGGTTCGGCGACACCGCACTGCTGCACCACGACGACGCCACTGTCGCGGCCACGGCGATCGCGGACCTCCGCACCGCGCTCGGACACCTCCCCGAGCCCACGGCGTGGCACGTGCAGCGGTGGGGCGGAGCCCTGCCGCAGTACGAGGTCGGCCACCTCGACCGCATCGGGATCGTCGACCGAGCGATCGCGGCCGTCCCGGGTCTGGAGCTGTGCGGCGCCGCCTACCGGGGCGTGGGCGTCCCGGCCGTCATCGGGTCGGCCCAGGACGCCGTGCGGCGACTTCTCGCCCAGTTGGGAGACTAGGGCCATGGTGGAGAACAAGGGCAAGCTGGCCAAGGAGATCAACGACACGATCCGGTACACGATGTGGTCGGTGTTCCGCCTCGACCAGGTGTTCGGTCCGGCTGAGGCCGGCGCCGACCGGACGGCCGAGGCGACCGAGGTCGACGAGCTCATCGCGAAGCTCGCCGAGGACGACGTCGTGGTGCGCGGCACCTACGATGTCAGCGGGCTCCGAGCCGACGCCGACCTGATGATCTGGTGGCACGCACCGACGTCGGACGCCCTGCAGCTGGCCTACAACTCGTTCCGCCGCACCGCACTCGGCGCGCGCATGGCCCCGGTCTGGTCGCAGATGGCCCTGCATCGTCCGGCGGAGTTCAACAAGTCGCACATCCCGGCGTTCATGACCGACGAGCCCACCTATCCGTACGTGTGCGTCTACCCGTTCGTGCGGTCGTACGAGTGGTACCTGCTGCCGGACGAGGAACGTCGCGACATGCTGCGCGAGCACGGCATGCAGGCGCGCGACTACCCGGACGTCCGCGCCAACACCGTGGCGTCGTTCGCGCTCGGCGACTACGAGTGGATCCTCGCCTTCGAGGCGGATCTCCTGCACCGCATCGTCGACCTCATGCGCGAGCTGCGGGCCAGTCGCGCCCGCCGGCACGTGCGCGAGGAGATCCCGTTCTACACCGGCCGGGCGCACACCATGACCGAGCTCACCTCGCTCTGGCCGTGAGCTCAGGCCCGTCGGTCAGGCTGGGCTCGCTTCGTCGTCAGGCACCTGCTGCAGGCTGATGCCGTTGATGCAGTAGCGCTGGTCGGTGGGAGTGTCGAAGCCCTCGCCCTCGAACACGTGACCGAGGTGTGAGTGGCAGGTGGCGCAGCGCACCTCGGTGCGGGTCGAGAACAGGGACTTGTCCTCGATGTACTCGACGCGGTCCTCGGCGAGCGGGGCGTAGAACGCCGGCCAGCCGCAGTGCGCGTCGAACTTGGTCTCGCTGCGGAACAGCTCGGCACCGCAGGCGCGGCATGCGTACACGCCGACGGTGGGGTCGGTCTCGTACGAATGGCTGAACGGGCGCTCGGTGCCGGCTTCGCGCAGCACGTGGTATTCGGCGGCACTCAGCTCGGAGCGCCACTCGTCCTCGGTCTTCTCGACAGGGTTGGCCATGACTCAAGGCTACTGAAGCGGACCAGCGAACCACAGTCGTGACCGGTGACGAGGTGAAGAGGCCGGGTCGGCGGACTCAGGGCGCCTGGGCGGAGAACGGCACGTGCTCGAGCAGGTGCAGTGTCGGGACGTCGAGCTTGCGCTTGGCCCGCGAGGTCCAGTCCATGTGCAGGAACTCCTGCACGACGTGGGGCTCGGTGAGGATGATCGCCTCCGAGGAGCCGGTGTCGGCCACCATCGCGCAGAGTGCGGAGATGGGATCGTCCTCGGTGAGGGTGGCGGTGATCTGCTGTCCGCGATCGGTCAGCAGGGCCGCGCTGGCATCGAGCTCGGCCTGACCCGCCGCGGCGAGCTCCCGCTGCACGTCGGCCACGACGTCGGCGTCGGTGACGGTCATGATCTGGCCCCCGCCGAGCGCGCTCATCGACGACGCGAGCATCGAGGCGGAGGTGTCCACCGGCAGCACCAGGTGGTAGCGGACGGTGTCGTCGAGACCCTCGTGCAGGGCGATCACCTGGTCGGCGTCCAGGGCCGTGAGCTGACGTTCGATGAGCAAGGTCACGTCATACATGTCGACTCCTTCGCCGGTTCCCTCAGTTTACGTCCGATCCCGCACCCAGCGCGTGAGCAGGACGTTCTCGACCGCGATCGCGTGCGCCAGCGTCATGCCGAGCGAGACCGGGTGGCGGCTGTGCGCGATGCGCGGCGCGTCGCCGGAGGTGAGTGTCGGCGCGATCGTCAGGCACACCTCGTCGACGAGATCGAGGGTCACGAGCTCACCGTGCAGCGTCGGGCCGCCCTCGCACAGGACGTGGCGCCACCCGCGTCGGTCGAACTCCGCGAGCACGGCTGACCAGTCGACCTCGATCTCACCGCGACCGATCACGTCGACACCCGCGTCCCGCAGGGCTGACCGGCGGTCGGCGGGGGCATCGGTGGTGGTGACGACGACGAGCCCGGGTCCGATGAGGCCCTCCGGGATGTCGAGGCGCCGACTGACGAGGGCGAGGGGCGTGGACGACGTGCCGTACTCCTCGATCCGGGCGGTGCCCGCGCCGACCACGATGACGTCGGCCAGTCTGCGCAACAGCTGGAAGACCTCGGTGTCGGCGTCGCCGCCGAGCGTGGAGGTGCGGCCTTCGGCGTCGTAGGCACCGCCGTCGACCGTGGCGACGAAGTTGGTGCGCACCCACGGCCGGTCGGCATCGGGGTACGCATACAGGTCCGGATCCATGACGTGAGCGTAGGGGGCGTTCCGCTCGCGGTGGAGCGGGCCGCGCGCATGGCACGCTGTGCTCATGGCAGAGCGTGAGCAACCGTGGCGAACCGAGGAGGTGCGGCGTGGGCGCGTCTTCGTGCTCTCGTCGAACCCGATCGCGACCGCGATCGAGACGATCGCCGGAACCGTGGGGCACGAGGTCGTCGTGATCGCCGCGGACGACGGCGGGCCGGGGCTCGACGACGTCGACCCGCAGCCCGGTGACGCGGTGGTGCTCTGCGACCACGATGCACCGGATGCACCCCGCGTCCTGCGCGCCGCCCTGGCGTCATCGGCGTCGTACGTCGCGATGATGGCGAGCCGGCGGCGCTCGGAGCAGCTGCTCGCCGACCTGGGCGCAGAAGGTGCTGGCGGCCTGGAGAAGCTGCACGTTCCGGCCGGCCATGATCTCGGCGGCAAGGGGCCGGGCGAGATCGCCCTGTCGGTCGTCGCCGAGATCGTGGCCGAGGCCCACGACCGGTCCGGCGGGCCCATGCGAGCCCGCTGAGTCGGCCTCCGGGTGGGGCATACTGCGGCCATGACGGGCTCGCTTCGAGACCACCTGGCCGGTGTCACGACCTTGGCCGACGTCGACTCGCGGTCGACCCCCGGCTTCGACGGTGACAAGAAGGACGCCAAGGCGGCGATGCCCGAGGTCGGTGAGGAGCTCGCCGACCTGCAGGAACGCCTCTGGGCGCAGGGGAACGCCGGCGACGGCCGCTCGGTGCTGCTGGTGCTGCAAGGCATGGACACGTCCGGCAAGGGCGGCGTCATCCGCAGCGCCGCGGGACTGGTCGACCCGCAGGGCCTGACCATCACGTCCTTCAAGAAGCCGACCCCGGAGGAGCTGGAGCACGACTTCCTGTGGCGGATCGAGAAGGGGCTGCCGACACCCGGCCACATCGGTGTCTTCGACCGGTCGCACTACGAGGACGTGCTGATCTGCCGGGTCCGTGAGCTCGCTCCACCCGAGGAGATCGAGCGTCGCTACGGCGCGATCAACGACTTCGAGCAGGCGTACGTCGAGGCCGGCGGGACGATCGTCAAGTGCCTCCTGCACATCACCGCCGACGACCAGAAGGAGCGTCTGGCCGCCCGCCTCGACGATCCCTCCAAGCACTGGAAGTTCAATCCGGGCGACCTCGACGAGCGTGCGCTCTGGGACGACTACCAGCGCGCCTACGACCTGGTGCTGCAGCGGTGCTCCACCGACGTCGCCCCGTGGTTCGTCGTGCCGAGCGGCCGCAAGTGGTACCGCAACTGGGCGGTCGCCGCGCTGCTGCTCGAGCACCTCCAGGCCCTCGACCTCACCTGGCCCGTGGCCGACTTCGACGTCGCCGCTGCCAAGGCCCGCCTCGCCGCGGGTTGACGCGACGTCAGGCGAACAACGGCTCCAGCGGCACGAGGTCGACGGCGCCCACGGCGTAGCGAGCGAGGATCACCCGGGCCACTTCCTCGTCGGCGCCCAGCGGTTCGGCCACCGCGACGGCTCCGGCCTCCAGAGCCAGCTCGGTGACGCGGTCGCTGAGGAAGCCGGGGGCGAGGAACAGCATGCCCACCGCGATGTGGCGGCGTCCGTCGGCGCGGTGCGACCGCACCGCCTCACCGGCGGCCGGCGGGGCGCTGGATGCGAACGCGGCGATGGTCGGCAGCTTGTGCCGGGCGCCCCACGCGCGGGCGGCGCGGGCGATGGCCGCGTTGGCGAGCGGGTCGGTCGACCCGGCCCCGGCCAGCACGAGTGCATCGAGCTCCCGGACGCGGTTCTTCGACAGGGTCTCCCTCAGGCGTCGGTCCAGGACCTGCAGGAACACCTGCTCAACTCCGAGGACCTTCGTGATGCCGATCTTGACACCCGGATGACGTTGCAGTGCCGCGTCGACGACTTGGGGGACGTCCACCGAGGCGTGATGGGCCTCGGTCAGGAGCAGCGGCACGACGACGATCTCTCCGTGACCCTCGGCGACCAGCCGGTCGACGACGGTGTCGAACGACGGGTCGGCGAGGTCGAGGTACGCCGCCTCGACGCGCAGGTCGGGACGCATGCACGTCACGACCTCCGTCAGGGCATGGATGGTGGCGGCCGAACGCGGATCGCGGCTGCCGTGGGCGAGGGCGATGAGTGCTGGTGCGGTCATGGTGCTGTCCCCCTTTCGAGGTGGTCGCCGTCCGGGTGGGCCCGGAGGGCTGGGTTCAGGATTCCGATGAACTTCAGGGCAAACGCTCGCTGGCACGCGCGGCACTCCCACGCTCCGTGGGTCTCGCCGTGCGGACGCAGGTCCTCGTCGCCGCAGTACGGGCAGTGGAAGGGGACGGCGCGGGCGCCGGGGGTCGACGTCATCGGAGCAGCTCCTCGTCGGCGCGGCCGACCCAGCCGGCGAACGACTCGCCGTCGACTCGGTCGTCGAGGAAGTGGCGGACCACCTTCTCGACGTAGTCGGTGAGCTCCACCGACGTCACCTTGTGGGCGCGCAGCTTGCGGCCGAACCCGGCCTCGAGACCGAGCGCGCCGCCGAGGTGGACCTGGAATCCCTCGACCTGCTCGCCGTTCTCATCCATCACCAGCTGGCCCTTGAGCCCGATGTCGGCGGTCTGGATCCGGGCGCAGGAGTTCGGGCACCCGTTGACGTTGACGGTGATCGGCGTGTCCAGCTCGGGGACGCGCTGCTCCAGCTCGGTGACCAGCTCGGCCGCGCGGACCTTCGTCTCGACGATCGCGAGCTTGCAGTACTCGATGCCGGTGCAGGCCATCGTGTTGCGCCGCCACTGCGAGGGCCGGGCGTGCAGGCCCAGCTCGTCGAGCGCGGCGACGAGGGACTCGACACGGTCCTCCTCGACGTCCAGGACGATGAGCTTCTGCATGGGCGTCGTGCGCACTCGAGTCGAGCCGTGGGCCTCGACCACGTCGGCGACCTGGCGCAGCAGGGTGCCGGACACGCGGCCGACGCTCGGTGCGGTGCCCACGAAGTACCGGCCGTCCTGCTGGCGGAACACGCCGACGTGGTCGACGGGAGTCTCCGGCACCTCGGGCGCGTCGAGGTCGATGAGCTCGCGGTGCAGGTACTCGGTCTGCAGGACGTCGCGGAACTTCTCGATGCCCCAGTCGGCCACGAGGAACTTCAGCCGCGCGCGCGACCGGAGCCGGCGGTAGCCGTAGTCGCGGAAGATGCTGGTGATGCCCTCCCAGACCTCGGGCACCTCGTCGATCGACACCCAGGTGCCGAGACGTTGCGCGAGCATCGGGTTGGTCGACAGGCCGCCGCCGACCCAGACGTCGAAGCCGGGTCCGTGCTCGGGGTGGACGGCGCCGACGAACGCGATGTCGTTGATCTGCGGCACGACGTCGTGGCCGGGATGGCCGCTGATGGCGGTCTTGAACTTGCGCGGCAGGTTCGAGAACGCCTGATCGCCGATGTACCGGCTCTCGATGGCGTCGATCGCGGGGGTCGCGTCGATGATCTCGTCGAGGGCGACGCCGGCGACCGGGCTGCCGAGGATGACGCGCGGGCAGTCGCCGCAGGCCTCCTGGGTCGAGAGGCCGACGGACTCCAGTCGCTCCCACACGGTCGGGACGTCCGTGATGTCGATCCAGTGGTACTGGACGTTCTGGCGGTCCGTCAGGTCGGCGGTGTCACGCGCGTGCTCGATCGACAGATCGGCGATGGTGCGCAGCTGGTCGAGGTCGAGCCGGCCGCCGTCGATGCGGACGCGGAGCATGAAGTAGCGGTCGTCGAGCTCCTCGGGCGCGAGCGTCGCGGTCTTGCCGCCGTCGATGCCGGGACGTCGCTGGGTGTAGAGGCCCCACCAGCGGAAGCGGCCGCGCATGTCGCCCGGGTCGATCGAGTCGAAACCTCGGGGCGCGTAGATGTTCTCGATCCGGGCCCGGACGTTGAGGGGGTTGTCGTCCTTCTTGGACTGCTCGTTGGCGTTGAGCGGCTCGCGGTAGCCGAGGGCCCACTGGCCCTCCCCGCGCTTCGGTCGCGGGCGCTTGGGCAGCGGCGTCGGCGTCGGGATGATCGGCGCCGGGGTGTCGATGGTGGAGACCATGAGGTCGCTTCCTGGGAGGGGTCACCGGAACCACGCAGGGTGGTGGTTCCGCGCGAACGTCTGAAGAGGACAGGTTCGGGCAGGATCAGCGACACATCATGGAGCGGGCGCGACCAAGGTCGACGTGGAGTCTCTCCACGAGCCAGGTGGTGTGCGCGCTCAACATGACGACAGTGTGGGGACTGCGAGGCGATCGGGACAAGCGATCGTCTCGACATGCGGGACAGTGGTCCGTATGGCGAGACGAGGTGCGCTGGTCGCGCCGTCCGGTGTGGCTCAGGTCACTCCGGGGGAGTGACGAGGGTGATGGCGTACGCGCCGATGACGGCGGCGACGATGCCCGCTCCGGCGGCGATGCCGGCGATCGTCCACGACACCAGCCCCGCCGTCGCGAGTCCGAGCACGGCCGCCGGGTTCAGCGCCACCGCCAGGCCCACGCCCAGCGACGCGCCGGCGAGCACGGGAGGGAGAGCCGCCCACGCGGGATGCTCACCGCCGTCGATGGCCAGCAGCACCCAGGCGGCCAGGATGGCGAGGACCGCGACCACGACTGCGGTCGCCGTCCGGGTGGGGTCGGACCACACGAGCGATCCGCCGAGCTGGTCGTCGAGGCCCAGTGCCGCGAGACCACCGAGCACGGCGCCGACGACCTGGGCGGCGATGAGGGGCATCAGCATCGCTCCGGACCTGCGTCCGACGAGGACGAGCGTCACTGCGGCCGCGGGACTCGTGAGGGCGATGCCCGACTCCTCCTCGGTGGTGCTGAGCGTCGCGACCCAGGTGGTGAGGACGGCCACGGCGGCGACGGCCAGCACGGCCACGGTGGCATCGGGGGCTCGCAGCGCGAGCGCGGCGACGAACGTGGTGATGGCGGCGAGGATGGCCGCGATCGTCAGGGATCGGATGGGGTGACTCCTCAGGTGAGTTCCGGCGTGGTCCGCGCGACGATGCCGGCAAGGTCGAGGCCGCGGGGGAGTGTTCCGAAGGTACCTGCCCAGTCGCCGCCGAGACGGGAGGCGCAGAACGCGTCGGCCACGGACGGGTCGCCGTGCCGCAGCAGCAGGGCTCCCTGCAGGCAGACCGCCATGCGGGAGGTGATGCGCCGGGCGTGGTGCTCGGCGTCGGAGAGGTCGGCGAGCTCGGTGAGCACGTGCTCGACGGCGGCGTCGAGGCGCGGGTCCTCGCCGCGGACCGCGCCGACCTCGGTGATCCAGGCGTTCAGCGACTCCGGCTCCCGCTCGAGGGCGCGCAGGACGTCGAGGGCGTTGACGTTGCCGCTGCCCTCCCAGATGGAGTTGAGCGGCGACTCGCGGAACAGCAGCGGCAGGCCGGACTCCTCCACGAAGCCGTTGCCGCCGAGGCACTCAAGGGCCTCGGCCACCATGAACGGCGTCCGCTTGCACACCCAGTACTTGCCGAGGGCGAGGCCGAGGCGTCGCAGGGCCTGCTCGTGGGCGTCGTGCGGCTGGTCGACGGCTGCGGCCAGGCGCAACGCGAGGGTGGTGGCTGCTTCGCTCTCGACGGCGAGGTCGGCGAGCACGTTGACCATCGCCGGCTGGTCGGCGAGCGTCGACCCGAACGCAGCCCGGTTCGCCGCGTGGAAGGACGCCTCGGCGAGCGCCTTGCGCATGATGCTGGACGACCCGAGGATGCAGTCCATCCGGGTGGCCGAGACCATCTCGATGATCGTGCGGATGCCACGACCCTCGTCGCCGAGCCGGATGCCGTGTGCCTCGTGCAGCTCGAGCTCGCTGGAGGCGTTCGATCGGTTGCCGAGCTTGTCCTTGAGCCGGACGAGCTGCACGGCGTTGCGGCTGCCGTCAGGCAGCACCCGCGGCACCACGAAGCAGGTGACGCCGTCCGGCGCCTGCGCGAGCACGAGGAAGACGTCGTTCATCGGGGCCGACGTGAACCACTTGTGGCCGGTGAGGAGGTACTCGCCGTGCACGTCGGTGGACCGCGCGACGGTCGAGTTCGTGCGCAGGTCGGAGCCGCCCTGCTTCTCGGTCATCCCCATGCCGGCGAGCAGGCCGGCTTTCGCCTCGGGCGGGCGCAGGCCGAAGTCGTAGGTGGTGGAGGCGAGCCCGGTGATCCACTGCTTCGCGAGCGCGTCGTCGGTGCGCAGCGCCGGGACGACGGCGTACGTCATGGTGATCGGGCACATGTGGCCCTGCTCGGACTGGCCCCACGTGAAGAACCCGGCGGCCCGCTGCAGGTGCGCCACGGGGCTCTGCGAGACCCACGGTGCCGCGGTGAGGCCGAACCCGACGCCCTGCGTCATCAACCAGTGCCACGACGGGTGGAACTCGACCTCGTCGATGCGGTGGCCGAAGCGGTCGTTCGTGCGGAGCACCGGCTCGTTCTCGTTGGCGAGGTGCCAGTGCTCGCGAGCCTCCTCGGACCCGGCGAGACGCCCGATCGGCGTCAGCGAGGCGCGGACGTCTGGCGCGTGCTCGCCACCGAAGGCGTCGACGGCGTCGAGGAGAGCCTGATCCGCGGCGGCGACGTCGTAACCAACCAGCGGGACAGACTGGTTGATCGGTGCACGCTGGAGCGGATCCATGTCGCTACCGTAGGGCCATGGCGGTGGAACCGGTAGATCGGCCGGGCGTCTCGGACGTGGGTCGCCCACCGTCCCTCCTGGCCGCCCAGCGACTCGTCGCGCGCACCGTCAGCAGCTGCTTCCGCTACCGCGTCACGGGCCTCGCCGCGGAAGCCGCCTTCTTCGCGATCCTCTCGCTCCCGCCGCTGATCTTCGGCCTCGCCGGCACGATCGGCTACATCGCCCGGCAGTACCAGGTCAGCCAGGTCGACGTCCTCAAGGACCGCGTCGTCGACCTCGCCTCGCAGGCCCTCACACCGTCGACCGTCGACGAGGTCATCGTGCCGACGCTCGACGACGTGCTGGGTGGCGGTCGCATCGACGTCATCTCCATCGGCTTCGTGCTCGCCCTGTGGTCCGGCTCTCGTGCCTTGAACGTCTTCATCGACACCATCTCGATCATGTACGGGCTCGGCGGTCATCGCGGCATCGTCAAGACCCGGGCCCTGTCGTTCAGCCTCTACGTCATCGCCCTGGTCATCGGCATCGTGGCGGTGCCGCTCGTGCTGGTCGGGCCGGACGTGGTGGCCGAGATCGTCCCGGACGAGGCCGCCTTCCTGCGCGAGATGTACTGGCCGCTCGTGCTGGTGCTCTCGGTCGGCTTCATGGCGACGCTGTACCACCTGTCGGTCCCGGCGAAGAAGACGTGGCGCTCGGGCATCCCCGGTGCCGTGTTCACGCTGACGATGTGGATCCTGGGCAGCTTCTTCGTGCGCTGGGCGCTCGGGTGGTCGTCCGGCGGCGCCTCGATCTACGGGCCGCTGGCCGCACCCATCGCGGTGCTGCTGTGGCTGTACGTGCTGTCGATCTCGGTGCTGATCGGCGCGGCCATCAACGCCGCCATCGACAAGGACCGCCATCCCCGGGCGTTCGGCGAGGACCCCGCCCGCTGACCTACTGCGGGCCGAGTGCCGTCGATGCCGCGGGCTCGCCCGGCGCGGGATCCTTCAGCTCGACGAAGATGACGTGCGTCGGCGAGGAGCCGATGTTCTCGCCCCGGTGCGTCTGCGCGGGCAACCAGTTCGCCTGGCCGGACGTCAGCGACACCTCGCGCTCCTGGTCGCCCACCGTGAGCTTCCGGTCGAAGTCCGACAGCGTCACCATCACGCTGTCGGGATGGCTGTGCGGGTCGGTGCTGTCGCCCGGCACGTCCCGGTACTCCAGGACGCGGACTCGCTCGTTCTCGAACACGAGCTTGTAGAGGTCGGGGTTGGTCTCGGTGGGATCGCTCATGCGGCATGGCCCGATCGTTGAGGCGCGGCCGAGCGGGCGGCACCGGTGGGGTTCATCCGCATCTTGTGGCTGGGGGAGTGCGGTGTCAAGGCCGTTCGTCGGGTGGGCGCTCGCTCGCGTCGGAGTCGGTGGCTGCGTTCGCGTGGCGCAGCCGCTGCAGCTCCTCGCGGACCAACGCCAGCTCGTCGGCGAGGTCGATGATGTCTCGGTGCGTGGCCGCCTGAGCCTCGTCCTCGATGTCCTGGACCCGCTCCACCAGCCACGAGGCGATCGTCGCGGTGATGACACCGAGCAGGGCGATTCCGGTGATCATCAGGCCGACGGCGATGAGCCTGCCGGCGGTCGTCACCGGGAACTGGTCGCCGTACCCGACGGTGGTGACCGTGGTGACCGACCACCACAGTGCGTCGCCGATGCTGGTGATGTTGGCGTCCGCGTTGCCTCGTTCGGCGTCCAGGACGGCGAGGGAGGCGATGCCGATCACCAGGGTCGTCGCGCCGCCCACGTAGATGGCGAGGCGGCTGCGCATCGAGCCGCCGGTCTGGCTCAGCACGTCGAGCACGCGGATCAGCCGGATGAGGGCGAGCGGACGCAGGATCGGCAGGATCACGGCGACCAGCTCGATGACGTGGGTCCGCACGAACCGGGCCTTGTAGCCGGCCAGCCAGAAGCGGATCGCGTAGTCGGCGCCGAACATCAGCCAGGTCACCAGCACCGTCACGCGGCACGCCGTCCGCAGGGACGACCCGAGACCCGGATCGAGGATCGGCCACGCGTACGCGCCGATGAAGAGGAGTGCGGCCACGGCCATCGGGATGTCGCCGCGTCGTTCCCAGGACTCTCTGCGCTCGGACATGCGCCCCATGCTCGCAGGACCGGCTCGCGGCGGACACGATGTGGTCGCGGACTAGCCTAGGGCGATGTTCCGCGCAGCCCTGGTCGTCGCCGCCCTCCTGCTGACCGCCTGTGGCGGTGCCTCCACCGAGCCGAGCGGGTCGACGTCCGACTCGACGTCTGAGTCCACGGCAGCCGGACCGGCGCCGAAGGTCGACTGGTCCGGCAAGTACTCATCCGGCCTGAAGGAGAAGATCAACGGCGACGCCGCGGCCAAGGACTGCGACGCCCTGGAGGCCGCGTTCGATCAGGCGGACCGGAACGACCCCACCACCCGTGACCGCACGGGCGAAGGCACAGCCGACCTGCTGGAGTACATCAACTGGCAGATGGCGCAGGCCGGCTGTTTCGGGTAGTTCGGATTGCCCCCGTGGAACGTGCATGATGCCAAGGAGCTGAAGCTCACGTTCCGCCTTGTTTGTGGCGCTGAATCACGTGCGCATCAGCGCGCCGGGTGTTCGCGTCCGTCCCGCCATTCCGCCACGGCGTCACCCGCGAAGAACAGGACGAGAGCGACCATGGTCGCCATAAACAACACATCAACTGCGTTCATGACAGTCCCCCTTTCTTCTCCCAGACTGCGCCGACGACGCTGAAGCCACCCTGAATAGGGGTTGGGCGGAGCCCGTTTACCAGCTTGGAAACCTGTCCTGACCTGCGGTGATGCGGTGGCACCACGGAAATGGGTCAGTGACGTCGCGAAGTCGCGATTCTCCCGAGGAGCGACCATTCATCGGGTCAGGGCCAACCGGTGGTCGCAGAGCAGCGTCTTCTCGAAATGCCCTCCAATGCGGGGCAATTCCCCTTAAGGTCGTCCGCATGAGCCCGAACGGCGGCCACGTCGATCGCCGGCGGCGACGACGCCGCAGGCGACGTATCCGGCTTGCCGCCATCACCGGTGGAACGGCGCTGGTGATGGCCGCGGTGATCGGAGCTGCCTTCGGCCTGCCTGGGGTGCTGTCCTTGTCGGAGCCGAGCCGGTCGCCATTGCCCACGCCGACTCCGGTTCCTCCGACGTCGGCATCACCGACGCCCACGCCGTCCCCGACGCCGACACCGTCGCCCACCCCGTCGCCTGAACCCACACCCGAAAACCAGGTCGACAAGGTGATGGTCATCATCCTGGAGAACCATTCCGCCGAGCAGATCCAAGGTGGGGCGCCGCGGCTCACGGAGCTGGCGCAGCAGTACGGGTACGCACCGAACGCTCTCGCTCCCTGTGGGCACCCGTCCCAGCCCAACTACGTCTGTCTCAGCGCCGGCGGCAGGCACGTCTCGTCGAACAACATCAAGACGCTGTCTCAGCCCGACATCTGGAACAACACCCTTGACGCCGGACGCACGATGAAGATCTACGCGGACAACCTTCCCCAGAACCTTGGAGACCGCAGGAAGGACTCGGGGCGCTATGCCGCCCGCCACGTGTTCACGGTGCCTTTCGTGGCGACGAAGAAGAAGGCCGACAACTTCGCGCGCTTCACCGTCGACGAGAACGCGCTCGCCGCGGACGTCGCCCAGGGAGCCCTCCCGAACGTCGGCGCGATCATCCCCGACGACTGCCACAACGCCCACGACCGCTGCCCGAGCGAAGGACCGACCCAGGTCAAGCAGGCTGACGACTGGATCGCAGACCGCGTTCAGCTCCTGCAGGGCGGCGAGGACTGGAAGAGCGGCCAACTGCTGATCATCGTGACCGCGGACGAGGACAACAAGAAGGGCGCCAACGACATCCCGATGATCGTGATCCACCCGTCCTTGAAGAACTACACCACCGCCGTCCCCGTCGACCTCTTCTCACTCGGCGGCCTCCTCGCCGACGTCGGCCACACCCCGCGCCTGGGAAAGCAGAGCACCGCCCCCGACTTCGCCGACGCCTTCGGCCTCAAGGTCGCGTCAGAAGACCCGTGACGGGTCAGCGGAGCGAACCGAGCGCGGCAGCGGCGAAGTCCAGCTCGTTCGCTTGCACGTCTTCCATCCCGTAACCGACCCGGTCAGCGAGCCGGAGGCCACCGGCAGCCGGGGCTCTGCTTGAAGAAGGCAGGCGAACCATGGATGAGGTCGTCGACGACCGACGGCTCGGCGGTGGTGGGAAACATCACGAGGGCCCGATCCATGCGCCAAACCTAGTCACCGCCGAGGCGATGCCGCCCTTCTCCGCCTGCGGCTTCCGAAGCAGATGGAGCCGCCCGCAGCACTCCCGATGTACCCGCCAGCCGTTCTTGATTCGTGACTGGAGACGGAGACCGCCCCACAAGTGCGTCTGCGTGAGGCGGTCTCCGGCGTGCCATCTGGCTTAGCTGAAGGCGTCCTTGACGTTGTCCTTGGCGTCCTTCACGTTCTCCTTGGCGTCCTTGAAGCTGGACTTCGACTGGTCCTTCTTGCCCTTGGCCTCGAGCTCTTCGTCATCGGTGACCTTGCCGGTCGCCTCCTTGGCCTTGCCTTTGAGATCTTCGGCCTTGTTCTCGATCTTGTCGTCCAGTCCCATGGGGGCGTCCTTTCGTTGAGGATGATCGACTCCAGCGTCGCCGGACTCCCCGCACTCGCAACCCGAAGAGCAGTGATTCATCCCACTCCACGGATTCGGAGGTGGCCCGGAATACGCTTCCTCGACTCGCAGCCGCTGCCGCCGGTGTCGTTGCCCTTGCCGCCGCGACCGCCGTAGAAGGTGTCATCGCCCAGCGCGACCGATGGAGCGTCATTGGCTCCGCGCGCGAGAATTGCCGGAGCCGAAACAGAAAATCCCTGACAGGTCAGGGATTTTCTGGTGGTGGGGGTGGGCGATACTGGGTTTGAACCAGTGACCTCTTCCGTGTCAGGGAAGCGCGCTACCTGCAGCAAACAGGCCGTTGGCCTGCGAATACGTCCGACAGTAGCGTGTCGTCTTAGCGGAAGGCAACGGAATCGAAGTAGTGTCGCTAGTAGCAATCTGGTAGCAATCTTTGGAGTGACTATGGCGCGTCGAGCGTTTGGCAGGGTCCGAAAACTCCCCGGGAAGCGGGGCCGGTGGCAGGCGTTCTACAACGATCCCGATGGCCGCACGACGCTCTCCCGTTCGGGTGCGCCGACGCCGGTACGTCACATCGCACCTCAACGGTTCGACACCAAGCTCGACGCCGAGCAGTGGCTCGTCGACGAGCGACGTCTCATCTCATCGGGCACGTGGACAGCGCCGGCCGAGCGACAAGCGCGGAGGTCGAGTACCCCGCTGACGTTCGGTGAGTACGCCGAGGCGTGGCTCGTCAACCGCAAGACGAAGGGCCGACCGTTGGCCGACCGCACCCGCGAGCACTACCGGGCGCTGCTCGACGCACACATTCTGCCGACCTTCGCCGAGGCTCCGCTGGTGGGCATTGAACCTGAGCATGTCGACCGCTGGTACGAGCTGGTGGCGGTCGGAAAGCCGACTACCCGCGCGCACGCCTACAGCCTGTTGAGGACCATTCTCGGGGCAGCCGTCGATCGACGTCTCATCATTCAGGCCAACCCGGCCCGGGTTCGCGGTGGAGGCAACACTGAACGAGCAAAGACGATTCGACCGGCCACGCTCGACCAGCTCGAAACCATCGCGTCGACCGTTCCCGAACGTCATCAGCTCCTGGTCCTGCTCGGCGCATGGTGTGCCCTCCGGTTCGGCGAACTCGCCGAGCTGCGACGCGGCGACGTGGACACCCGCGGTGGACTCATCCGCGTGAGACGTGGCGTGGTGAGGACCAAGAGCGGACCCGTGGTCAAGACGCCCAAGACGAACGCAAGTATCCGCGACGTGGCGATTCCGCCGCATCTGATGCCGCTGGTGCGAGAGCACCTGCTCAAGTTCACCGCGCCGGGCAAGGACGGCCTCCTGTTCCCCGGCGCGACAGGCAGCCACTTGCAGCCGTCGACCTTCTACGGTCGGCCCGCTGAGTTCGCACCCGATGGCAGCGTGAAGCGGGCCGGATACGGCTTCTACGCCGCCCGGCAGGCCGCAGGGCGCGACGACATACCGTTCCACGCCATGCGCCACACCGGAGCCGTGCTCGCCGCTCAAACCGGCGCGACATTGGCTGAACTGATGAGCCGCCTAGGTCACTCAACGCCCGGCGCGGCGATGCGTTACCAGCACGCTGGCGCTGAGCGCGACAAGGAAATCGCCCGCAGGTTGTCGGAGATGGTGGGAACAACCGATGCCTGATGAGCTGAATCCATACGAGGCGCTGGAGCGCGTGAAGAAGTTTCCCCGTCGAGTACGGGACAACCTGATGCGCCTCGAAGTCTGGTGCGAGTGGAACAAATGCACACCGATACGAGTGTTCGAGCTTCGCGAAGGACTACTCGTGCAATGTCGCAGCGATGCCGACATCTCCGACATGCAGGAGCAGTTTCCGCACCTTGACCGCTGGTCGCGACGGAAAGCGTTCTTCATCGAGGAATGGCTGAGTCTGGGGTCCGGCGACGAACATCTGCAGGTCGTTTGCAGGTGTCTGCAGACCAAACCGCGCCTGGTGTCGGTCGGCAAACTGCACTCCGAGGTTCCGGAGAACGGGACACGCCGCATTCGCCTTCCGGCTGTTGCCGCTGACATCGGGTAGGTTTGAGACCACAAGTAAAGTCGCGCCCCAGCTCTGAGAGCACCCCCCTCGCGAGATAGGCACACGAGGAACGACCCCCGAAGGGGTGTGTTCTGGTGCCCATCACCGCATTGCCGCCGCGCAGTTGGCTCAGCCAAGCCGAAGCCGCCGAGTACATCGGCGTTACCGATCGCACGATTCGCGAATACATCGCCCGCGGCGTCCTGCCCGCGTCGCGAGTGCGCGGGTCCCGCCTCATCCGAATCCGTCGAGCCGACCTCGACGACCTCCTCGCGCCCATCCCCACCGTGGAGGCGTTGTGAAGCGCCCCGATCCGGACTCTCCACCGGGGAACAGAGAACGCCCCGGGCAAACACCCGGAGCGCTCTCGACGTCGTTGGAAGGCGACACCGCCAGTCTACCGTCCAACCCGCTGGGCGAGCTGTCTCTCGGTCGCCGCACCTGGGCGCGTCGGTACATCGAGCGGCAGACGCCGGCCCGGCCCACATACGGCACCACTCGCTGGCTGATGCTGGACGACGACCATCCCGACAAGCTCGCCGCCGCGATCGTGGCGGCGGAGTGCTGGGCGAGTGCCGGCGACACGCTCGAGGACGATCTGCGCCGCGAGATCGCCTATCTCCGGGCGGCACACAAGCGCGAGGAGGATGGGGACTACCAGCGATCTGCTGAGTCTCACCGCGTTCAGTTCGGACGCACCCGGTTCGTGCGATCGTTCATGGATCGTCGCGCCGACCAGCTCGCCGCTGCGAAGCCGCGACCCGGTGACCACGCGGGCGGCCCTGCTCAGTGGAGCGGGGGCGACAGCGCATGAGCGAATGGTCTGCAGCCGACGTTTCCGCGTTTCCCGGTAACGATCCAGTAACGGGTAACGACGATGTTTCCCGTTACCGCACCCCCTGTGTCGGAAACGGGTAACGACTCTCTACTTCGACGTTGCCGCCTATCTTGACGGGACCATGCCGGAGCCACCGGCCCCGTTGCTGCTCGAACGGTCGGACGGCTCGTGCCTGTTCTATCCGGGCGAGGTCAACACGCTGTTCGGTGACCCAGAGTGCGGCAAGACGATGCTTGCTGATGCCGCCGCGGCCGAAGCGTTGAACGACGGCCGCAGGGTCGTCATCCTCGACCTGGACCACAACGGCCACAGCTCGACGATGGCCCGGTTGCTGATGCTCGGCGCTTCGCTGGACGCGCTGCGAGATCCTGACCTGTTCCGGTACGTCGAGCCTGATGACGCTGAGCACTTGCTCGCCGTCACCGGTCGATCTGGCGCCTGTGGCGGCCCGCGGTGGCCGTGATCGACTCGCTCGGCGAGGTGGTCCCGCTGTTCAACGGATCAAGCAACAGCCCGGACGACTTCACTGGCGTTCACACGCGCATCGTCAAGCCGCTGGCCCTCGCAGGAGCGGCAGTCATCTGCATCGACCATCTGGCTAAGGGCGCTGAGTCACGCAGCCACGGGTCAACGGGTACCGCTGCCAAGCGCCGCGTCGTCGGTGGCGCATCCATCCGGGTGAAGCTCCTAGAACCGTTCACACCGGGCAAGGGTGGCAAAGCGCTGCTCACCGTGAACAAGGACCGCCACGGCGGCCTACGGCGCAACTGCCCGACCGGCGACCGTGAACCCGTGGCCGGAACGTTCACTCTGACCACCGTCCACGACCTCACCACTTGGGAGGTCAAGGCACCACACATGGATGAACGGAACCCGACCGAGGCCGCACCAGCGGTCGATGTCGAGGCTATCCGAGCACTGGACCCCGCTCCCGACTTCGGTGCGCGAGGCCCGCGAACGGCTGGGCTGGAACATGCAACGAGCGGTGAACGCCATGCGCGACTTCCGAGCGTTACCCGTTACTCACACACAGGGTGCAGTAACGAGTAACGGCGAAACGGGCCGGTCGTGAACCGCCCATACCGCGACGGCCTCACCCACGCGCCGCCAAGGTTCCCCTGCACCGACTGCAACGTCAGCCACGGCGGATGCGCCGCCCGCTGGATTGCCTGGGGCGAACCGTGCTGCCCGACCTGCAACCACCAACGAGGAAGGAACGAGTAATGAGCAAACACAAGTCCGACGACGGCCCGAGGAAGTTCGTCGCGCCACTGTTCGGCGCCAGGCCTGACCCGGCCTACGAACCAGCCGAAGACGGCAACCCCGAAACCGAGATGCGGAAGTTCGCCTACCGCCTCTTCAACCGCGACAACGACTGAAGGAGCACCACCATGGCAATCAACCGAACCACGACCACGAACGTCATCGCCACCATCAACCGGCTCGGCGGAATCGTCCCCAAGAAGGCCGCAGCCGAATGGGACAAGCTGAACGCACTGCACGACAAGGCGACCGACCTCGACCTCGTGGACGACCTCGCAGGCGCAGTCCTGGCCGTCCTCGAAACCGACGGCGACCTGTCCAGCGACCCAGCTGTCCAACGCGCTGTCACCGCACGCGCAGTACGGGACCTGCAGCCGGCGCTCGCCGCCGAACTCGACAAGCGCGTGGACGCATTCAGCGCCACCCACGGCGACGACCTCGTGGAAGCCCTCCGCGAGCCCTTCGACAAGGCCGCCGCAACCATCACCGAATGCCTGGGCAAGCTCGGCGGCGTCGAGCTCGACGACTCCGCAACCACCCTCAGAAAGGGCGGCGACGCCGCGGAGGTCTGGGTCACCGCCCAAGCCGCCAACAAGACCATCACCGACATCGCCACCACGGTGAAGTTGATGAGTCGCTGGCCTCTCGACGCCCGCTACCAGGTGCTCATCATCGCCGACGTCGAGCCGGGCCGGTTCCTCGCCGACCAGCTCACCGGAGCGAAGTTCACACCGTGGGAAGCCGCACGAGCTGGGTACACGCTGTCATTCGCCACACCGGCGATTGTGAACGAACGCCGGGACGCCATCGTCGCGGAGGGACAGCAGCGCGAGGCCAACGCCGAAGACGAATTCGGTCGGGCATACCGACGCACCCGCGGCGACGGAGCGACCGTCCTGACCTGACCACCAGACCGGTGCCGGCCCTCGCTCCGTTGCCTTGCCGAGGGTCGGCACCATCCCCACCGAAGGAGAACGATGACCAGCCTCAAGGTCTGCATCGAGTGCGGCGACCTCGCCGACGGCACCCGCTGCCCGACGTGTCACGCCGAAGCGACGAAGCGCCAGAACGAACGTCGTGCCAGCACCGGCACACTCGGCGCACCGTGGGACTGGCGAGGCAAGTCCCGAGCCGTGCGACGAGTACAGCCTCAGTGTGCTGCGTGCGGTTCGACCGTCGACCTCACCGTCGACCACATCCAGCCACGCTCCCTCGGAGGAACCGACAGCATCGAGAACCTTCGGACCTTGTGCCGCAGCTGCAACGCGAGGAAGGGCACCCGATGAAGTCGACACAACCCCTGGGGCAGGTCCCCCTCGCAACGCTCCGCTCCTACCCTCGGCATAGCCGAGTGTCAAATACTCTCAGGAATATCGGAGGTGCGAACGCAGCGTCCCTGAAAGACTGTGGCCTATGTATTTGGCGGCCGACTGGGGAGGCTACGCGCCTTGGCAATGGCTGTTGTCATTCGTCATTTTCGGCATTCCGCTGCTTGTTTTCATCGTTGTTATTGTCCGCGGCATCCAAGGCGGCATTCAAGATGGAAACGCGGAACGAGATGCGCGGCGTGTCCACCAGGCAAAGAATGAAGCATACGAAGCAGAGCGTGTGGCATACCAAGCAGCCAAAGCAAGCATGCATCCTCGGCTCCGCCCCCGGACGCAGCCCCAGACGTTAAGTTGCAGCACGCGCAGGACGCGCCGCGACCCCCCGTCCCCCCGGCCGCATTCGTGCCGCCACCCTCGCTATACGAACAGACCAACCGCCGAAGCTCAACTGCCAGCACTGCGGTACGACCGGGACTGTCACTCGGCGCGTGGTCATCGAACAACCAGGGTATTTCGGGCGGCAAGGCCGCCGCTGGTCTTCTCACCGGAGGTGCCTCGCTCTTCGTTCGCCGGCATCAACCGATACGCGAGAGTCAACGAGTTCAAGTGCTCGGCGTGCGGCACTAAGTGGCACGTCGCGTAACCCAGCTGGGCGGCGGCATGAGCCGCCCTGGCCCGAAGGCTGCCGTCACGGCCCCACCGCTCGACCTGTCGGCGCTGCCGCCGAAGGGTTGGAAGCGGGTCGACGCGTTCGCCGCGAGTACCTGCGAGGTGCCGAAGGGCACCGATGCCGGCCAGCCGTTCCGGCTGCGTCCGTGGCAGCTCGACATCGTCAAGGCGATGTTCCCGCAGCGCGGCGACCGACCCCGGCAAGGTGTCGTGTCGATGCCCCGCGGCAACGGCAAGACCGGGCTCGCCGCCGTCCTGGCGATGTACGGCTCTGTGGGCCGACGAGGTCGAGGGCGCGCAGGTGCTGACCGTCGCCAGCGACGAACGGCAGGCCCGGCATGTGTTCAACGCCTGTCGCCGCATGGTCGAGCTCGACGAGCGCCTCGCCGAGCGGTGCCAGATCTTCCAGGACCGGATCTACGTCCCGCACACCGACTGCGACGCTCGCGCCGCTGCCGGCCGAACCTGCCGCGCTCCAAGGCTGGGACCCGACGCTGGCGGTCGTGGACGAGCTGCACGTCGTCGGCGAGGCGACGTGGGAGGCGATGGCGCTGGCATCGGGCAAGCGGCACCAGTCGCTGACGCTCGCCATCTCCACACCGGCCGCCGACATCGAATCGGTCATGTGGAAGCTCGTCGCCTACGGCCGCGAGCATCCTGACGACGAGTCGTTCCGGCTCGTCGAGTACGCGGCACCGGACGACTGCGCCGTCGACGATGAGGACGCCTGGACGATCGCCAACCCGGCGCTCGATGACTTCCTGCACCGCGACGCGCTGCGCTCGACGCTGACGACGACCCGCGAGGCATCGTTCCGCCGCTACCGGCTCGGCCAGTGGGTCGGACAGGTCGACCGGTGGCTGCCGTGGGGCGCATGGGAGCAGCTCGCCGAACCTGACCGGCGTCGTTGGAAAAAGAAAAGGTGTGGCTCGCGTTCGACGGCTCCGCCTCCGGCGACTCGACCGCCCTCATCGGCTGCACCGAGGACGGCCACCTGTTCGTCGAAGGGCTCTGGGAGAACCCCGGCGACCCCGATGGCGCGTCCCGCGCGAGGAGGTCGGCCTCGCCGTCGACGCCGCGTTCGCCAAGTACCAGGTCGTCGAGCTGGCCTGTGACCCGTGGGGCTGGCGCACCGAGATCGAGTCGTGGGCGCGAGCTCCACGGGCAGCGACGGGTGGTCGAGTTCAACACCGGAGCCGCGCAACGGATGGCACCGGCGACCGACCGGCTCTATCAGGCCGTGGTCACCGGGCACGTGTTCGCACGACGGCGACGAACGGTTCGCCGCGCATCTCGGCAACTGCGTCGCGAAGCCGACACCGATGGGCGACCTCGTGTCGAAGGACAAGAAGGGCAGCACTCGGAAGATTGACGCCGCCGTGGCCGGCATCGTCGCGTTCGAGCGAGCCTCCTGGTATCAGGCGAAGCGGCGCTCCAAGGGGACTCGACGGGCCGTCGTCCTGTGACAATCGGGTGCATGTCTCATAGCATCCACAATCTTCGCGCCATGACTGACCTTCAACTCATCCAGTACCACGACGAGATCGCCGTACACACCAGCGTCGGCGTCGACTACTACCTCGAAGAACTGCACCGTCGAGAGACGCGCGCCGCAATGAGGTCGAACCAGCGCCTCGCGATGGCTGCGACCGTGTTGTCGGTTGTCGGCACGACTGCGGCCGTTCTGGCCTTGTTCTGCGCTGAGATGCCCGGCGGCAACGACTACGGCGAACCGAAAGCCGTCCAGCACCGCCGAGGCAGACAGTCGGTTCTCAACGTGTCCTGGCCTGGCAGAAGGATGAAGTGCCGCCATAAGGGCGACCGGTAGGGCACTCTCACCCTTCGATCAATAGTCGTAGAGCGGGTCCTCGTAGTAAGAAGTCGAATCCGTGAACGCCTCGTTGAGTACTGCAATCCAGATAACCAATGAAACTAGGGAAAGTATCACTATTACGATTCCCCCCTTCTTGCCGAGTTGAGTTAGGCCAATTATGAACCCGGCAACCGGGAGCAAAAGCGCCCCGATAAGCCCGGCAGCCATGAACCCATCTGACATGAGTGGCTTCCCGCCGTCCTCTGTCGAGATCGACGCAGATCCACCAGAGGCCGCAGGTGCTGCTGCAGCCGCGGGTGCGAAGTGATCCTCCCAAGCTTCACCGTTCCAGTAGCGAAGGGTGTCTGTGCGGATTGGGTCTGGATACGATCCGGCTCCGGCTACGTCGGCGTGCGAAGGTACTTCAACTGGAGGATCACTCTCGTTCATGGACCGACCATAGATGCATTCCGTCCGAGGGTCCTGCATTCTGTCCATCCGACGATGCTCTCCGACGCACAACGTCGGGGTCCGAAAGCTTCGGCGAGGAATAGCGGGCGAAAGGACATTGGGAGTAGTAGCACTATGGGGTGTTGTTCCCCATCGACGTCGAGGTCCGCATCGAGTGTGCCAACGACGGCGAGGAGTGGCTGCCGGGCACGGGCGACCAGGTGGACTAGCTCGCACGTTTTCGTCAGGATCCAGGATGCTCGGTCGCCGACCGGGTTCGTGTGGGTGCGAGCTAGGGATGGGAGCGAAACCATTCACGCTAAGCCGCCGGTTCAACGATGGCGGCAGTGCCTAAGAGCACGACCCCCACGGCGTCGCCCATCACTCCGCCGATGGACGCGCCGAACGACGATGAAGTCACCCCAAGGATGGCGTTAGCGCCCAGACCTGCAGCTTGCCGACGCAGATCGTCCATAGCGTCCCTAACCGCATATGAGGCTTTCCCCCGCGCTGACGTCCCTTTGCTAGATGCAACGGCGATGACGATTCCGATAGTGCGCGCGACCACAAACCCTGGTATGTGATCCACCGTCGTAACTCGACTCCGGTCGACCATTGGCGAACGATCGGACAATTGGCTGGATCTGGCCTGAGCGCCGCAGATGCTGCATAGTTCGAGACCCTCGGCATTCGTAGTGGTCCCTGCTTGTGCTGCCAGCCTCGGGTTGCATGCGCACAACTCTGTCATTGCGCGAACGTAGTCCCAACGCCAATGGCAGCGTTGCGATTTCAGACAAGCGACCGCCCCGCGCACTCGGGGGAGAGATGCGCAGTAGCAACTGGGTAGCAATACAGTCAGAACCAAAACGACTCCTGACCGCATGTCCGCTGGTCAGGAGCCGTTTCGTGCTGGTGGGCGATACTGGGTTTGAACCAGTGACCTCTTCCGTGTCAGGGAAGCGCGCTACCGCTGCGCCAATCGCCCGTGCTGTGTTGCTCTTCAGTTGTCGAAGTTCGAGGTGGGTACGGGATTTGAACCCGTGTAAACGGATTTGCAGTCCGTTGCCTCGCCTCTCGGCCAACCCACCGCTGGATGGGTATGGGGACCCGCTCCGAGCGGACGACGGGATTCGAACCCGCGACCCTCACCTTGGCAAGGTGATGCTCTACCACTGAGCCACGTCCGCGCTGCCGCAAGCTGTATTACCTCAACCGGGGGCGACACGAAACCTTAGCCGATTTGTGAAAGCGAACCCAAACCGGGGTGCGCGCCTCCGGGGGTACCGTGACGGCATGTTGGCATGGCTTGACGGACACCTGTTGGAATCGCCGGAACAACCCGCCATCGGGGTGCTCGACCACGGTCTCGTGGTGGGCGACGGGGTGTTCGAGACGGTCAAGATCGAGGACGGTTCGCCGTTCGCGCTGACCCGTCACCTCGACCGGCTCGTGCGCTCCGCGGAGGGGCTCGGCATCGGCACGCCCGACGTCGGAGCGATCCGCGAAGGCATCGCCGCGACGATGGAAGGACAGGACCTCCCGTTCGGACGGATCCGCATCACGGTGACGTCCGGCCCCGGGCCGCTGGGCTCGCCGCGCGGCAACCACGGGCTCACCCAGGTCGTCATCACCGAACCGTGCGACCGTCCGCCGTCGGTGAGCTCGATCATCACCGTCCCGTGGCCCCGCAACGAACGCGGAGCGCTGGCCGGGCTCAAGACCACGTCGTACGCCGAGAACGCCAAGATGGTCGAAGCCGCCCTCGGTGCCGGGGCCTCCGAGGCCGTCATGCCCAACACGGTCGGGCTGCTCTGCGAGGGCACCGGGTCCAACATCATGTACGTCGTGGGGGAGCAGCTCATCACTCCGACGCTCGACTCCGGCTGCCTCGCCGGGGTCACCCGAGCACTCGTGCTCGAGTGGTGCGCCGGCGAGCTCGACGTCGTCGAGAAGGACGCTCCGATCGACGTGCTGTACGACGCCGACGAGGTGATCCTGGTGGGCACAACCCGCGATGTTCAGGGGATCGAGAAGGTCGACGACCGCCAGGTGGCCGCCCCAGGTCCGATCACGCAGCGGGCCCAGGAGATCTGGGCTCGTGAGGCCGCCAAGGGCATCGATCCGTGACGCTCAGGCCGTGAAAACTCTTGAATTCACAGGGTTTTCCACTGGTGTACGAACGTCTGTTCGAGTAGACTGGGGGCATGGATTCGGGGGAGACGATCGGCCGGCTACGCGACGCCGCTGCTGCCCTGCGATCCGGTGATGACCGGACCGTGTTGCAGGCCATCCAGACTGCCCAGGACGCGTTGGACGCGGTCAAGGCCGAGCGTCTGGCGTCGCTGAAAGCCTCCAA
>CAWAGS010000007.1:0-42893 GCA_963781445.1 uncultured Actinomycetota bacterium
TGCCTCGACCATCGGGAGGAGCGGGACTCGTTCTTTCGGCCGGTCCCCGACGGCGCGAAGATCCCTAGGCTGGGCAGGTGATCCCCAACCTCCTGCGCTCCCTCTGGGCCGAGCCCCGCGCCACGGACGTGCCCGGACGGCTGTCGCGCGACTGGCTGCTGGTCGGCGTGGTGATGCTGACGGCGCTGCTGGAAGGGATCTTCTGGGACGACGTCATCTGGCGTCCGTTCGCGACGATCGTCGCGGTCGGCCTCGCGCCGGTGCTGCTGTGGCGTCGAACCCACCCGTTGGCCAGCGTCGTGGCGGCGTTCGGCGCCGCGATGGCGCTGGGACTGGCGAGCCTGGCGGGCGGGCCCCCCGGCATCGGCCTCAACTCGATGATCTACGTCCTGGTGCTCGTCTACGCGCTGGTCCGTTGGGGCTCAGGTCGCGAGATCGTGATCGGGCTGGCGTTCGTGCTGGTCGCTGCGGTCATCGGCACGGTCGCCGACTACACCGGGTCGGCCGACGTCTACGGCGGATTCGGCATCCTCGCGGCGGCGGCGGCGGGTGGTGCGGCGTTCCGCTACCGCGCCGAGGGCCGACGCCGGACGACCGACCAGATCCGCACCCAGGAGCGGGTCGGCCTCGCGCGCGAGCTGCACGACACGGTCGCCCACCACGTCTCGGCGATCGCCGTGCAGGCGCAGGCGGGCCGGACGCTGGCCGAGCAGCGACCTGAAGCGGCGCTCGAGGCGCTGTCGGTCATCGAAGGTGAAGCGACACGGACACTCGCGGAGATGCGGGCGATGGTCCGGGTGTTGCGAGACGGGGCATCGACGGAGTACGCCCCCCAGCCCGGCGTCGCCGACCTGATGTCCCTGGCCCGCCGCGAACCGGCCCCGGTCGTCGACGTGGAGCTGGCGGGCGATCTGGCCGCGCTTCCGTTCCAGGTCGACGCCGCGGTCTACCGGCTGGCGCAGGAGGCACTGACCAACGCCCTGCGGCACGCCCGCAACGCCTCCCGGGTGCACATCCGGGTCGACGAGAGCGCGGGAAGCCTGCGACTGCGCGTGACCGACGACGGCCAGCTCGACCCGACGCGGTCGGCGAGCCACGGCTTCGGACTTCTGGGGATGACCGAGCGCGTTCAGCTGCTCGGCGGCACGTTCCGCGCCGGACCGATGCCCGACGGCGGGTGGGCGGTCGACGCCGAGCTGCCGATGGAGGTGCGCCCATGACGGTGCGCGTGATGGTGGCCGACGACCAGGATCTGGTGCGGACGGGCCTCTCCATGATCCTGGACGCCCAGCCCGACATCGAGGTCGTCGGCCAAGCCGCCGACGGCCACGCCGCCGTCGAGCTGGCCCTTCGGCTCCGCCCCGACGTGTGCCTGGTCGACATCCGGATGCCCGGGCTCGACGGCATCGAGGTGACCGAACAGCTTGCGGGGCGGGGAGTCCCGGACCCGATCGCGGTGGTGGTGATCACGACCTTCGATCTGGACGAGTACGTCCACGGCGCTCTTCGGGCCGGCGCCCGAGGGTTTCTGCTCAAGGATGCCGGGCCGGAGCTGCTCGTCCAGGCTGTCCATGCCGCCGCCGCCGGCGACGCGCTGATCGCACCGAACATCACCCGTCGGCTGCTGGCCACCCTGGCCGCGACGGCACCGTCGACCCGACGCACCCAACCGATCGAGCCGCTGACCGAACGCGAGGAGGAAGTGCTGTCGCTGGTCGCCCGCGGCCTCACGAACGCCGAGATCGCCGGTGAGCTGTTCATCGGGCTGACGACCGCCAAGACCCACGTCGCGAGCCTGCTGACCAAGATCGGCGCCCGCAACCGGGTCGAGATCGCGATGTGGGCCTACGACACCGGCCGGGCCGGCGACTGACGCCGTCGTCGAGCTCCGACAGTCAGATGTGGATGCCGAGCAGCGCGTCGACGGCGGCGGCCACGACAGCACCATCAGCGTGGTCGCCGTCCGTCGCGGCCCAGCGATCCACAGCCGCGACGGCGGCAGGGGCGTCGAGGTCGTCGGCGAGGGCCGCACGCATCTCGGCAACCACGCCGTCGGCCGGCGGGGTGGACAGGCGCGCAACACCCTCGCGCCAGCGGGCGAGTCGCTCCTCTGCCGTGCCGATCTGGTCGTCCGTCCACTCCCAGTCGCTGCGGTAGTGGTGGGCGAGGAGGGCGAGGCGGATGGCCATCGGGTCGTGGCCTGTCTCGCGCATCCGGGAGACGAGCTCGAGGTTGCCCTTCGACTTCGACATCTTCTCCCCGTGCAGCGCCACCATGCCGGCGTGCACATAGGCGCGAGCGAACGGCTCCCCCGTGGCGACGGAGGCCTCGGACGCCGACATCTCGTGGTGCGGGAACACCAGGTCGGAGCCGCCGCCCTGGACGTCGAAGTCGGTGCCGAGGTGCTCGAGGGCGATCGCCGCGCACTCGATGTGCCAGCCGGGGCGTCCCGCGCCGAGTGACGACTCCCAGGACGGCTCGCCGTCGCGGGGAGCCTGCCAAAGCAGGCAGTCCAAGGGGTCGCGCTTGCCGGGACGCTCCGGGTCGCCGCCCCGCTCGCCGAAGAGTGGCAGCATCTCCTCATCGGTCAGGCCGGAGACCTGCCCGAAGCCCTTGTCGGCGTGGACGTCGAAGTAGAGGTCGTCGTCGACCCGGTAGACGGCGTCGCCCAGCTTGCCGACCAGGTCGGCGACGAGGTCGATCGACTCGACCGCGCCGATGTAGTGCTGCGGCGCGATGATGCGCAGCGCCGCCATGTCGTCGCGGAACAGCTGCGTCTCGCGCTCGGCGAGCTCGACCCAGTCCTCCCCGGTGGCCGCGGCCCGCTCGAGCAACGGGTCGTCGACGTCGGTGACGTTCTGCGTGTAGACGACGTCGAGGCCACGGTCGAGCCACTGCCGCTGCAGCAGGTCGAACGCGAGATAGGTGGCGGCGTGCCCCAGGTGGGTGGCGTCGTAGGGGGTGATGCCGCAGACGTACAGGCGGGCCTGTTCCGCCGGATCACTGACCACGAGATCGCCGGTTCGGGTGTCGTGCAGGCGCAGATCGGGTGGGGAACCGCCGATCGAGGGGACGTCCGGGCTCGTCCAGCTACGCATGGCGACGAGCGTATCTGTCGCCGCCCAGCGGCCTGTCGACGGCCGCGACCCGGCGCGCGAGCGGCACAATTGGCCGCGTGATCATCGACTGCGCGATCTACCGCCGGGGGCACCGTGAGGAGGCCTCACACGAACCGGCCGCGCTCGGAGAGGCGCTCGACTCGCTCGCCGACACCGACGGATTCCTCTGGATCGGACTCTACGAACCGACGCTGGAGGAGCTCGCGCAGTTCGCCGAGCCGCTCAACCTGCACCCGCTCGCCGTGGAGGACGCGGTCGAGGCGCACCAGCGGCCGAAGGTCGAGCGCTACGAGAACCACCTGTTCATGTCCATCAAGACCGTCACCTACACCAACGACAACATCGAGACGTCGGAGATCAGCGCCTTCCTCGGCCAGCGCTACCTCCTCACCGTGCGCCACGGCAGCGGTCACGACCTCCGCGACGTCCGACGACGAGCCGAGAGCGACGAGCACGAGCTGGAGCACGGCGCCATCGCCGCCCTCTACGCCGTCGTCGACTCGGTGGTCGACGAGTACGAGGACGTTGCCGCCGAGCTCGAGACCGATGTGCAGGAGGTCGAGGCGTCGGTGTTCTCGGCCGTGCGCACGAGCGACTCCTCCCGCATCTACCGGCTCAAGCGCGAGACGCTGGAGTTCCGGCGTGCGGTCATGCCGCTGCGCGATCCCGTGCAGCGGTTCGCCCGCGGCGCCATGCCGGAGGACGCGCAGCCGTACTTCCGCGACATCGCCGACCACCTGGCCCGGGTCAACGAGAGCATCGACTCCACCGACCACCTGCTCGACAACGCCTTGAGCGCCCACTTGGCGCAGCTGAGCATCCAGCAGAACGACGACATGCGAAAGCTCGCCGCCGGCGCCGCCCTGTTCGCCATCCCGACCGCCATCGCCGGCATCTACGGGATGAACTTCACCCACATGCCCGAGCTCGACTGGACGTTCGGCTACCCGGTGTCGCTGCTCGGCATGGGCCTGTTGTGCGCCTACGTCTACCGCCGGTTCAAGCAGTCCGGCTGGCTCTGAGGTCAGGTCCCGCTACGCCACGGTCGTCCCGGCCGTGATGACGCCGGCCACCAGCAGGACGAGCACGAGCCCGCCCAGGGCGATCCGGTACGCCACGAATGGCGCGTAGGAGTGGTTGCTGACGTACTTCAGCAGCCAGTGGATGACGGCCAGGCCGACGACGAACGACACGACCGTGCCGACGATGGTCGGCGCAGTGCCATAGGCGTTCTCGCCGCCCGGGATGTCCTTGAGCTTGTAGACGCCGGCCCCCACGACGGCCGGGATGGCCAGCAGAAACGCGTACCGCGTCGCAGCCTGGCGTTCGTACCCGAGGAACAGGCCCATCGAGATGGTGGCGCCCGAACGTGACACGCCTGGGACGACGGCGGCCGCCTGCGCCAGACCGAACAGGACGGCGTGCGGCCAGGTGAGCTCGTCGATCGGCGCGGTCTTGCGCCCGACTCGCTCGGCGATGCCGAGGACGATGCCGAGCACCACCAACGTCGTGCCGATGACCCACAGGTTGCGGAACTGGCGGTCGATGAGGCTCTCGAGCGCCAACCCGACCAGCACGATCGGCATCGAGCCGACGATGACGAACCAGCCCATCCGCCACTCGCGTTCCGCACGGGCGGCGCGGGAGAACAGGCCGCGCACCCAGCCGGACCCGATCGTCCAGATGTCGCGCCAGAAGTAGAGGACCACGGCGATCTCGGTACCGATCTGGATCACCGCCGTGTAGGCGGCGCCCGGGTCGTCCCAACCGAAGAACTTCGGGAAGATCGCGAGGTGGGCGCTGCTGGAGATCGGCAGGAACTCGGTGAGGCCCTGGATGACGCCCAGGACCACGGCGCGAAGGAAATCCACCTCGCGAGCCTAACGGGCGGTATTCAGCGCCCCGACTACCCTGTCGACATGCAGGAGCGTCGCGTCGGAGCATCCGGCCTGAGGGTCTCGCGGCTCGCGCTCGGCACCATGCAGTTCGGCGGATCGGTCGACGAGATCGAGGGCGAGGAGCAGCTCACCACGTTCTTGGACGCCGGGGGAACACTCGTCGACTGCGCCCCCATCTATGGCGACGGCGCGTGCGAGCCGATGCTGGGTTCCCTGCTCGCCAAGACGTCCTCGCGCGACCGGATCGTGCTGGCCGGCAAGGCGGGGCTCGGGTTCCGCAACGGTGAGGTCGTCCGCGACTCGTCCCGGCGCACCCTTCTCGACCAGCTCGACGCGTCGCTGCGCGACCTCGGCACCGATCACCTCGACCTCTGGCAGATCCATCGATGGGACGAGAACACTCCGATCGACGAGTCGCTGGCCGCGCTCGAGCACGCCGTCGCGTCCGGGCGCACCCGCTACGTCGGCATCTCGAACTTCTACGGCTGGCAGACGGCTCTGGCGCACACCTGGTTGGCCGGTCGACCGGAGGGCATCCCGCTGATCAGCAACCAGGTCGAGTACTCGCTGCTGCGCCGCGACGCCGAGGACGAGGTCGTGCCGGCCTCCGAGTACCTCGGCATGGGTGTGCTCGCGTGGTCGCCCCTCGGCCGCGGCGTCCTCACCGGCAAGTACCGGGGCGGCATCCCGGGCGACTCCCGCGCGGCCGACTCCGGCTGGGAGCAGTTCGTCGCCCCGTACCTCGACTCCGACCGCGCCCGCGTCGTGGAGGCCGTGGCCCGAGCCGCCGACGGCCTCGACGTCACGATGTCGCACGTCGCGCTCGCCTGGCTCCTCGGCCGCCCGGGCGTCACCTCGGCCCTGCTCGGGGCCCGCACCACAGCCCAGCTCAGCGAGAGCCTCGCGGCCGAGGACGTGGAGCTGCCCGACGAGATCGTCCAGGCCCTCGACGACGTCTCGTCACCACACGGATGGGAGACCTGATCCTTGATCGAGTACGAGTTCTGGAACCTGGCCCTTCCCCGCACGCAGTCGCGTCACGCCGTGTGCCGCCTGCTCACCGACGCCGCGGAGTACCACGGCTGGGAGCTCGACCGGCTCCGCAAAGACCCCGACGGCAAGCGCACCGTGCGGCTCCGCCGCAAGATCATCCGGATGCGCAGCACCCTGTAGCGCGCTGCCTCAGATGAGGTTGAGGAACTCGTCGAAGACGCGGGAGCCGAACTCCAGCGCGTCGACCGGAACCCGCTCGTCGACGCCGTGGAACAGGGCCGTGAAGTCGAGGTCGCCCGGCAGCCGCAGCGGCGTGAAGCCGTAGGACGTGATGCCGAGGCGACTCCAACCCTTCGCGTCGGTGCCGCCGGACATCAGGAACGGGGCGATGTGCGCCTCGGGGTCCTGGCTGTGCAGCGCGACGGTCATCGCGTCGACGAGGTCGCCCTCGAACGGGAACTCCAGCGCGACGTCGGTGATGTAGGGCTCGACCGAGATCCGGTCGCCGACGATCTTCTGGACGGCGGCATGGAAGGTGTCGCCGTGGCCGGGCAGGTAACGCCCGTCGACGAAGGCCACCGCCTCCCCCGGGATCACGTTGTGCTTGTAGCCGGCGTCGAGCATCGTCGAGTTGGTCGTGTTGCGGACGCCGGCGCCGATCATCCGCACCGCGGGCCCGAACTGCTCCAGCAGCTCGTCCGGGGTCCCGTCGGAGCCGGAGAGCTCGCGCACCTTGTCGAGCAGCTGGTTCATGGAGGGGCCAGGCTCGAGCGGCCACTCGTGCTCACCGAGGGTGATGAGTCCTTGCGCCAGGGTCGTGATGGCGTTGTCGGCGTTGGCCATCGAGCCGTGCCCGGCGGTGCCCTGCGCGCGAAGCCGCATCCAGGCGATGCCCTTCTCGCCGGACTCGATGAGGTAGAGGCGTTGGCCGCCGACCTCCGTGGAGAACCCGCCGACCTCGCCGATGGCCTCGGTGCAGCCTTCCAGGAGGTCGGGACGGTGATCGACGATCCAGTGGGCGCCGTGCACACCACCGGCCTCCTCGTCGGCGGTGAACACCAGCGTGATCGGACGGTCGGGGATCGTCCCGGCCCGCTGCCGCGCACGCACGACCGACAGAAGCATCGCGTCGAAGTCCTTCATGTCGACGGCCCCGCGCCCGAACAGGAAGCCGTCGACGACCTCGGCCGCGAACGGGTCGACCTGCCAGTCGCCGGCCTGGGCGGGCACGACGTCGAGGTGGCCGTGGATCAGCAGACCCGGCTTCGGGGAGTCCTGGTTGCCCCAGCGGGCCACGAGGCTGGTGCGGCCGGGGGCTCCCTCCACCAGCTCGGACTCGATGCCGACCTCGGCCAGCGAGGTGGCGACGTACTCGGCCGCCTTGCGCTCGCCCGGCCCGGAGTCGTCCCCGTAGTTCGTGGTGTCCAGACGGATCAGGTCGCGACAGATCTCGAGCGTCTCGGTCTCCGGTGAGTACCCCATGCGGCGATCCTACGTGCGGGTCAGGCCGGTCAACACTCGACGGAACAGCGCCCGGCCAAGCACCCGCTCCACGCCTCCGAGAACGCCCGGGACGCCGGTGGTGTGCGCCACCTCGCGCCAGACGATCCGCGACCCCAGGTCCGTGGGCCAGACCGAGATCTCGGCCCAGCCGCGGATCACCCGACCCCGCTTCTCCAGCCGGCAGAAGCGCGGCGGATCCCACGCCACGACGTCCATCGGGTCGTCGAACCCGAACCGTCCCACCGCCGTCCGGGCCACGAAACCGGTGTCGGTCAGGCGCATGGTCGTGAACGGCACGACGTCACCGTGCCGTTCCCAGTCGGTGATGCGGGCGAACGCCTCCGCCGGCTTCAGGGCGACCTCGTGCGTGATCTCGATCGGTTCCACGGCACGATGGTATGAGCACGGCGGAAGGACACACATGCCCACGATGGGATTCACGTCGCCCGACGACGTCACCGAGCAGCTGGCCAAGGTCGGCTACCTCGCCTCCGACGCCGTGGCCACGACCGTCTACCTCGCCAGCGAGCTCGGCAAACCCTTGCTCGTGGAGGGTCCGGCCGGGGTCGGCAAGACCGACCTGGCCCGTGCCGTGGCCGAGGCCCGCGACGCCGCCCTCGTCCGGCTCCAGTGCTACGAGGGCGTCGACGAGGCTCGTGCGCTGTACGAGTGGAACCACGCCAAGCAGCTGCTCCGCATCACCGCCGGCCGCGACGAGACGTGGGACGCCGCGCGCAACGACATCTTCAGCGAGGAGTTCCTCCTCCCCCGACCGTTGCTCACCGCGATCCGCAACGACGGCCCGACCGTGCTGCTCGTCGACGAGACCGACAAGGCCGACGTGGAGATCGAGGGCCTGCTCCTGGAGGTGCTCGGCGACTTCCAGATCACCGTGCCCGAGCTGGGCACCATCGTGGCGACGACCCGCCCGTTCGTGGTGCTCACCTCCAACGCGACCCGCGAGCTCTCCGAAGCCCTGCGCCGACGCTGCCTGTTCCTGCACATCGACTTCCCCGAGCCGGAGCTGGAGGAACGCATCGTCCGGCTCCAGGTGCCGGGCCTCGACGAGACCCTGGTCGGCTCCGTCGTCCGGGTCGTCAACGCCCTGCGCGCGTTGCCGCTGCGCAAGTCGCCGTCGATCGCCGAGACGATCGACTGGGCCCGCACGCTGCTCGCCCTGGGCGCCGACATCCTCGACGACGACGTCGTGCGCGACAGCCTCGGCGTCATCCTCAAGCACGCCGACGACATCGCCAAGGCACGCAGCAGCCTCGATCTCGACACCGTGCTGTCACCGTCATGAGTGCGACGACCAGTGACGTCGACGGCGATCTCGCCGCGCGCCTGGTCGACTTCGTGGGCGCGCTGCGCAGCAAGGGCATCCCGGCCGGTACCAGCGAGACGGTCGACGCGGCCGCGGTGATGGACGTGCTCGGGCTGGATCGACGCGAGCTGCTGCGTGAGGGGCTCGCGTCGGCGCTGGTCCGTCGCGGCGGCCAGCGCGACGTCTTCGACATGACCTTCGACCTGTACTTCCCGCTGGGCACCGGCACCACCCAGGCCGTGCTGGACAGCGACGAGGGAATGAACCTGGACGACCTGCGCGACCTCCTGGCGATGGCTCTGGCCGACGACGACGCCCGCGCGCTGGAGCAGGTCGCCGAGATCGCCGTCGACATGCTCGGCCGTGTCGGCGACGCCGGCAGTGCGACCGGGGGCTGGTCCGCGTACCAGACCCTGGAGCGCCTCCGGCCCCAGACGATGCTCGTGCAGGCCCTCGCCGCGCGCGGCCGCGGAGCCGGAGGCACCGGGCAGTCTCAGGGACTGAAGTCCGGAACGCCCCAAGGACCCCAGGTCACCGACCGCCTCGAGCGCGACGAGGTCCGCCGCAACATCGAGGCGTTCCGTGCCATGGTCGCGTCTGAGTCGAGGCGGCGCACCGCCGAGGAGCGCGGCCGCGACGTCGTCACGAAGCACGCCGTGCGCTCCGGCAGCGACCGCATCGACTTCCTCAGCGCCAACCGCCAGCAGCTCGAGGAGCTGCGGACCACCGTGCGGCCGCTGTCGCGCAAGCTGGCGACCCGTCTGGCCGCGCGACGCCGGCAGCACCAGCGCGGTCGCATCGACGTGCGCCGCACGCTTCGTCGCTCCATGAGCACCGGCGGTGTCCCGTTGCGCCCGGCCTTCGCCAAGGCCCATCCGGCCCGGCCCGAGCTCGTGCTCCTGTGCGACGTGTCGGGCTCGGTGGCCGGCTTCTCCGGCTTCACGATGCTGCTGGTGCAGGCGCTGAGCGACCAGTTCAGCAAGGTCCGCGTCTTCGCGTTCGTGAACGCGATGGACGAGGTGACCGACATCGTCAAGGACACGTCAGGCGACCTCGGTCCCCGCATCAGCCAGGAGGCGCGCATCACGAAGTGGCACACCAGCAGCGACTACGGCGAGGCCTTCGGCGACTTCGCGGAGATGTTCATGAGCGCCGTCGGCCCCCGCACCTCGGTGCTGGTCCTCGGCGACGCGCGCAACAACAACCAGGACCCGAATCTCGGCGCCCTCCACGCGATCGGCGAGCGAGCCCGTCGGATCTTCTGGCTGAACCCCGAGCACCACGCCCGGTGGGGCCTGGGCGACTCGCTCGCGCCCGTCTACGCCGACGTCGTCGAGATGCACGAGTGCTGCAACGTCGACCAGCTCACCCGGTTCATCACCCGCCTGCTGCCGGTGTGACGTCCGCTCCACCTCGGGGCCGCTCGGGCTAGGGGGACGCGGTCGCGGTCGGCTCCGGCTCGGTCGGCTCCGGATCGGGCGACTTGGTCGGCTTGGGGTCCTTGGTCGGCTTGGGATCCTTCGACGGCTTCGGGTCCTTCGGCGACTTGTCCTTCGACGTGTCGTCGTTGCCCGTGGTGGACGGCGTCGCCACGAGCAGCTGGACCGTGCCACCGACGTCGACGCGTGAGACGTTGCCGCCGATGTCGACGACCGTTCCCGCGGTCTCCGTGGACGGTTCGAACCCCTTGGTGACCGTGAGGCCGAGATCCTCGACGATCGCCTTGGCCTCGGCGTACGTGGCGCCGATGATGTCGTCGACGGGGAGGGTGACCTTGCCCGACGCGACCGTCAGCGTCACCGTGGACCCGCTGCCGATCTTGCTGCCCGCGTCCTCGCTCTGCTCGACGACCGTGCCGGCCTTCTCCTTGGCGACATCCTTCGTCTCGACGCGAGTCTGGAGTCCGGCGTCGTTCAGCGTCGACCGCGCCTTGTCCTGCGTCATGCCGACAACCGAGGGCACCGACACCTGCTCACCGCGACCGAAGGCGAGGTAGCCGATGGTGCCGACGAGGAGCAGGGCGAGCAGGAGCGCCAGGAGCATGGGTCCGCGACGGCGTCGCCCGCCGCCGACGGGCTCTTCCGGGACCGGCTCGAACGGAAGCGGACCGGTCGCGAGATCGTCGTCGATCACAGGGCCGATGGCGCCCACCAGCGTGGATTCCGGGTCGGGGCGAGGCGCGGTCACCGGAACGGACGGCTGCGTGGCGTCGCCCGTGCGCAACATCGCGGCGCGGGTGCTGACGACCGCTGCATCGGCCGGTCGGTCGGCGGGATCCTTGGCCAGCAGCGCCATCACCAGCTCGCTCACACCGGCCGGAATCTCCGGCGGAAGCGCCGGAGGCTCGTCCTGGATGTGGGCGAGGGCGATCGCGACCGGTCCTTCGCGCGAGAACGGCACGGCTCCGGTGAGGCAGCTGTAGATGACCACGCCGAGCGAGTACAGGTCGGACGACTCAGTGGCCGTCTTGCCGGACGCCTGCTCCGGGCTGAGGTACTGCGCCGTGCCGGTGATCGACCCGGTCTCGGTGAGAGGCGTCGAGTCGTGTGACCGGGCGATGCCGAAATCGGTGAGCTTCACGGTGCCGTCGGCGGTCACGAGGATGTTGCCCGGCTTGACATCACGGTGGACGACGCCGGCCTGGTGCGCCGCGTGGAGCGCGGCCGAGACCTGATCGAGGATCGCGAGGCTTCGCTCCACCGTCAGAGGCCCGTCGAGAAGGATCTGCGCCAGCGAGGGACCGTCGACGTGCTCCATGACGATGTAGGACGTCGCGAGCGCACCCTCCGCCTCGATGCGGCCGAAGTCGTACACCGCCACAACGCCCGGGTGGTTCACCGCCGAGGCGGCCCGCGCCTCGCGCAGCATCCGCTCGAGGAAGGTCTCGTCGAGGGCGTACTTGGGGTGGAGGAACTTGACGCTGACGACGCGGTGGAGCACTTCGTCGGTGGCCTGCCAGACCTCGCCCATGCCCCCGGCCGCGATCGGTTCGTCGATGCGGTACCGACCGGCCACGAGGTCGCCGCGGCGAGACGAGGCCAACGGCGTCCCTCCAGCGGTGTCGATATCGGATGACATGCCTGCAGATTACCTGCGCAAGCCGACGCCCGCCCCCGCTGCGTTGTGCAGTGGACGGTCGCCCATGTCACAGTGGCTTCCATGTATATCGGAGGATCACTCGTTCTGCTCGCTGTCGGCGCCATTCTCGCGCTCGCCGTGGAGGACCGACTCGACGGCGTCGATCTCGCCATGGTCGGTTACATCCTGATGGTGGTCGGCATTGTCGGCATGGTCGCCTCACTCATCGTGTCGAGTCAGCATCGCGACCGGATGAACCCACCGCGCGGACGCTGACCCACAGGTTCTCTGGTCCCGCTTGCCGCATGTGCACACATCGGCGGGCGTCTCACAGCTGGGGACTGGCCCCCGGCCCTTTGCTGCCCCGACGATCTATGGCGTTCTCGACCAGCACCTCGGCGACTTGCCGGAGGGTGCGGTCCTGTCGTTGAGATGCCTTGGCGAGCACCATGAAGGCTTCTGATGACGTGAGCTCGTAACGATGCATGAGCACGCCCTGAGCCTGTCCGATCACTGCCGCTCCGGCGAGTGCGCCCCGTCGGAACGCGGTCTCCTTGTCGGTCTCTCGCACCGAGGACAGTGCGACGGCGACGTGGGCCGCCAGGGCGAGGCCGGTTGCCTTGTCCTCGTCGTCGAAGGCGTGCGGCCGGTCCGCGTAGAGATTGAGGGCACCGATCGTGTCATGGGTGACGAACAGCTGGAGGCACAGCATGCTCCTGACGCCGAGCTCCTCGGAGGCTCGGCGCGACCAGGTGAGCCACCGAGATTCCTCAAGCAGATCGTCACTGATCACTGTCTCGTGCTCCCAGATGGCCTGCAGACACGGGCCCTCCCCCACTTCGTACTGAAGCAGGTCACCGCGCCGAGCGATGTCGTCAGTCGCTGCAGGGGTCTCGACGCGGACCCGTTCGTGCACGAGTGAGACAGCCGCGTGGTCGGCGTGTGTCATGACCTCCAGCGCCCCTGCGACGGCCGACTCGAGAGTGTGCACCAAGCCTTCGGCCGAGCTCATGGTCCGAACCAACTCGGCAAGCTGGTCCCACAGCGACTCATCGTCCATGGCGGCCACCTGCCAGTCGTCGCTGGATCATGGCGGACCGTGATCGTGCGGCTGCTCGATGGTGGCCCCGGGCCAGAAGAAAACGCTTTCACCGGCTCGGGGTGCCGGGTCGCACGACGTGTTCGCCATCATGGGTGCGCCTCAGAACGGTGGTGGGGCGCTGCTCCTGAAACGGAGTGCCGTTGACTCGGCGTGGGCGTCTGACCTCAGGATACGCGCCGAGTCGGCCAACCGGTGAACAGCGCGGAGAATCTCCGGATATGCACGTGACCTCTCATCCCTTATCGTGGTGAGTGAAGTTCGATTCTGTTGTGCCGGCTGCGGGCTGGGGGCGCCGGTCCCTGATGTCTGGATGGGCACGCAAGCATGGACGAGGCTGATTTTCTCTCCCGGATCGCTCTCGAGCTCGACGCCGAGCTCACGATGGCTTCCACGGCCGAGCTGGTGGCCGAGTACGCGCGCATCACGACGGCCGCGGATGAAGCCGGCATCCTCTTCGTGAAGTCGCGTCGAAGCATTGAGACCCTGGCTGCCACGTCGGCCCGGGTGACTGAGCTCCACGATCTCCAGCGCGACTTCGCCGAGGGTCCCTGCCTCGACGCCATCCGCTCCGAACCCTTCTACTCGATCGCCGACACCGCCACCGAGGAACGGTGGCCCCGCTGGGGAGCCAGAGCGTTGGCCGTCGGTATCCGCAGCGTCGTCAGCATCCGGCTGGAGTCGAAGGCGCGCAGTTACGGAGCTCTCAATCTCTACGCCGAAGGACCCGCGGCCTTCGACGAACACGACACGGCGATCGCCCGCAACTTCGCCCGACACGCGTCGATCGCCCTGTCGGCGGCCTACACCGAGGAGGGCCTCACCATCGCGGTGGACGCCCGGACCTTCATCGGGCAGGCCCAGGGCATCCTCATGGCCCGCTACGGCATCAGCGCCGACCGTGCCTTCGAGTACCTCCGCCGGCGCTCCCAGCAGGAGAACGTCAAGCTGAGCGACCTCGCCCACGAGGTCATCGATCACCGCGAAGGGGCGGACGGCGAGGCCGAAGCCCTCCACGAGTCCTGACCGCTCACGTACCTGGCAGGACGTCCTTGACCGCGTCGACCACTTTGGCCAGTACAGGCCGCTCGTCGCCGCCACTGGCCCAGACCGGGTCCTGCGGGAGCGGGCCCATCGGGTCTGCCTCACCCGGAGCAGCTGCGCGCGTCGCGAGCGAGCGACGGAAAGCCTCTTCCAGCCCGACGAGCCGGTGTCCCGCTGGCAGCAGCATCGCGTGGAAGTCGGTGTCCCCGGCGACCATGTCGTGGTGAAGGCTCTCGACCAGCGCCTCAACCGTTGACCGGGGCACGTCGGTGAGACTGCCCACCAGGGTGCCGACGAGAGCTGTCGGCATCATCGGCACGTCGATCTGCGGACGGGTGAGTCCCGCGTGCGACGTGTATGCGTCGAGCAGCTCGCCGTACGGCAACGTGTCGGGACCACCGACATCGAAGAAGCGGGAGGGGCCGTCGTAGTCCAGTGCGCCAAGCAGGGCCTCGAGCACGTCGACGACGGCGATCGGCTGAACCGTGGAGTTCATCCACGTCGGCACGGTGTGCACCGGCATTCGCTCGCTGACCTGCCTGATGATCTCGAACGACGTCGATCCGCTTCCCAGGATCACGCCGGCCCGCAAGACGACGACGGTTGCGGGTGTGCCGGTGAGAATCCGCTCGACCTCCCGGCGGGACCGAATGTGTTCGGAGAGCTCCGCCTCGGCGACGTCCGGCACCACCCCGGAGAGATAGACGATCCGGTCCACACCGTGGGCACGTGCCGCGTCGGCGAAGTTGGTCGCTGCCGCACGATCGGTGTCGGCGAAGTCGCTGCCACCCATCCCGTGGATCAGGTAGTACACCGCATCCACGCCTTCACAGGCGTTCGCTACCTGGCTGTGGTCCAGGGCGTCCATGACGACGGTGTCCGCACGGTCGCCCCACCACGGTTGCTCGCGGTCGGGGTTGGACGTGGTGGTGCGAACATCGTGACCGCGCTCGACCAGCAAAGGTACGAGCCGACCGCCGACGTACCCGGTAGCGCCGGTCACCAGGATCCTCAACTCGTCCTCAGCTCTCCAACGCTTGCCGGCGTTCGCCGGGGCCGCCACGAACAAGAAGCACATCTCGCGGTTGTTCCTCCGACACTACGTCGGACCGGGGTCGGCCGCAGGACGAGCAAAGCCCTCACACCGGCGAGAGTGTGAGGGCGATGCGTGTCCGAGGGGACTTGGACGACTTGCTCGCCGCCGGCGCTGGCGTGGAAGTCGTTCCCAGTCGATGAGCTCTGCCGCCGTACACGAACCCGGGACCTGCTACGGGAGCCAACCTACTGAGTGGTTGGACCGTTGCCGAGATCGCCGCCGTCCGGTCCGTCCTGTGACGACAAGTCCGTGGACGTGATCCCCGATGGTGTCTCGACCGGGATGTCCGGCTCCCGCAGACGCGGCGGTGTCGCGGTCCATGGCTTCACATGTTGAACGACGTCTGCGTAGAAGACGTCGAGGTTGTTGAGCACCGAGTCGATGAATGCGCCCCTCCCCCGTCCGCGCTTTGCCCCCGATGGAGAAGTCAGCGCGACACGGAACGAACGAATGTCGCGGCCACCCTCGGGGACCAGCAACTTCGGGTCTTCTCGAATGCTTTTGAGCAGCTCGGCGTGGCCAGCGCGTGCACGCGTCGCGAACGACTCGACCCGGACGTCGGACGGCGCGTGCTTGAGCTGCCGAACGAGCCAGTTGACGCGGGTCGTCGGCCGCCCCTCTTGGGGCGCGGCGATGTCGACGTGGCAGTGGACCTGATTGGCGCGAAGATCGGCCATGACGACGACCGGAGCGGCCGCATGGGGGATGCGAATCGTGCCTGAGAGAAGTCCGGTCTCGACAAGTGAAGCCACTTGCGAGGTGACGCGCTTCGCCGGGTTCGCGATCTCGTCACGAGTCAACTGTTGGGTGACGTCGGTGCCAAGCCGCTGCCCGAGACGCAAGCCTGCGTACCTGAGCAACGCGTCGAAACGGGCGACGACCTCCTGCGCGGTCTTGTCGGACGCTCGCAGCGTCCCGCTGGTGACCGCCTCACGCACGGTGACCCAGTTCGATCCCATGTCCTCGAGCTCAAGCGCGCCAGAGCGTTCGTGCTCCAGGTAGCGGATGAGTTCGCCGAGAATCCAGGCTTGTTCCGGATCCGAGACTCCTCGGTGCTCGCGCTGCACAATGGCCGTCGACAAGACAAATGACCATGACCAGTGATGCAGGCTCACCTTCTTGAGCTTTCGCTTGTCCACGGTCGTCGGGTGCTGCCCAGGCACCGGAGGAATCTCGTTGCTGATCGTGATGAGGTACTGGAATCCTTCCGCTCTCGCAATGTCGAGATAGTTCTCCAGCTGGCCGGACTCGAGCACGTTCTTCCCCGTCTTCACCTCGACCAGCGCAGTCCACTCACGCGACCCGCGACGCGCACGAATAAGTCCGTCCGGAATCACCCGCTTGCCGTCAAGCTCGAATGGCACCTCGATGAAAGTCGACAACGTGCCTGCTGGCGCACCCAGTGACCCCAGGAGCGCCTTGCTGAAATCTGGGACGACACTCATCACTGCCATCAGGGCCGAGGTCGCGCGCCGCTCCTGCTCCTCGGCTCCACCGATTCCAGACGTCGGAATGATTCGAGCCTTGTGCCACGTCTCTTCACTCATGCAAACACCCGAGAGTCCACCATGAATTGCACCCTAGACCGTGACCCGTGCACGTTCACAGACATCACGAGAGCCTGCAGCGCAGGCCGAGTGCTCCGCTCAGCATCAGACAAGAGAACTGACGAGCAAAGCCCCCACACCGGCGAGAGTGTGAGGGCGATGCAGTGTCCGAGGGGGGACTTGAACCCCCATGCCCGTAACCGGGCACTAGCACCTCAAGCTAGCGCGTCTACCAATTCCGCCACCCGGACCGGCACTCCCGAGGGAGCGCATGGTGCAGTGAGGAACTCTAGCAAAGCGGGCGTGCCGCCCCGAACGGGGTGTCGGACATCTCGTCGTCCCGGATCGACAGGGAAACGGCCCTCTGGCACCATGGATGAGGCCCCGGGAAGTATGAGTTCCCGGGGCCTCGCTTTGAGTGAGTGTGATGGTCTCTCTCATCCGGAATCCTGACCTCGAGTCCGCCCTGCCGCATCACCGGCTGGTGTCGCTGAGCCGAAGCTCTTTGACGTGAACTCGAATCTGGGATTCGTTCCCGCTCTCCCGAAGGAGTGCGTGAGACAGTTCTATCCCCTGCAGACCTGGGCGCACAAGGGCTTTCACAACCTTTTTCTCCAGATCAGACGCTTTTCTTCGGTCGTCCACAGAGTGGGGCCAGTCACCCACATGCGCGGCCGTCTTATGCACATCTTTTCCACAAAATGTGGACGCTGAACCGACCGTCAAAGGACCGATGCAACGGCGTGGATCACGAGTCCGGCCAGTCCCCCGACGACCGTGCCGTTGATGCGGATGAACTGGAGGTCGCGGCCGACGTGGAGCTCGATGCGCTCCGCCGTCTCCTTGCCGTCCCACCGGTTCACCGTGGCGGAGATGACCGTCGCGAGCTCGTGACCGTAATGGGTAACGGCGTAGGCGGCCACATCGGCGAGCACACCGTCGACCCGCGCGCCCAGCGCCTCGTCGGTGGTCAGGCGCTCGCCGAGGGACTGCAGCTCCTCGACCGCCCGGCGGCGGACGAGTCCTTCGGGATCCTCCAGAGATCCCACGAGGGCTCGTCGCAAGGCCTCCCAGATGGCCACCGACGTGGTGGCGACTTGCGGCTGGGTGAGAAGTCGATCCTTGAGCCGCTCGGCCCGCGCCTGGGTGGCCGGGTCGTGCTGCAGGTCCTCGGCGAGCGTCGCCAGCCAGCGGTCGAGCGCAGCCCGGGCCTGGTGGTCGGGAGTGTCGCGGATCTCGGCGACCCACTCGACCATCTCGGTGTGGATGCGGACGGCCACGCGGTCGTCCAGCCAGAGCGGTGTCCACCACGGGGCTCGCTGACCCACGAGCGACGTGACCTCGTGGGCGTTGCTGGACAGCCAGCGGTGCAGCTCGGTGAGGCCGAGGTCGACGGCGCCGACGTGGGCGCCGTCGCGGACCACCTCGCCGAGCAGCTGGCCGGCCATCGGGCTCAGCGGCTCGTCGAGCATGCGCGGGATGATCGCCTCCTGGACCACTGCCGCAACATCCGACTCCTTGACGCGGCCCAGGCCGTCGGCGACCACCCGTGAGCCGATGTCGACCAGGCGCTGGGCGTGCTCGTCCTCACCGAGCCACGCGCCGACCCGTGCGGCCACCCGCGTCGTGGCGACGCGCTCGCGCACGACCTCCTCGCGGAGGAAGTTCTCGGCGACGAACTCTTGCAGGCTCGCGCCGAGCGACTCCTTGCGCTTGGGGATGATCGCGGTGTGCGGGATCGGGATCCGCATCGGGTGACGGAACAGCGCGGTGACGGCGAACCAGTCGGCGATCGCCCCGACCATCGCGGCCTCGGCGCCGGCGTTGACGTACCCGAGAACGCCGTCGCGGTCCCGGGTGAACAGGTAGACGACGGCGGCCAGCACCAGCAGCGAGAGCGCCAAGGCCTTCATCCGGCGCAGACCGCGACGTCGTAGGGCGTCAGCGGGCCCTTCGGTCAGCGGGATCGTCAGGCCGCTCGCCTCGGCGCCAGGGGTCACACCGGGAGCGTAACGACAGTTTCGTGTGCCCGCGCGCAGGCGCAGCCCGCGCGACTCTCCTGCGTACACTCTCGCCATGACCTTCAACGAAGGGGCCGGCCTCGACACGAGCCAGGTCACTGGTGGTGGCCGGGGCGGCGCCCTCATCGGCGGTGGAGTCGGGAGCCTCGTCCTCGTGCTGATCGGCGCATTCTTCGGTCTCGACCTGAGCGGCGTCGCCGGATCCAGCAATCCCTTCGACCCCGGGCAGGTCAGCTCCGGCGGCCAGGAGTCGCAGGAGAGCTTCGAGCAGTGCAAGACCGGCGCCGACGCCAACCGCGACACCACCTGCCGGATCATCGGCACCGTCAACAGCGTGCAGGCCTACTGGAACGAGGCCCTGCCCGCCGACCTCAACCGCCAGTACCGAGCCGCCAAGACCGTCATCTACTCCGGCTCGACGCAGTCGGCCTGCGGCACCGCCTCCGGGCAGACCGGCCCGTTCTACTGCCCGTCCGACGAGCGCATCTACATCGACGCGGCCTTCTTCGACGAGCTCACCAGCCGTTTCGGTGCCGACGACGGAGCGCTCGCCCAGGAGTACGTCGTCGCGCACGAGTACGGGCACCACGTCGAGCACGTCCTCGGCCTCCTGGCCCGCGCCCAGGACGGACAGACGGGCCCCACGAGCGGCGGGGTGCGCATCGAGCTGATGGCCGACTGCCTGGCCGGCGTCTGGGCCAACCACGCGGCCAGGACCGAGGACGCCGACGGCAACACCCTGCTGAAACCGCTGACCCAACGAGACGTGCGCTCGGCGCTCTCGGCCGCCGCCGCCGTGGGCGACGATCGCATCCAGAAATCGACCGGAGGGCGCGTCGACCCGGAGAGCTGGACCCACGGGTCGAGCGACTCGCGCCAGCGATGGTTCATGACGGGCTACGAGAGCGGCACCGCGAACCAGTGCGACACGTTCAGCACCGACCAGCTCTGACACCGTGAGCACGACGACTCGCCGCACCCGCGCCGAGGTCTGGATCGTCCTCGGGCTGTCGCTGGGCCAGTCGGCGGTCTACGCCGTGATCAGCCTCGTCGCCCAGCTCACCCGTGGTCCCCTGCGAGATGCGACCGCGACGCTGAACGGCTCGCGCAGCGAGCGCGAATGGCTCGACCTCACGCTCCAGCTGGTCGGGATCGGGTTCGCCATCGTCCCGGTGGCGCTCGCGCTGTACCTGCTCAGCCTCGACGCCGATCGGCCCGGCCCCTTGCGCCGGCTGGGTCTGGACGGGCGCCGGCCCGCGAAGGACGTCGGCTGGGGCTTCCTGCTCGCGCTCGTCATCGGCCTGCCCGGCCTCGGGCTGTACGCGCTGGGGCGGGCGACGGGAGTGACGGCCCAGGTCGTCCCGGTTCCCGACACGACGTTCTGGTGGACCGTGCCGGTGCTCGTGCTCGCGGCCCTGCAGAACGCCGTGCTCGAGGAGGTCGTGGTCGTCGGCTACCTGATGACCCGGTTGCGGGAGCTGCGGTGGGGCCCCTGGGTCGTCCTGGTCGCGAGTGCGCTGCTGCGGGGCGCCTATCACCTGTACCAGGGCTTCGGCCAGGCCGCCGGCAACGCCGCGATGGGCCTGGTGTTCGGGTACTGGTTCCAGCGAACCGGGCGGGTGCTGCCGCTCGTGATCGCCCACGCGGTGCTCGACCTCGTGGTGTTCGTCGGCTACGCGCTGCTCGCCGACCGGCTGGGCCTGCGGTGAGGGCTCAGCCCACGCCGAGCAGGTCGATGACGAACACCAGCGTCTTGCCCGAGAGGCGGTGCCCGCCGCCGGCCGGCCCGTAGGCGAGGTGGGGCGGGCAGACGAGCTGACGCCGTCCGCCGACCTTCATGCCGGGGATGCCCTGCTGCCAGCCCGGAATCAGCTGCTGCAGCGGGAAGTTCGCCGACTGGCCGCGGTTCCAGGACGAGTCGAACTCTTCTCCGGTGTCGAACTCGACCCCCACGTAGTGGACGTCGACGACGCCGCCGGCCACGGCCTCGGGGCCGTCTCCCTCGACGAGGTCGGTGAACTGCAGGTCGGTGGGCGCGGGGCCCTCGATGAACTCGACTTCAGGCTTTTCGCTCATGTCGCGATCCTGTCACAGGCTCCCGGTCGGCCCACGGGCGGCGGCGAAGCACCGTTGTGACGGCGCTGGTAGAAAAGCCCTATGCGAGCCACCGTTCTTCACGCCACCCGCGACATCCGCCTCGACGACGTCGACGCACCGCAGCTCCGCACCGATGACGACGCGATCGTTCGCGTCATCGCCTCCTGCATCTGCGGGTCGGACCTGTGGCCCTACCGGGGCATCAACGAGGTGAGCGGCCCGGTCCGCATCGGGCACGAGTTCGTCGGCCTGGTCGAGGAGGTCGGCACGAGCGTGCACACCGTCCAGCCCGGCGACTTCGTGATCGCTCCGTTCGCCTTCTCCGACAACACCTGCGCGTTGTGCGAGCGAGGGGTGCACACCTCGTGCGTCAACGGTGGCTTCTGGGGCGCCCCGGATCGACAGGGCCACCCGGTGGACGGCGGGCAGGGCGAGCGCGTGCGCGTCCCGCTCGCTGACGGCACGCTCGTCGGCACGCCCGGCCAGCCGGACCAGGAGCTGGTCACGCACCTGCTGACGCTCTCCGACGTCTTCCCGACCGGTCATCACGCCGCGGTCAGCGCCGGGGTCACCGCGGGCAGCACCGTGGCCGTGGTCGGCGACGGCGCAGTCGGCCTGTCAGCGGTCCTGGCCGCCAAACGCCTCGGTGCCGACCGCATCGTCGCGATGTCCCGTCACGACGACCGCCAGCAGATCGCCCGCGAGTTCGGTGCCGACGAGATCGTCACCGAGCGCGGCAAGGAAGGCGCGGCCGCGGTCCGCGAGATCTTCGACGGCATCGGCGCCGACTTCGTGCTGGAATGCGTCGGAACGGCGGACAGCATGAAGCAGGCCATGCTCAGCACCCGCCCCGGCGGTCGCGTCGGCTACGTCGGCGTGCCGCACGACGTCCAGCTCAACGTCCCGGCCATGTTCGGCCGCAACGTCGGCCTGGCCGGGGGTGTCGCCCCGGTGCGGGCCTACCTCGACGAGCTGCTGCCCGAGGTGCTCGACGGTTCGCTGCAACCCGGCAGGGTCTTCGACCAGACGTTGTCCCTGGACCAGGTGGCCGACGGCTACCGGGCCATGGACGAGCGCACGGCCATCAAGACGATGCTTCAGGTCTGACGCCGGACCGCTACCGCCGGTTCAGACCCACCCGAACTCGATGAGTATGGGCTCCACCGTGGGCATCATCGCCGTGGCTGCGGCCATGACGCTGGCGTAGCCCCGTCCGACCGCGTCGTTGAGGCGGCTGAGCAGCCGTCCGAGCGACGAGACGTCGTCCTCGCTCCACGTGGCGAGGAGATCGGCCAGCCACACGTGACTCTTCAGCCGGAAGGTGTCGATCCGCTCGCGGGCTTCTTCCGGGACGGTCAGCAGCTGGGCGCGGGCATCGTCGGGATGGGTCTGCCGATCGACCAGTCCGAGCCGCTCCAACGTCGACACACCGCGACTCACCGTGGACTTGTGGACGTGCATGTCATCGGCCAGCTCCGAGGCCCGCACTCCGTCGTCGGCTTCCCGGATGGCCAGCAACAGGAGGAACGCGTTGTAGTCGAGCTCCGGGTCGATCTCGTCGAGGCGGCTCATCGCGAACTGGCGGGTCTGCCGCAGGAAGCGAGTGAGCTCCATGTCGACGTCGATGTCGTGAAGCTGGCTGCGTCTCATCGATTCAGTCTAGGTCAGCGGAGTTCACTCGACGTGAGGTTCAGCAGACGTCGGGCGATGATCAGCTGCTGGATCTGCTGGGTGCCCTCGAAGATGTCGAGGATCTTGGAGTCGCGCGACCACTTCTCGAGCATCTCGGTCTCGCTGTAGCCGAGCGTTCCGGCGAGCTCCACGCAGCGCAGGGTGATGTCGTTGCCGACCCGACCCGCCTTCGCCTTGGCCATCGAGGCCTCCATGGAGTTCGGCTTCCGGTTGTCGGCGAGCCAGGCCGCGGCGAGGGTGAGCTGAAGCGCTGCCTCCCAGTCGGCCTCCATCTGGATGAAGGTGGCGGCTGCATGCGACTGCGTGGACGCCGGGCGGTCGTAGTCGATCTCGACCCCGGCTTCCTCGAGAAGCTCGCGCATGGCCTCCAGGGAGGCCCGCGCGCACCCGACGGCCATGCCGGCAACGAGCGGACGCGTGTTGTCGAACGTGGCCATGGCGCCGGCGAACCCCTGGTTCGTGTCGATCTCGGGGTTGCCCAGCAGGTTCTCCTCGTGCACGCGGCAGTTGTCGAGGACGATCACGGCGGTGTCGGAGGCTCGGATGCCGAGCTTGTGCTCCAAGCGCTCCACCCGGATGCCGGGAGTGTCCTTGCGGACGAGGAACGACTTGATCGCGGCGCGCCCCAGGCTCTTGTCCAGCGTCGCCCAGACGACGACGGAGTCGGCCCGGTCGCCAGAGGTGACGAAGATCTTCTCGCCGTTCAGGACGTAGTGGTCACCGTCCTTCGTCGCCGTGGTGGTGATGCTGGCTGAGTCCGAGCCGGTTGCCGGCTCGGTGATGGCCATCGCGGCCCAGGTGCCCTCGTACCGCTTGAGCTGCTCGTCGCTCGCGACCGAGGCGATCGCCGAGTTGCCGAGGCCCTGTCGGGGCATCGAGAGCAGCAGGCCGACGTCACCCCAGCACATCTCGATGATCGACAGCACGGACGACATGTTCGTGCCGTTCTTGACCTTGCTCTTCTTGCTCTCGGAAGGGTCGTCCTCGTCACGGCGTACGCCGGCGGCACCGGCGCCCTGGCTCTGTCCGGAGTCGCTCATCCCGTCGACGAGCGACGCGAGGAGGTCCAGCTCCTTGGGGTACTCGTGCTCGGCGAGGTCGTACTTGCGCGAGTTGCTGCGCAGGAAGTTGTCGGCGACCTGGTTGGCCTGCTGCACGAACGTGCGGAACTTCTTGGGGGTCTCGAGATTGATCATGGTGGTGTCCGTCCTCAGATGAGGACTGCTCCTTCCATCAGGCCGACGGCACGCAGATCGCGATACCACCGTTCGACCGGGTGCTCCTTGACGAAGCCGTGACCACCGAGCAGCTGGACGCCGTCGGTGCCGATCTTCATGCCGTACTCGGCGGCGAGGCGACGGGCGAGAGCGGCCTCACGAGAGAAGTCCAACCCCTGCTCGGCCCTCGACGCTGCGCGCAACGTGACGAGCCGCATGCCCTCGAGCTCGATCGCGATGTTGGCCACCATGAACGCGACCGACTGGCGATGCGCGATCGGCTCCCCGAAGGCGACCCGGGTCTTCACGTACTCGGAGGTGTAGTCGAGCACCGCCTTGCCGGTGCCGAGGGCGAGGGCAGCCCAGGCCAACCGCGAGAGGCGTACGCACTCGCGGTAGTCGCCCGCCGTGCCGAGCAGGGCGGATGACGGAACGGTGGCTCCGTCGAGAGCCAGGCGGGCGAGGCCGGCCGCGCGAAGACCCATGCTCGGGTCGGGGGCGAGGGCGACGCCGGACGTGCTCGGCTCCACGATGAACATGCGGGCTTCGCCGTCGAGCATCGCCGAGACGACGAACAGCTCGGACTCGGCGCCGCGGACGACGCCTGACTTGATGCCGTCGAGCCGGTATCCGTCATCGGTGGCGGTGGCGGTGGTGCGGAGCTCGAACGCGTCGAACAAGGCACGAGGCTCGGCCACGGCGAGCGCCGCGGAGGGAACATCGTCGCCGGTGAAGGCGGGCAGGTACGTCTGCTGCTGCTCGTCGGTGCCCCACAGGGAGATGGCGGTGGCGACGGCGGCCGGTGCCAGGCAGGCGACTGCCTGGCCCATGTCGCCCTCGGCGAGCGCCTCGGCGACGAGGACGCCGGTGACGGCAGAACGTTCTTCCGACAGGCCGCCGAGAGACTCCGGGACGTTGAGCAGGGTCAGGCCGAACTCGCTCGTCTGCGCGAGGACTTCCTTCGGGGTGTCGTTTCCGGATTCTGCCGTCGCGGCTCCGGGACGGAGGACTTCCTCGGAGAACTCGCGGACGACGCCGACGATCATCTCCTGGTCCTCGGTCGGGTTCAGGTCGTACACCCCAGCGTCGGGTGCGGTGCTCTGTCGGGTGGGCTTGCCGGTTCCCTTGACGCGCTTGAAGGTCCGGCCGGCGGCGCCGGCGGCCTGGAAGCCGCTCTTGGCGCCCTGGTAGACGGCTCGCTCGGTCGCCTTGCGCAGGCGAAGACGGTCGATGGCCGGCGAGCTGGCGATGCGGTTCAGGACAGCCAGGCCGATGCCCATGGGATCTTTTCGATTGGCCACGGAAGCTCCTCAGGTTCGGTTGGGTCGGAGGTACCCACCGGCTTGAAGTGTAACTCAGAGTTGCAGTTCGAATACTGATGGTATCCGAGATCACACTGGCCGACCGGCACGTCGGAGTCAGCCCACTGCTCGGCTACCGTGGTGCCGCATTCAGACACGATCCGACAGATGGGAGAACCGGTGCCCGGCTCGCAGTCGCGCCCCCTGCCCACGGGTGGCACGGTCCGCCCCATCACGCGATGGGGCTCGCCGGTCATGCACCGGGAGGTCGCCGACGTCACCGCGTTCGACGACGATCTCGCCACCCTCGTTCGGGACATGGTGGCCACGATGGAGGCAGCCAGCGGCGTGGGACTGGCGGCCAACCAGGTCGGCGTCGACCTCAAGGTCTTCGTGTTCGACTGCCCCGACGAGGACGACGAGCGAGTCACCGGGGTCGTCTGCAACCCCGTGCTCACGCTGCCCGAGGGCAAGGATCGCAACCTCGAAGCAGCCGATGAAGGATGCCTGTCGCTGCCCGGCGCCTACACCGAGTGCTCGCGCCCCGACCAGGCCCACGTCAGCGGGTTCGACGAGACCGGCGCACCGGTCGAGTTCACCGGCACCGGGCTGCTCGCCCGCTGCCTGCAGCACGAGACCGACCACTTGTTCGGCACCGTCTTCGGCGACCGACTCCCCCAGCGCTCGCGCAAGCGCCTCTACAAGCAGCACGAGGACCTCGCCGACCAGTTCCCCGCCGACTGGCCCGTCACACCCATCACCGCGGACGCCTGAGCCGACCGCGGCCTCCTCAACCTCTGCCGGTGGCGGACCCGAGGTGCCAGCACGCCACGGCCACCGAGGCGGCGACGTTCAGGGAGTCGATGCCGGCAGCCATCGGGATGGTGACGCGCACGTCGGCCTCCCGCTGCCAGTGGTCGCTGAGGCCATGGCCCTCCGCGCCGACCACGACGGCCAGACGGTCGGCGCCGGTGTCGACCTTGGTGAGGGGGACGGCGTCGGCGTCGAGGGTCATCGCGTAGGTCCTGAATCCTGCGTCGCGCAGCAGCTCCGGCGCTCCGTACCAATCGTCCATGCGGCCGTACGGAAGCCGGAACACCGACCCCATCGAGACCTTGATGGCACGCCGGTACAGCGGGTCGGCGCAGCGGGGCGACAGCAGCACCGCGTCGAAGCCGAGTGCCGCCACGTTGCGGAACACGGCGCCGATGTTCGTGTGGTCGACCAGGTCCTCCACCACCACGATGCGGCGCGCCGTCGCGAGGATCTCGGCCACGTCCAGCGGTTGCGGGCGCTCGACGGCCGCGAGAGCACCGCGGTGCACGTGGAACCCGGTCAGCCGCTCGATCTCCGACTCACCGAGGACGAAGCACGGGGCGTCGGACGCGTCGAGCACGTCGGCAAGGCCGTCGACCCAGCGCGACGACATCAGGAAGGACCGCGGCCGGTGCCCGGCCTCGACCGCCCGGCGCACGACCTTCTCCCCCTCAGCGAGATAAATGCCGCGCTCGGCCTCAAGCCGCGTGCGCAGCTGCACGTCGCGCAGCGAGACGTAGTCGCGGAGCCGCGGGTCGTCGAGATCGTCCACGTGTGTCATCTCGGCCACCGCACTAGCCTAGGCGGCATGGACCTCGATCGACCCGTCACACCCGACCCCTACCCCCTGCTGCCCGCTGTCGCGTCGTTCAGCGTGATCAGCGACGACGTCTCCGACGGTCAGCCGCTGAAGGACGACCAGGTCAACGCGTTCGGCGACACTTCGCCGCAGCTGACCTGGAGCGGCGCGCCCGAGGGCACGCAGTCCTACGTCGTCACCTGCTTCGACCCCGACGCTCCGACGGTGTCCGGATTCTGGCACTGGGTCGCCGTCGACATCCCGGGCGACGTCACGTCGCTCGACGCCGGCGCAGGCATCAACGACGACATGCTGCCCGGCGACGCCTTCCACGTGCGCAACGACGGCGGCAGCCACGGCTTCATGGGGGCGGCTCCCCCCGAGGGGGACCAGGTGCACCGCTACTACTTCGTGGTGCACGCCGTCGGCGACCAGACGCTCGGGGTCGACGCGGACGCCTCACCCGCGGTGGTCGGTTTCAACCTGGCGTTCAAGACGCTGGGCCGCGCCATCATCCACGGCACCTACCAGCACTGAGCCGGGACTCAGGCTTGCGGGGGCCCCTCGGATCCGTCGCCCTCAGGCGTAGCCGGCGGTGCAGCATCGGAGGGTGACGCGGCCGATCGGCCGATCCCGCCCGGGCCTTCTGCGTCCTTGGCTGCCTCCAGCGCAGCCTGCACGGCGGCCTGGGTGTCGGAATCGTCCATCTCGTCGCCGCTGACGGTCTCGTCGAGGTCGACCCGCTTCTTGCTGCCTCCGCCGTCGGCCGGGATCTTGCCGAACGTGCCGCCGAGCGTGCCGAGTGCCTTGGTGACCTCGGCCGGGATGATCCAGGTCGAGACGTTCTCGCCCTCGGCGATCTTCGGCAGCATCTGCAGGTACTGGTAGGACAGCAGCTTCTGGTCGGGGTTCCCGTCGTGAATGGCCTGGAACACCGTCAGGATGGCTTGCCCCTCGCCCTGGGCCCGCAGGATCGCGGCCTGCCGGTCGGCCTGCGCGTTGAGGATCTGCGCCTGCTTCTGGCCTTCCGCGGTGAGGATGCGGGCCTGCTTGTCGCCCTCGGCGGACAGGATGGCCGACTGTCGCTGACCCTCGGCGTTCAGGATCGCGGCTCGCTTGTCGCGCTCGGCCCGCATCTGCTTCTCCATCGCGTCGATGATCGACGGCGGCGGGTCGATGCCCTTGAGCTCGACGCGGTTGACGCGGATTCCCCACTTGCCGGTGGCACCGTCGAGCTCGCCACGGAGGCCAGAGTTGATCTGGTCGCGGCTGGTGAGTGCGTGCTCCAGGGACATGCCGCCGGTGATGTTTCGCAGTGTGGTCATGGTCAGCTGCTCGATGGCCTGGATGTAGTCGGCGATCTCGTAGGTGGCCGCGACGGCGTCGGTGACCTGGAAGTAGATGACGGTGTCGATCGAGACCGTCAGGTTGTCCTCGGTGATGACCGGCTGGGGCGGGAACGAGACGACTTGTTCGCGCAGGTCGATCATGTAGCGCACCTTGTCCACGAACGGCACCACGACGTTCAGGCCGGCGGGCAGCGTGGCCCGGTACTTTCCGAACCGCTCGACGATCCCGGCCCGCGCCTGCGGCACGATCTTGATCGTCATCGAGACCGCGACGATCGCGAGAAGTGCCAGTAGCAGCAGGACGATGGTGATGGGGGTCATCAGGACTCCTTGGCGGTGACGATGGCCGTGGCCCCGTCGATTCGAGTGACACGAACGTGGGCGCCGGTGTCGAGCGTCTCGTCACCGTCGGTGCGTGCCGACCAAAGCTCGCTGGCGAGCTTGACCCTGCCCATCTCCGAGCCTACGGGCTCGACCACAATCGCCTCGCGGCCGACGAGGTTCTGGTGACCGACCGTCAACGTCGGTCCCGCATGCAGGCGCTGCACCATGGGTGGCCGGACCAGGAACAGCAAGGCCAGCGAGACGACGACGAACACCACGAGCGCCAGCCACAGCGGCGCACCGAACCCCGCTGCCGCGGCGGCACCGAGGGCACCGAGGGCGAACATCAGCAGCACCAGGTCGAGGCTCATCAGCTCCACGACGGCCAGCACCACCGCGATGCCCAGCCACGTGACCCAGGCGTGCTCTGACAGCCAGTCGATCATCTCGGCCTCCTCGTGTTGGTCGGCCTAGTCGGCCCGGTGCCCGTATGCAGCCCGCCGAGCGCCGTACCGTCCGTCGTCGACGGTGAGCTCGAGTCGCATGCCGAACGTCTGTCCCAGTGTGGCGGCCGTGAGGGTCTCGCTCAGCGGGCCTTGAGCAACCACCTTGCCATCACGAAGCATGAGGACGTGGGTGAATCCACGCGGAATCTCCTCCACGTGGTGCGAGACCATGACCAGCACCGGCGCTCCGTCGGCCTCGGACAGGACCTCCAGGCTGGCGAGAAGGTCCTCGCGGGCGCCCAGGTCGAGCCCAGCTCCCGGCTCGTCCAGAAGGAGCAGCTCGGGGTCGGTCATCAGCGCCCGGGCGATGAGCGTGCGCTTGCGCTCGCCCTCGGACAGCGTGCCGAACGTGCGGTCCGCGAGCGCGGTGACGCCGAGCTCACCCATGATCTGCTCGGCGCGGACGACGTCGATGTCCTCATAGCTCTCGGTCCATCGACCGAGAACGGCGTGCGCGGCCGACATGACCGCATCGCGGACGGTCTCGTGGGGCGGGATGCGATCGGCGATGGCGGTGCCGGTGTGGCCGATCCGGGTGCGCAGGTCGAACACGTCGACCTCGCCGAGCCGATGGCCCAGCACGTCGGCCTGGCCGGAGCTCGGGAACATCGTCGCGCCGATCACCTGCATCAATGTGCTCTTGCCGGCGCCGTTGGGGCCGAGCACGACCCACCGCTCCCCCACCTCGACCGACCACGAGATGTCGTCGAGAAGGACCTTGCCAGGTCGGACGACCCTCACCCCGGTGAGCTCGAAAGCCGACGACATGCATCCTCCCTGCCTCGCGGTCGCGTCCGGGAGCCAACCTATCGCGGGCACGCCCGACGTGAACCGATGGTCACCGACGGCCCCGGACGCCCGCCGGGCCGATAGCCTCGGGGCGATGACCGAGCACGTGCCCAGCGCACACCTGACCGACCCGACCGTCCTCGTCACGCTCACCGGAGCCGACCAGAGCGGCGTCTCGACTCGGTTGTTCGAGGAGCTCTCGGCCTTCGACATCGAGGTCATCGACGTCGAGCAGCTCATCGTCCGGGGACGGCTGGTGCTGAGCGCCCTGGTCACCGTGCCGGACGACACCGCGACGTTCGAGCACACGATGCAGCGCGTCGGCGACCACTTCGGCCTCGAGGTCGAGCTCGAGAAGGGCACCGGCGACAACCGGCCGCGGCGTGTCGGCCGGGGCCAGGTCACCTTGCTCGGTCACCCGCTGCGGCCGGCCGCCATGGCCGCCATCACCGAACGCATCACCCACGCCGGCGGCAACATCGACCGGATCATGCGTCTCGCGCGCTACCCCGTCACGGCCCTGCGGCTCGAGGTCTCCGGTGCCGACCCAGACGTCCTGCAGTCCGACCTCGCCGAGGCCGCCTACCAGCACGGTGTCGACATCGCCGTGGAGGAACGCGGCATCCTGCGCCATGCGCAACGCCTCGTGGTCATGGATGTCGACTCCACGCTGATCCAGGGCGAGGTCATCGAGATGCTCGCCGAGCAGGCGGGCTGCGCGGCCGAGGTCGCGGCGATCACCGACGAGGCGATGCGCGGCGAGCTCGACTTCGAGGCGTCGCTGCGCGCCCGCGTCGCCTTGCTGAAGGGCCTCGACGCCTCCGCGCTGGAGGTCGTGCGCACATCGCTGCAGTACACGCCGGGCGCCCGGACGATGGTGCGCACGCTGAAGCGGCTCGGCTACCGGTTCGCGCTGGTCAGCGGCGGCTTCACCCCGATCATCGCGCCCATCGCCGAGGAGCTCGGCATCGACTACGTCGCCGCCAACGAGCTGGAGATCGTCGACGGCCGGCTCACCGGCCGTCTGCTCGGCGAGGTCATCGACCGCGCCGGCAAGGCTGCGGCCCTGCGCCGCTTCGCGGCCGACGCCCGCATCCCGATCAAGAACACCGTCGCCATCGGCGACGGAGCCAACGACCTCGACATGCTCGCCGCTGCCGGGCTGGGCGTGGCCTTCAACGCCAAGCCAGTGGTCCGCGACCAGGCGCGGACGTCGGTCAACATGCCCTACCTCGACTCGATCATCTACCTGCTCGGCATCACTCGCGAAGAGGTCGAGGCCGCGGACGCCGCGGACTGACGGACGATCAGGCCAGACCTCACCGTCAACCAGGGGCAGCAGCCCGGGTCACTCGTCATCCTCCAGGCGGAAGCCGAGCTTCATCGTGACCTGGTAGTGCGACACGTCGGTGTCGACGATCTGGCCGCGGATGCCGGTGACCTCGAACCAGTCGAGGTGGCGCAGCGTCGAGCCGGCGCGGGCGATGCCGTTCTCGACGGCCTCGGTGATGCCGTCCGGAGAAGTACCGACGACCTCGGAAATGCGGTAGGTGCGATTGCTCATGCGCTCATCATGCCGCTTCGGGTGGCAAGCGTAGGCTGGGGACATGAACCGGGACACCGGCAAGGAGCCCAAGGACGAGCAGGTGTACTCGATCACGTCCGCCAGCTCCGGCCACAGCGACGAGCTCGGCGCCCGGGAGTTGCGCTACGGCATCTCGATGGCCATCCGGACCCTGTGCTTCGTGGGCGCCGTCATCGCCTGGCAGACCGTCGGTGGCTGGATCCCCTGGGTGCTCCTGACCGGCGCGCTGGTCCTGCCGTACACCTCGGTGATCCTCGCCAACGCCGGCGTGCGGCATCAGGGCACCGGTTCCAACCTCATCAAGCCGGAGCCCTACGGGACGCTCGGCACCGGGCCGGCCGGTGACTGATCCAGCACCCGAGCCCTCCCCCGAGCCGCTGATCTGCTCGTCCAGGGGCTGCACCGCGGCGGCCAGGCACCAGGTGGTCTGGAACAACCCCAAGGTCCACACGCCGGACCGGCGCAAGACGTGGCTGGCCTGCGACGAGCACGAGCCGACGCTGCGCGACTTCCTGGATCGCCGCGACTTCTACCGCGAGACCGTTCCGATCGACGCCTGACCGGTGGGGAGGATCAGCCGCCGATCGAGGACATCGGGCGGGTCGGCTGCAGGAACGACGGGTCGTTGATGCCGTGGCCGGGCAGCTTGGCGGCCATCGCCGCCAGCCAGCGCTCGGCGAGCTCCTGATCGCTCGCCCCGGCCCGCAGCGGCGCGCGCAGGTCGGACTCCTCGCGCGCGAACAGGCAGTTGCGCACCTGGCCGTCGGCGGTGAGCCTGACCCGGTTGCAGTCGCCGCAGAAGGGCCGCGTGACGGACCCGATGATGCCGACGACGTGCGGGCCGTCGTCGATGAGGAACTTCTCGGCCGGCGCAGAACCACGACCGTCGAGCGGCGTGAGCCGGAACTGCTCGCCCAGACGCGTGAGCGTCTCCTCGGCCGAGACCATGGATTCGCGCTGCCAGCCGTGCTGGGCGTCGAGCGGCATCTGCTCGATGAAGCGCAGCTCGTAGCCGTGCTTCATGCACCAGCGCAGCAGGTCTGGCGCCTCCTGGTCGTTGATGTCGCGCAGCAGGACGGCGTTGACCTTGACCGGCTCCAGGCCCGCCTCGGCGGATGCGGCGAGGCCGTCGATGACGTCGTGCAGGCGGTCGCGGCGGGTGATGCGCTCGAACGTGGCCGGGTCGGTGGTGTCGAGGCTGATGTTGACGCGATCGAGGCCGGCGTCGGCCAGGGCCTGGGCGGTGCGCTTGAGCCCGAGCCCGTTGGAGGTGATGGCCGTGCGCGGCGACGGGTTGAACGCCTTGGTGGCGGCGATGATGGCCGGCAGCCCGCGCCGCAGCAGCGGCTCCCCACCGGTGAACCGGACGTCCTCCACGCCGAGACGCTCCACCCCGATGCCGATGAGCCGGATGAGCTCGTCGTCGGTGAGCGTCTCCTCGGTGGGCATCCAGTCGAGGCCCTCGGCGGGCATGCAGTACTGGCAGCGCAGATTGCATCGGTCGGTGAGTGAGACGCGCAGATCGGTGGCGACGCGTCCGTGCTTGTCGACCAGGTCCATGCCCCCAGCCTAGGCGGTATGTCCCACCCCTGCCGGGGACGCGGGCGTCGCCGCGAACTACCGTCGTTGCGTGCCCGAGTCCTCGCTGAGATTCCTGCTCAGCCGACGCTGGATCGGTTTCGCACTCTTCGTCATCGTGCTGGCCGGCGTGTGCACGCGACTCGGGTTCTGGCAGATCCACCGACTGGAGCACCGCCTCGACACGAACAGGATCGTGGAACGGCACCTGGCCGCCGAGCCGGCGCCACTCGCGACTGCGCTCCTGGAGGGCGAGACGGTGGACCGGGACTCCGCGTGGACTCGCGTGCGGGTCACCGGCACCTACGACGTCGAGCACGAGGTCACGGTCCGCTTCACCACCCGCGACGGCGCCCCGGGCGTCGACGTCGTCACGCCATTGGTCATGCCCGACGGCACCGCCGTGCTCGTGGATCGTGGGTGGCTGCAGACCACCAACAACTCCTCCCGTCCCGCGACCGTCCCGGCCCCGCCCTCGGGCACCGTGACGGTCATGGGCTGGCTGCGGGAGGACAGCGAAGCCGACGAGGGCGCGGTCGTGCCCCTCGACGGCCAGGTCAGGGCCATCTCCAGCCGCGGGATCGCGAAGGTCGTGCCGTACGAGCTGACGAGCGGATACCTGAACCTCCGGACCCAGAGTCCCGAGGCGGCCGAACCCCTGCGGCTCGAGCCCGCACCGGAGCTCGGCCAGGGACCGCACTTCTTCTACGCCCTGCAGTGGTGGTTCTTCGCAGCCCTCGCTGTCGTGGGGTGGTTCTGGTTCGCCCGCGACGAGCTGAAGGAGCGACGGGCTAGGCCGGCGTCAACGGCTTGATCGCGTGGTGCCGGTTGAAGATGTTGCCGGGGTCGTACTCGGCCTTCACCGCCGCAAGTCGCGCGTAGTTCTCCTCGCCGTAGCTGGCCCGCACCTGGTCCTCCCCCGCGTCCGCGACGAAGTTGAGGTACGCCGCACCGACGTCGTACGGCTTCAGCTCGGCCGCGCAGCGTCGCACCCAGGCCTTCCCGCGCTCGTCGTCGCCCTGGTCGTCCCAGAGGCCGAAGGGGTGGACGACCCAGGACGCGCCACGATGCGCCATCGGCCAGTCGGTCGCTTGCGCGGAGACGCCGCCGTCCCACGGGATCATCAGGTGCTGCGACGGGGAGGGCACGATCATGTCCTCGCCCTGCCCGCAGTACAGGTCGAGGGCATCGTCGGGCAGAGAAGCCAGGTGGGAGGCCGACCAGTAGTTGCGGAACCCCGGCGGGTCGTCGATGGCGCACTGGAGTTCGGCGTACGGCATCTCGGCGGTCAGCCCGCCCGGAGGCTCGAAGGCATAGATCGGCGCCAGCGCCTCCCGCAGCTCGGCCTCCGTCCCGGCGTAGACGCCGATGACGCCCACGGCCCTGCGGTTTTGCATGTGCTCCGGCACGAACGGCTCCGGCGGACCGGTCAAGTACGCGAAGCCGCCACCGAGCTCGGTCGGCGCACCGGCCTCGATGAGGTCGCGGTAGGCACGCGAGAGCTCAGGACCCGCCTCGGCCGGCCACAGCAGCAGCGCCAAGGTCGACGCCGGGAGGGGATGCAGCCGGAAGACCAGCTTGGTCGCGATGCCGAAGTTGCCGCTTCCGCCGTGCAACGCCCAGAACAGCTCGCTGTTCTCGCTCTCGCTCGCCGTCACGACGCGCCCATCGGCGGCGACGATCTCGACCTCCAGGAGGTTGTCGCAGGCGAGCCCCCAGTGCCGCTCGAGCCAACCCGAGCCGCCGCCCAGGGTGAGTCCGGCGACACCGGTCGAGGAGACGCGGCCCCCCGTGCTGGCCAACCCGTGCTCCTGGGTGGCCCGGTCGAAGTGACTCCAGGTCGCACCCCCTGAGACGGTCGCGGTTCTCGCCGCCGGGTCGACGTCGACCGTGTTCATGCGTCGCATGTCGATGATCAGACCGCCGTCGATCGCGCTGGCCCCGGCGACGCTGTGGCCGCCCGAGCGGATGGCGATCTCCAGTCCGTTCGCCTGGGCGTGCGCAAGGGCTGCCTGGACGTCGCCCACCGACTCACATTGCGCGATGAGGGTGGGACGCCGGTCGATCATGGCGTTGAAGACCGTGCGCGCGTCGTCGTATCCGTCGTCGCCGTCGCCCAGCAGAATTCCGCCGAAACCCGGCACCGTTGTCGCTTCCATGGGTGCTCCAGATGTGCCTAGCCCCCGGTGGTCGGAATCTACTCCTTTGCCGCGGCCTTCGATAGGGCTCCGCGCGTGACCGCCGTCTCAGGCGAGACTGACCAGATCGGCGTAGGCATCGCTCCAGAGGTCCTCGTCGCCGTCGGGCAGCAGCAGCACCCGATCCGGTTCGAGCGCGGACACCGCGCCCTCGTCGTGGCTCACCAGCACGATCGCGCCCTCATAGGAGCGGATCGCGCCGAGCACCTCGGCGCGGGAGGCCGGATCGAGGTTGTTGGTCGGCTCGTCCAGCAGCAGCACGTTGGCGCTGGACACGATCAGGCTCGCCAGCGCCAGACGCGTCTTCTCCCCGCCGGAGAGCACGGCCGCGGGCTTGGCTGCGTCGTCGCCGCTGAACAGGAACGACCCGAGCACGCTGCGGGCTTGGGTGTCAGTGAGCTCGGGGGCCGCGGCCTGCATGTTCTCCAGCACCGAGCGGCTGACGTCGAGCGTCTCGTGCTCCTGGGCGTAGTAACCGATCTTGAGGCCGTGGCCAGGAACGACGTGGCCGGTGTCGGGGTCGTCGGTGCCGCTGAGGATGCGCAGCAGCGTGGTCTTGCCGGCACCGTTCAGGCCGAGCACGACGACACGGCTCCCCCGGTCGATCGCGAGGTCGACGTCGGTGAAGATCTCCAGCGAGCCGTACGACTTCGACAGCTCCGACGCCGTGAGCGGGGTCTTGCCGCAGGGCGCCGGTTTCGGGAACGTGATGCGGGCGACCTTGTCCTGGGCCCGCTCGGCCTCGAGGCCCGACACCATCTTCTCGGCCCGCTTGAGCATGCTCTGGGCCGCGGTGGCCTTGCTCGCCTTGGCGCGCATGCGATTCGCCTGGTCGGTGAGCTGCTCGGCCTTCTTCATCGTGTTCGCCCGCTCCCGCCGACGTCGACGCTCGTCGGTCTCGCGCTGGGTCAGGTACTGCTTCCACCCCATGTTGTAGACGTCGATCTCCGAACGGTTCGCGTCGAGGTGCAGCACCCGGTTGACCGTCTGCTCGAGCAGCTCCACGTCGTGGCTGATGACCACCAGTCCGCCCCGGAAGCCGGCGAGGAAGCTGCGCAGCCAGACGACGGAGTCGGCGTCGAGGTGGTTGGTGGGCTCGTCCAGCAGCAACGTGTCGGCGTCGGAGAACAGGATGCGCGCCAGCTCGATCCGTCGGCGCTGACCACCGGACAGGGTGCTGAGCTGCTGCTCGAGGACACGCTGGGGCAGCCCGAGGCTCGTCGCCATCGTGGCGGCCTCCGACTCGGCGGCGTAACCACCTCCGGCGCTGAAGTCGGCCTCGGCGCCGGCGTAGCGCTTCATGCCCCGTTCGGCGACCTCGGCGTCAAGCGAGGCCATCTCCTCCTCGGCCACGCGCATGCGGCGCATCGCGTCGTCGAGGCCCCGGGCCGACAGGATGCGGTCACGGGCGGTGATCGAGACGTCGCCGATGCGCGGGTCCTGCGGCAGGTACCCGATGGTGCCGGTGGACGTGATGGTGCCTCCGGCGGGACGACCGTCGCCGGACAGCATCCGGGTGAGCGTGGTCTTGCCTGAGCCGTTGCGGCCGACGAGGCCGATCTTGTCGCCGGCGGCGACGCGGAACGACACGTCGGACATCAGGAGGCGAGCGCCGAAGCGCAGCTCCACGTTATGGACGGTGAGCATGAGGACTTTCCGGTGGGAGGGCGTGGACGGGGGCGACAGCCCGGCCTACATCAACAGCGGAAACCTCATGACAGCCAGTCTACGGAGGACCGCCGAGATGTCCGAATCGCGACCCTGTCACCGCGGGGTCGTAGCGTGGCGGCCATGACCACGGAGTCCTACCGGTTCACGGCGGCGCTGTGGCTGTGGAAGGACGACGGCTCGTGGTGGTTCGTCACGGTCCCCGACGACGTGAGCGACGACATCGAGGATCGCCACGGGTCGTCCGCCGGCGGGTTCGGGTCCGTCAAGGTCGAGGTCACCGTGGGTGCCACCACGTGGCGCACCTCGCTGTTCCCCTCGAAGGCCCAACGCGCCTACGTGCTGCCGGTGAAGAAGTCCGTGCGCACCGCTGAGGCGCTGACCGAGGGGCGGCCGTTCGAGGTCGTGCTCGCGTGCGTGTGAGGCTCAGCCCACGTTGAAGCCGAGGGCGCCGAGCATCTCGCGGCCCTCGTCGGTGATCTTGTCCGGGCCCCACGGTGGCATCCAGACCCACTCGATCCGGAAGTCGTTGACCAGGCCGTCGAGCGCTGCCCGGGTCTGGTCCTCGATGACGTCGGTGAGCGGGCAGGCCGCCGAGGTCAGCGTCATCGACAGCACGGTGTTGCTGTGCTCGTCGACGTCGACGCCGTAGACCAGGCCGAGGTCGACGACGTTGATGCCGAGCTCGGGATCGACGACGTCCTTCATCGCCTCGAACACGTCAGCCTCGGTGGTCGCGCCGGCGGGTGCCGCGGCGGCCTCGAGGTCGACGTCGGGCAGGTCGGAGTGGTCGGTGGTCATGATGTCTCCCCATGGTCGGAGTTGAGGGCTTGCACGGTGGCGTCTTTCCAGGCCATCCACGAGAGCAGGGCGCACTTGATGCGAGCCGGGAACTGGGCGACCCCGGCGAAGGCGATGCCGTCTTCCAGCGTGTCCTCGTCGGGCTCGACGTTCCCGCGTCCGTGCATGAGCTCGGTGAAGGCGTCGAGCACGGACATGGCGTCGTCGACGCTCTTGTCGATGACGAGATCGTTGAGGACCGAGGCGGACGCCTGGCTGATGGAGCAGCCTTCGGCGGCGTAGGAGACGTCGGCCACGCGGTCACCGTCGAGATGGACCCGCAGCGTGATCTCGTCGCCACAGGTGGGGTTCACGTGGTGGACCTCGGCTTCGTAGGGCTCGCGAAGGCCCTGCCCGTGCGGGCGCTTGTAGTGGTCCAGGATGATCTCCTGGTACAGCGAGTCAACGTCCATGGCGCGCCTCCTCTCAGGCTCCGAAGTACTTCTTGGTGTGATTCAACGCATCCACGAGCGCATCGATGTCCGACGTCGTGGTGTACAGGTAGAACGAGGCCCGGGCCGTCGACTGCACGCCGAACCGCAGGTGGGCCGGCTTGGCACAGTGGTGGCCGGCACGCACGGCGACGCCCTGGGAGTCGAGGAGCTGGGCGATGTCGTGCGGGTGCACGCCGTCGAGGGTGAAGCTGACGGCCCCGCCGCGCATCTCGGCGGTGGTCGGGCCGACGACGGTGAGGCCGTCGATCTCCTGCATCCGCTCAAGGGCGTAGGCGGTGATCTCGCGCTCGTGATCGGCGACGTTCTGCATGCCGACGGCGCTGAGGTAGTCGACGGCCGCCCCGAGGCCGACGGCTTGGGCGATCGGTGGGGTGCCGGCCTCGAACCGGGACGGGGGCGGCGCGAACGTGGAACGCTCCATCGTGACGGTCTCGATCATCTCGCCGCCGCCGAGGAACGGGGGAAGCTCGGAGAGCAGGTCGTGGCGCCCCCACAGGACGCCGATGCCGGTGGGGCCGACCATCTTGTGACCGGTGAACGCCACGAAGTCCGCCCCGAGCGCCGCGACGTCGACCGGGACCTGCGGCACGGCCTGCGAGGCGTCGACGACCACCAGCGCACCGACCTCGTGGGCGCGGCGGATGACGGCGTCGAGCGGGTTGATGGTGCCGAGCATGTTCGACACCCAGGTGAGCGACACGACGGCCGTGCGCTCGGTGACGAGCTGGTCGAGCTGGTCGAGGTCGAGTCGGCCCTCGTCGGTGATGCCGAACCAGCGGAGCGTCGCGCCGGTGCGCTCGGTGAGCAGCTGCCACGGCACGATGTTGGAGTGGTGCTCCATCTCGGTGATCACGACGTCGTGATCGGAGCCCACCCGACCGGCGTCACCGAGCACGCGGGCGACCAGGTTCAGCGCCTCGGAGGCGTTCTTGGTGAACACCACTTCGTCGCGGCTGGGAGCACCGATGAACTCGGCCACCTTGGTGCGACCGTTCTCGAACGCCTCGGTGGCCTCGGCGCCGAGCTGGTGCATGGCGCGGGCCACGTTGGCGTTGTGCAGCCGGTAGTGGTCGTCGATCGCGTCGATGACGGCGGTGGGCTTCTGCGAGGTGTTCGCGCTGTCGAGATAGACCAGCGGCCGGTCACCGGACATGCGACGCGCCAGGATCGGGAAGTCGTCCCGGATCCTGGTCGCGTCGAACGCGCCCTGTCCGTGTGAGCGCTGGGCCATGGTCGTCATCGGTGCTCGCTCAGGCCTGGGCCGCAGCCTTGACGTACTTGTCGTACCCCTCGGCCTCGAGCTGGTCGGCGAGCTCGCGCCCGCCCTGCTCGGCGACACGTCCGGCCACGAACACGTGCACGTAGTCGGGCTTGATGTACTGCAGGATCCGCGTGTAGTGGGTGATGAGCAGCAGGCCCCGGTCGCCCTGCGCGGTGTAGCGGTTCACGCCGTCGGAGACGGTCCGCAGCGCGTCGATGTCGAGACCGGAGTCGGTCTCGTCGAGCACCGCGAACTTCGGGTTGAGCAGCTCGAGCTGGGCGATCTCGTGGCGCTTCTTCTCGCCACCGGAGAAGCCCTCGTTGACGCTGCGCTGCGCGAACGACGGATCGAGCGTCATGCGCTCGAGGACGGCGTTGACGTCCTTGACCCAGGTGCGCAGCTTCGGGGCCTCGCCGTCGAGGGCGGTCTTGGCCGTGCGCAGGAAGTTCGCGACGGACACGCCGGGAACCTCCACCGGGTACTGCATTGCCAGGAACAGTCCTGCGCGAGCCCGCTGGTCGACCGTCATCCCGAGGATGTCCTGGCCGTCGAGCGTCACTTCGCCCTGGGTGATGCGGTACCGGGGGTGGCCGGCGATGGAGTACGCGAGGGTGGACTTGCCGGAGCCGTTCGGGCCCATGATGGCGTGCACCTCACCGGAGCTGACCGTGAGGTCGACGCCGCGGAGGATCTCCTTCTCGCCGTCGTCGGTGTCGACGGAGACGTGCAGGTTCTTGATGGCCAGGGTGGTCATGCGTTGTCAGCTCCTGTGATCGAGAGGTCCACCATCACGGTGTCGCCCTCAGTGGTCGTGGGGTAGGTCTGGACCGGCTCGGTGGCCGGGAGGTTGACGGGCTTGCCGGTTCGCAGGTCGAAGCGCGAGCCGTGCAACCAGCACTCGATCTCGCAGCCCTCGACGTCGCCCTCCGACAGGGGGATGGCGGCGTGGGAGCACTCGTCCTCGATGGCGTAGACGACGTCGCCGTCGCGCACGAGGGCCAGTGCGACGCCCTCGACCTCGACGGCGACCGCGCCGCCGTCGGGGACTTCGGCCAGGGCGATGGCAGGGACGTAGCTCATCGGCCGATCCGTCCGATGTGCTCGGCCAGCTCGTCCTCGATGGCGCTGACGAGCCGTTCCTGCAGATCAGGCACGCCGATGCGGCGGATGATGTCGTTGAAGAACCCGTGCACGACGAGCCGGCGGGCTTCCTCCCGCTCGATGCCGCGGCTCATCAGGTAGAACAGGTGCTCGTCGTCGAAGCGGCCGGTGGTCGAGGCGTGACCGGCGCCGGCGATCTCACCGGTCTCGATCTCCAGGTTGGGCACCGAGTCGGCGTGTGCGCCGTCGGTGAGCACCAGGTTGTCGTTCTGCTCGAACGTCTCGATGCCTTCGGCGACCTTGCGGATGAGCACGTTGCCGATCCAGACGGTGTGCGCGTCCTGACCTTGCAGTGCGCCCTTGTAGTCGACGTTGCTGCGGGTGTGCGGCGCCGTGTGGTCGACGAACAGCCGGTGCTCCATGTGCTGGCCGGCGTCGGCGAAGTAGACGCCGAACAGCTCCACGCTGCCGCCGGTGCCGACGTAGTCGGCCGAGGTGCTGGCCCGCACGACGTCGCCGCCGAGCGTCACGGCGACGTGCTTGAGCGTGGCGTCGCGACCGACCCGGGCGTGCTGGTTGACGACATGGACGCTGTCGTCGGCCCAGTCCTGGACGGTGACGAAGGTGAGCTCGGCGCCGTCGCCGAGGACGACCTCGATGTTCTCGGCCCACGTGGCCGAACCGGCGTAGTCGACGATCACGACGGACTTGCTGAACGCTCCGGCGCGAACCAGGAGGTGGCCGGCGGCGGCCCGCTCGACGTCGCTGCCGGTGAGCCGCACCGTGGTGGGCTCGTCGGGCACGGCGTTCTGCGGGATGGTGATCTCGAAGACGGAGGTCGCGGCGGCCCAGGCGCGAGCCGACACGCGGTCGACCGGCACGTAGCCGGACACTCCGCGGGCCGAGTCGCCGACGGGAACGGACACGGCGGTGATGCCGGAGGCGGCGTGCGCCTCGACCGTGATGCCGTCGACGTCGGCCCCGGCGCCGGTGAGCTCGGTGTCCTCGTGCAGTCCGCGGAGTCGCTTGAGCGGGGTGAAGCGCCAGATCTCCTCACGTCCCGTGGGCACGGCGTGGTCGTCGACCACGAACGAGCCGTCGGGGTGGAGGTGGCTGCTGACGTGATCCAGCTCGAGCGCTTCTCCGAGACCAGGTGCGTCGGTTTCGGTGATCGTGCTCAACCAACCGCTCCTTCCATTTGGAGCTCGATGAGCCGGTTCAGCTCGAGCGCGTACTCCATCGGCAGCTCCTTGGCGATGGGCTCGATGAATCCGCGGACGATCATCGCCATCGCCTCGTCCTCCTCCATGCCGCGGGACATGAAGTAGAAGAGCTGGTCGTCGCTGAGCTTGGAGACGGTGGCCTCGTGGCCGAGCGTCACGTCGTCCTCGCGGACGTCGACGTACGGGTACGTGTCGGAGCGGCTGATCTGGTCGACCAGCAGCGCGTCGCACTTGACCGTGCTGGCCGAGCCGTACGCGCCGTCGTTGACCTGCAGCAGGCCGCGGTACGACGTGCGTCCGCCACCGCGAGCGACCGACTTGCTGAGGATGGAGCTCGACGTGTGCGGCGCGCAGTGCACCATCTTGGCGCCGGCGTCCTGGTGCTGGCCCTCGCCGGCGAACGCCACGGACAGCGTCTCGCCGCGCGAGTGCTCGCCCATGAGGTAGACGGCCGGGTACTTCATGGTGATCTTGGAGCCGATGTTGCCGTCGACCCACTCCATCGTGGCGCCCTCCTCGCAGATGGCGCGCTTGGTGACGAGGTTGTAGACGTTGTTCGACCAGTTCTGGATGGTCGTGTACCGGACGCGAGCGTTCTTCTTGACGACGATCTCCACGACCGCGGAGTGCAGCGAGTCGCTGGAGTAGATCGGAGCCGTGCAGCCCTCCACGTAGTGGACGTAGGAACCCTCGTCGGCGATGATCAGCGTCCGCTCGAACTGGCCCATGTTCTCGGTGTTGATGCGGAAGTACGCCTGCAGCGGGATGTCGACGTGGACACCCGGGGGCACGTAGATGAACGAGCCACCGGACCACACGGCCGAGTTGAGAGCGGAGAACTTGTTGTCGCCGACCGGGATGATGGTCGTGAAGTACTCCTTGAAGATCTCCGGGTACTCGCGGAGCGCGGTGTCGGTGTCGAGGAAGAGAACGCCCTGCGCCTCGAGGTCCTCACGGATCGAGTGGTAGACGACCTCGGACTCGTACTGCGCGGCGACGCCGGCGACGAGGCGCTGCTTCTCCGCCTCGGGGATGCCGAGCTTGTCGTAGGTGTTCTTGATGTCCTCGGGCAGGTCTTCCCAGCTGGTGGCCTGCTTCTCGCTGGACCGCACGAAGTACTTGATGTTCTCGAAGTCGATCGTGTCGAGGTCGGCGCCCCAGGTGGGCATCGGCTTGCGACGGAAGAGGCGGAGCCCCTTGAGGCGCAGGTCGAGCGTCCACTCCGGCTCGTCCTTCAGCGCCGAGATGTTGCGGACGACGTCCTCGTTGAGCCCGCGTACCGCGGTGGCGCCGGCGTCGTCCGAGTCGGACCACCCGAACGCGTAGCGCCCGACGTCCTTCAGACCGGGATTCGCCTCTTCGATGGCGTTGG
>CAWAGS010000008.1:0-14155 GCA_963781445.1 uncultured Actinomycetota bacterium
GGCGCTGCCCACCTTGGTCCCGCTGGAGGACCCGGCCCTGTCCAAGCAGCTCGAGCGCGCGTTCCGCAAGCGCAAGATCGATTTCAAGACCGGCGTCAAGTTCAGCGGCGTCGAGCAGAGCGACCAAGGCGTCACCGTCTCGCTCGAGAACGGCGACACCATCGACACCGATCTCGTGCTCGTGGCGGTCGGGCGCGGACCGCGCTCGGAAGGCTTCGGCTTCGAGGAAGCCGGCATCACCACCGACCGCGGCTGGGTGCCCACCGACGAGCGACTGCACACCAACGTCGACGGGGTCTTCGCCGTCGGCGACCTCGTCCCCGGGCTGCAGCTGGCCCACCGCGGGTTCGCCCACGGCATCTTCGTGGCCGAGGAGATCGCCGGGCTAAACCCGCTGCCGGTCGTCGACTCGGGCATCCCGCGCGTCACCTACTGCGAGCCGGAGATCGCCTCGGTCGGCCTCACCGAGCCGCAGGCCCGCGACAAGTACGGCGACGTCGACACCTACGAGTACAACCTCGGTGGCAACGGCAAGAGCCAGATCCTCCAGACGGCCGGCGTCGTCAAGCTGGTCCGCGAGAAGGACGGACCGATCGTCGGCGTCCACATGATCGGCGCCCGGTTCGGCGAGCAGGTCGGCGAGGCCTCGCTCATCGTCAACTGGGAGGCGTTCCCCGAGGACGTCGCCCAGTTCATCCACGCTCACCCCACCCAGAACGAGTCCCTCGGGGAAGCGTCGCTGGCTCTGGCCGGCAAACCCCTCCACGCCCACGCCTGATCCGGATCTGAGGACACCATGCCCACGTCTGTCACCCTTCCTGCTCTCGGCGAGAGCGTCACCGAGGGCACCGTCACCCGCTGGCTCAAGCAGGTCGGCGACGAGGTCGCTGTCGACGAGCCGCTCCTGGAGGTCTCGACCGACAAGGTCGACACCGAGATCCCCTCCCCCGTGGCCGGCACGCTGCTGGAGATCAAGGCCGACGAGGACGAGACCGTCGAGGTGGGCGGCGAGCTCGCCATCATCGGCGAGGCGGGCGAGTCCGCGGCCGACGACGGCGACGGCCAGACCGACGACGCGGCTGCGGCCGACTCTGCGGACGAGGAGCCGGAGTCCAAGCCCGACCCGGAGCCGGAGCCGGAACCGGAACCCAAGGATGAGCCGGAGTCCAAGCCAGAACCGGAGTCCAAGCCAGAACCGGGGTCCAAGCCAGAACCGGAGTCCAAGCCAGACCCCGAGCCGGAGCCGGAGCAGAAGGAGTCCGCCGGCGACGACGCCGAGCCGCACCTGGACACCAAGCAGACCAGCTCGGGAACGGCCGTGACTCTGCCCGAGCTCGGCGAGAGCGTCACCGAGGGCACCGTCACCACCTGGCTCAAGAAGGTCGGCGACGAGGTAGCCGTCGACGAGCCGCTGCTCGAGATCTCCACCGACAAGGTCGACACCGAGATCCCCTCCCCCGTGGCCGGCACGCTGCTGGAGATCAAGGCCGACGAGGACGAGACCGTCGAGGTCGGCGCCGAGCTCGCCATCATCGGCGAGGCGGGCTCCGCTCCGAGCGACGAGGCACCGGACTCGTCCGGGTCCGACGAGAAGCCCGAGCCCGAGCCGGAGCAGGCCGAGGAGTCCAAGGCCGAGCCCGAGCCTGAACCGGCCGAGGAGTCCAAGGCCGAGCCCGATCCGAGCCCGAGCCCGAGCCTGAGCCGGAGCCAGAAGAGTCCAAGGCCGAGTCCGAGCCGGCACCGGCGTCCACGTCGTCGGAGCCGCCGAAGCCGGAGCAGGCATCCACTCCCCCGCAGGCCCCATCGGCAGCTGCCACGTCGGGCGCGGCCACGCAGGGCGGCGGCGACACCTACGTCACGCCGATCGTGCGCAAGCTGGCCCGCCAGCACGACGTCGACCTCGCGGCCATCACCGGCACCGGAGTCGGTGGACGCATCCGCAAGCAGGACGTCCTCGACGCCGCCGAGAAGAAGCCGGCAGCATCCACGCCGCCTCCCGCGGCAACGGAGCCGTCATCCCTCCGCGGCAAGACCGAGAAGCTGAGCCGCCTGCGCAAGACCATCGCCACCCGCATGGTCGAGTCGCTGACGGTCTCGGCCCAGCTCACCCAGGTTCACGAGGTCGACGTCACCGAGATCGCTCGCCTGCGCGCGCGGCAGAAGGACGCCTTCCTCGAGCGAGAGGGCGTCAAGCTGACGTTCCTGCCGTTCTTCGCCAAGGCGGCCATCGATGCCCTCAAGGCCCACCCGAAGGTCAATGCCGCGCTGAACGCCGAGGAGGGCACCGTCACCTATCCCGACGGCGAGCACCTGGGCGTGGCCGTCGACACCGAGCGTGGCCTGCTCGTCCCGACGATTCGCGACGCGGGTGACCTCTCGATCGCCGGGCTCGCGCGCAAGATCGCCGATGTGGCCGAGCGGACCCGCACCAACAAGATCTCGCCCGACGAGATCTCTGGCGCCACGTTCACGGTGACGAACCTCGGCAGCAACGGCGCGCTGTTCGACACCCCGATCATCAATCAGCCTCAGGTCGCGATCCTGGGCATCGGCGCGGTCGTCAAGCGCCCGGTCGTCATGACCGACGACCGAGGCGGCGAGAGCATCGCGGTGCGCAGCATGGCGTATCTCGCGCTCACCTACGACCACCGCATCATCGACGGTGCCGACGCCGGACGATTCCTCACTGCCGTCAAGGATCGGCTCCAGAACGGGTCCTTCGACGGCGAGCTGGGGGCCTGATCACCACCTTGCACGTCGTCATCGCAGGAGCCTCGGGATTCCTCGGCTCGGCCCTCGTCGCGCACCTGCGCGCGGAGGGCCATCAGGTCACCCGTCTGGTGCGTTCCGGCGACCCTGCCGACGACTCGTCGCTGTGGGACCCGAGCAACGGACGGATCGACCAGGTCGTCATCGATCGGTCCGACGCCGTGGTCTGCCTGTCCGGCGCCACGGTCGCCCACTGGCCTCGAACGGCCGGCTATCGCCGCAAGCTGCTGGCCTCCCGCGTCGACACGACCACCACGATCGCGCGCGCGATCGCTGCCTCGGACAACCCGCCGGCGATGCTGTCCGGCTCCGCCATGGGCCTGTACGGCCCCGACCGCGGCGACGAGGTGCTCACCGAGTCCAGCGAACCGGGCACCGGGTTCCTCTCCGAGCTGGTCCAGCGATGGGAGCAGTGCGCTGCGCCCGCAGTCGAGGCCGGAGCCCGGGTCTGCATCCTGCGCACGACCCTCCCGCTCGACCCTCGCGGCGGGCTGCTGCAGCCCCTCCTGCCGATGTTCAAGCTCGGGGCCGGCGCTCGCCTCGGCTCCGGACGCCAGTACATGGCGATGGTCTCGCTGCACGACTGGCTCCGCGCGGTGACCTTCCTGCTGGAGCACCCGGACGCGTCCGGCCCGTTCAACATCGGCATGCCCGACGCGCCGACGAACGCCGAGTTCACCGATGCGCTCGGTGACGCACTGAATCGTCCGACGTTCCTTGCCGTCCCCTCGTTCGCGCTCAAGGCGGCCCTCGGCGCTCTGTCGGACGACCTGCTGGGGTCGCTGCGGGTCAAGCCGGCGGCACTTCAGGAGGCGGGCTTCACCTTCGAGCATCCCGACGTCAGCTCGGCCATTCGCGCCGGACTGGACTGATGCTGCCCGACCCGGCCGCCGAGGCCACCGATCCCGCCGAGCTGTTCATCACCTATCTCGACTTCTTCCGCAGCGAGGTCGTGCGCAAGGTCAGCGGACTCGACGACACAGACCTCGACGCAACCCGGGTCCCCACGGGGTGGACGCCCCGGCAGCTGATCGATCACCTCGTCCACATGGAGCAGCGGTGGTTCGTGTGGGGTTTTCTCGGTGAGGACGTCGCCGAGCCGTGGGGCGACCAGGACGCCGACGGGGTCTGGCACTCCGGGACGCCGATGGCCGAGCTGGTCGACCGGCTGGGCGCGGGCGGACGTCGAACCACGGAGATCCTGCGCGAGCACTCCCTCACCGCGGCCTCCGCCACGACCGGACGATTCGCCGACGTCGACGATCCGCCGACGCTGCTGGCGGTGGCCTTCCACGTGCTGCAGGAATACGCCCGCCACGCCGGTCACCTCGACATCGGCCGCGAGCTGATCGACGGCCTGACCGGCGAGGACTGACCGAGGGTCAGCCCGCTCGGACCCCGGCCACCCGCCAGGCGTCGCGGGCCCGCTCCAGCACCACGGTGCGACGGGTCGGCCGGTCACGCGGCAGCGCGCGGCGGTCACCGTCCACCGTGCGCGCCGATGTGGGCCCGAGCCGGTCGACGACGTCGAGCACGATCCGATCGGACGACCGCTCGACCACCCGGCACGACTCCCGGACCAGCAGCATGCCGTCGAGCCGCAGCCCGCGCTCCCGGTAGGCCCGCAGCGCCATCGTGTCGGCGTGAGCAGCCCGCGCGTCGACGTAGACGTCGCGCAGACGAGCGGCGTCGCCGGACGTGAACGCATCGGCGCGGACGACGTCCAGACCCCCGAGCAGCAGGCACTCCGCATCGTCGTCGGCACCGCCGAGCAACGTCGACATCACCCAGAGCAGGCCCATCACCACGTTCATGCGGCCAGTGTCACCGTGCCGCTCGGCACCGACGAATGGTCATCCACAGCGCAGTAGGCTGGGTGCATGCGGGTCCTCGACGGTTGGTACGGCGACCACGCCCTCCCGTACGAGGAGGCGTGGGAGCTGCAGCGGACGATGCTGGTCGAGCGAGCCGACGACGCCATCGCCGACACCGTCCTCCTCCTCGAGCACCCGCCGGTGTACACCGCCGGCAAGCGCACCGAGCCGCATGAGCGTCCGCTCGACGGCACCCCCGTCGTCGACGTCGACCGCGGCGGCAAGATCACCTTCCACGGCCCGGGGCAGCTCGTCGGCTACCCGATCACCAAGCTCCCCTCGCACGTGCTGGTCGTCGACTACGTCCGCCGCGTCGAGGAGGCGCTGGTCCGGGCGGTGGCCGACCTTGGCCTCACCGCCGGTCGGGTCGCGGGACGCTCCGGCGTGTGGCTCGCGGGCGATGATGCCCGGCCGGAGCGCAAGATCGCCGCCATCGGCATCCGCGTGTCCCGGGGCGTCACGATGCACGGGTTCTCGCTGAACGCTGACGTCGACCTCGCTTGGTACGACCGCTTCGTGCCGTGCGGCATCTCCGACGCCGGAGTCACGTCCCTGACCGTCGAGCTCGGCCGCCGGGTGGGTGTCGTGGAGGCCGCGGAGGCCGTCGTCCCCCACCTCTCCGAGCTCCTCGCCTGGGAGGCCTACACGCCGTCTCCCGACGTCGAGCAGGCAGACTCCGGCGTCCCCGTTCTCGGCCTCACCGGCCAGTGACGGCCACGCTGCGGCGTTGTCCCGGCCGCGTAGAGTGGACGCCGTGACTATCGCTCCCGAAGGCCGCAAGATGCTGCGTCTCGAGGCGCGCAACGCCGAGACGCCCATCGAGAAGAAGCCGGAGTGGATCAAGACCCGGGCGCGGATGGGCCCGGAGTACAACGAGCTGATGAACCTGGTGAAGGGCGAGGGCCTGCACACCGTCTGCCAGGAGGCCGGCTGCCCCAACATCTTCGAGTGCTGGGAAGACCGCGAGGCCACCTTCCTCATCGGCGGCGAACAGTGCACCCGGCGCTGCGACTTCTGCCAGATCGACACCGGCAAGCCGGCTCCGCTGGACCGTGACGAGCCGCGCCGGGTGGCCGAGAGCGTCAAGAAGATGCAGCTGCGCTACTCCACCATCACCGGCGTCGCCCGCGACGACCTCCCCGACGGCGGCGCCTGGCTCTACGCCGAGACCGTCCGCCAGATCCACGAGCTGAATCCCGGCACCGGCGTCGAGAACCTCATCCCCGACTTCAACGGCATCCCGGAGCTGCTCGAGCAGGTCTTCGACTCCCGGCCCGAGGTGCTCGCGCACAACATCGAGACCGTGCCCCGCATCTTCAAGCGCATCCGTCCGGCGTTCCGTTACGACCGCTCGCTCGACGTCCTCACCCAGGCCCGTGCCTACGGCCTGGTCACCAAGAGCAACCTCATCCTCGGCATGGGCGAGACCCGCGAGGAGATCAGCCAGGCGATGCGCGACCTGCACGAGGCCGGCTGCGACCTGCTCACCATCACCCAGTACCTGCGCCCGTCGGTGCGGCACCACCCCGTCGAGCGGTGGGTCAAGCCGGAGGAGTTCGTCGAGCTCAAGACCGAGGCCGACGAGATCGGCTTTGCCGGCGTCATGTCAGGACCGCTCGTGCGGTCGTCGTACCGAGCCGGCCGGCTGTACACGCAGGCGGTCGCCGCGCGTGCCGACGCAGGTGAGCCCATCGTCGGTCATGCGGGCGAGCCGACCGTGCTCGCGCAGCCGTAGACTGGCCACCATGTCCAACGCAGCCCCGGCTCCGCCCAAGGGTCGCCTCCGCCAGATGCGGCAGGCGTACCTCATCACCAAGCGCAGCGACCCGAACATCGGGCTCATCCTGCTGATGTGGTTCCTGCTGGTTGGTGGCGCCTTCGCGATCGCCGGACTGTTCTTCTTCGGACAAGGCGTCCTCGGCATCGTTCTCGCCGTCGTCTTCGGTCTGCTCAGCGGACTGCTGGCCGTCCTCATCGTGCTCGGCCGTCGCGCCGAGAAGGCGGCCTACAAGCAGGTCGAGGGCCAGCCGGGCGCCGCGGCCGGCGTGCTGCAGATGCTGCGCAAGGGCTGGCAGGTCAAGCCCGCCATCGCGTTCACCAAGAACCAGGACGTCGTGCACCGGGTGGTCGGGCGTCCGGGCATCATCCTGGTCGGCGAGGGCAACCCCACTCGCGTGCGCGGGCTGCTCAGCGCCGAGCGCAAGAAGCACGTGCGCATCGGCGGCGAGGAAGTCCCGGTGCACGAGATCGTCATCGGCAACGGTGCGGGCGAGGTCAAGATCACCAAGCTCAACAAGCACCTGCAGAAGATGCCCAAGTCCATCAAGCCGGCCGGCCAGACCGCGGTGATGAACAAGCTCAAGGCCCTCGACGCCATGCGTCCGGTCGCCCCCATGCCGCGCGGCCCCGTGCCCACGAGCATGAAGGGCTCGCGCAAGATGATGCGCGGGTGACGCACTCCACCGTTGCGTAGTGGTTCTCGCTGCGTGGAAAGCCAGGCTTGGCTTCCCCGAGTGAGCCCGCCACGTGGCGTCTCGACGTCCGTCAGGCGTGTCCGACTTTCAGGCGCGCACGACGCGGGAGGCGGCGGCGATGTCGTGCAGGCCGCGGCCCTCGTCGTTCGTCACGAGCGCGGGGATGACCAGCGCGAGCAGCGCGGTGCGCAGCAACGCCCTCGGCACACCGATCCGGGCACCGTCCGGGCCCTCGACGCGCAGGCCCGCGAGACGCTTGCCGATCGTGTACCCCAGCAGCCCGGTGAGCAGGCCGACCTCGACGACGAAGACCCCGAGCGTCACGAACGGATTGGTCGCATCCGGGCCCGACAAGGTCGTGCCCGTGACCAGCGCGCCGCTGAACAGCGCCACGGCCCAGTCGACGGCGAGGGCGATGAATCTGCGGCCCCACGAGACGGTCTGCACGTCCCAGACAGTACGCAGTCCGACCCGGGCACCGTGAACGCGGCCGGTGGCGACTTGTAACATGCCCGAAACAAAGCGTTGACGGTCGGGAAACTGCTTGACCATAGCGTCGGGGACACAGCGATGGCCGCGCAGAGAGCGGCCGAGGAGGCCTCATGTTCGGCAACGCCGACGACTTGTTCAAGTTCATCCAGGATGAAGGTGTCGAGTACCTCGACGTCCGGTTCACCGATCTGCCGGGAATCCAGCAGCAAGTCACCCTCCCCGCGGCAACCTTCGACGCCGGCATGGTCGAGAACGGCGTCGCCTTCGACGGATCGTCGATCCGCGGGTTCCAGACCATCGATCAGTCCGACATGGTGCTCTTCCCCGACGTCGGCACGGCGTACATCGATCCGTTCAAGCATCGCAAGACCCTCGCGATGGAGTTCTTCGTCCACGACCCGATCACGGGTGAGGCGTACTCGCGCGACCCGCGCAACATCGCCCGCAAGGCCGAGGCGTACCTCGCCACCACCGGCGTCGGCGACACCGCCTACTTCGCCCCCGAGGCCGAGTTCTACATCTTCGACCGGGTGAACTACGGCACGAGCGCCAACAAGTCGTTCTACGAGATCACCTCCGCCGAGGCCGCGTGGTCCACCGGTGACTCCATCGATGACAACCGGGGCTACAAGGTTCGTTACAAGGGTGGTTACTTCCCGGTCGCGCCGACCGACAAGACCGCCGATCTCCGCAACGACATGATGAGCAACCTGACGGACGCCGGCCTCATCCTCGAGCGCGGCCACCACGAGGTGGGCACGTCGGGCCAGGCCGAGATCAACTACCGGTTCGACACGCTGCTCAAGGCCGCGGACGACGTCATGAAGTTCAAGTACATCGTGCGCAACACGGCGTGGGCCAACGACAAGACCGCGACGTTCATGCCGAAGCCGATCTTCGGCGACAACGGCTCGGGCATGCACGTGCACCAGTCCATCTGGAACGACGGCTCGCCGCTGTTCTACGACGAGGCCGGATACGGCGGACTCTCCGACCTCGCACGCCACTACATCGGCGGCATCCTCAAGCACGCGCCGTCGCTGCTCGCGTTCACCAACCCGTCGGTGAACTCCTACCACCGCCTGGTGCCGGGCTTCGAGGCGCCGATCGCCCTGGTGTACTCGGCCCGCAACCGCTCGGCCTGCGTCCGCATCCCGATCACCGGCTCGAACCCGAAGGCCAAGCGCATCGAGTTCCGCTGCCCCGACCCGTCGGCCAATCCGTACCTCGCCTTCTCGGCGCTGCTGCTGGCCGGTCTCGACGGCATCAAGAACAAGATCGAGCCGCCGGCCCCGATCGACAAGAACATCTACGAGCTGCCCCCCGAGGAGTACGCCCAGATCGACCACGTGCCGACCTCCCTCAACGCCGTCCTCGACTCCCTCGAGGCCGACCACGAGTTCCTCACCGTCGGCGACGTCTTCACGCCCGACCTCATCGAGACGTGGATCGACTACAAGCGCACCGAGGAGATCGCTCCCGTCCAACTGCGCCCCCACCCGCACGAGTTCGAGCTCTATTACGACATCTGAGACACAACTACTGGAATCGCACGGATTTTCCCGCTAGAAGTCCCCGCTAGTACGCAACTCGTTGCACTTTGGTCGCGATCGCACCTCGATTGCGACCCTTGTGCTGTCATCGGCATCCGGCCACAGATGAGCGTAGGTGTCGAGCTCCTTGATGCCGCGGGCGTGTCCGCCGTCCTTGTCGCGCAGCGGCCACGACTCGTTGGCAATCGCCCGGGTGCCGCGACGGTGATGCGTCGTCTTGGGTTCGCCAACATCGTTGCCGCTGGGCATGGGGTCGAGCCCAGGAAATTTCGAGTTTCGCCGTCAGAAATGAACATGGCGTCGTATTTTCGGAGCGTCCACGGTCGCCCGGACCTGTGGGGGTGGAGGTTGGTCGGCATGTTCGCACTGGCTCTTCGTCGAGGCGGAGTCTCAGCTGTTCGTCGTGTGCTGCTAGGCCTTGTGCTTGCGGGTGGGTGGCTGGTGGCGGTGCCATCGGTGGCGCAGGCGGAGACGGTGACGTTCGACTACACCGGGGCTGCGCAGACATGGGTGGTGCCGGCTGGGGTGACGTCGGCTTCGTTCACGGTGCACGGCGCCCAGGGCGGCGCCTACTACGAAGATGATCCTCGTATTGGTCTCGGTGGTCGGGCCACGGGGACGATCACCGTCACGCCCGGTGAGTCGCTGCAGATCAACGTCGGCGGCGCCGGCGGCGCGGACAGCTACACCACCGCCGGTGGGTTCAACGGGGGCGGCGGCTCATGTCAATTCGGGGGCTCCGGTGGTGGCGCCTCGGATGTGCGGCGTGGGTCCTTCGCTTTGGCAGATCGGCTGATCGTAGCCGGCGGCGGTGGCGGTACAGCTTATGGAGCTTATCCTCCCGACAAGGGAGGAGACGGTGGTGGCGTGGTGGGTCAGGACGGAAGCCCAACCGGTCTCGGCGGCGGAGGCGGCACCCAGACCGAGGGCGGCGCAGGCGGAAACGGCAACCAACTCGCGGGTAATCCCGGTGCGCTGGGTACCGGCGGCTCGACCTCCTACGACGACGTTTGTGGGGTGGGTGGGGGTGGTGGTGGCCTCTACGGCGGCGGCAGCGGCGGCCTGACGGTTGTTTCGAACATGCAAGAGGTCGGTGGCGGTGGTGGTGGGTCGGGCTACACGTCGGACCCGTCCGGTGTGTTGAGTCAAGGTGTGAAGAGAGGTAACGGGGAGATCACTATCACGTTCACCGCGGCATCGACGAGCCCACAGTGCGACGGGTTGGATGCGACCCTCACCGGAACTGCAGGCGATGACGTCTTGACCGGCACCAGCGGTGTGGACGTCATCGCCGGCCTGGGTGGCAACGACACCATCAACGGCGGCTCCGGCAATGACGTCATCTGCGGCGGCGACGGCAACGACACCCTGACAGGCGGCTCCGGCAAGGACACACTGGACGGCGGCGACGGCGCCGACAAACTGTTCGGCGGCTCCGGCAAGGACGAGCTCACCGGCAACACCGGATCACCCGACAGCTGTGACGGCGGCTCCGGCAAGGACTCCGGCGGCACCGGCTGCGAAACCACCAACAGCATCCCCTGACAGAGGACCGCCCCGCGCACTCGGGGGACAGATGCGCAGGGCGGTCGAGGTCGACCCGATGGCCCGCCTGGTGCGAGGCAACATCTTTCGACTCGGGGGTGAGGTGGGTGGTCCACATCAAGTCCGCAAAAAGTCCGCAACTCGTTCGAGTTCTATTGCGACATCTGAGCCGTCAGTTGCGACCGCCGCGGCGCTCGGACCAGGACGACGATCTCGAGCTCCTCGGGGTGAACACGTCGGCCGGCGAGAAGCCGCTCCTGGGAGCACGGACCTAGCAGCCCGTGGAAACTCTCCCGCCGAGGTCGGGAACGACGTCCCCTCCCACGAGACCGAAGCAGCGCGAGGCTTCAGGAAAGCCACATCTCCTGGAGGTCTCCGATGTCCCGAAACACACAATCCGACGTGGCGGACGGCGCCGATCTGCGTCGGGCGTCCCGCATCCTGGCCGCCCTCATCTTGCCGATCGGACCGCTCGCGGTCGCCGGCCTGCGCTACGTCCTGCCGTACTTCTCGGCCACGACTCCTCGTGAGACGGCGACCGACGTGCTGGCCTTGCAGGGCCGCCAGTCGGCCGTGCTCTGGCTCGGCCTGATCGCGACCTTCACCCTGCTCCCCGGGGTGCTCGCCGTGGGACGTCTGACCCGACGGGGTGCACCCAGACTGACGGCCGCCGCGATGGTGCTGGTCGTGCCCGGGTACCTCGCGCTGACCTACATGATCGGCAGCGACCTGGTGCTCTGGACTGGTGCGCGTGCGGGGCTGGATGTCTCATCGATGACCAGCCTCGCGGAGACGGTCCACCCGACGTCGAACATCGCGGTCGTCGTGTTCGTGCTCGGCCATGTGATCGGCACAGTGCTGCTCGGACTCGCGCTCCTGCGCTCGGAGAACGGTACTCGGATGGGCGGCGCTCGTCACGGCCGTCGCGCAACCGCTGCACTTCGTGGCCTTCGTGATCCTCGGCAGCCGTGAGCTCGACCTTGTCGCCTGGGCGGCGAACGGCGTCGCCTTCGCCGCAGTGGGCTACGCGATCCTCAGGACGTCCGACGACGAGTGGGAGCTGCCTCCGGCCCACACGTCCTGACGGGCCAGAAGGGTCTGCGCTGACGTTGGCGGGATTGCACGTCTGGACGTCGGTTGAGCCGTTGAACGAGCTGGGTGCGTGCCGTTGACAAGTGCAGCCGACGTGGCGACTCTGGAAGGTGGGCGTGGGCGCATCGGCAGCAAGGACACGGCCATGGAAACAGTCACCAGCAGCGAACCCGACGTGCTCGTCACCATCGACGCGAGCGTCCCCGAGGAACACGTCGACACGATCCGTGCGTCCGTCGCCACCATGGCCAGACGTGGGACCGCGACCACCCGGGAGTCGGTCGACCGCAACCTCCAGCTGCATGCGCTGGCTCAGCGGATGGAGAAACCGCTGAAGGACATGGTGCTGGCTGACGACGACGCTGCCGCGGCGTTCCGCGCGGGGCAAGACTCAGCGACCGACGATGCAGGCGCCATCACCCCTCCGGCGCCACCGGAATGGCCTCCCGTCGAGGTCATCCGGGGTGGGCAGGAAACCGACGCGCCACCGCAGGTCTTCGGGGCCCCATGGCACTTCCAGTGGCAGTGGCACAACGGGCAACCACCGACCAGCTCCGTCCAGGACCGGCCCAACGGTCGCATGGAGGTCTCCACGCACACTGATCAGAACGCCAACTGGTCGGACTGCCACGGCGGATTCGGCATCGTCCTCACCTCCAACCGCGTGGTCGCCGCCACGGGCCGGTCGCTCCGCCGCACCAACCACTGGTTCCTGGCGACCGGCGGCTCCTTCGGCGGGAACGCCACCGTCGAAGGTGGGTGCGAGATGACTGCCCTCGAGGGCGGCACGAAGCTGCTCAGCCATGTCGCAGGACAAACGGTTCCGCCGCCGGGTCAGCGCCGGCGAACGAGCCTTCTGGAACGAGCCGGGCTTCGACACCGGGAACGCCATTCAGGTCGACTGGATCATGGTTCCCGGCCGCACCTACACGTTCTGCACCGGAGGGTGGGTCTTCGGAGAGGCACACGGCGGTTTGGGTACGTCCTCGATCGGCTCGGTGCGCCTCTCGGCGCAGATCGTCAGCATGAACCTGTTCCTGACTGACTGAGGGCGGCGCCGGAACAGGCTCAGATCAGGCGATGCACTCCGGTGGGAGGTCGAACCAGCGGAGGTGCTCGAAGTCGGCGCTGACGTTGGCGGGGTGGCCGGCGAGGTCGGGGCCGTGGGCGTCCATGAGGATCGCTTCGCCGTGCTTCAGGTGTTGCTCGAGCAGGTCCTGTCCCCCGGTGGCGCAGTTGGTCGGGGTCGTCACCTGGCCGCCGGCGTAGGAGATCTCGCGCAGCGACAGCGGTGGGGTGACCAGGCCTTCGCGGTGCCGCCACAGCCCCTGCGCGACGTCGAAACGGTAGTCGCCGAGCAGCCGCCATCCCTCGCGGGCCACCAGCGTCACGGCCGCCACGATGTAGTCGACGACGGCGTCGGACACGAAGTAGTTGAAGTTGACGCGCACCCAGCCGGGCTTGATGCCCTCGCAGCCCCCCTCGATCTCGCGCTCGAACTCGTGGGAGCGCTCGAGGTCGATGCCCAGCAGCCGGTGGCCATACGGGCCGGCACACGAGCACCCACCCCGCGACTGGATGCCGAAGAGGTCGTTGAGCAACGCCACCACGAAGTTGTGGTGCAGGTAGCGCCCGGAGGGTGATCGCACCACGAACGAGACGATCGACAGACGGGTCGCGTCGGTGTCGCCGAGCAGCTCGATGGAGGGTTCGCTCCGCCAGGCCTCCACGGCGCGGGCGAGGTGACGCTCCTCCTGCGCGCGGATCGTGTCGACCCCCACGGCCTCCTTGAGCTGGAACACCAGACCGGCGCGCACCGACTCGATGATCGCCGGCGTTCCGCCTTCCTCGCGATGTGTCGGGTCGGCGAGATAGCGGTGGTCGTCGTCGTTGACGTAGGCCACCGTTCCCCCACCCGGCACGTCGGGCACCCGGTTGGCGAACAGCTCGCGCCGGGCCACGAGCACACCGGGCGTCGACGGGCCACCGATGAACTTGTGCGGCGAGATGAACGCCGCGTCGAGGTAGGACGCGGGGTCCGGCGAGTGACGGCCGGCCATGTCGATGTCGACGTACGGCGCGGCTGCGGCGAAGTCCCAGAAGCTGAGGGCACCGTGCTCATGCAGCAGCGCCGAGATGCCGGCCGTGTCCGAGACGATGCCTGTCACGTTGGACGCCGCCGAGAAGGACCCGATCTTGAGCGGTCGAGCGGCGTACTTCTCCAGCTGGGTGCGCAGGTCGGCCTCGTCCATGCCGCCGTCCGGGTCCTGGTGGATGACCACCACGTCAGCGATCGACTCGCGCCACGGGATCTCGTTGGAGTGGTGCTCGTACGGCCCCACGAACACCACCGGAC
>CAWAGS010000009.1:0-42939 GCA_963781445.1 uncultured Actinomycetota bacterium
CGCGACCAAAGTGCAACGAGTTGCGTACTAGCGGGGACTTCTAGCGGGAAAATCCGTGCGATTCCAGTAGTTGTGTCTCAGATGTCGTAATAGAGCTCGAACTCGTGCGGGTGGGGGCGCAGTTGGACGGGAGCGATCTCCTCGGTGCGCTTGTAGTCGATCCACGTCTCGATGAGGTCGGGCGTGAAGACGTCGCCGACGGTGAGGAACTCGTGGTCGGCCTCGAGGGAGTCGAGGACGGCGTTGAGGGAGGTCGGCACGTGGTCGATCTGGGCGTACTCCTCGGGGGGCAGCTCGTAGATGTTCTTGTCGATCGGGGCCGGCGGCTCGATCTTGTTCTTGATGCCGTCGAGACCGGCCAGCAGCAGCGCCGAGAAGGCGAGGTACGGATTGGCCGACGGGTCGGGGCAGCGGAACTCGATGCGCTTGGCCTTCGGGTTCGAGCCGGTGATCGGGATGCGGACGCAGGCCGAGCGGTTGCGGGCCGAGTACACCAGGGCGATCGGCGCCTCGAAGCCCGGCACCAGGCGGTGGTAGGAGTTCACCGACGGGTTGGTGAACGCGAGCAGCGACGGCGCGTGCTTGAGGATGCCGCCGATGTAGTGGCGTGCGAGGTCGGAGAGTCCGCCGTATCCGGCCTCGTCGTAGAACAGCGGCGAGCCGTCGTTCCAGATGGACTGGTGCACGTGCATGCCCGAGCCGTTGTCGCCGAAGATCGGCTTCGGCATGAACGTCGCGGTCTTGTCGTTGGCCCACGCCGTGTTGCGCACGATGTACTTGAACTTCATGACGTCGTCCGCGGCCTTGAGCAGCGTGTCGAACCGGTAGTTGATCTCGGCCTGGCCCGACGTGCCCACCTCGTGGTGGCCGCGCTCGAGGATGAGGCCGGCGTCCGTCAGGTTGCTCATCATGTCGTTGCGGAGATCGGCGGTCTTGTCGGTCGGCGCGACCGGGAAGTAACCACCCTTGTAACGAACCTTGTAGCCCCGGTTGTCATCGATGGAGTCACCGGTGGACCACGCGGCCTCGGCGGAGGTGATCTCGTAGAACGACTTGTTGGCGCTCGTGCCGTAGTTCACCCGGTCGAAGATGTAGAACTCGGCCTCGGGGGCGAAGTAGGCGGTGTCGCCGACGCCGGTGGTGGCGAGGTACGCCTCGGCCTTGCGGGCGATGTTGCGCGGGTCGCGCGAGTACGCCTCACCCGTGATCGGGTCGTGGACGAAGAACTCCATCGCGAGGGTCTTGCGATGCTTGAACGGATCGATGTACGCCGTGCCGACGTCGGGGAAGAGCACCATGTCGGACTGATCGATGGTCTGGAACCCGCGGATCGACGATCCGTCGAAGGCGACGCCGTTCTCGACCATGCCGGCGTCGAAGGTTGCCGCGGGGAGGGTGACTTGCTGCTGGATTCCCGGCAGATCGGTGAACCGGACGTCGAGGTACTCGACACCTTCATCCTGGATGAACTTGAACAAGTCGTCGGCGTTGCCGAACATGAGGCCTCCTCGGCCGCTCTCTGCGCGGCCATCGCTGTGTCCCCGACGCTATGGTCAAGCAGTTTCCCGACCGTCAACGCTTTGTTTCGGGCATGTTACAAGTCGCCACCGGCCGCGTTCACGGTGCCCGGGTCGGACTGCGTACTGTCTGGGACGTGCAGACCGTCTCGTGGGGCCGCAGATTCATCGCCCTCGCCGTCGACTGGGCCGTGGCGCTGTTCAGCGGCGCGCTGGTCACGGGCACGACCTTGTCGGGCCCGGATGCGACCAATCCGTTCGTGACGCTCGGGGTCTTCGTCGTCGAGGTCGGCCTGCTCACCGGGCTGCTGGGGTACACGATCGGCAAGCGTCTCGCGGGCCTGCGCGTCGAGGGCCCGGACGGTGCCCGGATCGGTGTGCCGAGGGCGTTGCTGCGCACCGCGCTGCTCGCGCTGGTCATCCCCGCGCTCGTGACGAACGACGAGGGCCGCGGCCTGCACGACATCGCCGCCGCCTCCCGCGTCGTGCGCGCCTGAAAGTCGGACACGCCTGACGGACGTCGAGACGCCACGTGGCGGGCTCACTCGGGGAAGCCAAGCCTGGCTTTCCACGCAGCGAGAACCACTACGCAACGGTGGAGTGCGTCACCCGCGCATCATCTTGCGCGAGCCCTTCATGCTCGTGGGCACGGGGCCGCGCGGCATGGGGGCGACCGGACGCATGGCGTCGAGGGCCTTGAGCTTGTTCATCACCGCGGTCTGGCCGGCCGGCTTGATGGACTTGGGCATCTTCTGCAGGTGCTTGTTGAGCTTGGTGATCTTGACCTCGCCCGCACCGTTGCCGATGACGATCTCGTGCACCGGGACTTCCTCGCCGCCGATGCGCACGTGCTTCTTGCGCTCGGCGCTGAGCAGCCCGCGCACGCGAGTGGGGTTGCCCTCGCCGACCAGGATGATGCCCGGACGCCCGACCACCCGGTGCACGACGTCCTGGTTCTTGGTGAACGCGATGGCGGGCTTGACCTGCCAGCCCTTGCGCAGCATCTGCAGCACGCCGGCCGCGGCGCCCGGCTGGCCCTCGACCTGCTTGTAGGCCGCCTTCTCGGCGCGACGGCCGAGCACGATGAGGACGGCCAGCAGTCCGCTGAGCAGACCGAAGACGACGGCGAGAACGATGCCGAGGACGCCTTGTCCGAAGAAGAACAGTCCGGCGACCGCGAAGGCGCCACCAACCAGCAGGAACCACATCAGCAGGATGAGCCCGATGTTCGGGTCGCTGCGCTTGGTGATGAGGTACGCCTGCCGCATCTGGCGGAGGCGACCCTTGGGCGGAGCCGGGGCTGCGTTGGACATGGTGGCCAGTCTACGGCTGCGCGAGCACGGTCGGCTCGCCCGCATGACCGACGATGGGCTCACCTGCGTCGGCACGCGCGGCGACCGCCTGCGTGTACAGCCGGCCGGCTCGGTACGACGACCGCACGAGCGGTCCTGACATGACGCCGGCAAAGCCGATCTCGTCGGCCTCGGTCTTGAGCTCGACGAACTCCTCCGGCTTGACCCACCGCTCGACGGGGTGGTGCCGCACCGACGGGCGCAGGTACTGGGTGATGGTGAGCAGGTCGCAGCCGGCCTCGTGCAGGTCGCGCATCGCCTGGCTGATCTCCTCGCGGGTCTCGCCCATGCCGAGGATGAGGTTGCTCTTGGTGACCAGGCCGTAGGCGCGGGCCTGGGTGAGGACGTCGAGCGAGCGGTCGTAACGGAACGCCGGACGGATGCGCTTGAAGATGCGAGGCACGGTTTCGATGTTGTGCGCGAGCACCTCGGGCCGGGAGTCGAAGACCTGCTCGAGCAGCTCCGGAATGCCGTTGAAGTCGGGGATGAGGTTTTCGACGCCGGTTCCGGGGTTCAGCTCGTGAATCTGGCGGACGGTCTCGGCGTACAGCCAGGCGCCGCCGTCGGGGAGGTCGTCGCGGGCGACGCCGGTGATGGTGGAGTAGCGCAGCTGCATCTTCTTGACGCTCTCGGCCACCCGCCGCGGCTCGTCGCGGTCCAGCGGAGCCGGCTTGCCGGTGTCGATCTGGCAGAAGTCGCAGCGCCGGGTGCACTGTTCGCCGCCGATGAGGAAGGTGGCCTCGCGGTCTTCCCAGCACTCGAAGATGTTGGGGCAGCCGGCCTCCTGGCAGACGGTGTGCAGGCCCTCGCCCTTCACCAGGTTCATCAGCTCGTTGTACTCCGGGCCCATGCGCGCCCGGGTCTTGATCCACTCGGGCTTCTTCTCGATCGGCGTCTCGGCGTTGCGGGCCTCGAGACGCAGCATCTTGCGGCCTTCGGGAGCGATAGTCACGGCTTCCACCATACGCGGCGGGGACAACGCCGCAGCGTGGCCGTCACCGGCCGGTGAGACCGAGAACGGGGACGCCGGCGATGGGGTGCTCGACGTCGGGAGACGGCGTGTACGACTCCCACGTGAGGAGCTCGGTGAGGTGCGGGAGGACAGCGTCTGCGGCCTCCTCGACCCCCACCCGGCGGCCCAGCTCGACGCTCAGTGACGTGACTCCGGCGTCGGAGATGCCGCACGGGACGAAGCGGTCGTACCAGGCGAGGTCGACGTCGGCGTTCAACGAGAACCCGTGCATCGTGACACCACGGGAGACGCGGATGCCGATGGCGGCGATCTTGCGTTCCGGCCGCTCGGCGTCGGCCGCGAGCCACACGCCGGACCGGCCGGGGACGCGGCCGGTGGTGACGCCGAGGTCGGCCACCGCCCGGATCAGCGCCTCCTCGACGCGCCGGACGTAGTCGACAACGAGGACGTGGGACGGGAGCTTGGTGATCGGGTAGCCGACGAGCTGACCCGGTCCGTGGAAGGTGATCTTGCCGCCGCGGTCGACGTCGACGACAGGGGTGCCGTCGAGCGGGCGCTCGTGCGGCTCGGTGCGCTTGCCGGCGGTGTAGACCGGCGGGTGCTCGAGGAGGAGGACGGTGTCGGCGATGGCGTCGTCGGCGCGCTCGGCCAGCATCGTCCGCTGCAGCTCCCACGCCTCCTCGTACGGGAGGGCGTGGTCGCCGTACCAACCGTCGAGGACCCGCATGCGCCCAGCCTACTGCGCTGTGGATGACCATTCGTCGCTGCCGAGCGGCACGGTGACACTGGCCGCATGAACGTGGTGATGGGCCTGCTCTGGGTGATGTCGACGTTGCTCGGCGGTGCCGACGACGATGCGGAGTGCCTGCTGCTCGGGGGTCTGGACGTCGTCCGCGCCGACGCGTTCACGTCCGGCGACGCCGCTCGTCTGCGCGACGTCTACGTCGACGCGCGGGCTGCTCACGCCGACACGATGGCGCTGCGGGCCTACCGGGAGCGCGGGCTGCGGCTCGACGGCATGCTGCTGGTCCGGGAGTCGTGCCGGGTGGTCGAGCGGTCGTCCGATCGGATCGTGCTCGACGTCGTCGACCGGCTCGGGCCCACATCGGCGCGCACGGTGGACGGTGACCGCCGCGCGCTGCCGCGCGACCGGCCGACCCGGCGCACCGTGGTGCTGGAGCGGGCCCGCGACGCCTGGCGGGTGGCCGGGGTCCGAGCGGGCTGACCCTCGGTCAGTCCTCGCCGGTCAGGTCGTCGATCAGCTCGCGGCCGATGTCGAGGTGACCGGCGTGGCGGGCGTATTCCTGCAGCACGTGGAAGGCCACCGCCAGCAGCGTCGGCGGATCGTCGACGTCGGCGAATCGTCCGGTCGTGGCGGAGGCCGCGGTGAGGGAGTGCTCGCGCAGGATCTCCGTGGTTCGACGTCCGCCCGCGCCCAGCCGGTCGACCAGCTCGGCCATCGGCGTCCCGGAGTGCCAGACCCCGTCGGCGTCCTGGTCGCCCCACGGCTCGGCGACGTCCTCACCGAGGAAGCCCCACACGAACCACCGCTGCTCCATGTGGACGAGGTGATCGATCAGCTGCCGGGGCGTCCACCCCGTGGGGACCCGGGTCGCATCGAGGTCTGTGTCGTCGAGCCCACTGACCTTGCGCACGACCTCGCGGCGGAAGAAGTCGAGGTAGGTGATGAACAGCTCGGCGGGATCGGTGGCCTCGGCGGCCGGGTCGGGCAGCATCAGTCCAGTCCGGCGCGAAGGGCCGACGCGACGTCGGGATGCTCGAAGGTGAAGCCCGCCGCCTGCAGTGCCGCCGGCTTGACCCGCAGCGACCCCAGCAGGTCGTCCGACAGGGCGCCGAGTGCCGCCTTGAGGGCGAACGAAGGGACGGCCAGGAACGTCGGACGATTCAGCGCGTCACCGAGCGCATCGGTGAACTCGGCGTTCGTCGGCGCGTCGGGCATGCCGATGTTGAACGGGCCGGACGCGTCCGGGTGCTCCAGCAGGAAGGTCACCGCGCGGAGCCAGTCGTGCAGCGAGACCATCGCCATGTACTGGCGTCCGGAGCCGAGGCGAGCGCCGGCCCCGAGCTTGAACATCGGCAGGAGGGGCTGCAGCAGCCCGCCGCGAGGGTCGAGCGGGAGGGTCGTGCGCAGGATGCAGACCCGGGCTCCGGCCTCGACTGCGGGCGCAGCGCACTGCTCCCATCGCTGGACCAGCTCGGAGAGGAACCCGGTGCCCGGTTCGCTGGACTCGGTGAGCACCTCGTCGCCGCGGTCGGGGCCGTACAGGCCCATGGCGGAGCCGGACAGCATCGCCGGCGGGTTGTCCGAGGCAGCGATCGCGCGCGCGATCGTGGTGGTCGTGTCGACGCGGGAGGCCAGCAGCTTGCGGCGATAGCCGGCCGTTCGAGGCCAGTGGGCGACCGTGGCGCCGGACAGGCAGACCACGGCGTCGGACCGATCGATGACGACCTGGTCGATCCGTCCGTTGCTCGGGTCCCACAGCGACGAGTCGTCGGCAGGGTCGCCGGAACGCACCAGACGGGTGACCTGATGGCCCTCCGCGCGCAGGTGCGCGACGAGGGCCGAGCCGAGGAATCCCGAGGCTCCTGCGATGACGACGTGCAAGGTGGTGATCAGGCCCCCAGCTCGCCGTCGAAGGACCCGTTCTGGAGCCGATCCTTGACGGCAGTGAGGAATCGTCCGGCGTCGGCACCGTCGATGATGCGGTGGTCGTAGGTGAGCGCGAGATACGCCATGCTGCGCACCGCGATGCTCTCGCCGCCTCGGTCGTCGGTCATGACGACCGGGCGCTTGACGACCGCGCCGATGCCCAGGATCGCGACCTGAGGCTGGTTGATGATCGGGGTGTCGAACAGCGCGCCGTTGCTGCCGAGGTTCGTCACCGTGAACGTGGCGCCAGAGATCTCGTCGGGCGAGATCTTGTTGGTGCGGGTCCGCTCGGCCACGTCGGCGATCTTGCGCGCGAGCCCGGCGATCGACAGGTCACCCGCGTCGCGAATCGTCGGGACGAGCAGGCCACGCTCGGTGTCGACGGCCACGCCCAGGTGCTCGCCGTCGGGATAGGTGACGGTGCCCTCCTCGGCGTTCAGGGCGGCGTTGACCTTCGGGTGCGCCTTGAGGGCATCGATGGCCGCCTTGGCGAAGAACGGCAGGAACGTCAGCTTGACGCCCTCTCGCTCGAGGAAGGCGTCCTTCTGCCGCGCGCGCAGGCGAGCGATCTCGGTGACGTCGACCTCGTGAACCTGGGTGAGCTGGGCCGAGACCGTCAGCGACTCGACCATGCGGGTGGCGATGGTCTTGCGCAGGCGGCTCAGCTTCTCGGTCTTGCCGCGGAGGGATGACGGCTCCGATGCCGCAGGGGCCGGCGTGGATGCTGCCGGCTTCTTCTCGGCGGCGTCGAGGACGTCCTGCTTGCGGATGCGTCCACCGACTCCGGTGCCGGTGATGGCCGCGAGGTCGACGTCGTGCTGGCGGGCCAGCTTGCGCACGATCGGCGTGACGTAGGTGTCGCCGCCGCCCTGCGTGGCCGCGCCCGACGTGGCAGCTGCCGATGGGGCCTGCGGGGGAGTGGATGCCTGCTCCGGCTTCGGCGGCTCCGACGACGTGGACGCCGGTGCCGGCTCGGACTCGGCCTTGGACTCTTCTGGCTCCGGCTCGGGCTCGGGCTCGGGATCGGGCTCGGCCTTGGACTCCTCGGCCGGTTCAGGCTCGGGCTCGGCCTTGGACTCCTCGGCCTGCTCCGGCTCGGGCTCGGGCTTCTCGTCGGACCCGGACGAGTCCGGTGCCTCGTCGCTCGGAGCGGAGCCCGCCTCGCCGATGATGGCGAGCTCGGCGCCGACCTCGACGGTCTCGTCCTCGTCGGCCTTGATCTCCAGCAGCGTGCCGGCCACGGGGGAGGGGATCTCGGTGTCGACCTTGTCGGTGGAGATCTCGAGCAGCGGCTCGTCGACGGCTACCTCGTCGCCGACCTTCTTGAGCCAGGTGGTGACGGTGCCCTCGGTGACGCTCTCGCCGAGCTCGGGCAGAGTCACGGCCGTTCCCGAGCTGGTCTGCTTGGTGTCCAGGTGCGGCTCGGCGTCGTCGCCGGCGGACTCCTTCTGCTCCGGCTCCGGCTCGGGGTCTGGCTTGGACTCCGGTTCTGACTTGGACTCCGGTTCTGACTTGGACTCCGGCTCCTCCTTGGGTTCCGGCTCCGGCTCCGGCTCCGGGTCGGGCTTGGACTCCGGCTCCTCGTCCGCAGAGTCGGCCGCAGCCGCGTCGTCGGTCTGGCCGTCGCCGTCGTCGGCCGCGGACTCGCCCGCCTCGCCGATGATGGCGAGCTCGCCGCCCACCTCGACGGTCTCGTCCTCGTCGGCCTTGATCTCCAGCAGCGTGCCGGCCACGGGGGAGGGGATCTCGGTGTCGACCTTGTCGGTCGAGACCTCCAGGAGCGGCTCGTCGACAGCGACCTCGTCGCCGACCTGCTTGAGCCAGCGGGTGACGGTGCCCTCGGTGACGCTCTCGCCGAGAGCAGGAAGGGTGACAGACGTGGGCATGGTGTCCTCAGATCCGGATCAGGCGTGGGCGTGGAGGGGTTTGCCGGCCAGAGCCAGCGACGCTTCCCCGAGGGACTCGTTCTGGGTGGGGTGAGCGTGGATGAACTGGGCGACGTCCTCGGGGAACGCCTCCCAGTTGACGATGAGCGAGGCCTCGCCGACCTGCTCGCCGAACCGGGCGCCGATCATGTGGACGCCGACGATCGGTCCGTCCTTCTCGCGGACCAGCTTGACGACGCCGGCCGTCTGGAGGATCTGGCTCTTGCCGTTGCCACCGAGGTTGTACTCGTAGGTGTCGACGTCGCCGTACTTGTCGCGGGCCTGCGGCTCGGTGAGGCCGACCGAGGCGATCTCCGGCTCGCAGTAGGTGACGCGCGGGATGCCCGAGTCGACGACCGGCAGCGGGTTGAGCCCGGCGATCTCCTCGGCCACGAAGATGCCGTGGGCGAACCCGCGGTGGGCCAGCTGCAGCCCGGGGACGAGGTCGCCGACGGCGAAGACCCCGTCGACGTTGGTGTGCAGTCGCTCGTCGGTGGGCACCCAGCCGCGGTCGGTGGTGATGCCGGCTTCCTCGAAGCCGAAGCCTTCCGAGCGCGGTCCGCGCCCGACCGCCACGAGCACGAGATCGGTGTCGATGGTGTCGCCGTTCTCGAGCGAGACGGTGACGCCTTGGTCGCTCTGCTCGACGCCGCTGAACTTGACGCCGGTCTTGAAGTCGATCTTGCGCTTGCGGAACGCGCGCTCGAGCTGCTTGGACAGGGCCGGGTCCTCCAGCGGGACCAAGGTGGGCAGCGCCTCGATGATGGTGACCTCGGCGCCGAACGACTTCCACACCGACGCGAACTCGACCCCGATGACGCTGCCGCCGATGATGACGACCTTCTCGGGAACCTCGCTCATGGTGAGGGCCTCGTCGCTGGTGATGACGCGGCCGCCGATCTCCAGGCCGGGCAGCGTGCGGGCATAGGAGCCGGTGGCAAGGACGAGGTTCTTGCCGGTGTAGGTCGTGCCGTCGACCTCCACGGTCTTGTCGCCGACGACCTTGCCCTCGCCCTCGACGACGGTGATGCCGGCGGCCTTGATCAGGCCCTGCAGACCCTTGTACATGCGGTTGACGACGCCGTCCTTGTACTTGTTCACCTGCGGCATGTCGATGCCGTCGAACGAGCTCTTGACGCCGAACGCGCTGCCCTCGCGGGCTGAGTCGGCGACCTCGGCCGCGTGCAGGAGGGCCTTGGTGGGGATGCACCCGTTGTGCAGGCAGGTTCCGCCGAGCTTGCCCTTCTCGACGAGGGCGACCGACAGGCCCAGCTGGGCCGCCCGGAGCGCACAGGCGTAGCCGCCGCTGCCGCCCCCGAGGATCACGATGTCGAAGTTGTCGGTGTCCGCAGGGCTGTCCGCCACTGTCGCCTCCCAGTCGATGAATCCTTCGTCGTCATCTTGTCACCATTGGCGTGGACCCTGCCACCGGGGGGATCTGGTCTTCACGCCTGCCGTTGGACCCCGTCGGGCACACTGTGACCATGGGTCTGTTCAGCCGTCGTCGCGGCTCCACGGGCGACCGGAAGGCCACCAAGGACGACCTCGCCCAGCTGCGCGAGTGGGTGTCGACGCGTACCGGCGTCGAGGCCTTCGTCGAGCCCCAGACCTCGGTTACTCAGACGACGGTGCTGCTCGTGGCCAGCGACGGAGAGTTCACCCGACGCCGCGTCGCCTCCCGGCAGGCTGCCGCCGACTTCGCCCGCAAGGCGGGCATTCCGGTCTACGACACCAACCGGGTGGGCTACCCCCAGCGGATGCGCGACTACTCGGTGCGGATGTCCGGACGCACCGGATCTGCCCCCGCCGCGAGCGGTGCGGCCACCACCACCGGGCGCTCGCCGCGCGAGCGAGCCGCAATCGCGGCGCTCGAGGCGATCGCCGGGGTCGGCGAGTCTTCGGGTGAACCGAACGACGAGGAGCTGCGTCGCATCTGGCGACTCGCGCGCTCCCGTTCCCACCCCGACCGTCGGGGCGGCGACCGCACCGCCTGGGACGAGGTCGAGAGCGCAGCCCGAACATTGGGCCTGCAAGGTGAGAGTCGCTAGCTGTCCTCGAGGCGTTCGTCGGAGGCCTCCGGTGGCCAGACCACCGAGAAGCGCTCGAACACGCAGTCCAGCGCGTCGACGCCGTCGGGTGCAGGGATGCCGCGTCGCTCGACCTGACGCTCGAAGTAGCGCCCGTGGTCGGCGAGCCACGAGTCGCGCGTTCGATCACCCTCGCCCTCGTCGTGGGCGAACGCCTCGTCGACGCTGTCGACCCGACCGATGCGGATCTCGGTGGTGCGCAACACCGCCCGCTCCACGCCGGACCCGTCGGTGGCGATCCAGTGCGTCCCTGCCGACGGCACGTCGTCGCCGTCCAGCTCGTACTCCGCGACCAGGGCCGCGGTGGCCCGCTTGGTTCCGGTCAGGACGAGGTCGAGCAGCTCGTCGGCCAAGGTGGCCGAGTCGCCGAAGCGGTCGACCGGCGGGTGCTCGTCCGCGTGCTCAGGATGCTCGGCAAGGTAGGCGGTCCAGAGCGCAGAGCTGCTCGCGTCAGTCACGACCGGAGAGCTGGGTGGCGATCTGCACGAGCGTCCGCACACCGACGCCGGTGCCGCCCACCGGCGTGTAGCCGCTCGCGCTTCCCTCGTTGAACGACGGTCCGGCGATGTCGAGGTGCGCCCACGGCGCGTCGCCGACGAACTCGCGCAGGAAGGCCGCGGCGAACAGCGTGCCCCCGGCCGGCTTCGGGTTGTGCTGGCGGAGGTCCGCGATGCTCGAGGAAGTGACCTTCTCCTTCATCTCCTCGACGATCGGCAGCGGCCACATGGACTCACCGCTCGTGCGGGACGCGGCGAAGACCTGGTCGCGGAAGTCGTCGTCGTTGGCGAGGATCCCGGCGGTGTTCTCGCCGAGCGCGACGACGCAGGCGCCGGTGAGGGTGGCGACGTCGACGATGTGGTCGGGCTTGGCCTCGGCCGCGAGGGAGAGGCCGTCGGCCAGCACGAGCCGACCCTCGGCGTCGGTGTTGAGCACCTCGACCGTGGCGTTGTTGCGCATCGTCAGGACGTCGCCCGGCCTGATGGCCGTGCCGCTCGGCATGTTCTCGGCCAGGCACGTGTAGGCGGTGACCTTGATCGGCAGTCCGAGCTCGGCGATGGCGACGGTGGCTGCGGCGACCGCTGCGGCGCCGGCCATGTCGAGCTTCATCGTCTGCATCGACCCGCCCGGCTTGATCGACAGTCCGCCGGAGTCGAAGGTGATGCCCTTGCCGACCAGGGCCAGGTGCGTGGTGGCGTCGGGAGGGTCGTAGGTGAGGCAGGCGAGTCGCGGTGGGGCTTCCGAGCCGGCACCGACGCCGAGGATCCCGCCGCAGCGCTCCTTGGCGAGGCGCTTCTCGTCCCAGATCGTGACCTTGACGGCGTCGCCGGCGTGCGCGCTGATGGCGTCTGCGAACGCGGGCGGGCGGAGATCGCCAGGAGGCGCGTTGACCCAGTCGCGGGCCGCGTTGACGGCCTTCGTGACGGTCGCGGCGCGTTCGACGGCTCGGGTGGCCGTGGTCTGGCGTGCGAACGGGCTGAGGACGACGGCGCTCTTGAGGGTCGTGGGCTTCGCGCGCCCGTTCTTGCCCTTCGTGGCCGACTTGTAGGTGGTGTACGCGTAGGCCCCGAGATGGATGCCCTCGGCGATCGCGCCGACCTCGTCGACGCCGGCCGGGTGCAGCGCGACGGCCACGGACGTGGCCGAGGCCTTCGTGGCCGCGCGGACGCCGCGTCCGGCGGCGCGCCGCAGCTGCTCGTTGGTCGGCTCTGCCGGAAGGGCGACGGCGATGACGATCCGGGCGCGGCCCAGTCCCTCACCGGGGAACGTGACGACCTGGTCCTTCTCGCCGGTGAACCCCATGGCTTCCAGGCTGGGCCCGAAGACGTCACGGTCGTCGTCACCTCGGACACCGAGGACGAGAGCGTCGGCTCGTGCGGTGGTCGGCTTGGCGGTGCTGAGGGAGACGGAGACCATGGCGCCACTGTAACCACGCGTCGAGCAGCGCCCACGATAGGTTTGCGGCCATGAATCTGCTCCACTCGCCTCTGCACGATCGCCATGTCGCACTCGGTGCGAAATTCGCTGAGTTCGGTGGCTGGCAGATGCCTCTGGAGTACGCCGGAGGGGGAGTGCTGGCCGAGCACGCGGCGGTCCGCGACGGCGTGGGCGTGTTCGACGTGAGCCATCTCGGCAAGGCCCTGGTGCGCGGCGCCGGCGCGGCCGCGTTCGTCAACTCGTGCCTCACCAACGACCTGAGTCGCATCCAACCCGGCAAGGCTCAGTACACGTTCTGCTGCGACGAGGACGGCGGCACCGTGGACGACCTGATCGTCTACCTGCGCACCGAGTTCGAGGTGTTCCTCATCCCGAACGCCGCCAACACCGCCGCGGTGGTGGAGCGCCTGACCGCCGCCGCACCGGACGGCATCGAGGTCGTCGACCAGCACCGCCAGCACGCCGTGCTCGCCGTCCAGGGAACCCTCAGCGACGAGGTGCTGACGTCCCTCGACGTTCCCGTCGACCACGAGTACATGTCGTTCGCCGACGGGACGATCGCCGGCCACGAGCTCACCGTCTGCCGCACGGGATACACCGGCGAGCGCGGATACGAGCTCGTCGTGTCGTCCGAAGGCGCGCTCGACGTGTGGGACGCGCTGATCGAGGCCGGCGAGCCGCATGGCATCCGGGCCTGTGGGCTCGGTGCCCGCGACACGTTGCGCACCGAGATGGGCTACCCGCTGCACGGACACGAGCTGTCCACGGAGATCAGTCCGGTGATGGCGCGAGCGGGCTGGGCGGTCGGCTGGGACAAGCCCGCCTTCTGGGGCAAGGCCGCCCTCGAGAAGCAGCGGGCCGAGAAGAGCGGGCCGCTCCTGCGGGGCCTCGTGTCGCAGGGACGAGGCATCCCGCGACCGGGGATGACCGTCACGTCCACCGAGGGCAACGGGTCGGCGCCGGTGGGGGAGATCACCTCGGGCACCTTCTCCCCGACTCTCCGGCAAGGCATCGGCCTCGCGTTGCTCGACCGTTCGATCGGCGACGGCGACACCGTCAACGTCGACATCCGCGGTCGTCAGGAGGCGTTCACCGTCACCAAGCCACCGTTCGTCGGGCCGGCGAAGACGCGCGAAACCTGACGGAGCCTGCCGGCCGGCGACTGGCAGACCTCGGCTGAGGAATAGGCGACAATCGACACAGCCCGATCGCCGTCCGAGAGTCGAGAGATGATCACCCCACCCAAGACCCAGTACGCGCGCTCGGGCGACGTGTCGATCGCCTACCAGGTGATCGGTGACGGGCCCCTGGATCTCGTCTTCGTCCCCGGCTTCATCTCGCACGTGGAGCTCGCCTGGGAGACGCCGGCCTTCGTGCACGTGGTCCAGCGGCTGACGTCGTTCGCTCGGCTGATCATGTTCGACAAGCGGGGGACCGGGCTGTCCGACCCCGTGGTCGGCGCGCCCACGCTGGAGGAGCGGATGGACGACGTCCGCGCGGTCATGGAGGCAGCCGGATCGGAACGGGCCGCCCTGCTGGGCGTGTCCGAAGGGGTCCCGATGGCGATCCTGTTCGCGGCCAGCTACCCCGGCGTGACGACCGGGCTCGTCCTCTACGGCGGCATGGCCCGGTCCACCTGGGCGCCGGACTACCCGTGGGCCACCCCGGCGGACGACTTGATCGAGTCCTCGATCGCCATGTCGGAGTACATGTACGAAGGCGCCTACATCGAGGTCACGGCGCCGAGCGTGGCCGACGACCCGCAGGCCCGGGAGAAGTTCGCCCGGCTCCAGCGCTATGCCGCAACCCCGGCGATGCTCCAGCAGGTCTTTCTCATGTTCCTCGACACCGACGTCCGTCCGATCCTCCCCGCGGTCGACGTGCCGACCCTGGTCCTGCACCGTCGCGGCGACCAGGCGGTGAGCAGCCGCGGCGCCGCGTGGATGGCGTCCCAGATCCCGGGAGCCAGGTACGTGGAGCTTCCCGGCATCGACCACGCGATCTGGGCCGGCGACTCCGACGCTGTCGTCGACGAGATCGAGGAGTTCCTGACCGGTGCCCGACGCGCCACCGAGGTCGACCGGATCCTGGCCACGGTGATGTTCACCGACATCGTCGACTCGACGCAGCGGGCCTCGGACCTGGGGGACCGTCAGTGGCGTGCCCTGCTGGACTCGCAGAACGAGGTGCTCCGCGCCGAGCTCGCCCGCCACCGCGGGCGCGAGGTGAAGACTCTCGGCGACGGGATGCTCGCCACCTTCGACGGCCCGGCCCGGGCGATCCGCTGCGGACTCGCGGTGACGGAGGCCGTCCGGCCACTCGGGATCGAGGTCCGGGTGGGTCTGCACACCGGCGAGGTCGAGCTCGTCGGCGACGACGTCGCGGGCATCGCGGTGCACATCGCAGCACGGGTCGGGGCCCTCGCCGGGACCGGCGAGGTCCTGGTGTCGAGCACCGTCAAGGACCTGGTGGCCGGATCCGGGATCGCCTTCACCTCGAGGGGCGAGCACGAGCTCAAGGGCATCCCCGACGAGTGGCGGCTCTTCGCGGTCGATCGTTGACGTGGGACACTCTCCGCGACGCGACGAGGAGGTTGACCGATGGTCGACACGATGGCGTCAGGGAGTCAGCGGGTACCCCGCGTGTACCGCATCCATCAATGAGGAGAGCTGACATGAGCTGGACGTGGACGTTCGAGAACTCCGCCGGTGAGGCCCGAGGGCGATCGGAGCCCTTCGACAGCCGCAGCGACGCCGAGTCGTGGGTCGGCGAGACCTTTGGGGACCTGCTCGAGAAGGGCATCGACCAGGTCCGGCTGTTCGACGGCGAGACCGAGGTCTACGGACCGATGTCCCTGCACGCCGAGAGCTGACCGAGGCCGACCGCAGTCTGCGCGCGCGCGTCGCTCAGTACCGCTCGGGCAGGGGAGCCCCGCGGGCGATCTGCGGCTTCGGCAGCCGGAAACGACGGAACTGGGTGCTGCGCAGCAGCACGTACAGGGTGACGCCGCGCGAGCTCTCCTCGGGGAACCGGAGCTTGATCTGCTTCTTGACGCCGCGCACGAGACGGATCTCGTCGAAGACGAAGAACAGAGTGGTGCCGAGCCACATGATGGTGCCGAGACGCACGATCAGCGGCGAGGGGAGCGTCGTGGTGACGAACGCGACGATGAGGAGCGGGAGCAGGAACTCGCCGATGACCCACTTGCGGTCGACGTAGTCGCGGGTGAACCGGCGCACCACTCCCCGGTCGCGCAGTGGCAGGAACCTCTCGTCGCCACCTGATCGCATGGCGGCCTGCTGGCGCTGACGGATCTGCGAGCGCGCCTCGCGTTCGCGCTTGGCCTGCTCCTTGCGGGTCAGGGGCGTCTTCATCGCCTTCTTGCGCGCAGCCTCCGCCTCCTTGCGGCTGGGCGTGGGGCGACCTTTGTGACTCTCGGTGCCCTCGGGGGTGTCCTCGTCCATCTGCGTCACCCTACCGGCGCTCACGACGGCGACCCGATGCCGGGCGGGACCGTATTCTGGCTCCATGGGCATCGGCCGACGCATCGCTGACATCTTCCGTTCCCGCCGACACGGCGACGAGGACGTCGACGCGTTGGCCGGACGACTCGACGAGACCTACCGAGCCCAGCTCGGTCATCTGCAGAAGGTCCGGCGCGGTGTCGCCGACGTCGCCACCAGCCGCAAGCGCGTGGAGGTCCAGCTCGCCCGGCTGGGCCAGGAGATCGCCACCCTCGACTCGGAGGCACAGTCGGCGGTGGGGCGCGACGACGACGCCGCGGCTCGGGGCGCGCTCACGCGCAAGATCACCATCGAGAAGGCCGCCGACGACCTCCGGGAGCGGCACGAGACGTTGCAGTCGGAGGAACGCCAGCTCATCAGCACCGCCGACGACCTCGAGCGCCGCATCGAGGACTTCCGGCGCCGCAAGGACACCCTGTCGGCCCGGCACTCGGCCGCAGCAGCACGGGCCGAGATCACCAGCGCCGGCAGCGGCATCGCCTCGTCGATGAGCGACGTCAGCCAGGCGATGGACTCCGCGGAGCGGCACACCCGCGAGCTCGAGGCCAAGGCCGACGCCGTCGACGAGCTGGTCGCCGGTGGCATCATCACTGCACCGGACGAGAGCGCCGACGACGCCGAGCGGCGCCGCTTCGACGCCCAGCTCGGCCAGATCAGTGCCGAGCCGGAGCGCACAGAGGGAGACGATGATGGCCCGCACCAGATTTCGCAGTGACCGCGGCCTGAGCCTGCGCATGGGCGGCGTGGGCGTCGGACTCGGCGCCTTGTACGTCGCCTTCGGCGCCGTGCTCATCTTCTACTCCGGCAGTGCCGCACTCGGCATCGTCATCGTGCTCGCGATGGCCTGGGGCCAGTGGTACTTCTCCGACCGCCTCGCGCTCAAGTCGATCGGCGGGCGCGAGGTCACGCCGGAGCAGGCGCCCGAGCTGCACGCGATGATCGAGCGCCTCTGCGTGCTCGCCGACATGCCGAAGCCGCGGGTCGCGGTCGCCGTCACGGACATGCCCAACGCCTTCGCCACCGGACGCACCCCGAGCCACTCGGTGGTGTGCGTCACCACCGGCATCATGCAGCGCCTCGATGCCGACGAGCTCGAGGGCGTGTTGTCGCACGAGCTCGCCCACGTCGCGAACCGCGATGTCTCGGTCATGACCGTCGCCTCGTCGCTGGGGCTCCTCGCCGGGTTCATCACCCGCTGGGGGTTCTACTTCGGCGGCGGACGAAGCCGCGGCAACAACGGCGCCGGGGTGCCCTTCCTCGTCGTGTTCGCGGTCAGCATGATCGTGTACTTCGTCAGCTTCCTGCTCACCCGCGCACTCTCGCGCTACCGCGAGCTCAGCGCCGACCGCAGCGGCGCGTACCTCACTGGCCGGCCGTCGAAGCTGGCGTCCGCCCTGGTCAAGATCTCCGGCGAGATGAGTCGCATCCCCAACCGCGACCTCCGCGACGCCCAGGCGCTCAGCGCCTTCTTCATCGCACCCGCCATCAACCGCGAGTCTGTCGGGGCCCTGATGTCGACCCACCCGCCGCTCCAGCAGCGGCTCGACCAGCTCGCGAGGGTCGGCGCAGAGCTCGCCGAGCCGGCCTGATGGGGTTCCTCGACGCCATCCTCGGGCGCTCGACGCCGCCGCCGGCCGACCTCGACGTGCTCTTCTCGGTGCCGCAGGCCGCCCTTTCGCTGCAGGTCGCGGGGTTCACCGCGGCCGGTCTGGGTTCGGTGTGCTTCCGCGACGCGGAGGGCCAGGTCGACGACGGGGTGATCAGCGACGCCCGCAAGCTCATCGCCACCGACTCCTCGTCGTCCGTCGAGGTCACCGACGACGGGCACGGGTACCGATGGCTGACCGTTCATCGCGCCCCGGGGGACATCACCGGGATCGTCACCGACCTGCACGCGGTGAACTCATCGCTCGTCGACGCCGGTTTCGGAGCCGGTCTGCTGTGCTCCACCGTGGTGTTCTCGACACCCGACGGCGGACCCTGCGGGCTCGTCTACCTGTTCAAGCAGAGCTCGTTCTACCCCTTCGTCCCGTTGGCCGGCCGCCGTCGCGACAACGCCACGGAGCTGCAGGTGCGCGGACTCATCGAGCAGGACGTCCCCCTGGAGCCGAAGCTCGACCGATGGCTCGCCCTCTGGGGCGCTCCGGGCCTCGATCCGGAGGCTCCCGCCCCGGGATAGGTTGGTCGGGTGACGTTCGACGCCCTCTCCCGAGACCAGATCCAGGCCCTGCACGACGAGCAGCTCGGTGCGTACCGCGCCCTGCAGAGCGCGGGCCTGTCGCTCGACCTCACCCGCGGCAAGCCGTCCCCGGAGCAGCTCGACCTCTCCGCGGAGCTGCTCACCCTCCCGGGCCCGGACTTCCGCGATGCCAAGGGAACAGATACCCGCAACTACGGTGGCCTGAACGGGCTGCCCGAGCTGCGCGCGATCTTCGCCGAGATCATGCAGGTGCCGGTCGACCAGGTGATCGCCGGCGACAACGCGAGCCTCGCGATGATGCACGACACGGTCGTGTTCTCGCTGCTCAAGGGCACGCCCGACTCCCCCCGACCCTGGATCGAGGAGGACGAGGTCACGTTCATCTGCCCCGTCCCCGGCTACGACCGCCACTTCGCCCTGAGCGAGCAGTACGGCATCCGGATGGTTCCGGTCGAGATGCGTTCCGACGGTCCCGACATGGCCGCCGTGCGTGAGCTCGTGTCCGACCCGTCGGTCAAGGGGATGTGGCTGGTGCCGACGTACGGCAACCCGTCCGGCGCGGTGGTCAGCGAGGCCGTCGCCGCCGAGCTCGCCGCGCTCGAGACCGCCGCACCCGACTTCCGGTTGCTCTGGGACAACGCGTACGCCGTCCACCACCTCACCGAGGAGCGCACGAAGACCGCCGACATCGTCGGGCTCTGCGCAGCGTCCGGACACCCGAACCGTGCCGTCGTGTTCGCCTCCACGTCGAAGATCACGTTCGCCGGGGCCGGCGTGTGCTTCTTCGGCAGCTCGGCCGAGAACGTCGAGTGGTACCTGCGGCTGCTCGGCAAGCGCACCATCGGGCCGGACAAGGTCAACCAGCTGCGGCACGCCCGCCACCTGGGCGACGTCGACGGCGTGCACCGGCTGATGGACGCGCACCGCGAGATCCTCGCGCCCAAGTTCGCCGCCGTCCTGGAGATCCTGCGCGACCGCCTGGGTCCGCACGGCGTCGCCACCTGGTCGGAGCCCAAGGGCGGCTACTTCGTCAGCCTCGACGTCGTCGACGGCACCGCCAGTCGGGTCGTGGAGCTGTGCCGTGAGGCCGGCATCGCCATGACGCCTGCTGGAGCGTCGTTCCCGTACGGTGACGACCCCCGCGACCGCAACATCCGCATCGCGCCCTCGTTCCCCTCGTTGGAGGAGCTGCGCGCTGCGATGGACGGCCTCGCCACCTGTGTGCTCCTGGCAGCAGCCGAGCAGCGCCTCGCCGCCTAGCGCATGAAGGTGTTGGTTGCGCCGGACGCGTTCGCCGGCACGCTCACCGCGCCGGAAGCCGCGGCGGCGGTCGTCGAGGGGTGGGCCCGGCACGCGCCCGCCGACGACCTCACCGCGCTGCCGATGGCTGACGGTGGACCGGGCTTCGTCGACGTGCTGCACGGCGCCCTCGGCGGCGACCTCGACATCGTCACGGTCACCGGGCCGGTCGGGCGACCCGTCCCGGTCAGCCTGCTGCTCCAGGGCGAGACGGCGTGGGTGGAGTCGGCGCAGGCCTGCGGCCATCCGCTCCTCGACGCGCCCGACCCGTGGAACGCCACCACGGCCGGGGTGGGCGACGCGGTTGCGGCCGCCGTGGCGGCGGGCGCCACCACCGTGGTGCTCGGGCTCGGCGGCAGCGCGACGAACGACGGGGGAGCGGGACTGCTCGGCGCCCTCGGAGCCACCGCGGACGTGCCCCTCGACCGGGGTCCGGCCGGGCTGCGCGGAATCAGTCGCGTCGACCTGTCCGGCGCCCGGGAGCGGTTGGCCGGAGTGTCGCTCGTGGCCGCCACCGACGTCGACGTGCCGTTGCTCGGCATGTTCGGGGCGACCAAGACGTTCGGTCCACAGAAGGGGCTGACCGAGGCGGACATCCTGGAGGTCGACCGCATTCTCGACGAGCTCGTGGTGGCCACCTGCGGCTCGGCCCCGGCCGACCGTCGAACGGCCGACCAGCCGGCCGCCGGCGCGGCCGGCGGACTCGGGTTCGCGCTGATGGTGCTGGGGGCCGGCACGCGCCCGGGCGTCGAGCTGGTGGCAGACGCGGTCGGACTTGCCGAGGCCTGCGCTGCCCACGACCTCGTCATCACCGGTGAGGGCACCTACGACCACACCTCGCGCAGCGGCAAGGTCGTGCACGGCGTCGCGACCTGCGCGGCCGCCGCCGCGCGTCCGTGCATCGCCCTGGCCGGCCAGGTCACGGTCGGAACCCGGGAGATGCGCGCCATGGGCGTCGAGTCGGCCTACGCAGCGGCCGACCTCGTGGGTGTGGAGGAGTCGATGAGCGATCCGTACGGCGCTCTGGCCACGCTCGCCGAACGGGTCGCCCGCACCTGGTCCCCGCCCCGTCGGTGAGTCGTTCGGTCTGTCAGCCCTTGCCCATCCAGTAGATCGTGACCGAGAAGGCCATCGCCTGGGGGAACTTCTGGTGATCGCGCGTCGCGACGAACAGTCCCTGTGGACACACCTCGTGGGAGGAGTCCGTCAACGCCGGCCCACCGCCCGAGGTGACCTTCGCGCCGATGTTCTTCTTCGACCACCCTCCACCGCTCAGGCACCACAGCCCAGCGGCCTCGTCGAACTGCGGCTCCGCCAGGACGGGTCCCAGCAGGTCGGCAAGGGCATCGACGTCGGCTGACGTCACCGTGGGCTTGTCCCCGGAGTACTTCGTGACCTTCCCGGCCTCGCTGATCGTCGCCGAGGCGGTCTTGAGCCGCGGCACGTTCGGGCCGGCCACCGGCTGCTTCTTGGTGGCGGTGAAGTCGGGCCCGGACACGTTGCCCATCGCCGACTTGACCAGGCTGGCCGTGTCGTCGGAGTTTCCGCGCGCCGTGCGTGCCTCCGAGATCGACCAGATGCTGGTGGCCACGGAGATCGCGAGGGCGACCAGCGCGATGGCGAACGGGCCGAGGTGGGCTGGCTGTGGGGACGATTCAGACGAGGTCACGACGAGCTCCTGCCGATCCTGGCCCCCGGACGGTGATGGTAGCGAAGTTCCCGCGCCCGCACCCTCATCTCCGCGTTCTTCGCCCTCGATCGACGCGAACCGGCCCGAGCCTGGTCGGCTGCGTGAACGAGGCGACACCACAGGGATGAGTGCGTGCTGACGTTGGGCGCGTACGATGGAATGAAGACCGGACGACCAGCGTTGGACACTTACTGACGCAACCCCCATCAGGGAGATGAGATGACAGTCGACAGCACGAGCACCGAGACGGCCACCGAGACCACCGCCGCCCCGACCGAAGGCATCACCCTCAGCGAGTTCGCGGCAGCCAAGGTGAAGAGCCTGCTCGAGCAGGAGGGTCGCGACGACCTCGCCCTGCGCATCGCCGTCCAGCCCGGCGGATGCTCCGGCCTGCGTTACCAGCTGTTCTTCGACGAGCGCACGCTCGACGGCGACGAGGTTCGCGACTTCGGCGGCGTCAACGTCGTGGTCGACCGGATGAGCCTGCCGTATCTCGGCGGCGCCACGATCGACTTCGTCGACACCATCGAGAAGCAGGGCTTCACGATCGACAACCCGATGGCCACCGGATCGTGCGCCTGCGGCGACTCCTTCCACTGACGCGCGAAGCGAATCGAGCTTGACCGACGACCCCCTGCGCGAGCGGGGGGTCGTTGTCTATCCTGTGCGGGTGCGCCTTGCCATCTGCGGTTCCATCGCCACCGACCACCTGATGACCTTCGCCGGCAAGTTCGCGGACTCACTCGTCCCGGAGGAGCTCGACAAGATCGCCTTGTCGTTCCTCGTCGACGACCTCGACGTCCGTCGGGGCGGCTGCGCGGCCAACATCGCGTTCGCGCTCGCCCGGCTCGGTCACCGCCCGCTGATGGTCGGCGCGGTGGGTCGCGACTTCGAGACCGAGTACCGCGGGTGGCTGGACGACGCCGGGGTCGACACGTCCGGCGTCCTGGTCTCCGACACGCGCCACACCGCCCGGTTCGTCTGCACCACCGACTCCTCGCTCGCACAGATCGCCACGTTCTACACCGGGGCGATGTCGGAGGCGCGCGACATCGACCTGGGGTCGCTCGGACAGGACTTCGACCTCGTCCTCGTCGGCCCCGACGATCCCGAGGCCATGCAGCGGCACACCCAGAGCTGCCGTGATCGTGGTGTCGCCTTCGCGGCCGACCCGTCGCAGCAGCTCGCCTGGGCCGACGGCGACCTCATCCGAGACCTCATCGACGGAGCGGCCTACCTGTTCAGCAACGACTACGAGGCCGCCTTGATCGAGCAGAAGACCGGCTGGACGTCCGCCGACGTGCAGTCGCACGTCGGCACCCGCGTGGTGACCCGTGGCAAGGACGGCGTGTCCATCTACCCGGCCGACGGAGCGGCGGTGGAGGTCAAGGCCATCGAGGGCGTCGTGGCCGTCGACCCGACCGGGGTCGGCGACAGCTTCCGCGCCGGATTCCTGGCCGGGGTCGCGGCCGGTCTCGACCTCGAGCGATCCGCTCAGATCGGCTGCACCATCGCGGCCAGCGTCGTCGAGACCAAGGGCACCCAGGAGTACGAGCTCACGCGCGACGGCTTCCTGAAGCGGCTGGGCGTGGCCTACGGCGACGACGCCGCAACCGACGTCGACGCGGCCCTCACCCTGTCGTGATCAGGGGTGTTCTCTGCAGTATGGTGCTGGTGTCACCGCACGACTGGCACGGATCAGGAAGGCACCTCGTGGGTCGGATGAAGCTGGCGGCACTGGCCGTCGCCCTGTTCGTGTTGAGCGGCTGTTCACCGGTCGACGACACCGACGTGAAGCGCCTGGCTCTCCCCGTCGCCGGAAGCGACCGCACCGATCCGATGTGGGACCTGTGGCTCGGTGCCTGGATCGCCGTCCTCGTCGTGTTCGTGCTGGTCTTCGGCGGCATGGTGTACGCGATGGTCCGGTATCGCCGGCGCAGCGACGACGAGGTGCCGGCGCAGGTGCGTTACAACCTGCCCATCGAGGCGCTCTACACGATCGCGCCCACCATCGTGGTCGCGGTGTTCTTCTTCCACACCGTCACGTCGCAGAACGAGATGCTCGACAAGGTCGAGAATCCCGACCACACCGTCACCGTCGTCGGCAGCAAGTGGCAGTGGGGATTCAGCTACCTCGACGAGACTGCGACCCAGGGCGACGACGTCTTCGACTCCGGCACCCCGGCCGATCCGGCCGAGCTGTGGCTGCCGGTCGACGAGTCGGTCCGGTTCAACCTCAAGTCACCTGACGTCATCCACTCCTTCTGGATCCCGGAGTTCTACTTCAAGATGGACGTCGTCCCGGGGCGTCAGAACTCCTTCGACCTCACCCCGACGCGTGAGGGCGTGTTCACCGGCCGCTGCGCGGAGCTGTGCGGTCTCTACCACTCCCGGATGCTCTTCGAGGTCCACGTCGTGCCTCGTGCCGAGTACGACCAGCACCTGTCCGACCTCAAGGCCGCCGGCGACATCGGCGCCCCCGTGGGCGCATCCGAGGCCGACACGATCGCCGGTCTAGAGCCCGAAGGAGAGAACTGATGGCCACGACCGCAGCCTTTGAGGCGCGCGCCGATGCTCCGGCCCGGGAACGCACCCTCGGCCAGAAGATCGTCGTGGTGATGACCACCACTGATCACAAGATCATCGGCAACCTCTACCTGGTCACGTCGTTCCTGTTCTTCCTGTTCGGCGGCGTCCTCGCCCTGCTGATCCGGGCCAACCTCCTCCAGCCGGGCTCCAAGGTGGTCAGTGACGACACCTACAACCAGCTGTTCACCATGCACGGCACGATCATGCTGCTGCTGTTCGCGACGCCGCTGTTCTTCGGCTTCGGCAACGCCGTCATGCCCCTGCAGATCGGTGCGCCCGACGTCGCGTTCCCACGCCTGAACATGTTCAGCTACTGGCTGTTCCTGTTCGGTGGCCTCACCGTCGTCAGCGGGTTCGTGGTGCCCGGCGGCGCCGCCAGCTTCGGCTGGTTCGCCTACGCGCCGCTGAGCGACGCGGTCAACTCGCCCGGGATCGGCGGTGACCTGTGGGTGATGGGGCTCTGGATGGCGGGCCTCGGCACGATCCTCGGCGCGGTCAACTTCGTCACCACCATCTTCACCATGCGCGCGCCCGGCATGACGATGTTCCGGATGCCGATCTTCTGCTGGAACACCCTGGTCACCAGCATGCTCGTGCTCATCGCGTTCCCGATCTTCGCCGCGGCGCTGCTCGCGCTGGAGGCGGACCGGCGGCTCGGCGCCCACGTCTTCGACGCCGCCAACGGTGGGCCGATCCTGTGGCAGCACCTGTTCTGGTTCTTCGGGCACCCCGAGGTGTACATCATCGCGCTGCCGTTCTTCGGCATCATCACCGAGATCCTGCCCGTCTTCAGCCGCAAGCCCATCTTCGGCTACGTGGGCCTGGTCGGTGCCACCTTGTCGATCGCGGCGCTGTCGGTCGCGGTCTGGGCCCACCACATGTTCGTCACCGGTGCGGTCAACCTCGCGTTCTTCTCATTCATGACGTTCCTGATCGCCGTGCCGACCGGAGTGAAGTTCTTCAACTGGATCGGCACGATGTGGGGCGGAAGTGTGTCCTTCGACACCCCGATGATCTTCTCGCTCGGGTTCCTCACCACGTTCCTCTTCGGTGGCCTCACCGGCATCATCCTGGCCTCGCCGACGCTCGACTTCGCCCTTTCAGACAGCTACTTCGTCGTGGCGCACTTCCACTACGTGGTGTTCGGCACCGTCGTGTTCGCCATGTTCGCCGGGTTCTACTTCTGGTGGCCGAAGCTCACCGGGCGGATGCTCGACGAGAAGCTCGGCAAGATCCACTTCTGGCTGCTGTTCATCGGCTTCCACCTCACGTTCCTCGTCCAGCACTGGCTCGGCGTCGAGGGCATGCCGCGTCGGTACGCCGACTACGGCCCCAACGACGGTTTCACCACCTTGAACGAGATCTCCTCCATCGGTGCCTTCCTGCTCGGTGCTTCCACGTTGCCGTTCCTCTACAACGTCTGGAAGTCCCGCAAGAGCCCGCAGGTCGGGCTCGACGACCCGTGGGGTTGGGGACGCTCGCTGGAGTGGGCCACGAGCTCACCGCCGCCCCGGCACAACTTCACGTCGCTGCCGCGCATCCGTTCCGAGAGCCCCGCGTTCGACCTGCACCACCCGGAGATCGCCGAGCTCGAGCTGTTGGAGAATCCCGGTGAGAAATCCGACTTCGCCGATGCCCCCGACGTCGACGGGCGACACGAGGCCATCAATGATCCGAAGGGTGACTTCTGACCGATGAAGGCCGAGTACTGGACCATTCTTTCCCTTGCGGTCTTCTTCGCGCTGACCGCGCCCATCTACTGGTTGATCTCCCACGACCCCACGGGCACGTCGGCCTTGGTCATGACGTTCCTGCTGAGCTCGCTGCTGGCGTTCTACCTCGGCGTCGTCGCCAAGCAGATCCCGTCTCGCCCGGAGGACCGTTCCGACGGCGAGATCGCCGAGGGCGCGGGGGAGCAGGGATTCTTCCCCCCGTACAGCTGGTGGCCCCTGTTCTGCGCGCTGGCCCTGTTGGTGATCGTGCTGGGCGTCGTCATCGGCTGGTGGCTCTTCATCATCGGCGTCGGCATCGGGGTCGTCACCGTGTCAGGCTGGATCTTCGAGTACTACCGCGGCGTTCACGCACACTGACCGACACGGTCGTTCCCGTCGCGGACGTGTCGAACGCCATGCCCGTGTCGATTCGGACCTGTCTTCGCTCGCCCGTAGAATGACGTGGTGAACCAACCCCGCATCTTCGTGCTGTTTGCCGCCGCCGCGCTGGTCGTGGCCGGCTGCTCGACCGGCGAGAAGGTCAAGAAGGCCGTGGCGCCTCCGGCCGACCCCATCAGCCTGGCAGTCAGCGTCGACGACGGAGCCAAGGACATCACGGTCGACACCATCGTCACCGCGAAGGCCGAGCACGGCACCATCTCCAAGGCGACGCTCACGACGGCCGACGGCAAGGAGAGCGTCGACGGCCGGGTCAGCGGTGCGCAGTGGGTCGCCTCCGAGCGGCTCGAACCCGGCACGAAGTACCGGTTCTCGGTCACCGGCACCGGCGACGACGGCAAGGCCGACACGCTGGAAACCACGTTCACCACCGAGGCGCTCACGCTGCAGCAGCAGACCTATCCTTCGGTCGCGCCGCTCAAGGGCGAGACGGTCGGCGTCGGCATGCCCGTCATCGTCACCTTCGACCTGCCCGTCAAGAACAAGGCCCTCTTCGAGCGGAACATGGACGTGCGCACCGACAAGGAGGTCGAGGGCTCCTGGTCGTGGATCAGCGACAGCGTGGCCCATTACCGCCCCAAGACGTTCTGGCCGGCCAACACCAAGGTGACGGTCGACCTGCACCTCAACGGCCTCCCCGCCGGCAACGGCATCTACGGCCAGCAGAACCAGAAAGTGCCGTTCAAGGTCGGCCGCAAGGTCGTCAGCACCGTCGACGTCGCCTCCTTCCGGTTGATCGTCCGCATCGACGGTGAGGTCGTGCGTCGGATTCCCGTCTCGACGGGCGACTCCGGGCATCGGACCCGCAAGGGCACCAAGATCATCATGGAGAAGTTCGACTCCGTCGACATGGACGCCGCCACCACCGGCGTCGACTCCGAGGACCCCGACTACTACGACATCTCCGACGTCAAGTGGGCGATGCGCGTCACCAACTCCGGTGAGTTCCTGCACGCCGCCCCCTGGTCCTCGGCGTCGCACGGCCGTGCCAACGTCAGCCACGGCTGCACCGGCATGAGCACCGCCAACGCCGGCTGGCTCTACCGCAACTCCAAGCGCGGTGACGTCGTCAAGTTCATCAACAGCCCTCGTGGCATGGAGGACCAGAACGGCTGGACCGACTGGAACGTCCCGTGGGATGCGTGGAAGGACAGCTCGGCACTCAGCTGAGCCAGGGTTTCTCGGCTTCCTCGGCGGTCACGCCTCAGTGGGAGCGGGGGATACCCGTCTCCGACACGCCCCGGAAGTCCTCGCCCAGCGGGGCCGGGTGACTGTCCTGGCCTGCGAGGTGCTCGGCAGCGTGCTGCACCTCGTCGGTCGTCGGCTTGTCGACCGCCCCGTGGTAGTAGAACGACCGGAACCTGGCCCGCAAGCGCTCCTTGCGGCCGTGCGGAGCCGGCACACCGTTCTTGTCGACCGTCGGCGGCGCCTCGAGCGCCGGCAAGCGGTCGTGCTCGGTGAGCACGTACTGGTCGGCCACCGGCAAGGGTGCATGGCGCTCTGAGTAGCTGCCGTCGGGCGTCCGCTCGATGACACCGGTCTCGTAGCCGTGCAGGATCCGGTTGGCGTCGGCGCGCTGAAGGCCGATGCAGAGACGCTTGGTGACCATGAAGGCGATGATCGGCAGCACGATCCAGCCGATGCGGACGAACCAGGTGATCGCATTGAGGCTGAGGTGGAACTTGGTGGCGATGATGTCGTTGCCGCCGCCGATCCAGAACACGCCGTACATCGTCATGCCGGCCACGCCGAAGGCGGTGCGCACCGGGGCGTTGCGGGGGCGCTCCAGGAGGTGGTGCTCACGCTTGTCGCCGGTGATCCACTGCTCCACGAACGGCCAGGCGCCCAGAGCGGTGAACATCACGCCCATGAGCAAGACGCCGGGGATGAAGATGTTCATCGACCACGTGTAGCTGAGGAAGTCGAACTCCAGCGGCGGCATGACGCGGACCGCGCCCTCGACGAAGCCCATGTACCAGTCGGGCTGGGACCCTGCCGTGACCTCGGAGGGGTTGTACGGCCCGTAGACCCAGATCGGGTTGATCTGGATGACCGCGCTCATCAGAGCGGTGAATCCGAAGACCACGAGGAAGAAGCCGCCCGCCTTGGCCGCGTACTGCGGAAGCAGCGGGTAGCCGACGACGTTGTTCTCGGTGCGTCCGGGCCCGGGCCACTGCGTGTGCTTCTGGTACACCAGCAGCACCATGTGGGCGCCGATGAGCGCCAGCAGGAGGGCAGGGATCAGCAGGATGTGAGCCATGTACAGACGCGGGATGATGATGTCGCCAGGGAACTCCCCGCCGAAGATGAAGAACTCCAGGTACGACCCGACGATCGGGATAGATCGGATCAGGCCGTCCACGAATCGAAGGCCGGTGCCGGACAGCAGGTCGTCGGGGAGCGAGTAGCCGGCGAAGCCTTCGACGAGACCGAGGGTGAGCAGGCCCAGGCCGATCAGCCAGTTGACCTCGCGCGGCTTGCGGTACGCACCGGTGAAGAAGATGCGCAGCATGTGCACGATCATCGCGGCGACGAAGATGGCGGCGGCCCAGTGGTGGATCTGCCGGATCAGCAGACCGCCGCGGATGTCGAAGGAGATGTCGAGGGTCGACGCGAAGGCGTGCGACATCTCCAGGCCGCGCATCGGGGCGTACGAGCCGTCGTAGACGGTCTCGGCCATGCTCGGCTGGTACCAGAACGTCAGGAAGACGCCGGTGACGAGCAGCACCATGAATGACCACAAGGCGATCTCGCCGAGCATGAACGACCAGTGCTCGGGGAAGACCTTGCGCACAGGCATGAGCTTCTTGGCTCCGCCGGCCAGGCCCAGGCGGTCGTCCATCCAGCCCACGGGTCCGGCGGCCTTCTTGCCGAAGGAGGTGTCCTCGACGGCGGTGTGCTGCTCACTCATAGCGCTTTTCCAACTTCTTCCGGTCGCGAGCCAGCTCTGGATAGCTCGGTGCGATGACCTCCTGGAAGTCGCTCATCGCGATCAGGTAGCCCTCTGAGTCTACGCCGAGCGGCAGCTGCGGCAGGGGGCGCGCGGCAGGTCCGAAGAGGACCTTGCCGGCGTCGGCGAGGTCGAACGTCGACTGGTGGCACGGGCACAGCATGTGGTGGGTCTGCTGCTCGTACAGGCTGATGGGGCAGCCCACGTGCGTGCAGATCTTGGAGTAGCACAAGATGCCGTCAATGCCCCAGTTCTCGCGTCCGGAGGCCGGGGTGATGTCCTGCGGGCGGATGCGCACCAGGATGACGGCGGCCTTCGCCTTGACCTGGAGGGCCTCGGTGCCGTGGAGGACGCGTTCGCCCTTCTCGTCCTCCTCGAACAGGGCCGCGGGCTCGGCGTTCACGAGCTGGCCGACCTCGAGCTCGTCGGGCTTGATGGGGGCGCCGGAGACGTCGTTGACGACCCGCATGCCCTTCTTCCAGACGGTGGTCGTCTGGCCGGAGGGGAGGGGCCCGAGATCGCCCAGCATGATGACGGTCGGGATGCCGAGAGCGCCGATGGCTCCGAGCATGCTGTTGCGGATCATCGGACGACGCCCGATGCCGGACTCGGCGAGGCCGTCGTTGATGTCCTTCATGACGTCGCGGCGGTCGTCGTCGGAGCTGGCCACCGGGTGGCGCATCTCGACGATCTCGTGGTCGCCCATGAGCTTCTTGGCCCATTGGATGATGCCCGAGCCCATCAGCAGCATGGCGCCACCGAGGGTGGCACCGAGGGCGAAGTTCTGGGCCGACCAGCCGAGGAACGTCTGGTCGAAGTCGACCGTCAGGTAGGCGACGGCGAACAGGACGAGCAAGACGGTGGCGAGGCCGAACATCGCCGAGATCTGACGCTCGGTGCGGCGCTCGAGCTTCTGGTCGACGTCAGTGGGGCGCCACTGGTGGGCCGGCAGTCCCGGGTCGTCGATCGGTTCGCGGGTGATGCGCTCCAGCTCGTCGGTCATCGCTTCTTCACTCTCGCTCCGTGGGCGCCGATCCAGATCGCGAATCCGACGAGGGCGCCGATGCCGACGACGAAGGTCCACAGGCCGTCGGACACCGGTCCGAGGCCGCCGCCACCCAGTCCGCCGTACTCGGGCTGCTCCTGGATGGTCTTGACGTAGGCGATGACGTTGCGCTTGTCCTCGGGCGTGATGACCGCGTCGGAGAACAGGGGCATCTGTTGCGGGCCGGTGAGCATGGCCTCGTAGATGTGCTTGGCGCTCACGCCCTTGATCGTGGGTGCGTACCGGCCCTCCGGGAGGGCTCCGCCAGCGCCGACCGAGTTGTGGCAGGCCGTGCAGTTGGTGCGGAAGAACTCGCCACCCTCCTTGACGTCAGCCACCGAGGCGGCGCGCCAGTCGAGGTACTCCGCCTCGGGGATCGCGGGGCCCGGGGCCAACGACGCGACGAAGGCGGCCAGCTGGCTGGTCTCCTCCTCGGTGTACTCCGGGTCCTTGCGCGGGGCCTGGGGCCCGGACTGGGCCATCGGCATCCGGCCGGTACCGACCTGGAAGTCGACCGCGGCGGCGCCGACGCCGATGAGCGAGGGACCGTAGTTGCCGCCGGACTTGGTGTTGATGCCCTCGGCATTCTTGCCGTGGCAGCTGGCGCACCCGATGAGGAACAGCTGGCGGCCCGCTTCGACATCACGGGCCGAGGCTGCCTCGGCGACGGCGGCCTTGGGCGCGAACGCCGCGTACAGGCCACCGGCCACGACGAGTCCCACGAGGAGAACGACGAGGCCGGCGAGGGGATGCCGGCGACGTGTCGACAGTTTCCGCACCGAGAACCTCATTCCTGGTAGGTGCACTCAGCGTACCGATCGAAGGGCGATCGGGGACGCCGGGGCGGTCATGAATCAGCGGATCAAATAGATGGTGGCGAACAGGCCGACCCAGACGATGTCGACGAAGTGCCAGTAGTACGAGACCACGATGGCCGAGATGGCCTGCTCGTGGGTGAAACGGCGCGCCAGGAATGTTCGTCCGATGACGAGGAGGAAGGCGATCAGTCCGCCGAGGACGTGCAGCCCGTGGAAGCCGGTGGCGAGGTAGAACATCGACCCGTACGGCGATGAGGAGAGGCTCGTGTTCTCGATGACCAGCTCGGCGTACTCCGTGGCCTGACCGGCGATGAAGATCGCGCCCATGATGTAGGTGAGCACGAACCACTCTCGCATGCCCCACCGGGTGAACTGCAGGATGGAGCCGGTGCGACCGACGCGACCCCGCTCCGCGGCGAAGACGCCGTACTGGCAGGTCACCGATGACAGCACCAGGATCGTCGTGTTGACGGTGGCGAATGGAATGTTGAGCTTGGCGGTCTCGAGGTCCCAGAGCTCGGGCGAGACGTTGCGGATCGTGAAGTACGCGGCGAACAGGCCGGCGAAGAACATCAGCTCGCTGGAGAGCCACACGATCGTGCCAACGGTCACCATCGAGGGGCGCCCATCGGTGCCTTGAAGTCGGGACGCGGGAATCACGGAGGTAGTCGCCACGCGATCATTATGTACGATTCGATCGTGAGTGAGCACAAGCCCCTGCGTGTCCTGGTCTACAGCGACGATCGCGACGTCCGAGCGACCGTGATCACCGCGCTCGGATCGCGCCCGCACCCGGACCTTCCGTTGTTCGAGTACGTCGAGTGCGCCACCGAGCCGGTCGTCTTCCGGCACCTGGACGAGGGTGGTTTCGATCTGGTGATCCTCGACGGCGAAGCCACGCCTGCCGGTGGCCTCGGCATCGCCCGGCAGATGAAGGACGAGATCTACCAGGCGCCTCCGGTCCTGGTGCTCACCGGACGTCCTCAGGACGCCTGGCTCGCCACGTGGTCGCGCGCGGAGGCCGCGTTGCCCCACCCCATCGACCCGCTGCGCCTCGCCGAGACGGTCATCGGCCTCGCGCGCGGCGTCCTGCAGTCCACCTAGGCCTGCGGTGACTCTCTCCTGGCCGGACGTCCTGTCGACGCTGGTCGCGGGTCACGATCTCGACGCGCCCGCCACGTCGTGGGCCATGGAGGAGATCCTCTCCGGCAGCGCCACTCCGGCCCAGATCGCCGGCTTCGCGGTGGCCCTGCGCAGCAAGGGCGAGACGTTGGCCGAGATGCAGGGACTCGTCGACGCGATGTACCGGCACGCCGCGCCGATGTCGGTGCCCGGCCGCGTCGTCGACATCGTCGGCACCGGTGGCGACCGGGCCCGGACCGTGAACATCTCCACCATGTCGGCCGTCGTCATCGCCGGGGCCGGTGTCCCGGTCGTCAAGCACGGCAACCGGGCAGCCACGAGTGCGAGCGGCTCGGCCGACGTGCTGGAGGAGCTGGGCGTCCGGCTCGACGTCCCGCCGCTCAAGCTCGTCGACGTCCTGCAGACGGTGGGCATCACGTTCTGCTTCGCGCCGGTGTTCCATGCGTCGTTCCGGTTCACCGCGGTCCCGCGCCGCGAGCTGGGCATCCCGACGCCGTTCAACTTCCTTGGCCCGCTCACCAACCCCGCTCGCCCCGACGCGATGGCCGTCGGTGTCGCCGACGCACGGATGGCGCCGATCATGTCCGGCGTCCTGGCCGCGCGGGGCGCCGACGCGCTGGTGTTCCGGGGCGACGACGGGCTCGATGAGATCACCACCACCACGACGTCGCACGTCTGGGTCGGCGACCCGACCACCGGTCAGGTCAGCGAGCAGGTCATCGACCCGCAACGGCTCGGATTCGAGCTGTCCGAGCCGGCCGCGCTCACCGGCGGCGACCCGGCGTTCAACGCCGCGGTGTTCGGTCGCGTGCTCGACGGGGAGAAGTCCGCCGTCCGCGACGCCGTCCTGCTCAACGCCGGGGCCGGCATCGCGGCACACGCAGCCGGCGACGGGGACCTCGAGGACCGACTGGTTGCCGGCATCGATCGGGCCCGGGACGCCATCGACTCCGGCGCCTCTCGCCGCGTGCTCGACCTCTGGGCCACCACCACCCAATCCCTCGCCTGACCCCGCTGACGAGAGACTCCGGTATCGCTGACGAGAGACTCCCGTCCCGCAGGGAGTGCACGGGTTCCTCAGAGGCCGATGCTGAAGGCTTCCTCGAGATCGTGGTGACTGAAGGTCCGGAAGGCGATCTGCGTCTGCGTCGCCAGGACACCCTCGACCTTGTTCAGCTGGTCGGCGACGACGTCGGAGATCTCCTCGTGGGTACGCACGCGAACCATCGCGAGGAGGTCGAGGTCGCCGGTGACGGAGTAGACCTCACTGACCCCGTCGATGTCGGCGATGCTCTCGGCGATCTCGGAGAGGCGGGAGACGTCGGCCTGGATGAAGACGATCGCGGTGATCATGGGTGCAGCCTAGTCACGTCCTGGCAGCGCCGGGAGTCTCTCGTCGGCGGTACCGGAGTCTCTCGTCAGCGGTACGGGAGTCTCTCGTCGGCGGGGGAGGGGAGGCGGAGGAGATGGCGGGCAGCGCCGGCGAGGGGGGCCTGCCAGGCGCCTCGGACGATGCGCAGGCCGGGGGTGTCGAGCCAGCGCAGCAGGCACTCGGTCTCCTCGGCGGTGGCGGCGGGGACGGGACCGTAGCGGCTCTCGACCGACTCGGCCGTGGCCAGCAGGGCGTCGACCCACCCGACCGGATGGGTGCCGTGCGGCATGACGCCGGCGGCAGCGAGCCGGCCGTGGCGCAGGACGTGGATCTCCCACCCCTCAGGGTGCGGCGCGGCCGCGACCAGCTCGGGGACGGCGGTGAGCTCGGCGAGCCGCTGGGTCCGCACGACGGCGCGCAGGAGCGAGGTCAGGCGGTCGCGCCAGCGGGCGGCGTCCTCATAGCGCTCGTGCTCGGCGAGGTCGCCCATGCGGCGGCTGATGGCGTCGACGAGCTCGACCGGGTCGGCCGTCATGGCACGACGCACGCGGAGCACCTCGGTGTCGTAGTCGCCGGGCTCGACCGAGCCGTCGCACGGCGACAGGCAGTGGCCCAGCTCGGCGAGGGCACAGGCACGGGAGCGGGGTCGTTTCGCCAGCTTCGGTGTGCACTGCCTGATGCGGTACGTGTCGTGCAGGGCCGCCATCGCCTCCTCGGCCGACGACCGGCTGCCGAACGGGCCGATGTAGTCGGCGTCGTCGTCGAGGATGCGTTTGACGATCGACAGCCGGGGCCAGGGCTCGCGGGTGAGCTTGAGCCACGACACGCGGTCCGGGAACTTCGAGCGCCGGTTGTACGGCGGACGGTGCCGGGCGATGAGCCGCAGCTCGCGGACCTGGGCCTCCAGCGTGGTGGCACAGATGATGCCCTCGACCCGCTGGGCCAGCATGACCATCTCGCCCATGCGGGAACGGGTCTCGGACTCGGTGAAGTACGTGTGCACCCGTGATCGAAGGTTGCGTGACATTCCCACGTAGAGCACGGCATCGCGGGCGTCACGGAACAGGTAGACGCCGGGCAGCTGTGGCAGGTGCTCGGCGAGGTGACGCTTCTTGCGCTGCGTCGGCGTGACGCGGGCCGTGTAGGTGGCGACCTCCTCGAGCGTGGTGACGCCGAGCGGGCCGAGCCGCTCGAACAGGCCGTGCAGGACGTCGACGGTGGCGCGGGCATCGGAGAGCGCGCGGTGGTTGGGCGTGGTGGTGGCGCGGAACACTCGGGCCAGCGTGCCGAGCTTGACGTTGGGGACCTCGTCGCGCAGCAACGTCCGCCGGGCCAGCACGGCGGTGTCGAGCACCTCGAAACGAGGCCAGGGGATGCCGAGCTCGCGGCTGTAGTACTTCAGGAAGCCGGTGTCGAACGGCGCATTGTGAGCCACGAGGACCGTGCCGCGCGCGAACTCCAGGAAGCTGGGCAGCACCTCGGCGATGCGCGGCTGGTGGATCACCATCGCGTCGGTGATGCCCGTGAGCACCGTGATGAACGCCGGGATGGTCTCGTCGGGGTTGACGAGGCTCTGGAACTCCCCGAGGACCTCGCCGCCGCGGACCTTGACCGCGCCGAACTCGGTGATCTTCGAGCCCCGTGCGGCGGACCCCCCGGTGGTCTCGAGGTCGACGACGCAGAAGGTGACGTCGGACAACGCACGACCGAGGTCGTCGAACGAGGCCTGGACTGCTTCCACGCGTCGCACGCTAGGCGGCTGTTCGGACACTTGATCGATTGTCGCTTGTGCGACGGGAGTGACAGAAGTTTCTGTCGGTGGAGGCACCTAGCGTCGTTGCCGTCCCTCACAGGAGGTGCTTCATGACCGATCCGACCGATCCGACCGATCCCGTGGTCGTCGACTGCGACCGTTGTCTCGTCCGTAGCCCGGGCGCGTGCGGCGACTGTGTCGTCACGGTGCTGCTCGGTGCGCCGCCGGAGGGAATCGAGCTCGACGGCGACGACGTCGCCGCTCTCGGTGCGCTCGCCGAGGGCGGACTCGTGCCGCCACTCCGACTGGTGATCCCGCTGTCGTCGCCTGACCTCGACACCGACTTCCGGGCGGTTCCACCGGCCGTGTGAGGTTGATCCTGCGTGGTCGCCCGCCTACAGTGGGCCCTTGTGCGCCCGGAGAATGCGCGGCCGACCTGGCCGTCATCGGGCGCATCGCCGAAACGAAGCGGACGTGAGTATCCACGACCGCGACGTACCGGGGAACCAGGTGTGTGGGGTGAATCGGCTCTACCGAGCCGTAGGGCGGCCTTGGCCCGAATCCGTCAGCTCACCCGGTAGGTGTCGAGGAACCAAGTAGGAGTGTGCGTGCGCCGATCGCGTATCCGTACTGTCCATCGCCGTGCTCATGGAGCGACCCTGCGTCGCAGGTCTGCGATCGCCGTCGCCGGCGTCTCGCTCGTGACCGCCGGTCTCATCGGCGGCGCGCAAGCCGAGCCGAAGATCGGGCCCAAGGACGTCGAACGAGCCTTCCACGAGGCCGAAGCGGCCTCTGAGCAGGTCAACCAGATCTCGGTCCAGATCAAGCAGACCAAGCAGGAGATCTCCGACCTCTCCGGCGACATCGATCGCCAGATGGTCGGTTACCAGGACCAGAAGGACGCCTTGAGCTCGGCCATCGTGCAGCAGCACATGGATGCGCCGCTCGGCCCCACCGTCAGCCTGCTCGGCAGCGGGAACCCCGAGGAGTTCCTCGACGGCCTCGGCGCCGTCCAGGCCCTCAACAGCACCCGCGCCGACCAGCTCGAGCAGTTCGGCCGCACCGCCAAGCAGCTGGAGAACCGTCGGGCCCAGCTCGAGGACCGTCAGTCGGCGCTGGCCCGCGACCGCAAGGACCTGGCCAAGAAGCGCGACGAGATCCAGGCCAAGCACGACGAGGCCAAGCGCAAGCTCGCCCTGCTCACCGCATCGCAGCAGTCGGCGTTCAACACCAGCGACACGACCATCGACTTCGACATCTCCGCCCAGGGCCGCGCGAAGAAGGCGATCGCCTTCGCCCGGGCACAGCTGGGCGATCCGTACCGCTACGGCGGCACCGGCCCCAACTCCTGGGACTGCTCGGGCCTCATGCAGGCCGCGTGGCGCGCTGCCGGCGTGTCCCTGCCGCGCGTCGTGGGTCCGCAGTACGGCGCCACCAGGCACATCTCGATGAGCCAGCTCCAGCCGGGTGACCTCGTGTTCTACGGCGACATGTCGCACGACGGCATGTACATCGGCAACGGCAAGGTCATCCACTCGCCACGACCGGGTCGCAGTGTCGAGGTCACCGGACTCGGGGGCTACAGCAGAGCTGGGCGGGTTGGCTGACCCTGGCGTCCGGCGACGGCTGTCGCCGAATCTCGCCGCCGCGGGTCTGCTCCTCGCTGTGGTCGCCGCGCTCCTGCTCTGGCAGCGCCCCTGGCAGTCCACGACGTCTGACGACGTCGTTCCTGTTCCGCGTGACGCCTCCACGGTCCTGGACGATCAGTTCCGGGCCCTGAACGATGCGCGGTCGCTCGACGACTTCGTCGCGGCTGCCGGCTCGAGCGCGGCGGCCCGGACCTTCGCCACCCATGCTTGGCAGGCGCGCGACGCCCTCGACGTGACCGACGTCGAGCTGCGATACCTCCGCGGTGGAGAGGTCTCCGACCGCGGTGACGGTTCCACCAACGCCGAGGTGGCCGTGTCGTGGCGGACCGGTGCCGACTCCGCGATCAGCGGGACGTCCGTCAAGGACTCGACGGTCGACGTCCGCGTCGATCCGCAGCCCGACGGGACGTTCGCGATCCGCTCGGTCTCGGCCACAGGTCACCCGGTGCCGTTGTGGCTCGCGGGGCGCGTCGCCGTCGAGCAGTCCGCCGACGTGGACGTCGTCACGGTTGACGGGGGAGTGCCCGATGTCGACATCACGGCGATGGCGAAGGTCGCTCGCTCGGGTGTCCGAACCGTCGTCCCCGGAGTCGATCGGCCGCTGACGGTGGTCTCGCCGCGAACCCGCGCGACCACGGCCGCACTCGCCGGCCGTCCGGAGGCCGAGGTCGAGCCGATCGCGGCGATCACCACCACGGTCGACGGCGGACCCTCGTCCGCCCGGATGGTCCTGCTCAACCCCGACCAGTTCGCGAGCATGGACGCTCGTGCCGCGCAGGTCGTCGTCACCCACGAGGCCACCCACCTGTTGACCGAGGCCGTCGGCACCGAGGCGGAGTCCTGGGTGTCGGAAGGCTTCGCCGACTTCGTGGCCCTGCACGACGACACCGCGCCGCTCTCGCTGAGCGCCGGACAGATCCTGCGTCAGGTCTCCGACGACGGGGCGCCGACCGCGCTCCCGACCGCCGGCGACTTCGGCCGAGGCGGCCGACCCTCCCAGGTCGGCGACGCCCCGAGCCTGGGGGCGGTGTACGAGTCGGCGTGGATGGCGTTCCGGATGCTCGGTGAACGGTTCGACGACCGGACCATCCTGCGGTTCTACCGAGACGTCCTGTCCGGGACGTCGACCGACGAGGCCGCGCGTCGATGGTTCGACCTGTCGGTCGGGCAGATCACCGCGCAGTGGCGCGACTACCTGACGAAGAGTGCCTCGACGGTGTCGTGAAAGTCGCGAAGCACCGCGTTCCGCTTGACCTTGAACGACGGGGTCAGGTAGCCGTTCTCCTCGGTCCAGTCGTCCGGGAGGATGACGAACTTGCGGATCGACTCGGCCTGCGACACCTGCGCGTTGGCGTCGTCGACGGCGTCCTGCACGGCTGACTCCAGGGCGGGGTCGTCGAGCGAACCGGTCCAGGCCTCGCGGTCGATCGTGACGAGCGCGGCCACGAACGGCTTGCCGTCGCCCACGACCAGGCACTGGCTCACGTACGCGTTCGAGCGCACTCGGTCCTCCAGGACGGCCGGCGCGACGTTCTTGCCGCCCGCCGTCACGAGGATCTCCTTCTTGCGGCCCGTGACCCGGACGTACCCGTCGGCATCGACGTCGCCGAGGTCTCCGGTGGAGAACCAGCCGTCGTCGGCCAGTGCCTCCTTCGTGGCCTCGGGATTGTTCCAGTAGCCGGAGAACACCTGCGGTCCGCGGAAGCGCAGCTCGCCGTCGGAAGCGACGTCGACCTCGGTGTCCGGGAAGGGGAGGCCGACGGTGCCGATCCGCTGGTGCTCAGGGGTGTTGGCGCACAGGGCAGCCGTCGTCTCGGTGAGTCCGTAGCCCTCGAGCACCGGGACACCGATGCCGCGATAGAAGTGCGCGAGCCGCTCGCCGAGCGGTGCACCGCCGGAGATCGCCCACTCGGTGCGGCCGCCGAGGGCCTCGCGCAGCTTGCTGTAGACGAGGCGGTCGAACAGTGCGTGCCGGGTGCGCAGGGCGACGCCGGGCTTGCCGGTGTCCTGCGCTCGGCTGTAGGAGATCGCCGTCTGCACGGCTCGATCGAAGATCTTGCCCCGGCCGTCGGCGTAGGCCCGCGTGCTGGCGGAGTTGAAGATCTTCTCGAACACTCGCGGCACGGCCAGCACGAACGTCGGCTCGAACTCGCCGAGGTGGTCGACGAGGTCCCGGATGTCCGCGGTGTGGCCGAGCTGGGCGCCCGACCGGATCGCTCCGACCTGGATGATCCGCGCGAACACGTGGGCGAGCGGCAGGAAGAGCAGGGTCGAGGCGTCGTCACGGCCGAAGAGCTCGGGCAGGCGCTCGAGCGCGCCGGAGATCTCGCCGCGGAAGTTGCCATGCGTGAGCCGGCAGCCCTTCGGCCGGCCCGTGGTGCCCGAGGTGTAGATCAGCGTCGCGAGCGAGTCCGGCTGCAGTGTCGCGCGCCGGGCCTCCAGCGCGTCGTCGGCGACGTCGGCTCCCGCCTGCGTGATCGTGTCGACCGCGCCGTCGTCGATGGTCCACACGTGGCGCAGATCCGGTGCCTCCTGACGGGCCTCTGCGACGCGCTCAGCGTGGGCGGCGTTCTCGACGATCGCCGCGACGGCGCCGGAGTCAGCCAGGATCCAGGCGATCTGCGACGGTGACGACGACTCGTACACCGGAACGGTGACGGCGCCGGCCCACCAGATCGCATAGTCCGCGAGCGTCCACTCATAGCGGGTCTTCGACAGCAGGACGACCCGGTCGCCGGGCCCGACGCCGGAGGCCATGAGTCCCTTGGCGAGAGCGGTGACCTCGCGATGGAACTCCCCGATGGTGACGTCGCTCCACTGGTCCTCGACCCGGCGAGCGAGCGCCACGGACTTCGCGTCGTGCGAGAGACGGTCGAGGACGTCGTCGGTGAGGTTGCCACTTGCGGTCGGGTACGTCTGGGCCACGTACGGCAGGCTACCCTCGCGCGGGTGCCTCGGGAGTGGTGGGAAGGACCGACCGAACCGGGTCACCGCGAGGCGACGGCGCACGGGTTCGTGCGGGCCGCCCGCGGCGCGTCGTGGGTGGCTTCCCGACTACCATGAGCAGAGCGAGGCAGGAAGCGATCACGAACGGCATCAGGAGGCTTGATGGCACGCACGACCAGCGACATCGTCATCGGTGCGTCGCCCGAGCGGATCATGAACGTCATCGCCGACTTCGACGACTACCCCACGTGGGCCACCGGAGTGCGCGTCGCCGAGGTCGTGGCCATGTCCAACGGCCGCCCCGAGCAGGTGCACTTCGTGCTCGAAGCCGCACCGATCCGTGACCAGTACGACCTCGGTTACGTCTGGGAGGGCGACCGCTCGGTCACGTGGCACCTCGTCGAGCGTGGATCCATGCTCACCTCCATGGACGGCAGCTACGAGCTCGAGCCCGTGGGAGAGGACAGCACGCGGGTCACCTACCAGCTGTCCGTCGACGTCTCGATCCCGATGCTCGGCATGCTCAAGCGCAAGGCCGAGAAGGTGATCATCGACACCGCGCTCAAGGGCCTGAAGAAGCACGTCGAGAGCGGCGGGAGCACCGGTGGCTGAGGCCGGCGCCAAGGACGAGGAGTCGGTCGGCTCACTCGCCCAGGAAACGGCCAGGCTGCTGCACGCCCTGGCTTCGGAGGCACGCCGCCCGGACTCCGACGCAGACGCCGGCTCGTCCGCCTCCGGCGATCACGTGTGCACCACGGGCTGGTGCCCCGTCTGCCAGGTCGTCGGGTACGTCCACGACCATCCCGAAGTGGTCGAGCAGGTCACTGCCGCGGCCGTCCAGTTCGGTCGCACGCTGCGCGACGTGCTCGAGCGCGCCGCGTCCCCCACGGACGAGGCATGAGCGCAGACCCCACCGATGCCGGGCGCGAGCACGGCATCGGCGTCGACGTCGGGGGCACCAAGATCGCCGCCGGCCTCGTCTCGCCTCACGGGAAGATCGTCCACTCCGCCAGCGAGCCCACGCCCGACGACGCTGCGGAGATCGCACCGGTCGTGGCCGCACTCGTGGAACGGCTTCTTGTGAAGGCGGAGGAGATCACGGTGGCGGGCATCGGGGTCGGAGCCGCAGGCTTCGTCGACGTCGATCGCGCGACCGTGCGCTTCGCCCCCAACATCGACTGGGTCGACGAGCCCCTCGCCGACGCCATCGGCAAGCAGATCGACCTCCCGGTGGTGGTCGAGAACGATGCCAACGCCGCCGCCTGGGGCGAGTACCGCTTCGGCGCGGGGGAGGACACCGATGACCTGCTGTTCGTCACCATCGGCACCGGGGTCGGCGGCGGCATCGTCCACCGGGGCATGGTGTTTCGCGGCGGGTTCGGGGCGGCTGCCGAGATCGGCCACCTTCGCGTCGTCCCGGGCGGTCGTCAGTGCGGCTGCGGCCAACGCGGCTGCTTCGAGCAGTACGCCAGCGGGTCGGCCCTCGTCCGCGACGCCCGCACCCGCGTCGCGAGCGGTGACCCGGTGGCCGAACCGCTGCTGCACGTCGCGGGTGACGCCGCCGACATCACCGGCCCGATGGTCACCGACCTCGCTCACCAGGGGGACCCGATGTGTGTCGACCTGCTCGGCGACCTCGGCCGATGGGTCGGCGAGGGTCTCGCGACCCTCGCCGCGGTCCTCGACCCGAGCGTGATCGCGATCGGCGGCGGTGTCGCCGAGGCCGGCGACCTGCTGCTCGACCCGGCCCGGCAGGCCTTCGAGGCCCACCTCTCCGCCGGTGAGCACCGCAAGGTCGCCGAGCTGCGCCTGGCCGCGCTCGGCAACGAGGCCGGGATCATCGGCGCCGCAGACCTCGCCCGCACCAGCCACGGATGAGCTGAGCACGGTGGCCGACAAGCTCGCGATCGGGATCGACATCGGCGGCTCGAAGATCGCCGCCGGCGTGGTCGACGAGGACGGGCGGGTGCTCGCTCGTCACCGCGCCGACACGCCCAGCACCGATCCGGCGGCCGTGCTCGACGCGATCGCCGACATCGCCGAGCTGTTCCGCCGCGAGCACCACATCCGAGCGATCGGGATCGGCGCCGCCGGCTTCGTGGACGTCACCGGCTCGACCGTGCTGTTCGCCCCGCACCTGGCCTGGCGCAACGAGCCGCTCCGCGACTCCGTCGCCCGCCGGACCGGGCTCCCGGTACTCGTCGACAACGACGCCAACGCGAGTGGATGGGCGGAGTGGCGCTTCGGTGCCGCCCAGAACGAGCCTGACGTCGTGCTCGTCACCCTCGGCACCGGCATCGGCGGGTCGATCATCATCGACGGCCAGCCGTACCGGGGCCGGTGGGGCATCGCCGGAGAGTTCGGGCACATGCAGGTCGTGCCCGACGGCTTGCCGTGCGAGTGCGGAAACCGCGGCTGCTGGGAGCAGTACGCGAGCGGCCGCGTCCTCACTCGTCGCGGACGAGATGCCGCTGCCACTGGCACCGAGCTCGGTCGCCGACTCCTCGAGGCGGCCGGCGGATCGGCCGAAGCGGTCCAGGGATCGCACGTCACCGCCGCGGCTCGCGACGGCGACGAGGAGGCGGTGGCCTGGCTGACCGACGTCGGCGACTGGCTGGGTGTCGGCGTGGCGAGCATCGCTGCTGCGCTCGACCCCGGCGTGGTGGTCGTGGGCGGGGGCGTCAGCGACGCCGGCGCACTGCTGCTCGATCCTGCTCGGCGGGCCTTCTCGCGGACCCTGACCGGTCGCGGCTACCGGGCTGAGGCGCGAATCGTCGCGGCCCACCTGGGGCCCGAGGCGGGGCTCGTCGGGGCCGCCGACATGGCCCGGATCACAGCTCGGCGCCGTCGTCAGGCCAGTCCGGACGCCCGGGTCCGTGCTCGGGCAGCTGCGAGATCAAGTAGATCGACGCGGCGACGAAAGTGAGCGCGATGCCGAGGAGCAGCGGGCGAGACAGGTAGACCTGCACGATCGTGCAGAGCATGACCACGACCGGCGCACCGATCACCGCGATCCAGGCCAGGGTGCGGCCCGCGTGGCGAGGGCGGAGCGGACCGGGCCCGACCTGACGGTAGAACGGCTCCTGCTCGACCTCCTGCTCAGCTGGTTCCGCCGGTTCGGCGCGTCGGACGCTGGGGTGCTCCCGACGCCGGGCCGACGACTCATCGGGGAACGACAGGTCGAGATCGAGATGCTGCACGATCTCGTCGAAGTCGTCGGAGTGATCACCCATCAGCCACCCCCGCGTGCTCGGCGATGAAGGCCGCGGATCGGTCGAAGATCAGCGGAGCATCGTTGTCGAGGGTGGCCACGTGGAAGCTGTCGTCGAG
>CAWAGS010000010.1:0-598762 GCA_963781445.1 uncultured Actinomycetota bacterium
TCGTTCATCTCGTTGATCTTGCGCTGGTACGTGGCCAGGTCGCCCTTCTTGAGCGCGTCCTGGGCCTCGTTGTAGCGGTCGGACGCCTCGGCAAGGTACTCGCTCGGGGTCTTCTTGTCGCCGGTGTCACCGCCGGTGGTCCCGGTGTCGGTGTTGGTGTCGGTTGAGCCCTCTTCGAGGCCCAGCGCGACGCGCAACGCCTCGTCGAGCGTCTGGCCGAAGCCGACGTCCTGACCGAACGACGCGGCGACGAACTGCAGCACCGGGTAGGTGCCCTCGGCCGCGGAACGCCGGATGTAGACGGGCTGCACGTACAGCAGACCGTCGCCGACCGGGAGCGTCAGGAGGTTGCCGTTCTGCACCTGGGCGTCGGACTGCCGGAACTGCAGCAGCGCCTGGGTGACACCGCGGTCGGAGCTGAACTGGTTGGCGATCTGGCTCGGGCCCGGCACCTGGGTGTCGCTCGGCAGCTGCAGGATCTGCATCTGGCCGTAGTCGTCGGCCGTCGCCTCGGAGTTCACCGACACGAACGCGGCCAGGTTCTGCCGGCTGTTCGGCAGGTAGACCGTGGTCAGGGAGAACTGGGGCGAGTCCTGGCCGGGCGTGCTGACGGACAGGTAGTACGGCGGCTGCAGGGAGTTCTGCGTGCCGGCCGGGTCCTCCGGGACCTTCCAGCGCTCGCCGCCCTCGTAGAAGGTCTGGGCCTCGGTGACGTGGTACTCGCGCAGGACGTCGCGCTGCACCTTGAACATGTCGACCGGGAAGCGCAGGTGCTCCAGCAGCGGCTGCTTGATCGCGCTCTTGGGCTCGACGACTCCGGGGAACACCTTCATCCAGGTCTTGAGGACCGGGTCCTTGGTGTCCCACTGGTAGAGCTTCACCGAACCGTCGTAGGCGTCGACGACGGCCTTGACGGAGTTGCGCATGTAGTTGACCTGGTCGGTGGGCAACGCAGCCTGCGAGCGCCCCTGCGTGAGGGTGTCGTCGGTGGCGGCACGCAGCGAGCGGTGCTCGGAGTACGGGTAGGAGTTGCTGGTGGTGTAGGCGTCGACGATCCAGACGACCTTGCCGTCGACGATCGGCCGGGTAGGTGTCGCCGTCGACCGTGAGCCACGGCGCGATCTTCTCGACGCGGTCGCGAGGGTGCCGGTCGTAGAGGATCTTGGATGCGGAGTTCACCCGGCTGGACAGCACGATGTTCGGCTCGGCGAACTTGAAGGCGTACAGCGCCTTGGTGAAGATGTTGCCGACCGGAACGCCGCCGGTGCCGTCGTAGGTGTTCTGGGTGGCGTTGGCGGCCGTGTCGTCGCCGCCCGACTGACCACCACGGGGGATGTCGACCTCGATCGGCGACGAGCCCTTGGGACGACCGACGATCGAGTACGACGGCGAGTTCTCGCCGAAGTAGATGCGTGGCGCCTGCTTGAGGTCGAGCTCGCCGGTGGGCGGGATGTCCTTCTCCACCCACACCGGCTCACCCTGCGGGCCGCGCTGGTTGCCGCGGGCGGCGATGACGCCGTAGCCGTGGGTGTACACGGTGTGGTCGTTCGCCCAGTTGCGCTGCGACTGCTGCAGACCGTCGAGGTTCAGCTCGCGGGCCGCGATGATGATGTCCTGCGGCTGGGTGTCGTCGCCGATCTTGTACCGGTCGACATCGAGGGTGGTGGGAACCGAGTAGTAGCCGCGCACCTGCTGCAGCTGCTCGAACGCCGGCGCGATGAGGGTCGGGTCGAGCAGGCGGGTGCTGACGCGCGACTCGGCCGACTTCGTCAGCTCTGCGGGGGTCAGTGACGTCTTCGCCGAGTACGACTCGACCTTGGTGTCGGCGACGTCGAAGGCATCACGGGTCGCCTCGATGTTGCGGGCGATGTACGGCCCTTCCTTGTCCGGCTCCGACGGCTTGACCTGGAAGGACTGCATGGCGAACGGCCAGATGCCACCGATGAGGATCGACGTCAGCAGCAGCAGGCTCAGGCTGATGGCCGGCAGCACCCAGGACCGGATGATGGCGGAGGCGAACAGCAGCAGGGCGCACACGAGCGCGACGGCGATGAGGATGTTGCGGGCCGGAATGCGAGCGTTCGCGTCGGTGAAGCCGATGCCGTCGAACAGCGATGACGAGCCGACCGCCAGCCCGTACCGGTCGAGCCAGTACGAGTAGGCCCGCAGCAGCACGCCGACTCCGAGCAGGATGGACAGCTGGACCTGGGCCGGGCGGCTGAACTTGGGCCCGCGACCGGCCAGCCGGATGCCGCCGAACACGTAGCTGATGAACACCACGGCCAGCAGGGTGATGACGAGCATCGCGAACGTGTACGACGACAGGAAGCGCAACCACGGGTAGTCGAAGACGAAGAAGCCGATGTCCTTGCCGAAGTGGGGGTCCTTGGTGCCGAACGGCGTGCCGTTGCGCCACATCTGGAACGTCTCCCAGTGGTTGGCGGCCACCGAACCGGAGAACGCGGTGAGCACGAGCGCGACCACGATGAGCACCGGTCGCAGGATCGGGTTGAGCGTCTGGCGGTAGCGGAACGCCGGGTCGTCGCGGCGCATCGGCACCGAGTCGGGCCGCAGGCGCCACGCGAGGTAGATGTTGCCGACGACGAAGAGGCTGAACAGGGAGCCCAGGATCAGGAACAGCAGCACCCGGCTGAACAGGACGGTCTGGAAGACGTTGGAGTAGTCGACGGACTTGTACCAGAGCCGGTCGGTCCACACGCTGGTGAAGATCGACCCGAGGAACAGCAGGACGGCGAGCGTGATCAGTGTCGGCACGAGCACGCGGCGCCGGCGATCGACGCCGCCTGGCTCAGGGCGCGGTCGGGAGGCTCCGGCGGGTCCGGACGGTCCGAAGATGTCGCTCACTGGGCTCCTGAGGGCAGGGAATGTCGTGCAGGAGGGTCTGCACTGCAGCCTATTGCGTCAAGCCAAAGTACGTTCGAGGAGGTCCAGCAGCCCGGGCACCAGGTCGGGCCCTTCCAGCAGGGGGGCGTCGTGCGGGTCGCGGGCCCGGACGGCGCTGTGGCGCGAGCCGTCCCGGGTAATGGCGGCGATCAGGCGCACCTCGCGTCGTTCGGGATGTTCTGAGACGAACTGCATCAGGTCCTCGGGATCCTCAGGCAGCGAGCCCTCCACCTCCGGAGGGAGCATGACGCGTTCGACGACGACCGCGCAGCCGGCCACCGCGTCGGGCCAGGTGATCTCGCCGAGGACGTCCTCCATCGGTCGGTCCGGTGCGATGCCGTCCTGCTCGATGGACGTGAAGCCGTCGGGATGGGCGTCGAGCTGGGCGGCGAGTCGATCCGCGAGCGCCGGCTCGTGGCGGACGAGATCGGCGGTGGGCACCAGGGCGTAGAGGCGTGGCGGCTGGTCCCACCCGTCGACGGCGACGTGGGCCTCGACCTCGAGCGCGACGAGACGCAACGGCGTGCTCGGCAGCGGCTCCTCTTCTACTGACATGTCGGCACCTTCGCCTTCGGGTCCTTCGCCAGCGCCTCGAGCGAGTCGATGGCGTCGGCCAGCTTCGTGATCTCGACGAGCTTCATGCCGTGGTCGTCACCGTCGGCGGCCTCGGCGCAGTTGGCGGCCGGCACCAGGAAGATCGTCGCGTCGTCCTTCGCGGCTCCGGCGATCTTCTGCCGGATGCCGCCGATCGGGCCGACCGTGCCGTCCGGCTTCATCTCGCCCGTGCCGGCGATCTTCCGGCCCCCGGTGAGCGCGCCGGGGGTGAGCCGGTCGTAGATGGCGAGCGCGAACATCGTGCCGGCGCTGGGGCCGCCCACCTGGTCCCCGACGTTGTTGGTGATCTCGACGGGGAACGTGAAGCTCGAGACGAGCTGGACGCCGATCAACGGCCGCGTCTTGTCGTTCGGATCGGCGCGGGTGACGATCTGCGCGTTCTTCGTGCTGCCGCCGCGACTGAACTCGATGTCGACCGTGTCGCCCGGGTCGACTCGTCCGACCGCATCCACGACGGCCTGGGCAGAGGCGATCTCCGTGCCGTCGACCTTGCGGATCTGGTCACCGCTGCGGAGCACGCCCTTCGCTGCAGCGTCCTTGCTGACGGAGTCGACGGTGGCGACCTCGGGAACGGTGTACCCGGCAGCTCGCAACGCGGCGACTCGAGAGGAGTCCTTGGAGCTGGACAGCTGGGCCTGGCCGGCCTTGCGGGCGTCCTGGGCCGACTCGCCGCTGCGGTAGATGAACGAGCGCGGGACGACGGCCGTGTCGTCGGCGAAGTAGGCGGAGAAGGCCTCGGCCAGCGAGACGTTCGTCTCCGCGCGGGTGACGGAGACGGTCGTGAAGTCGAGCGTGCCCTTCGTCTCGTACGTCTTGACGCCCTTGCCGAACGCGAACATCGGCTTGCCGTCGAACTCGCCGAGGGTGTCGAACGCGGGGCCGGGGCGCATCGTCACGTACGGCACGGGCACGAGGAACGTGACGCACAGGAGCACGATGAGCGACAGGGAGGCGACCACCATGGTGAGGTAGCGCCGACTGGGTCGGCCACCGGTCGACGGGTCAGGCACACCGACAGCCTAGAGAGTCCGGCCCAAGGCCGCGGGTCAGTCCGCGTGCACCCAGACGGCGTCACCGTCGGTGTACGTCTGATGCTTCCAGACCGGCACCTCGGCCTTGACCTCGTCGATGAGTCGGCGGCTCGCCTCGAAGGCCTCGGCCCGGTGGGCCGCGGCGACGGCGACGATGACCGCGAGGTCGCCGACCGCGAGGTCGCCGACCCGGTGCACGGCGGCGAGGGCGACGACGTTCGTCTCCCCGGCGATCCGCTCCGCGACGTCGCGCAGCCGGTCGACGGCGGTGGGGTGGGAGGAGTAGGAGAGCTGCTCGACCTCGTGGTCCTCATCGACGCGTCGCACCGTCCCGACGAACAGGGCGATGCCACCGACCTCGGGATCACGAACGGCGGCGAACACCTCGTCGAGACTCAACGGGGTGTCGCGGACGTCGATCAGGCGGACGCGCTCACGCGGGTGTGTTGACACTCGGTCATCGTAGGCAGCCCCCGGGCCGAACGGCATCCGCCGTGGACGCGACCAGGTGTGGTGGGCGCTGGGTAGGCTGGCGGCATGGCCGATCAGGACGAGCCGGACCGCGACGACGAACCGGACGCAGCTCCGGAGAACCCCTTCGCCGGAACGCCGATGGAGGGCCTGTTCGCCGCGCTCGGCGGCTCCGGCGGCCAACCACCCGATCTCGGCGCCCTGTTCGGCCAGATGCAGCGCATGTTCCAGCCGCACGACGGGCCCATCGACTTCGCGATGGCGCGCGACGTCGCGCGACACGCCCTCGCCGCCGCCGGCCCCGACCCCTCCCCGCACGCCGGACAGACCGGTGCGGTGGCCGACGCCGCCCGCCTCGCCGAGTCCTGGCTCGACCGGGCGACGTCCGTGCCCGCCGGCGCCACGTCAGCCGTCGCGTGGAGCCGCGCCGAGTGGGTCGAAGCCACCGCACCCACCTGGCAGACGCTCGTCGAACCGATCGCCGAGCACGTCGTCGGCGCCATGGGCGAGGCGATGCCCGATGAGGCCAAGGCCATGGCCGGCCCCCTCATCGGGATCCTCAGCCAGGCCGGCGGAGCGATGTTCGGCCAGCAGATCGGTCAGGGCCTCGCCGGTCTGGCCGCCGAGGTCCTCTCCTCCACCGACATCGGGCTGCCGCTCGGCCCGGAACGCACCGCCGCAGTCCTTCCCCACAACGTCAGCGAGTTCGGAGAGGGGCTCGAGCACTCCGATGCCGACGTGCTGCTCTACGTGATGCTGCGCGAGTGCGCCCATCACCGTCTGTTCCAGCACGCCACCTGGCTGCGCGGCGCGCTCGTGGGCGCCGTCGAGGACTTCGGCCGAGGCACCCGGATCGACCTGTCGTCCATCGAGTCGACGATGCAGGGCCTCGACCCGTCGCGGCCCGAGGAGATCGCCGAGGCCATGCAGGGCGGTCTGTTCGATCCGGAGCGCTCGCCCGAGCAGCAGAAGGCGATCGACCGGCTCGAGACCTTGCTCGCCTTCGTCGAGGGGTGGGTCGACGAGGTCGTCGACCAGGCCACCCGCGAGACCATGCCGGCCGCCACGGCACTGGCCGAGGCCGTCCGGCGTCGCCGGGCAGCCGGAGGCCCTGCCGAGGAGACGTTCGCGTCACTGGTCGGGCTCGAGCTGCGTCCGCGCCGGATGCGTGAGGCGACCAACCTGTGGGCCGCTCTGCGCGACCGCCAGGGTGCCGAAGCCCGCGACGCCGTCTGGAAGCACCCGGACCTGATGCCGACTGCCGCCGACCTCGACGACCCGCTCGGCTTCGCCCAGGGCGAAGACACCTCGGTCTCCGACGAGGCCTTCGACGCCGCGCTCGGCGAGCTGCTCGACGGCGACCACGACGACCCCAAGGGCGAGTGAGCCTGCACGCCGACGCACGCCACGTGCTCGCGACATGGCGCGCGCCCGACGCCGGACAGGACGACCTGCGCAGCACGTACCTCGCGCATCTCGACGCCCGGCCCGACGCGATGAGCCGCGACTGCCACCCCGACCACCTCACCGGGAGCGCGTTGATCGTGTCGGCCGACCATCGCCACGTGCTGCTGGTGCGACACCGCAAGGCCGGCCTCTGGTTGCAGACCGGCGGACACTGCGAGCCGAGTGACGCGACCGTGGCCGCCACGGCCCTGCGCGAGGCCACCGAGGAGTCGGGCATCGACGGCCTGACGATCGACCCGGAACCGCTGCGGCTGTCCCGCCACCGGGTGCCGTTCTGCGGCCCGGTGCAGCCGGCACACCACCTCGACGTGCAGTTCCTGGCGATGGCTCCCCCGGGTGCCGCACCGGCCATGGAGGCCGGTGGCGATCCTGCGGGCTGGTTCCCGGTCGAGAAGCCACCCGAACCGACCGATCAGGACGTGCGCGACCTCATTGCTGCTGCCAGCTCACGCCTTGAAGGAACCCTTTCGCCTTGACCGCGTGCGGGAACGGGTCGACGAGGGCCCAGAAGTCAGCACTGTGGTTCGGCTCGATGAGGTGCGCCAGCTCGTGCAGCAGCACGTAGTCGACCACCCACTCGGGCATTCCCTTGAGCCGGTGCGAGAGGCGGATGGACGCGTCGTCGGACGAGCAGGACCCCCACCGGGTGTTCTGGTTCGTGACCCACCGGACGCTGGACGGCACGGCCCGGCCGTCGAGCCACCGCTCGGACAGCACCACTGCGCGGGCCATCAGCTCGTCGTCGCTCGGGCGGACCCTCTTCTCGCGCCGGTCGAGGCGCTCGACGAGGCTCCGGACGTGCGACTGCTCCTCCTCGGCGCTGAGGTGCGCCGGCATCAGGACGATGATCTTGTCGCCGTCGCGGTAGGCCCGCACGGTCCGCCTGCGGCGCACGCTGCGCCTGATCTCGACGTCTCCCATGGCCCCAACGTATCCACCCGTCCCGATCAACGAACTTTTTTTCCTCCACACGGTCGCCGCGCGAACCGGCAGGTCACGAGGGGCTGGACAGGCATCTGATCGCGGCCGTCCACCGCATGTCCACACCGTCCCCCGGTGATCCCCACAAGTTGTCCCCAAGGTTGTCCACAGGCGTGGACAACAATTTTCCAAACCGCTTGACGAGCCCCCGGACCACCCCTAAGTTACCGGCTCGTACGCCGCCGGACACGCTGAGAAATAGTGCACGACCGAGCGGCCAGTCTGCCCGCAATACCGGGCGACCTGCCGTACCTTGTGACCAGTACCACATCGGCAAGGAGGCCGCAATGTCGGAAACGTGGAGTGGCGAGTTCTACTGCGTCAAGTGCAAGGAAAAGCGCGAGGCCACCGGCGAGGTCCAAGTCAGCGACAAGGGAACCCGCATGGCCAAGGGCATCTGCCCCGTCTGCGGTACCAAGCTGAACAGGATTCTCGGCAAGGCTTGAAAGCACCGTGCAAGTGTGGGCGATCGGCATTTCGCCGATCGCCCACACTTTCATGTGGTCGGTGGTAGGTTTCCGCGCGGGCGACGCGGCCCACATCGGAGGGGAGCCGGAATGATCGACACGAAGACCGACCTCGGTGCCGCCGATCGAGAGGCCGAACGGATGGCGGCACTGCGCCGCTACGACGTCCTTGACTCCCCTCCCGACGGAGCCTTCGACCGCATCACTCGTCTGGCGGCCCGGATCCTCCAGGTGCCGATCGCGATCGTCAGCCTGGTCGACACCGATCGCATCTGGTTCAAGTCCCACCACGGACTCGACGTCGACGAGATCGGCCGCGATCCCGGCCTGTGCGCGTCGGCCATCCTTCAGGATGGTCCGTACATCGTTTCCGACGCCGCCCGGGATCCGCGCACGCTCGCCAACCCCCTGGTCACCGGGTCGCTGGGTCTGCAGTTCTATCTCGGGATCCCCCTCTCGACGAGTGATGGCCACAACCTGGGCACCCTGTGCGTGATCGACGTCGAACCCCGCGAAGCGACCGACGACGAGATCGCCACGGTCACCGATCTCGCCGGCATCGTGATGGACGAGATCGAGCTCAGGCTCTCCGCGCGTCGTCTCCTCGATCTCGAGACCGAGCAGACCGACCGGATCCACGCCTTTGCCGAGTCGGTGCACCAGCGAAGCCACGGGGACGGGCAGGCACTTGGATTCATGCTCGCGAACCCGGACCCGACCGCTGAGGAGCGGCAGCTACGCTGATGCCCGAGCGCCAGCTCTCGCGGACGTAGTTCAATGGCAGAACATCGACCTTCCAGGTTGAAGACGTTGGTTCGACTCCAGCCGTCCGCTCCACGACGCCCCTGACTTCGCGGGGCCGAGGCGTGCAGATCGTTCAACGCGCCGTTTGTGCCATCCTCCGGTAATTTGAGCGCCGCGCCATGACCAGACTTCGGGGGCGCCACCAGAGAGCGGAGGACCTCATGAACGACCAACCAGAGGACGGCCTGTCGGCGGAAGAGCTCGAGGGCCAGTCGGCGACCGCCCTGCCCGACAAGGAGGTCGTGTCCATCCTCGATCTCAACGCTGACATCGACCTGGCGATCGACGCAGCAGCGCCGATCGACCTCGCCGTGGCAGCGAATGCGAACGTCGCGGCGCCGATCGACGCGGCCGTGGGCGCGAACATCCTCTCCGTCGACTCGAGCGCGCAGGCTTTGGCCGACCAAGGCGTCATGATCGATCAGGGGATCCAGGCGGACGCCACGGCGAACGCCACTCAGGACAGCACGATCGACCAGGGGGCCACTTCGCCGGAGGCGCCCGCGGCCGAAGCTGCTCCGGTCGACGGGAGCGGTAGCGGTCTGACCGGGGCCGAGCTGCCAGGTACAGGCGACGCAGCCGGTGCCGCCGGCAGCACGATCGGATCGCTCGACGGTGACCTGCTCAACGTCGACGTCAACGTGGACGCCGATGCCGACATCGCTGCACCGATCAACGGAGCCGTGGCGGCCAACGCCAACGTCGCCGCACCGATCGACGCAGCCGTCGCAGCCAACATCGGGTCCGTGAGCAGCGATGCCGTGGCCGTGGCCCAGCAGGACGCCATCATCAACCAGGACATCGAGGGTTCCGCGGAAGCAACCTCGGATCAGGCGTCGGACATCGAGCAGTAGCACCTCGATGACGACCGTGGACGGCCCCTCGCTGGGCCGCGACGACCTGACTGCCCCGACCGTCGTCGACACCAGCGGCGCGGGCACCGACCCGCGAGTGCCGGCCCGGGCCGACGGCGTCCAGCTGATCGGCGAGATGGAGGGGTCGGGCTACCGGGTCCCGCCCGCCCTGGCCCGCCGAAGTGACGGGCAGGTCGTCCAGCTCACGCCGGTGCTGTACGCCGTCCTCGAAGCCATCGACGGGAACCGCACCGTCGAGCAGGTGGCCGAGGTCGTCAGCGCCTCGCTCGACAAGTCGGTGACAGCCGACAACGTCCTCACACTGATCGAGACCAACCTACGACCCGCCGGCCTGCTCCTCGCCGCCAACGGGCGCCAGCCGGAGGTCAAGAAGTCCCAGCCGCTGCTCGGCCTGCGGTTCAAGTTCGCCGTGACCGACCCGGACAAGACCAGGCGCCTCACCGCTCCCTTCGCTCGACTGTTCAACCCCCTGATCGTCGGGACGGTGCTGGTCGGGTTCTTCGCGATGTGCTGGTGGGTGCTCTTCGTCAAGGGATTGGCCTCCGCGACACACCAAGCCTTCGAGAGGCCGGGGCTGCTGGCCATGGTCTTCGCCGTCACGGTGCTGTCTGCCGGGTTCCACGAGTTCGGGCACGCGGCGGCGGCTCGGCGCGGCGGATCGGTGCCCGGAGTGATGGGTGCCGGAATCTACCTCGTCTGGCCCGCCTTCTACACCGACGTCACCGACTCCTACCGGCTCGGGCGCGGCGGCCGGTTGCGAACCGACCTCGGCGGGTTGTACTTCAACGCCATCACCGCTCTGGCCGTGGCGGCCGTCTGGTGGCTCACCGGCGACGACGCGTGGCTGTTGGTCGTGGCGACGCAGATCCTGCAGATGATCAGGCAGCTGACCCCTCTGGTGCGCTTCGACGGGTACCACGTGCTGGCCGACCTGACCGGCGTGCCGGACCTCTTCCACCGGATCAAGCCCACCCTGCTCGGCGCGTTGCCGTGGAACTGGGGCCGACCGGAGTCGACGGTGCTCAAACCGTGGGCTCGGGCGGTGGTCACCCTGTGGGTCGTGCTGGTCGTGCCGCTGTTGCTCCTCTCCTTGATCACGATGGTCATGGCGCTCCCGCGCATCCTCGGGACGGCGTGGTCGGCGCTGTCCCATCAGCAACAGCTGCTGTCCACGGCCTTCGCAGACGGCGACGTCATGGGGGTCAGCGGCCGGGCGCTCGCGATGGTTGCCGTCGCCTTCCCGGTGCTCGCCATCCTCGTCCTGCTCGCTCGGCTGGGTCGTCAGATCATCGTCGCCGCCGCGAAGCGAACCGAGGGCAAGCCCCTCGGCAGGACCGCCACCGTGGTCGTCGGGGCGGCGTTGGTCGCTGCCTTGGGGGCGGTCTGGTGGCCCCACTCGGACAACTACCGGCCGATCATGGCGTACGAACGCGGCACCCTCGTCGATGCGGTACAGACACTTCCCCTGCCCGGACCAGACCGGGCGGGCCTCGCTGCCGGTCAGCGCGGTGAGCTCGTCACCGCCTGGGCCGACGGGGACCGGCGCCCCACACGCGCTCAGCCCCAGCTCGCGATGCTCCTCGTCCCGCGGGACGGCAGCACCGCCGAGTCGTGGGTGTTTCCCTTCAACAAGCCGCTCGAGCCCAAGAGCGGCGACAACCAGGCGCTCGCGGTCAACACCAAAGACGGGACGATCCGTTACGACGTCGCCTTCGCGCTGATCTGGGTGGACGACGACTCGCCGGCGCTACAACGCAACGAGTCCTACGCCTTCGCCAGCTGCCGCAACTGCGGCGCCGTCTCGATCGCCTTCCAGGTCGTCCTCGTCACGGGCGACAACCATGTCGCGGCGCCGCAGAACATCGCTGCCGCGGTGAACTACGACTGCGTGAACTGCCTGACGTACGCACTGGCCACCCAGCTCTTCGCCACGTTGGAGGGCCCGCTCAGCGAGGCCGGGATGGAGGAGATCGCCCGAGTGTGGGAGGAGATCGCAGCCTTCGGCGCGAACATCACGAACGTCCCACTGTCGGAGATCAACGAACGTCTGACGGCCTTCGAGGAGGAGATCCTCGCGATCATCGAGAAGGAACAAGGGCCCCTGACGTCGTCCACGCCGACGCCGTCCCCGTCGCCCGGCGGCACCCCCACGCCCTCCTCCGGTGCGACTCCCGCGTCCGGGGGCGATCAATCGACACCCGCCCCGGCGGGAGGATCCGGCACACCGAGCGTCGCTCCATCGGGAAGCGCGACCCCGTCGCCCAGCCCATCCCCCACACCGACGACCTCCCCGTCGCCCGCCGGAGGCTGAGGCGCACAGAAGAACCCAGGTCGAGCAGTGGCCGCTGCAGCTTCCTCGGAATGTGCAAGACCGCTGAATCCCGGCCGCTCGGCTGATCCAGCGAGACAATTTGTGCCTTGACATTAGTAAGGGTGCCTTTCTATATTTAGACAGGTTCCCTTACCGCATCAGGAACAGTCGCGAAGACCCGGCTGATGCACCCCACAGAGATGGAGATTGTCATGTCGAACACCGTGACCAAGGAACGGTCAGGCCCCTGGGCCACCCTTCTCAGCTGGCGGACCGCCGCGGCGGCCATCACCACCACCTCGATCCTGCTCGTCGGCTGCTCCGCGGAGCCAGACGACCGGGCGAGCACCCCTGCAACCTCCGAAGCGGCGTCCGAGTCCGCTCTGGAAGGCACCTGGCGCACCGGTTCCGTCTCGCCACGAGACACCGAGGCAACTTTGCGGAAGCAGGGCTTCGAGCGCTTCATCAAGGACTACCGGGCCAACGCCCCGTTCTCGACCGACACCGTCCTGGAGCTGAGCATCGAGAACGGCCAGTGGAACCTCTACGGCGAGTCCGACGGACAACGCGAGCCGATCGACTACGACGCCGAGTACACGATCGACGGCGACACCGTCACCTTCGAGCACTCAGACGGCACGAACACCCACCGCTGGACCGTGGATGGAGACACGCTGACACTCGAGTTCGTCGAGGGGACCATGCCCACCTACGAAGGAATCCCCGACGAGGTGTTCCAGCGCGCGCTGTACATGACCGACACGTTCACGAGGCAGAGCTGAAGGGACAGTCCCGATGAGTCCACTCGAATGCGTCGGCACCATGTCGTCGCAGCCCTCACGCGGACTGCCAATGCATCCCGCGTGGTGAACGATCCATGCCGGCGGATGCGGCAGGCCCATTCCGGTTGATCTCGAAGATGGATCATGGCCACGACCCCCACGCGGCACAACGACAGACGTGATGGCGGACCTGGTGGTAGGACGCCGTCAGGCGCGGCCCTGCGTCAACCGCATCGCGGCGCGCACCATGCTGGGGAAATGGCTGGCGCACCACACCTCAACTCGGTCCGACACGGACAGAGGGTCCAGCCATGCCTCACTTGTCGAGAGCGGTACCGGTTTCAGGGCACTCGGCTTGTCAACGGCGAACAATTCCCATTCGCCCGGCAGGCCCTTGAGCTGGCTTCGTTCGCGCTGAGCGAAACCAATCCCTGAACCGAAGGCGAGGTCCTTGACGGCGGCGGAAACGAGAATCTCGTCCGCTCCCGCGCTCGCCGCGACCCGCGCACCCACATGCACCGCCAGCCCGCGGGCATCGGCCTCGGTGAGTTCCAGCTCCCCGGTGTGGATACCCGCACGTACATGCAGGTCGAGTGGCCGCATCCGCTCAGCGATAGTGGCTGCGCTTCGCACCGCCCGCGCCGGACCGTCGAAGTGAGCGAGGAAGCCGTCGCCCGTGGTCTTGAGCTCTCGGCCGCCGAACTCGCGCAAAGAGCTGCGCACCACCTCGTCGTGCTGATCGAGCAGCTCGAGCCAGCGCCGATCACCCAGCTCCGCGGCCATCTCGGTCGATCCGACGATGTCGGTGAAGAGAACCGTGCTGACGGCTCGATCCAACCGATGTGAACGGAGGTCGGCGACGAATCGAGCCATCTCGCGGGTGATGACCGGAGCTCCCGGGCCTGCGAACGGGACGTGCTCATTGCCCTCGAGCTCGATGAACCGGCAGTTGGGCATCAGCTCCGCCATCTGGCGCGCGCTTTCGACAGGCGCGATTTCCTCCGTGCGATGGAGCATCAGTGTGGGCACGTGGACCAGCGGCAGAACGTGACGAATGTCGATGGTGAACAGCGCCTCGACGAGGCCTGTCATCATCCGCTGGCCTGCGGCCGCCCGCTCGAAGACTCCGAGGAGATGGCGGTGCATCGCGTTTCCCACCAGGTTTGGCGCGTAGATCTCGTACGAGCGGCCGGAGCCCCAGTGCTCCCACACATCGATCGCGTGATCATGCCAGTCGGCGCGGACTGCTCCGAGGTAGTCGCCGGATTTCGACCCGGTCGGAAAGGCGGAGCACAGAATCAATCCCCTGGCGCGGGCCGGGTATGTGGCAGCCAGAAGGGCAGCGAGGGCGGCACCCTCCGAGATCCCGACGATCACGGCCCGCTCGGACTTGGCGGCGTCGAGCACGGCCACGCAGTCCCGCATCCGATCCTCGAGCGTGGGCACCCCGACCACGCGATCTGATCGACCGGTCCCTCGCTTGTCAAAGGTGATCAGCCGACCGAATCCAGCCAGATCGCGCATGAACCGGGCGTAGTTCGGTTCGCACCAGTGAAGGTCGACATGCGACGCCATACCCGGCACGAGAACGACATCGAAGTCACCGTCGCCGACGGTCTGGTAGGCGATGCGGACCCCGCTTGCCGACGTGTAACGCGTCCTCATGATGCGGCGGAGTCTAGCTGCTGGAGATCGGTCTCGTGGGCTCCTCCTTCAGGTCGTGCTGCCATCTCGGGTGATGTCTCCGCGGCGGAATCTTCCGCTCACCGCCGCACCCGCACCCGCCGGCGTCGACCGCCTGGCCGGCGCTCAGACAGGCTCGTGCGACCGCCACAGCTGACGAACATGCCAACGATGGACAGTTCCTACCGGTTGAGCAAGGGCACATCGGCCCGGTTCGTCGTTCCCGTCTCGGTGCCGTTGACGAACGTGACGATGGTGTCCAGCTCGGGGAACTCACCGCCGACGATCGTGAACCACGCAAGGCGCGCCTCCTGGCTCATCTCTTCGGCCTGCTGAACGGTGATGTCTGCGGGTGCGGCCAGCACGATGTCCAGCCGCGACTCACTGAACGCCTTGATGCCGTCGTAGTGGCACTGCCACGTGGTCAGGCTCGCGTCGCACGATTCCCTGATCGGCCGACCGTTGGTCTCGATGTACAGCGCCTCGATGTCCCGGGCGTAGGTCTCGGGGTCGAAGGGGGTTGGAGTCTCGGCGGTCGGCTCTGGCTTCGGTGCACCAGGCCGCGAGCTTCCGCCGTTGCCCTTCTCTTCGGCCGTCTCCTGCTTCTTCTTGGCGGTCGTGCGTTGCTTCGGGGAGAGCGTCTGGTCGTTCGACTGGCTGGTGATGACCGACGAGGACGGGTAGCCGTCGGGGGACTGGGAGAAGTCGCCGGCGGCGTACGCGGCCGAGATCTTCATGACCAGGTCGACGTAGGAGTCGGAGTGGTTGTAACGGTGCACCGCTGCGCGAGCGCCGGGGTCGGTGGAGACGTCGTCGGAGCCGGCACAGAGATAGACGCCGGCTGCCGTGGCGGCGTCATCGATGTCCTGCGGGTTCTTCGTGCCGTCGTTGTCGGCGTCGACACCGGCCGAGTTCCACGTGCCCGGGAGGAACTGCATGGGCCCGACGGCGCGGTCCCAGACGGTGTCGTTGTCGAACTTGCCGTTGTCGGTGTCGGAGATCGTGGCGACGCCGTTGCCGTTGAGCGGGACCCCGTAGATGCCGGGCGTGGCCAGGCCCTCGGCGCTGAGCGCGTTGCCGTTGCTGCGGCCGTGGTTGGACTCGACCCGGCCGATGGCGGCGACGAGGTTCCAGGGAAGCCTGCAGCTCTTGTCGGACTTGGCGAGCAGGGTCTCGGCCCGACGGTAGGCCTCCAGGGCAGCGGAGGGGATGCCGTTGCTGGAGAGGGTCGAGGCGGCGCCCTCGGCACCGGCGCGAGGATCGATGCCGCCCGGAGAGTGTTGCACGGTGGCCGGCTGGTCGAACGGGTTCGACGCAACGTCGGGGATGGCCTCGGACCCGCCGGCGGTGGCCAGGCCCGAACTGGTGACGACGGCACCCCAGACGCCGACGAGAGCCGCCATCGGCACGAGCACGCTTGCCTTCTGCAAACGCGAAAGCTGTCGAGCCATTTCGCCTTCAAAGAAACGTCCTGGTAGTGGCCCGTTGTTTCGATCCACCAAGTGGACCGATTTTATCCCGGTCCGAGGCGCTTCGGAGAGGGAACGCTGAACAAGATCGGTTCGGCTTCGGGACATCTGGATCAATACGTGTGGACGATCGGCTCGTCATCTAGACGTCCACCGGCCACGCTGGGCCGGTGAGCTTGCGGCCGACCATCCGACCTGGCGCCCCCCTCCTGCGCCGTGACGCGACCCACTTGCAGGTGGGCACCTCCCCCGGCGTCGTCGTCGACGACCGGCCGGGCCTTCGAGACTTCCTGCACCTGCTCGACGGCATCCGCGACGTCGACCAGCTGCGCCGACTCGCCCGCTCCGAGGCCCCCGACCTCGAGGCCGACGTCGCCGACGTCCTCCGACCGCTGCTCGCCTGTGGGGCCGTCGTCGATGCACGCGAGCTCGCTCCTTCCCGACCGACGATCCGCGTGGCCCTCCACGACGACCGCTGCAGCCGTCCGCTGGCCCGCTCCATCGGGGACGTGCTCACCGACAGCGGCGTCCGAACCATCGACGCTCCGGACCCCGATCTCCTGCTGGTCGTCAGCTGCGGCGAACCGGCTCGACCCGTCTTCGACGACGCCAGTCGCACCGGCCTCACCCACCTGCTCGTGGTGCTCGACGACGACCGCGTCCGCGTGGGACCGCTGGTCGTCCCCGGCATCACTCCCTGCCTGTCCTGTCTCGACCTGCACCGCACCGACTGGGACCGCGCCTGGCCGGTGCTCCTGCCGCAGCTCGGCCGTCGCACGTGGGCGATGACTCCCCCGTCGCTCAGCGCTCCGCTGCGGCACGTCGTCGCGGCGGAGGTCGGAGCCGAGGTGCTCGCGCTCGCCGACGGAGCGCGGCCGCGGACGTTCGGACACGTGCTCGCGCTCGGGCCGCGCCACGACGCACGCACCACCTGGCCGCTCACGTTCCATCACGGCTGTTCCTGCGCCCTGCTTCCGGCCGCCTGAGCAGCCACCCGCGCACTATCCTGAGTGGGTGCCCGATGACAAGCCCCGCACCCGGCAGACCTCGCTGCCCGGCAGCGCGTTCACGCGCGGCGCGAAGCTCGTCAGCCTGCCGATGGGATTCGCCGGGCGCACCACCCTCGGCGTGGGCAAGCGCCTCGCCGGCGCACCAGCCGAGGCCGTGCTGCTGGAGGTCCAGCGCCGCACCGCCGACCAGATCTTCAGCGTCCTCGGACAGCTCAAGGGCGGGGCGATGAAGTTCGGCCAGGCCATGAGCATCTTCGAGGCCGCCCTCCCCGACGAGATCGCCGGCCCGTACCGCGAGACCCTCACCAAGCTCCAGGACGCCGCGCCACCGATGCCCCCCGCCACCGTCCACCGCGTGCTCACCACCGAGCTCGGACCAGACTGGCGCGAGAAGCTGCCGACGTTCGACGACGAGCCGGCCGCCGCCGCCAGCATCGGCCAGGTCCATCGGGGCATCTGGCACGACGGCACCGAGGTCGCCGTCAAGATGCAGTACCCCGGAGCCGCCAAGGCCCTGCGCACCGACCTGCGCCAGGTGGCCCGCCTCTCGCGGCTGTTCGGCATCATCGCGCCGGCGGTCGACGTCAAGGGCATGGTCGAGGAGATGCAGGACCGCATCGTCGAGGAGCTCGACTACGACCTGGAGGCCCAGTCCCAGTCGGTGTTCGCCGAGGAGTTCGCCGATGACCCCGACATCGTGGTGCCCCGCGTCATCGCCAACACCGAGCGACTGCTCGTCACCACCTGGCTCGAGAGCGACCACTCCTTGGCCGAGGTCATCACCAACGGCACGCAGGAGGAGCGCAACCACTACGGCGAGGCCTACGTGCGGTTCCTGTTCGCCGGGCCGTCGCGCACCGGTCTGCTGCACGCCGACCCGCATCCGGGCAACTACCGGATCATGACCGACGGGCGACTCGGCGTCGTCGACTACGGCGCCGTGGCTCGACTACCCGAGGGAGTGCCGCCGGAGGTCGGCCGGATCCTGCGAGCCGCCGTCGACGGCGACTTCGAGGCCGTCACCGCCGGGCTCCAGGAGGTCGGGTTCCTGCGTCCCGGTGCCGGCCTGGACGCGGCCATGATCGAGCGCTACGTCGGCCCGTTCGTCGAGCCGGCGAGCGCGGAGTCCTTCAGCTTCAGCCGAGACTGGATGCGGGCGCAGATGGCCCGCGTCGGCGCGCCGACACCCGAAGGAATCGGCACGGCGATGCGGATCAACATCCCGCGCGAGTACGTGCTGCTGCACCGGGTCTGGGCCGGCGGCGTCGGGGTGCTGAGCCAGCTGGGCGCGACGGCACCGTTCCGCTCGATCCTGGAGGAGAACCTGCCGGGATTCGCCCACCCCATTGCGGGATGAAAGGCCGGATACTCAGGCGTTGACGAGCGCCAGCACCTGGTCGGCGTAGCGCTCGAGCTTGGTCGGACCCACCCCCGGCACCGTGGCCAAGGCCGCCGGGTCGGCCGGCTTGGTCTCGGCGATCGCTTGGAGCGTGGCGTCGGTGAACACGACGTACGCGGGCACCTTGGCCTCGCCGGCCTGCTCGCTGCGCCACGCTCGCAGCTTCTCGAACAGCTCCTCGTCGTAGGTGGCCGGGCAGTCGTCGCAACGCCCACGCTTGCGCTCGGCCCCCACGGCGAGCGGGCGCTTGCAGATGCGGCACCGGGCGACCTTGCGCTCGCGCGGCGACCGCGCCGTCTGCCGAGCCTCGTGGTTCGCCGGCAGCAACGAGTCGAGGAACCGGCTGGGCCGCCGGCTGCCTCGCCCGCCGGGCTTGCGGGCCGCCGCCCAGGAGATGACCAGGGTGTGTCGGGCCCGGGTGATGCCGACGTAGAACAGGCGGCGCTCCTCGTCGATGGCCTCAGGGGTCTGGGCGTGGACGCTCGGCACCATGCCTTCGTGCACGCCGACGCAGAAGACCGCGTCCCACTCCAGACCCTTGGCCGAGTGCAGCGTGGCCAGGGTGACGCCGTCGGAGGTCGGCGCATGAGCATTCTCGGCTCGTCGGTCGAGGTCGGCGACCAGAGCGGTGAGGTCGGCCTCCTCACCGCGTTCCTCGGCAAGGTCGGCGGCCATGGACACGATGGCGTGCAGCGACTCCCACCGGTCGCGGACGGCACCCGCTCCGCTCGGCGCCTCGTCGGTGTGGCCCATGCTGGACAGCACGGCCCGGACGACGTCGACCAGTGCGCCGTCGTCGCCTTCGCCACCACGGGCGGCGCCCCGGAGCAGAGTGACGGCCTGGCGAACCTCGGCCCGGTGGAAGAACCCCTCGACGCCCCGCAGCGTGTAGGGGATGCCGTGCTCGCCGAGAGCCTCCTCGAACGCCTCCGACTGCGCGTTGATGCGGAACAACACGGCCATCTCGCGGTACGGGGTGCCACGGCGGTTCAGCAGGGCGATCTCGTTGGCGACGGCGTTGGCCTCGACCGTCTCGTCGGGGTGACCGGCGTACGTGACCGGGTCGCCGGGCTCGGCCTGCGACTGCAACCGCACACCGGCGGACGCCTCGCCGCGGCCGCGATCGAAGACCGCGTTCGCGACGGCCACGACCTGTGGCGTGGAGCGGTAGTTGCGGACCAGCTCGATGCGCTCGGCGTCGGGAAAGCGACGGTTGAAGGAGGTGAGGATCTTGGGTGAGGCGCCGGCGAACGAATAGATCGTCTGTCGGGGATCACCGACGACGCAGACGTCGTCGCGGCCGCCGAGCCACAGGTCGAGCAACGTGGACTGCAGCGGGTTGACGTCCTGGAACTCATCGACCACGAACCAGCGGTACTGCCGCCGCACCTGGGCGGCGACCCGCTCGTCGTCGGCGAGGATCGCGGCCGTGACGAGCAGGATGTCCTCCATGTCGATGCGGCCGCGCTCGCGCTTGACGTCCTCGTACGCGGTCATCAGCGATGCCGTGGTGGCAGCGTCGAGCTCGGCGACCTCTCGGTGCGCCGTCGTTGCCGCGGCGGCGTAGTCGGCCGGGCGCACGTTGCTGACCTTGGCCCACTCGATCTCCGAGGAGAGGTCGCGCAGCAGCGCGGTGTCGGCGCGCAGGCCCATCCGCCGCACGGCTTCGGCGACGAGCCCGAACTTGGACTGCACGATCTCCGGGAAGACCGTGCCGTACGTCTGCGGCCAGAAGTAGCGGGCCTGACGAAGGGCTGCGGAGTGGAAGGTGCGGGCCTGGACGCCCGACGCCCCGAGCTGCGCGAGGCGGCCCCTCATCTCCCCGGCCGCGCGGGTGGTGAAGGTGACCGCGAGGACCTCACGGGGCTGGTAGATGCCGGTGGCCACGCCATAGGCGATGCGGTGCGTGATGGCCCGCGTCTTGCCCGTACCCGCACCGGCGACGACACTCACCGGGCCCCGGAGCGCGGTGGCCACGTCGCGCTGCTCCGGGTCGAGGTGGGACAGGAGATCGTCGGGATCTGACACGTGGCTCCTGACTGGTGGAGTGGGGCTCGGGAATGCCGGGCGTGCGAAAATGGTTGACAATGAAACAAGTTCATCGCGCTGCGGTGAGCCCACACTATTCCTCGGAGGGGACACTCAGATGCCTGGTTCGTTCACGCTCTACTCGACCCGGTGGTGCGGATACTGCCACCGACTCAAGAGCCAGCTGACACGCGAAGGCATCGCGTTCGACGAGGTCGACATCGAGGCCGACCCCTCGGCCGCCCAGCTCGTGGCGAAGGCGAACGGCGGCGACCACACGGTGCCGACGCTGGTCTTCGGCGACGGCTCAGCCCTCACCAATCCCTCCGTGGCGCAGGTGAAGGCGCAGCTCGCCTCCTGAGCGCGGATCCACCCGGATCGGACGCGTCACCAGCGTCCGCTGATCTCCCCGCCGTGCCAGTTCTCGACGAGCCAGCGGGAGATGGACACGATCGGCGGAAGGAGCAGATCACCGTCGGCGGACATCTCGGTGATCTCGGCACGCGTGAACCACCGCGCCTCGGCGATCTCGTGATGGTCGACGCGGATGTCGTGCGTGAGCGCGGTGCCGTGGAACCCGAGCATCAGGCTGGACGGGAAGGGCCACGGCTGGCTGCCGGCGAACTCCACGTCGCCGACCTCGATGCCGACTTCCTCCATCACCTCGCGCCGCACCGCATCCGGCAACGTCTCCCCCGGCTCCACGAAGCCGGCGAGCGTGGAGAAACGGAGCTCTGGCCAGCTGGGCTGCCGGCCGAGCAGAGCGCGGTCGTCGCCATCGGTGATGAGCATGATGACGGCGGGGTCGGTGCGCGGGAAGTGGGTGGCGCCGCAGCTCGGGCACTGACGGGTGTGGCCGGCTTGTCCGGTGACGGTGGCCGACCCGCACGTCGCGCAGAACCGGTGCGTCTGGTGCCAGCGGGACAGGCCCACCGCGTGGACCGCAAGGGAGGCGTCCTCGGGAGCCACCGTCGGACCGAGCATCCGCAGGCTGACCGGTTGCAGCGACGGGTCGACCCTCTCCACCACCACCGCTGCGTACGCCGTGCCGTCGCGCAGGCCGAGGAAGATCCACTCGCCGTCCGGCGCCTCGTCCGCTCTGATCCAGCGGATGCCGCGCCCGTCGGCAGAGGCCACGTGCTCGCCGCCCACCACCATGACGCGCAGGTCCTCGGACCGCCAGGCGTCATCGAGACGCAGGTGGGCAGCGCGGTCGTGCTGGGTGCGGGAGAAGGCGAAGTCCACGTCGTCAGGCTAGCCGCCGGTCGTCGAGGCCGAGCGCCTGCTCGAGCCCGGCGCGGTCGAGCAGGTCGTCGTGCGCGAAGCGGACCGTCTCACCGAGCCGCACGTAGTAGAAGGCGGCCGTGACGCGGGCGAGGTCGACGCCGGTGAGCTCGGCCCACGCGAGGCGGTAGATCGACAGCTGGAGCGGATCGGCATCGGCGGCCCGGTTGGTCTTCCAGTCGACGACCTCGAACTGCTCGTCATCGTGGGACCCGGTGGAGAACACGGCGTCGATGCGGCCACCGAGCGGTTGACCACCCAGGACCAGGGTGAAAGGCGTCTCGATCTGCACCGGTTCGCGGGCAGCGAACTCCGACTCCAGGAACAGCTGCTTGAGCCGATCGAGCTCGGCGTCGGTGTCGATGCCCACGTCGCCGCGACCGGGCAGATCGGTGGGGTCGAACAGGCCGGTCATGCCGTAGTGGTCCTCGATCCAGGCGTGGAACCGGGTGCCGAAGCGGGCTGCGGCCGACGGGCGCCGCGGCATCGGCCGAGCGAGGCTGCGGGCGAACTCGGCCGGATCCTGAGTCAGTGAGAGCGCCGACGTGGCCGACAGGCCGGCCGGCCACGGCACCTTGCGCACGTCGGCGCCTGCCTCGGCGGCCTCGGCCGCGAGCAGCTCGAGATCGTTCTCCAGCGCGTCGAAGCGCGCGAGCTCCGGCAGGTCGGGATCGGACGGCAGCGGGACCGTGAGTCGCCCGTCGAGAGCCGCCCGCACGTCGGCGGCCAAGGCCCGGCGACCCTCCAGCGGTGGCCGGGTCGCCGGCCAGGCGATGCCGTCGGCCTCGACCAGGTACGGGTTGGGGTCTCCCTGCTGCGGGGCATCGGCCCAGCGCAGGGGCATGACGCCGTGTTCCTGCAGCCATGCCGCGGTGGAGACGAGGAAGTCGGACGGACCGAGCGGGCGTTGCTGGGTTCGGCCCCACCAGTGGCCCGAGACCACCAGGCGGCGCGCGGCGCGGGTGAAGGCGACGTAGCCGAGCCGACGCTCCTCCATCAGGCAATCGGCGCGGTCGGCCGTCTCGTAGGCAGCGCGCGCCTTGGCCGTCCACTCCTCGATGGTCGGCAGCGAGGCGGCGTCACCGCGCAAGGGCACCGGCAACGTCTGGGCGCTGCCGATCCAGCGCGTGCGGCCGCGGCCCGACGGGAACACCGTGCTGGACACCAGCGGCACGAACACCGTGGGCCATTCCAGTCCCTTGGCGCGGTGGATGGTGAGGAGCTTGACCGACTCGGCCTCCGACGGGGTCGAGACCTCCATGCCGCCGCTGAAGAAGCGCTCGGCCTCCAGGTAGGCGACGAGACCTGACAGCGAGGCGTAGCGATCGGTGTCGGAGTAGTCGGCGATGGCCTCGAGCAGCAGGGCGATGTTGTCGGCGGCACCGGTGACGTCGCCGGCCTCGAGCTCGAGGTCGAGATCGAGCGCACGGACCCCGCGGCGGGCGAGGTCGAGGAGTGGTTCGCCGACGTGGGCCCGGACTGCCGAGATCAGCCGGGAGACCTCGGTGAAGCGCTCGCGTGCCTCGGGCGAGTACGCGAGGTCGCCGGGGTCGTCGAGCGCGTCAGCCAGCGACACGATCTCGGTGGGGTCGACACCTTCGACGGCGCGGGCGAGCTCGGCTGCCAGCGTGGTCTCGTCGTCGCGGCCGAACGCGCGCCCGCTCAGCGTCGCGGCGCGGCGGCCGAGGAGGGCAAGGTCGCGCGGCCCGATGCTCCACCGAGGCCCGGTGAGCAGCCGGAGCACGGCCGGGTTGGCGGTGACGTCCTCGACGATCTCGAGCAGGGCGAGCAGGTCGAGCACCTCGGGCTGGGACAGCAGGCCCTCGAGCCCGACGATTTCGAACGGGATGTGCGCGTCTCGCAGCGCTTGCACGATGGCGCCGTTCTCGCGCGCCACCCGGACCAGGATCGCGATGTCGCGCAACCGGCCGTCGGTGGCGCGGATGGCCGCGATCATCGCGTCGATCTCCTCATCGACGGTGCGGTAGAGCCCGACGTCGACGGTGCCGCCCGGCTCCGTGGCCGACGTCAGCGGCTGCACCACCGAAGACACGTCGTAGAACGGCGCGACCAGGTGGTTCGCCGCGGCGATGATCTCCGGCGCGCAGCGGCGCGTCTCGACCAACGTGTAGAGGCGGCCTCGGCCACCGTCGGCCCGGGGGAAGTCGTCGAGGAACTGCTCCAGGTTGCCCGCCGCGGCGCCGCGCCAGCCGTAGATGGCCTGCGCGGGGTCGCCGACGGCGGTGACCGGGAACCCCCGACCGGAGTCGACGTCGCGGCCGGAGAACAGGGCCTGCAACAGGTCGCGCTGCGCCACCGAGGTGTCCTGGTACTCATCGAGCAGGACGATGTCGAACCGCTCCCGCATCGCGGCGCCGACTTCGGGCAGCAGGGCGAGCTTGGCTCCCCAGGCCATCTGGTCGGAGAAGTCGATGACGCCGTCGGCGGACTTGAGGGCGCGGTAGCGGTCGACGAGGTGACTCAGCTCGATGCGCTTCTGCGCGGCGCTCGCCGCGTCGCGCAGCACCGCCTGGGGCCGGTCGGCGGTGAGGAACTCACGAACGAGCTCGTCGTCGTGCGCGCGGAGCACCTCGGGCTCGACCAGGTGCTCGGCGAGCTGGGCGTCGAGCGACATCACCTGGCCCACGAGGCTCGGCACATGGGTGGTGACCTCGCGCAGCCGGCCGTCGTACGACTCGATCGCCCGAGCCATGCGCTGGAAGCTGGAGGCGTCCGTGACCAGCCGGAGATCGGGCTCGACGCCCAGGCGCAGGCCGTGCTCGGCGATGAGGCCGCCGGCGAAGGCGTGGTACGTGGACGTGGAGGGCTCGCCCTCGGTCGGGTCCTGGAGGACCTCAAGGCTGGCGCGCACCCGTTGGCCGAGCTCGGCCGCGGCCTTGTTGGTGAACGTCAGGCCGAGGACGCGCTCGGGCGACACACCGAGGTGCCCGACCAGCCACACGACCCGCGCAGCCATCACGGTGGTCTTGCCCGACCCGGCGCCGGCGATGATGACCCCCGGCTCGTCGAGCCCGGCCGTGATGGCCGTCATCTGCGCCGTGGTGAAGGGGATGCCCAGCAGCTGACGCAGGTGGTCCTCGTCGCGCACGGCCTTCATCGAGCTCCCTCCCCGAGGATGGTGGCGCCCTCGTCCTTGGCCGGGCACACCCGCTGGAACTCGCAGTACTGGCACGCCTTCTGAGAGGCGGTGGCCGGGAAGTCTTCGTCGACGATGGCGCGCACGGAGCGGACGAGCTGGTCGACTGCGAAGAACGGCTCGTCCGCCGGCGGACGGTCCTGAGCCTGGGTCTTGGGATAGCCGGGAAGACCCTTCTCGTCCTTGCGGAGCTGGACCAGCTCCGCGCCGGCGGCGGGTGCGTCGCCGGTGAGCTCGGCGGTGGCCCCGTGCTGCACCGCCAGCTGGTAGAAGCCCAGCTGCGGGTACTCCGCCAGCTCCTTGCCCGCCGGCGGGTTGCGGGACGTCTTGAGGTCGACCACGTGGACGCCGTCGGCATCGAGCTCGACGCGGTCCATCGAGCCGTTCATCTCCACCGTGCGGCCGTGGATGTCCGTCTGCACGGTGAACGAGTGCTCGGCGGCTCGCACGTCGCGGCCGTGCTCACGATGCCAGCGGCTGAACCGCACGATCGCCTCGACGGCGGCCTCGTGCTCGCGCGCGCCGATCCACTCGGCCGCGTGCTCGAGCTGCGGCCAGATGTCGTCGAGGTTCGCGGCCAGGACGTCCGGGTCGGGATCGACCTGCGACCGCACGACGTCGGCCGCGATCGCGTGCACGATCGACCCGAACCCCTGGGCCGCCGACGTTCCGCGCCCGCCGCGCGCCTCGCGGTCGAGGAACCACCGCAGCGGGCACTCCACGATCGTGGAGACCGCGCTGCCGGAGACCCGCAGCGGCACCGCTGGGTCACGGATCGGCTCGGGAGCGTGGGTGATGTCGCGCAGGCCCCACCACCGATCGGGGTTCGCCCCCGCGACGACCTTGCGCTCGACCAGCCCGGCCAGCGCAACCGCGGCTTTGGTGCGCACGGCCGGATCGTCGGTGGTCTCGCCAAGGCGTCGCAGCTCGGCCACGGCTCCTCGCAACGACATCGCCCGCTGCGGCCGGCGCTCGGGAACCGGCCAGGTGCCCGCCGCGCCGGACAGGTCGGCGTGCAGCTCGCCGAGGAAGCGGGACGGCTGGTCACCGTCGTCGGCGCCGCTGGCCACCGCCGTCACCACCAGGCGACGCCGGGCCCGGCTGCAGGCGACGTAGAAAAGGCGACGCTCCTCGGCGACCATCGACCGCGCCGACGGCAGCGGCTGGAGCCCGTCGGGACTCATCCGCTCGACCTGGAGCAGGCTGCTGCGCCAGCGGACGTCGGGCCACTCCCCGTCCTGCACCCCGGCCACGACGACAAGAGGCCACTCCAGGCCCTTGGCCCGGTGAGCCGTCATGAGCTGGACCGCCTGGGCCGGCGCCGACTGCTGGGCCAGCGTGTCGGCGGGGATCTGCTGTGCCTCGAGCGCGAGGGCGATCTCGACGACGGAACGGTGGGCGTGCTGCTCCTCGGCGCGGGCCGCCTCGGCGAACAGCGCGCAGAGGGCGTCGAGGTCGTGGTCGGCCTGGAGCGAACCCTCGCCCCCGGACTCCGACCGCGAACGCAGTCGCTCCGGCCAGTCGGTGCCCTGCCACAGGATCCAGAGCACCTGCTCGGCGGCCTCGCCGGCGGCGATCGCGTCGGCGGCTCGTCGCAACAGTCCGGCCAACCGAACGGCGGCTGCCACGGCCTGGCCGTCCGGGGTTCCTGGGCGCTCGACGAGCCCAGCCGGGTCGGCCAACGCCTCGGCCACCAGCACTCGGGACGGGCGGGGATGGTCGTCCTCCTGGCGACGGAGCAGCCGGCCGAGCCGCCGGAGCGAGGCCGCGTCGAGACCGCCGAGCGGTCCGGTGAGCAGAGCCTGGGCCGCGGCCGGGTCGAGCGGGCGAGCGGCACGCAGGTCGTCGGCGGCGTGCAGGGCAGCAAGGAGCGTGCGCACGGCCGGCTCGAGCGCGAGTGGCACCTCGTCGCCGGCGACCTCGACCGGCACACCGGCGGCGCCGAACGCCCGCTGCAGCCGGCCGAGATGGGCACCGGAGCGGACGAGGACGGCCATGTCGGACCACGGGACCTCGTCGTGCAGGTGGGCCTCGCGCAGCAGCAGGGCGACGTGCTCGACCTCGGCGGTGGGCGACACGAAGGTGCGGACCTCGACCGAGCCGGGATCGTCGACCCGGGACGTCGCCGAGCGCAGCTGCTCGTACTTGGTGCCGTCGACGACCCCCAGCGCCCCCCGGTTGTGCACCACCGAACGCACGGCGGCGCCGATCGCCGCTCCGTACCGATGCGTGTTGCGCAGCACGATGGTGGGCGCAGGTTCGCCGTCGGACCGGGCGAACCGCTCCGGGAAGTCGACGATGCCGCGGACGTCGGCACCGCGGAACCCGTAGATGGACTGGTACGGGTCGCCGACCGCCACGAGGTCTGAGGCGTCGCCGGCCAACGCCTGCAGGAACTCCACCTGGAGGGGGTCGGTGTCCTGGTACTCATCGACGACGACCAGCCGGAAGCGGGACCGCCACCGCTGGCGGGTGTCGGGATCGTCGAGGAGACGGACGGCCTGGAAGATCATGTCGGTGTGGTCGATGGTGTTCTCCAGCGCCGCCACCGACGTGTACTCGTCGAAGAAGCGACCCGCCGCCGCCCAGTCGTCGCGTCCGGTCGCACGGCCCAGTGACTCGACGTCGACGGAGTCGAGGCCCAGGCCCCGCGCCGAGGCCATCAACCGTTGCAGCTCCGACGCCAACCCTCGCGTGTGCAGGGCCGCCCGGAGCTCGCGCGGCCACGTCTGCGCATCGCCGCTGCGGAGCATCTCGGCAATGGCGGCGTCCTGCTCCGGGGCCGTGAGCAGGCGCATGGGCGCGGTGTAGCGGTCGGAGGCCTGCTCGCTGCGCAACAGCGCGTAGCAGAAAGCGTGGAACGTCATCGCCGGCGTGGCGGCCGTGGTGCGGGCGAGCCGCCGGGCGATGCGACCTCGGACCTCCACGGCAGCCTGGCGGCTGAACGTGAGCACGAGCACCTCGTCGGGGCTGAGCGACTCGCGCTCGATCCGGGTGACGACCGTCTCGACGACCGTGGTGGTCTTGCCGGTGCCGGGGCCTGCGAGCACGAGCAGCGGCCCGCGGCCCGGCGTGGACCCGTGCTCGACCACGGCTCGTTGCTCGTCGTCCAGAACCGGCGGGGCGGCGGGTTCGCGCGCAGCAGGTGGCATCAGGACGTACTCGGGCATGAGCCCATCTCAGCAGACGGCCCGGACATCCATGGCTCCCCGCTCCGCACGGGGTGCGCTCCGTCCACCGGTTGCCGGCTCGGCTCGATCGGTCTACGGTCTTGTCGATTGTCGAAGCCGTCTTCCACGGAAGACTTGGGGGGATTCGATGAGTGCCGATGTCGCCGGCGCCACGCTGACATGTGTCGCGTCTGCGCCGCGCGACCACCGCGCCGATTTCGCTGTGCCCGACGACGGTCGGGTCGTGACCCGCGAGCCACCAGGTCCCCAGAACCCTAGAGGCCCAAGGAGGGTCCGACCATGACCACCATCAACGAAATACCCGACAAACACGTACCGCCGGTCGAGTACACCGACCTGCCGGAGCCTCTCCCGATGAAGAAGGTGGTCGGCCCGAGCGTGCTGCTGCTCGCCGGGGCGATCGGCTCGGGCGAGTACGTCCTCTGGCCGAGCATCGCGTCACAGGTCGGGCTGGTGCTGGTGTGGCTGGTCATCCTCGGGGTGGGCACCCAGTACTTCCTGAACATGGAGATCGAGCGATACACCCTCGCCACTGGCGAGACCGCGGTCACCGGGTTCACCCGGATCTGGAAGCCGTGGGGCGTCCTGTTCATCCTCATGGGTGTCCTGGCCTGGATGTGGCCGGGCTGGGCCACCGGTGGCACCACCACCCTCAGCTTCGCGCTCGGGTTCTCCGAGGACGCGATTCCGACCATCACGATCGGGGTGCTGGTGCTCATCGGCGTCGTGCTGACCTTCTCGCCGGTGGTCTACCGGACGATCGAGAAGATCCAGTTCTTCATGGTGGCCCTCATCGTCCTGTTCGTCCTCTACGCCGTCGTCGCCCTGCTCGGGGTCGACGGATATGCCGAGCTCGGCCGAGGTTTCGTCGCCGTCGACGAGATCCCGGGCGGCGTCTCCGACGTCGGGGCCGCCGCCCTGCTCGGCGCCATCGCCTTTGCCGGCGCCGGCGGGGTGATGAACCTGGTGCAGTCCAACTGGGTCCGCGACAAGGGACTCGGCATGGGCGCGAAGCTGCCGAAGGTGGTCTCGCCGTTCACGGGCGAGGAGATCGCGGCCCCGACGACGGGCTACTTCTTCCATCGCGACGAGGAGAACATGCGCCGGTGGAACGGGTGGTGGAAGGTCGCCAACCGGGAGCAGTTCTGGACCTTCTTCGTGATCGGTGCGGTGGCCCTGCTGGTGTTCATGACGCTGACGTTCGTCACGATCGGGGTCGGCAGCGACGCCGAGAGCTTCGACTTCATCCGGCTGCAGGGCGAGGCGCTCCAGGACACGAAGGGTGCCTGGCTCGGCACGGTGTTCTGGCTGATCGGCAGCGTCGTGCTCTTCTCGACCAACCTGGTGGTGCTCGACATGATCGGGCGGCTCACCGCCGACGTCCTCAAGACCACCACGCTGCGCGACAGCGACCGCTGGAGCGAGAGCCGGCTGTACTTCATCACCGTCTGGGCGATGATCGCCTTCGGCTCGGCGATCCTGCTCATCGGTGTCGACCAGCCGCTGTTGCTCCTGGTGATCGCCTCCGCGCTCAACGGACTGGTGATGTTCGTGTACTCGATGCTGCTGCTCAAGCTGAACCGAGGCGTGCTGCCCCGCGAGATCGGCCTCCGCGGCGTGCGCTTCGCCGCGATCATCTGGGCGGTCGCGTTCTACGGGTTCTTCTCGGTGATCCTCGTCATCGACCAGGCGAAGCAGCTGATCGGCTAGCTCGGGTCGACGCTCCAGAGAGCCTCGGCCACGACCACCCGGCCTCGAAGCACGGGCGTGCCCTCGGCACGCCAGTGCTCTTGGGCATCGGTCATGAGGTGAGGCGGAAGCGTGCCGTTCGCCCGGACGACCCGCCACCAGCACACCGCCGCCCCTTCGAGCGACATCACCCGGCCGACCTGACGGGCGCCGCCGTGGCCGATCGCGTCGGCGATCAGCCCGTAGGTGGCGACCCGCCCCGGCGGGATCCGCTCGACGTGGGCCAGCACCTGCTCGGTGAAGCCGTCGTTCACGCGTCAGTAGGCGGGCTGGCTGGGGTCGATCTGGTTGACCCAGGCCACGACACCACCGCCGACGTGCACCGCGTCGGCGTATCCGGCGCCCTTGAGCACCGCGAGCGCCTCGGCCGAGCGGGCTCCGGACTTGCAGTAGAGCACCGCCTGCTTGTCGTCCGGGACCTGCTCCAGAGCGTTGCCGTTGAGGAACTCCCCCTTGGGGATGAGCACCGAGCCCGGGATCTTGTTGATCTCGTACTCGTTGGGCTCGCGCACGTCGACCAGCACGAAGTCGCGGCCACCGTCGTTGCGCTCCTTGAGCCACCCGTCGAGGGTCTGGACCGAGATGGTGGAGTCGGCCGCAGCGTCCGCAGCCTCCTCGCTGATGGCGCCGCAGAAGGCCTCGTAGTCGTCCATCAGCTCGGTGGGCAGGACGCCCTCGGGATCGCGCTGGATCTTGAGCGTGGTGTAGCGCATCTCGAGCGCGTCGTAGACCATCAGCCGGCCGATCAGGGGATCACCGATGCCGGCGATGAGCTTGATGGCCTCGGTGGACATGATCGATCCGATGGACGCGCAGAGCACACCCAGCACTCCGCCCTCGGCGCATGACGGCACCATGCCGGGCGGCGGGGGCTCGGGGTAGAGGTCGCGGTACTGAGGACCCTCCTGGGCCCAGAACACCGACACCTGACCCTCGAAGCGGTAGATGGAGCCCCACACGTACGGCTTGCCGAGGATGACCGCGGCGTCGTTGACGAGGTAGCGGGTGGCGAAGTTGTCGGTGCCGTCGACGATCAGGTCGTAGTCGGCGAAGATCTCGAATACGTTGTCGTTGTCGAGCCGCACGTTGTGCTGGACGACCTTCACGAACGGGTTGATCTCGGCGACCGATGCCGCGGCGGACTCGACCTTGGGCCGGCCGATGTCGGACTGCCCGTGGATGACCTGGCGCTGCAGGTTCGACTCGTCGACCACGTCGTCGTCGATGATGCCGAGCGTGCCCACGCCGGCGGCGGCGAGGTACAGCAGGGCCGGGCTGCCCAACCCGCCGGCGCCGATGATGAGGACCTTGGCGTTCTTGAGTCGCTTCTGTCCGGTCATGCCGACGTCGGGGATGATCAGGTGCCGGCTGTAGCGGCGGACCTCGTCGATCGTCAGTTCGTCGGCAGGTTCCACGAGTGGGGCGACCACGAATCTCTCTCCTCTGTGCGGTGCACGTGACGGTGTCGTTCACCTGGATGAACAGCGTCCGGACCATCAATGTTCCCCGACCCCGGCGAGGAGCGCTCGGCCGTCCGGATGCTGACACGTCGAGGCTTCGTCGGCCGACTACGCTTGGGCCCGTGAGCGAAGCCCTTCCCGTCCGAACCCGCACGAGCCGCCTTCCGCGCTCGGTGCGTCGGGCCCAGCTGCTCGACGTCGCGCTCGACGTGTTCGTCGAGCAGGGCTACCACGCCGCCTCGATGGACGAGATCGCCGTGCGTGCGGGCGTGTCCAAACCGGTGCTCTACCAGCACTTCCCCGGCAAGCTCGACCTGTACCTCGCCCTGCTGGAGACGTCGTGCGACACCGTGATCGCCGAGGTCAAGGGCGCTCTCGCCTCCACCACCGACAACCGCCGCCGCGTGCAGGCCACGATGGAGCTCTGGTACGACTACGTCGCCGACCAGGGCGCGGCGTTCCGCCTCGTGTTCGAGTCCGACCTCACCAACGACCCGTCGGTCCGCGAGCAGGTCGACCGCGTCATCCACGAGTCGGCCGCGGCCATCGCCGAGGTCATCCACGAGGACACCGGGCTGCCCGGCCCGGCGTCGCACCTGCTCGCCGTGAGCCTGGTCGGCATGGGCCACGTGGGCGCCCGCAACTGGCTCTCCGGCGACTCGCAGCTCAGCCGGAGCGAGGCCATCGAGCTCACTGCCGCCCTGGCCTGGCGCGGCATCGGCGGATTCCCGACCACAACAGGAGAAGAGTGACCATGGAAGTGAAGATCGGCGTGCAGAACGCCGCACGCGAGCTGTCGGTCGAGACCGATCAGGCGCCCGACGACGTGCTGAAGTCACTGGAGTCGTCGATCTCCGACGAGACGGTCTTCAGCATCACCGATGACAAGGGCCACACCGTGGCCGTGCCGGCCGACAAGGTCGCGTACCTCTCCTTCACTGCCGACAACGGTCGCAAGAAGGTCGGATTCGGACTCGTCGCCGGCAGCTGAAGATCGGCTACGCGGCCAGGCCGAGCTTCTCCATGCGCTCGGCGTGGGCCTCGGTGAGGCGGGTGAACATCCGGCCGATCGCGGCCAGGTCCATGCCCGGCTGGTCGATGCCACCGACGAGCACGGCGCTCAGCGCGTCACGCTCGGCCACGACCATCTGGGCCTGGCTCAAGGCCTCACCCATCAGGCGCCGGCCCCAGAGCGCCAGGCGGCCACCGACGCGGTGGTCGGCCTCGATGGCGGCGCGAATCTGCTCGATGACGAACTCGGAGTGCCCGGTGCCGCTGAGCGTGTCGAGCACGAGCTCGCGGGTGCCGGGGTCGAGGTACGAGGCGACTTCACGGTAGAAGTCGGAGGCCAGCCCATCGCCGACGTACGCCTTGACCAGGCCCTCGAGGTAGTCGGACGGGGCCGTCTGACGGTGGAACCGCTCGAACGTGGTGGCGAACGGGGCCATCGCCTCGAACGGGTCCTCGCCGAGCTCGACGAGGCGGTCGCGCAGCAGCTCGAAGTGGTGGAACTCCGCCACGGCCATGGCCGCGACCTCGACCTTCGTGTGCAGGTCGGGGGCGAGCTTGGCGTCGTCGGCCAGTCGTTCGCAGGCGCTGATCTCGCCGTAGGCGAGCACGCCGAGCAGCTCCACGACGCCGGTGCGGTACACCGGATCGTCGAAGGCTGAGGGTGCGGGAACGTCGTTCGAGGCCATGGGATCGCAGCGTAGCGCGGCCCTGAGTCCATCGGACGATAGGATGGGGTCGAGAAAACCATCTGAGTCTGAAGAATTCGAGAAGTCCCCTGACTACGTTCAAAGATCTGGGCGTCATGCCCGAGATCGCCGACGCGCTCGACGACGTCGGCATCACCCATCCTTTTCCCATCCAAGAGATGACGCTCTCGGTAGGCCTCATCGGCACCGATCTCATCGGCCAGGCGCGTACCGGCACCGGCAAGACGCTGGCGTTCGCGATCCCCGTCATCCAGCGCACCGTCGCGCCGCACGACCCCGACTACGACCAGCTCGCCGCTCCCGGCAAGCCGCAGGCCCTGATCGTCACGCCGACCCGCGAGCTCACCATCCAGGTCGCCAAGGACATCGACACCGCATCCGCGAAGCGCGGCACCCGGAACCTCACCATCTACGGCGGCGTGCCCTATGAGCACCAGCTCGACAAGCTGAAGTCCGGCGTCGACATCGTGGTCGGCACGCCGGGCCGGCTGCTCGATCTCGCCAACCGCGGCGCGCTCGACCTGTCCCACGTCAAGTCGCTCGTCCTCGACGAGGCCGACGAGATGCTCGACCTCGGCTTCCTGCCCGACGTCGAGTCGATCCTCGCCAAGACGCCGGAGCTGCGCCAGACGATGCTGTTCTCGGCGACCATGCCCGCCGCGATCGTCACCTTGGCCCGCAAGCACATGCGTCATCCGATGAACATCCGCGCCGAGTCGCCCGACGAGGACCACCTCGTTCCCGCCACCGCGCAGTTCGTGTGGCAGGCCCACGACATGGACAAGCCGGAGATCGTCGCGCGCGTCCTCCAGGCCGACGACGTCGGTCGAGTCCTCGTCTTCACCCGCACCAAGCGCACGGCCCAGCGCGTGGCCGACGAGCTGGTCGACCGCGGTTTCCCGGCCTCGCCGCTGCACGGCGACATGGCGCAGACGGCGCGCGAGAAGGCGTTGCAACGCTTCCGTGACGGCAAGGTCAACACCCTGGTGGCCACCGACGTCGCCGCGCGTGGCATCGACGTCGCCGGCATCACGCACGTCATCAACTACAACTGCCCCGAGGACCACAAGACGTACGTGCACCGCATCGGCCGCACCGGTCGCGCCGGCGCCTCGGGCATCGCCGTCACGTTCGTCGACTGGGCCGACATGACGCGCTGGCAGCTCATCAACAAGGAGCTCGACCTGCCGTTCCCACAGCCGCAGGAGACGTACTCCACCTCCGAGCACCTCTTCCACGACCTCGGCATCTCGCACGACGTCAAGGGTCGGCTCAAGCCGCCGTCGCCGAAGGAGCCCCGTCGGGACTCCGATGGCAAGGGCGGCCGCGGTCAAGGTGGACGTGGGCAGGGCGGCCGGGGCCAGGGCGGTCGCGGTCAGACGGCCTCGAACGCAGCCGGCTCGTCGTCGGGCACGGCGCCCAGCGAGGGCGGCTCGTCCAGCCGCAAGCGTCGCAACCGCAACCGTAACCGCACCCGCGGTGGGCAGACGGTGTCGAAGGCGGAGTGAGCCCGCCGCTCAGGGGGTGACGACGACTCTGGTGCCCACCGGGGCGAAGTCCCACAGGGCGATGGCGTCGTCGCGCCACTGGCGGACGCACCCGGCCGACTGCGGGGTGCCCAGCTCGTCCCGGGACTGCTCGGGTATCCCGTCGTTGTCGACCGGCACCGTGTGGAACCCGATCGGGGCGGTGAAGCCCGTCGCGAACCGCACGAAGTACTCCATGGTTCCGCTGTAGTCGAAGGCCGTCGCCTGACGCGTCTTCGACTGCACCACGTATGCGCCCGGGTCGAGGTTGTCGAACTTGCTGCCGGAGACCAGGTACGTGCGCTGGACGATGCCGTCCGCAGCCACCAACCACACCCGCTGGGCACCCTCGGAGAAGACGATCCGCCGGCCGGCACCGGAGTCCGCCGGCAAGCTCTTCGACCTGGCCGCCTTGGCGGCTTCCTCGGCCTTCTTCCGCAGCTCGACGGCCTCGGCACTCTTCGCGGCGATGACCTCGGTGACCGGTCGCGCCACCGACACGAGCGACGCGCGCTCCAGCGACGTGCCCCCGCTCGACGGCGGCACGGTCGACTTCAGCATCGGCAGGAGGCCCACCCCTGCAGCACCGAGCGCGAAGGTCACGACCAGGGCCACGCTGAATACTCCGACCCGGCGGCGACGGGCCGCACGATGTCGAGCCGCGGCTCGGTGGGAGGGCATGGGCGACATCCTAGTCGTCCCGGTTACTGGTCAGTCAGAGTTGAGCACAGTCGCGCACCGTGACGAATCCGGCGCGAACTAGGTGGTGGTCGACGACCGGCCGTTGAGGAGGCCTGCCGCCACCTGGCGGTAGGCCTCCGCGCCCTTGTGGTTCTTGCTGGTCCCCAGGATCGAGCGTCCGATGGCGGGAGCCTCGGCGAACCGGATGGTCTTGGGGATCGGCGGCGTCACGATCGGCAGCTCGTACGTCTCCCGGATGGCCCGCAGCACGGCCTGGGCGTGCTTGGTGCGCCCGTCGTACATCGTCGGCAGGACGCCGAGGATCTCCAGCTCTGAGTTGATGAACTGCTTCACGTCGTGGACGGTGTCGAGCAGCTGGCCGACGCCGCGGTGCGACAGCGTCTCGGCCTGGAGGGGGACCAGCACCTGCTGCGACGCCGACAGCGCGCCGACGGTGAGGACCCCCAGCGTGGGCGGGCAGTCGACGAGGATCCAGTCGTAGTCGGTGGCCACCTTGTCGAGGGCCACACGCAGGCGCTGCTCGCGTCCGGTGCGGTTGACGAGGGCTTCCTCGGCCTGCGACACGGTGATGTTGCTGGGCAGCAGGTGCATGCCGTCGTCGGTCACGAGGATCGCGTCCTCGGCCTTCGCGGTGCCGAGCAGCACCTCGCCCACGGTGAGGTCGAGGTCCTCGGGGTCGATGCCCAACGAGAACGTCAGCCCGCCCTGCGGGTCGAGGTCGACGAGGAGCACGCGTTGCCCCTGCTCGACGAGCGCGGCGCCCAACGAGGCGACCGTCGTCGTCTTGCCGACACCGCCCTTCTGGTTCACCACCGCGATCGTCGTCGTCACGGCTGACATCATGCCACTGCGCTTGCCGGTTCTCCGCAGCCAGGCACCCGAACCCACAGGTCCTCGTGTCGACCGGGCCTCTGGCATGCTTTCGCCATGAGAGGACGCGCCCTGATCACCGGAGCAACCGCCGGCATCGGCAACGCCTTCGCGCGTGAGCTCGCGAGTCGCGGCCACGACCTGGTTCTCGTGGCGCGGGACACCGAACGCCTGGAGTCCATCGCCGCGGACCTGCGCGCGACCCGGCGCATCGAGGTCGACGTCGTCACCGCCGACCTCACCACCGATGCTGGGCTGCGGGACACCGTCAACGCCGTCACCGACTCGACGCGGCCCGTCGACCTGCTCGTCAACAACGCCGGCAGCTCGATCGCCGGCTGGTTCGGGACCACCGACATCGCCGACGAGGACCACCAGCTCGACCTCATGGTCCGGGCCCCGATGCACCTCATGGACGCCGCGATCAAGGCCATGAGCGGGCGCGGCCACGGCGAGATCGTCAACGTCGCGAGCGTCGCCGCGTTCACGCCGCGCGGCACCTACTCCGCCCACAAGGCCTGGGTCGTCAACCTCTCGCGATGGGCCCACCTGCACTACGCCGACGCGGGCGTCACCGTCATGGCCCTGTGCCCGGGGTTCGTCCGCACCGAGTTCCACCAGCGGATGGGAGCCGACACCGCCACCATCCCGCGATGGATGTGGCTCAAGGCCGACAAGGTGGCGAAAGCGGCGCTCAAGGACCTCGACAAGCGCAAGGCCGTCTCGGTGCCGACGGCGCGGTACAAGGTGCTGACCACGTTGTCGCAGAACCTGCCTGCCTCACTCGTCGCGCGGCAAGCCCGCCGAGGTCGCTGACCCCGCGCCGATGAGCACTCCGCGCACTCTCACCCTGCCCGCCGGCGTCAATGCCACGACCATCGACACCGCCGTCGGCTCGTTCGCTGCGCACGTGGCCCGTGCGGACACGCCGACCGGCCACGTCCTGCTCATTCCGGGCTGGACAGGAAGCAAGGAGGACTTCACTCCGCTCCTGCCCCTGCTCGCCGACGCCGGACTCGATGCCACCGCGTACGACCAGCGAGGACAGTTCGAGACCCCCGGCCAGCCCGGCGCCGACTACACGCTCGACGGTTTCGCGGCCGACGCACTCGCGATCGCCGCGGCCTGCACCCCCGATCCCTGCCACGTTCTCGGTCACTCGTTCGGCGGCCTCGTCGCCCAGCAGGCCACCCTCGCGCGACCATCGGCCTGGCGGAGCCTGAGCCTGCTCGACACCGGTCCCGGCTCGCTCGGCGACTCCCCCAACCGTCCGTTGTCGATGATCGTCGACGCGCTCGGCACGGTCCCCATGGCCGACATCCACCGGGTCCGCGAGCAGCTGAGCGGCGCCCAGCGCGCCCCCGACATCGCCGCGTTCCTCGAGCGCCGGTTCGTCGCCAACGACCCAGCGTCCCTTCGGGCGATGACTCAGGTGCTGATCCACAGTCCCGACCGCATCGACGAGATCGCCGCGCTGGCGCTGCCGGTGTGGGTCGGGCGCGGGGCCGACGACGACGCCTGGCCGCACGACGTCCAGGCCGCGATGGCGACGCGGCTCGGGACGGACATCCACGTCATCGAGGACTCGGCACACTCCCCCGCGATCGAGAACACCCAGGGCCTCGCCGACGCCTGGCTGCCGTTCCTCGCCGCGGCGTGAGCGTCAGGATCCGAGCAGCCGCGCGAACTCCTCGGGCTCCGTGGTGTTGGCGCCCAGCCGGAACGCCTCCGTCTTGCCGGTGCCGTGGTAGTCGCTGGAGCCGGTGACGACGAGGTCGTGGTCCCGCGCGATGGTCAGGAGACCCGCACGCTTCGCGTCGTCGTGATCGGGGTGGTGGACCTCGATGCCGTTCAGGCCTGCGTCGACGAGCTGACCGATGCGATCGGCGGTGAGCACCGTGTCGCTGCCGCGTGACCAGGGGTGGGCCAGCACGGCCTTGCCGCCGGCGGCCTTGACGAGTCGGACCGCCTCGTCGGTGGGCACCGAGTAGCGACCCACGTAGCCCGGCATGCCGGGCTGGAGATAGGTCTCGAAGGCTTCCGAGCGGTCCTTGACGACCCCCTTGTCGATGAGGACGTCGGCGACGTGCGGACGCCCGGTGGACCCGGCATCTCCCGACTTCGCGAGGATCTCCTCCTCGGTGATGTCGATGCCGATCCGCCCGAACGCAGCGACGATCTTGGGCACGCGACCGGTGCGCCCGTCGAGCACGCGGCCCAGCTCGGCCTGCAGCGGGACGTCGTCGGGATCGACCTCGTACCCGAGCAGGTGGATGCTCTTGTGCTCGATGGCGGTGGACACCTCGATGCCCTTGACGAGCCGGATGCCGACGCGAGCCGCGGCCTCCTCGGCCTCCGCCCACCCGATGGTCGTGTCGTGGTCGGTCAGGGCCACCACGTCGAGACCGGCGGCTTTCGCGTTCTCGACCAGCTCGGTCGGGGTGTCGGTGCCGTCGGAACGACTGGAGTGGGTGTGGAGGTCGATGCGCACGTGCACAGGCTAGACCGTGCCGCCGGGTGCCTCGTCGCTCACCGCGACCGGGCTGTTCCACCGCGCGATCACGGGCGTCCCTCGGTCGTCGCCCAGGATGGAGACGGTGGCGGTGTCGAGACCCAGCACCCGCCCGTCGCGGACGTCCAGGCCGAGCCAGCGCACAGCGAGCGCGCGGAGCGAGTGACCGTGGCCGACGGCGAGAGTGCGCCCGTCGACCGCCCTCGCGCGGGCCACGACCTGGTCGAGGCGGGCCGCCACCTGCTCGGCCGTCTCGCCGCCGGGGCACGGATGAGTCCAGACCGTCCAGCCGGGCACGCTCTCGCGGATCTCGGGCGTGGTGAGTCCCTCGTAGTCGCCGTAGTCCCACTCCACGAGGTCGGCGTCGATGCCGGCATCCGGAAAGCCGGCGAGTCGAGCGGTGTCACGTGCCCGTCGGCGGGGGCTGGTGATGACCTGCTCGAACCGGACGTCGGCGAGAAACGGTGCGAGCGAGGCAGCGGCCGCCTCACCATCGGCAGTGAGCGGGACGTCGGTCTGGCCGGTGTGCTTGCCGGTGCGGCTCCACTCGGTCTCACCGTGGCGAACCAGCCACAGCTCAGGAGCCACTCTGCCCATTCTTGTCGAGCCCATTCTTGCCGGGCCAGTTCTTGTCGGGCTGGGGCTCGGGCCGGCCCGGCTGCTCGCCGCCGCGCTCCTCCAGGTAGGAGTTCTTCGGCACCATCACCTTGCGGCGGAAGATGCAGACGACCTTGCCGTCCTGGTTGTAGCCGATGGTCTCGACGTACACGACCCCCCGGTCGTCCTTGCTCTTGCTCTCGGTCTTGTCGAGGACCGTGGTCTCGCCGTAGATGGTGTCGCCGTGGAACGTCGGCGCGACGTGGCGCAGCGACTCCACCTCGAGGTTGGCGATCGCCTTGCCGGAGACGTCCGGCACGCTCATGCCGAGCAGGAGCGAGTAGACGTAGTTGCCGACGACGACGTTGCGGCCGAACTGCGTGGTGTTCTCGGCGAAGTTGACGTCGAGGTGCAGCGGGTGGTGATTCATCGTGATCAGGCAGAACAGGTGGTCGTCGTACTCGGTGACGGTCTTGCCGGGCCAGTGCTTGTAGGTCGCACCGACCTCGAACTCCTCGTAGCTGCGTCCGAACTGCATGTCGCTCCTGGGTGATGACGGTGGGCTGCCGACGGCCCGACCATCATGCCGCAGCGGGTCAGAACACTTCAGTGCGACCCGGCATCGACGCCAACAGCTCCTGGCCCTTGGCGAGCAGCTTGTGCTCGACGAGGACCTCGTAGCGGGTCGCGACGACCTTCGTGACCGAGCTGAAGTCGCGCTGGCCGCGGGTGGCCCAGTAGCCGAACAGGCTCCAGACGACGCCGAAGAGCACGCCGAACCCGATGCCCCCGAGGACCGTCGGCAGCCAGCCGCCCTGCTCGGCGAAGATGCCCAGCAGCAGACCGATGAGCAGCCCGAGCCACGCACCCGACGCGGCGCCGGCGGCGAGGACGCGTCCGGTCGTCAGCCGACCGGTGACGCGCTCGACCTGCTTGAGGTCGGTGCCCACGATCAGGCAGTTTTCGACCGGGAACTCCTCGTCGGAGAGGTAGTCGACGGCCTTCTGGGCGTCGGCGTAGGCGTCGAAGACGCCCAGGGACTGGGGGAACTCCAGGGAGAAGATCTCAGGCATGCCACCAGCGTAGCGAGCGTGGGCGAGGACTCAGGCCTTGTAGTCCTCGAGCAGGCGGCGACCGATGATCATCTTCTGGATGTCGGCCGTGCCTTCGCCGATCAGCAGCATCGGGGCCTCCCGGTAGAGGCGCTCGATCTCGTACTCCTTACTGTAGCCATAGCCACCGTGGATGCGGAAGGAGTCCTCGACGACGTCGCGACAGAACTCAGCGGCGAGGTACTTGGCCATGCCCGCCTCGAGGTCGTTGCGCTCACCGGCGTCTTTCTTGCGAGCGGCATTGACGACCATCGCGTGCGCGGCCTCGACCTTGGTGCCCATCTCGGCCAGCCGGAACAGGATCGCCTGGTGCTCGGCGATCTTCTTGCCGAACGTCTCGCGCTGCTGGGAGTACGCGATGCCGAGCTCGAACGCCCGGTTCGCGACGCCCACCGCGCGGGCGGCGACGTTGACGCGGCCGACCTCGACGCCGTCCATCATCTGGTAGAAGCCCTGGCCCGGCTCACCACCGAGGATCTGGTCGGCGGAGATCCTGTGGCCCTCGAAGATCATCTCGGTCGAGTCAACGCCCTTGTAGCCCATCTTCTCGATCTTGCCGGGCACCGTCACGCCCTGCGCGGTCTCACCGAAGCCCGGCTCCTTGTCGATCAGGAACGTCGTCATGTTCTTGTACGGCGAGTCGACGCCCTCGTCGGTCTTCACGAGCACCGCCACGAGGTTCGACGTACCCCCGTTCGTGAGCCACATCTTCTGACCGTCGATGGTGTAGTCGCCGTCGTCGCCCTTGACCGCCTTGGTGGTGATGGCCGCGACGTCGGACCCGAGCGCGGGCTCCGACATCGAGAAGGCTCCGCGGATCTCGCCGGTGGCCATTTTGGGGAGGTACTTCTTCTTCTGCTCCTCGGTGCCGTGCTGCATGAGCATGTAGGCCACGATGAAGTGCGTGTTGATGACGCCCGAGACGCTCATCCAGCCGCGGGCGATCTCCTCGACGACGAGGGCGTAGGTGAGCAGCGACTCGCCGAGGCCGTCGTACTCCTCGGGGATCATCAGGCCGAAGATGCCGAGCTCCTTGAGGCCCTCGACGATGTCGGTGGGGTACTCGTCCTTGTGCTCGAGCTCCGTGGCGACCGGCAGGATCTCCTTCTCGACGAACTGGCGGACGACCTTGAGGATCTCCTGCTGCTCCTCGGTCAGACCGTCGGTGGTGGCGAGTCGAGCCATGGAATCTCCTGTGCTTGGAACCGGCGATTGGCGTTCTGACTGTACCCACCCGCCACCGGGGCAGCATCGCTCTGGTCCCTCAGTCCGCCTGCACGGGAGCGGGCGGCGGACGTCTCGCCGTGACGACGACGAGCCCGGAGAGAATCAGCAGCAGCCCGACGTAGACGCCCCACGCGGGCGACTGGCCCAGAAAGAAGCCGGCGAGCAGGGCGGCACCGGGCACCTCGAGCAGGAGCAGGAGCGAGATCACGGCCGGGCTCATCACGGCGAGCAGGTGATTGAGCAGCGAGTGCCCGAGCAGCTGCGCAGACACCGTCACCGCGGCGATCAGCGCCCAGGTCCGCGCGGAGAACCCGGTGAGCTCGGTGCCCGTGGCCAGGCACAACGCTCCGAGCACCACGGCACAGATCCCGTAGCAGGTCACGGTGTAGCCGGTCGTGGACAGCCGGGTCCGTGCCGACTGGCCGGCGATGAGGTACACCGCGGCGAACACGCCGCCGGCCAGGGCGAGCGCGTCGCCGGCCAGGGCGCGGCGCGAGAGGGCGAAGTCCACGCCGGTGACCACCAGCACCCCGCTCAGCGACAGGCCGAGGCCGATCACGACGGCGGGGGCGAGCCGGGCGCCGCGGAGCCGGTCATAGAGCACCACCCAGATGATCTGGGCGGTGACCAGTGCGGTCGCGGCCGCGACCGACGTCAGCTTCAGGGCGGACACCCAGGTGGCGAAGTGGGCCGCCAGGGCGACGCCGGCCAGCGCGACACCGAGCCAGTGACGTCCGGAGAGCCGGGCGAGCTCCCCCCTCGACCGTGCCAGCGCCACCGGGGCGATCAGGACGGTCGCAGCCGCGTTGCGCCAGAAGGCGATCGCGAAAGCTGGGGCGGCGATGCCGGCCATCAGAGGGCCGGACGCCGAGACACCCAGGACCGCGACGACGGCGAGGAACGGGGTCATCGCACCAGTGTGTCCTCAAGCCCGTCGGTCCGCCGCGACGAGTTCCCCACTGCTCTCCGCCGCGTGTAGCGTTCGGGACATTCGTACGCGGGGGCGGTCGGCGCCAGTACCGCGAGGGAGAGTCGACCATCGGGGGGTGGTGGGATGCCGAGCCGCGCTGTCCAGGGGGGCGATCCGTGGCACGAGTCTGGCACCCTGATACGCCCGATCCCGTCCGGGCAGGGTGCCCGACGGGCACCGGCTGAGCAGGGCCAGTCGTCACTGGAGTTCCTCGGCGTCCTGCCCCTCGTGTTCCTGCTGTCCTCCATCATCTGGCAGCTCGGCCTCTGGGGTGTCACTGCCAGCTACACCAGTGGCGCCGCCGACGAGGCAGCGCTGTCGGCCGGTCTCGGCGCCACCTCGGCGCAGGTGCGCGAGGATGCCCTGCGGTCCGTGCCGGCGTGGTTTCGCAGCAACATGGACGTCACCCAGACCACGACCGGAACGGTCAAGGTGACCAGCAAGATGCCCGTGATCGTCCCGGCCCTCACCGTCGAAGGGCTGGACCTCACCTCTGAGTCCTCTGTCGTGGACGACCCGGGCTAGCCCATGCGGTTTCGAGCTCGGCCAGTGCCGACTCGAGGTGCGTGAGCAGTCGCTGCAGCGAGCTGCAGCGATCAACCCCAGGCGGTTTCGAGCTCGGCCAGTGCCGACTCGAGGTGCGTGAGCAGTCGCTGCAGGTGAGGGACGCTCTTGCGGCAGCCGATGAGACCGAAGTCGAGGTACTTGTCACGGCTGCACAGGGTGATGTTGATGGCTTGGCCGTCCATGACGATCGAGACCGGGTACATGCCGTCGAGCCGCGCCCCGTTGAAGTACATCTGGTTCTTCGGGCCCGGCACGTTGGACACGATCACGTTGAACGGCGGACGCGAGTACTTGATGAAGCCGGGCAGCGGCGTCATTGCCAGCGGCAGCATCTGGATGGCCGAGAAGGCCAGGATCTGGCTCGGAGTGAGCTCGCTCATCAGCTTCTTGGTGGTGCGCGAGGAGTAGGCGATCTCCTCCAGCCGGGTGGCACCGCTCTCGCGGTCGGTGGCGAGGTTGACCACGATCGCCCCGACGGAGTTGCCGCCACCGGCCTCCTTGCCGGCCGACTCGGCCCGGAGGGCGAGCGAGACCGGGACCATCGCGGTCATCGGCTCGTCGGGCAGTGCGTGCTGCTCGATCAGGTATTCGCGCAGCGCGCCGGACACCATGGCGAGGACGACGTCGTTGAGCGTCGTGGCCGACGACTTGGCCACCCGCTTGATCCGCTCGATCTCCCATGACTGGGCTGCGAACCGCCGCGCTCCCCCGACCCGTCCGTTCAGGATCGTGCGCGGGGCGCTCGGCAGGGTGATGTCGCCGTCGCGGAGGATCTGGCTCACGATGCGCGCCGACGCCGGCACCATGCCGGCCGCTTCACCGACGACGCCGCCCACGCCACGCAGCATGCCCATCGGGTCGAAACCACCGCCGGAGCCGCCGCCGGACCGCTTCTTCTCGGGCAGGGCCCACGGTGGGACGCAGTCGCGGGCGTCCGGGTCCTCGGTGAGCGAGCGCTGCATCAGGCGCAGGGCGGAGACGCCGTCGACCATCGAGTGGTGGATCTTGCTGTACAGGGCGATGCGGCCGTCGGCGAGTCCCTCGACGACGTGCGCCTCCCACAGCGGGCGGTGCCGGTCGAGCAGCGACCCGTGCCAGCGGGACGTGAGCTGCAGGAGCTCGCGGATGCGTCCTGGCTGGGGCACCGCCGAGTGCCGGATGTGGTAGTCGTAGTCGATCGTGTCGTCGTACTTCCACCACGTGTTGCCCAGGGAGCTGACCGGTTCGGCCGGTCGCTTGCGAAAGGTCGGCGAGACGTTGTCGGTATGACGGAACGCCTCGATCAGCTCGCGGACGTACTCGTGCCCGGCGCCGTCGGGGAGCTCGAAGAGCTGCAGTCCACCGACGTGCATGGGATGCTCGCGGGACTCGGCCAACAGGAACATCGAGTCCGTGGGCGGCATGAACGACATCGGTGGAACCTCCCTCGTCGGGGCGGGTGCAGGCATTACGCTAACGACCAGTTGTGGCGCAAGTCACTCAGTGTGGCATGTTGTTGAACCGCAGGTCACGGCACGGTCACGACACGAAAGGGTCCAGATGGCACAGCATCTGACACTCGCCGCCGAGCCCCGGTACTTCCCGGGTTCGAGCGTGCAGTCCCGCATCCTCGGCGTGGGGCTGCGACACACCGTCCGCCCGCTGCTCGGTATATGGGCCCGGCTGCCGTTCGACCTCTTCCCGCCCAACCTGGTCGACCACGTCGCCCGGCTGCTGCCCGTGCACGAGGGCACCGCGTGGCGCACCGTCGACCTCGGCCCGTGCTCCAGCGAGTGGTTGATGGCCAAGGGCGTCCGCGACGTCCATGGCGGCAACCCGCGCGCGATCATCTACTTCCACGGCGGCGCCTTCCTCACCTGTGGCCTCAACACGCACCGGCGCCTGGTCTCGCGCATCTCCTACGCAGCGGGCCAGCCCGTCCTCAACGTCGGCTACCGGCAGATGCCGGCCGAACCGATCACCGAGTCCGTCGCCGACGGAGTCGTCGCCTTCCGGTGGCTGATCGACCAGGGCTACCGCCCCGAGGACATCACCATCGCCGGCGACTCGGCCGGCGGCTACCTCGCGTTCAGCGTCGCAAGAGCCGTGCTCGACGCCGGCTGGGGCCGTCCGGCAGGGGTCGTCGCCATCTCGCCGCTGCTCGATGTCGACTCCACCCGCAAGCGCAACCACCCGAACGCCCACCAGTGCGAGACGTTCCCGCTGAACGCCCTGGAGAAGTTCACCCAGCTCACCTTGCGCATGGACAGCCGACGCGGCATCTCCGGGCAGCGTGTCTGCCCGGTCGAGATGCCACTGGCCGACATGCCGCCGGCCCTCATCCACGTCGGATCGCGCGAGATCCTCATGGCCGACGCCGAGCTGATGGCCAACCGACTGGTCGCCGCCGGCGTCCCCTGCGACCTGCAGATCTGGGAACGACAGGTGCACGTGTTCCACGCGGCGGCGTCGTGGGTCCCGGAGGCGCGGCACGCCATCGACGAGATCGCGCTGTTCACGCAGTCCCTGGCCGCCGGCTCCGTCGAGTCGCCGGCGGCGAAGGTGAGCACCGCCAAGGCGAGCCGGCCGCGCGCTCGCGCTGCCGCACAGTGACCGACCTCGACCTCGTCGCGGACGTGGCCAAGAAGTCCGGTCTCGTGTGGATCCGGTCTGCCGGGCGCGACCACGCCGTCTGGCACGAGTGGGTCGGCGACGCAGTCTGCGTCGTGGGCGACGGCGCCGAGCAGCCGCTGCCGGACGTGGACGACGGCGAGACCGTGACCCTGCTCCTTCGAGCCAAGTCGAACCGGCACCTGGTCGCGTCGGTCGATGCCACCGTCGAGGTCATCGGTCCGGACTCCTCGCACTGGGAAACGGTGACCTCGGCGCTCAAGAGCGGCCGCCTCAACCTGCCCGACATGGACGCTGCGATCGAGCGCTGGGCCCAGGAGTCGCGGGTCCTCCGCCTGGTGCCGCACCTGCCGGTCACCTTCGCGGAGGACATCTCGAGCGACCGCCGACAGTCCACACCCCGCCTCTCGGGCTGACCACGCGTCACCCTGCGCCTTTCCGGTTCTCCGTGACAGCGAGGGGAGGAGGCCTGGCTGTGACCTGCAGGTACATCCAAGCACCAGACAGGACCGCATCCGCCTGACATGGTCGAGAACAAGCAATCGGCGCGCCTGGCGTCGGGCGGACGGTGGGAACGTCATGAAGGTCTTCACACAGGCGCGCGTTCGAAGCATGGCTGCCGGCGCGACCGCAGCACTGGTCATCGCAGTACTGCCCGGAGCCGGCATGGCCGCCACGACCGGGTTCACCCAGACCGACAAGCTCACTGCAAGCGATGCGGCCGCTGGCGACGCCCTGGGAAATTCGATCGCCATCTCTGCTGAGCGCATCGTTGTCGGCGCCAGCCATGAGAACGAGAGCGGCACGGAATCCGGGGCGGTGTACGTGTTCGAGCCCGACGGCAACGGCAACCACACCCAGACCGCGAGGCTCACCGCCACCGACGCCACGGCCTTCGACCGGTTCGGCTACTCGGTGGCGCTCTCCGGCGACCGCCTGGTCATCGGCGCTCACGGCGATGACGACAACGGCAGCGAGTCGGGGGCAGTGTACGTCTTCGACCCCGACGGCAACGGCGGCTACACCCAGACCGCCAGGCTCACCGCCACCGACGGCGCCGTCGAAGACCAGTTCGGCTACTCGGTGGCGCTCTCCGGCACCCGCATCGTTGTCGGCTCCCACGGCGACAACGACTACGCCGGTGCGGCGTACGTCTTCGACCCCGACGGCAACGGCGGCTACACCGAGACCAAGCTCACCGCCACCGACGCCGACCCAAGTGACAAGCTGGGCGAATCGGTGGCGATCTCCGGTGATCGCATCGTCACGGGCGCTCCCTACGACACCGAGAACGCCACCTACGCGGGGGCGGTGTACGTCTTCGACCCCGACGGCAACGGCGGCTACACCCAGACCAAGCTCACCGCCGCCGACGCCTCCTACGGCGACGAGCTGGGCGGTTCGGTGGCGATCTCCGGCACCCGCGTCGTCGCCGGCGCCCGCAACGCCGACCAGAACAATGCCAACGACTCGGGGGCGGCATACGTCTTCGATCCCGACGGCAACGGCGGCTACACCCAGACCGCCAAGCTCACCGCCGAGGACCCTGCCAACGAGGACCGCCTTGGCACGTCCGTGGCGATCGACGGCGACCGCGCCGTCGCCGGCGCCCCCGGCGACGGCAATCGATCAGGGTCGGCGTACGTGTTCGAACCCGACTCCAACGGCGGCTACACCGAAACCGCCACGCTCACTGCCGACGACCCCGCCGACTATGACCGGTTCGGCTCCTCCGTGGTGGTCTCCGGCGACCGCATCGTCGCCGGCGCTCCCTACGACGACGACAACGGCAACGACTCGGGGTCGGCGTACGTGTTCACGCCATCGGAGCCCGAGTTCGACCCGTCCTGCACGGTGATCGGCACCCCAGGCGACGACACGCTGACCGGCGGGCCAGGCGACGTGGTCTGTGGCGGGGAGGGCGACGACATCCTCCGCGGCGGCTCCGGCACCCAGACCCTGATCGGTGGTGACGGCAACGACACCCTGACCGGCGGGTCCGGCAACGACCACCTGTCCGGCGGACCGGGCAACGACACCGTCTCCGGCGGCTCCGGCAACGACACCCTGACCGGCGGCGACGGCAACGACACGCTGTCCGGTGGGTCCGGCAACGACGCCCTCCACGGTGACGACGGCGACGACCGCCTGTCCGGCGGCTCCGGCAAGGACAGCCTCGACGGCGGCAACGACACCGACCGCCTCAACGGCGGCTCCGGCCGCGACACCTGCACCAACGGCGAAACTCTCAAGAGCTGCTGACCACAGCCGAGAGCGCTCAGTTCTCCTCCGACCACCGACCGAACTCGGCCGGGCGGTCGGTGAGCACCAGATCAGCGCCGACCTGGTCGGCCGCCTCCCACTGCGCCGGGGTGTTGACGATCCAGACCGCCACCTTCAGTCCCGCGTCCTGCAAACCCGTGACATAGGCCTTGGTGGCGATGTCCTTCTTGACCGCGACGCCCCAGAGGTCCTGGGCGGCCAGCTCCGCGGCGGGCACCTGCTTCTTGGAGACGAACAGCATCGTGCGCAGGTCGATGCCCTCATCCTCGGCCTGCGCCCGGATCTTCGCCAGCTCGTCCGGCATGCTCGAGGTGACGACCGAGCGGTCGGTCATGCGGACGTTCTTCAAGATGCTGACGAACTGCCGCACCTGCCGGGCGTCCTGGGGCACCTTGACCTCCGGATAGATCTCGGCTCCGGGGATCGCGGCCAGGGCGGACACTGCTTCGGCGAAGGTCGGGATCGGGTACTGCTTCCCGTCCTTCGAGGCGGCCGCGGCCGACCGGCACGTGTCGCGGAGCACCGGCCAGTCGGTGTCGGCGACGATGTTGTTGCCGCCCTCGCACTCCATGCCCGGCGTGGTGCCGGCGTCGTGGAGGAGAACGGGCACGCCGTCCTTCGTCCAGCGCACGTCGGTCTCCAGCTGAGCACCCCGACGCGCGGCGTCCTCGATGGCCGGGAGCGTCTGCCACGCGAACTCCTCGTCACCGCCGCGGTGCGCCATGACGATGGGAGCACCCGCACCGCCGAGCTTCGGCGGCGTCTCTGCGGTCGCGCTGGTCGTCGGCGAGGGACTCCTCGATCCAGCGTTCGGGCGATCGTCGCTTCCGGCGTTCCGGGTGAGGACGAGGGCGAGGATGATCGCGGGAAGGGCCACGGCGGCGACAGCTGATGCGATCATTCGCGGCGACCACGAGAAGTTGCGCTTGGGCGGTTCGGTGGCGGCCGGTTCAGCCACGGGCACAGCCGCCGCCTCGTCCGGCTCCGGCTCGGGCACGCGTGGCGCCGCGGGTGCGGCGACCTCGGTCGGGCTCGCCGTCTCGTCGTCCTTCAAATCGGTGAGGGTGCGCTCCAGCACGTCGAGCAGCTGCTCGGTGTCGGTGCGGAACCGGTTGGGACTGAGCTCGAGCGCCTGGCGCCGCACCATCGCGGCGATGCTCTCGGGGACCTGGTCCGCCCGCGGCATGGTGGCACCATCGACGAGGATCGGGATCAGCATGACCTGCCGCTCGATGGCGGCCTCGATCTCGAGGCGGACGAAGTCGTTGGGGTCCTCGAGACGTCGCTGACCGGAGTCGCTAATCCGGAGCCACTTCTTGCCGATCAGGGCGAGCACCACGTCACAGGAGCCCACCGCGTTCGTGATGACCTCGACGAAGTCGTCGCCGAGCTCGATCGAATCGACGTCCTTGAAGATCTGCTCCGGACCAAACCTCTCGGCCAGCCGGTCGTAGAGCCAGCCCGCAGGGTAGGCGGAGTCCTGCCGCCGGTAGCTGATGAAGATCCGGCCGCTCGATGCGCTCTGCTGGTCGGTCATGGATACGACTTCCTGCGTTGGCCCCTCGGAGCCCCGTACGATGTGGACGCTACCCCGAGACGGAGGCCTGCGGCGCATGTTCGACTGGCTCAGCAGGAACACAGACCTGATCGCCTTGACGCTCGCCGTGCTCGGCCTGGCCCTCGGACTCTTCACCGTCTGGCTGTCGGTGAACCAGGCCCGACTGAACGCGTACACCCGGATGCACGAGATGCTGATCGCCCCGGAGGCCGCCAGTGGTCGACGCATCCTCTTCCTCGCCCACGCCGCCGGAAACCTGCCTGACCCGGGCGACCCCGACTGGGACTCCATCAACCAGGCCCTGGCCATGTACGACACGCTCGGCGTCTACGTGCGCCGCAAGATCGTCAACGAACGGCTCACCATGAGCGCCTGGTTCCATCCCCTCTGCGCGATCCACGGACCGGCCGACGCGTGGGTCGCCCACCGCGCCAGACATGGCGTCCGCAACCCGTGGCCGAGTCTCACCTGGTTGCTCGACCGGGCCGAGCGTTACCACGCCAAACAGGGCTGCTGCACCGACAATCCGTCCCTCTGACCTGCAGGTACGTCGAAGCATCGGACAGGCTCGCATCCCCGTGACATGGTCGAAGACAAGCAATCGGCGCGCCTGGCGTCGGGCGGACGGTGGGAACGTCATGAAGGTCTTCACACAGGCGCGCGTTCGAAGCATGGCTGCCGGCGCGACCGCAGCACTGGTCATCGCAGTACTGCCCGGGGCCGGCATGGCCGCCGCATCCGGATTCACCGAGACCGACCAGCTCATCGCCAGCGACGCCTCGCCGTACGACTCGCTCGGCTACTCGGTGGCGATCTCCGGTGACCGCATCGTGGTCGGCGCTCCCGCTGTCTTGGCGGTGTACGTGTTCGAACCCGACAGCACCGGCGACTACGCCGAGACCACCACGCTCACGGCCGACGACGCCGCCGGGTTCGGTACCTCGGTGGCGATCGAGGGGGACCGCGTGGTCGTCGGCGCTCCCAGCGAGGGCGACGCCGGCACTCCCAACTCGGGGTCGGCGTACGTGTTCGACCCGGACGGCAACGGTGACTTCGTCCAGACCGCCAAGCTCACCGCCACCCACCCCGCCGCCAACGACCGGTTCGGGACCTCGGTTGCGGTCTCCGGCGACCGCATCGTCGCGGGCGCACCCGACAACGACGGAGGTTCGGCCTACGTGTTCGCACGCGAGAGCAACGGCGACTACCTCCAGACAGACCGGCTCATGGCTACCGTTGCCGCCGACGGCGACTCCCTCGGGTGGTCGGTGGCGATCTCCGGTGACCGCATCGTCACCGGCGCCCACAACGCCGACCACGGCAGCAGCAATTCAGGGGCGGCACACGTGTTCGAACCCGACTCCAACGGCGACTTCGTCCAGAGCGCCACGCTCACTGCCGAGGACGCGGACGAGTTCGACCAGTTCGGCTTCTCGGTGGCGATCGACGGTGAACGCATCCTGGTCGGCGCGCCCCGAAACGACGACACTGCCAGCAACTCGGGATCGGTGTACGCGTTCGCACCCGTCACCAACGGCGGCTACGGCCAAACGGACAAGCTCGTTGCCACCGACGCTGCCGACAACGACCGGTTCGGGACCTCGGTTGCGGTCTCCAGCGACCGCATCGTCGCCGGTGCCGCACTCGACGACAACGAAAACGGCAACGGGGCGGGGTCGGCGTACGTGTTCGAACCCGACACCAGCGGCACGTTCACCCAGACCGACAAGCTCCTGGCCAACGAATTCGCACCAGCGGAGAGGTTCGGGCAATCGGTGGCGACCTCCGGAGACCGCATCGTCGCCGGCGCCCCAATACCCAAAGCCGAGTTCGACGGACCGGGGGCGGCGCACGTGTTCCAGACCTTCGCACCGGAGTTCGACCCGTCCTGCACCGTGATCGGCACCGCGGCGACGACACGCTGACCGGCGGGCCTGGCGACGTGGTCTGCGGCGGGGAGGGCGACGACATCCTCCGCGGCGGCTCCGGCACCCAGACCCTGATCGGTGGTGACGGCAACGACACCCTGACCGGCGGGTCCGGCAACGACCACCTGTCCGGCGGACCGGGCAACGACACCGTCTCCGGCGGCTCCGGCAACGACACCCTGACCGGCGGCGACGGCAACGACACGCTGACCGGTGGGTCCGGCAACGACGCCCTCCACGGTGACGACGGCGACGACCGCCTGTCCGGCGGCTCCGGCAAGGACAGCCTCGACGGCGGCAACGACACCGACCGCCTCAACGGCGGCTCCGGCCGCGACACCTGCACCAACGGCGAAACCCTCAAGAGCTGCTGAACCGGCGGGTCACGAGGCGTGGGCGGCGTCGGCGCGGCCGGGGCGGTGCTCGAAGATCAGGTGGGTCTCGGTGTCGCTGACGATGCCGGTGCCGCTGAGCTCGGTGACGATGTCGCGCAGGCCGTCGCTGTTGTCGGCAGCGACGTGCAGCAGGTAGTCGTACGAACCGGAGACGAAGAACACGTTGAGCACGTACGGCTTCTCCGCCACGGCGGCGGCGAAGTCGGTCAGCGAGGAACGCGCGTCCGAGCTGAGGCTCACCGCGATCATCGCCTGGATGGAGAGCCCGAGCACCGCAGGGTCGACGTCGGCGTGGATGCCACGAATCGCTCCGCGCTCCCGCAGCGACCGCACCCGAGCGAGGCAGGTCGACGGAGCGATCCCGGCCTGTCGGGCGAGCTCGTTGTTCGGGGTGCGACCGTCGCGCTGCAGCGCCGCGAGCAGGACGCGGTCGGTCGGGTCGAGGGCCTGAAGATCGTTCGGCATCGGCGTGGTTCCCTCGTCTCATGTCAGTCATATCAACTGGAGAACCCCGACAATAGCGAATGATCTTCATCTGTATTGCCATTCTGCCGATACTTCTTCACCATGGTGTCATGCGTGTCGGAATTCCCACAGAGGTCAAGAACCACGAGTATCGCGTGGCCATCACTCCCGCCGGCGTCACCGAGCTGGTGCGCCGCGGTCACGAGGTCACCGTCCAGTCCGGAGCAGGTCTGGGCTCGTCCATCAGCGACGAGGACTACGCATCGGCCGGCGCGTCTCTCATCGACTCGGCCGACGAGGTCTGGGCGGGCGCCGACCTCGTCCTCAAGGTCAAGGAACCGGTGGCCGAGGAGTGGCACCGCATGCGCCGCGGCCAGGTGCTGTTCACCTATCTGCACCTCGCGGCAGCGGCCGATGTCACCAAGGCCGTGCTCGAGAGCGGCGTCACCGCCATCGCCTATGAGACGGTGCAGCGCCCCGACGGCTCGCTTCCCCTGCTCGCCCCGATGTCCGAGGTTGCCGGCCGTCTCGCCACCCAGGTCGGCGCGTACCACCTGATGCGGCCGCTCGGCGGTCGCGGCGTGCTGATGGGCGGCGTGCCCGGCACCGAACCCGCCGACGTGGTCGTCATCGGCGGCGGCGTCTCCGGCACCCACGCCGCCGACATGGCGGTCGGGCTGCACGCGAACGTCACCGTGCTCGACCTCAGCGTCCCCCGGCTCCGCGAGCTCGACGGCCGTTACCAGGGCCGCGTCCGCACGCTGCACTCCAGCGCCCACGCCATCGAGGAGTCCGTGGTCAACGCCGACCTCGTCATCGGGGCCGTCCTGGTGCCAGGCGCTCGCGCCCCGAAGCTGGTGAGCAACGAGCTCGTCTCGCAGATGCGGCCCGGTTCTGTGCTCGTCGACATCGCGATCGACCAGGGCGGCTGCTTCGAGGACTCGCACCCCACCACACATGCCGACCCGACGTTCCGGGTGCACGACTCGGAGTTCTACTGCGTCGCGAACATGCCCGGAGCCGTGCCCCGCACGTCCACCTACGCGCTCACCAGCGTCACCATGCCGTACGTCGTCGCGCTCGCCGAGAAGGGCTGGCACGACGCGCTCGCCCAGGACGCCGACCTCTCGCTCGGCCTCAACGCCCACGACGGCCGGCTGTACCACCGCTCCGTCGGCGAGGCGCTCGGCCTCGAGACGTCCGACCTGCTGCCGCTGCTCACCGCCTGAGGTCCGATGTGGATCGGCTGGATCGAGCTCGACCTCCGGCTCGGTGACGTCCACTCCCTGAAGACGAAGCGGTCGATCGTCCGACCGATCATCGCCGAGGTCCGTCGGCGCTTCCAGGTGTCCGTGGCCGAGACCGACCACCTCGACCTGCACCGTCGCGCCGGCATCGGCGCCGCCGTGGTCGCCGCGGACCGCGGCCACGTCGTCGAGGTCCTCGACGCCGTCGAACGGCTGACCGCCTACCACCCCGAGGTGGAGGTCCTGTCCATCCGTCGACACATCGGCCGGGCCGACGACTGACACCCTCGTACCTGCAGCGGCGCAACGGTCGCCATACTGAGCATCGACCAGTCATCGACGGAAGAGACTCGCGTGCGCAACCCCCGTGCCTTTCTCCGCCCCCTGGCCGTCGGAGCCCCGACGCCGGTCGCGGACGTCCCGTTCAAGCCATCGCGGATGATTCACTTCTTCGACCCGAGCAACGAGAAGATGCAGGCCAAGGTGCCCGACATCGCCGCGAAGGTCGACATCATCCTCGGCAACCTCGAGGACGCGGTGAAGACGGAGAACAAGGAGGCCGCTCGGCTGGGCCTCGTCGAGGTCGCGAAGAAGACCGACTTCGGCCAGACCCAGCTGTGGACCCGCGTCAACAGCCTCGACTCCCCCTGGGCACTCGACGACCTCATCACCCTCGTCACCGAGATCGGCGACAAGCTCGACGTCGTGATGGTGCCCAAGGTGGAGGGCGCGCAGGACATCCATTACGTCGACCGCCTGCTCGCCCAGCTCGAGGCCCGCGCCGGACTCGACCGGCCGATCCTCGTGCACGCCATCCTCGAGACCGCCGAGGGCGTGACCAACGTCGAGGAGATCGCGGCCGCCAGCCCCCGCATGCAGGGGATGTCGCTCGGGCCGGCCGACCTCGCCGCCAGCCGCCGGATGAAGACCACCCGCGTCGGGGGTGGGCACCCCGGCTACCTCGTCCGCACCGACCCCACGGGCGACGACATCAACGAGGGCCGCAGCACGTACCAGCAGGACCTGTGGCACTACACGATCTCGCGCATGGTCGACGCCTGTGCGGCCAACGACATCCTCCCGTTCTATGGACCGTTCGGCGACATCAAGGACGTCGTGGCCTGCGAGGACCAGTTCCGCAACGCCTTCCTGCTCGGCTGCGTCGGCGCGTGGAGCCTGCACCCGGTGCAGATCGACATCGCCAAGAAGGTCTTCTCCCCCGAGCCGTCCGACGTCGAGCACGCCAAGAGGGTCGTCGAGGCGATGGGCGACGGTTCCGGTGCGGTGATGATCGACGGCAAGATGGAGGACGACGCCTCCTGCAAGCAGTGCCAGGTGATGCTCGACCTCGCCACGGCGCTCGCCGAGCGCGACCCGGAGCTGGCTGAGGCGTATGACCTCTGACCTGTTGCGGCCCCGCCGCTCCGTCCTCTACATGCCCGGTGCCAACGAGCGTGCGCTCGAGAAGGCCAAGGGCATCGACGCCGACGCGCTGATCCTCGACCTCGAGGACGCCGTCGCGCCGGACGCCAAGCCCGAGGCGCGCGAGCGAGTCTGTGCCGCGGTCGGGTCGGGCGACTACGGCCATCGCGAGCTGACGATCCGCGTCAACGGGATCGGCACCGAATGGCACGAGGCCGACCTCGCCGCCGCCGCCCAGGCCGGTCCGCACGGCGTCGTCGTTCCCAAGGTGAACTCTGCCGACGAGGTCCGCTCCCTCGTCGATGCGCTGGAGAGAGCCGGAGCCCCCGACCACACGCAGTTGTGGGCCATGGTCGAGACGCCGATCGCGATCCTGCACGCCGAGGAGATCGCCGCCGCGCACGAACGGCTCGCCGTCCTGGTGATGGGCACCAACGACCTCGTCAACGAGACCTTCTCGCTCCACGTACCCGGACGCGCGCCGCTCGTCCCGTCGCTGACTTTGGCCCTGCTGGCCGCCCGCGCCGCCGGCAAGGTCATCCTCGACGGCGTCTACAACGACGTGAAGAACGACGAGGGCTTCGCCGCGGAAGCGCGCCAAGGCCGCGAGATGGGCTTCGACGGCAAGACCCTGATCCACCCGAGCCAGGTCGCTCCCACAAACGAGGCGTTCGCGCCGAGCGAGGCCGACGTCGAGCACGCTCGCGAGGTCATCGCCGCCTACGAGCAGGCGCAGGCCGAGGGCCGCGGCGTCGTCACCGTGAACGGCCGGATGATCGAGCACCTGCACGTCCGCGACGCCCAACGCGTCCTCGCCTTCCACGACGCCATCGCCTCCCGCTGACGCTGCGCGCTGCAGCGATTCACGCCGCTCCCCGGGCACCGAAGTGTCGGTGCTCGGCGGAAGAATGGCGGTCCGCGGCCGCGGGGATCACCGCTGGCCACAGACTTCAGGGAGACGCCATGGACTGCAGGATCGAGCTCATCTTCGTGCCCGTGACGGACATCGACCGGGCGGTGGAGTTCTACGTCGACCGAGCCGGCTTCACGCTCGACATGCGCCAGAAGGTCGACGAGAACACCGAGTTCGTGCAGGTCACGCCCCCGGGATCCGCATGCTCGATCGCCTTCGGCCAAGGCATCACCGAGATGGCGCCGGGCACCCAGAACTCGATCCAGGTCGTCGTCGACGACGCCCGCGCAGCGAGGGAGGAACTCGTCGCCGCCGGCATCGACGCCTCCGAGGTCGTCGACCTCCCGTGGGGCTCGTTCACGGGCTTTGCCGATCCTGACGGCAACACGTGGGCCGTGCAGCAGCTTCCGCCTCCGGGCAGCTACGAGCAGATTGCCGAGGCCGGCACGGCCTGACGCTCACACGACGACGGGCGGCGACCATGGTGGTCGCCGCCCGTTGCTGTGTGGGCGCTGTCAGCGGTTCGCGCGAACTCCGAAGAGCTCAGTGCGGATCGCCTGCTGTTGCTGCAGGACCTTGCGTCGATGACGCACGGTCTCCAGCAGCACCGCGCGATCGATCTCGGACAACTCATCCCAGGCACGCGTACCGCGAGCCCGACGGGATTCGAAGATGGCCACGTCCTTCACCTCCTCCCTGTCCGTACCGGTCGTCGGTGAGGAGTCGGTGAGGTTCTGTGCGGGTATGAGTCGTGGATCGAGTTGCGTGGTCATAGCGCGCCTCCTTTCTGGATGGGTTGATGGACGGACAACAAAAAACGCTCCGGATGTCTCATCCGAAGCGTTGATCGACGTACTGACAGAAACTACGTCGAAGACACTGCTCCGGAGGTGGGACCGGCGAAGAGCATGGCGGCATCACGGCGCGAAACGGCCGGCGTGATGTTCATCGAGATCGTCTTCATGGGTCCACCTCCTTCGACGGTGCTGTCACTCCGAGCAGAGCGACCATGACACGTTAGCGGAGGTCAGCGGCCGATGTCGAGACTCACGCGGGCATCACTCGAAATCGAGGCGCTCGTCGATCTCGTCGCGGGTGTAGCCGCTGGCGTAGAGCAGGTCGGCGGCGAGCGACCGGACCTGCGCGGCGATCGAGGCGCTGTTCATCGTCACTGCCTCGGGAAGCGCGAGCGAAGCCATCCGCGCCGCCTGAACCAGCTCGCCGCGAGCCTCCTCGAAGTCGTCCTGCTCCGACAGGTCGTCGGCGAAGATCCCGATCGCCCCGGCGAGGGCGTCGATCGCGACGGACATGTCGGCCGGCACCTGCTCATGGTGTCGCAGCATCGCCGACGTCTTGCGCGCGAGCACCCGGGCGTCGCGCACGGCGTTGTCGAGGTCGATCACGGTGTCGGTGTAGAGCTGCACATGGGTGCGCTGCCGCCAGCGGATCGGGGAGATCCGGGCCACCTCGGCGACGTTGTGCGCGGTGGCCCGCATCGAGTCGACGAGCGGCTGCATGCCCCGGGCGCTGGCCAGGGCACGGTCGGCCTGGCTGCTGTCGCCCTCCCGCAGAGCCGACGCGACCAGCTTCAGGATCGCCGACAGGCGGGTGAGGAACGTCTGCACCTCGCGGTCGATGTCGCGCACCGGGTTGCGCGGGATGGCCAGCACCATCGCCAGTCCGACGAGGCCCCCGACGAGTGCGTCGAGGAACCGGGTGACGGCAGGGTTGCCCGCTCCGACGAAGGGAATGACCGCAGTGAGCAGCACCGACGAGGTCGCCGCCTGGGTGAGGGCGATGCCGGTGAGCCCGAGCAGCGTGCCGACGACCACGGCGAGCGCGACCACCAGCGCCATCTGCCACGGCCCCCGCCCGATCGCCAGGATGAGCAGCTCGCCCACGAGCACGCCGATGGCGACGCCGATCACCAGCTCGACGACGGTCCGCACCCGTGCGCCGCCACCGGCCATGAGCGTGATGATCGCCGCGATGGGGGCGAAGAACGCCTGCTCGTGACCGAGGCCTCGGGTGGCCACGAGGTAGGACAGCCCGGTGGCCGCGCTGAGCCGCAGCAGGAGCCGCCAGCGACGGCGGATGGTCCAGAGGCGGTCCTGGAAGGAGTCGCCGCCGTAGCGCTGCCGCAGACGCCGCAGCGGGAGCTCGCGGGCCGACGTCATGGGCTCATGGACATGTCAGAGGTAGAGGCCGGTCTGGCCTTCCTCGATCCGTTCGGACGCGACCGCGTGCACGTCGCGCTCGCGCAGGAGCACGAACGCCTCGCCGCGGACCTCCACCTCGGCACGCTCCTCGGGGTCGAACAACACCCGGTCGCCGGGTTGCACGGCCCGGACGTGCGCCCCGATGGCCTCGACGCGCGCCCAGGCCAGGCGCTTGCCCAGCGCAGCGGTGGCCGGGATGACGATGCCGCCACTGGAGCGTCGGTCGCCGTCGTCGGGGTCCAGCGAGACCAGCAGCCGGTCGTGCAACATCTGGATCGGCAGCTTGCCCGAGTCGGCCGGCATGGTCAGCGCGTCAGTCGGCGGATGACCGCGAACGCGGTGATGACGGCCGCCGTGCCGGCGACGAGTGGAACGATCGTCTCGAATCGCAAGGAGCCCCGTTCGTCGACGAAGCGGCTCTTGATGCTGTGAGCGCTGCGGCGGGCGATGCTCTTGGGATGGGCGCGGTCGACGAGCTCGTCGACCGTGCCGGCCAGTCGCATCCGGATCTGCTCGATCTCGTCGACCAGCTCATCGGTCTCGGACTTGCCCACGGCGCCTCACTCAGCTCGGAATCATCATCGAGGGCCCACAGGTGAGCGCGTGCCCTTACGTCAGGATAGGGCCCATGACGAACCGACTGCAGCCCGGCGACACCGCACCCGACTTCACCCTCCCGACCGACACCGGCGACACGGTGACCCTGTCCGAAATGCTCAGTGCCGATCCACACGGGGGCCGCGTCATCGTCTACTTCTATTCAGCGGCGATGACGTCGGGCTGCACCAAGCAGGCCTGCGACTTCAGCGACTCGCTCGACCACTTCTCCGCGGAGGGCTACACCGTGCTCGGCATCTCGCCCGACAAGCCCGAGAAGCTCGCCCGATTCCGCGACAAGGAGGGACTCACCATCACGCTGCTGTCCGACGTGGACAAGAGCGTGCTCACCGCGTGGGGAGCGTTCGGCGAGAAGAAGCTCTACGGCAAGGTCGTCGAGGGCGTCATCCGCTCCACCTTCGTCATCGACCCCGACGGCCTCATCGAGCTCGCGCAGTACAACGTCAAGGCCACCGGCCACGTCGCCAAGCTCCGCAAGGACCTCGGGCTCGACGCTGCGTGACCGCTCGGGGTTGAGGTTGTTGAATCAGCGCCTGCTGACGGAGCGCATCTCCGGATCGTCCCTACCAGCTCGCTTCGCTCGACGGAGGGGCACCGTTCCTGGGGTTCTCCTCGCCCTATTCTTGGGTACGGGCCGGTGTGGTGGAACTGGTAGACACGCAGGATTTAGGATCCTGTGCTTTCGAGCGTGCAGGTTCAAGTCCTGTCACCGGCACCCAGACCCACTGGCGCTGCTGGAACCCACGAGCCAGCAGGCCCGCGGCCTCGTCCGCGAGCTGAAGCACGAACCGCAGCGGGCGCCGGGACGCCAACGGCGCCGATCCAGCCTCGAGTGAGCGGAAGACGAAGCGCCGGTACGACCAGAACCGAAAGGCGGTCCCGAGGCCGAGGCCGACGACGTTGGCCGAGATGTTGTCGGCGAGACCGCTGGTGAGACCCATCAGATGGTGCGAGATGAACAGGGTCACGACGGAGAATCCCAGCCCGATCACGTTGAACAGCACGAAGAGCGAGACCTCGCGGCGCCGATCGTCTGAACCGGCGTTCCGCCAGGTGAACATCCGGTTCCCGACGTACGTGACGACCATCGCCAGCGCAACCGCGAGCGTCTTGGCGAAGGTCGGATCGAAGCCCGCGAGCTCCGGGAGCGACCTCAGGAGATTGAACGCGCCGACGTCCACGACATAACCAGCACCGCCGACCGCGAGAAACGTCAACAGCTCAGGACTGGTCCGCGCCAGGACGTCAGGTCGCAACATCGACGGGCTCCCGTCGATCCAGAGCATGGGAACCCTCGTGACTGTGCCGCAGCTCGTTCCAACGCCAGAGGAGGACCAGCGCCAAGGCCTCTCGCACGATGCCGGCGGACATCTTGGACTGGCCGGTCGTCCGGTCGGTGAACGTGATGGGCACCTCGGCGGTCGTCAGGCCGAGACGGCTCGACCGCCAGGTGTTCTCGATCTGGAAGGAGTATCCGTTCGAGCGGGACTCAAGCACGCGCAGTCGCAGCAACGACTCTCGCCGGAACGCCCGGAAGCCCGCCGTCGCGTCGTGCACGTCGAGGCCGAGGACCATTCGGACGTAGGTGTTGCCGGCCCACGAGATCAGTCGACGGCCGAGAGTCCAGTTACTGACTCCCCCGCCCGCCACGTATCGCGAGCCGATGGCCACGTCGGCCGACTCCAGCGCGGCGACCAGATCAGGCACCGTGGCCGGCGGGTGGGAGAGGTCGGCGTCCATCTGGACGATGACGTCATAGCGTCGATCCAGCGCCCACGAGAATCCGGCCCGGTAGGCGGCACCGAGCCCATCCTTCTCGGGGCGTTCGAGCAGGAACACCTGCCCGCCGAAAGCGGGATGCGCCGTCACGAGGGTCGCGGTCCCATCGGGGCTGTTGTCGTCGACCACCAGGATGTCGGCGGTCGGCGCGGCCTGCAGGACGGCGTCGAGAACGATCTCGATGCCCGTGGCCTCGTTGTACGTGGGGATGATGACGACAGCGTTCATGGGTGCAGCTCCTTGATGGTGGCGATCGGTGCATCGGTCCCCGAGCAGGTGGCAGGTGCGCGCGGAATGCTTCGGATGACGCCGACGTGCAGGTGGATGGTTCGGCCGCAGATGGTCGAGACCTGCCGGTAGTCGCGCGCCAGGATGGTGCTGGTCCGTGCCGTGTCCAGGCCCCACGAGCGGACAGTGCTGCCGGTGACGACCCAGGTGGGGGCCGATGGACCGGTCAGGGTCCGGTTGAGCCCGGTGAGCTGCGGGTCGAGCGTCTTGACGGGAAGGCTCCACAGGTTGGCGTACGGCGACGTGAGGCCGGATGTCTGCACGATGTCCGCGTGCCCGTAGGCGCTGACGATCGTGTCGCCGGGCTTCGAGACCGCTCCGACGGCCGTCCCGACGCTCTGCCCAGGGCTGCCCATCGGAGTTGCCAGGATCAGCGACCAGGCGATCACGGCGGCGATGGCGGCGTACATGACGACGGGTCGGATCAGGAGTCGACGCTCGGCCGCCAGCAGGCCGGCCGCGATCGAGACCGGGACCACCAGCTGGATCAGGTAGTGATGCCAGTAGTTCCCGCCCACCAGCACCGAGGCCGCGGCGAAGAAGACCATGGCGACGAGCGCCCAGGTCAGCGGGTCGCGACGGCGCCGTCGCACGGCGTCGCGGCCCAGGAGAAGGACCAAGAGTCCGAGGCCGGAGGTCGCGGCGGCTCCGAGGAGGCCGAACAGCCGTGCGGTGGCATGTCCCTGTCCCGAGGCGGCCAAGACGGTGCCGGCGCGGAATCGGAACGGGTACATCGCGTCGTACACCCCTGACAGCGACGTGCCGTGAGCGATGGTCCACGCCCCGGCGAGCGCGATGGCCGCGACCGCACCCAGCGCGGATGCGCCGGTCACGGTGAAGAACCGCTCGCGAGTGATGCCGTGCTGTCGCCAGGCGACCAGATAGGCCATCGCACCGAAGACGGCGACGTCGGCCATGTTCTGCTTGACGAGAATCGCGCAGATGGCGAGCCCGCCGGCCAGAGCGGCGAACCGGGCCGCGCGTGCGCCGTGGGGCGACCGGAGCGCATGGGCCACGGCCAGGATTCCGCCGACGACGAAGGGCGCCGCGAGGAGCTCGCCGTTGACCCGGTAGCCGCCGAGCACCGGAGTGAGACACAGGACCGCTGCCACGACCGCGCTCCAGCGTCCCGCTTGGTCGCCACCGATCAGCTTCGCGGTGCGGGCCGACCCCGCGACCAGCAGCACGACGGCGACCACGCCGGTCAGTCGTAGGGCGGTGAGTCCGCCGAGTGACGACGCCAAACGAAAGATCGACACCAACAGCGGTGGACGGTCGACCCAGAAGTCGCCGTAGAGCGAGGACCCGGCGCCGTCCCACTGGCCGCCGACGAGGAGGAAACCGGCCTCGTCGGGTCCGGGCGCGCGCCCGAGGAACGGGATGCGCGCCAGCGCCGCGACCAACGTCACGGCGGCCACGGTCCACGGCGGGAGCTCGAGACCTCGACGTCCCACGCCGCGTGCCGGGGCATGGGCCAGAGCTGTCATGACGCAAGGGTCGAACAACGAACCTGAACGCGACCTGATCGCGCGGGCGAGACCTCTGGTGCATGAGTACGCGTGGTGCACGATGGCTCCATGACCGTGGTCGGCATCTGCGAGGACGACGCCGACGTCCGGCGCGTCCTGGCCGACGCGCTCAAGATGAACGGCCATCGCGTCGTCGTCGCCCGCAACGGACGAGAAGGGGTCGACAACCTCGGCACCAGCAGCGGAGTCGAGGTCCTCATCCTCGACATCGGGCTGCCCGACGCCGACGGACGCGACGTCTGCCAGGCCTTGCGGGCCGCAGGACAGCACGCCCCGGTGCTCTTCCTGACGGCGTACGACGCCGTGCACGACCGGGTATCCGGCTTCCACGCCGGCGGCGACGACTACGTCGTCAAGCCGTTCGCGATCTCCGAGGTCCTCGTCCGCCTCGAAGCCCTGACCAAGCGCGTCCGTCCTCAGCCGTCGGAGACCAGCGGACTGGTGCTCAACCCGGACCGGGTGTCGGTGCAGGCCGGCGACCTCGAGGTGACCCTCTCGCCGACGGAGTTCCGGCTCCTCGCCGCCATCGCCGTCGAGCCCGGCACCGTGGTTCGTCGGCGGGCGGCCGTGGCGGCGGCATGGCCCGACGGGGCGATCGTGCACGAGAACACGATCGACTCCTACATCCGGCGCCTGCGGGTCAAGCTGGCCTCCATCGACTCGCCCGTCGAGCTCGTCACGGTCCGCGGCGTCGGGTTCACCCTGCGATGAGGGCGCCAGGGCGCACGCTGATGTCGCGCATCGTCTGGACCACGTCCGTGGTCACGGCCGTCGCGATGGGCGCCATGATCGGCACGGTTCTCCTCGTCCTGTCGAGGTTGACGGACAACAGCATCGACGCGCGACTGCGTGACCAGCTCGCCGCGATCTCCGCCACCGTCAAGGTCGCCCCCGACGGCTCGATCACGGCGCTCGAGACGCCGGACGACAGCATCGACGACACCACGTGGGTCTTCGACGCCGCAGGAAACCGCGTCGAGGGCCCCAGCGCGGGACCGCGAGTCACGGCGTTCGTCACGTCGCTCGCGGGCGTGCGCACCACCACGCAGGCCACGAGGCTCGAGCGAGCCTTCCTGGCGGCACCCGTGCGCGTCGGGGGCACGGTCCGGGCGGTGGTCGTGGTCGAGACCCCGCTGAAGCCCTACGAAGCCACCCGCGATGCCGTGCTGATCGGCCTGCTCGGCCTGGGTGTCACGGTGACGGCCGGGTCGGCCGCCATCGCGGCGTGGACGGTGCGGCGAACTCTGGGACCCGTTGAATCGATGGCATCCCGCGCGGAGGACTGGAGCGAGCACGATCTCGACGCGCGGTTCGAAGCCACCGGTACCGACGACGAGTTCGCTCGACTCGGCCGGACCTTGAACATCCTGCTCGACCGCGTGGCCGGCGCACTGCGCGGTGAGCAACAGCTCACGGCCGAGCTGGCGCACGAGCTCAGGACACCGCTCTCGGCGATTCGCGGCGAGGCGGAGCTGGCCATGATGTCCGACGTCGATCCTCAAGCGACGGAACGACTGCACCGGATCGTCGACGTGGTCGACCGCATGAGCGCGACGATCTCCTCCCTGCTGGCGATCGCCCGCGGTGAGCATCGCTCGGATGCCCGAACGACGGCTCTCGAGCTCGTGACGGCGACTCTGGGGCACGGTTCGCTCCGGCCCGAGATTCGGGTGGACACCAGCGACGTCACCGACGTCGAGATCGCTGCGCCACTCGACCTGGCCGTTCGCGCGCTCTCGCCCGTGGTCGAGAACGCCTTCGCCCACGCGGGTGCCGCGGTCACGATCTCCACCCACAGCACGGACCGGATCGTCTCGATCAGCGTCAGCGACGACGGCACCGGCATCACCGCGACGGACTCTGAAGCGGTGTTCGAGTCCGGACGTCGTGGGGCCGACAGCCACGGGGCCGGACTCGGACTCACCTTGTCGCGTCGCGTCGCCCGAACCCTCGGCGGCGACGTCCACGTCACATCGACCGGTGAACCGACGACCGTCACCGTGAGCTACCCGCGCTACTGAGGGAAGCCACGAACGTCGGGTCCATGACAGTCAGGTTGGTGGCAGGTCCGCGCCGACAGGGTTCAGCGCATGACTCAACCTCCCATCACCACCCCGCGCCGCTCGACCACTCGAGCCGGCGACGGAGCGTGGACACGCACCCTGTTGAACAAGGTCCCGGAGATCACCATCCTGTTCTGGGTGGTCAAGATCCTCTCGACCACGGTCGGCGAGACCGCCGCAGACTTCCTGAACAGCAACGTCGGCCTCGGCCTCTCGGCGACCACGGCTCTGATGGCGCTGCTGCTGGCAGCAGCGCTCGTCGTCCAGCTCTCCGCCCGCCGCTACATCCCGTCCGCCTACTGGCTGGTCGTGGTGCTCGTGAGCGTCGTCGGGACACTGTTCTCCGACAACCTCGTCGACAATTTCGGTGTCAGCCTCTGGACCACCAGCGGCATCTTCGCTGCCGGCCTCGTCGCGTCCTTCCTGGCTTGGTACCGGTCGGAGCGGACGCTCTCGATCCACACGATCGTGACGCGGCGGCGCGAGGCCTACTACTGGCTGGTCATCTTGTTCACCTTCGCGCTCGGCACGTCCGCCGGCGACCTCGTGGCCGAGAAACTCGCTGTGGGCTACCTGCCGTCCGCGATGATCTTCGGCGCGGTCATCGCCGCCGTCACGGCCGCGTACTACGTGTTCAGGCTGAATGCCGTGGTCGCGTTCTGGGCCGCGTACATCGTCACTCGGCCCTTCGGCGCCTCGATGGGCGACTTCCTGACCGCACCGGTCAAGGAGGGCGGGCTCGGCATCGGCACGAACGGCACGAGCGCGATCTTCCTCGCGATCATCGTCGGCTGCGTGGCCTGGTTCTCTGTTCAGGCCAGAGCCGACGAGCGCGAGCTCGAGCTCCAACCCGCCTGATCCTCATCCACCTGGACCCGCTCGACCGGACTCTCCGGTCGGGCGGGTCCTTTCATTCCGCGCGCTGACGTCGGGCTCGGTGGTCAGGCAACGATCAGGTACCCACCGTGACGGTGAACCCATGAACACCTCGGCTCTCCCGCCTCGAATGCCCCTCGTGGTGAAGGCACGGCGCCAATTCGCAGCCATCGCCGCATCGACGGTGATCATGACCGGTGGACTGGCGGCCGCGGTTGCCGGCGGCCATGCCGGCGACGTCCAGCTGCTGCCGCGTCCGGGGGCGTCGTCCCCGATGGCGTACCCGTCCAACCGCTCATCGGCGTCTCCCGAGACGGGTCTCACTGCTGCCACCGCCCTGGGCGCCGTCGACGGCCGGAGCAACGCGGCATGACCGCCTCGGCCGTCTGGGACGACTGGTCCTGTCGCATCCGGCTGACGGTGACCGACGAACCCACGCTGGCACCGGCGCGAAGACACCTGACGCGCCTCCTGGCCGAGGTGGATCATGCCGCGAGCCGGTTCGACCCGACGTCTGACCTTTCCAGGGTCAACGCCGGAGCGGGGCATCTCGTCGCCGTGAGCGGCCGGACGGTGGCCCTGGTCGACGTCGCGCTCGACGCGGCGGCGGAGACCGCCGGAGCCGTGGATCCGACCATCGGTGCGCACCTCGTCCGCGCCGGATACGGGGTGGACATCGGTACTGTGCGCAAGGGTGTCGTCATTCCGGTGGACACCGAACCGGCCCCGCACCGCGCTGACTGGATGAGCGTCCGCGTCGATCACGAGCGGTGCTGCGTCGGCGTCCCGCCCGGGATGGTGCTCGATCTCAGCGCCACCGCCATGCCCTGGACCGCCGACGTCGCCGCCCACGGAATCGCTGCGTCCTTCGGAACCGGAGTCCTGGTCGAGATCGGTGGGGATGTCGCGGTGGCCGGTCAGAAGGCGAGTCCGTGGCAGATCGAGGTCAGCGAACGAGCTGGACAGCCCGGCGAACGCGTCGGCCTGACCAGCGGTGGCCTGGCCACGTCGTCGACGACGGCCCGGCGGTGGCGCATCCCCGGAGGGTGTGCGCACCACATCATCGACCCCCGAACCGGCCGGCCCGCGGACGGCCCGTGGCGTACTGCCACGGTGTGGGCTCGAAGCGCCGTCGATGCCAACGCCGTGAGCACCGCGGCCATCGTCCTCGGCGACCTCGCCGTGGCCTACCTCGACGAGCTCGACAGCCCAGCCCGGTTGGTCGGGCACGACGGGCAGGTTCGCTTCGTCGGGGCCTGGCCGCACGCGTCGAAGGCCGCCTGAGACGTGGTCAGGCAGCGGTCAGGTTCGTCGGACGAGGGTGGACCCATGATCGCCACACTCACGCCACTGCTCTACACGCTCGGTCCGGCAGCGCTGCTGCTCGTCATGGCCGTCGTCTTCGCGGAGAGCGGGCTGCTCGTCGGCTTCTTCCTCCCGGGCGACTCCTTGCTGTTCATCGCCGGTGCCCTCGTCGCCTCCCACGTGATCGGGCTGCCCCTGTGGGTTCTCGCGGTGGGGGTCTTCGTCGCGGCCGTGGCCGGCGACCAGGTCGGCTACATGGTCGGGCGACACTTCGGACCACGCCTGTTCTCCAGGCCCGACTCCCGCCTGTTCTCCCGGGCCAACGCAGACCGCGCCCAGGCGTTCTTCGACCGGCACGGCCCGAAGGCCGTCGTGCTCGCTCGATTCGTCCCGATCATCAGGACGTTCGTGCCCGCGACCGCCGGAGTCGGACGCATGGACCGCCGACGGTTCAGCGTCTACAACGTGATCGGTGCGGCCCTGTGGTCGGTCGGCATCGTCTCCGCCGGCTTCTTCTTCGGCGGGATCCCCTTCGTCGCGGCCCACATCGAGCTCATCACGATCGGCCTCGTGGCCGCCTCGACCGTCCCGGCCGCCATCGCGTACCTGCACCGGCGTCGGCGCCCCGACGCCGACGCCACGGCGGTCGACCCTGCCCCTCTGCAGCTGGCCGGCTGAGCACGACCATGGCTCCGCGTATCAGTGCGTCGAGTCGTCGGGTGAGCCACCCATCATCGACAGCATCGGCAATCCTCCCGAGCGCACGAAACGCACCAGCATGACCGCGGCCAAGGCGAGGAAGACGATGTTGAGATAGGTCGTGTAGTTCCAGCTCAAGCCTTCCGCCGCCACGGAAGCGTTGCGCTCGTCGGGAACCAGTCCGAAGGCACCGAACACGATCTCCACGACATAGCCGGCCACGACCATGGTGACGTAGAACGTGCCCGCGATGACCAGCATCATCCGCGTGCCGTAGTACTTCCGGTAGATGAGCAGGATCGGCAGGATGATCAGGTCGGCGAACATGAAGGCGATGACGCCGCCGAAGCTGATTCCCCCGTTCCACAGCACCCCGGCCAGCGGCACGTTGCCGATCGAGCACACGAAGCTGGCGACACCGATCAACGGACCGATGAGCGGACCCCAGATCGGCGCCAGCGTCTCGTGGTCGGCGAGAAAGAGCTGCTGCCAGAACGCCTCGGGAACCCATGCCTGCACCGCACCGGCAACGAGCAGACCGATGACGATGTCGCGCAGCACCGAGGCCCACTCCATGACAAAGATCTGGCTGACGGCCGTGAAGCCCTTCTCGCTCACCAGACGCTGGCGCAGGCTTCCGGATCCTTCCACCGACATGTCCATGTTCGCGTGCCCCTCCATCGACCCGGCCAGACCCTTGTCGGCCTGCTCACGCGCGGCGTCGACCAGGCGAGAGCGAAGGAAGAGTCGGAAAACCACGGCAACCAGCACGATCATGATCGGACCGCCCACGAACTCCGCGAGCGTGAACTGCCAGCCGAGCAGAAGGGCCATGACGATCCCGAGCTCGATCACCAAGTTGGTGCTCGCGATCTCGAACACCATGGCCGAGGTGAATCCGGCGCCCTTGCGGAACAAGGACCGGGCGAGCGCGACGGCCGCGTAGGAGCACGACGAGGCTGCGGCACCCAGGCCGGTCGCCCGGGCCAGCGTGGCCGGCCGGTCGTCGCCGAGGAGGCGGGACACCGTTTCCCGACGCACGACCGCCTGCACGACCGACGAGAGCGTGAACCCCAGGATCAGCGACCACAGGATCTTCCACGTCATGGATCCGGAGGCCGCGAGGGCTTCGAGAACATGGTCGATGACGAACATGGCGGCCACCGTAGTCAAAGGACGTCGAGGTCGCAGGTCGAGAACGCGACCGGACGCAGTGGCAGGATCGACGCATGATCCTGGTCGTGGGCGAGTCCATCGTCGATGTCGTCGAGCGCCCTGACGGAGGCCGGAACGAGCATGCCGGGGGCAGTCCGGCCAACGTGGCCGCGGGGCTGGGGCGACTCGGCCTGGACGTCACACTGGCCACGAGCATCGGCGACGACGCCTACGGGGAGCTGATGGCGTCGTACCTCGCCGACTCAGGGGTCATCATCACCGACGCGAGCCACCACACCGGCGCCACGGCGTCGGCCGTCGCCCGCCTCGACCACTCCGGGTCGGCCACGTACGACTTCGACATCACCTGGGACCCGGGACCGATCGCGGCCCCGGCCGACGTCGTCGCCGTGCACACCGGGTCCATCGCGGCGACCGTCCCGCCCGGCGCCGACGAGGTCGAGGTTCTCGTGCGGGAGCTGACTCCGACGGCGCTGGTGTCGTTCGACCCGAACCTCCGCCCGGCCCTCGTTCCCGACCGGGCCGAGGTCGAGGCGCGAGTGCAGCGGCTCGTCGCCCTGGCCGACGTCGTCAAGGTCAGCGACGAGGATCTTGCGTGGCTCCACCCCACCGAAGCCGCGGATGCCGTGACCGAGCGGTGGCTCGCGTCGGGCCCGTCGATCGTCGTGCTCACGCGCGGCGGCGAGGGTTCCACGGCCCTGGCTCGGTCCGGTCGGGTGGACCTTCCTGCCGAGCCGACCACCGTCGTCGACACGGTGGGCGCGGGCGACTCCTACATGGCCGGCCTGCTCGCCGGGCTCAGCCATGAGGGGCTGCTCACCGGTGAGCGTCGAGCCGACCTCCGCGCCATCGACACCGACACCTTGGGACGTGTGGTCGCGGACGCGGCGTTCGCGGCCCGCTGGACGGTCGGTCGGGCCGGCGCGCAGATGCCTGACACCATGGCCCGATGACCATCTGGACCGCACCCGACGTCGACCGCCGTACCGGCGAGCTCTCCGGACCCGAACGACCTCAGCTGGAGTCACTGCTGGCCTGGCACCGCGCCACGTTGCTGGCCAAGTGCGCCGGACTGGACGCCGACCAGCTCGCCTCCCGGCCGCTACCCACGACCACGTTGACGTTGCTCGGCCTGATCCGGCACATGGCGAAGGTCGAGCGCGTCTGGTTCCGCCTGCGACTCGACGGCCAGGACGTCGAACCGCTGTACGGCGAGAGGGTCGACCAGGACTTCGACGACGTCGACCCAGCGGGCGCCGAGCAGGAGTACGCGCAGCTGGTGGCGGAGTGGCGGGCAGCGGACGTCGCCGCATCCAGGCACGAGCTCGACGAGACCTTCGATCTTCGCGGCACCCCGTTCTCCCTGCGCATGATCTACCTGCACATGATCGGTGAGTACGCGCGGCACAACGGCCACGCCGACCTGCTGCGAGAACACCTCGACGGGGTCACGGGCAGCTGAGCCGTCGCGGGCACGACCGCACGGCCGTATCGTCGGCGACATGCCGACCCGACTCGTCCGAACGCTCCTGATCACGGTTTTCGCGATCGTCCTCGCCGGCTGCAGCACGGGCGACGACACCGGCGGAGCGACCTCGAGCAGCGGCAGCTCCGCCGGCACCGAGACGGACAGCGGTGCCCTTCGGTGGGGCGACGGCGACTACGGCGTCGTGCTGGCCCACGGCGCGGCGTTCGACGCCGCGAGCTGGGAAGACCAGGCAACGGCGATGGCCGCACAAGGCGCCACCGTGATCGCCGTCGAGGACATCAGCACCGACGGCATCAAGGCCGCGGTCGAGGAGCTGAACGGCGACGGCATCGCGGACGTCGCCCTGGTCGGCGGCAGCGCTGGAGCGGACGCCATCCTCCAGCTGGCCAGTCAGGAGCCGGACCTGCCCGACCAGCTGATCCTGCTGTCCCCGAATCGCACCGTCGACGGACTGGGACCGGAGCCGAAGCTGTTCATCGCCAGCGAGGACGAGTCGGTGGCGAACGTCTCGACCGGGCTGGCGAAGTCGGCGCCCGGCGGCGACAACGAGGCGGTGATCCTGCCCGGTTCGGCGCACGCGCAGAACATCTTCGACACCGAGCAGGCCGGTCCGTTGCTGGACCGGATCCTCGAGCGGTTGGCGGAGTTCGCGACGTCCTGACGGAACCGTCAGTCGACGAGCTTGGGCAGCCCCTGCGAGATTCGCATCGTCAGGACCTTGCCGACCACGGCGGCCATGCCGGGCGCGGGTGCGTTGAACCCGATCCGGTAGTCGAGCCGCGTTCCGCCATCGTCGGTCGGCGTCAACCGCTGCTCACCCCAGTGGGACTTGAGCGGGCCGCCCTTGCTGATGCGGTACTCGATGAGGTCGTTCGGCTCCGCGGCCGTGATGGTCTCCTCGAACGCCGGCAACGGACCGACCTTGAGCTTGCGGGTGGAGCCGACGCCGTTGCGGGTGCTCTCGCCGTCGCAGACGCGAGTGATCTTGGCGCCGAAGACCGCGCCGAGATTCTCGTGCTCGGAGAGGGCGGCGAAGACGGTGGCGGGATCGGAGCGGAAGGTGTGCGTGACATGCACGCGCTGGGGGGAGGCCATGGGTGGTGAGTCTAGGCTCTTGGCCCTGATGTTCCGCATGCTGTTCCACCAACCGAGAATCCCGGGCAACACCGGCAATGCGATCCGTCTCGCCGCGGCGACCGGGAGCGAGCTTCATCTCGTGGAGCCGCTCGGCTTCGACCTGTCCGACGCCCAGCTGCGGCGCGCCGGCCTCGACTACCACGACCTCGCCGTCATGACCGTGCATCCGGACCTCGACGCGGCCTTCGCGGCGCTCGACCCGGCGCGGGTGTTCGCGTTCACGACGGCCGCCGAGCGCATTTACACCGACGTCGCCTACGAGCCCGGCGACGTGCTGATGTTCGGCGCCGAACCGGACGGCCTGCCCGGCGAAGCGCTCGACCATCCTCGGGTGACCGACCGGCTGCGGCTGCCGATGCTGCCGGGCAGACGCTCGATGAACCTGGCGAACTGCGCCTCGATCGCCGTCTACGAGGCGTGGCGTCAGCACGGTTTCACCCTCCCCTGATGACAATTCGATGACTTCGCCGATTCCGGTGTTCCGGCCGTCACGGGCGACGTAATCTGCTGTTGCTCTCGGGAGGTGATGACGCAGGTGAACGCGTCCAGGTCGGTCTTGCGCATCGGAGTCGTGGCCGTCGTCACCGCGGCCCTCCTGATGGCCTGGCAGAGCGCAAGGGGCGGCGAGCAGCCCTCGGCAACCGGACCGTTCAGCGGCGGCATCGTGGTCGTCGGAGACTCGATCACCGCGGCCTACAACGACGACCCGGGCGACGCGTTCCAGGGGTGGTGGAGCATCGTCGGTCGCCACTTCGGAGCCCACGTCACCACCTATGCGCAGTCCGGCTCAGGCTTCGTGCGTCAAGGACTGGCCTGCAACGGCAACCGCTTCATCGACCGGCCGGAAGCGTTCACAGGCACGACACCCGCGTTGTTCGTCGTCGAGGGCGGACGCAACGACTGGGCGTCCTGCATCGAGGGACGCCATGTGCAGGCCACCGACCGCGACCTCGAGATCGCCGTCAACCACTACCTGGACGTGCTCCAACGGGCGCTGCCCAGGTCGACGCGGATCGTCGTGCTCGGTCCCCCGTGGGGGCCGTTCGACCAGCGGGCGAGCCTGGGCATCACTTCGATCATCCGAAAAGCAGCGCGCGACCACGGACTTCAGTACGTGAACACGGCGGGGACGCTGGACCGTACCAACCGGGTGGTGGACGGCGTGCACCCGAACCGAGCCGGCAGCGTGGCCCTCGCCAACCGGGTCATCCGCGCCGTGTCCTAGCCGTTCAGGCCAGCGCCGCCACCACATGAGGCGCGACAGCGGTGAGGGCATGGCCGCGATGGCTGATGCGGTCCTTCTCCGCGGCCGCAAGCTGCGCGGTCGACACGTCGTACCCGTCGGCCGCGAACAACGGGTCGTAGCCGAAACCGCCGTCGCCCTGCTCGGCCCGCAGAATGCGTCCGGGCATCTCGCCGGTCTCGACCACCTCGGCTCCGTCGGGGGTGCACAGGGCCACCGCGCAGCGGAACGTGGCGCCGCGGCGATCGTCGGGGACGTCGGCGAGCTGGCTGAGCAGCAGCGCGTTGTTGGCTGCATCGCCGCCGACGTCCTTGCCGACGCCGCTCCAGCGGGCGGACAGCACCCCGGGCATGCCGTTGAGGGCGTCGACGCACAGTCCGGAGTCGTCGGCCAGCGACGGCAACGCGGTGGCCGCCAGGCAGGCACGGGCCTTGATGAGGGCGTTGCCCTCGAACGTCGGTTCCGTCTCGGCCGGCTCGTCGAACGGGGTGACGTCGTCGAGGCCCAGCACCTCGACACCCGGCACGAGTGGTTCGAGAATGCGTCGAAGCTCGGCCAGCTTCTTCGCGTTCCGGGACGCGAGCACCACCTGCGACGTCACCTGCCGAGGGCCTCGTTCTGGATGCGGGTGAGATCGGCGCACCCCGACCCGGCGAGGTCGAGCAGGGCGTCGAGCTCGGCGCGGTCGAAGGGCGCGCCTTCGGCCGTGCCCTGGACCTCGACGAAGGAACTCGAGCCCGTCATCACGACGTTCATGTCGGTCTCGGCCCGGACGTCCTCCTCGTAGGGCAGGTCGAGCAACGGGACGCCGTCGATGATGCCGACGCTCACCGCAGCGATGGACTCCACCAGCGGCTCGCCGACGAGGGCGCCGGCGTCGCGCAGGTGGGCGACCGCGTCGGTGAGGGCGACGTACGCACCGGTGATGGCCGCGGTGCGCGTGCCGCCGTCCGCCTGGAGGACGTCGCAGTCGATGGTGATGGTGTTCTCGCCCAGCGCGCTGTAGTCGATGGCGGCGCGCAGCGAACGACCGATCAGTCGGGAGATCTCGTGGGTGCGGCCGCCGATGCGGCCCTTGACGGACTCGCGGGCCGACCGGTCGTGCGTGGCCTGCGGCAGCATCGCGTACTCGGCGGTGACCCAGCCGAGCCCCGACCCCTTGCGCCAGCGCGGAACGCCCTCGGTGGCGCCGGCGGCGCACAGCACCTTGGTCTTGCCGAACTCGATGAGGCAGGAGCCCTGCGCGTGGTCGAGCCAGTTGCGGGTGATGGTGACGGGGCGGAGCTGATCTGCGGCCCGGCCGTCTTCGCGAGATGACATGCAGGCGAGCCTAGCGACCCGGTCCGACCGCTCAGAGCTGGTAGGTGGCGTCGGCGACCACGATCTCGAGCGGGCCGTCCCACGTCGTCTTGGCGTCGGACTCGACCTCGGCCTGATCGGTCCAGGCCGGGATGTGGGTGAGGAGCAGCCGCCCCACGCCGGCAGCCGTTGCGGCGGCGCCGGCCTGGGCTCCGGTGAGGTGCAGGTGCGGTGGGTTCTCGCTCGACTCGACGAACGAGGCCTCGCACAGGAAGAGGTCCGCATCGGCAGCAAGCTGGTTCAGGGCTTCGCTCGGGCCGGTGTCGCCGGAGTAGCAGAGCACGCGGTCGGCCGTCTCGATGCGCATCGCATACGCCTCGACCGGGTGGTCGACCCGGGCGACCGTGACCCGGAACGGTCCGAGCTGCAGGATCTCGCCGTCCTGCCAGTCGTGACAGGTGAAGTGGTCGAGGATGCCCGGATCCGGCTCGGGACCGTAGGCCAGGGCGAGGAACCGGGTGGCACCCTCCGGCGCGAACAGCGGGACCCGCGGCATCTGACCACCGGGGTGGTAGCGACTGACGACGTAGAAGCCGGCGAGGTCGAAACAGTGGTCGGCGTGCAGGTGCGAGATCGCGATCGCGTCGACGTCCCGAAGGTCCGTGTGACGCTGCAGGCCGCCGAGCGCGCCGTTGCCGAGATCGAGCACCAACCGGTAGGTGCCACCCTCGAACGGCGCCTCCACGAGGTAGCAGCTGGACGGCGAATCGGGCCCGGGGAAAGACCCCGCGCAGCCGACGATGGTGAGCTTCATACCGCTCATGCTGACACCACCCAGGAGAATTGCTCCACGGACTCCACCTCAGGGCCCAGAAAGCGTCGTCCGAGAATCCCGAAATCGACCGGTTGGCCCGTGGTCAGGAAGCGGTGCTGCGGCTCGGGAAGATCGAGTCCTCGCTCCATGCCTTCGCGCATCAACAGGGCGTACACGTCGTTCGCGGTCTCGGTGGCGCTGGAGACGAGGGTGACGTCCGGACCCATGACGAGCGAGATGGCTCCGGTGAGCAGCGGGTAGTGGGTGCAGCCGAGCACCAACGTGTCGATGTCGGCGTCGGCCAGGGGCTGCAGGTACTCGTGGGCGACCGCCTCGAGCTCGGGCCCGCTCGTGATGCCGGCCTCGACGAGCTCGACGAACCGTGGACAGGCTTGCGTGTGCAGCTCCACGGAGGGGTTCGAGGCGAAGGCATCGTCATAGGCGCCCGAGGTGGCCGTCGCCGCGGTGCAGATGACTCCGACCTTCCCGTTGCGGGTGGCGCTGACCGCGCGCCGGGTGGCCGGCACGATGACCTCGACCACCGGAACGTCGTAGCGTTCGCGGGCGTCGCGCAGCACCGCCGCACTCGCCGAGTTGCACGCGATGACCAGCATCTTGACGCCTTGCTCGACCAGATGATCGAGGCACTCCAAGGCGTACTCGCGGACCGCGGCGATCGACTGCGAACCGTAGGGTTGACGCGCGGTGTCGCCGAGATAGAGCACCGACTCGTGCGGGAGCTGGTCGATCACGGCGCGCGCGACGGTCAGGCCACCGAAGCCGGAGTCGAAGATGCCGATGGGTGCGTCCGTCACAATCACGTCAGCGTACGGGTGGTGGGCGACCGATGTCAGCGCATACGATCCGAATCACGCTAGGAATCCGCGCAGGAGAGCCGCGGAGCCCGCCAGGTGCTCCTCCATCGTCCGGGCGGCCGCGTCGGAGTCGCCGGCCAGCACCGCGATGACGATCGCCTCGTGCTGCTGGTCCGAGTGCCGGATGTTGCGCTCCAGGAGCGGGATGTCGTCGAGATAGCGGTTGACCTGCATGCGGTTGTCGGCGAGAACCGGCAGCAGCGTCGGTGCACCGGCCAGCTCGGCCAGGGCGAGGTGGAAGCGTGAGTCGAACCGGCGATAGTCGTCCGGCTCGGCTCCACTCACGGCCTGCAGCTGGGCCCACAACCACTCCCGTCGAGCGGCCGTCATCGTGCGTCCGGCAGCGACCCGCACGGCTCCGATCTCGAGGATCTCCCGGCAGGCGAGGATGTCCTCGAGCTCGTCGGGCGTGGGGAGCGGGTGCACCGAGCCGTCGTCGCCGCCGCTGCGCCCGATCGGCGCGGCACCGCGCGGCAGGTTCTCCACGACGAATGTTCCGCCGTACCGGCCCCGACGGGTGACGACGTACCCGGCGTCCGCGAGGGCCTTGATGGCGTCGCGCACCGTGTCGCGGCTGACCGCCATCGACAGTGCGAGCTCCCGCTCCGAGGGCAGCCGTTCCCCCGCCCCGACCACTCCGAGGCGAATCGTCTGGAGCAGCCGCTGGACGGTGTCCTCGAAGGCGTTCCCCGGGCGGACCGGGCGGAAGAACGTCTGGTCGAGGGGAGCGTTCATCACAGTGGCGTCACGTAGGCCGAGCTGATGCCGCCGTCGACGAGGAACGTCGAGGCGGTGATGAAGGCCGCGTCGTCGCTGGCCAGGAAGGCGACCGAGGCGGCGAGCTCCTCGGGCTCGGCGAAGCGACCCATCGGGACGTGCACGAGTCGGCGAGCGGCCCGCTCGGGGTCCTTGGCGAACAGCTCGGTCAGCAGCGGGGTGTTGACCGGGCCCGGGCAGAGCGCGTTCACGCGGATGCCTTGACGGGCGTACTGGACGCCCAGCTCGCGCGACATCGCCAGGACCCCGCCCTTGGACGCGGTGTAGGAGATCTGCGACGTCGCAGAACCCATCACCGCCACGAAGGACGCGGTGTTGATGATCGAGCCCCTCGCGGCCGGCACCATGTGACGCAGCGCGGCCCGGCAGGAGAAGTAGACGCTGGTGAGGTTGACGTCCTGGACCCGTTGCCAGGCCTCGAGGCCGGTGCGTTCGATCAGGTCGTCCTCCGGTGGCGAGATTCCGGCATTGTTGAAGGCGATGTCCACCGAGCCGAACGTCTCGGCGGCCGTGTCGAACAGGGCGTCGACCTGCTGCTCGACGGACACGTCGACGGGCACGAACAGTCCGTTCACCTCGTCGGCCGCGGTCTTGCCGGCCACGGGATCGAGATCGCCGATCACGATCGACGCGCCCTCCGCGGCCATCCGGCGAGCCGTCGCCAGGCCGATGCCGCTCGCGCCACCGGTGATGACGGCCACCCGTCCGGCCAGCCGCTGGGTGAGATCGAGCGTGGTCATGGCTGCTCCTCGATGTCGAAGAAGACGTTCTTGGTCTCGGTGAAGGCCTTCGGTGCGTCGGGTCCCAGCTCCCGGCCGATTCCGGACTGCTTGAAGCCGCCGAAGGGGGTGGAGTAGCGGACCGCCGAGTTGGAGTTGACCGACAGGTTGCCGGTCTGCACGGCGCGCGAGACCCGGATGGCACGGGACAGGTCCTTCGTCCAGATGGAACCGGACAGTCCGTACACGGTGTCGTTCGCGAGGGCGATCGCATCGGCTTCGTCGGTGAACGGCAGCACGGTGACCACCGGGCCGAAGATCTCCTCGGTGACGGTCCGGTCGCCGCGCTCGGGCAGGAGCACGGTGGGCGGGAACCACCACCCCGGACCCTCCGGCGCCGACCCTCGGAACGCGACCGGGGCATCGTCGGGCACGTAGGAGGAGACCTTCTCCCAGTGCGAGCGCGCGACCAGCGGTCCCATCTCGGTGCCCTCCTCGCTCGGCCGACCGACCTTGACGGCGCGCACGGCCGGTTCGAGCAGACCGAGGAAGTCGTCGAGGACCGAGGCCTCGACCAGGATGCGGCTCCGGGCGCAGCAGTCCTGGCCGGCGTTGTCGAAGACCCCGGAGGGCGCGGAAGCCGCTGCCCGCTCGAGGTCGCTGTCGGCGAAGACGATGTTGGCGCTCTTGCCGCCGAGCTCGAGCGTGACCTGCTTGACCGTGGGCGCGGCCGAGGCCATCACCCGCGCGCCGGTCTCCGTCGAACCGGTGAAGACGATCTTGCCGATGCCCGGATGTGTCGTCATGCGCTCACCGACCACGCTGCCGCGGCCGGGCAGCACCTGCAGCAGGTGCTCGGGCAGCCCGGCCTCGAGCGCCAGCTCGCCGATGCGCACCGTCGACAGCGGAGTCCACTCCGCCGGCTTGATGATCACCGCGTTGCCGGCCGCGAGGGCTGGGGCGAACCCCCACGAGGCGATCGTCATCGGGAAGTTCCACGGCGTGATGATGCCGACGACGCCGATCGGTTCGTTGAAGGTGATGTCGATGCCGCCGGCGACGGGGATCTGCTGGCCGACGAGCCGTTCGGGGGACCCGGAGTAGTACGCCAGCACGTCCGCGACGTGTCCGGCCTCCCACCGGGCCTGGCCGATCGGGTGGCCGGCGTTGGCGACCTCGAGGGCCGCGAGCTCGCCCTGGTGGGCGCGCACGACGTCGGAGAAGGCCCGCAACGCCGCCGCACGATCGGCGGGCGCCAGGCGGGCCCACGTTCGCTGCGCCTGCGTGGCCCTGGCCACGGCTTCGTCGACGGCCTCGACGGTGGACAGCTCGATGCTGCGCAGCACCGTCTCGTCGGCGGGATTGATCAGGTCGACGACGGTCATGCGGCCACCTTTCGTCGGGATGCGGCATCGACGAGCGCCCGGAAGAGCCGGAGGTCGTCGAGCGACTCCTCCGGGTGCCACTGCACGGCGAGGCCGAACGGGTGCTCGGGCAGCTCGACCGCCTCGATGACGTTCTCGGCGTCCCGCGCGGTCACGACGAGGCCGTGGCCGACGGTGTCGATGGCCTGGTGGTGGTAGCACTGCCCGGGCAGCGTCTCACCGAGGATCGACGCCAACAGCGACCCGGACGACGTGGTGACGTCGTTGGCGGTGAAGGTTGCCTGGCCGAAGCGGTGCGACTCGTGCCCGACGACGTCGGGCACGTGCTGGTGGAGAGTGCCGCCGAGAGCCACGTTGAGCACCTGCGCACCTCGACAGACGGCGAGGAACGGCAGCCCGCGTTCGATGGCGCCCAGCACGAGGGCCGATTCCCAGTCGTCGCGCAGCGGCTGGGCCGGGTCGGTCTCGGCGTGCCGGTCCTGGCCGTAGCGCGCCGGGTCGACGTCGACACCACCGGTGAGCAGGAGCGCGTCGACGCGGTCGAGCACGGTCGCCGCCACTTCGGCGTTCACGGGTTGCGGTGGCAGGAGCAGGCCGATGCCGCCGGCCCGGGTCACGCCGTCGATGTACTGCGCCGGGAGGAAGCTGGCCTCGACGTCCCACACGCCGGAGACCGCACGCTGCCGGTAGGAAGTCAGGCCCACGACTGGACGGTCAGAGCCGCTCAAAGCCGCGCACCCTCTCCCAGTCGGTGACGGCGCCGTCGTAGGCAGCGAGCTCCACCCGGGCGTTGTTGAGGTAGTGCTCGACGACGACGTCGCCGAACGCCTCACGTGCCACCTCGGACTGCTCGAACAGCTCGGCTGCGTCCCGCAGCGTCGTCGGCAGGTGCTCCGCACCGCTTTCGTAGGCGTTGCCCTCGAACGGCGCTTCGAGCTCGAGCTCCTGGTCGATGCCACGCAGACCGCCGGCGATCAGCGCGGCGACCGCGAGGTACTGGTTGACGTCGCCACCGGGTGCGCGGTTCTCGACCCGCATGCCGTGGCCGTGTCCGACCACACGCAGCGCGCAGGTGCGGTTGTCCAGGCCCCAGGCCACGGCGGTCGGGGCGAAGCTGCCCTCCACGAACCTCTTGTAGGAGTTGATGTTGGGGGCGTAGAAGAGCGTCAGCTCGCGCATCGTCGCGATCTGGCCGGCCACGAAGTGCCGGAACATCGGGGACATCCGGTGCGGGCCGTCGTCGTCGGCGAACACGGCCGAGCCGTCCTCGCCCCGCAGCGAGATGTGGATGTGGCAGCTGTTGCCTTCGCGCTCGTCGAACTTCGCCATGAACGTGAGGCTCTTGCCATGCTGGTCGGCGATCTCCTTGGAGCCGTTCTTGTAGATCGTGTGGTTGTCGCACGTCACGAGGGCGTGGTCGTAGCGGAACGCGATCTCCTGCTGCCCCAGGTTGCACTCGCCCTTGACGCCCTCGCAGTACATGCCGGCACCCTCCATGCCGAGCCGGATGTCGCGCAGCAGCGGTTCCATTCGCGTCGATGCGTGCATCGCGTAGTCGACGTTGTAGTCGGTGGCCGGCGTGAGGTCGCGGTAGCCCTTGGCCCAGGCGTCCCGGAACGAGGTGTCGAAGACGATGAACTCCAGCTCGGTGCCGACGTACGGCACGAGACCGCGTTCGGACAGCCGGTCGATCTGCGCCTTCAGGATGCTCCGAGGCGCGGCCACGACCGGGGTGTCGTCGTGCCAGCCGAGGTCGGCCATCACCAGGGCGGTGCCCGGCAGCCAGGGCAGCACCCGCAGGGTGGAGAAGTCCGGCGTCATGACCATGTCGCCGTACCCGGTCCCCCAGCTCGACATCGCGTAACCGTCCACGGTGTTCATGTCGACGTCCACGGCGAGCAGGTAGTTGCAGCACTCGGCGCCGTGCTCGGCGATGTCCTCCACGAACAGGCGGGCCGAGATCCGTTTGCCGGTCAGGCGCCCCTGCATGTCGGTGAAGGCCACGATGACGGTGTCGATCTCGCCGGCGCTGACGGCGGCCGTGAGTTCTTCGAGAGTCCGATTGCCCGATGACACACCCATGAGACCTCCACGATCGACCATTGAACGCGCCACTTCTGGACGGCCCTGCCCGCGCGACACACGCTATTTCCGCCAAAGGTATATCGCAAGTACCAATGGCGGGACTATGCTCCCAGAAAATCTTCGGGTAGAGGACGAAGGAGTCCACCATGTCAGAGAAGCTCACGTCGTCGGGAGCGACCTACTCCCACGCCGCGGAGGGGTACTTCGAGAAGCGGCAGCTCCAGCGGTCCGCGGGGTTCTGGGGCTTGTGGGGCATCGGCGTCGCCGCCGTCATCTCCGGCGACTTCTCCGGATGGAACCTCGGCCTGGCCGAGGCCGGTTGGGGCGGCATGGTGGTCGCCAGCCTCATCATCGTGGTCATGTACTTCGGCATGCTCTTCTCGATCGGCGAGATGTCGGCCGCCATGCCGCACACCGGCGGCGCCTACTCCTTCGGACGAGCGGCGATGGGACCCTGGGGCGGCTTCGTCACCGGCCTGGCGGAGACCATCGAGTACGTCTTCACGACTGGCGTGATCGTCCTGTTCTCGGCCGGCTACGCCAACGCCGTCACCGACGAGCTCATCGGCCTCGACCTGTCGGGCCACATGTGGATCTGGTGGGTCGTCCTCTACACGATCTTCGTGACGCTGAACTCCGCCGGCGCCGAGACGTCGTTCCGTTTCGCCATCATCGTGGCGGTCATGTCGATCGGCATCCTGCTGCTCTTCGCGGTGCTCGCCATCGCCAAGGGGGCCGTCGACTTCGGCAACCTCAACGACGTCGGTGACGGCTCGTTCATGCCGTTCGGCATCTCCGGGCTGCTGGCCGCCCTGCCGTTCGCGATGTGGTTCTTCCTCGGCATCGAGGAGCTGCCGCTCGCCGCGGAGGAGGCGCGCGACCCGTCCGGCGACATCCCGCGCGCCGGCATCATCGGCATGATCACCCTCGTGGCGTGTGGCGCCGTCGTGCTGGTGCTCAACCCGGCCGTCGTCGGCTCCGAGGCGTTGGGAACGTCCGGCGAGCCGCTGCTCGACGGATTCCGGGCGTTCATGTCCGCCGACCTCGCCGCACTGCTGTCGGCGTTCGCGCTGGTCGGTCTGCTCGCGAGCCTGCAGGGCATCATGTTCGCCTACGGCCGCAACATGTACTCGCTCTCCCGTGCCGGTTACTACCCCAAGTTCCTGTCGCTGACCGGGGAGCGCAGGACACCGTGGGTCGCCCTGGTGGCCGGTGCCGTCATCGGCTTCGTCGTCCTGCTGGTCGTCGACATCCTCGCCCGCAACAGCGACACGCTGGGCGACCGGGCGAACGCGATCGTCCTCAACATCGCGGTGTGGGGTGCGGTGATCGCCTACGTCCTGCAGATGGTCTCGTTCGTGATCCTGCGCCAGAAGTACCCGAACGCTCGGCGCCCCTACGTGAGCCCCGTGGGCGTCGGCGGTGCCCTCGTGGCCGGGATCATCGGCGTCATCGTGTTCATCGGCATCCTCGGCAACGCCGACTTCCGGCCGGCGATCATCGCCATCGCCGTGGTCTACGTCGTCGCGCTCATCATCTTCGGCCTGTGGGGACGGCACCGCCTGGTGCTGTCACCGGAGGAGGAGTACGCGGTGTCCGGTGGCCTGCACGGCTACGACCCGGCCACCGAGGGCCTCGGCGGCACCATCGAGGACGAGATCCTCAAGGGCAACACCGAGTAGAGACGCCCATCCCGGGCTGCCGCTACAGCGGCAGCTTGGGCTGAGGCGGGGCGTGGGCCGGGTCGACGCCGTCGAACAGGCTCGACACCGACTCACCGGCGTGGATGCGGGCGATGGCCTCGGCGAACAGCCGCGACACGGTGCGCACCTGGAGCTCCGGCCAGCTGTCCGGGGCCGGCACGGTGTCGGTGCTGACGACCTCGGTGATGGCCGGATGGTTGCGCAGCCGCTCGACCGCCTTGCCGGTGAACAGGCCGTGGGTACAGGCGACCGACGCCTCGAAGCAGCCCTCCTCCTCGAGCTTGGACATCAGCTCCACGATCGATCCGCCGGTGGCGATCTCGTCGTCGAGCACGATCGCAGTCTTGCCGGCGACATCGCCGACGATGGAGTCGATGACGACCTTGTCGTCGCCCTGGCGCTGCTTGCTGCCGGCGGCCACCGGCACACCCAGGAGCCGGGCGAAGAGCGAGGCCGTCTTGGCGTTGCCGAGGTCGGGCGAGACGACGACCACGTTGGTGAGGTCGCGACCGCGGTAGTGGTCGGCGAGCTCACCGATGGCGGTGAGGTGGTCGACCGGGGTGCTGAAGAAGCCGTGCACCTGCGGCGCGTGCAGCGTCATCGTGACGACCCGGTCGGCACCGGCCGTGCTGATCATGTCGGCCACCAGCCGACCACCGATCGAGATGCGCGACGCGTCCTTCTTGTCGGAGCGCGCGTAGGCGTAGTGCGGGATGACCGCGGTGACGGACGCGGCCGAGGCTCCGCGAGCGGCGTCGATCATCAGCAACAGCTCCATCAGGTGGTCCTGCGTCGGCGGGACCAGCGGCTGGATGATGAAGACGTCCTTCTTGCGGCAGTTCGCGAGCAGCTGGATCTGCAGGCAGTCGTTGCTGAAGCGGATGGTGTCGGACGCCGACAGCGGCTGCCCGAGCTCGGAGCAGATGTTCTCCGCGAGAGACCGGTGCGCGCTGCCGGAAAACACCACGATCTCGCTCACGGCACGAGGCTAACCCACCGCGTGCCACCTTTTCCGCGAGTGGCGCAACATGGTGGTTCCGAGACGGCGTGTTGCGCCGATCTGCGCCACTCGCGGCGGGGTTTGCGCCACTCGATGGGGTGACGCCTACGCCCAGAGCTGGCCCTCGAGGCGGTCCTCGGCATCGTCGAGTGAGCCGTCGTACGCGCCGGTGGAGAGATACTTCCAACCCCCGTCGCACACGACGAAGGCGATGTCGGCGCGCTCCCCCGCCGTGACGCTCTTGTCGGCCTGCGCCAGGGCGGCGTGCAGGATCGCGCCGGTCGAGACGCCGGCGAAGATGCCTTCGGCCTGGATCAGCTGCCGCATGCGTCGAACCGCGTCACGTTCGCCGACGGAGAACCGGGCGTCGAGCAGCGTCTCGTCGTAGAGCTCGGGGATGAACCCGGCCTCGAGGTTGCGCAGCCCGTAGACCGCCTCGCCGTAGCGGGGCTCGGCCGCGATGATGCGAACCTCGGGCCGGTGCTCGCGGAAGTAGCGACCGGCACCCATCAACGTTCCCGTGGTGCCCAGACCGGCCACGAAGTGCGTGATCGTCGGCAGGTCGGCGTGAACCTCCGGCGCGGTCCCCCGGTAGTGCGCGTCGGCGTTGGCCTGGTTGCCGTACTGGTAGAGCATCACCCACTCGGGATGCTCCTCGGCCATCTCCTTGGCGATGCGAACGGCCTCGTTGGAGCCACCGGCGGCGGGCGACTGGACGATCTCGACGCCCCACATCCGCAGCATCTGGCGCCGCTCCTCGGACGTGTTCTCGGGCATCACGCAGATCAGCCGGTAGCCGCGCTGGGCGGCCACCATGGCCAGGGAGATGCCGGTGTTTCCGCTGGTGGGCTCCAGAATCGTGCAGCCGGGAGTGAGCAGCCCGTCCTTCTCGGCCTGGGCGATCATGCTGAGCGCCGCCCGGTCCTTCAGGGAACCGGTGGGGTTCCGGTCCTCCAGCTTGGCCCAGAGCCGGACGTCGTCGGACGGTGACAGGGTCGGCAGGCCGACGAGCGGCGTGTGGCCCACCGAGTCGATGAGCGAGTCGAACCTCAAGTCAGCCCCCCGCGACCGCGGGAAGGATGACGACCGTGTCGCCGTCGGCGACCGAGGTCTGCAGACCACCGGTGAAGCGGATGTCCTCGTCGTTGACGTACACGTTGATGAAGCGGCGGACACCCTCACCGTCGGCACCGTCCTCGACGAGGCGTTCCTTGAGGCCGGCGTGGTTCGCCTCCAGGTCCTCGATGAGCTCGCTCACCGTGGCTCCTGAGCCGGCGACGGCACGCTCGCCGTCAGTGAACGTGCGCAAGATGGTGGGAATACGGACCTCGATGGCCATCAGTCGACTGCCTTCTGTGTCGGGGGTTCGTCGTCGGTGTAACGCTCGACGACGTTCACTTCTTCCTCGGTGACCTCGCCGTCGATGATCCGGAACGAGCGGAAGTCGACCGGCCCACGTTCGTGCGCGCCGTCGCGGGTGGACACCAGCACGTAGTGAGCGCCGGGTTCCTGGGCGAGGGTGATGTCGGTGCGCGACGGGTAGGCCTCGGTGGCGGTGTGCGAGTGGTAGATGACCACCGGCTCCTCGTCGTTGTCGTCCATCGCGCGGTAGAGCTTCAGCAGGTCGACGGAGTCGAACTCGTAGAACGTCGGCGACATCGCAGCATTCAGCATCGGCACGTGACGGGCGGGCCGGTCGGACCCGATCGGTCCGGCCACGACGCCGCAGGCCTCGTCGGGGTGGTCGCGGCGGGCGTGCTCGACGATGGCGTCGCGGGTGGCGCGGTCGATGGTCAGCACGGCACGAGCCTATCGACGGATCCCGGACGACCGACGCGGGTCTCATGGAGTGGCGCCACCCGGGTACGTCAGTCGAGGGCGGTGATCAGCGTCTCCTGCACGTAGCCCAGCCAGTCGTACAGCTCGGTCATGGCCACCACCGCCTCGTCGTCGGAGCGGGCGAGGAGCGTCGCGTCGGTGTCGTCCTCGATGCCGAGCCGGACGGCGAGGGAGAGCCGGACGTCGGTGAGGGTGCGCAGCCAGGCCTGCACGGCGTCGGCGTCGAGCTCCACCTCCAGCGGCTCCTCGTCGTCGTTCTCGGCGTCGGCCAGACCCGCGTCCGCCAGGGAGGCGAGCACCATCTCGGCGTTGGCGACCTTGCTCGAGGTCAGGGAGCGCTCGGTGAACCGACGGAACTCCGCGGCGTCGTCGGCGTCGTCACGGTAGGCGTCCGGGAGCAGCCGCTGCAGGACCGGGTCCTCCGGGGGAAGCGACGGACCGCCGGCCAGACCGAGCTCGCCGGCCAGCGGATCCGGATCGGAGGCCGACTCCCCGTTGCGGTCGCGCAGCAGCTCCACGACCTGGCTGGTGAGGCTGGCGATGACGTGCGCCTCGCCCGGCTCGAAGGTGGCGCACAGGCCACCGCGGCGGCGGCGCTTGAAGGGCTTCACGCGTCAGACCGTTGCAGGGTGGCCCAAAGGCCGTACTCGTGCATCGCCTGCACGTGGCGTTCCATCTGCTCGCGGCTGCCGCTGGAGACGACCGCCTTGCCCTCGTGGTGCACCGCCAACATCAGCTCGGTGGCCTTCTCGTCGGTGTAGCCGAAGTAGTTGCGGAACACGTACGCGACGTAGGACATCAGGTTGACCGGGTCGTTCCAGACGATGGTGACCCACGGGCTCTCCAGCTCGACGACGTTGGCGACGTCGGGCTCGTCGATCTCCACTGGGGTCGGCGTGGTCACGTCTCCATCCTAGGCTGGGGCCGTGCCCGATTCGACCGCCCTGTTCACCGATCACTACGAGCTGACGATGCTGCAGGCGGCCCTCGCTGACGGTACTGCCGCGCGCCGCTCGGTGTTCGAGCTGTTCGCCCGACGGCTGCCGCCGGGACGGCGGTACGGCGTGGTGGCCGGCACCGCCCGCGTGCTCGATGCGCTCGAGCGATTCCGGTTCGGTGCGGCCGAGGTCGCCTGGCTGCGGCAGGCCCGGATCGTCGACGGCGACACCTGCGACTGGCTGGCGTCGTACTCGTTCGCCGGTGACATCTGGGGGTACCCGGACGGCGAGGTGTACTTCCCGTCGTCGCCGGTGCTGGTCGTCGAGGGGACGTTCGCCGAGGCCGTGGTGCTCGAGACGTTGCTGCTGTCGATCCTCAACCACGACTCGGCGATCGCCTCCGCCGCCGCCCGGATGACCGGCGCGGCCGGCGACCGTCCCTGCATCGAGATGGGTTCTCGTCGCACTCAGGAGTCGTCCGCGGTCGCCGCCGCGCGGGCTGCCTACGTCGCCGGGTTCGCCTCGACCTCCAACCTCGAGGCGGGCCGCAGCTACGGCATTCCCACTGCCGGCACCAGTGCTCACTCGTTCACGCTCGTGCACGACACCGAGCGCGACGCCTTCGTCTCCCAGGTCGAGTCGCTGGGCGCCGGCACCACGCTGCTGGTCGACACCTACGACATCGCCGAGGCCGTGCGCGTCGGCGTCGAGGTCGCTGGGCCGGACCTCGGGGCCGTCCGCATCGACTCCGGCGACCTCGTCTCCCTCGCGCACCAGGTCCGGCACCAGCTCGACGAGCTGGGAGCCACCGACACCCGCATCGTCGTCACGAGTGACCTCGACGAGCGCGCGATCGCCGGTCTCGCGGCCGCTCCGGTCGACGGCTACGGCGTCGGCACCGCACTCGTCACTGGTTCGGGCGCTCCCACGAGCGGCTTCGTCTACAAGCTCGTGGCCCGCCAGGACGGCGACGGCACGCTCGTCCCGGTGGCGAAGAAGAGCACCGAGAAGCTCTCGGTGGGCGGGCGCAAGTGGGCGCTCCGCCGCCGGTCGGCCGCGGGCACGGCTGAGGCGGAGGTCATCGGCATCGGTGTACCGCCCGTCGACGACGGCGACGACCGCTCCCTGCTCGTCCCCCTGGTGGAGTCGGGTCGACGCGTCCACCACGACACGCTCGACGCCGCCCGCGCCCGCTTCCGCACCGCGGTCGGTGAGCTGCCCTTCGAAGCCCGCAGGCTGTCGCGCGGGGAGCCCGTCATCCCCACGGTGTTCGAGGGCGACGGCCTCACGCCGTCGACGTGACCTTCCCGGCGCTGTTGAACTTCACCGTGACCGTCTTCTTGGCTCCGGAGGGCGTCCTGGTGCAGTAGGTGAACGTGCTCCCGAGGCGGGTGTGCGGCTGGCCGGCTCTGCGGAGCACCTGCTCGACCGTCGATCCCTTGGCGACCTTCTTGACGGTCGTCGTGGGTTTCGCGACGTCAGGGTCGCGGCACGCGTCGTTGGTGATGCCCTCGGCTCGCTCCCACGTCTGCAGGTAGGCCTCGGCGCCGCGGGACATGTCGTCGGCGATCGCCGCTCCGCCCTGCTTGCGGAGGTCCTCGATCCAGTCGGGGTAGAGACCGTAGTGGGCGACCCCGTCGACGTTGATGTCGTAGGTCCGCTCGCCACTGACCTGGCGGTCGATCTTCACGCCTCCGAGCCCGGTGAACGGGTACGTCACCTTGTTCGCGGCGTCCGCACCACGCGGATTGCCCTGGGCCCCGAGCCCGTTGATGTCGGCGCCGAAGCCGAAGCCGAAGTAGTAGCGCGGGTCGGCCCAGGTCAGGTGCTGCTTCCACTTCGCGACGAATCCGGTGCTGTCGCCCGCGTAGGGCGTGATGACGCCACCGGCCTTGTAGACGCGGGGGTACGCGTCCGGGGTGGACCACGAGTGGCTCGAGATGACGCCGGGGTAGGCGAGCCGTTCGGTCAGGTCCAGCGAGGACTTGCGCGCCTTCACGCTCATGTGGTCGGGGTCGAAGAGCATCTTCTTGGCGACCATCCGCTCGATCGTGTGGTCACCGAGCGTCGTCAGGCCTCGCGTGTTGCAGGTCGGTCCGGCCGGGTAGATGGGCACGACCCCGCCGATGTGAAGCTTCGCGATCGCACCGAACAGCTCGTCCTGGGCCGGAGTCCCGTCTGGTACCGCGGTCAGCTGGGTGCGGTCCTGGACGCCCGGCTCGGGGTCGGGGCATTTTTGCATGTCCCAGTGGGACAAGGTCTCGAGGAAGTTCGCGGAGTTGACCAGCGGCGCGACGCCACCGGAATCGCCCGCGACGCCGGCCAGCGCGTTGTCGAACTTGTTGACCAGCTCCATCTGGCGCACGCCCATGTCGTGCACCGCGTCGAGCTGCCGATCGATCTCGGCGGCGGAGCACTGGGGGATGTCGCGCTTCATCGTGCAGCCGAAGACGACGCTCGTCTCGATGCCCATGACGACGGCCATCTTCCCCTGGTTGATGACCTTGCGGGCTTGGAAGGGATCGGTGACGATCCGGTACCAGCCGCGGCCCGGGCCGCCGTACTGCGCATCGATGTATCGCTCCAGCTTGCGCATGTCGTCGGCCTGGAGCCGCACCGAGGTCATGTCGTCGCACGAGTTGTGCTTGATCGGGTACACCTCGCACAGCTTGTTGTTCTCGACCAGCAGGTTGACGAGGATTCGCTGGCCTCCGCGCCAGGACCGCTCCAGCCACTTCCAGTACGTGCCCTCGTGCGTCAGCGAGTCGGGGGCGGGCCAGTCCTTGAACGTCGGCCAGCCAACCGTGTCGTGCGTGCCGACCGGAGATCCGTGGCGCATGAAGTTCTCCACGACGGCGCCGGCCCCCTGACCCTCGTGATCCGGGCAGTCCTTCAGGGCGAAGGCGACGCCGTAGGGGTGCCACGGGCGTCCGCAGTGCACGTCGCCGCCGAGGAACTCAAAGGCCATGCCGTGGGTGTGACCGTCGACGTAGCCCCGCACCTCCTGCTGAAGTGTGGTCCCGCCGAAGGCCGCTCCGGTGACGTTCACGTCGGCCTCGGGCCAGGACGGGCATCCCTTGGCGAGGGCCAGCGCGAATGGGGTGCCGGACGCGGCCGTGGCGACCTTTCCGTCCGAGCCGACGGTGAGGGCCTGCTTGGTGCCGGCCAGGCTGAACACGAAGGACGAACCCGAGCGCTTGGCCGTCCAGTCGGCAGACTTGGCGGGCTTGGGTGATCCGGCGACGCCGTGCGGTCCCGCATCGACGAAGGCTTGGCCAGAGTCCCAAAGCAGATAGCTGCCGAGGTCGGTGGCCTGGAAGTGGAACGGCTCGGCCCCGGCCTGGTTCGCGCTCGTGGCCGCGTAGCCGTCCCCGGATCGAACGACCCACTTGCCGTTGCTCGCCCGCAGGGCGTAGCAACCGCCGGCCATCGCGTACTCGTCCTGCGGAACGGTGGCATGGGGCCGCAGGGTCGCGCTCTGCGTCGGCACGAGCTTCGGGTCGGCCTCGGCCCGCTGGTCGGCCACGGCGTCACGATGCGCGAGCGCCTGCACGGCAGTGGTCGGGTCCTCGGTGCCCTGGGTGAGGGGGGCCCTGGAGATCGCGTTCTTCAGGTCCTCGGACGACTGCCCGTGGAACTGCTCGGCCCACGAGACGTAGGCGGGGAACGTCCCCATCGCCACGGCGATCGTCGTGATCGCGATGGAGATGGGCCAGAAGTGCGGGTGTCGTGACCAGTCGCGCATGTGACTCCTCGTTAGTCCAGGGTCACAACGAGCCAGCAGGCGGGAAAGTCACGAGTCGACGGCCACGTCGTCGGGCATCGTCTCCGGGAACGTGCCGAGCCGCTCGATCAGGAAGCCTCCCGGATACGACCGCACCTGCTTGAGGTCGCGCACGTACTGCGGTTTGCGGCGCGGCGGGAGCAGTCGGACCAGCCGCCCACGCATCCGCAGGACGGCATGTGACAGCGCGACGACCACGCGCGGCGGCTTGCGGTATCCGAACGCTTCACGGAGATGGTCATCGAGGAGCGCGATCGAGAAGACCCTGATCACCGGACGCAACGGTCGCGGGTAGAACGTCGCGAACAGTCCCAACGTGGCGTCCGCGACGGCACGCGACTTCGGGTCCGGCCGGAAGGACTTCGCCTCGTAGGAGTCCATCAGGTCGCTGAAGGCTTGGAACGACTCCGGGATGTCCTTGATGCCCATGAGCCGCCCGAGCCGCTGGTAGTACCGCACGCCCGCGAGTCGCTCCTCGGCGGTCAGCCGACGCTTGCCGTAGCGGTCGATCCAGCGCTGCGGCGTGACGACGAACGTCGCGAGCACGTAGCGCATGTCGTCGTTGGAGATCTGGTAGCTGCCGTGCATCTGGTTCATCCGGCGGATGGCAGCACGACCATCGGGCGACTCCATCCCGTGGACCCCCACGGCCTCCAGGATCAGCACGGTGTCGTCGTGCCGACGCTGGGTGTCGTCGGTGAAGGCTCGGGTGTCGTGCAGGAGTCCGCCGATCGTGGGCACGGCGTAGGTCCGGAACAGGGCGAAGCTGAGGGCCTGCTGGATGTCCCACGGGAACTCGTACAGGGCGTCGAACCGGGCGATCTCCTCGAAGTCGGTCTCCGGGTCGAGCAGGGCGATCCGGCGCTGCCAATGGTCACGCCTCATGGCCGCCACCATACCGTGACACCAACACTGTCACCATCATGTGACGGCCGGCTCGGGACGCAAGCGACTATTCTGCGAGCGTGGAGATCGGCGTGCTCGGCGCGACTGAGGCGCACCTCGACGGGAGACTGATCGATCTCGGGTCCCGCAAGCAGCGTGCGCTGCTCTCGGCGCTGGCGTTGCACCGTGGCCGACCGGTGTCCACCGACGCCCTGACCGACTACTTGTGGGGGCAGGCGCCGCCGTCGAGCGTCGCCGTCACGCTGCAGGGCTACGTGGCTGGCCTGCGTCGCGCTCTGGAGCCGGATCGGGCCGCGCGCACCCCTTCGTCGATGGTGCTGCACCGGTCCGCAGGGTTACACCTTGGTTCCGTCAGCCGCCACGTTGGACGTCGACCACTTCACCTCGGTCGTCGCCGGGGTCCACGCGCGAGTCGGATCATCGGCTCTTGTCCTCCCCGGCCCGCGGCGTCACCGAGCAGAACCTCCGGCTCGATGCGGATGAGCTGGACGCGACCCTCGAGCTCTGGCGCGGTACGCCGTTCGCCGACCTCGACGACGTGGGGACGGCCGTGACGGCCGAACGAGCTCGACTGGAGGAGCTTCGGCTCGTGGCGTGGGAGAGCCGTGCGGTCCTCGGCCTGCGGCTCGGGCACCACGCCACGGTCGCCGCGGAGCTGGAGTCCCTCACCGGTGCACACCCACTGCGCGAGGGCCTGTGGGCGATGCGGGCCCTCGCCCTGGTGCGGTCGGGACGGCAGGCGGACGCCTTGGCCTGCCTCCGGCAGGTTCGGACCGTGCTCGACGACGAGCTCGGCCTGGAGCCGGGCGCGGAGCTGCGCGCTCTCCAGGAAGCGATCCTCCGCCAGGATCGCGACCTCGACTGGCAACCGCCACCGTCGTCGAGCTCACACGGCGAATCGACCGAGGCGCGACGCGGGTTGGCCGCTGGTGGGCCGAGACACGCAGCTGGCCGCCCTCGTCAGCCTGCTCGACGACGCCGCTCGGGGCCGACCGTCGTTCGCGGTTCTCACCGGAGACCCCGGGATCGGCAAGTCGCGCCTCTGGGCGGAGCTCGTCGCCGGAGCCGAGCACGTGGCCGTGGCGGTCGGTCGCTGTTCCCAGGACGAGGGCGCACCCCCGTTGTGGCCATGGGTGAGCATCCTGGCTGAGACTCGGCCTCGCGCTCCCCGCCGAGGGCGGCGGACACGACGACGGGGCGAAGTTCAGGACGTGGGAGGCGATCGTCCGATCCGTCGTGCAGGTGGCCCGGGAGCAGACCCTCCTGCTCGTCCTCGACGACCTGCACTGGGCGGACACCTCGACCCTGCGCGTCCTGCGGCTCCTGGCCGAGACCGTCCAGGACGCCCGCCTGATGGTGGTCACGACGTGGCGCGACCAGCCCGCTCCCACCGGCACACTGGCCGATGCCGCCGAGATGCTGGCCCGCCGCCATGCCCTGCGCATCGAGCTCAGCGGACTCAAGCGCGACGACGTGACCCTACTGCTGACCTCCGTGGCAGACGTCGACCCGACGGCCGCTGAGATCCACGACGTCCACCAGCGCACCGACGGCAATCCCTTCTACCTCGTCGAGTTCGCCAGACTCGCCCGCGAGAGGGGATCCCTCGCGGCCGTCATCGGGGCGCCGGATCCCCCCGCCGGCGTGCACGAGGTCCTGCGCCGTCGGATCGATCAGCTCCCCGAGGAGGTCGCCGGCCTGCTGCAGGTCGCGAGCGTCGTGGGTCGAGAGTTCGACGGCCCGACCCTCGCCGCTGCTGCCCGCAGCGAGGTGGGGACGACGACGACGCGACTGGAACCCGCCGTGGCAGCCGGAATGATCAGCGAGGACGGCGTCGACCAGTTCCGATTCACCCATGCGCTCGTGCGCGACACCTTCTATTCCTCGATGTCGGCCTCGCGGCGAGGGCAGGTCCACGCGGACCTCGCCGAGAGCCTCGAGCAAGCAGGCGGACGCGAGCCGGACGTGGCCCGCCACTGGCTCAGCGCCGGGCCCGGGCTGGCACCACGCGCCTGGCCCGCGGCGGTCGCGGCCGCCGGGCTGGCCACCGCTGCGTTCGCGCACGAGGAAGCCGCGGACCTCCTGCGCCAGGCGCTCGTTGCCCTCGCCTCTGATCCGAAGGCGGGTCCGGCGGAGCGGTTCGACCTCCTCCGCGAGCTCGCCGGGGCGCTTCGTCGAGACGCGAACTGGATCGAGCTGCGCGTCGTCACCCACCAGGCGATCGCCGTCGCCGACGAGCTGCAGGACGTCGACCGACTCATCGACGCCGCCGTGGTCCCGAGCATCGGGGCGCTCTGGCAACCGTCGGACCACGGGGCCGTCGACGACGTGGTCGTCGCGGCACTCCGCCGAGCCCTCGACCTCCTCCCCACGTCGGACGACCCGCGGCGCTGCCGGGCGATGCTGGCCCTGGCCACGGAGATCTACTACGGGGCGACGCCTCTGGAACGGGAGACCTTGGCGGAGGAAGCGGTCGCCATGGCGCGGCGGATCGACGACCCGGCCCTGACGCTGACCGCGTGCCTCGGCGCGACGGTCTCGACGTGGCGCGCGGCCACAGCGTCGTCGCGGCTCGACCTCGCGGCGCAGGCGATCGATCTCGCTCGCGACCTCGGCGACGAGATCGCTCTCTCGGCCGCCCTGACCATCCATGCCGGCGTCAACGGCGAGCTGGGTCGGATCGACGAGATGACGCAGGCCATCAACGAGGCTCGAACCCAGGCCGATCGACAACGGGACCTGTACAGCCACCTGGTGCTCGACACGTTGGAGGCTCCCTGGCTCGCGATGCGAGGCGATCCCGACGGTGAAGCTGCGCTGGTGGAGCACATCGTGGTGCTCGGGCAACGTCTGGCACTGCCGCAGTACGAGACCGCGCTCGCGAGCTCTCAGATGAGCAGCTGGCTGTGGCGCGGCCGGCTCGAGGAGGTGGTCGACACCTTGGAGGCGATCCGTGCGGGCGGGACGGCGCTCCCGGTGTCGTCGCTCCTGGTCTGCTACCTGGCCCGGGCCGGGCGGCTCGACGAGGCTCGCGAACGCCTGACCGCAGATCCGATCGATCTCGACGCGGACTGGTGGTTCTCACCACTTGCCTGGGCCACCACCGCCGAGGCTGCCATCCATCTCGGCGACCCGGCGCTCGGTGCGGCGGCCTACCAGAGGCTCTCGCCGCTCGCGGGCCGCTCGTGCTCGGCGGGAAGCGGTTGGGCCGTGGGGCCGGCCGACATCTACTTGGCCTGCGCCGCCTCCGCCGTGGGCGAGTCCGACCTCGCCACGCGCCACGCCGACGACGGCGCGACCCTGTGTCAGTCCTGGCGAATCCAACAGGTCACCGAATGGTTCAGTGACCTGCGAGAACGCCACGGGTTCTGACGCAGGCTCAGGCGAACGCGAACGCGCGCCGTTCCTTGCGGGCGAACGACCGCCGGGTGAGGTGCCAGACCACTGTGAACGGCGTGCCGGCCTCGGCGAAGACCCGGCCGCGCGCGGCCGCAGGCATCTCGTGAGCCGCCCACGGCACGACCGTCGCCACGTACTTCGGCGACATGTCCTTGGAGAAGTACTCCGCATCGAGCTCGAGCCACTCCTCCTGGGTCATCAGTCGCTGCAGGATCGCCATCGCATCGGTCTCCTCGTGGGCCAGGTGTCGGCCCAGTGACTCCCGGGTCGCGAGCACCCGCACCGCGAGCGCCGCCCGGGCGTCCTCGTCGGGATGATCGCGCAACCGCTCGAAGCCGGCCCGGCAGCTCTCCAGCATCGGGTCGATCTCGTCGTGCTCGGCCTCCATGGCGTCCAGCGTGGCGATCTCGTCCGCCGAGGCTCGCTCACGCAGCCATGGCCACAGCCCCGCATCCTCACCGGAGTGATGCTTGTGCAGGATCGTGGCGAAGACGTCCCAGCGCGCCGCGAGTCGTTGCCAGGTGCGTCGATCGTGCACCGGAGTGGCCTGGGTGGCTGCCGCGAAGCGGGTGAGATCTCGCCGGAAGGCGTGGTGCATGACGTACATCATCTGCATGTCGACCGGCCCCTCCGGGGCCGCGGCCTGGCCCGGCAGCCGAAGCTGGGTCGGCCAGTTCTGCCTGGTCTGAGCGTTCATGGGGGCTCCTCGATTCAGGGGTGACGACGAGGACACGATGCGATGACCCGCTGGGACCGGACTGGGAATCGACTGGAGGGATCGGCAGACACACCGCCCGAGTCAGCCCGACGAGGCTTTCAGCGCCCAGCGGCGCAGCAGGTCGATGCGCTCCTGGAGCTGCTCCGACGTGGCCTGCGCGGCCGGCGGCCCACCGCACTGGCTGCGCAGCTGGCTGTGCGTGACGCCGTGCGGTTGACCCGTGCGGTGGTGCCAGGCACCGACGAGGGCGTGCAGCTCGCGGCGCAGGTCGCGACGGCGCTCGAAGAGTGCGTCACGTCCGACCTCGGCAGCGCGTTGGCGGGACTTCTTCGATCGCGACGTGCGCAGCAGCTCGGCCACCTGGTCGGGGTCGAGGAGGCCGGGGATGCCGAGGAAGTCGAGCTCGTCGTCGTCGACGTCGGAGTAGCCGTACTCGCCGCCCTCGTAGACGAGTCGATCGAATGACGCGTCGCTGCCGAGCGCCCGGTACTCACCGAGCTGGTCGCTGGCAGCCTCGTTCGCCTGCGCGCGGGCGAGCAGCTCGGCCTCGGCGGCGAACAGATCCTCCTCGTCCTGGACCGGGCGACCGATGACGTGGTCGCGCTCGGCCTCGAGGTCACTCGCCAGCCCGAGGACCGCGGGGACGCTCGGCACGAAGATCGAGGCCGTCTCGCCGGCGCGCCGCGCACGGACGAACCGGCCGACGGCCTGGGCGAAGTACAGGGGGGTGGCTGTCGTGGTGGCGTACACGCCGACGGAGAGCCGGGGGATGTCGACACCCTCGCTGACCATGCGTACGGCCACCATCCACGGCGTCATGCCCGCCGAGAAGTCGGCGATGCGATCGCTTCCACCCGCCTCGTCGGACAGCACGACGGTCGGGGCCTCGCCGGTGATCTGCGCGAGGAGATCACCGTAGCGACGGGCGGTCTCCTGGTCGCTCGCGATGACGAGCCCTCCGGCGTCCGGGACGTCGCGACGCACCTCCTGCAACCTCGTGTGAGCGGCCCGCAGGACCGTGGGCATCCAGGACCCCTGGGGGTCGAGCGCCGTACGCAGCGCTTGGGCCGTGGCGTCCTTCGTGAGCGGCTCGCCGAGTCGGGCGGCAACTTCATCGCCGGCCCGGGTGCGCCAGTGCATCTCCCCCGAGTACGCCATGAAGAGCACCGGCCGCACGACGCGGTCGCGCAGCGCGGCGCCGTACCCGTAGGAGAAGTCCGCGACGCTCTGCACCGTGCCGTCGGGCTGGGGGGCGTAGGTGACGAAAGGAATGGGGTTGGCGTCGGAGCGGAACGGCGTGCCGGTGAGGGCGAGGCGGCGGGTCGCCGGGGCACACGCCTCCCGCACGGCTTCGCCCCAGGACAGGGCGTCACCCGCGTGGTGCACCTCGTCGAGGATGACCAGGGTGCGGCGCGCCTCGATGCGGGCGCGATATCCGTTCGGGTTGACCGACAGTCCTGCGTAGGTGACGGCGAATCCGGCGAACTCGGCGCCCAGCGTGCCGACCAGGGCGGGGTCGAGGGGGATGCCGGCCCCCGCCGCGGCCAGCGCCCACTGGGTCTTCAGGTGGTCGGTCGGGGTGACGACGACGACGCGCTCGACGGCACCGCGATGCATCAGCTCGGCGGCGACGGTGAGGGCGAACGTGGTCTTGCCGGCGCCCGGCGTGGCCACCGCGAGGAAGTCGCGCGGCTGAGCGCGCTGGTACTGCTCGAGCGCCTCACGCTGCCAGACCCGGAGGTTCTGGCTACGCATCGCTCGGGGTGTCCCCCTCGCCGTCGTCGCCGGGCTTCAGCCCGTCCCAGATGTCCTTGCACTCGGGGCAGACCGGGAACTTCTGCGGGTCGCGGCTGGGAACCCAGACCTTGCCGCAGAGCGCCACCACCGGGGTGCCCATGACCATGGCCTCGGTCAGCTTGTCGGCCGGGACGTAATGCGAGAAGCGCTCGTGGTCGCCGTCTTCTGTGCGCAGGTCGGTGCGCTCGTCGTGAACGGTCTGCGTTCCGAGTCCGAAGAATCCCACGAGTGCATGGTAACCGGCAGACGGTCGTGATTCAGCACGACCAGCACCGCTCAGTTCACGGCTGGATCGGGCGGGAACGTCGCCCAGAACCGCACGTCGTCCTCCTGGCGCCTCAGGACGTCGCGCCACAGCGTCTCCGGCTGCGGGGACGTGAGGTCGGAGTCGCGGGCCTCGACGACGACCCACGATCCCTCCGCGAGCTCGTCCTCGACCTGGCCGGCGCCCCACCCCGCGTAGCCGGCGAACACGCGCAGCCCGACGAACTGCCCGCTGCCGGGGAGCGGGCCCTCGAGATCGACCAGACCGACCCGGCCGGCCATCTGGCGCCACCCCAGCGGGGGCAGCTCATCGGCCAGGACGCCGACCGCGAGGGCGGAGTCCATCGCGACGGGTCCCCCGTCGAACAGGCACACCGGAGCGTTGACGTAGGCACCCCAGGCGGGCAGGACGTCGTCGACGTCGGAGTCGAGCGGTCGGTTGACGATGACGCCGAGTGCACCATCGGCATCGTGGTCGAGCATGAAGACGACGCTGCGCATGAACGGCCCGGCTTCGATGGCCGGCGTGGCCACCAGCAGCCGACCTCTGAGGGTGTCCATGGCTCTATGATGCCCACATGCCCGACGACTCGCCGGAACACGAGGAATTCACGGTCGACGAGCTCGCGGCCCGGGCCGGAATGACGGTCCGCAACGTTCGCGCCTACGCGAGTCGCGGGCTCATCGAGGCCCCTCGGCTGGAGGGCCGCACCGGCTACTACACCCTGGCGCACCTGCAGCGGTTGCAGCTCATCCGGGAGTTCATCGAGCGCGGCTACACCCTCGCCGCGGTCGAGCGCGCGGTGAGCCGCAGCCCTCTCGCCTCCGCCGGCCACACCCTTGACCTGCTGCGCCTGCTCGATGAGCCGCACCACGATCCGGAGCCCGAGATCATGTCGCGTGATGCCCTCGCCGCCCTGGCCGGCGTCGCGCGCGACGACGCGCTCATCGAGGCTCTCGGAGAGTTCCAGCTGGTCGAGTGGCTCGGCGACGACGAGGTGCGCCTGATGCAGCCCACGGTCGTCCGTGCCGGGGCTGCCGCGGTGGCCCTCGGGCTCGACGCCACCACCGTCATCAAGCTGTTCCCGCTGCTGGTCGAGAATCTGCGCGAGATCGCCGACGCCTTCGTGGGCCGGGTCTCGGAGGAGATCTTCCAGCCGTTCCTCGCGGCCGGAATGCCCGAGGAGCAGTGGCCCCACCTTCTGCAGGCGATCGAGAGCCTCCTCCCGGTCGCGAGCCAGGTCACGCTCGGCATCTTCCGAAGTCAGCTCAGTGAGTCCATCGAGCGTGAGATCGGTCAGCAGCTCGGCGACCTGGACGAGCGGCGCGCGTCCGCACGGGGCTGACCTGAGTCGGGTCGGGTTCGTCGGTGCCCTGAACATGGACAACCCCGCCCCGCGCGCCTCGAGGGAGGGAATGGGCGCTGCGGGACGGGGTGGTCGGGGGGTCAGGCCGCGAGTGCGTGCCGCAGCCAGCCGATGAAGCCGTCGGGGGTCGACGCCTCGTCGGTGGCCGGGGGTTCGTAGACGACGGCGTCGCGGGCCTGGTCGAGGATGCGCTGGCCGCGCTCCTCGAGGTCGGGGTGCTCGGTGGGGACGCCGGCAGCCGTGGCAAGGAAGGCGCGCTCGTGGGCGAGCGCCTTGGCCAGCTCGGGTCGGTCGGTGTTCGCGTCCAGGAGGGCACGCGCACCGGGCATGGCGGCGGCAGCAGTCATCCAGGCATCGATGGCGGTCGTCCGCGGGGACTCGGAGCCCTCCGTCAGGTGACGCTCCACCTGGCCACTCAGGCGCTGGAACCACAGCATCTGCGCGTCGAGCAGCAGGTCGGCCGGGTCGGCGAAGACGTCCTTGGCGGCCGGGACGATCTCGAAGGCCTCGGTCACGGTGATGTCACGACGCCGATCGGCGATCGCGAGCACCTCCCGCAGTACGGGCGTGCGACGGTTGTATGCATCCCAGGTCATGGTGTGCTCCTTCCGGTACCGTCGTGACCGAAGGTCCATACCCTCGGTACGTACTCTCAGTATGTAACCTCCTGCCGGGCAGGACAAACTCTCGGTATGTGACGCTCACCACGACGACGTAGCATGACTGTTCATGGCCAGCACAGCGAAGGTGAGCCCTGCAAAAGTCCTGCGGGCCGCGCGCAAGACGACGCGGCGTCAGGACTACTCATCGAGCACCAAACGAGCGTTGCTCGACAACGCCACCGAGCTGTTCACCGTCCACGGCTACGCCGGCACGTCGCTCGATGAGGTCGTGGCGGCGGCCCGGGTCACCAAGGGCGCGCTCTACCACCACTTCCCGAGCAAGCTGGCCCTGTTCGAGAGCGTCTTCCTCCGGTTGCAGGAGAAGACCACCCGCGAGATCGAGAAGAAGATCAACAGCTCCAAGGACCCGTGGGACCGCGCCGAGGCCGGGCTGCGGGCGTTCCTTGAGGTGTGCCGCGAGCCGCACTTCCGACGGATCTGCCTCCAGGAGGGTCCGGTCGCGCTGGGCCACGAGCGCTGGCAGGAGGCCGAACGGACCGCGTCTCTCGGCATCGTGAAACGCACCGTCGACGACCTGTTGGCAGACCTGCGCGGTGGCGAGGGACTCGGCGAGGCCTTCGGGATCGTGTTCTACGGGGCCGTTCGCTCAGCGGCGGAGTTCGTCGCCGACTCCGACGACCCGGACGCCGCCGCCGCAGAGATCCAGGCCGCCATCGGCGCGATCCTCACCGGCTTGCGCCTCGTCCCGTCCATCGGACCGGAGGCAGGCGTCGCGGAGACCGATCAGTAGCTGATGCTCCCGGCGCCCTTCGGTGCCAGCTCGATCCAGACGTGCCCCGGTTCGATGGGCAACGGCTGACCGTCCTTGGTCTCGAAGCTGATCGGACTGTTGCGAGCCGGCTTCTTCCAGGTCGTCTCGGTGGCCGTGCCGTCGCGCAGGACCACGGCCCGTCCCGACCCCTTGACGATCGTCTCGGGCACCGGGTTGCCGGCGGGATCGCGGTAGCCGGCCACGCCGACGCGGCAGAACATCACCACGAGCGTGTCGGCGGCGAAGTCCTGTCCGGAGGCCGCATGGCCGTTGGTGCGCTTCCAGTGACCGCCGGCGAACTTCCAGCCGGTGCTCGTGGAGTTGGAGAACCGCACCGTGGCCCGCTTCGACTTCTTCGGCTCCGGCGGCGGGTTGGCCGAGTCGGTGCTGTCGGGCTCCGGCGTCGCCGGCGGCTCCGACGAACCCTCGACCGCGGCCCAGGTCAGGTAGGGGCCGGGGATCTTGGCCTTCTTGGCCTTCTTGGCCAGGACCCGCAGGTTGATCAGCCGGTCGTAGGGGCGCGACTTCGCCGGGTCGCCACTGAACGCGTCGCCGTTCCCGGTCTCGGAGAAGACCGTGACACCGGCCCGGCCCACCCGGCGGTTGGTGCTGGGAGCGCCGCCGGAGGCGACGATCTGGCCGGCGACGGGCTTCGCGATGCTGATGTCCGTGGCGCGCAGCGAGCGGACGTGCCCGACCTTCTTCGGGAGCGTGGAGTAGTACAGGGCCGCAAGCCTGGTCAGGCCACCCTCGACCAGCTCTTCGACGACGAGGTCGGCCTTGTTCAAGCCGTACTGCGGAGCCCCGTTGCCGGTGTTCTCGATCTTCACGACGAAGACCGGGTTGTCAGGCCTGCCGTCGGGCATGGGCTTGCCGGTGAGGGGCGAGATCGCGACGATCTTCTCGCCCTCGCCCTTCGAGGCCGACGGATCGGATGTCGGCTCGTCGTCCGACGAGCATGCCCCGAGGAGTAGCGCCGCGGCGACCGCGGCGACGAGGAGACGCAGCTTCATGCGCTCAGCATGCACCAGCGGACCCTCTGAATGGATCTCCACCCCCGGCACGTCGCCGTCCTTCCTTTCGACCTCGCATTCCCGCGCTGTCGGACCCGCCTGCAACCATGGCGTCATGTCCGTCCCCCGCGGCCGGGACGTGTCGCCCGCCCTGGACCGCTTCGCCCCGGCGACCCGCGAGTGGTTCGCGAGCACGTTCGCGTCGCCGACCCCGGCCCAGGTCGGGGCGTGGGAGGGACTCGACGAGGGCGACCACGTGCTCGTCGTGGCACCCACCGGGTCGGGCAAGACCCTGGCTGCCTTCCTGTCGAGCATCGACCGCCTGCTGCACGAACCGGTCGCCGAACCGCGCCCGGCGACCCGAGTGCTGTACGTGTCGCCGCTCAAGGCCTTGGCGGTCGACGTCGAGCGGAACCTCCGTTCCCCGCTGGTGGGCATCACCCAGGCCGCGGCACGACGGGGCGAAGGATTCCGCGAGGTCACGGTGGGGGTCCGCTCGGGCGACACCACCCAGCAGGAACGCAGACGTTTGGTCAGCCATCCCCCGGACATCCTCATCACGACCCCGGAGTCGCTGTTCCTCATGCTCACGTCGGCGGCGCGCGAGTCGCTCCGCGACGTCGACACGGTCATCATCGACGAGATCCACGCCGTCGCCGGCACGAAGCGTGGCGCGCACCTCGCGCTCTCGCTCGAGCGACTCGACGAGCTGCTCGACCACCGGGCCCGGCGGGTCGGGCTCAGCGCCACCGTGCGCCCCCACGACGAGGTCGCCCGGTTCCTGGGCGGCCGCGATCCGGTTCGTATCGTGGCGCCGGAGAGCGAGTCCCTGCTCGTCCTCGACGTCACCGTCCCCGTCGACGACATGACCGACCTGGGCGGTGAGCAACCCTCCATCTGGCCGCACGTCGAGCACGACCTGCTCGACCGCGTGCTCCAAGTGCGATCCACGATCGTGTTCTGCAACTCGCGGGGGTTGGCCGAGCGCCTCACGGCACGCCTCAACGAGGCGTGGGAGGAACGACGGGGCGGCGCCGACGCCGCGCCCGAGACCACCCGATCACCCGCGCAGGTCATGGGCGGCAGCGCGCAGAGCCGGTCCTCGGAGTCCGAACCGTCCCTGGCGCGTGCGCACCACGGCTCGGTCAGCAAGGAGCAGCGCGGGTTCATCGAGGACGACCTCAAGACCGGACGACTGCGGTGCGTCGTCGCCACGTCGAGTCTCGAGCTCGGCATCGACATGGGTGCGGTCGACCTCGTGGTCCAGGTCTCGACGCCGCCGTCGGTCGCGAGCGGCCTGCAGCGGGTCGGCCGCGCGGGCCACCAGGTCGGCGAGGTCTCGCGCGGCATCCTCTACCCCACGTCACGCCATGACCTGGTCGGAGCCGCCGTCACCGCCGAGCGCATGCGCGAGGGACTCATCGAGGCGCTCGTGGTGCCGGCCAACCCCCTCGACGTCCTCGCCCAGCAGACCGTCGCGGCCGCCGCCCTCGAGCCTCTGGACGTCGAGACGTGGTTCGACCTCGTGCGGCGATGCGCCCCGTTCGCGAACCTGCCTCGCTCGGTCTTCGACGCCACTCTCGATCTCCTGGCCGGCCGTTACCCGTCCGATGAGTTCGCCGAGCTCCGGCCCCGCCTGGTCTGGGACCGCGACGCCGGAACCCTGGTCGGACGCCCCGGTGCCCAGCGCCTCGCGGTCACCAGCGGTGGAACCATCCCCGATCGAGGGATGTTCGCGGTCACGCTCGCCGAGGGCGCCGACGACGGTTCTGGGGGGCGCCGGGTCGGTGAGCTCGACGAGGAGATGGTCTACGAGTCGCGCATCAACGACGTCTTCGCGCTGGGCGCCACCAGCTGGCGCATCCAGGAGATCACCCACGACCGCGTCGTCGTCACGCCCGCGTTCGGCGAGCCGGCCCGGCTCCCGTTCTGGAGGGGCGACACCATCGGACGGCCGTACGAGCTCGGTGCCGCGATCGGCGCCTATGTGCGCCGTGCCCTCGAAGGCGAGGAGCCGCGCGACCTCGACACCCGCGCCGGGTCCAACCTGGCCTCCTTCCTGATGGCGCAGCGCGATGCCACCGGCGTGGTGCCCACCGACCGCACCCTCGTCGTCGAACGGTTCCGCGACGAGCTGGGCGACTGGCGGGTCGTCCTGCTCTCCCCCTACGGCCGACGGGTCCATGCGCCGTGGGCGCTCGCGGTGGGAGCACGCATCGCCGAGCGTCATGGCATCGACGGGTCGGTGGTCGCCTCCGACGACGGCATCGTGGCCCGGCTGCCCGACACCGGAGGCGACATCCCCGGCGCCGAGCTGTTCATGTTCGACGCCGACGAGCTGAGCGAGATCGTCACCATCGAGGTGGGCGGCTCGGCGCTGTTCGCCTCCCGCTTCCGCGAGTGTGCCGCCAGGGCGTTGCTCCTGCCCCGCCGCAACCCGGGAGCCCGCGCCCCGCTGTGGCAGCAGCGTCAACGCTCCGCCCAGCTGCTCGACGTCGCCCGCAAGTACCCGGAGTTCCCGATCCTGCTCGAGACCGCGCGCGAGTGCCTGCAGGACGTCTACGACCTGCCCGCCCTCACTGAGCTGACGAACCGGATCGCCTCCCGGGAGGTCCAGCTCGCCGAGGTCGTCACCGAACGCGCGTCCCCGTTCGCCCAGACGCTGCTGTTCGGGTACGTGGCCTCCTTCCTCTACGAGGGCGACACACCCCTGGCCGAGCGACGCGCGGCCGCCCTCACCCTCGACCCCACCCTCCTCGCCGAGCTGCTGGGCCGGACCGAGCTCCGCGAGCTGCTCGACCCGGAGGTCCTCGAGCGCACCGAGGCCGAGCTCCAGCGACTGGCCGACGACCGCCGCGTCCACGGTGTCGAGGGTGCGGCCGACCTGCTGCGGCTGCTCGGGCCGCTGACGGTCGACGAGGTCCAGCGCCGCCTGGCCGACGGCTCCGCCGAACCCTTGCTCGTGGAGCTGCGCGAGAGTCGCCGGGCCATCGAGGTCGCCGTCGGCGGCGAGGTCCGGTGGGCCGTGGTCGAGGATGCGGCGCGCCTCCGCGATGCGCTGGGCGCTGCACTCCCGCTGGGCGTGGCCGAGGCACACCTCGCGAGCGTCGACGACCCTCTCGCCGACCTGCTGTCGCGGCACGCCCGCACCCACGGACCCTTCACCACGGCCGAGGCCGCCGCCCGGTTCGGGCTCGGCCCGGCCGTCGTCACCGACGTCCTGCGCCGGCTGGCCCGCGACGGCAGATTGGTCGAAGGGGAGTTCCGGCCCCTACCGATGACACCATCAACAGGCAGCGAGTGGATCGAGCCCGGAGTGCTGCGCCGGCTGCGCAGCCGGTCGCTTGCTGCTGCCCGGCGTCAGGTCGAGCCGGTCGAGCCGGCGGCGCTGGCCCGGTTCCTGCCGTCCTGGCAGGGCGTCGGCGGCGGCTCCCGTGGCGTCGAGGGCGTGCTTGCCGTGGTCGACCAGCTGGCCGGGCTCGCCCTGCCGGCCTCGGCCTGGGAGAGCCTCGTCCTCCCCGCGCGCGTGGTCGACTACTCCCCCGCGATGCTCGATGAGCTGCTCGGCGCCGGCGAGGTGGTGTGGACCGGTGCCGGCACTCTCCCGGGCAGCGACGGGTGGGTGCAGCTGCACCCGGCCGACCTCGTGCTCCCGGCCGTGCGCGACGTCCCCGAGCCCGACACGGTCGGGCAGGCCATCCTCGCGGCGCTCGACGGCCGCGGCGCCTTCCTGTTCCGCCAGATCACCACGGCCGTCAACGAGCCCGACGACGTGGTCGTCGCCGAGGCGCTCTGGCAGCTCGTGTGGAGCGGCCGGGTCGCGGGCGACACGTTCGCACCGGTCCGGGTGCGGCTCGGCGGCCGCGGCGCCCACCGGTCCTCGTCCCGCTCTCCCCGCGCACGGATGGCGGCGCGGCGCGGCCGCTCCTCGTCCCCCCGGTTGGCGCAGCACGGGCCGCCCACGGTCTCCGGCCGATGGTTCGCGCTCGACGAGCCCGGCACCGATCCGACCAAGCTGCAGCTCGCGCGCACCGAAGCCCTCCTCGCGCGGTACGGCGTCGTCACCCGGGGTTCGGTCATGGCCGAGCAGACGCCCGGGGGGTTCGCCGCCGCCTACCGCGTGCTGCGTGAGCTGGAGCAGACCGGCGCCTGTCTGCGCGGCTACTACGTCGACACGCTCGGCGCGGCCCAGTTCGCATCACCGGCCACCGTCGACCGGCTGCGCACCCGCCAGCGCGACGACAGCGACGAACCAGCCGACGAGCCCGCGATGGTGCTGGCCGCCACCGACCCGGCCAACCCGTTCGGAGCCGCTCTGCCGTGGCCGGACGTCGTCGATGCCGACGAGTCGTCCCGCCACCGTCCGGCCCGCAAGGCCGGCTCGCTGGCGGTCATCCACGACGGGCACGCGGTGCTCTACCTCGAGCGCGGCGGGCGCAAGGCGCTCCTGCTGCACAACGATCCCCGACGTCTGGCGCCGGCCGCCGAAGCGCTGGCAGTCCTGGTGCGCACCGGCCGCGTCCCGCGCCTCACCATCGAGACGGTCGGCGGCAGGTCGGTCGGACCCACCGCGCTCGGCGAGGCTCTGCGCGAGGCCGGATTCGTCCCGCATCCCAAGGGTCTGCGGCTCGATGCCCGAAGGTGACACCGTCTGGGCGGCCGCCCGCCGACTGCACGAGGCGCTCGCCGGCCGCCCGCTCACCCGCTCCGAGCTGCGCGTTCCCCAGTGGGCCACGCTCGACCTGCGGGGCGTCACGGTCGACGAGGTCGTCAGCCGCGGCAAGCACCTGTTCACGCGGGCCGGCGACGTGTCGTTGCACACCCACCTCAAGATGGAGGGCATCTGGCACGTCTATCCCGTCGGCGGCCGGTGGCGACGTCCTGCACACACCGCCCGCGTCGTGCTGGAGAACGCCGACCACCAGGCCGTGGGCTTCTCGCTCGGTCTCGTCGAGGTGCTCGACCGCGACGCGGAGGACCAGGCGATGGCGTGGCTCGGTCCGGACCTGCTCGGCGCCGACTGGTCGCTCGACGAGGCCGTACGTCGGTTGTCGGTCGATCCGTCCCGACCGGTGTTCCTGGCCCTGCACGACCAGCGCAACCTGGCCGGGTTCGGCAACGAGTACGTCAACGAGCTGTGCTTCCTGCATGGGCTGCTGCCCACCCGCCCGGTGGGCGAGGTCGCCGACATCGGCCGCGTCGTGGAGCGCGGGCAGAAGCTGATCACCGTCAACCGCGATCGCGTCCAGCGGACGTTCACCGGCGAGCTCGCCGACGGTCGGCAGCACTGGGTGTTCTCCCGCGACCATCGACCGTGTCGTCGTTGCGGCACGACCGTGCTGCGCGGCGAGCTCGGCGACGACCCGACCCGCAGGCGCAACACCTTCTGGTGCCCGAGCTGCCAGACCTGAGTCAGCCGACGTCAGCCAGGCGTGGCTTCGGCGCCCACACCATCGAGTCGTCGAGATCGGCGCGGCGGTTGTCCCAGGAGTCGAGGAACCAGTTCTGGCGGACCGTCCAGGGTGAGCTGCCGCCCTGCTGCGGGAGGTGGCCCACCGCGCGCTGGACGTAACCCGACTGCAAGTTCAGGATCGGCACGGCCTCGCCGGGCGCGCCGGCCGGATCAGGCATGCCGAATGCGTACCCGTTGGCGTCCATGTGGTTGAGCAGCCGGCACACGTATTGCGAGGTCAGGTCGGCGCGCAACGTCCAGGCCGCATTCGTGTAACCGACGCACCAGGCGAAGTTCGGGATGCCGCTGAACATCATGCCCTTGTAGACGAACACCTCGTGCGGGTCGATCTTGCGCCCGTCGACCTCGACGGCGATCTGGCCGAAGGCCACGACCTGCAGGCCCGTGGCGGTGACCACCAGGTCGGCGTCCAGGTGGTCACCGGACTCCAGCTCGATCCCGGTCTTGGTGAAGCGGGCGATGCGGTCGGTGGTGATCGAGGCCCGGCCCGAGCGCAGGGTCTTGAACAGGTCGCCGTCCGGGACGATGCACAGTCGCTCGTCCCACGGGTTGTACGTGGGGTTGAGGTGCTTGGGGTCGAAGTCGTCCGGCAGCGCCTTGAGAGCGGCACCCACGAACAGCTTCCGCGCCAGCTTCGGGAACCGTTGGGAGAAGATGAACAGGCCGATCGCCAGCGCGGCGTTCTTGCGCCGGGTGAGCCGGTGGGCCACGCCGTCCGGCAGGATCCGCCGGAACAGCCCGGCGATCGGGTCAGCCTGCGGCAGCGCGGCGATGTAGCTCGGTGAACGCTGCAGCATCGTGATGTGCTTCGTGCGCTCGGCCATCGCCGGGAGGAGCGTGACGGCCGTGGCCCCCGAGCCGATCACCACGACCTCCTTGTCGTCGTACTCGACGTCGTCGGTCCAGAACTGCGGGTGGACGACCTGGCCCTCGAAGTCCTCCAGGCCGGGGAACTCCGGCGTGTAACCACTGTCGTAGCTGTAGTAGCCGCTGCACAGGTACAGGAAGGACGCCGTCATGCTGACCGAGTCGCCGTCGGAGTTGGCGTCGATGGTCCAGAGCGCGTCGTCGGACGACCACGAGGCCCGGGTCACGCGGTGACCGAACCGGACGTGCTGGTCGATCTTGTTCTCCTGGGCGGTGTCGCGGATGTAGTGCCTGATGTCCTCGCCGTCGGCGATCGCGTTCTCGTGCGTCCACGGCTTGAACGGATAGCTGAAGGTGAAGATGTCGGAGTCCGAGCGGATGCCCGGGTAGCGGAACAGGTCCCACGTACCGCCCACCGCCTCGCGCCCCTCGAGGATCGCGTACGTCTTGCCGGGCGACATCGTCTGCAGGCGATAGGCGGCCCCGATGCCGGAGAGTCCGGCTCCCACGATCAGCACGTCGACGTGGTCAGTCATGGAATCCTCCGGGAGTAGGTGTGGTGAGAGTAACTACGATCGACTCGTGACCGCCACACATGAGACGCATGTCGCACCGGACGCCGAACCGGTCGAGCACCGCGCACCGCACATCCTGATGACCATCGCCGGGGCCATCGGCCTCGCGGCGGCCTTCCAGCTCAGCGTCGACAAGTTCACGCTGCTGCAGAACAAGATCGATGGCGTCGAGTCGTCGTTCAGCTGCGACTTCAGTGCTTTCGTCAGCTGCGGCGGGGTGATGGACTCCGACCAGGCGTCCGCGTTCGGGTTCCCGAACTCCCTGGTCGGCGTCGTCGGCTTCAGCGTCGTGCTCGCACTCGGCGTGATCCTGTGGACCGGCGGCGGCTTCGGCCGGCTCGTGTGGGGTGGACTGCAGGTCGGTGTGCTGTTCGGCATCGGCTTCGTCACGTGGCTGCAGTTCCAGAGCATCTACCGGCTCGACCTGCTGTGCCCGTGGTGCATGGTCGTGTGGGCGGTGATGATCCCCCTGTTCGTGTCGGTCACTGCGTGCAACCTGCGTGGCATCGCGCCGCGGAGCGGCGTCACCCGCTTTCTGACGAACTGGTCGGTGCTGATCATCGCGCTCTGGTACATCGGCATCGCAAGCGCCATCTGGTTCCACTTCGGCGAGCGCCTCTGGGCCTGAGGGCGCCGATCGCCGCCGGTCAGCCGGCGGCGATCTCGTCGAGCGTCTGCGCCAGCGTGAGGTCTCGGTCGGTGATGCCGCCCGCGTCGTGGCTGCTCAGCCGCACGTCGACCCGGCTGTAGACGTTCGTCCACTCCGGGTGGTGGTTGGCCTCGTCGATGGGGCCGGCTGCCCGCTGCATGAAATCCATGGCAGCGGCGAAGTCGTCGAACGAGTACGTCTTGGTGAGGGCATCGCCGTCGTTCGTCCAGCCCTGGAGATCGGCCAGGGCGGTGTCGACGGCAGCGGGGTCCATGGTCATGTCAGATCATCTGCCTTTGCGTGACGGCGTCGTAGTACTGGCTGGAGGACTTCTTCCACAACAGCACGAGTATGGCCACGGCGAGGATCAACGTGAGGGCATTGACGGCGAGCGTCACGGCGTTGGCGCCCGGTGCGGCGAACCCGATCAGCAGGAAGACGACGTTGATGCCGCCGAGCGCGGTGGCCACGATCCGCGCCCACGACTTGCCCTGGCCGTTCTTCCACGCCATCCAGGCCCAGAGGCCGACGCTGACCAGCCCGACGACGACCGCAGCCGCGATGCCGCCCATGTAGGCGGCGTCGATCGAGGTCTGCGAGACGTGGGGATCGCTCTCCCGCAGCGAGTCGGCGATCGACTCCTTGAAGGTGTCGATCATGAGGATCGAGACGACGACGCCCGCCAGGCTCAACGCAGCACCGACCCACATCAGCGTGACGGCCGTCGCGATGCTGCTTGGTACCTCCGGTTCCGACAGCTGGGGCGGCGGCATGCTGGACTCCGCTCCCTCTCCCGGATACTTCGGAAACTCGGGTACGGTGCCGTGCTCGGACATGCTTCCCCCTGATCGCGTGTGTCGGTGCTGACCTCTCCGACCTTGCCAGTCGACGTGGGGCGCATCAACCGGCCACGCGGCATCGCGACCCAGGGGCCCACGTCGATTCGCTGTGCTTGATTCACCACGTGAGAAGGGACCCGAGCAAAACCCGCTCGGGTCCCTTCTCACGTCGTGGAGCTGCCGGGATCCCTTCGCGGGCGGCTTCGCCGCGACGCAGGGGCCCACGTCGATTCGCTGTGCTTGATTCACGACAGGGAAAGGCCCCGAGCAAAACCGGCTCGGGGCCTTTCCCTGTCGTGGAGCTGCCGGGAATCGAACCCGGGTCCTCTGGCGCAGATTCAGGTCTTCTCCGGGTGCAGTTCGTCTGACGCTTTTCTCGGCCCCGGAGCTCGGACGAACACGTCTCCGACAGGCCCAGCCGTAGAAAAGTCCCGATCACGCCCTACGGCGATGCGTGATCAGCAAGTCCCCTTGATGAGACAGACGATCCGGGACGGGGACGCTCCCGGGTCTGCCCTTCACCAGTCGCTGTCAGGCAGCGAGGGCGAAGTCAGTGCGCTGTGAATCGGCACTTGTAGTTTCCAAGGAACGTTCCAGAGATGACCTTGGATTCTCTACCCGCTTCTCCTGAATCGAAACGACCACAGTCGAAACCGATCAGCCCCTCTTGAGTTGTCAATCGCCGCTTGCGCAGCACCACCATTCTACCTCGCTCAGACGACTTCCGGTTCCTCCGCCTGGACGACAGCCTCGAAGCGCCTCGGCTTCTCGATCAGCACTGCGGCGAGCACGCCCGCCACGGCCAGCATGCCCACGCAGATGATCGTGCCGGTGCGGAATCCGGGGCCGAAGACCTCCGGCGAGGCGAAGTTCGCGCCCGCGATCCCGGCGATCGGCGGGATCGCCGCCACGGCCAGCAGGCCGGCGGTGCGGGCCAGTGCATTGTTGATCCCGGAGGCGATGCCGGTCTGGTCGGCCGGCGCCGAGGCCAGCACGGCCGTCGTCAGCGGGGCCACCAGCAGCGTCAGGCCGATGCCGAACACCACACCGCCGGGGATGACGTCGAGCCAGAAGTTCGGGTTCTCCCCGACGCGCAGGTAGAGCAGGAGGCCGAGGCCGGCGATGAGCGGGCCGATGGTCATCGGCAGTCGCGGGCCGACGCGCGCACCGAGGGCTCCGGCGCGCGCCGAGAACAGCAGCATCAAGATCGTGGCCGGCAAGGTGGCCAGTCCGGCCTTGAGCGGTGAGTACCCGCTGACGTACTGCAGCTGCAGGACGAGCAGGAACATCGAGCCGCTCAGCGCGCCGTAGATGGCGAACGTGCAGATGTTGGCCGCGGTGAAGACGCGGTCGGCGAACAACGCGAGCGGGACGAGGGCATGGGGCGTACGCCACTGGTGAACCACGAACGCCACCAGGAGCACCAGTCCGAGGACGCTCGGCAGCAGGTCCTGGGCGACGAGTCCGTAGGTGAGGAACGACAGGCTGGTCACGGTCAGCGCTGCACCCCCGAGGTCGAGCTTGTTCTGCGAGCCGCCGCTGGTTTCGGGCACGTGCCGGACCGTGATGACGACGATGGCGACGGCCAGCGGGACGTTGATCCAGAACACCGAGCGCCATCCCACGATGTCGACGAGCCATCCCCCGATGAGCGGTCCGATCGCCGTCGTGACGCCGGCGAACGCGGACCAGACGCCGATGGCCCGCCCCCGGTCGGCCGGGTCGATGGACGCAGAGATGATCGCCAGGCTCCCTGGCGTCAGCAGCGCTCCGCCGATGCCCTGCAAGGCTCGCGCGGCGATCAGGACCTCGATCGACGGGGCCGCGGCGCACAGGACGGAGGCGACCGCGAACCAGGCGACGCCGACGATGAAGACGCGGCGTCGGCCGAGTCGGTCGCCCAGCGAGCCACCCACGAGGATCAGCGCGGCAAGCGTCAGCGTGTAGGCGTTGACCGTCCACTGCAGGCCGGCGACGCCGGCGTCGAGGTCACGTCCGATGGACGGCAGCGCCAGGCTGACGATCGAGCCGTCGAGGAAGGCCATGCCGGTGCCGAGCACCATCGCAGCAACCAGCCAGCGACCTTGTGCACTTGCCAGCTTCATGTCGAACGTCAACGGGAACGGCGGCAGATCCATTCCGGCGCACCGTCAGACAACGCCGAACAGTCGCTCCCCGTTGTTCCACAGGACGTCACGCATCCAGTCGTCGCCGAGCTCGAGCCGTTGCAGCACCTCCACCTGGTGGGCGTAGGCGTACGGGATGTTCGGGAAGTCGGTGCCGAACAGAATTCGCTCTTGCAACCCGGGAAGCCGCCGGACGATCGCCGGATCGACCGTGTCCTCGGGGCGGTCCCAGAAATCGACGAACGCCATCGTCGTGTCGAGCATGACGGCCGGATGGGCCTCGACGAGGTCCATGAACGCCATCGTCTCCGGCATGCCCAGGTGGGCGACGACCAGGCGCAGCTCCGGATGACGCCTCAGGACTCGGGCGACGCTGTCGGGCCCGGTGTGGGTTCCCGGCGTCGGGCCCGATCCGGCGTGGATGACGACGGGTGTCCGGCTCTCGGCCAGCGTCCCCCACACGGGATCGAGCAGCGGGTCGTCGGCAGCGAAGTCGCCGACCTGCAGGTGGAGCTTGAAGACCTGGGCTCCGGCCTCGACGAGCCCGGGCACGTAGGTCGCGGCCCCCGGCTCGGGGTAGAACGTGGCCGACCAGAGAGTGTCCGGCGTTCGCCCGGCGAAGTCGCGGGTCCAGTCGTTCAGGAAACCGGCGACCCCGGGCCGATGCGCGTACGAGAGGGAGGAGAAGCGACGCACGCCCATGGCCCGCAGCTGCGCGACGCGTTCGTCATCGGTGCCGCGGTACGTGATCGGCCACGGCCGACCGACCTTGGGGCCGACGGCGTCGAAGTAGGCCCAGACCTTGCGCAGCACGTCCGGGTGCATGAAGTGGACGTGGACGTCGAAGATCCCGGGCAGGCCCAGCTGGGCCGTGAACGCCGGAAGGTCCTCGTCCCTCACTCGACGCCCTTGAGGCGGCGGCCGATCTCACGCTGGGTCTCCGCCTTGGCCTGGCGCTCGGCGATCGCGTGCCGCTTGTCGTACTGCTTCTTGCCGCGGGCCAGGGCGATCTCGACCTTCGCGCGGCCGTCCTTGAAGTAGAGCGAGAGCGGGACGATCGTGAGGCCCTTGGACTGCACGCGATGCTCGATGCGGTCGATCTCCTGCCGGTTGAGCAGCATCTTGCGGCGTCGACGCGTCTCGTGGTTCGTCCACGTGCCCTCGGTGTACTCCGGGATGTGGACGTGGAGCAGCCAGGCCTCGCCGTCCTCGACCTCGCCGAACCCGTCGACCAGGGACGCACGGCCGGCACGCAACGACTTCACCTCGGTTCCGGTGAGAACGAGGCCCGCTTCGAAGGTGTCCTCGATGTGGTAGTCGTAGCGCGCCTTCTTGTTCTGCGCAATCATCTTGCGGCCGGTCTCCTTGGGCACCGGGCCATTGTGGCACCCGGGCCGGAACGGGCTTCGCCTACAGCCAGCCCATCGGGTTCGTGGTGCGGCCGTTCGCGATCACCATGAAGTGCAGGTGGCAGCCGGTGGAGTAGCCGGTGGAGCCGACATAGCCGATCACGTCGCCGCGGCCGACATGGGAGCCGCTGCCCCGGGCGAACCGCGACAGGTGGTTGTAGGTGGTCACGACACTCTGTCCGCGCTTGATGCCGTTGGCCAGGATGACGCGGTTGCCGTAGGCACCGTTGTAGTACTGCTCGATGATCGTGCCGGCCGCCGCCGCGCGGATGGGCGTGCCGCACGAGGCGCCGAAGTCGGTGCCGTCGTGGAGCTTGTAGACCTTGGTGATGGGGTGCCGGCGCATGCCGTACGGCGAGGTGATCCCCGCGCTCACCGGCCGCGACAGCGTGCCTCCGCCGTCGCCACCCGAGGAGGTGCCACCGCCACCGCCGCCGCCGTTCTTCTTCTGCCTGGCGGCGAGCTCGCGCGCGGCCAGGGCCGCGAGTCGGGCGTTCAGTCGGGCCCGCTCGTTCTCGAGCTCCTTGAGTCGCCGTGCGTCGTCGCGCTTGATCGCCGCCGCCGAACTCTTCGCCTTCGACCGGACGCCGACGAGCTCGTCGACCTCCTGGGCCTGGTCCTCGGCCGCGGCTTCGAGCTGCTGCTTGCGGACGAGGTTTGCCGCCGCCGCCTGGCGGGCGGCCGCGACCTGGTCACGGAGGTCCTGCACCTTCTCGCGGTTGAGCTGGAGGATCACCCTCGACGCGGCGAGCCGCTGCATGGTGGCGAGCTGGGCGTCGCTCACGGAGTCGCTGAGGCTCATCTTCTCCGAGAACCGGGTGGGGCTCTCGCCGCGGAGCAGGTCACCGAAGGCTCGCAGTCCCCGATCGCCCTGCTGGAGCGACTCGACGGTGAACTGCTCCACCGCGACCTCGGAGGTCTTCAGCTCCTTCTTGCCATCCGCGAGCTTGGTGATGGCGACATCGAGCTGGGCCTCGGTCTTGACGAGCTCGGCCTGCATCTGCTGGTCGCGGGCCTCGGCTGTGGCGAGCTCGCCCCGCGTCGAACCGAGATGGGTCTTGGCGGCATCGAGCTGCTTCTGTGCCTTGGCGAGCGCGGCCACCGCGCCGGCGTACTTGCGGCTCGACTCGTCGAACGACTTCTTGGCGCTGCCGATCTGACCGCTGACTCCCCGCTTCTGTCGCTTCAGGTCGTTCTTGTCGTCGGCCACCACGGGGCTGGCCAGTGCGGCAGCGAGCAGTGCGAGCACAGCAAGGAGCCCGATGAGCCTCGTGCGCGCGCTGATGACCATGACCTCGACCTTGGGGAAGTCCTCTCTTGACGAGAGGGTGTCGATGGGAAAAATGTGACAGGTGTTGCTCAAGTGACTCTAAGTCATTTCCACCACCCGTCAAGGCATTCGTGACGAGCGGGCGAGTCAGACGTCGAGATACTTGCGCGTCATCACCAGGGTCGGCACCAGGGCCAGGAGCAGGGCCAGCACCGTGGTGTACCCCATGACGACGAACGACTCCTGCCACCGCACCCAGGTCGTGATCTGGCCCAAGGTGTCGCGCAGGTACCCATAGACGACGACGTACATGAACGCGCCGAGCCCGAGCGCGGCCAAGGCCGCGGAGATGAGCGCCGCGAGCATCGACTCCAGCACGAACGGCGCCTGGATGTGCCAGCTGGACGCGCCCACCAGTCGCATGATGCCGATCTCGCGGCGACGCGCGTAGGCCGTCATGCGGATGGTGTTCGAGACCTGCAGGATCGCCGCGATGATGAGGAGCATCGACGTGCCCAACGCGGCCCACCGCATCTTCTCGAGGATCTCGAACAGCGGGCCGAGCAGCTTGCGCAGGGAGTTGACGTTGCCGACGCCGTCCATGCCGGAGACCTGGCTGACGACGCCGTCGAACTCCTGAGGATCCTTGAGCGTCACGAAGTAGGACTCGGGGAAGGCGCTCGGGCCGAGGGTGTCGAGCTGCTTCTTGCCGGTGTCGGTCTGGCCGAGGAGCTCGCGGGCCTGCTCGTAGTTGGCCTCCGGTGTGCGCACGTCGAACGACTTCACCTCGGGGTTGGTGTTCAGCGCCTCCTTCACGGCGGCCTTCTGCTCATCGGTGGCGACGCCACCGAGGCAGGTGGCGCTCGGGGAGTTCTTGGTGCACAGGTTGACCTGCAGCTGCAGACGGTCGCCGAAGTAGCGCTCGGTGCGATCGGCCTGGCTCTGGATGAGCAGGCCGAGCGCGGCCAGCAGCAGCGAGACCGTCATCGTGACGACGAGTGAGATCGTCATCGACTTGTTGCGCGTCAGGCTCGTCTTGAGCTCACTCAGGGTGGTTCGCATTCTCATGGGCGCCTCAGCTCTGGTATCCGTAGATGCCGCGGGCCTCGTCGCGGACGATGTGACCGTCGTCGAGCTCGATGACGCGCTTGCGCATCTGGTCGACGATCGTCGAGTCGTGGGTGGCCATGACGACCGTGGTGTCGGTGCGGTTGATCCGGTCCAGCAGCTTCATGATGCCGACGCTCGTGGCCGGGTCGAGGTTGCCCGTGGGCTCGTCCGCGATGAGGATCATCGGCCGGTTCACGTACGCCCGGGCCACGGCGACGCGCTGCTGCTCACCACCGGACAGCTCGTCGGGCATTCGGTGCCCCTTGCCGTCGAGGCCGACGAGCTCGAGGGTCTCCGGCACGAGCTTGGCGATGTCGCGCGGCGACTTGCCGATGACCTGTAGGGCGAAGGCGACGTTCTCGGTGACCGTCTTGTCGGGCAGCAGGCGGAAGTCCTGGAAGACGGTGCCCACCTGCCGACGAAGCTTCGGGACCTTCCAGCTCGACAGCTTGTTGATCTCCTTGCCGGCCACGTAGACACGGCCGGTGGTCGGTCGCGTCTCGCGCAGCACGAGGCGCAGGAAGGTGGACTTTCCGGAGCCGGACGCGCCCACGAGGAAGACGAACTCGCCCTTCTCGATCTCGAGGTCGAGGGACGACAGCGCCGCGCGCTTCTGTCCGGGGTAGGTCTTGGTGACCTTGTCGAAGCGAATCACTCGGACGAGTCTAGGCAGATGGCGCCACCGGGCCGCGGTGCCACGCCCCAGCCGTCGTTCCAGCGTTCAACGCAGCGGGACGAAGCTGTACGAGCCGTGCGTGGTGACGTCGACGTCGGCCGGGCCGGGGCCGGTCCGCCGCACGCGGGTCATCGTGGCGCCGACCGGGAGGACCAGCACGCCGTCCTCGGCGAGCTGCTCGACGAGCGTCGCCGGGAGCGCGTCGGCCGCCGCGGAGACGAGGATCCGGTCGAACGGCCCCTCGTCCGGGGAACCGAGGACTTCCCGGACGGCCGGACGGATCGAGGCCCACGGCACGTCCTGCCGGGCCAGGTTCGCGGCGCCCCATGCGGCGAGGTCGGGCTCCAGCTCCACTCCGAGGACGCTGCCGGACGGACCGACGAGCCGGGCCAGCAGCGCGGTCGTCCAGCCGGAGCCGGAGCCGACGTCGAGCACCCGATGACCTGCGTGGACGTCGAGCAAGGTCAGCATGGCGCGGACCGTGCGCGGCTGCGAGTTCGTCTGCCCGTGGCCGATCGGGATGGGCGCGTCGACCCCGGCCTCCCGCCGGCTGTGCTCCGGCAGGAAGTCCACCCGATCGACTGCGTCACAAGCCTCCGCGATCGTCAGGGCGTCCATCCCGCCAGTGAACCCGCCCCGCGATTCGGTCGCAAGCAGCGACGTCCGTCCGAACCGTGGCGTTCAGGACCCTTGGCCGCGCCGCCAGCGGATGCCGGCCTCGATGAAGTCGTCGATCTCACCGTCGAGCACCGCCTGGGTGTTGCCGGTCTCGTGCTCGGTGCGGAGGTCCTTGACCATCTGGTACGGGTTGAGCACGTAGTTGCGCATTTGGTCGCCCCAGGAGGCCTGGACGTCGCCGCGGAGCTCGTCGAGCTGGGCTCGCTCCTCCGCCTTCTTCAGCGCGAGCAGCTTGGCCTTCAGGATCACCATCGCGCTGGCCTTGTTCTGCAGCTGGCTCTTCTCGTTCTGGCAGCTCACGACCACGCCCGTGGGGATGTGGGTGAGGCGGACGGCGGAGTCGGTGGTGTTGACGCTCTGCCCGCCGGGGCCGGACGAGCGGTAGACGTCGACGCGGATCTCCTCGTCGGGGATGTCGATCTCGTCGGTCGCCTCCAGCACCGGCACCACCTCGACGGCGGCGAAGGACGTCTGGCGGCGGCCCTGGTTGTCGAAGGGCGAGATCCGCACCAGACGATGCGTGCCGGCCTCGACCGACAGCGTTCCGTAGGCGTACGGCGCCTTGATGGCGAAGGTGGTCGACTTGATGCCGGCCTCTTCGGCGTAGGAGACGTCGTACATCTCGATGCCGAACTGGTGGCGCTCGGCCCAGCGGGTGTACATCCGCTGGAGCATCTCAGCGAAGTCTGCCGCGTCGACGCCACCGGCGCCGGACCGGATGGAGATGAGGGCGTCCCGCTCGTCGAACTCGCCCGATAGGAGGGTGCGGACCTCGAGCGACTCGATTAGCGTGCGCAGGCGTCCGATCTCGGTCTCGGCCTCGGCCATGGAGTCGGCGTCGTCCTCCTCCTGCCCGAGCTGCACGAGGACCTCGATGTCGTCGAGCCGCTGCCGCAACCCGGTGAGCCGCTCGAGCTCGGCCTGCAGCGTCGACAGGCGGCCGGTGACGCGTTGTGCGTTGGCCTGGTCGTCCCACAGGTCGGGCGCGCCGACCTGCTCCTGGAGGTTGTCGATCTCGAGCCGCATGGCATCGAGGTCGAGGACCTTTTCGATCGACGCCAGGGTCGCCCCCAGCTCCTTGATCTGCTCGGAGAAGTCGACGGTTGCCACTCGTCGAGACTACCCACCTGTGGTGGGATGCCGACATGTGCCTGTTCTGCCAGATCGTGAGGGGTGAGGTCGAGGCCGAGGTCGTCCTCGACGAGGAGCACGTGGTCGGCTTCCTCGATGTCCGGCCGGTGTTCAAGGGCCACACCCTGCTCGTGCCGCGCGAGCACGTCGACACCCTCACCGATCTACCGGAAGCGCTGGTGTCTCCTCTGTTCACGACCGCACAAAGGGTTGCCGCCGCGATGACCGCGGGCCTGGGTGCTCAAGGGACGTTCGTGGCGATGAACAACGTGGTGTCGCAGAGCGTGCCGCACCTGCACGTCCACGTGGTGCCACGGACGAAGGGCGACGGCCTGCGCGGATTCTTCTGGCCGCGCACGACGTACGACGACGACGAGGCGGCCGACTACGGACGACGCCTGCGCGACGCGTTGGGATGAAGCGCGAGTCCGTCGGCGTTGGTCAGACGCTCTTGCGCCGGAATTCCTTGACCTCGATCGGCTTGTCGGCACCGTGGGACTTCTCGCTGGTGTCGTGCTCGGCGCCCTCGGCCGTGGCGTGGCGATGCTGCTTCTTCTTCTTCAGCGCCTCGCGGAACTTGGCCTTCATGTCGTCGTCGGTCACAGAACCTCCCGTGGTCGTGTGCCCACCCTAACCGCCGGATACGCCCAAAACGACCACGCGCCGAGCTGCCGACTGCCACGATCTCGTCATGAATCACCGCCAACTCCCAGCGGTTGCTCTCCTGACCGCCGCACTGTTCACGATGACTGCCTGCAGCTCCGGCGACGGATCGGACGAGGCCACCCCGGCTTCGAGCCCGTCGTCGAGCGAGACGACTCCTGCTGCTGAGCTCATCGACTACGAGAAGGACGGCGCCAAGGGCGTGTCACTCCGCAAGCCGGCCGACGTCGCCAAGATCACCGGTGCGCCCGATGACTTCAAGCAGTTCATGGCCGGCTTCGTCGATGCCACCGTCGCCGGGGTCATCGAGCAAGATCCGGAGTGTCCGATGGCCGTGACCGTCGATCGTTTCGACACCTCCGGCTACGCCTCCGGCGTGGTGGGCGACTGCGGTGGAGCAGCCGCCATGTGGGGGAAGCGTGACGGCATCTGGCAGCAGATCTGGGTCGGCCAGACCATCCCGGAGTGCAGCGACATGACGAAGTTCTCGGTCCCGCAGTCGATCGCCGGCGACCGGTGCTGGGACGGGAAAAAGGACATCGCCTACTCCGGCTGACCGGTGGTGCCCGCGCGCCGCAGCTGGGAGGTGGCGTCGGCGACGATCGTGGTGCGTGAACGCCAGCCTGGCGGAGCGAGGGCGAAGTCGATGACGCGTTCGAGGTGGACGGTGACGGAGTCGCCCTGCGTGCTCACGCTGACCGCGCGAATGTTCTCGCCGGCGAGGTGTCGGCCGACGAGGCGCCGAGCTTCGGCCGGATCGAGCGTCAGGCGCCGGTCGGTGTAGAAGCCGGCCTCGTCGAGGGCGTCGGCGGCAGCGAGGGCTGCACCGTCGGCCAGGTTGTTCAGGCGCTGACGTTCCAGGAACGCTGCCGAGGCGTCGACCACGACGACGGTGAGCAGGCCGAGCAGGAGCAGGAAGCCGATGGTGACGACGGTGATCGTGCCGCTCTCGCGCCTCATCGCGCGGACCGGTAGGTGCCGTAGGGCTCGGAGTGGGTGGAGTCGACGGCGATGCCGCCGAGCCGGCCCCCGAGTGCTGATGGGGTGAGTGGCAGCGGCTGGACGGTGCGGACCACGACCCGGACGGACGATCCGGGTTGCAGGCAGTCGGCCGGGCTGGGCTCGCAGGTGATGCGCACGTCGGCCTCGACGTCCTGGTCGCCGAGGGCGACCCGAGCCGCCGTCCGCGCCCGCTGGTGGGCGGCAGCGGGATCGTCGGCCTGCAGGTAGGCCCGGGCGGCCGATCGGCTGGCCGCCGCCACCGCGTACGACGCCCGCTGGGTGTCGAAGACCGCGACGAGGACGTAGACGAACGGCACCAGCAGCAGGATCGTGAGCCAGACGAACTCCACCGTGGCCGTGCCGGACTCGCGGCGCCTCACGGCTCGACCTCTTGAACCGCATGCCCGGTGGCGGTCACGTCGACCGCGGGACCGAGCAAGCCCAGTGCCGGAACCTCCGCCCGCACCACCACCTCGATCGCGGGTACGCCGCCGAGCGACGTGGTCGAGATGGTGACGTGGTCGGCGTACCGGTCGTTGAGCGCCCCGCGGATCAGCTGCTGGGTCCGCTCGACACCGTCGGCCGGGCTCGCCCCGAGCGGAGCCGCCGCACGGGCACCGTCTGACGCTGCCGCGGTCAGCGTGTTGCGGACATGGAGCACCAGCCCGACCTGGAGGATGCCCAGCACCAGCGGCACGAGGACCATCATGACGAGCACGAAGTCGACGACCGCCGACCCGCGGTCTGCCTCAGCCGCCGACCGCTGACAGCGCATTCTCGAGCATCGACCTGAGCTGCGGGCCGGCGACGGCCGTGAGGATGGCGACGAGGCCGGCGGACATCACGGTGATCATCACCCATCCCGGCACGTCACCTCGCTCGTCCCTCGCGGACAGCACGATCGCCTCCAGGTGCGACTTCATCTCAGTTCCTTTCTCACGAGGCCAGGTGGAGCCCGATGTAGCCGGGAAAAAACGCGAACACGACGGTGACGGGGAGGATGAGGAAGACGACCGGGATCATCATCGCGATCTCCTTGCGCCCGCCTGCCTCGATGAGGTCGCGGCGTGAGGACTCGCGGACGTCGGCGGCTTGGGCGTGGAGGACATCGACGAGCGGGGTCCCGCGCTCGACTGCCACCGCGAGGCCCTCGGCGAACCGGGCGATGCTGGGGACACCGGTGCGAGCAGCGAGGGCGTCGAACGCGGCGCCGACCTGGGTTCCGGTCCGCGTGTCCGACAGCACCCGACCCAGCTCGTCGCCGAGGCTGCCGTGGACGACCCGGGTGATGCGTTCGAGCCCGGCGACCGGGCTCTCGCCGGCGGCGACGGCGAGGGCGAGGAGATCGGCGACGACCGGGAACTCGGCCCGCATCCGCTCCTCGCGGGTCTTGACCTGTGCGGACAGCCGGTGGTCACAGCCCAGGACACCAGCGACGAAGCCCAGGACGCACAGCACGAGCAGCGGCGGAACGCTCCCGCCGCGGAACGACCACACCAGCGTCGCCAGGGTGGTGGCACCGGCAAATCCGACGGCACCCCAGACGAGCTGGCGCACCCGGAACTGTTCCAGCGTCGTCGAGGAGCCGAGCCGGACCAGACGACGCCGCACGCTCGTGGCGCCGCCCACCATCGCCCCCAGGCTGTGCGCGGCGGAGCGGAGCGTCGGACCGAACACCGCTGCGACGAGGCCTCCCCCAGCGGCGGGACTGTCGACGAGCGGATGCACGTCGCGCACGTACGGGAGAACGCGCATCTCCAGGGCCGGCCGCCGCACCCGCCGCCAGCCGGACACGGCAAGGACGATGCCGAGTCCGAGCAGACCGCCCAGGAGTGCGCCGATCACCGCAGCACGCGCCGTTCGCCCGGCAGGCGTCCGATCCAGAGCATCAGCCGGTACGCCACGACGCAGAGGACGGCGCCGGCCGTGAGCACGACCGCGCCGATCGTCGTCGCATAGCGTTCGACCACCTGCCGCTGGAAGCTCATTGCAAGCAGGACGGCCCACGGCGCGGCGACCGCGAGCCGGGCGCCGTTGACCGTCCAGGACTGGCGGGACTCCAGCTCGCCCCGCGTGCGCAGGTCGTCGCGGAGGAACATGGACAGACTCCTGAGCATCCGGCCGAGATCGCCACCGCCCACGTCGCGGGCGATGCGCAACGCCTCGACGACCCGGTCACCCACCGGGTCGGCCAAACGGGTCTTGAGCAGGTCGAGGGAATCGTCGAACCGACCCGTGGCCTGGTAGTCGCGACCGAACCTGACGAACGGTGCCCGGAGCCCCTCCGGTCCGCGCTCGCCGAGCTGGATCAGGGACTCCGGAAGGGACAGCCCGGCTCGGACGGCAGAGGCGAGGTTGTCGACCGCGTCGGGCCACAGCTCGGCGTGCTCGCGACTGCGGCGGGCCGCCCGGCCCCGCAGCACGGCGATCGGCAGGAGCGCGGCGAGGGCTCCGAAGACCAGCCCGATCGCGAGGACCCCGGCCACCGCCAGCATGAGGAAGGTCGCCCCGACGAATGCCCCGGCGCAGAGGCCGATCAGGCTCCGCGGTGACACCTCGTCGAGACCCGCCCGGGCGAGCAGCCCCCGCAGGCCGTCGCGACGAGACCTGGGCGCGGGGCGCCAGTCGGGGTCGCCGAACGTCCAGACGACCAGGACGATCCCCAGGCCGGCGAGCAGACCGATCAGGGCGCCCATCGACTCGATCCGGTCGACGTGGTGGCCGGGCCGAGAACCTGACCGAGGTCGATGCCGGCGACCTCGAAGGCCTCGCGGCGGGCCGGCATTCCGTGGCCGCGCTCGAGGACGCCGTGCCGTCGGGTGAAGATCGGCTCGCTCTCGATGATGCCGTTCTCGACCCGCCCGGTGACCGCCACGACCTCACGCACCCGGCGGGCCGTGCCGTCGAACGTGGTGTGCACGACCAGGTCGACCGATGACGCGACCGTGGGCACCACGAACGCCGAGCCGATGTTCTCGCCGGCCAGGAGCGGCAGCGTGCACATCTTGACCAGCGCCTGCTTCGCGGAGCTGGCGTGGATGCTCGCCATGCCCGGCAGCCCGGCGTTGAGGGCGAGCAGGAGGTCGAGGCACTCCGCGGCGCGCACCTCGCCGATGATCAGTCGGCTCGGACGCATCCGCAGCGCTTCCTTGAGCAGGTCGCGGAGGGTGATCTCGCCGGTGCCCTCGAGGCCCGCCTGGCGTGTCTGCATCGCCACCCAGTCGGGGTGACGCCCCTTGAGCTCGAAGACCTCCTCGACGGACACCAGCCGTTGCGACCCGGGGATGGCCGCGGCCAGGCAGTTCAACAACGTGGTCTTGCCCGCCTGCGTGCCTCCGGACACGACGATGTTGAGCCCGGCGAGCACGCTCGCGTAGAGGAAGGTGGCAGTGGCGTCGTCGACGGTGCCGAGGCTGACGAGGTCGTCGAGGTTGTGGGCCTTGGCCACGAACTTGCGAATGTTGATGGCGGCGAAGTCGCGACTGATGCCCTCGAGCACGACGTGCAGGCGGTGGCCGCCCGGGAGCGTCGCGTCGACGAACGGACGACTGATGTCGAGTCGGCGGCCCGACGACGACAGCATCCGCTCGACCAGGTCGCGGACCTGGGACTCGGTGAGCATCACCGGCGTGAGCTCGTGCTTGCCGCGGCGGGCGACGAAGACCCGGTCGGGCTGGTTGATCCAGATCTCCTCGACCGCCGGGTCGTCGAGGTACGGCTGGAGCGCGCCGAAACCGGACAGGTCGGCGACGATCTGGCCGACCACGAGGTCGGGCTCGTCGATGGCGCGCACCGCGCCGGTGAGGCTGCGCCGCTCGTGCTCGGCGAGGACGTCGAGCGCGACGCTGCGAACCGCCGCGGCGTCCGTGCGCGGATCGATGCGGCGTTCCCGCACGAGCTCGCGAACGCGCTCGGACAGCACTGGAGCTTGAGAATCCATCCCCCGATGGCCCTTCCCGAAAGTGATCTACCGGGATCCTGCCCCATCCACCCGGTTCGCGGAAGGGCGGGTGCCGACGATGTGAACGGCCAGGGCGCAATTCACCGATTCATTCCCGGATCGGGCCATCAGCCGTGCCCTAGAGTCTGGCCATGTTCCGTGCTCCCGTTCGATCTCTCGCGGACCGGAAGGTCTTCATCACCGGCGCGGCCAGCGGCATCGGTCGAGCCACGGCGATCGAGGCGGCCGGCGACGGAGCAGTGCTGTTCCTCACCGACGTCGACGAGGCCGCCCTGACGGCCACCGTCGACCGGATCCGCGCGGACGGCGGCAACGTCGCGTTCGCCGCGCCCGCGGACGTGGCCGACCACGACGGCGTCCGTGCCATCACCACCGCCATCACCGACGAGCACGGGGCCATGGACGTGGTGATGAACGTGGCCGGCATCGCCATGTGGGGAACCATCTCCTCGCTCCCCCACGCCACTTGGCAACGGGTCGTCGACATCAACCTGATGGGCCCGATCCACGTCCTGGAGTATCTGGTCCCGCCCATGATCGACGCCGGTCGCGGCGGTCACGTGGTCAACGTCTCCTCGGCCGCCGGCATCATCGGCATGCCGTGGCACGCGGCGTACTCGGCCAGCAAGTTCGGCCTGCGGGGCGTCTCGGAGGTGCTGCGCTTCGACCTCGCCCGGCACCGCATCGGAGTCAGCCTGGTGTGCCCCGGTGGCGTCGACACCGGGCTCACCGAGAGCATCGACATCGCCGGGGTCGACAAGCGCAGCAAGGCGTTCGAGCGAGCCCAGGCGCGCTTCCGCAAGCGCGCGGTCACCCCGGAGCGCGCGGCGAAGGCGATCCTGCGGGGCGTGCGGAAGAACCGCTACTGGGTCTACACGTCCCTCGACATCCGCCTCGTGCACCTGCTCCAGCGCTACTTCCCGCTCGGCTACACCGTGGCCATGAAGGCGATGAGCGCCGGGGCGAACCGGATCCTCCCGGCCGTGGGCCGGGCTCGACGGGCGGACCTCGCGTGAGCGCGCGGATTCCTCCGGGCCGGCTGCGGGAGACCGGACCGTTCATCTGGGCTTTCTCGCGCCTCGCCGGCCGGGCGATGGGCACCGGCCCGCCGGCCATCTTCACCACGCTCGGCCGCGGACGCGGGCTGTTCTGGGGGTGGCTGCACTTCGCCGGCAAGCTCATGCCGGGCGGCAAGCTGCCCCGCCGCGAGACCGAGCTGGTCATCCTCAGGGTGGCCGCTCTGCGCGAGTGCGACTACGAGTTCGAGCACCACGTCCGGCTGGGCCGACGCGCCGGCATCACACCGGCCGAGATCGACCGGGTCCGGGCCGGGTCCGCCGACCCCGGCTGGTCCGCTCACGAACGACTGCTCCTGCGGGTGGCCGAGGAGCTCATCGGCGCCAAGGACCTCGGGGACGACACCTGGACAGCCCTGACTGCCACCTACGACCACCGGACCGTGATCGAGCTGCTCCTCCTCGTCGGCCACTACGACATGCTCGCCACCACGTTGATGACGCTGCGGCTCGAGCCGGACCCGCCTCGCTGAACCCCCTCAGGGCAGCCCGGGGAGGTGGCGGTAGAGGTAGTGGTCACCGTCCAGGCCGTCCAGGCCCTTCTTCGCGTCCAGATCGGCCTGCACGCGCTTGACGTTCGCGAGCTCGCGGGTGATCTCCTCGCGGCTCATGCCGGTGCGCACGTTGGGGATGAAACCGGTGCGCGGGAACGACACGAGGACCAGCAGCAGCACACTGACGACGAGCCACGTCATGCCGCCATTCTCCCATCGCGGCGCAGACATTGACAGGTCACGCACAGGATTCACCGGGGCCGTTCTCAAGGTGATCGACGATCGTCGAGATCACCGAGAGAAGGGAACCTGATGAACGACGAATCGACCGGAAGCGGCTCGAAGTGGGAGCCGACGCCCGAGGACACCGACGATCCGACGACGATCGACACCGAGTCCCCCGCCGCGACGGGCGGCGAGGAGCCCACGACGGCCCGGAGCCGGCTGACCGGCAGGTTGGGTCGGCGCGGCACGTTGGGGGTTGCCGGGGCCGGGCTCATCCTGGTGAGCGGTCTGGGCGGGTACGCGATCGCCTCGACCACCGACGGTGGCTCGGACGAGAGAGGAACGTCCCGGCACGACTCCGATGACCGCGACGGCATGGGCCGGGACAAGGGTGAGCGGCGCGGCCATCACGACCGGCCTCCACCCGGGGGCTCTCGGCACGGCGACGGGCCGCGCGGCCAGGACGGTGGTCCGGAGCAGGACTCCGACCAGCAGCCGTCAGGCCAGGACACCGACGAGTCATGACCGCCGCCATCGCGCGCGGCCGCGCCCACCTCGCCGACGGGCACGGCCTCGGAGGCCGAGCGCGTCGCGACGGGCTCGTCCGCCGCGGTGCCGCGCTCGCGCTGTCGCTGAGTCTTCTCCTGGTGAGCTCTTGGTGGATGGCCGGCGGCGGCGTCACCGATCTGGCCGGCTGGGAGTCCGGCCTGAACTCCACCGGTCGGCTGGCCGGCTTGCTCGCCGCCGACCTCATGCTGGTGCAGGTGCTGATGATGGCGCGCATCCCGATCCTTGAGCGGGCGTTCGGGCAGGACCGCCTCGCGCACCTGCATCGTCTGGTGGGGTTCGCCTCGTTCAACCTGCTCGTCGCCCACATCGTGCTCATCGTCTGGGGGTATGCGAGCGGCAACATCCAGCAGGCCCCCGCCACGTCGTGGCAGCTCACCATCGACTACCCCGGGATGCTGCTGGCGGTCGCCGGCACCGCCTGCCTGGTGATGGTCGTCGTGACGAGCGTGCGGGCCGCGCGCCGCCGAATGCGGTACGAGTCGTGGCACCTGATCCATCTCTACGGATATCTCGGCGCCGGGCTCGCCCTGCCCCACCAGCTCTGGAACGGACAGGACTTCCGCTCCTCCGCCGCCGCGACGCTCTACTGGTGGTCGATCTGGAGCCTCGCCCTCGTCGCGGTGCTGGTGTTCCGGCTCGGCATCCCCGCGTGGCGATCGCTGCGGCACCGCGTGCGCGTCACCTCGGTGGCCCATGAGGGCGACGGGGTCGTCTCGGTCTACATGAGCGGACGTCACCTCCACCGCCTCGGCGCCGAGGCCGGGCAGTTCTTCGTCTGGCGGTTCCTGGGCGGGCACGGCGGGCGCGGCAACCCCTACTCGCTCTCGGCCGCGCCGGACGGACGCAGCCTTCGAGTGACCGTGAAGAGCCTCGGTGACGCCAGCGACGCGGCCGCCGGGATCCGTCCAGGAACGCCGGTCGCGCTCGAAGGCCCTTACGGTCGCCTCAGCGCACGCACGCGCACGCGCTTCCGGCTCGCCTTCATCGGCGCCGGGGTCGGCGTGACGCCGCTACGAGCGCTGGCCGAAGGCCTGGACTACGCGCCGGGTGAGGCCGTCATGCTGCACCGGTTCACCGACGTCCCGATCCTCGCCGACGAGCTGCAGACTCTGGGTGCCGAGCGCGGACTGCGGACACTGTGGCTCCCCGGAAGGCGACGCCGGCCGGACTCCTGGCTCGGCGACCACGGCGACCCCGACGACACCAAGGCACTGCTGGAGTGGGTGCCCGACATCGCCGAACGCGACGTGTACCTGTGCGGCCCGGACGCCTGGACGTCGAGCGTGCGCCTGACCCTCAACCGTGCCGGGGTCCCGGTGACGCAGGTCCACGTCGAGAACTTCCGGTGGTGACCCGATGAGAAGAATCGCGCTGTGGGCCTCCACCACCGTCACGGTGCTCGTGCTGCTGTTCGGCTACCACACGTCGACGTCCGGGCCGACGGTCACGGACGTGTATGCGGCCGGCACCCCCGCCCCCACGACGAGCGGCGCGAGCACGAACGGCGCGAGCACCAGCCGCACCGTCACTGGCTCCGTGGCGCAGACGCGATGGGGGCCGGTCCAGGTGGCCCTCACCGTCACCGACAGCTCGATCACCGGCGTCTCGGTGCCGCGGTACCCCACCGGCAACAGCCGCGACCGGGAGATCAACTCCCGGGCGCTGCCGATCCTCGTCAAGGAGACGATGAGCGCCCAGAGCGCGAAGGTCGACATGGTCAGCGGGGCGACCGTCACGTCCAACGGCTACCTGCAGTCGCTGCAGAGCGCGCTCGACCAGGCGGGGCTGTGAACACCGAACCGGCGAGGTTCGTCGAGCAGGTGATGGGTCTGCCACTCAGCCTCGCGCTCCGAGGCCGGCATGCCCGGACCGCTGAAGGCCGCGAGGCGTGCGCCGCGGTCGTCGCGTCGATGCGCGCCGCCGACGAGGTGTTCAGCACCTACCGGCCCGACTCGGTCGTCTGCCGGATCGACCGGGGCGAGATGACCGTGGCGGACGCGCCACCTGAGGTCGCCGAGGTGCTGGCCATCGGCGCCGAGGCCAAGCACCACTCCGGTGGTGCCTTCGACGTGTGGCGCACCGGCCCGGACGGACGCGACCACCTCGACCCGAGCGGAGTCGTCAAGGGATGGGCCGTGGAGCGGGCGGGCGACGCCGTGCGGGGGCTCGAGGACACCGATTTCTGCCTGTCGGCCGGCGGCGACCTCACCTGCCGAACCCTCGACCCGGACACCGACCCGTGGCTCATCGGCATCGAGCACCCGCTGTCACCTCGGCAGCTCATCGCGACCGTGCCCCTGTCGACCGGTGCGCTCGCCACGTCCGGGCGAGCTCACCGCGGCAACCACGTCGTCGATGCCCGCACCGGGAGGCCTGCGACCGGCACGGCCTCGGTGACCGTGATCGGGGACAGCCTGACCTGGGTGGACATCGAGGCGACCGCGGCGTTCGCCCGAGGTGCCGACGCCGCCCGGTGGCTCTCGGCGCTGGGTCGACCAGGCCTGGTCGTCGCGGACGACGGGACGCCCACGATCGTCGACGGTCGCTCTGCGATCCCCGAAGCAGCCTCACAGGCTTCTCACAGCAAACACCCAGCGAGACGTCAGCCGATGGGACGACACTGGAGCCATGAGCTCCTCCCTCACGCGCGCTGACGGGACTCCGCTCCGGGTACTCGTGGTCGACGACGAGCCCAACATCGCCGAGCTGCTGCAGATGGCCCTGCGCTACGAGGGTTGGGACGTCCGCACCGCCGGCACCGGCCGGAAGGCCGTCACCGCCGCGCGCGACTTCGGCCCCGACGCGATCGTGCTCGACATGATGCTGCCGGACTTCGACGGCCTGGAGGTGCTGCGCAAGGTCCGGGCTCGCGACGCCGCCGTCCCGGTGCTGTTCCTCACCGCTCGCGACGCCGTGGAGGACCGCGTCGCGGGTCTCACTGCCGGCGGCGACGACTACGTCACCAAGCCGTTCAGCCTCGAGGAGGTGGTGGCCCGCCTGCGCGGCCTCGTCCGACGGGCCGGTGCCCTCGACGCCCGGCCGAGCACCGTCATCACCGTCGGTGACCTCTCCCTCGACGAAGAGAGTCACGACGTGGAGCGTTCCGGCGACTCCATCGAGCTGACCGCCACGGAGTTCGAGCTGCTGCGGTTCCTGATGCGCAACCCCCGGCGCGTCCTGAGCAAGTCCCAGATCCTCGACCGGGTCTGGAACTACGACTTCGGCGGCCAGGCCAACGTCGTCGAGCTCTACATCTCCTACCTGCGCAAGAAGATCGATGCCGGACGAGCCCCGATGATCCACACCAAGCGCGGCGCCGGCTACGTGCTCAAGTCGGCCGAGTGATGGTCCACTCCCTCGTGCCCAGCACACTCACCGCTCGGCTGGTGGTCACGGCTGTGGCCCTGGTGACGGTGGTCAGCCTCCTCATCGCCGTCAGCGCCACCCTCGTGATGCGCGAGTACCTGACCGACCGACTCGACGACCAGCTGCAGGGCGCTTTCGAACGGGCGCAGACGGAGCAACGCGAGCCGTCGGAACGCGGGGAGCGTCACGACGAGCCGTCCCCCGACCGCGTGCCACTGCCCCTGGGCCAGGGTGCGGGCACCATCACCGCGGTCCTGGGCACCGCGAGCAGTGGCATCGTGCTGACCCGGGACGGCCGGCCCGAGGCCCTGTCCCCCAGCGTCATCGACACGCTCGCCGACGTCTCGCGTGACGGCCGGCCGCACACCGTCGACCTTCCGGGGCTGGGCGCCTACCGCGTCCAGGCGGCCCAGGCGGGCGACGGCGTCCTGGTGGGCGGCGTCCCCACCAGCGACGTCGACTCCACCATCGAGAGCCTCATCTGGTGGGAGGCGCTCCTCACCCTCGTGGGCGTGGCCGTCGCCACGGTGGTGGGCCGAGCACTGGTGAGCCGCCAGCTCAGACCCCTTCGTGAGGTCGCCTCGACCGCCCACACGGTCGCCACCATGCCCCTGTCCTCCGGGGAGGTGGGCCACACCGTCCGGGTGCCGGACGGTCTCACCGATCCGGCCACCGAGGTCGGTCAGGTCGGTGAGGCGCTGAACCGGCTGCTCCGGCACGTCGAGGAGGCGCTCGACGCCCGTCACGAGAGCGAGCAGCAGGTCCGTCAGTTCCTCGCCGACGCCTCGCACGAGCTGCGCACGCCGCTGGCGACCATCCAGGGCTATGCCGAGCTCGGTCGCCGCACCGACACCGACCAGACGGCGAAGGTGGAGGCCGAGGCATCGCGGATGACGGCTCTGGTGGAGGACATGTTGACGCTGGCTCGTCTCGATGCCGGCCGCCCACTGGGGCACGAGCAGGTCGATCTCAGCCGGTTGCTGGCCGAGGCGGTCGACGACGCCCGCGTGGTCGACGGCGAGCGGGCCTGGCGACTCGAGCTCCCCGACGACCCGGTCGTGGTGGACGGCGACCCACAGCGGCTGCACCAGGCCGTCACGAACCTGCTCCGCAACGCATCGAGACACACACCGGTCGGCACCACCGTCACCGGCCGCGTCGCCACCACCGACGGTCGAGCTCGCATCGACATCCATGACGACGGTCCCGGGCTGTCGCCCGAGCTGGTCCCGGTCGTGTTCGAGCGATTCTCACGCGGCGACTCCTCGCGCACCCGCGCGTCCGGGGGCGTCGGCCTCGGCGCAGCGCTGGTCCGCGCCATCGCCGAGGCGCACGGCGGCGCCGCGTCGGTGCACAGTGCGCCCGGGAGCACGACCTTCACGATCGAGATTCCAGGATCGGCCTGACCCCGTGGCCGACTGGGGAGATCCGGTTGTCTCGACCCGCGCCATGGGCAAGGATCGCCATGTGCTGACCCAGACCCGTGCGTTCGCGGCCTCCGTGCTCCTGATCCTCGGCACACTCACCATCGGTGCCGTTCCAGCACAGGCCGAGCCCCCGATCGACGTCGCCGGGCAGATCACCGACAACGCGGACGTGCTCAGCGGCGACGAGACCAAGCTCCGGAAGGCACTCGACCGGTTCTTCGACCGAACCGGTCTGCAGCTCTTCGTCGTGTACGTGTCGACGTTCGACGACCTCACCGGCACGGAGTGGGCCGCCGAGACGTCGGAGAAGTCCGGGCTCGGCCGCGCCGACGTGCTGCTGGCCGTGGCCACCAAGGATCGCTCGTACGGGTACAGCACCGAGAACGAGACGTTCACGGACGCCGAGCTGGAGTCCGTCGACCGTCAACGCATCCTGCCTGAGCTGCGCAACGACGACTTCGAGGGTGCCGCGATCGCGGCCGCCGACGGCTACGGCGACGTCGCCGAGGACGACGACCTGCCCTGGGGCGGGATCGTGCTGGTGGGCGTCCTGCTGCTCGTCGCCGCCGCCTTCGTGGTCCGCCGAGCCCGACGTCGCTTCGACCACACTCACCGTGTTCTGGACGAGCACGGCAATCCGGTCGATCCCGCCGCCATCCTCACCGTCGAGGAGCTCGACGCCGCCGCCAGCCGGGTTCTCGTCGCCGTCGACGACGCGCTCAAGACGTCCGAGCAGGAGCTCGGGTTCGCCGAGGCGCAGATGCCCGAGGCCACCGGCCAGCTCGCCACCTTCCGGCGCGTGCTCGAGGCGGGCCGCGCGTCGGTGCGCGAGGCCTTCGCACTGCGCCAGGAGCTCGACGGATCCGCAGGCCAGTCCGAGAAGCAGCGCCGCAGGACGGCTTCCCGCATCATCGCGATCTGCGAGGAGGTCGACGAGGCGCTGGATGCCCAGGTCGACGCGTTCGACCGGCTCCGCGACCTGCAGGCGCGGGCGCCGCAGGTGCTCGAGGAGCTGACCGGCCGGGCGGACGAGGTGGCTGCTCGAATCCCCGCCGGCCGCACCACCCTGCAGGGCCTGCCCACCGGCGTCGCGGCCAGCATTGCGGGCAACGTCGACCAGGCCGAGCGGCTCGTCGCCAGCAGCCGGGACCAGATCGTCCAGGGCACGTCCATGCTCGACGACCGCCCGGCGGCGGCCACTCACGCTCGCGCGGCCGAGGACGCCTTGGCGCAGGCCGCCATCCTCCTCGACGCCATCGAGACTGCCCGGAACGAGGCCGCCGCAGCCGAGAAGGAGCGCGCCACGTTGGAGGACTCCCTCGGGCGGGTCACGTCGAAGGTCAAGGGCGTCAGCGAGTTCATCGCCACCCGGCGCGGTGCCGTCGGCGCTCAGGCACGCACCCGCCTCTCCGAGGCGGCCCGTCACCTCGACCTCGCCCAGCAGAAGCTGGCCACCGATCAGGTCGCGACCGGTGCCGCACTCGCCGAGGCCGAGAAGCTCGCCGACGAGGCGCAACGGCTGGCCGACGCCGACGTCGCGGGCTGGAGCACCCAGGCGAAGCCCAAGAGCGACTCGACGTCCGGCTTCGAGTCGATGGTGCTCGGCGGCATCCTCGTCGAGGCCCTCGAACAGGGCGGTCTCTCCGAGGTCCTGGGCGGCTCATCTCACGGAGGTGGCTCCGGAACGCCGTACGGTGGATCCAGCCACCAGAGCTCGCAGCGAACCCCCGGCAGCTTCGGCGGCACCGGCACTCGAGGCCGCCGCGGTGGCGGCGGACGCTTCTAGATCGTCATCACCTCACGGAAGAGAGAACACCATGGCTCAGCGACAGTCGATCCTCGGACGGATCTCGCAGCTCACGCGCGCGAACATCAACGCCCTGCTCGACAAGGCGGAGGATCCCGAGAAGATGCTCGACCAGCTGGTGCGCGACTACACCAGCTCGATCGCCGAAGCCGAGGAGGCCGTCGCCGTCACGATCGGCAACCTGCGGATGGCCGAGGCCGACCACGTCGAGGACGTCGCCGCCGCCAAGGAGTGGGGCGCCAAGGCGCTGGCCGCGTCCAGAAAGGCCGACACGCTTCGCGCCGACCAGCCCGGCGAGGCGGACAAGTTCGACAACTTGGCGAAGATCGCGCTCGGCAAGCAGATCGGCTTCGAGAACGAGGCCAAGGACGCAGCTCCGATGATCGCGTCGCAGGGCGAGACGGTCGAGAAGCTCAAGACCGGGCTCGTCCAGATGAAGGCCAAGCTCGGCGAGCTGCAGAGCAAGCGCGACCAGCTCGTCGCCCGCGCCAAGACGGCCGAGGCACAGGCCACGGTGCAGGAGGCGGTCAAGTCGATCGACGTCCTCGACCCCACCAGCGAGGTCTCGCGGTTCGAGGAGAAGGTTCGCCGCGAGGAGGCCAGGGTGGCCGGCCAGGCCGAGCTCGCCGCCTCGAGCCTGGACGCCCAGTTCGAGGAGCTGGAGGGCGACAGCACCGCGGCCGAGGTCGAGGCGCGGCTCTCCGAGCTCAAGGCCGGCGCGGGCACGGCACCGGAGCTGGAGACCACTCAGGACGACGCGGCCCGCTGAGCCTGCGAGGATGACGCCATGAAGATCAAGGAATCGTTCATCTACCCCGATACCGATGTCGAGTCGGTGTACTCGCTGATCATCGACCCGGCGTTTCGCGAGGAGGCGGCGGCCGACGCCGGCGGGGTCGACATCGACATCACCGTCGAGCCGTCCGGAGACGGTCACACGGCCACCATCGTGCGCTCCCAGCCGGCCGAGATGCCCGATTTCGTCAAGAAGTTCACCGGCGACACCGTCAAGGTCAAGCAGACCGAGAAGTGGGGCGCCGCCGGTGACGGCGGCGGCCGCCATGCCGACGTCAAGCTCAGCATCATCGGTCAGCCGGCGGAGATGCTCGGCACCGTGGAGCTGACCGCCGACGGTAGCGACGTCTCGTTCGTCATCACGGGCGACGTGAAGGTGAACATCCCGTTCCTCGGCAAGAAGATCGAGCCCGAGATCGCCAAGGCGGTCAAGGCCTCCATCAGCAACGACGTGAAGCTCGGCAAGAAGCGTCTCTGACCGCTACACCACGAGGTCCAGCACGGCATCCAGCTCTTGGGTGCCGAACCACGCGAGGTGGCCGCTGCCGTCGGCGTCGACGTGCAGGGCGACGACCTGCTCGAGGGTGATCGACTGGTCGTCGCCCACGTCGACGTCGTCGACGTCGGCCACGACGACCAACCCACCCTCCTCGGCGGCGGCCAGCAGGGCCGTGTGCTCGTCGTCCTCGTCGTCGCTGTCGGCGAAGTACGCCGGAAGCGACACCTCGGCACCGTCGCGCAGCCGCCGGAGGGCGTCGGCGCCGGCGGAGAGGTAGAGCCTCACGAGCGGGACGGGCGCTGGCGTCCGCGGGGGGCGCGGGAACCCTTGGTCGCCACGGTGTCGACGAGCTCCTGCAGGGCCTCGTCGATGCACTGGGCCAGCACGTCGGCGTCGGGCACGGCGTCGCGGTCGGCGACGAGCCCGAAGAAGACCTTGCCCCGGTACGACGTGACGCCGATCGAGACGGCCCGGTGACCGCTCAGCGGAATGCACGGGTAGACCTCGGCCACGGCCTCGCCGGCCATGTAGACCGGGTCCTGCGGACCGGGCACGTTGGTGATGACGATCTGGTGGCCGCGGTCGGCCTCGGCGTCCGCCACGCGTGCACCCACCGCGTGGAACGTGGAGGTGGCGAAGCCGGGCAGGTCGGACAGCTTGTTGGCGGCCACCGCCGACCCGGTCTCGCGGTGGTCCTTGAGCGCATACGACACCTGGTGCAGTCGGACCACGGGGTTGGACTCCCCCACCGGCAGCGACAGCAGGTGCCCGCGCACCTTCGATCCGAGCGACGTGGGCAGGCCGTCGTCGGAGACCACCGACATCGGCACCATGGCGCGGAAGCTCGTCTTGGCGCTCACCTGCTCGGCGCGGGTGAGCATCCAGCCGCGGATCCCGCCGGCGATGGAGGCGAGGATGACGTCGTTGACGGTGCCACCGTGCTCGTCGCGGACCGCACGGTACGACTCCAGATCAGTGCTCAGCGAGGCGAAGCGGCGATGGCGCGAGAGCTCGGCGGTCAGCACGCCGCGGGACGGCTGCGCGGCCCCTCCGACGATCGGCAACCGGCGCAGGGCCCGTCCGACCTGGTGCTCGGTGATGCGCCACGTCTCCTCGGGGCGGCGGAGGTTGCGGTCGAGGGTCGCCATCACGAGGCCGAGCCCGCGCGGCTCGGAGCGCGGGGTCCACTCCTCGTGCGGGATGTCGCGCTCGTGCGCGGACTCCTCGAGCAGCACCTGGGCGAGGTCGATCGTCTCGGATCCGTCGACCAGGGCCTGGTGCGCCTTGAACAGCAGCGCGACTGCGCCGCCCTCGAGCCCCTCGACGAGGTAGAGCTCCCACAGCGGGCGGTCGAGGTCGAGCCGACGCGCGATGAGCCGACCGACGAGCTCCTGCAGCGCCTGGTGCGAGCCCGGCGTCGGCAGGGCCGAGCGGCGCACGTGCAGCGAGATGTCGAACGTCTCGTCGTCGACCCACACCGGGGTGCTGAGTGCTCCGGGCACCTTGCGCGGCACCTGGCGGTAACGCGGCACGATGTCGAGCCGTTCGCTGATGACCTGGATGAGCCGGTCGTACGTGAGTGGGTGCTCGTTCGGCTCCAGGATCGCGAGCGAGGCGATCTGCCGTGGCTCGGTGGGTGCGTCCTCGTTCAGGAACATCGCGTCCAAGGGACTCAACCGATCCATAGCACTCCTCAGCTGGACACGTACTCCGGCGCCCTCGCCGAACGTATCACCGGGAGCAACGCCGCTGCGAGGTCGTCCACGGCCGCGACGAACGGCGAAGCGGGGGCGGCTTCGCGGGGCAGGCGGCCGCGCAGGACCGCGAGGTCAAGCGCCTCGACGTCGGCGGGCACGAACACCGCCGGCTCGATGCCGGTCAGCCGGGTGAGCAGGCCGGAGACGTCGCGCTGCGACCACCCCAGGGAGGGGCGCATCAGGTTGACGGCCACGTGTGGCTCGACGTCGACGAGCTCGTTGACGTCGTGCAGGGCGCGAACCAGCCGGGACAGCCCGACGGGGTCGGCCCGACCCACGACGAGCACTGCGTCGGCGGTCGAGAGCAGGTGACGCGTGACCTGGTTGCGCCCGGAACCGGCGTGCGCATCACCGGGCTCGACGGACGCCCCGCAGTCGGCGACGACCACGTCTGAAGCGGCTTGCAGGCGCTGCACCACGAGTCCGAACGCCCCCAGCCGCACCTGGGACCACATGTCAGCGCGCGGGATGCCGGTGAGCAGGCGCAGTCGCGGCTCGACATCGAGCAGGTGGTTCTCGACCTCGTCGACGTGGCCCTGGTTCGCGGCTCGGCAGGCCGCCATCAACCCGCTGGACTCGTCGAGCATCGCCAGCATCTGACCGATCGACCCGCCGTACGTGTCGGAGTCGACCAGCACCGTGTCGTTGCCCTCGTGCGCGAGTGCTGCGGCGAGCGAGGTGGCGATGGTGCTGCGTCCGGGCGCACCGGACGGACCCCACACGGCGATCGTCCGGCCTCGTTCGTGCGGTCCGGCCGGTTCGGCCCCGGCCCGAGCACCGAATCCTGCACGAGCCACGGTCTCGGCGAGCCGGCCTGGTTCGGCACGGAGGTTGATGCCGAGGGAGATGCGACGTTCGTCGTCGCCGACCCCGAGGACGCGGACCCCGGCCCGCTCGAGGCGGAAGACGGAGTCGACGTCGAGGCCGTGCAGGCCGACGGCGACCACCGCGGCGTCCGCCGCGGCGGACTCGCCCAGCGCCACCAGCTCGGCGACGTCGACGCAGCGACGCGCCAGGCGCATCGTCGAGGAGAGCTCGATCTCTCCCAGGACCTCGGACTCCCATTCCGCGGCGCCCGCTGCCACCAGCACGGACGTCGTGCCGTCCGGCCCGGTCACGACACCCGGACCAACGTGACGTGCCCTGCGGCGACCGTGCTGACGACCGAGCCGCTGAGCTCGACTCCCGAGACGTCGACGAGCACGGTGCGGGACCGGGTCGCGCGCAGGGTGGACGTGCCGCCGCTCGAGACGACCCGGACTCCGTCGAGCACGCGGACGGACTTGTCGGTGGTGTCGTCACCCGGGCCGGGGCCGACCCACACGTCGACGTCGTCGCCGCGCCGCAGGTCGCCCGGCGCCGCGCCCTCGGCGACGGTGAGCGGCAGCTCGGTGAGGCCGCCGGCCTGACGACTCGCCATCGCACTTCGAGTGACCAAGGTGCCGTCCTCGAGGTCCTGGGACCACACGAGGTCGGCGAGTCGGGCGGGCAGTGCCTCGTCGGTCGGCAACAGGTGCCTCGCAGCGTCGGCCGGGAGGTGCGCGTCGGCCCGGACGAGGTCCGCGCGCTCGATCGGGTCGCCGGCCAGCACCTCCGATCGCACCGCCCAGTAGCCCGTGGAGCTGGAGCCGGCCGCCACGGCCGTGGCCCCCAGCACGGTCGACGTGAGCACCAGCAGCACGCCCAGCACGAGACGTGGATCGCGCCAGGCGCGGTGCTGGAGTCGCGTGGCGAGTCGTGGTCGATCCGGTCTGATCATGGTCCCCCGCATGGTCATGCACTGTTTCTACCGAGGCGACCGCGCGGAGTCGAGCCCGGGGTCGGGTTGTCCACAGGATCGGGGTTCCCCCGGGTGGGTTCTGACACGGTTGCGTGGAAAACTGACGGCATGCCCGCCGACCGACCGCGATTCCTCACGCTCGCCGACGTCGCCGAGGTCCTCAATGTCACAAGCCGTCAGGTGTACGCCTTGGTGCGATCCGGAGACCTGCGAGGCATCCAGATCGGCGGCCGCGGACAGTGGCGTGTCGAGACCGTGCAGCTCGAGGACTACATCCAGCGTCAGTACGCCCGTGCCGAGCAGTCGTCGCGCGACATGGACGAAGTCACCTAGACGGCACCGTCAGCGCGGCCATCGCGGCGAACGGAATGGTCCGGCTCCGGCCCGCCGCGGTCGCCACCCGCACGAAGTCCTTCCCCACCGCGTCCACGAGTCCGTGGACGGTCGTGCCGTCCGGACGGCTGAGACGGACGTGGTCGCCGTCGTCGCGAGCGGCCCGGAGCACGTGTCCCCATCCGAGCCGTGACGTCACCGCCGAGGGGCCCGGAGCCCGGCGCTCGGTCGCCACCACTTCCAGCACGGCCGACGCCGCGACCACGTGGGTGACTCGACCCGACTCGACCTGGACGACGCGCTCATTGACCAGCCCGGCCACGCCCTCGACGCGACCCAGACCGATCACGTCGAGCACGACTCGTCCACCGAGGAGAAGGTGCCACGGCGTGCCGGCCCACTCACCGTCACGCAGCTCGTGCACCAGGGCGTCGCGCTCCTCGAGCTCCACGTCTGCGGCTTGCCCCTCGAGGTCCGCGAACAGTCGGTCCCAGCGCACGTCGGCAGGCTAACCGATGTGTGCATGACGGGTTGACAGTGGTTCCCCAGCGATCTTTGATGTCATCAAACGTCATCAAACGTCACCACTGGGGGATGCGACATGGAGTGGATCGACCGTCAGCTCGACGCTCTGGCCGGCGACGACTTCCCCGAGGCGGCGCTGGCCCTGGTCACGCTCGGGTTCGTCGCCGTCGCCGGCTGGGCCCTTCTCGTGGCCGTCCTCGCGGCGTCTCCGGCGTTGCGGGGGCTCGCGCTCACGCTCACCCCACGGATGTTCCGCGGCCTGCTCGTCGCCGGGGTGGCCGGCGCGCTCACCGTGCCGACGGCACAGGCCCACGAGCGTGGCGACCTCGACGGCCTGCCGCTCCCCGACCGTCCCCTCGTCTCCGCCACCCCCACAGCGCCTCAACCACAGCGCGACGCCACCTCGGTCGTCGTCCATCGCGGCGACACGCTCTGGGCGATCGCGCGCCAGCGACTCGGCCCGCAGGCCGAAGCCTCCGCGATCGCAGGATCCGTACGGCGCTGGTACGCGGCCAACCGCGCCGTCATCGGCGAGAACCCCGACCTGATCAAACCCGGCCAACGGCTCACCGCACCCTCGAAGGATCGCTCATGAGAACTGCCACCGCCCTGCACGTGGTCCCGGTCGTCCCGACGTTCGACCGGCCGGTCGAGCCCGCCCCCGGCCAGATACCCCTCCCGTTCCCCGGCGTTCGTCCGGTGCTGCCCGCCCCTGTCGAACGAGCCACGACCGACGACGTCGGGCACCCGCTACGACAACGCGCGGCCCACTTCATGCAAGCCCTGGTCGAGGTCCTGTCCGGCGAACGGGCGGCGCGCCAGATGGCGGGCTGGATGGCGCCCGACGTCTACGACCAGCTGAACGCGCGCCTGGCGGCGCGAGCGCGCGTCCCCCGGCGGTCGGGCGTCGGCAGCGCGGCGCGCATCGCGTCGGTCCACGTGTCGATGGTCAACGACGAGACCGCGGAGATCGCCGGGCGCATGGTGCACCGGGGCCGGTCCCGAGCCCTGGCCGTGCGACTGGAGCTGCAGACGTCCCACCGGGGCCAGCGGGCGTGGCGGTGCACCGCGCTGGTGTGGGGCTGAGGATCAGTTCTTGAAGAGGCTGGTGACCGAGCCGTCCTCGAAGACGGCGGCGGTGGCTTGGGCCAGCAGCGGCGCGATCGAGAGCACGGTGAGCTTGTCGAACCGCTTGTCATCGTCGATCGGCAGCGTGTTGGTGACGATCACCTCGCACGCCGTGGAGTTCTTCAGCCGGTCGATCGCTGGTCCCGAGAACACCGCATGCGTGGCCACGATGACGACGTCCTCGGCACCTTCAGCCATCAGCGCCTCGGCGGCCTGGACGATCGTGCCGCCGGTGTCGATGAGGTCGTCGACGAGGATGCAGGTTCGCCCCTCCACCTCGCCCACGACCCGGTTGGCGATCGACTCGTTGGGCTTGCGGGGGTCTCGCGTCTTGTGGATGAAGGCGAGCGGCGCCCCGGCGAGGGCGTTGGCCCACGACTCGGCGACCTTGATACGGCCGGCGTCGGGCGAGACGACGGTCAGCTCGCGCTTGCCGTAGCGGCGCTTCACGTGTCGTGTCAGGATCGGCATCGCCAGGAGGTGGTCGACGGGGCCGTCGAAGAAGCCCTGGATCTGGGCGGTGTGCAGGTCGACCGTCATCAGGCGGTCGGCCCCCGCGCTCAGGAACAGGTCGGCCATCAGTCGCGCCGAGATGGGCTCGCGGCCGAGGTGCTTCTTGTCCTGACGGGCGTAGCCGTAGAAGGGCAGGATCACGGTGATGCGTTGGGCCGACGCCCGCTTGAGCGCGTCGACCATGATCAGCTGCTCCATGATTGCGTCGTTGATCGGCGCACTGTGGCTCTGGATGACGAACGCGTCGCAGCCGCGGACCGACTCGTCGAAGCGGATGTAGATCTCGCCGTTGGCGAAGTCGTACGCCGTCGTGGGCACGAGATCGACCTCGAGGAGATTCGCCACCTCCTCGGCGAGCACGAGGTGTGCCCGGCCAGAGAAGAGCATGATCTTCTTCGTCGGAGTCTGCTTGAGCAGGCTACTCACCGGTGTCGCCGTCCTTCGAGTCTTGATCTGCCTCGGCCGTCGTGATGTCCTGTGCCGCCTTCGCAGCGGGAGTGCCGGCGCGCTTGTTCTGCACCCACCCCTCCATGGTCCTCTGTGGACCCGCGCTGGTGGCCAGTGCCCCCGGCGGGACGTCTTCACGCACCACGGTGCCGCCGCCGGTGTAGGCGCCGTCGCCGATCGTGACCGGAGCGACGAAGACGTTGTTGGAACCCGTACGCGCCTCGCGGCCCACGACGGTGCGGTGCTTCTGCACGCCGTCGTAGTTGGCGACGATGGTGCCGGCGCCGATGTTGGCGCCCTCACCGACGTCGGCGTCGCCGACGTAGGAGAGGTGCGGGACCTTGGCGCCGGCGCCGATCCGCGCGTTCTTGACCTCGACGAACGCGCCGACCTTGCCGGCCGCACCGAGCTCCGTGCCGGGTCGCAAGTACGAGAACGGGCCCACCGTGGCGCCCGCACCGATGACGACGTCGGCACCCTGCGTGCGCACGATCGTCGCGTCGGCGCCGACCTCGACGTTGCGCAGAGTCGTGTCGGGCCCGATGGTGGCGCCGGAAGCGACGACCGTTGCCCCCAGCAGCTGGGTGCCGGGAAGCAGCGTGACATCGGGCGCGAGCGTGACGGCGGAGTCGATCCAGGTGGTGTCGGGGTCGACGATGGTGACGCCTTCGCGCATCCAGTGCTCGGTGAGCCGCCGGTTCAGCTCCCGCCCGAGACGGGCCAGCTGCGTGCGGTCGTTGATGCCCTCGGTCTGCCAGACGTCCTCGAGCACGTGCGCGCCGACCGGCAGGCCGTCGGAGACGGCCCGGCCGACGATGTCGGTGAGGTACAGCTCGCCTTGGGCGTTGTCGGCGTCGAGCTTGGCGACCGCCTCGACCAGGAAGGCGGCATCGACGGCGAGGATCCCGCTGTTGACCTCGCGGATCGCGCGCTCGGCGTCGTCGGCGTCCTTGTCCTCGCGGATGGCCCGGACGGCCGACGACTCGTCGCGCACGATGCGGCCGTACCCGGTGGGGTCGGCCAGCTCGGCCGAGAGGATCGTGACGGCCCGGCCGGCGGCGCGGTGCTCGTCCAGCAGCTCCCCGAGCGTCCGCGCGGTGAGCAGTGGGACGTCACCGTAGGTCACCAGCACGGTGCCTTCAGGCCCGGTGTCGAGCGCAGCGAGGGCAACCTGCACGGCGTGGCCGGTACCGCGCTGCTCCTCCTGGACCGCCTGCACGACGTCCGGGTCGAGCTCGGTGATGACCGCCGAGACCTGCTCGCGGTCGTGGCCCACCACCGCCACCGTGCGGGCGACCCCGACCTCGCGGACGGCCATGAGCGCGTGCGCGATCATGCTGCGGCCGCCGAGCTCGTGCAGCACCTTCGCCCGCTTCGACTTCATCCGGGTGCCGGCGCCGGCTGCGAGGACGATCGCGGTGACCTGGTCGCTCACGGCTCTCCTTGCTCTCGTCGGGGCTCCCGGGGATCGGGGTCGAACCTGCGTCGCTCATCTTGGCTCACAGGTGGGACGCCGAGTCCGGTCCGGCTGAAGGCTGGTTGGTCAATCGTAGAGCGTGGCGATGTTCTGATGGGCACAGCCGGCCCATCAGCGGTCCCGGTGTGCAGGCTGCCCTTGGTCGCGCCGGCCACAAGGAACTCATGCACGGAGCTTTTGCCCCCTCGCGCCAGCATCCCGGCCACGACGGCGTTGCCACCGCTGCCTGCACCCACGTCCGCGTTGCGTCTCAGATCACCTTCTGATTTGTCGTGTTTCGCCCTGCAACAGCAGGTTTAGCAGTTTGATGTACTCGTGACACCCTCTGATACGAGGTATATCGATCGTGAGGGTGCTGGACTCGCCTACCAAGTGTTCGGGGCAGGCCCCGGAGAGTTCGTGTACTACGGCAGCGAGATCATGCACCTCGACTTGTTGTGGGCCGACCCGCACACGGAAGCGAATCTGGGTGCCGTGGCGCGCAACGGCCGCCTCGCGATCTTCCAGCGGCGCGGCTTGGGCCTGTCCGATCGAGTCGACTACGTGCCGACGCTCGAGCAGCAGGCCGACGACCTTCTCGCGGTCATGGATGCGGCGGGGATGCAGCGTGCCGTCATCGGCGCACCTGGAAGCGCCTGCGGTCCGGCCGCGCTGGTGGCTGCGCGTTACCCCGAGCGCGTTGCCGGCTTGTGCCTGTGGCTGCCGTTCCCTCAGCCCATCGACGGGTCCTGTGACGACCCGTGGGCCAGCGAGGCCGAGATCGCGAACATGGCGGAGGTGGTCGACCGCATTGCCGACAACTGGGGCCGAGGTCGGACCATGGACATGTGGAACGCGGAGATGCGATCTGCCAACAACCGCCGCCTGATGGCGATGCTGGAGCGCAGCTCGATGTCGCCGGCAGAAGCGCGTGCGCACTGGGACTGGTCCGCCGGGCTCGACTTCACGCACTTGCTCCCCGCGATAGCGGCGCCCACCCGGGTGCTGATCCAGGACGGGGGCGTCAGCCCGCTGTCCTGGGCCGAACGGATGGTTGCCCAGATCCCGGACGCCAGTCTTCATGTCATGCCGGTTCCGGCGCCGGGTTCATCGATCGGCGAGGCGTACTACCCGGTGGTCATGCACCTTCTCGAGCTCGCGCTCGGCCCCAGGCGGGTCGCCGAGGACAACCGATTCTTCGGCACGGTTCTCTTCACCGACGTCGTGGCGTCGACCAAGCTGCTGGCCGAGATCGGTGATGAGGAGTATCAGCACCGCAGAACCGCTCACGAACGAGCTGTGCGTGCGGCCGTGTCTGACGCCGACGGGCAGGTGCTGAGCGTCAGCGGAGACGGAACCTTCAGCCTGCTCGACATGCCGGGTGCCGCCGTCCGCTGTGCCGAGCGCATCTCGTCCGAGGCGCGTGCGGCGGGTATCGAAGTTCGCTGCGGGGTGCATGCAGGTGAGCTGCAGCGAGACGTCGGCAATGCCACCGGGCTCAACGTCCACGTCGGTGCACGGATCATGGCCGCTGCAGGTGCGGGCGAGGTATTCGTCTCGCGTACGGTTCGCGATCTGGTGGTGGGTTCGGGCCTGGAGTTCGAACGGATCGGTCACAAGAAGCTCCAAGGGCTCCCCGACGCGTGGGACCTGTACCGCTTCGACCAAGCGCGTAGCCCCAGCACCATTCCTTCGACTGAGTCGCTCCAGACGCCGATGGACAAGGTCGCGGTGCAAGCCGCGCGGCGCGCGCCGCGCCTGATGCGCGCGATGGCCAGGCTGGTGAACGCGACCGATCGGGGTGTGCGTACCTCATGACGTCGCGGACCACGGGCCTCGCGCGCAGTGTCGAGGTGACCAGCGACGGTCGACGAACGCTTCACATCGGGACAGGTGAGCCGGTGGTTCTGCTTCACATGGGCGCCAACCCGTGGAGCAAGTGGCAGCCCGTGCTTCCTTACCTTCAGGACGGGTTCGAGGTCATTGCGCCGACCTTGGCCGGGTGGCAGGGCGGCAACCCGCTGTCCGGCCCCGTCACGTTGGAGGACTTGACTCGCGGTGTCGTCGAGGAGATGGACCGAGCAGGGTTTCGGTCCGCTCACGTCATTGGCTGTTCACTCGGAGGTCTCGCTGCGCTTGGCGTGGCACGAGAGGGAAGGGCGCGCAGCGCACTTGCCATGTGCCCCGCTGGAGGCTCGAATCAGGAGCAGACCCAGCGGCTCGTGAAGCACTTCGACATGCTGAACAATCTGTCGTGGCTTCGGCGTCTCCTCGTACCTGCCGTGCTTTCGTGGCCGCGCACGAGGCGTGTCGCGCTGCGCGCGGTGCTCGAGCACGGCGACCGGATCTCAGCCCGACAAGCGATCGCGATTCGCAAGAACAGCGCGAACGGCGACTGGGACAACTTGCTTCCGGGATTCTCTGCGTATCGGCTTGATGCGAAACCCGAGGTGGCGGTGCCGTTCATGTTGGCGTGGGGCGAGTTGGACCGATTCACGCCGATGGTCAATGAGCAGCCTCTGTGGCACCAGGCTGTCCCGCACGCTGAATCGCACGTCATCTCAGGAGTCGGCCACATCCCCATGTTCGATGACCCCCACCAGACGGGACGGCTGATGCGCAGCTGGCTGGATCGTCAGACGTCGACCGTGGCGATGTCCTGACGGCGCAGCCGGCCCATCAGTGGTCGCGGTGCGCCCAGACACCGCATCGACTCACCTGCCGCGCACCAGCTCCCCGGGTAGGAGTCGAACCTACGTCGCTAATCCTGATTCAAAGTCAGGCGGGCCCTGCCGGCAGACCAACCGGGGATCGCTCTCAGGCTACCGGTCGGCGTGGGTGGCGTGGGCGACGGCGAAGACACGCGAGAACGGCAGGACGGTTCCCCACGGCCGGCGCGGGTAGGCATCCCGCAGGGCGGCTCGGTACTCCTGCTCGAAACGGGGGCGCAGGTCGTCGGGCAAGGCCTGCAGCACCGGGCGGGCGCCGGTGCCGGAGATCCACGAGAACACCGGATCCTCACCACCGAGCACGTGCCGGTAGGTCGTCTCCCAGACGTCGACGTCCCAGCCGAGACCGGCGAACAGCTCGAGGTAGGCGTCCGGATCGGTTCCCCGCGGCTCGTGCAGGCCGGACGTGTGCTCGGCATAGGGCGGGTACGAGGAGATCTCGTGCAGCAGGACGTGGCTGGGCATCGTGAAGTTGTGGGGAACCTGGACCGCGAACGCGCCCCCGGGACGCACGTGGGACGCGAGGCGCCTGATGACGTCGAGCTGGTCGGGCACCCACTGGAACAGGGCGTTGGAGACGATCAGGTCGACCGGCTTCGCCGGTTCCCAGGTCGCCGCATCGGCCTCGACGTACCGGATCGCCGAGCCATCGTCGCGCTGGTTCGCGGCCTCGATCATCTCCGCCGACGAGTCGACTCCGAGGATCGACGCGTCCGGCCAACGCTGCCGCAGCACCGGTGTCAGATGCCCTGGACCGCACCCGAGGTCGACCACGGACCGGGGGTCGGCGCGGACCCGCGCGATCAGGTCGACGAACGGTCGGCCGCGATCGTCGGCGTGGCGCAGGTAGAGCGCCGGGTCCCAGGCGGGCGTCATCCCGCCGAGGGCGCCGCGCGTTCGAGCCATCCGGCCAGCGCCATCAACGTCAGGTCGTCGCCACGGCGGGCGATCATCTGCACGGCGAGCGGCAGGCCTTCCGGAGTCCGGCCGACCGGCATCGAGACCGCCGGGGTCGCCGCGTGGTTCCACTGCGCGGTGTACGGGTAGAACGCATTCATCGAGAGCACCGTGCGGAGGCCACCGCGCCCGTCGAAGTGCCCGATCGGCAGCGCCGGGCCGCTCATCACCGGCGTCAGCAGGATGTCGACCCCGATGTCGTCGTGCACCGACCCGCCCCATCGCTCGCCGGCCTTCCGGGCCCGCGCGACGGCACCGGCACCGAACGGTCGGCCGAGGCGGGCGATCTGACGGGTGCGCTTCTCGAGCCGGCGCGGATCGTCCGCGGCCTCGGCCATCTGCCGGATGCCGGCCAAGTAGCGGACCGTCAGCATCTTCGCGTCCAGGCCGTACGGGATCTTGACCTCACGTACGTCGTGGCCGGCCTCGTCGAGGGCCGACGCCGTCACGTCGAGAGCAGCCTTCACCTGCGGGTCGAGCGGCAAGGCACGCGTCGCGGCCGACGCGCTCGTCGAGACGCCGACCCGCAGCGGGCGCGGATCCGCGGCGGCCGCCTCGACCATCCCGTCGTGGACGCCGAGCGTCTGCAGGTAGAGGGCGACGTCGGTGGCCCGCTGCGCCAGGCCGCCCTGGGTCGACAGGCCGTGCCACCCCCCCGAGCTCGCCATCGTGCCGTGGGTGGGCTTGAACCCGACCAGGCCGCAGGAAGCGGCCGGGATCCGCACCGAACCGGCGCCGTCGGAGGCCGTGGCGACACTGACCGCACCAGCAGCGAGCAGTGCCCCGGAGCCGCCGGAGGAGCCACCGGGCGTGTGGTCGATGTGGTGCGGGTTGCGGGTGATGCCCGTGGCGGCCGACTCGGTGAAGCCGAAGATGGCCAGCTCCGGGAGCGTGGTCGTCGCGACCGGCACCATCCCGGCCCGCCGCATGCGAGTGACGAGCTCGGCGTCGTCCGTTGCCACGCGGGTGTTGGCGCGGCTGCCGATGCCGGTGACATGCCCCGCGACGTCCATCTCGTTCTTGATGGCAACCGGGACACCGAGCAACGGGCCGTCCTCGCCGTCGGCACGCCGACGGTCGGCGTCTGCCGCGGCGTCGAAGGCCTCGTCGGTGAACAGCTCGACCACGGCGTTCAGGCGGGCGTTCTCGCGTTCGATCGCGACCAGGGTGGCCACCGTGAGCTCACGAGCGCTCACCGCGCCCGATCTCATCGCGGCGGCTTGCTGCGTGGCACCCGCGGCCACGAGTTCGTCGACATCCATGAGCGCACGGTACGCCCTAGCATGACGTCCGTGGACTACGAGCCGGACGAGGTCGATGGCATCGTCGAGGCCTGGAAGCGCGAGCGACCAGACGTCGACGTCTCGGCCATGCAGGTGCTCAGTCGCGTCACACGGCTGGCGCGTCACCTCGACCGGGCCCGCAAGCAGGCCTTCGCCGCCCACGATCTCGACACCTGGGAGTTCGACGTGCTGGCCGCCCTCCGGCGCGCCGGCCCTCCGTACGGCCTCTCCCCCAGCCGGCTGGTCGTCGAGACCTTGGTGACCAGCGGCACCATGACGAACCGCGTCGACCGCCTCGTTCAGCGAGGGCTGGTGGAGCGCCGGCCCGACCCGGACGACCGTCGTGGCGTGATCGTCAGCCTCACCACTGGTGGGCGGCGCACGGTCGACGCCGCGCTGGACGAGCTGCTCGTGCACGAGCGGGAGATCCTCGACGCGCTCGACGCCACCGAGGCGCGACAGCTCGCCGACGCGCTGCGCGCGCTGGCCCGCCAGGTCTGACGTCAGGTCGTCAGCTGCAGCCAGGTGTCCTCGGCCTCCTGGCGGCGGGCGACGACGGTGCGGTGCTCGGCGTCGAGCCGCATGAGGGCCGGCGGGTCGGTTGCCGCCTCGACCATCTGCTTCTCCAGCTCGGCCTCACGGGCCGACAGCTTCTCGATCTGGCGCTCCAGTCGGTCGACGTCCTTGCGGTTCTGCCGGTCCTGGGCCGAGCTCGTCGCCGCCGGCCGTTCCACCGACGCGGGAGCCGGCCCGGAGCGGTCCTGGGCCCCACGGATGCGGAGGTACTCGTCGATGCCGCCGGGGAGGTGGCGCAGCCGGCCGTCGAGGACGGCGAACTGGTGGTCGGTGACCCGTTCGACGAGGTAGCGGTCGTGCGAGACGACGAGCAAGGTCCCGGGCCAGGAGTCGAGCAGGTCCTCGATGGCGGCGAGCATGTCGGTGTCGAGGTCGTTGGTGGGCTCGTCGAGGATCAGCACGTTCGGCTCGGCCAGCAGCACGATGAGCAGCTGGAGGCGCCGCTTCTGCCCCCCGGACAGGTCGCGCACCGGCGTGGACAGCTGGCCCCCGGCGAACCCGAGCCGCTCCAGCAGCTGGGTCGGGGACAGCTCCTGACCACCGGCGACGAACGTGGTGCGCTGCTGGGCGATGACGTCCTTGACCCGTTGGTCGGCGAACGGCTCGAGCTCGGCCAAGGTCTGCGACAGCGAGCCGATCTGCACGGTCTTGCCCCGCTTGACTCGGCCGGACGTCGCCTTCACCTCACCGGTGACCAGGCCCAGCAGGGTGCTCTTGCCGGCACCGTTGACCCCGAGGATGCCGGCTCGCTCCCCCGGCCCGATGCGCCACTCGACGTCGCGCAGCACCACCTTGTCGCCATAGGCGACGGAGACGCCGAGCAGGTCGACGACGTCCTTGCCGAGCCGGGCCGTGGCCAGCTGCTCGAGCTGGACGGCATCGCGGACCGGCGGTTCGCGCTCGATCAGGGTGTTCGCGGCGTCGATGCGGAACTTCGGCTTCGACGTGCGGGCCGGAGCACCCCGGCGCAGCCAGGCCAGCTCCTTGCGCATGAGGTTGCGACGACGTGACTCGGACGCGGCGGCCTGGCGGTCGCGCTCGACGCGCTGCAGCACGTAGGCCGCGTAACCGCCCTCGAACGCGTCGACGGTGGCGTCGTGCACCTCCCACATGTGGGTGCAGACCTCGTCGAGGAACCACCGGTCGTGAGTGACGACGGCGAGCCCGCCGGTGCCGGCCGGCCAGCGATTCCGGACGTGCTCGGCGAGCCAGGTGACGCCTTCGAGGTCGAGGTGGTTGGTCGGCTCGTCGAGGAACACCACGTCGTGGTCGCCCACGAGCACCTGGGCCAACGCCACCCGACGCCGCTGACCGCCGCTGAGCTCGCCGATGCGGCCGTCCCACGGCACGTCGGAGAGGAGCCCGCTGATGACGTCGCGGATCCGTGGGTCGCCCGCCCACTCGTGCTCCACCGTGTCGCCCACCACCGCCGCCGACACGACGAGGTCGGGATCGAGCCGGTCGGCCTGGTCGAGGAACCCGACCTGCAGGTCCCGGCGCCACGTGACCCGGCCGTCGTCGGGCTCGATCCGCCGCGCCAGCACCCGGAGCAGGGTGGACTTGCCGTCGCCGTTGCGCCCCACCACGCCGATGCGGTCACCGTCGCCGAGGCCGAGGCTCACGCCGTCGAGCACCCGTCGGGCCGGGAAGGCGAGCCGTAGCTGCTCACCGCCGAGGAGCGGCGGCATCAGATGAGACGGGCGCCGGGGACCGGACCGCGCGCCTGGATGACGTCGGCGCACACCCCCGCACCGGCGAGCGCGATGGCGATGTCGAGGCTGTGCGCCTCGTCGGCGGCGAGGAAGAGGCAGGTCGGGCCGGAGCCGGAGACGACGGCGCCGAGCGCCTCGGCCTCCAGGCCGAGGTCGAGGGTTCCGCGCAGCTCCGGGCGCAGGGAGAGGGCGGCGTCGGTGAGGTCGTTGGAGAGGGTGGCCCCCAGGTCGGCGGCGTCGCCGGCACGCAAGGCAGCGAGCAGGTCGTCGGCAACCTCGGGCTGGGCGAGGTGCGAGCCCTCGTTGAGCCGGTCGAACTCGGCGAAGACGTCTCGCGTGGGCAGTCCCTGCGACGCCACGGCGACGACCCAGAAGTACGAACCCCGTGCCAGCACCGGGCTGATGGTCTCGCCGCGGCCACCGCCGACGGCGTTGCCCCCGAACAGCAGGAACGGGACGTCGCTGCCGAGCTCGGCGGCGAGCTGCTCCAGCTCTGGCCGGGCCAGGCCGGTGCCCCACACCTCGTTGCAGGCCACGAGCGCGGCCGCGGCGTCGGCGGACCCACCGGCCATGCCGCCGGCCACCGGGATGACCTTGCGGATCGCGAGCCGGACGCCTTCCTCGACCCCGGTCCGCTCGCGCAGCAGCCGTGCAGCCTTCACCGCGAGGTTGTCGTCGTCGGTGGGCACGTCGATCGACTCGACCATGCGGTCGGCCTCCACCTGCACCGACACGGTGATGTCGTCGCTGTCGTCGAGCGCGGTGGCGCGCACCTCGTCGTGGACGTCGAGGGCCTGGTAGACGGTGGCGAGCGAGTGGAAGCCGTCGTCGCGAACCGGACCGACCCCGAGGCAGAGGTTGATCTTGGCGGGAACCCGCGCGGTGGCTGTCGTCACCGCACCAACCTATCGGCCGAGTGCACGCGCGATCCGCGCAAAGGCGGAGACGTCCAGCGTCTCCCCCCGGGCTCCCGGATCGACGTCGGCGGCGACCAGTGCGGCTTCGGCCGCGGCGGCCGAGCCGGCGAACCTCGACAGCGCCGATCGCAGCGTCTTGCGGCGCTGCGCGAAGGCCGCGTCGACGACGGCGAACGTCTGCCGGCGAAGGTCCTCATCCGGAGCACCGTCGTCGGTCGGGGGCGGACGACGGTGCCACGCGACGAGGGCGGAGTCGACGTTCGGCGCCGGCCAGAACACCGATCGGCTGATGGTCCCGGCCAGCGCGACGTCGGCGTACCAGGCGGCCTTGGCGCTCGGCACGCCGTAGGTGCGAGATCCGGGACCGGCGGCCAGCCGGTGCGCGACCTCGGCCTGCACCATCACGAGCCCGGAGGTGATCGAGTCGAACCGGTGCATGAAGTTCAGCAGCACCGGCACCGAGACGTTGTACGGCAGGTTGGCCACGAGGACGCTGGGCGCCGGACCAGGCAGGGTCTCGATGCGCATGGCGTCGGCCTCGACGAGATCAAGCGCGTCGGCCTGGTCAGGCGCCTGCTCAGAGATGGTGATCGGGAGCCGAGCCGCCAGCACGGGATCGATCTCGACGGCCACCACGTGCCGGGCCGCGTCGAGCAGCCCGAGGGTCAGGGAGCCGAGACCGGGCCCGACCTCGACCACGACGTCGTCGACGCCCACCCCGGACGTCCGCACGATGCGGCGCACGGTGTTGGCGTCGACGACGAAGTTCTGCCCGCGTTGCTTGGACGGCCGGAACCCGATGTCGTCGGCGATGCGCCGGACGTCCGTGGCCGAGAGCAACCGGGGCCCGGGTGGGGACCCGGCAGGGCTCAGTTGAACCTCGCGTGGGCACAGCCCCACTGGCCCCAGCCGGAGCGCTTCTGGAGGATCTTGGCGTACTTGATCTGGGTCTCGCGGCTGTGCTGATGCGGTAGACCGGGACCGCCGACGCTGTGCCACGTGGCGGCGCTGAACTGCAGGCCGCCGTAGTAGCCGTTGCCGGTGTTGATGCTCCAGTTGCCGCCGGACTCGCACTGGGCGATCTTGTCCCAGACGCTGTTGCTGGAGACCGAGGGCGCTTCGGCGGTGCCGCGCGACACCACGCGCTTGACCGGCTTGTCGATCACCTTCGACGTCAGGACGAGGCGGTGACGCACCTTGCCGTCGGCCTTGGTGATGAGGACGTTCTCGCGGGCCTTGCCCGGCTTGCCGGCCTTGAGCACCTCAGTGGTGCCCTTCTCCAGCTCGGGGTCGTCCTTGTACTCGACCGGGGGGCCGGTCTTGACCGTCTCGGTCTTGTCGATCATCTCGATGCGAGTGACCTTGACCTTCTCGGCGTCACCGACGAGGGCGAAGCGGGCCGGGCTGACCTCGTCGTCCTGGTCGAGCTTGACGCCGGCCTCGTCGAGCACCTCGGCCACGGTGGGTGCGGACGAGGTGAGCTTCTTGGTGTCGCCGTCGGCCTTGACGGTGAGCTGCTTGGGGTTGCTGACGACGATCTTCATGCCGTCGCGCGGGATGCGAGTGGACCGGCTCACCGAGACGAACGCCTCGTCCTGGGGCTGGACCTCGTAGCGGTCGAGGATGTCGCCCACGGTGGAGTCGTGGACGGTGGCGTGGGTGGCCTTGCCGTCGACCGCGACGGTCACCGGCTTGGCGTACTTGACCTTGATCTTGTCGCCGTCGGTGATCGACGACGTGGTGGCACCGACCTGGTCGCCCGGACGGAGGTTCACGCCGTTGGAGGCGAGAACGTCGGGGACCGAGCCGCTGAACGTGCGCACCGTGTCAGTGCGGCCGTCGACAGACAGGGTGACCGTCTTGCCGAGCACGCCGTACGCCGTGGTGCCTCCGACGAGGAGCAGCAGCAGAGCGATGTTCAACGCGATGATCGAGCGCTTCTTGAAGAATGAGTGGACGTGATCCGTGTGACGCACAGGTACAACCTTGTGTCTTGGGGTCATGGCAACTTTTCCACCATACGAACGCCTACTCACAGATCAAACCCGCTCTGCCCACGGACCGCCGAACGCGCGGTCGGTGTTCGCGTTGATGTCACGACAGAGCTCTGCGTCTGAAACGCCTACGATTCCAGCCATAAATCGCACCGTCAGCGGCACCAGGAAGGACGCGTTGGGGCGTCCGCGGTACGGCATGGGTGTGAGGAAGGGCGCATCGGTCTCCACGAGGATCCGGTCGCGAGGAGTCGCACGCAGCGCTTCCCGCAACGGTTCGGCGTTCTTGAAGGTCACCGTACCCGCGAATGACAGGTAGGCGCCACGATCGAGGCATTCCCGTGCGAAGTCGGCGTCGCCGGAGAAGCAGTGCATGACCGTGCGGGGCGGCACGCCCTCGTCGTCGAGCACGCGCAGCACGTCGGCGTGGGCGTCCCGGTCGTGGATGACCAGGGTGCGGTCGTGCCGGTGCGCCATGCGGATGTGCTCGCGGAACGATTCGTGCTGCGGCCCGCGCCGCTCCGGGCCGGTCCGGAAGTAGTCGAGGCCGGTCTCACCGACGGCCCGCACCGCCTCGTCGGCGGCCAGTCGGTCGATCACCGCGAGGGCCTCGTCGAGGGTGCCGGCCTCGGCCAGCAGCGGTGCCTCGTTGGGATGGAGGGCGACGGCCGCGACGACCGCAGGCTGGTCGCGGGCGGTGTCGACCGCCCACCGGGAGCCCTCGACGTCGCACCCCACCTGCACGATCCGGGTGACGCCGACGGCGGCAGCGCGGTCGAGGGCGTCGTCGACGTCGATCACCAGACCTCCCTTGATGCGGTGATCGAGATGGCAGTGGTTGTCGACCACCGGTGAGGGAAGCGGCTCGGGTGCGTCCGGCCAGGGCCAGTCGTCGCTCACGCTTCGGCAGCCTCGATGCGCGGGAAGAGGCTGGGCACCTTGGTGATCGCGGACCCGGCCGGCAGTGCGCCCCACGTGCCGACGTCGGCGATCCGCTGGTCGGCCAGTGGGCCGAGCGAGGTCTCGGCGCCCAGCGAGGCCCACAACACGACCGTGGACTTGGGCATCACCGGGTGAAGGAGCACGGCAAGGGCGCGGAGCCCCTCGGCAGCGGTGACGAGGATGGTGGCAAGCCGCCCGCCATCGGCCGTCACGTCCGACCCGTCGTCCGGCACCGATTTCGCGATCTTCCACGGGGCCTGCTCGGTGAGGTAGCCGTTGAGCTCGTCGACGATGCGCCAGATCGCCGCCAGGGCATCTTGCGGGGCGATCGCGTCGATGGCGGCGTCGGCGTCGGCGGTCGCGGACCGCACGGTGTCGATGATCGTGGCTTCGGCGTCGGTGAGGTCGCCGGCTGTGGGCAGGGTGCCTCCGAAGTAGGACCCGATCATCGCCGCCACGCGTGAGGCCAGGTTGCCGAACCCGTTGGCCAGCTCGGCGTGATACCGGGCGTGGATGTCCTCCCACGAGATCGAGCCGTCGCTGCCGAACGTCAGGGCTCGCGCGAAGTAGTAGCGGTAGGCATCGGAGCCGAACACGTCGACGAGCTCGTCGGGGCGGATGCCGTTGGCCTTGCTCTTGCTCATCTTCTGCCCGCCGACCAGCAACCAGCCGTGCGCGAAGACCCGGTGCGGAACCGGCTGGCCGGCGGCCATCAGCATCGCCGGCCAGATGACGGCGTGGAAACGGGCGATGTCCTTGCCGACGATGTGGATGTCGGCCGGCCACAGGCGATCGAACGTCTCCTCGTCCGTGCCGTACCCGGCCGCCGTGACGTAGTTGAGCAGCGCCTCGATCCAGACGTACATGATGTGCTTCTCGTCCCACGGCACCTGGATGCCCCAGTCGAACGTCGAGCGCGACATCGACAGATCGTTGAGGCCACGGCTCACGAAGGAGATGACCTCGTTGCGCGCCGACGCCGGCTGGATGAAGTCGGGGTTGGCCTCGTAGAAGTCGAGCAACGGCTGCTGGTAGTCCGAGAGCCTGAAGAAGTAGTTCTCCTCGGTCATGTGCTCGACCCGGCTGCCGTCGAGGGTGGAGATCTTGTGGCCCGCGTCGTCGCCCTCGCCGTCGACGACGTCGTCGTCGCCGACGAACTCCTCGCTGCCGACGCTGTAGTAGCCGGAGAACTCGCCCTGGTAGACGGCTCCCCGGTCGTGGAGGTCCTGCCAGAAGGCGCGCGCGCCGTCGAGATGACGCTGCTCCGTCGTGCGGATGAAGTCGTCGTTCGCGACGTCGATCGTCTTGAGCAACGGCATCCACTCGTTCTCGATCAACCGGTCGGCCCACTCGATCGGCGTCACGCCGTTCTGCTCGGCCTTGCGCAGCACCTTGAGTCCGTGCTCATCGGTGCCGGTGAGGTACCAGACGTCCTCGCCCCGCTGCCGGTGCCACCGCGTGATGATGTCGCCCATGACGGTGGTGTAGGCGTGGCCGATGTGCGGCGCGTCGTTGACGTAGTAGATCGGCGTCGTGACGTAGAACGTGGAGCTCGAAGGCGATGGCACGCGCTCAATCCTAGTGAGCGACCTCGGCCGGTCCTCAGGTGTGTGCGGCGTCGTAGACGTCCTTGCGGCGGATGCCGGTCTCGACCGCCACCCGGGCGATCGCGTCCTTGCGGCTGAGCCCGTCGGCCTCGGCCTCGCCGACCATGGCGCGCAAGGCTTCTGCGGACACGTCGCCCAGCTGCTCGCCGACGTGTCCAGCGACCACGATCGTCACCTCACCCCGCACCCCGTGCTCCTGCTCTGCGGCCCACTCGACGAGCTCGGCCAACGGGCCGCGGGCCACCTCTTCATATGTCTTGGTGAGCTCGCGGCAGACGGCGGCCGCGCGGTCGGACCCGAAGGTCTCGGACATCGCGGCGAGCGTGGCCCCGGTGCGGTGCGGCGACTCGAAGAAGACCATCGTGCGCGGCTCGCGTCGCAGGGCCCCGAGCGTGCGCCGTCGTTCCCCGGCCTTGCGCGGCGGGAAGCCCTCGAAGCAGAACCGGTCGACCGGGAGGCCGGACAGGGCGAGCGCGGTGAGCACGGCCGACGGACCCGGGGCCGCCGTGACCTGCAGGCCCGCCTCGACACAGGCCGCCACGAGCCGGTACCCGGGATCGGACACGCTCGGCATGCCGGCGTCGGTCACCAGCACCACGGTGCGGCCGTCGGCGACGGCCTCGACGAGCTCGGGCGTCCGCGTTCGCTCGTTGCCCTCGAAGTACGACACCACGCGCCCGCCGATCTCGACGCCGAGGTCGGCCGCGAGACGTCGCAGCCGGCGCGTGTCCTCGGCGGCCACGACATCGGCCGAGGTCAACAGCTCGACCAACCTCGGGGAGGCGTCGTCGACCCGACCGATGGGGGTGGCAGCGAGGACGAGCACAGGTCCATGGTGCCAGCGCCTACCATCGCACCGTGACGTCGATCTCCCGTGCGCAGCGTGAGCGCCTCTGGGGATGGATCGGCCCGCTCGCCGTCACCGCCGTGGCCCTGGCGTTCCGACTGTGGCACCTCGGGCGGCCACGCTCGCTGTCCTTCGATGAGACCTACTACGCCAAGAACGCCTGGTCGATGCTCAAGGCCGGGTATGCCCAGGACTACGTCGAGGGAGCCAACGAGCGCATCGCGGCCGGCCAGATCGACAACCTGTTCATCACCGGGCAGCCGACCCAGATCGTGCATCCCGAGGCCGGCAAGTGGCTGATCGCGCTCGGCGAGTACGCCTTCGGCTTCGACTCGTTCGGCTGGCGCATCAGCGCCGCGGTCGTCGGCACGCTGACCGTCCTGGTCCTCGCCCGGCTGGTGCGCCGCCTCACCGGCTCGACGGTCATCGGCAGCCTGGCCGGGCTTCTGCTCGCCCTCGACGGCACGCACTTGGTGCTGTCGCGCCTGGCGCTGCTCGATGTGTTCCTGACGTTCTGGATCGTCTGCGCCGTCGCCTGCCTGGTGGCCGACCGCGACTGGGTCATGTCCCGGCTCGACCGCTACCGCGTCGTTCGGCCGTGGCAGCTCGCAGCCGGCGTCTGCCTCGGGCTGGCGGCCGGGACGAAGTGGAGCGGTGTCTACGTCCTCGCCGTCTTCGGAGTTGCCGTCGTGGTGTGGGAGACCATCGCCCGCCGGCGGTTCCGGCGCGACGCCGGGCGGCACCGCACGTTGACGCGTCGGTCGCTCCTCTCCACGACCCTGTCCGTCGGCGTCCCGGCGTTCGCGTCGCTCGTGGGCATCGCCGCGGTCGTCTACCTCGCCACCTGGACGGGCTGGCTGCTCAACCACGGCGTGTACGAGCAGCGGTTCGGGCTCGGCTACGGCGACGAGGCAGCGTGGGGGTCGTACGTGCAGACGCCCTCGTCGGGGCTGTTCGGCCCGGCGTGGGACGCGCTGCGGTCGTTGTGGCACTTCCACGTGATGGCGTTCCACTTCCACACCGGCGACTACCTGGCCGGGCAGACGCACGACTACCAGTCGAGCGCCTGGAGCTGGTTGGTCCTCGACCGGCCGGTGAGCGTCGCGGTGGCACTCGACCTCCCACCCGACCGGTGCGGTGCCGACGCCTCGTCGAGCTGCCTGCGCGAGTCGATCATCCTGGGCAATCCGGCCGTCTGGTGGCCCGCGCTCGTGGCGTCGTTGGCCGCGGTCGCCGCGTGGGTCAAGACTCGCGACTGGCGCTGGTCCGTGCCGGTCCTCGGCCTGCTCGCCACCTGGGTGCCGTGGCTGCCCATCACGGATCGCCCGATCTTCTCCTTCTACGCCGTCGCGTCGCTGCCGTTCATGATCATCGCGGTGTGCCTGTTCATCGACGTCGCCTGGCGTCGCGTCACCACGCCGCGCGGACGCTACGGGGTGTGGCTCGCCGCCGGTGGGCTGGTCACGGCGGTCGTGGTCGCGTTCTGGTTCTTCTTCCCGATCTGGACATACGACCTGCTTCCGTACGACGCCTGGCGCGACCGGATGTGGTTCGGGAGCTGGATCTAGGGAACCGGCCCTAGCGGCTACGCGCCCCGGCCCCGGCCAGGGCGAGCCCGATGACCCACGCGATGTCGTCCGCCGCGTCGGCCGGTGGCTTCGACGGACGGGTCAGCGCCGACAGCACGAGCCGGACGATGGCCTCGGCCGCGACGTCGAGCTCGGCATCGGTGAGGGGCAGTGGCGGGTAGAACTCGCGCACACAGGCCGTGACCGCGGCGCACGCCGCCTCGACGATCTGGCCGGACTCGGTGGTGAGGATGGTCAGGAAGTCGGCGTCGTTCTCCGACGTCGCCGAACCCAGCACGGTGCGCACCAGCAGGCTCGACTCGCCGAGCTCGAGCGCACCCCGGCAGGCTGAACGAACACCCTCGACGAGGTCGGTCTCAGCGGCCATCCGATCGCGCACGAGGTCGAGGAACCCGGTGAGCTCGCGCAGGGCGAGGGCCTCGGCGAGGCCGTGACGTGTGCCCAGCTCGGTGTGCACCGTCTGCCGGCTCACGCCTACGGCGGTGGCGAGCTTGGACATCGTGACCGACGACCAGCCGGACGTCTCGATCATCTGGCGGGCGGCAGTCAGGAGCCGCTCGCGCAGCAGGCCTTGGACCTCGGAGCGGAAGCTGCCGGACTCCTCCGGCGTCAGCTCCAGGCTCGTCGTCATCACTGTGCCTCGTCGGACCGTCTGCGGGTCTCGGCCGAGATGATGTCGCCGTCCTGGTCGTTGTGCTGGAACTCCTCGATGCGCAGGAAGTCGACCTGTTCACGCACGCCGCAGTCCGGACACGTCCAGTCGGCGTCGATCTCACCGAACGGCGTGCCGGCCGGCCAGCCCTCGTGGTCGTCGCCCACGGCCTCGTCGTACACGTACTCGCAGTTCGGGCAGATCCACCGGCCGCTCGCCGCCGTCTCGCTCATGCCGCCTCCTGGTTCACGCTGCCGCTCCCGTACCGGGCGAGGTACCGCTCGGCGTTGCGCGGGTGCAGGTTGGCCTGGGACACGTCGCCGTCGTAGTGCTCGAGGACGCGGTGGTCCATGACGCGTCGCCAGATGGCCGGCACCCAGGAGAGGACGATCATCCCGGCGTACCCGGTGGGCAGCGCCGGCGCCTGCTTGAAGTCGCGCAGCGCCTGGTAGCGGCGGGTCGGGTTGGCGTGGTGGTCGCTGTGCCGCTGCAGGTGGTACAGCAGCACGTTGGTGCCGATGTTGTTGCTGTTCCAGCTGTGACTGGGGTTGACGCGCTCGTAGCGGCCGGAGTCGAGCATCTTGCGACGCATGCCGTAGTGCTCCAGGTAGTTGACGGACTCCAGCAGGCTGATGCCGATCAACGCCTGGATGATCAGGTACGGCAGGATCTCCCAGCCGAAGGCGATCATCAGGGCGCCCCACAGGACGACGGAGAAGCTCCACGCGTTGATGAGGTCGCTGCGGAACGACCACGGCGACGTGCCGCGACGCTGCAGACGTCGCTTCTCCAGGCTCCACGCACTGCGCAGGCTTCCCCACATCGTGCGGGGCAGGAACTCCCAGAGGGTCTCGCCGAGACGCGCGCTCGCCGGGTCCGGCGGGGTCGCCACGCGCACGTGGTGACCGCGGTTGTGCTCGATGTAGAAGTGGCCGTAGAACGTCTGGGCCAGCGCGACGCGGGCGAACCAGCGCTCGGCCTGCACCTTCTTGTGGCCGAGCTCGTGCGCGGTGTTGATGCCGATGCCGGCGACCATCCCGAGCCCGGTGGCCAGTCCGATCTTCTGCAGGACGGTGAGCGGGTCATCGATGCCCGGCAGTGTGCCGCCGCCGAGCAGGTAGGCACCCCAGATGAGTCCGATCAGCTGCAGCGGGATGAACGCGTAGGTGATCCAGCGGTAGTAGCGGTCCTCCTCGAGCGACTCGATGACCTCGTCGGGCGGGTTGTTCGGGTCGAGCCCGACCATCAGGTCGAAGACCGGGATGAGGACGTAGACGAAGAAGGGGCCGAAGAACCAGGCCGCGGTCGATCCGGAGAGGGCGAAGAGGCCCCACATGGCGAACGGAAGGAGCGGCATGATCGCGCCCATGATCCATAGGTAGCGCTTGCTGTCGCGCCAGTGGACGACCTGGCCGTCGATGGTGGCCTCGATGGTCATGATGAACTCCTCGGGAGGTGACTTGACACGACCATAGATCATGTCAAGTCACTTGACAACCCCCAAGGAAATGTCAAGCCGTCGCCGGGGTCACCGGGCGCAACCCGACCAGCACCATCGTCGTCCGGGAGATGCAGGTCTGGAGCACCGTGTGCGACTCGGGGAGATCGTCGACCTTCGACGTGTACCTCGGGACGTGCTTGATCCGCTCGACCGCGTAGAACCCGGGCTCGATCCCGGGGCCCTTGAGCTTGACGACGTCCGTGCGCTTCAGCTTCGGCATCCAGGCCAGGCCACCGCAGTAGTCGTGCTCGACGACGAGGGTGGGGTGGTCCGCGCCGAGGTCGACCGCCACCGGACCGGCACACGCATCGAGTGCCGGTTCGACGCCGTCGAGGTCGGTCTCGCGGTAGATGGTGCGCGTGAACCGCGCGTCGGGCGAGACCTCCTCCGGCTGCGCCGAGACCACGTCGAGGTGCGCGGTCATGAACTGCAGGTACGGGTCGACGCGCTCGGAGGAGTCGTCGCGCACGACGAGAATGATCACCAGTGCCAGGACGAGCGCGCTGCCGGCGGCCAGCGCCGCGCGCGTCCGCGTGCGTGCCGCTGACATGACCATCGTCTGAGTTTACGTCGAAGCTTCTCCGGCCAAACGTGAGACGGTGATCGCGGAACCGACACAGACAGGGTGAAAGGTCCGCTGCTGACGGGAGTCGACGTGATTCCACCGACCGAGGTCCTCGACGACGTCGAGCTGCTCACCCGGGCGCAAACGGGTGATCGCACGGCGTTCGCCGACTTGTACGACCGGCACGTGCGGCCGGTCTACTGGCAGGCGTACTCGGTCGTGCGCGATGCCGGCGACGCCGAGGACGTCACCCAGGACGTCTTCGTCACCACCTGGCGCCGCATCCGGGCGATCACGCCGGTCGACGGGTCGGTGCTCCCCTGGCTCCTCGTCACCGCCCGCTACACGGCGCTGAACGCCCACAGACGGGCGTTGCGTCGCAGGAGTGGAGCGCTGACCGACGACATGCCCGAGGGCGACGACTCAGCCGTCGAGCGCGAGGTCGAAGCCGCGCTGGTGCGAGCCGAGATCGACAAGGCGGTCGGCGGCCTGTCGGCCACCGACCAACGGCTGTACGAGCTGTGCGTCGAGGGCGACCGCACCTATGAGCAGGCCGCCCGCGATCTCGGGGTCTCGCACGCCGTCGTCCGCAACCGCCTGCACCGGCTGCGCGCCCGCCTGCGCGCCGACCTGCGTTCCATGAGGGAGACATCATGACCACCACCCCCGAGCTCGACGACCGACGCATCGAGGCGATGCGGTCGTCCATCATGTCCACCGTCGACGACGACGTCGCACGGCGCGGACGGAAGATGCGCCGCGGTCTCGGAGTCGTCGCCGCGGCCTGCGTCGTCGTCGTCGTGGGCGGAGTCGGCGTCTCTGCACTCACCGGCGGCAGCGGCTCTGCCGACCAGGCCGGGACCAGCCAGGCCGCCGAGCCGGGCGTCGCGGGCGACTCGGGCGGGATCCGCCAGGACGCCGCGCTCGGACAGGACGAGGCCGGCGACGCGCCGGCGAAGGTCGCCCCGCGCGACGTGCGGGAGGTCGTGACCACCGGGTCCGTCGACGTCACTGTCAGTGACCCGCGCGCCACGGCGGAGCAGTTCACCACCTGGATCGAGAAGCGGGCCGGACGCGTCGACGGCCGCACCGAGAGCAAGGACGACGAGGGGCGGACGTCGGCATCGCTGACCGTCCGGGTCCCGAGCCAGCAGATGTCGGCGGCACTCGCTCAGCTGGCGACCTACGGTGACGTCGGCACCGTCGACGTGCAGAACGACGACGTCACCGCTCAGGGTCAGGACCTCGACGCACGCATCAAGGCGCTGGAGCTCTCGATCGACCGACTGGAGAAGATCCTCGCCAAGGCGGACTCCAGCGCCGAGGTGGTCAGCGCCGAGGGCGCGCTCACCCAGCGCCAGGAACAGCTGGAGAGCCTCCAGGCCCAGCGCAAGGGGCTCACCGAGCAGGTCCACCTGTCGACCCTGTACGTCGAGCTGATCCAGAAGGGCTCGGCCTCCACGGTCTCGCCCAGCGGTTTCAAGGGCGGCCTCGCGAAGGGTTGGGACGCACTGGTCGACACCGTCAACGCCATCGTCTCGCTGGCCGGCATCCTCGTGCCCTGGCTCGGCCTCGCCCTCGTCGCCTGGGTCCTCTGGCGCCTCGGCCGCCGCGTGGTCGCCTCCCGCCTCCAGATGTGAAGACGTGCGGCCCACTTTCGTCGCGGATGTGGGCCGCAAGTCTTCACATCTCGGAGACCGCAGACGCCGGGGAGCCCCGGTGGACGGGGCCGTGGCCGGGGATGACGACATCGGCTTCGACCCCGGCGATCACGTCGAGTGCGGCACGCGCGGCCGGCAGGTCGTGGTGGAAGAAGTCGAGCAGCATCTGCGGGCCCGTGGCAGCACTGAGCGGGTGGCCCGTGACGAGCGCGTCGCCGGTGAGCAGGACGCGGGCCTTTGGCAGCAGGTAGGCGGTGTGACCGCTGGTGTGACCCGGCGTCGCGACCGGCACCGGCCGACCGGGCACGTCGATGACGTCGGCCTCGCCGAAGTCGGTGGCCGACGGCACCGGGGCATCGTTCATCGCGCCCTGGCGCATCAGGTGAATCGCCCACGGCACCACCCGCGGGCGCCACAGGTTCCGGACGACATCGGCGGGACCGGCCTGCTCCAGGAACTCACGCCGGGCGTGTCGGGCTTCGGTCGGCGACAGCAGCACCGGGACCGGGTGCCTCTCCAGCAGGGCCGGCAGCGCTCCGATGTGGTCGATGTGGGCATGCGTCACCAGCACGGCCTCCACGTCGTCCAGCCGGTGCCCGATCTCGGCGATCGACGCCAGCAGGTCGTCGAGGTCGCCCGGGTACCCGGCGTCGACGAGCGTGAGTGCGTCGCCGTCGGCGACCAGGGTCCAGTTGACGGCATCGCCCTGGACCGCGAAGACGCCCGGGGCGACTTCGGTGATCTTCATCGGGTGCACCCTACAAGACCGGTACCGTGAATCTGCTTTCGTGACTGGAGAAGCGATGGATATCACGACGGACTACCTGATCATCGGAGCGGGCGCCACCGGCCTCGCGTTCGCCGACTCGCTCCTGACCGAGGCCGACGCCGAGCTCGTGCTGGTCGACCGACGGCAGAATGTCGGCGGTCACTGGCGCGACGCGTACCCGTTCGTCCGGCTCCACACGCCGTCCGCCTACTACGGAGTGAACTCGATGCCGCTGGGCCGCGACCGGCTCATCGAGTCCGGCCGGAACGAAGGATTCTACGAGCAGGCCGGTTCCGAAGAGATCTGCGACTACTTCGACGCCGTGGCGGGCGAGCGGTTCGAGTCGACGGGACGCGCTCAGTTCCTGGCCGGGCACGAGTACCTCGGCGGAAACGGCACCGATCACCAGGTCCGCGACCTCGCCACCGGAGACGTCCACGCGGTGCGCGTGCGCCGCAAGGTCGTCGACGCGTGCTACCTCGAGTCGTCCATCCCCGCGACCCACCAGCCGTCCTTCACGGTGGCGCCCGAGGCGTCCTTCGTGCCGGTGAACGCCCTGCCCGAGGTCGCGGAATCCCATCGACGCTTCACCATCATCGGGTCGGGGAAGACGAGCGCGGACGCCTGCCTGTGGCTGCTCGACCACGACGTGGAGCCCGACCAGATCCGCTGGATTCGCCCACGCGACGCGTGGTTCAGCGACCGCGCGGCCCTCCAGCCGCTGGACCAGGTGGCCGGGATCATGGAGGGCATCTCGCTCGACGCCCAGGCAGCCGCGGAGACCAGCAACCTCACCGAACGGTTCGAACACCTCGAATCGTCCGGACGACACCTGCGGCTCGACCCGGGCGTGTGGCCCACGATGTTCCGGGCAACCATGCTCAGCCGGCGTGAGCTTGCCGATCTGCAGGACGTCGAGGACGTGGTCCGGCTCGGTCGGGTGCAGTCGATCGGGGCGGAGCGGATCGTGCTCGACGACGGCGAGGTGCCGACCGGCTCCGACGTCCTGCACGTGGACTGCTCGGCCAAGGGACTGCGCGACATGGCACCCGTACCCGTCTTCGCGCCCGGCCAGATCGTGCTTCAACAGGTCCGGCACGCCTCTCCCCCGTTCAACGCTGCGTTCCTGGCCTTCCTCGAGACCCATCGAGATCACGACACGGACAAGAACCGGCTCAGCCGACCCAACCCTCACCCGAGCCGCATCGAGGACTGGGGGCCGATGATGCGACGGACGTGGACGTCGGAGCTGGCCTGGTCGAAGGAACCGGACCTGGCGTCGTGGGTCGCGGCGAGTCGGCTCAACCTCCTGCGTGGCCTGCCCGAGCACGCCGACGAACCCCGGGCGCAGGAGGCCATCACCCGCTTCCTGACGCACGTCGGACCAGCTCTCGAGAGACTCGGCGCGGACGCGGCAGGCTAGCGTCCATACCCACCACCCCGGCACGACACAATGGACTCATGACCGAACCCCGTCCGATCGAGACCTGGCTGACCGACATGGACGGCGTCCTCGTGCACGAGGAGGACCCGATCCCCGGCGCCGTGGAGTTCATCGACGCGTTGAAGAGGTCCGGTCGGCCGTTCCTGGTTCTCACCAACAACTCGATCTACACGCCTCGGGACCTGCGGGCCCGGTTGCTGGCCAGTGGCATCGACGTCCCCGAGGAATCCATCTGGACCTCGGCACTCGCCACCGCCCAGTTCCTGCTCGATCAACGACCGGACGGGTCGGCGTACGTGGTCGGCGAGTCCGGCTTGACCACGGCCCTGCACGACATCGGCTACGTGATGACCGAGCGCAACCCCGACTACGTGGTGCTGGGCGAGACCCGCACCTACTCCTTCGAGTCCATCACGCGGGCGATCCGGCTGATCGAGGCGGGCGCGAGGTTCATCGCCACCAACCCCGACGTGAGCGGACCGAGTGTCCACGGAACGCTGCCGGCGACCGGATCGGTCGCGGCCCTGATCAGCACGGCAACCGGCCGTCAGCCCTACTACATCGGCAAGCCGAATCCCCTGATGATGCGCAGCGCGCTGAACCAGCTGGAGGCGCACTCCGAGTCGACCGTGATGATCGGGGACCGGATGGACACCGACATCATTTCCGGGCTCGAGGCCGGCCTCCGCACCATCCTGGTGTCCACGGGCTCGACGCGACCCGAGCAGGTCGAGAACTTCCCCTACCGACCGACCCGGGTCGTCGACTCCGTCGCCGACCTCGTCGAGATGGTCGCCGAACGCGCGCCCCAGACCTGAACGCCGACCGGCGTCAGAGCAGCCGGCCCATGCCGAGGGCAGCCGGCGCTGCCACCAGGAGCAGGGCGAGGCCGACCGGCCCTCCGAGGGCGCCCATGACGACGTGCCTGCGCGTGGATCCGGACCGGCGTCGGTACGACCGGGCCAGGGCTCCGTACCCGATCGCTCCGGCCGCGAAGAAGGCCATGTAGGCGAGACCGCGTACGTCGATCCGATCGGGGTCGTTGGAGATGAACCAGACGAGCTCGACGAGGCCGCCAGCGGAGTAGATCGCCAGCAGCGAGAACGCCGACCACACGGCAACCGCTCGGACGCCCACCGGAACCCACCGGGGCCGCTCGACGACGGTGAGGATCGCGATCCCCGCACCGGCGAGCTTCAGCACGAACGCCAACCAGTTCATGACCGCCAACGCACTTGCGTACTCGGCATAGGGACCCTCGTCAAAGCCCCCCGTCGCAGCGAACCCGACGTTCACGGCGGCGAAGCCGAGGCACCACGCCGCGAGCACCCACGCCGTGTACGTGATCCTGCGAGTGGGCGGAGTCGGTGTCGGGGTCCGCGAGCCCTCGCTCGCGGGCTCGCTCTGGCGGCGGGTGGCCGATCCGTCGCTGGAGGTCCTCATGTCGTGCTCTCCTTGAACCGTGTGTCCATTCCAGAGTGCCTCGACGCGGACGACGACCCCATGGGTCGTTCACCGGATCGAACCCTGACCGACCACTCAGTGACCCCGGGCGTCGCGAGGACCCGGACGCCCGAGCGCTACTGTCGCGTCTCTCGACCGGTGGCCCACAGGTAGGTCGTGTAGACGACGATGTTGGACTGGTAGCCGCCGGCCTCGCGATCGTACTTCCCACCGCAGGTGACCAGGTTGAGAGCCGGTCTGCCGTTGGACCCGGCGTAGACCTTCTGCGCGGGGAAGTCCTCGTTCGCGTACTGGGTGACCTGGACCACCTCGTAGTGCGCGACCGAGCGATCGGAGAGCTTGACGGCGATCCGGTCGCCGCGATCGAGCTCCTGAAGACGATAGAAGACCGCCGGACCCTGCTTGGAGTCTCGATGACCGAGGATGACCGACGATCCCGATTCGCCCGGCTTCGGGCCGCGCTCGAACCACCCGGCTTGAGCCGGATCCTTGGGAACTTCGACGGTCCCGTCCTGGTTGAGGTCAAGGCTGGTGATGTCGGCCGCCACCTTGATCGTCGGAATCTTCAGGCTGACCGGCGTCGGCGCCTCGTCCGCTGCGTAGGTGGCTCTGACCACTGAAGGCGGCCGGACTCCCGCCACCTCGGAGGTGGCCACGGTCGGCGTCGCGTCGGCGTTGCCGACATCACCGCGGAGGCCCAGGGCGAGGAGCGCACCACCGATCACCACCACATCGGCGATCACGACGCCGAGGCGACCGGTCCTGCGTCTCGCCTTCGTGTGTTGACCGAGCATGAGCTACGGGGACGAGCGAGTCGGACGTCGGAGGCCGAGCGCAGACACCACGAGAGCGCCAGCACCTGAGACCCCACCCAGACCCAGCAGGACGATGGAGAGCGGCTGGGTGTCCGGTGCCGCTCCACCCAGACCTGTGCTCGGATTGCCCTTCGGGACGGTGTCGCCGTCATTCGAGCCGTCGTTCTCGCCGTTGTTCCCACCGCCACCGCCGTTCGAGTCCGCATCGGAGTCTCCGTCAGCGTTCGCTTGCACGTCGGAGTCCTCATCAGCATCTGCGTCAGCGCCACCGGCCGTGCCCCCACCGTCGATGTCGGCATCAGCGTCAGTGCTCGCGCCATCGGCGTCGGCATCGGTACTCGTGCCATCGGCGTCGGCGTCAGTGCTCGCGCCATCAGCGTCTGCATCGGTGCTCGCGCCGTCCACGTCGGCGTCAGTGCTCGCGCCATCGGCGTCGGCATCGGTACTCGCCCCGTCGGCGTCAGCATCGGTACTCGCCCCGTCGGCGTCAGCGTCAGTGCTCGCGCCGTCGGCGTCGGCATCAGTGCTCGCACCATCGGCGTCGGCATCAGTGCTCGCCCCGTCGGTGTCGGCATCAGTACCGGCCCCGTCATCGTCTCCGCCGGTGTCGGACTCGCAGTCCGGGGTGGTGATGACGTTGGTGTCCAGCGTGACCTCACCATTGCGAGCGAGTACCCGTCCCTCGACCGTTGTGCCGGTGTTCACCGTGGCGGAGGTCAGCGCCATGATCGTGCCGACGAACGTGGTGTTCGTCTCGAGCGTCGCGGAGCTTCCGATCTGCCAGTACACGTTGCAGGGGTCGGCTCCGTTGATGAGGTTGACGGTGCTGCCCGATGCCGTCGTCAAGGTCGACCCGATCTGGAAGAGGAAGACCGAGCTCGGATCGCCTTGCGCGTCGAGCGTGACCTCCCCGGTCAACAAGGCCGACGAGGACGCGGTGTACACACCAGCCACAAGCGTCAGCCCGACGAGGTCCGGGGGCAGTGCGGCGTCCGAGGCCTGCCCGGCGGCGTTGTTGTACGCGCTGGTCAGGTCACTTTGAGCCTGCGCCGCGACGGCATCGGTCACGTGCACGGTGCCAAGGACGGTCCCTGGCGGGAACCCGGTGACCGACGTCCCCGGACTCACGCCCAGGTCTGCGCCGATCACCGACGGCCCGGTGTTCGTCACCGAAGCACCGCCCAGGACGGAGAACGACTTCGCGGTACCCAGGTCGACCGCCGTCGCCAGGGCTCCCGCTGGTTGACCCCACGTCAGCATCGCTGCCACCAGGAGGATCACCGACGTGAGCGACAACGCGGCCACGTGCCGCAGGCGTTGAGTCGTCATGAGTGATCACCACGCCCAAGCTCGGGCCGTCGGTCACTGAACGCGACAGGCTTGGCAAGGGACGACGACAACACAAGCGGGGTTGGCTCCACGAGATTCTCCGATGGTGCGGGTAGGGCACCGCCGGATTTCTCGGCAGCGTGTAACGAAATACTTGCCGTGAGGTTACGTGACGAACCCGTGAAATGCATCACGTTTGAACGTTTTCGTGCTGACGCCGTTGATGGGTGGAGCTAAGGGGATTCGAACCCCTGACCTTCTCATTGCGAACGAGACGCGCTACCAACTGCGCCATAGCCCCAGATGTCGTGCCGAGAACATCGCCGAGGATATCAGGTGGTCACGTGCGTCCTACTCGTTGGCGGCGCGGCGGGGAGCGGCGTCCTGCGCGGACTCGCGGCCCGGCATCTCGACGTCCTCGCCCTCGACGTGGCCGGACGTCCAGGCGCCCGGCTGGGCGAAGTCGATGGTCCGCACGGTGCGGCCGGCGCGGGGCTTCGTGACGTACGTGGGGAGCGTGACCGGGAGCGGGTCCCAGACCAGCTCGCCGTTGGTCGCGACCGACGGCGCCGCGATGACGAGCTGCTCCTCCAGAGCGTCGGACTGAAGGGGTGCGGACTCCATGACGTGCTTGCGGCCCGGGTCGATGTCCTCGAACTGACCGGACACGATGACGGTGGGTTCCTCGTCGGAGGTCACGTCCTTCGAGACATCGGACGTGAACGAATGACCAGAGATGCCGCGTTCGGCGCGGACCTGCACGCGGCAGGCGACCAGCCAGGCGAGCACGAGACCCACCGGGATGGCGATCGACCACACCGGGACGACCCCGAATCCGACGAGGCCGCCGACGACCGCCGTGGCGAACAGCAGCGTGAGCAGCGTGCGACGGCGACGACGAGCGGCGAGGCGGGCGGCACGCGCGGGTCACTGGTGGACGGGGTGAGACGGTCGAGGTCTCGGGCTCGGGCTCGGGCGACGGCGCCTCGTCAGCATCGGGCTCGTCGACGTGACGGGTGGGACGGTGGATGACGCGGCTGAGCGGGCTCAGGGTCTCCAGCGTCGAGGACGTGCTGGCCTCGTCGTATCGGCGCAGCACGAGCGGCACGAAGTACGCCGCCCAGACGGCGACGACAAACGCGACGATCAGACCCGTGCCCACGCAAACACCGTAGGCCCCGCACCAAGGGTTTCCCGGCACGTGCCGCTGTGTGTCGCATGAAACCTTGTGGGGCTGGTGTGACTCGAGCCGAATCAGCCGGCCGAGGAGGCCGACAATCGGGCGACGAGTCCCTCGCCCACCTGTCCGGCCAGCACCTGGAAGATGCGGTGGTCGCGCCAGTCGCCGGCGATGTGCAGGAACTTCGGAGCCATCCCGATCTCGGTGAACCCGAGCTTCTCCACGATGCGCAGGCTGGCGGCGTTCTCCGGCCGGATGGCGATCTCGACGCGGTGCAGCTGCACGACGGTGAACAGGTGATCGCACACGAGGGCGACGGCCGTCGGGGTGATGCCTCGACCGGCGTGACTCTCGGCCACCCAGTAGCCGAGACTCGCCCACCGCGCCGATCCCCACGAGATGCCGTTGACGGTCAGCTGGCCCACCATCGTGTCGTCCCACGTGAGTGCGAACGGCATCGACTGGCCCGACCGAGCGCGACGCCGCATCGAGCCGATCATCGAGCGGTACGACATCGCCGGGTGCCCGGCCTCGGGCGGCAGCGTCGCTTCCCACGGTCCGAGCCAAGCGGCGTTGTCACGTCGCAGCCGCTCCCACGTCGAGGCGTCTCGCCGACGTAGCGGACGCACGGCGATCCGTTCGTGCCGGAGCGTGACCGGCCACCCTCTGGTCAGGACTCCACCTCGTCGTCAGGACTTCGCTCGTGGTCGCCGCCGCGCAGCTGGTCGACGGCGTGCGGCAGGACGTCGGCCAGCACGCCGATCGCATCCTTGACCCCACCGCGTGAGCCGGGGAGGTTGACGACCACCGCCGACCCGACGACCCCGGCAAGTCCGCGCGACAGCATCGCCGTGGGGACGCCGTTGGCGACGCCTTGGGCCCGAAGAGCCTCCGCGACGCCGGGCAGCTCCCGGTCGAGCAACGGGCGCGTGACCTCGGGGGTGCGGTCCGTGGGGTTGATGCCGGTGCCCCCCGTGGTGAGGACGATGTCGGCACCGCGATCGAGAGCAGTGCGCACCGCCTCGCCCACCGGCTCGCCGTCGGGCACGACCACGGGCTCAGCGGTCTCGAAACCCCACGACGTGAGTGCGTCGACCAGCAGTGGCCCGGTGGTGTCCTCATAGATGCCGGCGGCAGCACGTCCGGAAGCCACGACGACCGCGGCCGACCCGGCTTCTCCGCCGGTCATTCCCGGCTCCAGTCGCCGCTGCGGCCGCCCGACTTCGCGATGACCTCGATGTCGGTGATCCGCGTGTGCTTGTCGACGGCCTTGACCATGTCGACCACCGTCAGCGCCGCGACGGCGACCGAGGTGAGTGCTTCCATCTCGACCCCGGTGCGGTCGGCGGTGCGCACGGTGGCCGTGATGAGGACTGCTCCGGCGGCGTCGTCCAGCTCGACGTCGACCTCCACCCCGCTGATCGCCAGCGGGTGGCACAGCGGGACGAGGTCGGGGGTGCGTTTGGCGGCCATGATGCCCGCGATCCGCGCGACACCGACCGCATCGCCCTTGGGCACACCCTCGCCGCGCAGCAGCTCGATGACCCGGGCCGAGACCTCGACGCGGCCGCGGGCCGTGGCAGAACGTGCCGTGACGGCCTTGTCGGAGACGTCGACCATGCGCGCTGCGCCGGACTCGTCGACGTGGGTCAACCGATCGCTGCCCTCGGGACTCCCGCCGAGCTCGGCACCGCTCATCAGTACGGCCTGTCGAGCACCAAGGTGCGCACGGTGTCGCCGAGGTTGAGAGCCGTCTCGTCCTCCCCCACCACGATGAGCGCGTTCGCCGTCGCCAGGGCGCCGACGAGGTGCGAGCCGTGGCCGCCCAGCGGAGTGACCTTGGCACCGCGGTGGGTGACCTCGAAGACGCCGCGCACGTACTGGCGAACTCCGGGCCGCGACTGCAGGTCTGACGCGAGGACGGCGTGGACCATCGGGCGGCGGTACGGGGTGCGACCCATCAGCCGGCGGATCGCCGGCAGCACGAACACCTCGAACGAGACGTAGGACGAGACGGGGTTGCCCGGCAGGGTGATGATCGGGGTCTGTTCGTCGAACACGCGGCCGAACCCCTGCGGCTTGCCGGGCTGCATGGCGACCTGGTCGAACGAGACCGTCCCGAGTGCCGACAGGGTCTCCTTCACGACGTCCTTCTCACCCATGCTGACCCCACCGCTGGTGACCACGAGGTCCGCGCGGACGAGCTGCTCGGACAGGACCTTGCGGAACGAGCGGGGGTTGTCGTCGACGGCTCCCACCCGGTAGGCGATGGCGCCGGACTCGCGGACCGCGGCAGCCAGCATGTAGCTGTTGCTGTCGTTGATGGAGTCGTAGTCGAGATGGCCGCCGGGCTCGCGGAGCTCGCTGCCGGTGGAGATGATGACGACCCTCGGCCGCGGGCGAGCCTTGACTCGCGGCGCACCGAGCGCGGCCAGCAGGCCGATCTCGCGAGCCCCGAGCACGGTGCCGGCCGGCAGCACGAGGTCACCGGCGTGGACGTCGCTGCCCTGCGTACGGATGTGGGCGCCCGGACTGGGAGCCTCGTTGATGGCGACCCGCGCGTTGCCGCGGTCGGTGCGTTCGAAGGGGACGACCGTGTCGGCACCGCGAGGAATCGGCGCGCCGGTCATGATCTTGACGGCGGTACCGGCACTGATCGCGAACGGACGAGCCGACCCGGCGAGGATCTCGCCCACCACCGGCAGCGTCACCGGAGACTGCGGGGTCGCGCCCCGGACGTCCTCGGCGCGAACGGCGTAACCATCCATGCCTGAGTTCGCGAACCGGGGCAGGTCGATGGGCGCGATGAAGTTCTCGTGCAGCGGGAGGCCGAGCGACTCGACGATCGGCTGGTCGTAGGCCTCGAGGGGACCGATACCGCGCAGGATGCGTTCGAGGTGGTCCTCGACGGTGATCAGGTCGTCGGGGATGCTCGCCGGCCGGGGGCGCGGACGCGGACCGGTCGGTGGCGGCGCCTCGGGAGTCCTGCCGGATGGGGTCTCGCGAGCAGGATCGTCGGGCGCGGGGACCTCAGGCGCGGCGGAACCCGCCGCCGGAGCGTCGGGCGCGGGGCCGTCGGGCACGGGGCCGTCGGACGCGGGGCCGTCGGACACGGGGCCGTCGGACACGGGGCCGTCGGACGTGGAGGGAGTCGGCTCGGTGGACGCTGCGGACTCGGTCGCGTTGCGTCCGGCGTCGTCGTCGGTCGCCAGCGGCAGCATGCTCTGGTCCGGCCCGGCATCCGGGGTTTCCGACGACATGCGGCTCAGCCTAACCGTGTGCCAGCGGGGATGGTGCGCGTCGTGCCGTCGTCGTCGAGCCGGACGTCGCCGGTGACGACCACCCCGGCGCCGAACCGCCAGTCGCCCTCGACCGTCAGAGAGGTGGCGCCGACGAGTGACGGAGGTTCGGGCACCCTCGTGTCGAAGTCTCCGATGGTGGAGTAGAACCGGCGGTCGAGGGCGACGGCCGGCGGCTCGGTGCGGGCACGGAGGACGAGGTCGTCGCCGACCCCGTAGACGTCCGAGCGCAGGAGCAACAGGTCGTTGGTGGTCTTGACCGGGAGGAACCGCGAGCGGTCGACCTCGATCGCCGTGGCGCCGTCGAACACCTCGACGGCCGCTCCCATGGCCGACTCGATCTGCACCACGCGCGGCGACGACGGGTCCGTGGGGTCGACGTTCTTCTCGTTGCGGATGAGCGGCAGGCCCAGAACGCCGTCGCGGTCGGAGAGGGTCTGCGCGAGTCGCTCGAGGTCGAACCACAGGTTGTTCGTGTGGAAGTACCGGTGCCGGGTGAGGTCGGCCGCCATCTCGGCGTCTTCGGGCGGGGTCTGCGCGGTCTCTCGCAGGACCAGCCGGCCGTCGCTGCGCCGGATCACCAGGTGACCGCCCTTGACGTCGGCCGGGGTTCGTCGGCACACCTCGGCCGCGTAAGGGGCACCGGACGCCGCGAACCACTGCATCATCGCCGGGTCGGGCACCGCGCCGAGGTTGTCGGAGTTGGACACCGTCGCGTAGCGGTAGCCGGCGCCGAGGAGCGCGGCGAGAGCGCCGGAGGTCTCGAGCGCGGTGTAGAGGTCTCCGTGCCCCGGCGGGCACCACTCCAACGACGGGTCGGCCGGCCACTCGACCGGGGTGAGGTCGTCGGCACGGAGCTTGGGTTCCCGGTTCTGCAGGAAGTCGAGCGGCAGACCGTCGACGGCGAGGTCGTCGTGGCGCGCGAGCGCGGCCAGCGTGTCGTCGCGGGTGCGGAAGCTGTTCATGAACAGCAGAGGCATCCGCACGTCGTGGGTGCGGCGCACGTGCTGCACCTGTCCCACGATGACGTCGAGGAAGGACTGGTCCCCCCGGACCGGCAGCAGCGACTTGGCGCGGTCCATGCCCATCGACGTGCCGAGCCCGCCGTTGAGCTTGATGACCGCCGTGGTCGCGACCGCGTCCCCATCGCCGGCGTCGAGATCGCCGGCGCGGTCGAGATCGGTGAGCGGGTCGACGTCTGCCTCGGCGATCATGCCGGTGGCGCCTTCCTCGAGCTGGCCGTAGAAGGTGGTGAAGACGTCGATGGCGCGCTGCGGGACCCCGGCATCGCTCATCTTCTGCTGCGCCCGGCCCAATCCACTCACGGCCACAGGTTATCGTCGGCGCGTGAGCAAGGACGCGCTGCGTGAGCAGGTCCTCAGCAGTCGCCGGGAACGCGGAGCCGAACAGCGACTCGCCGTCGCCGACGCCATCGCCGCACATCTGCTCGCCAGCACGTTCGCGCGGGTTCCGCGACTCGCGTGCTATCTCTCGATGGGAACCGAGCCGGGCACCGGGCCCCTGATCACCGGACTGCTCCAGCGAGGGGCGGACGTCATCGTCCCGGTCGCCAGCGAGGGTGGCCCACCCGCTCCGCCCGGCGTCGCCCCACGACTCGACTGGGTCGTCTTCGATCCGGCCGCCCCGCTTCGCCCGTCACCCATCGGCATCCCCGAGCCGGACGGACCGAGGCTCGGCACCGACGCAATCCAGGGCGTCGGCCTGGTCATCGTCCCCGCACTCGCGGTCGACCATGAGGGGCACCGGCTCGGTCGGGGAGCCGGCTACTACGACCGGGCGCTCACCTCGGTGCGTGCCCCGGTGTGCGCTGTGGTTCACACCGACGAGCTGCTGGAGTCGATTCCGCACGAGCCGCACGACGTCCCGGTGCAGATGGCCGTCACCGAGAGCGGGGTGTTCCGGGTGCCGGGTCAGCCCGGACGCGATGCCAGGTCTGGCTTGATCCAGTAGTTGAGCGAGACGATCTCGACGCTGCGGCCCGGCCGCGGAGCGTGGATCATCTTGCCGCCGCCGAGGTACATCGCGACGTGGTAGATCGATCGTGCGCTGCCCTTGCTCCAGTACACGAGGTCGCCGCGGCGGATCTGGCTGACGGGGACCTTCGTCGTCTGCGTGTACTGCGCCCCGGCGTAGTGCGGGATTCCGACGCCCGCTGCTGCCCACGCCTTCATCGTCAGGCCCGAGCAGTCCCAACGGTTGGGGCCGGCCCCACCCCACTTGTACGGCTCGCCGAGCTGGGCCTGCGCGAACGCGATCGCCGTCTCGACCTTGTTGCCCGAAGCGGGCGGCGGATCGGCCGGGGGCGGGTCGCTCGCAGGTTTCGGCGCGGGCTTGGGCGCCGGCTTGGGAGTCGTGGGCTCCGGCGTCGTCGGCTTCGGATCGTCCGGCGTGACCGCCGGTTCGTCGGACCCGCCGGCGGGCGGCGGACCACCGATCGGGGTCGAAGGCCCGCCCTCGTCGATGCGCTGGTCGATGCGGTCCTGGCGCTTCGCAACCGTCTCGACGGTGACGCCCTGCACGGCGGCGAGCTGTTTGATCAGTGCGTCGCGCTCTCGCTTGGTCGCGGTGGCGGCCGCCTCGGCCTCGGCGATGGACTGCTCGATGGCTGCGGCCGCCGCGCTCCGCTCCTCGACCGCCGCCCGGCGCGCCTCCTGCGCGGCGTCGGCCCGTCGCACTGCTGCATCGCGCACGACCTGCCGCGCCGTGAGGGTGTCGACACGAGCGTTCATCGCCTCGTTGGTGCTGGCGTAGGCGCCGGCGCGCTCGAGCAGCTGCTCGGGTCCGTCGGCCTCGAACAAGGTGGTCAGGCGGGCGGTGCCGCTGCCGGACTGCAGCTGGTCGACGGTCAGGCTTGCGACTGCGTCGCGCTGCTCGGCCAGCTGGGCCTCGGCCCGCTCGACCGCAGCGCGTTGTCGTTCGACCTCGGTCTCGGCCTGGCTGAGCTCGTACGCGGCGCCGTTGAGGCGTTCGGCGGCTGCCGCGGAGCGGGCGTACAGATCGTTGAGGTGCATCCGCGACTCGACGAGCCGCACCTGCACTGCGCCGACGGACGCCTCGTCGGCGGTGGCCAGGGGCGTGCTCGCGACCGTGAGCAACGCACACACGGCGAGCCCACGTATCGCGAGGGGGAAGACACGCATGGCGTCCAACGTAGGTCGTTTCGCCCCACACGTATCAGAAATCCCAGAAAAACCATCCGCCACTTGCGTGTCGTTACGTTCCACATGCCGTGATGGATGGTAATGACACGCGTGTCATTCGACCACCGGCGAGCTATCGCCCGCTCGTCGGCCGCAGAATCAGGGTGTCTGCGGTGGCGCGATCGACAGCGGCCTCATCGAAGACCCACGGCAGGGTGCGCCCCTTCGCCCACAACGGAAGCTGGTCGTCGTAGTTCTCGTGATAGGCGTGACCGGAGTTTCCGGACAGCTGGATCCAGCGTGACCGGTCGAGGTCCTCAAGATCGACCACCATGCGCATCGACGGCACGGCCGTGACCTCATAGCCCTCGCTCGCGTCCCAGGCCGTGGCGTCGACGAGCCCGCCGCCGCCGGCGACCTCGACCGGCCCACGGTTGAACAGCCCGTCGATGAGACCGACGCCGGAGTCGCCGAGCGTGGGGTTGACGAGGGTCAGCCGGTGCATCCGACCCCACGACCAGCCGGAGGTGTCGCGCGACCGGAGGCGGGTCAGCTCGTCGCGGGCGTTGGTCATGGCTTCGCGGAGGATGTCGTCGCGCCGCTCGATCACGGTGGGCGTCGCCAGGTTGTCCCACCAGTGACTCTTCGGTTGGTCGATGATCGTGCGGACGACGTTGAACCAGCGCTCGCCCCCGTCCGGCCACTGGTCGCGGGGAAGCTCGTCGTGGAACGTCAGCTCGAGCAGGTTGCGCCACACCACGGCGAAGTACGCTGCCGCAGCCGACTCACTGCTCTGGCGCAGGTCCCAGCCGCGCAACGTGTCCTGCCCCTGCTGGGCGAACTTCAGGAACAGGTCGACGTCGAGCAGGAAGGGCCGCAGCTGCTCGGCGTTCGCGTTGCGCGTGTCCATCTGGAAGCGGGTCATGTCGCGCACCGAGTGCTGGTCCGCGGACGTCAGCAGCTCTCGGATGCGTTCGGAGCGATAGCCGGCCGCGTGGTCCGCGCCGATCAGCCGGGAGTACGAGTCGTCGATGACCTGGTTGTTCGCGGTCACGATGAAGCCCTCGTCGGGGTTGAGCACCGACGGCAGCTGCTTGAACGGAATCGTGCCCGTCCACTCGTGCTCGCCGTCCCAGCCGGCCACCGGCCACCGGCCGTCGCCCCTGCTGCGCACCGGGATCGCGCCGGGCGCCTGGTACCCGATGTTGCCGTCGACGTCGGCGTAGACCAGGTTCTGCGACGGCACGGTGAACAACGTGGCTGCGGCGCGGAACTCGTTCCAGTTCTTGGCGCGGTCGAGCGCGAAGACGGCGGAGATGGTCGGGCGCGGCGTGAGGGCGTTCCACTGCAGCGCCACCTCGTGACTGACCGACGAAATGCCTCGGGACGTCCCGCTGCCGACCTCGGCCAGCTCGTCGTCGATGTCGGACAGGATCGGACCGTGCCGGGTGGATCGGACGGTGATGGTGCGGGACTCGCCGCCGGCGACCTCGATCTTCTCGCGACGCTTGGTGACCGGCAGCTGCTTGCCCCGGAACTCGTAGGTGTCGCCCGTGACCCGTTCGAAGTAGAGGTCGGTGACGTCGGCGTACATCGTGGTGACGCCCCAGGCAATGCGTCGGTTGTGTCCGATGACGACGCCCGGCATGCCGGTGAAGGAGAAGCCCGACACGTCGTAGGGGCAGGCTTCGGTGAGCTCGCGACAGTGCAGCCCGACCTGGTACCAGATGCCGGGCATCGACGGAGCGAGATGCGGGTCATTGGCGAGGATCGGTTTTCCGGTGGTCGAGTGCTTGCCGTCGACGACCCAGGAGTTGGAGCCGATGCCGTCCCCGGTGCCCAGCAGGGCGGGTAGTGCCTCGGCCGCGTCGCGGGCCGTGCCGAGGGCCTGGATGACGCTTTGGTCGAGGCCGGGCGGCGGACCGGACGCGACCGTGTCGTTGCTGCCGCCGCGCTGCGAGCCGACGATCGGGCGATGGCTCTTCGGTGGGTCCGGGTAGAGCTCCTCGACCTGAGCCACCGTCATCTGGCGCGATGCCAGCGTGCGATCGATCTCGTCCGTCATGTTGCTGCGCAGGTCCCACGCCATCGCCTTGACCCAGGCGACGGAGTCCACCGGCGTCCACGGATCGGGGCGGTACGTCGGCCCGGTGAGTCCCAGGACCGCGTACTCCAGAGACAGCTCCGAGCCCGACTTGCCGTCGATGTAGGCGTTGACGCCGCGCGAGTACGCCTGGAGCAGGGCCCTGGTGTCTCCGTCGACCTGGGCGTACTCCCGCTCGGCCACTCGGCGCCAGCCGAGTGTCCGAACGAACGTGTCGGTCTCGACCCCGCCCTCACCGACCAGCTCGGACAATCGCCCGGCGGTCACGTGGCGGCGGAAATCCATCTCGTAGAAGCGGTCCTGCGCCTGGACGTAACCCTGCGCGAAGAAGAGATCCTGGGGGTCGTCGGCGTAGATCTGGGGGATCCCGTGGCCGTCGCGCTTGACCTCGACGGTCCCGGTGAGCGCGTCGAGCCGAACCACGCCGGTCGTGTCGGGGAACGACTTGCGCACCGTGACGAACGCGACGATGGAGAGTCCGACCAGCACGGCGGCGACCACAGCTGCCAGGACCACCACGATGCGACGCACTCGGCCATTCTGCACGGGCCGAGTACACCTACGTCTGCTCGGCCTCGCGGATCTCGCCGACCAGCTCCTCCAGCACGTCCTCGAGCATGATGACGCCGAGCACGGAACCGTCCTCGTCGGCGACCCGGGCCATGTGGGAGCCGCGTGACTGCATCGTTCGCAAGGCGTCGTAGAGGCCGGAACCGGTGATGACCGTGGCGAGCGGGCGCACCCACTTGTCGGCGACCGGTGTCGACCGGGCCCGCTCGTCGGTCTCGAGGACGTCCTTGATGTGCAGGTAGCCGGTGAGGTCGCCGGAGGCATCGGCGACCGGGAAGCGGGAGAAGCCAGTGACGGTGCACGCCCGTTCGACGTCGACCGGGGTGGAGCTCGGCCTGATCGTGACGAGACCGTCGATCGGCATCAGCACCTGGTCGATCTTGCCTTCGTGGAACTCCAGGGCACCCGACACCAGTCCGTACTCATCCTCATCCAACAAGCCTTCTCGTCGGGACTCCTCCACCAGCCCCGCCACTTCGTCGTGGGTGAAGGTCGAGCTGACCTCATCCTTCGGCTCGATGCCGAGGAGCCGCACCGCAAGGTTGGCGGTGCTGTTGAGCACGACGACGAATGGGCGAAGCACCGCGATGACGGCCAACATGAAGGGGCCAAGAATGAGGGCGGCCCGGTCCGGCCCGACGAGAGCCAGGTTCTTCGGCACCATCTCACCGAGCACGACGTGCGCAAAGACGACGATCGTCATGGCGACGAAGAACGAGATCGAGTGCACCAGCCTTTCGGGCACGGCGAAGGCTTCGAACAACGGTTCCAGCAGGTGCGCGACAGCAGGCTCGCCGACCGCACCGAGCCCGAGCGAACAGATCGTGATGCCGAGCTGCGCGGCGGCCATTCCCAGACTGACGTTCTCGACGGCGCGGAGGGCGAGACGAGCGGTGCGCGACCCGGCCTGGGCAGCAGGCTCCAGCTGGGTGCGCCGGGCGGAGATCAGCGCGAACTCCGCGGCCACGAACAGGGCGTTGAGCATCAACAGCACGAGCGCGATGACGATGGCCCAGCCCGCGCTCATGACTCGCCCTCCCGCGACGCGCTTTCGTCCACGGTCAGGACGACCCGGTCGATGCGCCGACCTTCCATGCGCTCGACGGCGAGCCGGACCACCTGCGGTGGAGGATCATCGTCGTCGCCCTCGTGGGTGCGATCGAGACGGAGCGTGATGGAGTCGCCGCGCTCGGCGAGGCGACCGAGCGTGGCGTTGACCAAGCCGGCGATGGTCTCGTAGTCGTCGCTCTCCGGCAGCGAGACGCCGGTCTGCTCCTCGACCTCGTCGGGGCGCAACAGGCCCGACAGCGACCAGGTGCCGTCGCCGCGGTGGCGGCTGCGCGAGGAGAGCCGATCGTGCTCGTCGGCGATGTCGCCGACGATCTCCTCGACGAGATCCTCCAGGGTGACGACGCCGTCGGTCCCGCCGTACTCATCGACGACGATGGCCATCTGCATGCCCTGGTCGCGAAGCAACGTCAGGAGCGGATCGAGCTCCAGGCTGTCCGGGACGGTGGTTGCCGGATCGGCGATCTCGCTGAGCCGCACCAGCCGACGGCGCTCCGGCTCGATGCTCACGGCCTGCTTGACGTGCACGATGCCGATGACGTCGTCGGGGTTGCGGCCGATGACGGGGAACCGCGAGTGCCCGGTCCGGCGGGTCGCGTCGATGACGTCTTCGACGGTGTCGCGTCCCTCGAGGAAGTGCACGTGCACGCGGGGGGTCCGAACGTCGGCAGCGGTGCGGCCGCCGAACGCGATGCTGCGGGCCACGAGCTCGGCCGTCTCGTCGTCGATGGCGCCCTTCGCCGCCGACCGGAGGACCAGCGAGCGCAGCTCGACCGGCGAGCGGGCCGATCGCAGCTCCTCCTGTGGCTCGACGCCGATCGATCGGAGGATGGCGTTGGCCAGGCCGTTGAGGCCCCGGATGGGCCATCCCATCGCCTTGGTGAACATGCGCTGTGGGAGCTGAGTCGCCGCAGCGGTCGCCTGGGGAAGGGCGAGGGCGATGTTCTTCGGGATCAGCTCGCCGATGAGCATGGTGACTACGGTGCTGCCGATGAGGGCGATCGCGTAGGCCGTGGCCCGTGCCGAGCCGGACCCGAGCCCGAGGTCACCGAGCGGGCCCCGGAGCAACGTCCCCACCGCCGGTTCGGCCAGGAATCCGATGCTCAGGTTCGTGATGGTGATGCCGAGCTGTGCGCCGCTGAGCTGCGTGGACAGTGACCGCAACGCCTTGAGGGTGCCGACGGCACTGGTGTTGCCGGCCGCGGCGTCACGTTCGATGGTGGCGCGGTCGACCGTGACGAAGGAGAACTCGGCCGCGACGAAGACCCCGCAGGTCACCATGAGTAAGAGGGAGAGAGCGAGGAGCAACCACTCGGTCATGAGGCTGGAGTCATGAGGCTGGAGTCATGAGGCTGAAGTCATGAGCTGGTCCGGCAGGGACGGCGTCGATCACGATGCGGGCAACTGTACCCTTGCATCGCCAACGAGAACGAGCGGAGTACGTCGTGCCCACCTACCAGTACCTGTGCACCGAGTGCGGAGAAGCACTCGAGGCCCAGCAGTCGTTCTCCGACGACGCCTTGACGGTGTGCCCGGTCTGCTCGGGTCGCTTGCGCAAGGTCTTCAACGCGGTCGGCGTCGTGTTCAAGGGTTCCGGCTTCTACCGCAACGACAGCCGCTCGACGACGACGACGTCGGAGCCGGCCGCCTCCTCCGACCCCAAGCCCACCAAGGAGTCCACGGACGCGAAGCCGGCCGCCTCCGAGGGCACCAAGCCGGCGAGCACCGGGTCGTCGACGACGGCCACCGGCGCCGCCTGACGGTGCCTGTGGACGCCCGCCCGCGTCCGGTGACCGCCCCGACCTAGCCTCCGGGCGTGGAGAAGATCTCGCGCCTCGTCCTTCGGCATCGCCGTCCGCTCGCCGCGCTCTGCGCCGGTCTCGCCGTGCTGCTCGGCCTGGGCGCGGTCCGCGCCGAGCCACCCGGGCGCTCCGTGGTGACCGCCGCCCACGACCTGCCCAGTGGCACCGCGCTGACACGCGACGACCTCCGGCTGGTGCGACTGCCGGAGTCTGCCGTTCCCGGCCACAGCACCACTCGCATCGACGACGTCGCCGGACGCACCGTGGCCGGGCCGATGCGGGCCGGTGAGGTGGTCACCGACCGACGAGTGGTCGACACCGACCGGATGAGCGGCTTTCCCCACGGGTCGGTGCTCGCGACCATCCGGCTCGCCGACGCCGAGGCGTTGACGAACCTGCGCGTCGGCGACCTCGTGAACGTCCTGGCCGTCGACCCGGACAGCGCGCAGGCCGAGGTCGTGGCGAGGGCGGCGGAGATCGTCACGCTCCCCTCGACCCGCGGCGACTCCGGCGGGGTGGCGCTCGGCGTGGCCACCGACGAGCGGACGGCCCTCACGCTCGCAGAGCGGGCGCTCGACGCGAGACTCACGGTGCTGGCCTCGCGACGCTAGGACCTGCGCCTGGCCGATCGATACAGTCGCCACGGATCTGTCCGACCTACCAGGGAGCACCATGATCAAAGGATTCAAGGACTTCATCATGCGCGGGAACGTGGTCGACCTCGCGGTCGGCATCGCCATCGGCGTCGCGTTCACCACGCTCGTCGGCGCGTTCGGCACCTACTTCGTCAACCCGATCGTTGCGGTCGCCGGTGGCGACAAGGCCGAGGGCTTCGGCTTCTCCATCACCGACAGCAGCGCGACGTTCGTGAACATCGGCGGGCTCATCAATGCGCTGATCGTCTTCGCCGTGACGATGGCTGTCATCTACTTCGTCGTGGTCGTCCCGATGCAGAAGATGATGGCGCTGCGCAAGGGAGAGGCGGGTCAGCCCGAAGCCCCGCCGGAGGAGATCGAGCTGCTCCGCGAGATCCGCGACGCCCTGCAGCGCCGGCCGCTCTGAGACGACTCTGGACCTGAAGGGTCCTGACTCGGTGTCAGCCGTGGTGGGGCGGCACGTCGCGACGGATCTCGTCGTCGCGGCTGTCGCCCCCCGCTTCGCTCCAGCCCTCGTCCGAGTCGTCGGCCGAGGCTTCCGGCAGCAGATCGCCGAGGAGCCGCTCGGCGCGCCGGCGGCGAGCCTTCTCCGCGGCCGTCGGTTCGACGGGCTCGGCGTCAGAGGACACCGTCGAACCAGTCCGGAGTGAGCTTCGGATACTGCGGGTGCCAACCGGTGCGGTCGCAGAAGCGTTGCGAGCTGACGCGCTGCGACCGCGACAGCATCTCCAGCCGCTGGCCACCCAGGTACATCGTGGCGGCGGAGAAGAACCGACCCTCCTTGCGCCCACCCGCCAACGCGAACGTGTCGACCAGGTCACGCCGCTTGACCGGCTCGGATCCGATGTTGTACGCCCCGGGTGGGACGGTGAGCGCAGCCACCGCGGCGCTCCCGACGTCGTCGACGTGCAGGAGATGCGTCCAGGAGTCGGGTCGGCCGATGCCGATCGGTCGGCCGGCGCGCGCCCGACGCAGCAACCAGGCCGAGTTGCCGTCATGCCCGGCAATCTGGCCGAACCGCAACGCCACCCCCTCACCTCCGCCACGACCGAAGTCGTCGACCGCGGACTCGGACACGACGACGTGCTCGGTGGCGCGGGTGAGCTCGATCGAGCTCTGCTCGTCGATCCAGTCGTCGCCGTGATCGGCGTAGACGAAGCTGAGACTTTGCTGCACGAGTCGGCCGACGCCGGCCTTGCGGGCCGCGTCGGCAACCACGGCAGCGCCCCGGCTGCGGATGCGGTCGTTGGTGCGCCACGCCCACGGACGCATCATGGCCGCCCCGACCGGAACGCGCGTGGCGAAGTTGATGACCGCGTCACACCCTCGCATGGTCCGTTCGAGGCGGGCCGTGTCGAAGATGTCGGCCACCACCGTCTCGGCGTCGAAGGTGGCGATCGCCGCCGCGCCTCGGTTCGTCCGCACCAGACCGATGACCGTGTGCCCGGCCTCGATGAGCGCGGGAAGGGTCGAACGACCCATGACGCCGCTGGCTCCGGTCAGGAGAACCTTCACGTACTGCACGCTCCGTGGTGGGACAGGTCCGGTCGGGGTGGTTGCCCTCGGACTCCGCTCAGGGTAGCAATGCGCGTCACCCTCGAGACCTCGGATGTCGAGAAAAGAACGACCACATCAGGTCCGTCGCGTTGATCTCCTGGGTCATGCCCGTCCTCGGCACCGCCTCGGCATCGGACCCGTTCCGGCCGGCGGGCGTCCGGAGGTCGATCCCGCCGGGCCACGCGTGTCCACCGGAGGCCACGACGTAGGCCGAGATGTCGTGGGACCCTGCGCACCTGGTCCAGCGGTAGAGCTCGACGTGCTTCGAGACGGTGGACGTCTGGGCGGGACGGCGGCACTCATCGTGCATCGCCCACATGGTCATCGCCTCGATGACACCCGGCAACCGGCCGATGATCGTCTTCGACCCGGAGTACGGGACGACGACGTCGGCCGCGCCGTGGAAGTAGATGATGGAGCGCGGCGGCGCCGATTGGCAGCGCTTCGCGTAGAACGGGGCAGCGACCCCGGCGAACGCGGCGAAGTCCGACGAGTCCTCGCACGCCAGCGCCAGGGCCAGGGCGGATCCGTTCGAGAACCCGGCTGCGAAGACCCGGTCCGCGTCGACGCAGGCAGCCTCCTTCACGTCGTCGAGGAGGTCGTGGGCGAACGCGACGTCTGTGCCCGGCTGGTCGGAGTCGGACCCGAAGTCCCAGGAGGAGATGATGCCCGAGCCCTGGGGTGCAACGATGAGCGCGTTCTCCTTGTCGGCGAGCTCATCCATCCGAGTGCTGTGCAGCACGTCGCGGGCGTCGCCGCCGAAACCGTGGAACAGCATGATCACCGGAAGACGGGTCCGGCCGTCGTACGCGGGCGGGACGTGCAACAGGTAGCTGCGCTCGTCTCCACCGAACTCGATCTGGCGCTGCGTGGTGCCGGTGGCGACCGCGAGCCCCGGTGAGCACCGCGGGCCGGACGACTGCTCCGTCCCGCACGAGCCGATGCCTGCCGTCAGAGCGACGGCCAGGACGAGCGACATGATCCGGGGGGTCACGAGGACGAGCGTAGAGGTCCGGCGCATGCGCCGATCCATCCCGACCTGCACCGACTGCTTGCCGACGTCGGCAGCACGGAGCGCGGTAGTCTCGCGGCGAGCCCCCGTAGCTCAGGGGATAGAGCGACGGTTTCCTAAACCGCAGGCCGCAGGTTCGAATCCTGCCGGGGGCACCGGAAGCGTGACTGGCGCGCCGCCGGTCGACGAACCACTGATTCCCGCTCCCTCACCCGGTCCTGTACCGAGCTTTGGGCTACGATGCCAGTGCGAGATCGCTTTGGCTTCCATGCTGGGGCAGCGCGACTCGCGGCACTGGTCGAACCGCCGGCGAGACGCCACCACTGCGAACCTTTCCGAGATCTGGTGTCCATGCCATGGACCGTTTCGACCTGCTCCTGTCCCTCGACGTCCGCCTCGTGCACGTGCCTGGGCTGACCGAAGGTGCCATCTGGCTGCCCCTGCAGCGAATCCTGATCGTCGACACCGACCTCACGCCCGACCTCGTCGATTTCGCGTATGAGGCGGTCGCCTCGGGGCTCACCCCGAAGCAGGATGCGCAGACCGTTCTCGTGGCCCATCCGTGAGCCACGGCGTCCACCCGATCGCACCTGCCCCAGCGCTGGTGCACCGAGAAGCTGATCCATGGGCGCTGGAGGAGGACGGACGCGGACTCACTGCATCCTGACGGCGATCTTGCCGCGGGTCCGACCGGCCTCCCGATGGCACCGGAGTCGCGCAGAACGGGATCCAGCCCTACCTTTCCCTCATGGTCCGTCTGCGGCGCGTGTCGGCGAGCATGCCGGGATGGACGCGGGTGCGGCACGGTCGCGGATTCCGTTACCTCGACGAGTCCGGGACGGCGCTGGAGACGGTCGACCTCGAACGCTGCAAGAGCCTGGTGATCCCGCCGGCCTGGAGGGAGGTCTGGATCTGCCCGGTCGAGAACGGTCACCTGCAGGCCGTCGGCACCGACGACGCCGGACGACGTCAATACATCTACCACCCCGACTGGCGGATCCGGCGCGACGCCGAGAAGTTCGAGCACATGGAACGGTTCGCCCGGTCGCTCATCCGGCACCGCACGCCGACCCGGCGCGATCTTTCCGGCGAGCCGGACCTCACCACGGTCGCGGCCGCCGCGTTCTCGCTGCTCGACCTCGGCATGTTCCGCATCGGCTCGGAGCGCTACACCGACGAGCACGGCAGCTACGGCTTGACCACCCTCGAGAAGAAGCACGTGACGCGTGACGGCCGTGGCCTGACGTTCAGCTACACGGCCAAGTCCGGACAGGAGGTCGACGTCACCGTGCGCGACGACCGCGTCGGCGCCGTGCTCGACACCCTGTTGCGCCGTCGCGGCGGCGGGGAGAACCTGCTCGCCTACAAGGACGGTCGACGCTGGCGGGACCTTGACGCCGACGACGTCAACGCCTATGTGAAGGAGAGACTGGGTGAGGAGTTCAGCGCCAAGGACTTTCGCACGTGGCGGGGTACGGTGATCGCGGCCCACGAGCTGGCCGACGCCGACGCGTCCAGCAAGACGGCGCGCAAGCGTGCGATCGCCGCTGCGATGCGTGAGGTCGGCGAGCACCTCGGCAACACCGCCACCGTGGCCCGGGGATCCTATGTCGATCCACGGGTGGTGGACCTGTTCGACGACGGCATCACCGTGGCCTCAGGTCACCGGCGCATCGCGCCCGGCGCTCCGGTCAGCCGGACGCTGGAGCGTCAGGTGCTGCGGCTCCTCAAGCGAGCGTGACGCCGGAGGATCCTCAGGGCAGCGTCGACTCCACGGCCCGCCAGTACGTCGGGTACGCGTAGATCGAGTTGCGGAGCGTGGCGAGGGGGATCTCAGCCCGCACGGCGACGGCAAGGCCGGAGAGCGTCTCACCGCCGGTGGGCCCGACGCTCGTCGCGCCGACGAGCACGTCGCGGTCGGTGTCGATCACCAGCTTGATGAGTCCCTCATGACCCGGGCCGTGCACGAAGCCGCGGCTGCTCGACGCCACCGACCCCGTGGCGACCTCCACCGCGATGCCTCGGTCACGGGCCTGCTGCTCGGTGAGGCCGACGCTGCCGACCTCGGGATCGGTGAAGGTGACGCGCGGCAGGCTGGGGTCGTAGGGCTCCTGCGGCTCGCCGAGGATGGCTCGGGCCGCGCGCTCCGCCTGGTACATCGCGACGTGGGTGAAGGCACCCCGACCGGTGATGTCACCGATCGCCCACAGTCCGTCCACGACCCGCTGGTCGTCGTCGACCTCGAGGAACTTCCCGGTGGAGTCGACCCCGACCGTGTCGAGACCGACCTCGGTGATCCGCGAGGTACGACCCGCCGCCACGAGCAGCCGCTCGGCCTCGAAGGTCTGCTCGCCGCAGGTGACGTGGAAGCGCTCGCCGCCGTGCGCGATCGCGTCGATGCTGATGCCGGCGTGCACCGCCAGACCCTCCGCCTGGAGCACCTCCGTCAGCAGCTCGGAGGACTCCGGCTCCTCCGGGCCGAGAATGCGTGGCGCGACCTCCAGGACCGTGACCTCGGACCCGAAGCGCGAGAAGGCCTGCGCGAGCTCCATCCCGATCGCGCCGCCCCCGATGACGATGAGCGAGTCCGGCAGCTCGGTCGTGCTCAGGGCCTCGCGGTTCGTCCAGAAGGGAGTGTCGGCCAGACCCTCGATCGGCGGGACCGACGCCGTGGTGCCGGTGTTGAGCACCACCCCGGTGGACGCCGTGATGCGCTCGACGCCGTCGTCGGTCTGCACCTCCACGACGCGGTCGCCGGCCAGTCGGCCGTGGCCACGCACGAACCGCACCCCTGCGTCGACGAGCCGATCGACCGCGATCGTGTCGTCCCAGTCGGCCGTGGCCTCGTCGCGGATGCGTCGCGCCACCGGTTCGAAGTCGGGGGTGACGTCCGCGTGCCCGGCCAGGCCGTCGATGCGGCGTGCCTCGGCCAGCGCGTTGGCAGCGCGGATGAACATCTTCGACGGGATGCAACCCCAGTACGGACACTCACCGCCGACCAGCTCGGCCTCGACAGCGACGACCTCGAGCCCGGCTCCCGCCAGCCTCGAGGCCAGTGCCTCTCCCCCCGGCCCGAGGCCCACGACCACGACGTCACACTGTTGTTCGCTCATCTGCCCATCATTGGGCATGGACCCCAATTACGGGCTGATGAGCTTCAACGGGTTGATGAATCCGCTGCCCGTGGTGTCGTCCTTGCCGGGTTGCTCGAGGTCCTGCGCGGTGGACTCGAGCCGGCTGGCGACCTTCGCCTGGCTCCACCCGCGGCGCGAGATGGCCAGGGCGCCGGCGGCGGCCACGTAGGGCGAGGCCATCGACGTGCCGGAGAGATAGCAGTAGTCGGCGCTCTGCGAGCACCCGAGACCGTTCGAGCCGCGAATCATCGTGGAGATGATCTTCTCGCCCGGGGCCACGACATCGACCCACGAGCCGCAGGAGGAGAACGACGAGCGCCGGATGGACTGGTTCACCGCACCGACGCCGACGACCCCCGGATAGGCCGCGGGGTAGACCGACCACAGGTTCAGCAGGCCGCAGCCGCCGTTGCCGGCCGCTGCGACGACGAGGACGTTCTTGGAGATGGCGTAGTCGACCGCCGAGCTCATGGCCGCGCTGGACTGGCTGCTGGACAGGGAGAGGTTGATGACCTTCGCCCCGTTCGAGGCGGCATAGACGATGCCCTTGGCCACGTCGGCTGCCGTGCCGCTGCCGTCGGCGTCGAGCACCCGTACCGGGAGGATCTTCGTCTTCGGCGCGAACCCGGCAACACCGACGCGGTTGTTGGCGGTCGCGGCGATGATGCCTGCGACGTGGGTGCCGTGTCCGTTCTCGTCATTGCTGGACGTACCCGGGTCGACGTAGTCGATTCCGGACAGCACGCGGCCCGACAGGTCTTGGTGCGAGCTCTTGACCCCGGTGTCGATGACCGCGACGGTCACCTTCGAGCCTGTGGTGGACTTGTGGACGGTCTCGGCCTTGAGCGCCGAGAGCGCCCACTGCTGCTTGCGGTACGTGTCGTTGTAGGCGTCGATCGAGACCCGGTGGTTCAGCTCGGCTCCGATGGTCGAGGCCTTGGCGAGCGCCTGCGCGATCAGTGCGCGAGCCTGCGCAAGGGTGTCGACCTCGATCGTGTCGATGACCGGCGCGCCGTTGGATCCACGCGAGGTGATGACGACTTCCAGCGGCACCCCCGAGACTGCGGTGGCGACGATGTCGTCCACCTCGTCGCTGTGGGGTGCGGCCGACGTGGCTCCGGGGAGGGCGACCAGAGCGGTCACCAGGACTGGGACGGCGAGCAGCCGCGACACGATGCGGGCCTGGGGGATCGGCACGGTACTCCTAGGGTCGACGTCCCTCTAACGATTCAGCTCCCCCGAAGGTGACGCTCCTCGCGCAACGATTCTTGGTCGGCGCGACGCCAGCGCCGCACGCTGTACGCCAGCAGCGACCACGCAGCAACGGCGGATGCGATGAGGCCCAGACCCGTCGGCCATCCGGCCCCCGGCAGGTGCGGCCCGAAGTGCAGGACCCAGACGTCGAACTCAGGAATGGTCGGCGAGCTCCACCAGACGATGCCGAGGGCGAACAGCCAGGCGCCGCCGAGCACGCTGATGCTGATCCGTGGCCAGGTGGCCACGCCGTAGCGCGCCGCCCGGACGGCCTGCCGCTGCAACGGGTCGAGGGCTCGCTGCGCCCAGGAGTAGTGGGGCGCGAGCAGCGCGACACCGGCGACCAGCACCAACGTGCCGGGACCGGGGAGCGGGATGAGCGGGATGCCGACGACCACCAGCGTCCACCCGAGGATCTCGCTGCCGGTGCGCCGGAACCATCGGCCGAGACGCCCGCGCATGGTCATGGACACAGCATGCCAGCCGCGGCAATCTCAGATGGCGAAAGCCGACCCGGCCCCGTTGAATGGACCAGTGAACCTCGCCTCCCGCCTCCTGTCCCTGACCGAGGATGCCCTGAACGTCCGACTCCCGGTCCGTCTGCGCGCGTGGGATGGCAGCGAGGCCGGCATCGAGGGCGGGCCCGTCCTCGTCATCGGCGACAAGCGGGCCCTTCGGCACATCCTCTGGTCGCCCGGCGAGCTGGGCGTCGCCCGCGCCTACGTGAAGGGGTTCCTCGATGTCGAGGGCGACCTCGCCCAGGGTCTCACCGCGGTCTGGGCCGCCGTCCGCACCGCCCGGGCCGACGACCCCACGGCGGCCAAGCCCAGGATCGGCCCCCGCATCGCCGCTCGCGCCGCTGGACTTGCCCTGCGGACCGGAGCCATCGGTCGCCGCCCTCCGGTCCCGGCGGCGGAGTCGCAGCTCACCGGAGACCTCCACTCCCGCGAGCGCGACCGTGCGGCCATCTCGCACCACTACGACCTCTCCAACGACTTCTACGAGCTCATCCTCGACGAGAGCATGGCCTACTCGAGCGGGTTCCACCTCACGCCCGAGATGACGCTGTCGGAGGCCCAGCACGCCAAGCTCGACCTCATCTGCCGCAAGCTCGGGCTCGTGCCCGGGATGCGGATGCTCGACATCGGCTCCGGATGGGGCTCGCTCACGCTGCATGCGGCCGAGCACTACGGCGTCCACGTCGTCGGCGTCACCTTGTCGAGCGAGCAGCGCGACTTCGTCATGAAGCGCGCCGCCGAGCGCGGACTCCAAGGACGCGTCGACGTCAGCCTCCGCCACTTCCGCGACCTCGAGGGCGCCGGCGTCACCGACGGCACCATCGACGCCATCGCCTCGGTCGAGATGGGCGAGCACGTCGGCGACGCCGAGTACGTCGTGTTCACCGAGTCGATCCACCGCTACCTTCGACCCGGAGGTCGGGTGCTCATCCAGCAGATGTCGCGGAGCAACGACGAGCCGGGCGACAGTCCCGGAGGTGGGCCGTTCATCGAGACCTACATCGCGCCGGACATGCACATGAAGCCGTTGGCCAGGACGATCGGGCTCATCAGCGGCGCCGGCCTGGAGGTCCGCGACGTCCAGGCCATGCGCGAGCACTACCCCCAGACGGTCGCCGCGTGGGCGCGCAACCTCGAGGAGAACTGGGCGACCGCGGTCGCCCTGGTGGGCGAGGAGATGGCCCGGGTGTGGCGGCTCTACCTGGCCGGCGGCTCGCTGGCCTTCGAGGAGAACCGGATGGGCGTCGACCAGATCCTGGCCGTGAAACCCTCGGCTCGCGGCATCAGCGGAATGCCGGCGTCCCCCCTCACGTGGTTGTCTTGATCCCATGATCGACAACGACATCTCCCAGAGCGTCGTCACGCTCCTCATCGGTCTCGTCACCGTGGCCGCTCTCATGGGCGGTTCGCTGTGGTTCGCGACCCGCAAGCGGAAGCTGACCATCGTCGACACGGTGTGGGGCCTGGGGTTCGTCGCGGTCGCCTTCGTGTCGGTGTTCGTCACCGATCGCGGCGACGGCATGCCCGGCACGCAGGTCTTGTTGTTCCTGCTCGTGCTGCTGTGGGGCCTGCGTCTGGCCGTGCACCTGCACCTGCGCAACTCCAAGGCCGGCGAGGACCCGCGCTACCAGGAGCTCGCCGACGCCGACGGGCGGTCGTTCGAGGAGGTCGCGCTCCGCCGCGTGTTCCTCCCCCAGGGCATCTCGATGTGGCTCGTCGCCACCCCCGTGATGGTCGGGATGAACAACGAGGGCACCGTCGCGTGGCTGGGCTGGCTCGGCTTCGCCGTGTGGGCGGTGGGGATGTTCTTCGAGACCGTCGGCGACTTCCAGCTCGTCCGGTTCAAGAAGAACCCCGACAACAAGGGCAAGCTGATGGACCGCGGACTGTGGCGCTACACCAGGCACCCGAACTACTTCGGCGACGCGTGCGTGTGGTGGGGCATCTGGCTCGTGGCGGCGTCCTCGTGGGCCGGCGTGGTGACGATCATCGGGCCCATCGCGATGACCCTGTTCCTGACGAAGGTCACCGGAGCGGCGAACAACGAGAAGGGCATGCGCTCGAGCAAGCCCGGCTACGACGAGTACGTCCGGCGCACCAGCGGGTTCGTCCCGATGCCGCCGAAGAAGGCCTGAGCGGTTCAGGCCGACACGAAGATGTGGGCGGCAGCCTCGGCGTCGATCTCTGCCGTCTCGGCTTGGCGCGCCACGATGATTCCGTCGTGGCCCTGCGACACCAGCACGTCGTTGCCCGGCAAGGCGCCGACGCGACGCAGCACGGACATGACCTGCGTGTCCTTCTGCAGCTCCTCGGCGATCCGTCGCACGATGCGACGTACCGGCTCGACCGAGCCGCTGACCGCCTTGGTGAGCGGCTCCACGCCGGCCAGGAAGTTGGTGTCGTCGCCGGCCTCACCGAGCTCGGACAGTCCGGGAATCGGGTTGCCGTACGGCGACTCGGTGGGATGTCCGAGCAGCTCGACGAGCCTGCGCTCGACCTGTTCGGACATGACGTGCTCCCAGCGGCACGCCTCCTCGTGGACGAACTCGATCTCCAGGCCGATGACGTCGGTCAGCAGCCGCTCCGCGAGCCGGTGCTTGCGCATCACCCGGGTGGCCAGCTGGCGACCCTTCGGAGAGAGCTCCAGATGACGGTCGCCCTCCACCGTGACCAGCCCGTCGCGCTCCATGCGGGCCACCGTCTGGCTGACCGTAGGGCCGCTCTGGTGCAGTCGCTCGGCGATGCGGGCCCGCAACGGGACGATGCCTTCCTCCTCGAGCTCGAACACCGTGCGGAGGTACATCTCGGTGGTGTCGATGAGGTCGCTCACGCCCCCATTGTTCCATGGTCACTTCGCGGGCATTCCGGTGTCGGCCATGGGTGAGATGCCGGCCTCCGTGATGTGGTTCCGGCGCGACCTGCGGCTGGCCGACCACCCGTCCTTGGGCGCTGCTGTCGACGCCGGGCCCGGGGGCGTCGTCCCGCTGTTCGTGCTCGATCCGGCAGCCCCCGGACTCGGCGGACCGGCCCACCGAGCCCACCTCGCCGCGTCGCTCGCCGACCTGTCCGATCGCGTCGGCGGCATGCACGTCCGGCGTGGCGACCCGGTCGACGTCGTGGCGCACGTGGCCCGTCGCGCCGGGGCGGACACCGTGCACATCACCGCCGATCACGAGCCCGACGCGGCGGCACGGGACGAAGCGGTCGAGGCAGCCCTGAACGAGCACGGCATCGCCCTCGTCCGCACCGGTTCGGCCTACGCCGTCAGCCCCGGCCGGGTGCGCACCGGCGCCGGCACCGGCTATCAGGTGTTCACGCCCTACTACCGCGCCTGGCGCGAGCACGGCTGGCGTGAGCCGGCCTCATCCGTGCGGGCTGTGCCGTGGCTCCACCCCGACGAGGGCGAAGCCCTCCCGAACGACGTCCCCCCGGAGGCGATGGTGTTGCCGGCAGCCGGCGAGGCGGCGGCCCGGCGACGCTGGCGCAGCTTCCTCGCCGCCGACGTCGACGACTACCACGACACCCGCGACCGGCCCGGTGTCGACCGGACCTCACGGATGTCCGTCCACCTGCGCTGGGGCGAGGTCCACCCGCGCACCCTGCTGGCCGACCTCGGCCGCTCCGAGGGCGCCGAGGCCTACCGCCGCGAGCTGGCGTTCCGCGAGTTCTACGCCGACGTGCTGGTGCGCCGCCCTGACTCGGCGTGGGGCTACTACGACCCGCGATTCGCATCGATGCACTACGACGAGCCGGGTGCCGATCTCGACGCCTGGAAGGACGGCCGAACGGGCATCCCCATCGTGGACGCCGGCATGCGTCAGCTGCGTCGCGAGGGCTGGATGCACAACCGGGTCCGGATGATCGTCGCCAGCTTCCTCGTCAAGGACCTGCACCTGGAGTGGCACCACGGCGCCCGCCACTTCGCCGAGCACCTCGTCGACTTCGACCTCGCGTCGAACCAGCACGGATGGCAGTGGGTGGCCGGGTGCGGCACGGACGCCGCGCCGTACTTCCGGGTCTTCAACCCGATGACGCAAGGCAGGAAGTTCGACCCGAACGGCACGTACGTGCGTCGCTGGGTGCCTGAGCTGGCCGACGTCCCCACCCGGAACGTCCACGAGCCGTGGCTGATGGACGTTCCGCCCGGCAGGTACCCCGCTCCCCTGGTCGACCACGCCGAGGAGCGGAAGGAGGCCCTGCGCCGGTACGAGGCGCTCCGGCGGGCTTGAGACTCTCCGCGGGTCAGACCGCCGCGTCGTAGGTTGGAGCCATGGTGACGATCCGCGCGCAGTTCAACGGCCCGACCCACTCCGGCAACGGCGGGTACGTGTGCGGGATGTTGGCCGACGAGCTCGGCGACGGGCCCGTCACGAGCACGTTGCGCGAGCCCCCTCCGCTCGACACTCCCCTGACCTGGGAACGCGGCGGCGACGAGGTGCGGTTGATGACCGCGGGCGGAGCGATCATCGGCGCCGCCGTCGACGGGGATTTCCGGCGTGACCCGGTGCCGTGTCCCACGGCGACGGAAGCCGCCGACGGCCTGGCGGCCTACCCGGGCTTCCACCATCACCCCTTCGACCACTGCTTCACCTGCGGCACCCAGCGGGCCGAGGGGGACGGGCTCCGGCTGTTCACCGGCCCCGTCGGCGACTCGCGGACGGCGGGTCCCTGGAGCCCGCATCAGGCCTTCGCGGAGCCCGACGGCACGATCGACGTCCCGACGTCATGGGCCGCGCTCGACTGCCCGGGCGGCTGGGCCGCCGACTTCAACGAGAACGTCGTCCTGCTGGGGCGGATGACCGCGCAGGTCTTCCGCCGACCCCGTGCCGGCGAGGACCTGTACGCGACCGGCCGCCTCGACGAGCGCGACGGCCGCAAGTTCCACACCTCCACCGCCCTCTACACCCCTGACGGCGAGCTCCTCGGCCGCGCCGAGCAGACCTGGATCCTCCCCTCCTGCCCCCCCTGCCCGCGCGCCAGGTGCTGGTCGGTTTACCAGGTTAAGTAGGCAAGTTGTCACATCTCAAGGCAAATTTGCCCAGTGGAGTGCAGGTTTGCCCGGGGACGTGGAGATGCAAGGGCAGACGACCCCCGTTGGACGTTGCGTCGGCTGGCGGCGGCGACTTCACCGAGCAAGCCTTCACATCTCAGGGCGAATTTGCCCAGTGGAGTGACAACTTGCCTACTTAACCTGGTAAACCGACCCCCGGGCCGGACGTCAAGGCATCCGGACGTCAGGGGGTGGGGTCGCGGGAGTCGTAGGTGAGGAAGCGGCGCTGGAGGGTCAGGGCGAGGAGGACGCCGATGATGCAGGCGACGCCGCCGATCACCATCGCCGGCTCCTCGCCGGTCAGGGCGGCGAGGGAGCCGATGAGGAAGTCGCCGAGACGTGGACCTCCGGCGACGACGACGGTGAAGACGCCCTGCAGACGTCCCCGCAGCTCGTCGGGGGCAGCCTCCTGGAGCATGGTCGAGCGGTAGGCGGCGCTGATCATGTCGGCCGCGCCGGAACCGGCGAGGAATGCCACGACCAGCCAGAGCGCTCCCGGCACGCCGATGGCCCCGCCACCGGCCAGCGCCACTGACGCCCCGTACGCGACCACGGCGATCGCGATGGCGACGCCGTGACGGTTGATGCGCGAGATCCACCCCGACACCGCGAACGCCACCAGCGAGCCGATCGCGGGCGCGGCCTGGAGCAGGCCGAGCGTGGACGCGGATCCGGCGAACACGGTGAGCGCAAGCGCCGGGAACAGGGCGCGAGGTTGGGCGAGCACCATCGCGCAGAGGTCGACGATGAAGGTCATCCGCAGGTTGGGCGCGTTCTTGAGAAACCGAAGCCCCTCGACCACCGACCGCAGGCCCGGCGCGCGACCGCCACCGTTGGCCGGTGGGATCGGCGGAAGCCGCACCAGCGCGTACAGGGCCGCGGTGAACGTCACCGCGTCGACCAGATAGGCCGCCTCGACGCCGTGCCAGCCGATGACGACTCCCCCGACCAGCGGGCCCACGGTGAACCCGAGGTTGAACGACGCCATGCCGAGGGCGTTCGCGGCCGGCAGCAGCTCGGCGGGGAGCAGCCGCGGCAACATGGCCGACCGGGCCGGGTTGTTGACCGCGAACAGGGCGGACTGCGCGGCGACGACGCCGTACAGCAGGCCGACCGAGTCCAGTCCGGCGAACGCCTGGACGACAAGGATCCCTGAGCACACCCAGAGCCCGACGGCCGACCAGAGCGCGACCAGGCGCCGGTCGAAGGCGTCGACGAGGGCACCACCGTAGAGGCCGCCGAGCACCAGGGGCAGGAGCCCGAACAACCCGACCAGTCCGACGGCGAAGGACGAGCGGGTGAGCACGTACACCTGGTACGCGATCGCGATGGTGCTCATCTGCTGGCCGAGCTGGGAGACGGTCTGCCCGAACCAGAGCCGCCGGTAGTCCGGGGACTCCCGCAGCGGCCGGATGTCGGTGAGCAGCTGACCCAGTGCCCCGCGCCTTCTCACCGGTCGATCATGTCACCGCGCCGTCGGCCTACGGCTGGAGCCTTTCCCGGGACCAACCGTCGCCGTCGCGCGCGAAGCGAAGGCGATCGTGAACGCGATCGGCGCGGCCCTGCCAGAACTCCATGGAGGCCAGGGCGATGCGGTACCCGCCCCAATGGTCGGGCCGCTCGACGCCCGGACCCTGGAGGGTCCTCGCCACGTCGGCGACCCGCTCTTCGAGCGTCGCACGGTTTTGCACCGTGCGCGACTGCTGTGAGGCGACCGCGCCGACCTGGGCCCCCCGCGGGCGGGAGGCGAAGTACGCATCCGACTGCTCGGGCTCAACCCGCGTCACCGGACCTTCGATTCGCACTTGCCGTTGCAGTGGGTGCCACAGCATCACGGCCGCCGCCCGCGGGTTGACGAGAAGCTCGTCGCCCTTGCGCGACTCGTAGTTCGTGTAGAAGACCGCTCCGGTCTCGTCGAAGCCCTTCAGCAGCACGATGCGCACCGAAGGACGCCCGGACGCGTCCGCCGTGGCGAGCGCCATCGCGTTCGGTTCGTGCACTCCGGCCGCGATGGCGTCGTCGACCCACCGGCCGAACAACGCGACCGGGTCGTCGCCCGCGTCGGCTTCGTCGAGACCCTCCCTCGCGTACTCGGCCCGCAACGCCGCAAGATCAGGGGACTCCATGCCGTCACCGTAATGGCCCAAGGCACAATGCTGCGTATGACTGAAGGCGTAGAGGTTCATCACGGGCTCGAGGGAGTCGTCGCGTTCGAGAGCGAGATCGCCGAGCCCGACAAGGAAGGATCCGCGCTTCGGTACCGCGGCGTCGACATCGACGACCTCGTCGGCCGTGTGCCGTTCGAGAAGATCTGGGGCCTGCTCGTCGACGGCTCCTACGAACCCGGCCTCGGCCCCGCCGAGCCGTTCCCGATCCCTGTCCACTCCGGCGACATCCGCGCCGACGTGCAGAGTGCCATCGCGCTCACGGCGCCGGCCTGGGGCCTCAGGCAGCTCTACGACATCGACGACGTCCAGGCCCGCGACGACCTCGCTCGCACCGCGGTGATGATCTTGTCGTACGTGGCCCAGGCGGCCCGCGGCGTGGGTCAGCCCATGGTGCCGCAGTCCGAGATCGACAAGTGCGACTCGATCATCGGGCGGATGCTGACCCGCTGGCGGGGCGAGGTCAACCCCGACCACGCCAAGGCCATCGACGCGTACCTCGTGTCGGCCGCGGAGCACGGCATGAACGCCTCCACCTTCACCGCCCGCGTCATCGCCTCCACCGGCGCCGACGTCGCCGCCGCCCTGTCCGGAGCGGTCGGCGCCATGTCCGGTCCGCTCCACGGCGGCGCCCCGGCCCGTGTGCTCACGATGATCGAGGAGGTCGAGAAGTCCGGAGACGCCACGGCATACGTCAAGTCGTTGCTCGACTCCGGCCAGCGTCTGATGGGGTTCGGGCATCGGGTGTACCGCGCCGAGGATCCCCGCGCCCGCACGCTCCGCCGCACCGCCCGCGAGCTCAACGCCCCGCGTGCCGAGGTCGCCGAGGCCCTCGAGCAGGCCGCCCTCAAGGAGCTGCGCGAGCGCCGACCCGATCGTGTGCTCGAGACGAACGTCGAGTTCTGGGCCGCCATCGTGCTCGACTACGCCGAGGTTCCTCCGCCGATGTTCACCGCGATGTTCACCTCCGCCCGCACCGCGGGCTGGAGCGCCCACATCCTGGAGCAGAAGCGCACCGGTCGCCTCATCCGCCCGTCCGCGATCTACACCGGTCCCAAGGAACGCCGCGCCGACGAGATCGAAGGCTGGGATCCGGCCTGGGGCAACGCCTGATCTGCGGGTTCACCACCGGGAACCTACGGTGGAAGCATGACTGTTCCCAGGATCGAGCTGAACAACGGTGTCGCCATCCCGCAATTGGGGTTCGGCGTGTTCCAGGTGCCACCGGAGGACACCGAGAAGGTCGTCCGCGAGGCTCTTGACGTCGGGTACCGCCACATCGACACCGCCCGGATCTACAAGAACGAAGAGGGCGTCGGCGCGGCACTCGAAGCCTCCGATCTCGACCGTGACGACGTCTTTGTCACCACGAAGCTGTGGAACCACAGTCAAGGGACCGAGTCGGCGCTCTCGGCCTTCGACGCCAGCATGGGACGGCTCGGCCTCGACGTCCTCGACCTGTACCTGATCCACTGGCCGTGGCCCCAGCAGGACCTCTTCGTCGACACCTGGAAGGTGTTCGAGAAGCTCCTCGCCGACGGTCGGGTGCGGTCGATCGGGGTCTCGAACTTCCGCGTCGAGGACCTCCAGCGCCTGCTCGACCTCGGAGGGTCCGTTCCGGTGGTCAACCAGATCGAGCTGCATCCCTACCTGACGCAGGACACCCTGCGCGCCTTTCACGCCGAGCACCAGATCGTCACCGAGGCGTGGAGCCCGCTCGCGCAGGGCGCCGTGCTCGACGACCCCGTCATCACCGACCTCGCGAAGGCCAAGGACGCCACCCCCGCCCAGGTCGTCATCGCCTGGCACCTGGCCATCGGCAACGTCGTCATCCCGAAGTCGGTGACCCCGGAGCGCATTGCGGAGAACTTCGCGGCCACCGAGGTCACACTCGGCGAGGACGAGGTCGCGGCCATCACCGGGCTCGACCGGGATGGACGCGTCGGACCCGACCCCTTCGCCTTCCCCGGCTGAGTTCGGCCGGCCTACACCTCGACTGCTCGAGGCGCCGCCGGAGTCATCGAGACCACCCAGGCCTCGTGAACCCCGAGGAACACGAGCACGCTGAGCAGCAGGCCCTCGACCTCGATCGGCGCCAGGGTGAGGCCGACGTCCGCGACGACCGTCGGGGTGCTTGCGACCAGGAGAACGAGGACGTAGAGCGGAACGCCGAGTGCGCCGAAGAGCAATGGTGCGATCCGGGCCGTGGTGGTTCGATGGATCTCCCGGGCCAGCATCGCGATGCCGACCGCTCCGGCTGCGCCCGCGGCGCCGAAGCCGGTACGCCACACGGCGGCCTCCTGCGGCGCCACTTGGGCGAGCAGTGCCACCGTGGCGGGGATGACGAACTGCAGCGAGACGAGGTAGGCGGTGCGACGCGATGCCGCATCGTGACCGACGAGGTCGGACCGGTCCTTCACCGCCACCCACCACAGGCCGAGCAGGGTGAAGTTGATCGCCGAGACCACGCCGTAGAACGCTGTCTGGTCCATAGGCACAGCGTAGGACCACCGGCGCGGGTCGTGACCGCCACACGATGTGGACAGGGGAAGAGCCCGGTCGTCCCCCCCGAGACGCCCGGGCCCTTCGGTCCCCCTGCACGCGCTTCGACCGTCCCCCCGAGATGGTCGCCTACGCGCTGGTCCAGACCAGACCATACCGCATCATCTAGTTCGATAGAACTATATGGGCCTAGTTATTTTGTAGGACTCTCCCGGCGCCGTCAGTTGCGGGCCTCGTTGTAGACGCCTTGGATCACGCTGCCGAAGTACGGGCCGAACATCCTGTTGCTCATCGGACCGCCGTTGTACTTGAAGGAGTTCAACGAGTTCAACGTGCCGACGCCGGTGGCTTCGCTGTAGTTGATGAACCACGGTCCGCCCGACGATCCGCCGGTCATGTTGCACACCATGCCCTGGTCGGCGCTGCCCCCGTATGTGTCGGCAGCCACGGTTCCGTTGCACCAGGCGAGGGACGAGCCGTCGTAGGGCGAAGCGGCCGGGTAGCCGAAGGCGTACATGGTGGCGTTGCGCGCGAGGTTGAAGCCCACACCCTGAGCGCCCACCTTGGCCGTGAGTGTCGAGCCGCCGGACGTGCCGACCACCGCGTACCCGATGTCGTAGTCGAGGTCGCCGGAGCTCGCCCACTGCGAGGAGGTGTAGAGCGTCGTGGCCGCGAACTGGCCGTACGGAGCACTGCCGCTGGAATAGGCCGGAACGAAGGTGAAGTTCGAGGCGAACGAACCGGGGCCCTCGTTGAGGCAGTGTCCCGCCGTCTGCACGAGACTGTTGTTCGGAGCGACCGTGGAGCTTCCCGAGCACACGTAGTCGGTTCCGGCCAGCGTGAAGAAGACCTTGCCGGTGGTCTGCACGACCTTGCCGCCGCCGGTGTAGAGACCGCCGCCGAAGGCCTGCGGGACCGGCTTGCTCTTCTTGGCCTTCGCTGCTGTGCCCTCGTGCACGGTCGGTGAGCCCTTCGCGACCGTGCCGTTCGAGGCCACCTCGCTGCGATCACGGACCAGCAGACTGCCGTCCTTCGCGTTCTTCATGCGCGACGTGGTCCAGTGGTCCTTGGCCTTCTCCTGCGCAGCCTTGCTGATCGACTTGCTGACGGCCGGATCAGGCTTCTCAGCGGTCACAGGCGACGCGATCGCGTTGCCTGAGGACAGGGTCATGGCGAACGTCACGCCCAGCCCTGCTGCCGCGACGAGTGCTCGTCGGAACATGTGTGTCTCCCCCTTGGTTCGCCGACCTCAGTGGTCGAGCGGTTCTTCGGACCTTAGTCACGCTGAACTACCTCTGACTAGTCTTTTCGGACTATTCGCTCGTATTCGTGGCGGTGGTGCTGGCGGGCCAGTAATCTGCAGCCACCACTCCCGCTCTCGGGCACCTAGGAGCGCCACCGTTGCGCTCGAGGAGAACATGGCCGTTCACCGCAGCGTCTTCCGCACCAGGGCAGCAGCCGCCCTGATCCTCGTCGCTCCCGCACTGACGCTCCTGGCCCCCTCCGGCGCCCGTGCGGAGCCCGTCTGCACGACGGGCGGCAGCACGGTCACCTGTACGTTCGACTACACCGGCTCCACGCAGACTTGGACGGTCCCGACCGGCGTCACCTCGGCCACCTTCGATCTCTACGGCGCGTCGGGCGGCGACAGCGACACCGTAGCCGTCGGTGGAAACGGCGCGCACGTCCAAGCCACGCTCGCGGTGACAGCGGGGACGACGTACAACGTCGAGGTCGGACAGAGGGGCACCCATCGACCCGACAACAGCACCGGCAGGGGCCCGTCGGCCTACAACGGCGGCGGTCAGGGCTGGGGCCAGTCGTCAAGCGGCGGCGAGCAATCCGAAGGCGGCGGTGGGGCGACCGACCTGCGCACGTCCGCGGGCGGTACGGCCGATCGTCTGCTGGTCGCCGGCGGTGGTGGGGGTGCCGCGCACCGCGGAACACGGAATGTCCTCGGCATCAACGCGACGGTGAATGGCGGTGCCGGCGGAGCCAGCGGGAACGCTGGCAAAGATGGCCAGACCGTGGTCGGCACCGGCGCCAATGGCGGCGGTGGGGGCGGAGCTGGCACAGCCAGCGCCGGCGGTGCAGGCGGCACGAGCTCGGCGTCGGTGGTCACCCCCATCGAGAACCCGGTGACGTTTCCGGCGACTCCCGGCACCGCTGGGTCGTCGGGTCAAGGGGGTAACGGAGGAAGGGGTTTCGAAGGAACCGCCGGTGGAGGCGGTGGCGGTGGCTACTTCGGCGGAGGGGGTGGGGGTGGCGGCTCCGCCACGGACGCCTCGCTACTGCTCGTCGCCATGGCCGGTGGCGGTGGTGGTGGTGGTGGTTCGAGCTTCGTGACGCCGTCGGCGACGAGCTCGCAGCCGGTGGAGGAGGGATTTCACGACGGACACGGAAAGGCGGTCGTCACCTACACGGTGCCGTCGTCGGACACCACGGTCCCGTCGGTGACGATCGCGAAAGGTTCGAGCCAAGCCGACCCAACCGGCAGCAGCCCGATCGTGTTCGACGTGGTCTTCTCCGAATCGGTCACCGGATTCGGCGATGACGACATCGAGCTGACCGGCACCGCCGGCGCCACGACCGCCCAGGTCTCCGGAACCGGCACCACCTACTCGGTCTCGGTCTCCGGCATGACGACCAGCGGAACCGTGGTCGCGAAGGTCAAGGCAGGCGCTGCCTCGGACGGCACCAACACCAGCACCGCCTCCGGCACGGCGTCGGTCACCTACAACGCGCCGGACACGACGGTCCCATCGGTGACGATCGCCAAGGGTTCGAGCCAAGATGACCCGACCAGCGGCAGCCCGATCGTGTTCGACGTGGTCTTCTCCGAATCGGTCACCGGATTCGGCGATGACGACATCGAGCTGACCGGCACCGCCGGCGCCACGACCGCCCAGGTCTCCGGAACCGGCACCACCTACTCGGTCTCGGTCTCCGGCATGACGACCAGCGGAACCGTGGTCGCGAAGGTCAAGGCAGGCGCTGCCTCGGACGGCACCAACACCAGCACCGCCTCCGGCACGGCGTCGGTCACCTACAACGCGCCGGACACGACGGTCCCGTCGGTGACGATCGCCAAGGGTTCGAGCCAAGATGACCCGACCAGCGGCAGCCCGATCGTGTTCGACGTGGTCTTCTCCGAATCGGTCACCGGATTCGGCGATGACGACATCGAGCTGACCGGCACCGCCGGCGCCACGACCGCCCAGGTCTCCGGAACCGGCACCACCTACTCGGTCTCGGTCTCCGGCATGACGACCAGCGGAACCGTGGTCGCGAAGGTCAAGGCCGGCGCTGCCTCGGACGGCACCAACACCAGCACCGCCTCCGGCACGGCGTCGGTCAGCTACAGCAAACCGGCGAGCGAGTTCGCACCAGGCCCGACCGCCACCATCTCCGGCACACCCCGGGTCGGGCAGATCTTGACCGCCGGCGAGGGAACGCCATCGCCGACACCTGACTCCTTCGCCTACCGGTGGTTCGCCGACGGCACCGAGATCAGCAGTGTCTCCAGCTCGGCCCTCGGACAGGAGAAGACCCTCCTCCTGACCGAAGCCGAGCAGGGGAAGGCCATCACCGTGCAGGTCACCGCCATCAAGTCCGGATTCACCGACGCCTCCGACACCTCCGATCCCACCAGCCTCGTCGCACCCGCCGGCACCGACGGCGACGGCGACGGCGACGGTGGCGGCGACGGCGACGGTGGCGGCGACGAGGAGAGCGACGGCGACGACCATGACGGCGGCACACTCCCGGACACCGGAGCACCACTCGACGAAAGCGCCCTCCTGGCCGGGCTCGCTCTCCTCGTCGGTGGACTGGTCGTGGCGAGCTGGGCCCACCTCAGCGCACGGGCGAGCGTCCTCGCGCGGCGTCAGGAGTCGTAGGCCTCGAGGATCTTGTCGGCGGCCGTGGCTGCCGGCATCTCGCCGGCCAGCACTGCGTCGCGGATCTCGGCCCGGACTGCGGCGACGTCCTCGTCGGTGCGCAGGCGATGGTCGAGCTCGTCACGGACCAACGCCCAGGTGAAGTCGAGCTGCTGCTGCGCCCGTTGTTCGTGCAGGCCCTTCTTGCCCATGAACTCGCGGTGCCGGATGACCCGCTGCCAGACGGTGTCGATGCCGCGGCCCTCGAGGGCGGAACAGGTGAGCACCGGCGGCACCCAGTCGTCCGTCCCGGCGTACACAAGTCGGAGCGCACCGGCGAGGTCCTTCGCACTGGCCTCGGCCTCCTTCTCGCGGTCGCCGTCTGCCTTGTTGACGGCGATGACGTCGGCGATCTCGAGGATGCCCTTCTTGATGCCCTGAAGCTGGTCGCCGGTGCGGGACAGCGTGAGGAACAGGAATGTGTCGACCATGCCGGCGACGGTGATCTCGGACTGACCCACGCCCACCGTCTCGACGAGCACGACGTCGAACCCGCCGGCCTCCAGCACCGTCATGGCCTGCATGGTGGCCCGGGCAACTCCGCCGAGCGTGCCGGCGGTGGGCGAGGGGCGGATGTACGCGTCCGGGTTGGTGGCCAGCGTGGCCATGCGGGTCTTGTCGCCGAGCACCGAGCCGCCCGTGCGGATGCTCGACGGGTCGACCGCCAGCACGCCGACCTTGTGACCTTCGGAGACGAGCCAGTTGCCCAGGGCCTCGATGAACGTGGACTTGCCGACCCCCGGTACCCCGGAGATGCCCACCCGCACCGCACCGCCCGCCTTCGGCGTCAGCGTCTCGAGCAGCTCCCGGGCGGACGCACGATGGTCGTCGCGGCTCGACTCGACGAGCGTGATGGCGCGCGAGATCGCGGCCCGGCGCCCCGCGAGGACGTCCTCGGCGAGATCGCTCATCAGTGCTGCAGGCTGGTGCGGAGCTTGTCGAGCAGGCTCAGGGCGGAGTCGGCGATGACGCTGCCGGGGAGGAACACCTCGACGGCGCCCATCTCCTTGAGTGCTTGGACGTCGTCGGGCGGGATGACGCCGCCGACGACCACCATGATGTCGTCGCGGCCGAGCTCCTTGAGCGCATCCTTGAGCTGGGGGACGAGCGTCAGGTGACCGGCTGCCAGGCTCGAGATCCCGACGATGTGCACGTCGGCATCGACGGCCTGTTGGGCGACCTCCTCCGGCGTGGAGAACAGCGGGCCGACGTCGACGTCGAAGCCCATGTCCGCGAAGGCCGTGACGATGACCTTCTGGCCGCGATCGTGACCGTCCTGGCCCATCTTGGCCACCAGGATGCGCGGCCGACGTCCCTCGGCCTTCTCGAACTCCTCGGTGGCCTTGATGACCTTGGTGATGTTGCCACCTTGGCCGGCCTCGCTGCGATACACACCTGAGATCGTACGGATCACGGCTCGATGACGCCCGTACACCTTCTCCAGCGCGTCGGAGATCTCACCGACCGTGGCCTTGGCCCGGGCGGCGTCGACAGCGAGGGCGAGCAGGTTCCCCTCGAGCGACCCGTGCGTGGAGCCCTTTTCTGCGCTCTTGGTCAGGGCGCCGAGCGTGCGATCGACCTCGGCCTGGTCGCGCTCGGCGCGCAGCTTCTCGAGCTTGGCCACCTGCTGCTCGAACACCGAGGCGTTGTCGACGGCGCGCACCTCCAGCGGGTCCTCGTCGGCGAGGCGGTAGGTGTTGACGCCGATGACCGCCTGCTGACCGGAGTCGATGCGGGCCTGGGTGCGTGCCGCGGCCTCCTCGATCCTCATCTTCGGGATGCCGGCCTCGATCGCCTTCGCCATGCCGCCGGCGGACTCGACCTCCTGGATGTGCGCCCAGGCGCGGTTGGCGAGATCGTGGGTGAGCCGCTCGACGTAGTAGGAGCCGCCCCACGGGTCGATCGTGTGGGTCGTGCCCGACTCCTGCTGCAACAGCAGTTGGGTGTTGCGGGCAATGCGGGCGCTGAAGTCCGTGGGCAGCGCGATCGCCTCGTCGAGGGCGTTGGTGTGCAGGCTCTGGGTGTGCCCCTGGGTGGCCGCCATCGCCTCGATGCACGTCCGGGCCACGTTGTTGTAGACGTCCTGGGCCGTGAGCGACCACCCGGACGTCTGGCTGTGCGTCCGGAGCGACAGGCTCTTGGGGTTCGTCGGTTCGAAGTCGGCGACCAGCCGTGCCCAGAGGGCGCGGGCCGCCCGCATCTTGGCGATCTCCATGAAGAAGTTCATGCCGGTGGCCCAGAAGAACGACAGGCGGGGCGCAAAAGCATCGATGTCGAGCCCGACGTCGAGTCCGGCCCGGACGTACTCCACACCGTCGGCCAGGGTGTAGGCGAGCTCGAGGTCGTTCGTGGCCCCGGCCTCCTGGATGTGGTAGCCGGAGATCGAGATGGAGTTGAACCGGGGCATCTTGGCCGCGGTGAAGGCGAAGATGTCGGAGATGATCCGCATCGACGGTGCCGGCGGGTAGATGTAGGTGTTGCGGACCATGAACTCCTTGAGGATGTCGTTCTGGATGGTCCCCGAGAGCTGGTCCGGAGACACCCCCTGCTCCTCTGCCGCGACGATGTACAGCGCGAGCACCGGCAGCACGGCGCCGTTCATCGTCATCGACACGCTCATCTCATCGAGCGGGATGCCGTCGAAGAGCTGACGCGCGTCGTAGATGGAGTCGATCGCCACACCGGCCATGCCGACGTCCCCACGCACGCGGGGATGGTCGGAGTCGTAGCCGCGGTGGGTGGCGAGGTCGAACGCCACGGACAGGCCCTTCTGCCCGGCCCGGAGGTTGCGACGGTAGAACGCATTCGACTCCTCGGCGGTGGAGAAGCCCGCGTACTGGCGGATCGTCCACGGCTGGGTCGTGTACATCGCCGGGTAGGGGCCGCGCAGGAACGGCGCGAGGCCCGGGTAGGTGTCGAGCGCGTCGAGACCGTCGAGGTCGTCGGCCGTGTAGAGGCCTCGCAGCGCAATGCCCTCGGGCGCCTCCCACGGCTCGGCGCCGTCCGTGGCCCGGTCGTACGCCTGGCGGTCGGCAGGCTCGGACTCCTCGGCGTCGAGCGGGAGACCGTCGAAGCTCTCGGGGATGCTCATGCGTCCAGCTCCTCGCGGGTACGGCGGAGGAAGGCGACGGCGTCGATTCCCGTGGCCGCGGAGTCATCGGCACCGACGAGGCCGGCCAGCGGCTCGGGGCCGGCCAGGATGACGCGCCGCGCACCAGCCTCGCGCAGGGCGGTGACCAGGTCGGCACCCCAGTCCTCGTATGCGGAGTCGGGACCGGTCAAGCAGACGACGGGCACCTCGCCGGCCTCGTGGAAGGCGGACACGACGTCGGCCGGGTTCTCGCTGGGGCCGGCCGTGACGGTGTCGATGCCACCGGCCGCAAACAGGTTGGCCGCGAACGAGGCTCGGGCGGTGTGCTGGGCGAGGCTGCCCATGGTGGCCAGGAAGAGCGGGGTGCTCGCGCGCTCGCTGCGCATCTGCTCGAACGACTCGCCGTATCGACGCACCACCGGGGCCCGGCCATAGGGCCGGCGCTCGGCGACGTCCTCGTGCAGGTTCGGGAATTCACTGACCCCGGTGATCGGGCGGTTCCGCGTCGAGACCTGGGCTTCGCGCGCCTCGACCGTCTCGGCGATGTGGGCGTGCAGGCTCCCGTCGGCCAGCGACGCGACGACACCCCCGTTGGCATCGAGCTCACCGAAGAGCGTCCAGGCCGCGCGGGCGAAGTCGTCGGTGAGCTTCTCGACCGCATGCGCACCGCCGGCCGGATCAGTGACGACGGCAACGTGCGACTCGCTGATGAGCAGGCTCGAGGTGTTGCGGGCGATGCGGCGGCTGAAGGCCTCCGGCAGCCCGAGCGGCTCGTCGAACGGCAGCACCGTGACGGCGTCAGCTCCCCCGACCCCGGCCGCGAACGCGGCCACGGTGGTGCGGAGCATGTTCACGTACGGATCGAAGGCGGACATCATCGGTCGCGACGTGACCGCGTGCTGACGCTGGCCGCGTGCGTCCGCTGCGGCGCCACTCAGCTCGGCGACGCGGTTCCAGAGCAGGCGGGCAGCCCGCAGCTTGGCGATGGTGATGAACTGCTCGTCGGTGGCCGCATAGCGGAAGTCGATCTGCCCGGCCGCCTCGTCGACCGAGAGGCCGGCGTCGACCAACGCGCGCAGGTAGGTCGCTCCGGCCGCCAGCGAGTAGGCCAGTTCCTGGACGTCTGAGGCACCGGCGTCGTGGACGGCGGTGGCGTCGACGACGACGCCGCGCGCGCCCCGGGCTCGGGCCAGCTCGGCCACCTCGACCGCGACCGCGACGTCCGTGACGCCGCTCCCCCGGACGGACGCGCCCAGCGGATCGGCGCCGTAGTTCGTGCCGGACGCGGGCTGGACCGCCTTGTCGGCGAGGACGGCGTCCAGCGCTCGGGCTGCTTCGAGCGGAACTTCGGGCGCGTCGACGACGACGGCAGCGAGATCCATGAACACCGGCTCGAGGACCTGGGCGACGGCCTCGACCGGGATCGCGCCCTCTCCGACGGAGAGCCACACGGAGTTCACCCCGTTCTCGAGGTCGGTCACGACCTGGGCTGCGGAGAGGTCGACGTCTGGGTCGGTGAACCAAGCGCGGACGTCCCAGCCGTCGAGCTCGCGGGTCGCGACGCCGCCCCGCGTGTACGGCGCCTGACCGGGGAGGCCCGGGTCGGGCAGGTCGGCGGAGATCGCCGGGCTGCCGAGCGGAGTGACGCTGATCCCGTCGAGGGTCTCGTGCGCCAGGAGGTCCCAGACGTCGTGGTCAGGCGCGTCGTCGGCGAGCCGCTTGGTCTTGCGCAGGACGGCGGCCGTGGCCTCCTCCCACTCGGCGACCGTGGCATCCAGACCGTCGGCGAGCAGCACCTTCGCGGTGCCGGGATCAGGTCGACCGGAAGCAGAGTCCATGGCCGAAGTCTATGAACGCCTGATCGTGCGCCGCCACCGGATGTGACTCACCCGACCGGGCCGGCATGCCGCAGGGTGTCGCGGACCCGGACCTCAGTCGGGCAGACCCTGTCGATGCAGGTCGCGGTGCTCCTCGTAGATCCGGGCGTTGTTGCGGATGTTCTCGACCTCGGCGTCGCTGAGCTCGCGACGGATCTTGCCGGGGACGCCGGCGACGAGCGAGCGCGGCGGCACCTCCATGCCCTCGGTGACCAGCGCACCGGCGGCGATCATCGACTCCTCGCCGATGACCGCGCCGTTCATGACGACGGCGCCCATGCCGACGAGCACGTGCGCGCCGATCGTCGCACCGTGCACGACGGCGCCGTGGCCGATGGACACCCCCTCACCGAGCGAGACCGGCATGCCCTTGTCGACGTGGAACGCGCAGTTGTCCTGCACGTTGGACCGGGCGCCGATGGTGATCGGCTCGTTGTCGGCCCGCAGCACCGCGCCGTACCAGATGCTCGCGCCGTCGGCGATGGTCACGGCACCGACCAGCGTCGCGTTCGGCGCCACCCAGGCACCCTCGGCGACCTTTGGGACCAGTTCTCCGAGAGAGATCTCCATCGCGACAACGTATCGCGCGGAGTCTCTCCTCAGCGGTACGGGAGCCTCTCGTCAGGGTACGGGAGCCTCTCGTCAGCGGTCAGGTGATCCAGCGGGTGATCGGGTCGATGGCGAAGTAGACGACGAACAGGGTCGCCACCAGCCACAACAGCCAGTGCACCTCGGCGGCCTTCGCGCGCACCGCCTTCAGGACGACGTAGGCGATGAAGCCGGCGCCGATGCCGGCGGTGATCGAGTACGTGAAGGGCATCAGGACGATCGTGAGGAAGGCCGGGATCGCGATCTCGGCGTCGTCCCAGGAGATGTCCGTGACCTGGCTCATCATCAGGAAGCCGACGAGCACGAGGGCAGGAACCGCAGCCTCGTTGGGGATGTGCTGCACAAGCGGAGCCAGGAACGTCGAGGCCAGGAACAGCAGCCCCGTGACGACACTGGCCAGACCTGTGCGCGCCCCGTCGCCGACGCCGGAGGCGGACTCGATGTACGACGTGTTGCTGGAGATGCCGGCTGCGCCGCCTGCCGCGGCGGCGATGGAGTCGACCACGAGGATCCGCTGCGCGCCCTCGGGCGTGCCCTCCTCGTCGTTGAGGCCGGCCTCCGCGCCGATGGCCGTCATCGTGCCCATCGTGTCGAAGAAGTCCGCGAGCAGCAGCGTGAAGACCAGGAGGACCGCCGTGACGATGCCGACCCGGTCGATGGAGCCGAACAGGGAGAAGTCACCGAGCAGGGAGAAGTCCGGCTTCTGCACGAGGTCGTCGGGCCAGGACGGGACGTTGAGGTTCCACCCCTTCGACATCGGGTCGCCGCCACTCGCCTTCGTGTCGGTCAGCGCCTGGACGACGCCCGCGAGCACCGTCGTGATGGCGATGCCGATGAGGATCGCGCCAGGGACGCCGCGCGTGTACAGCGCGATCATCACCAGCAGGCCGATGCAGAACACCAGCACCGGCCACCCGGACAGCTGACCGCCGATGCCGAGCCCGACCGGGGGCGCGGGGATGCCGGAGGTCCGGACAAAACCGGCGTCGACGAGCCCGATGAAGGTGATGAACAGTCCGATGCCCACGGCGATCGCCGTCTTGAGCTCGCGGGGCACGGCGTCGAAGACGAGCTTGCGAAACCCGGTGAGCACGAGCACGAGGATGATCAGGCCCTCGAGGACCACCAGGCCCATTGCGTCGGCCCAGGACATCTGGCTCGCCACCGAAAAGGCCACGAAGGCGTTCAACCCGAGGCCCGTGGCCAGCGCCAACGGGAAGTTGGCCACCACGCCCATCAGGATCGTCAGGACCCCGGCGACCAGGGCGGTGACGACCGCGATCGTGGCGAAGCCCGAACCGGGCTCCGTTCCCCCGCCGAGATAGCGGCCGTCGGCATCGGCGACGCCGGACAGGATGATCGGGTTGAGGACGATGATGTAGGCCATCGTCAAGAACGTGACGACCCCTCCTCGTACCTCCTTGGCGACGGATGTCTCACGGTCGGTGAGCTTGAAGTACGAGTCGAGAGTGACGGCCATGCGAGGCAGCATGCCAGAACCTCAGCGGCGGCGAGTCACCAACCACGCGATTGCTCCCAGCGCGGCGACCGCGGCCAGACCGCCCCCCAGCACCAGCCACGCCGGGGCCGGTGCCGACGAGGTCTCCGCCGGCGCGGGCGTCGGCTCGTCGGTACTGGCAGGCGTCGGCGTGGCGTCATCCGAGGTCCCGGGGTCGTAGGCGACCCGGATGAGCGGCGATCGCTTGCCCTCGCTGCCGATGAGGAACGACGTGCCGCTCGGCTCCATGGAGATCGACTCGCCCTGCTCGACCTTCGGCACTTTCAGGACTCGGATCTCCTGCCACGTCTGCGGGTCGAAGACGTGGACGGCGTCGCGCGTCCGGATCAGTGCCTGGGATCCGTCGAGCGTGTAGGTGGCGTCGGAGACGTCCTCCGGCACGGGCTTGCCCAGGTCGGTGGCGAGGTTCGGCTGAGTCGTCGACAAGGTGTCCGGCAGGGAGAAGAGCGTGCCGGGCTTCTTCTTGTCCTTGCTGGCCAGGAACTTTGCACCGGTCTTCGGGTGGACGAGCAGGGCCTCGACGTCGACCGGCCCCTCGGCGTACGTGACGGCGTAGCGCTCCGCTGTCACGGTGTGATCGCCGGGACCGGGCTCCTCGAAGGAGTAGAGCGCGACGTCGTCTCGTTCGGCGTCGTTGTCACCGAGGTCGGCCAGCCACATGGTGCCCTCGGAGTCGATCGCGATCGACTCGGTGTCGGAGATCGGCCCACCCTCGACCGCGGTCGTCCCCACGACCTTGCCGGTGGAGATGGTGACGGCGTAGACGATCGGCGCGTTGCCCGCGTCGTTGATCGTGTAGACGAGGTCGTCGGTGGTCGGGCTGACGGCGAGCCCGCTCGACTCCTTGATGCGCGGGTCGTCGATCCGGCTGACCTCACCGACGTCCGGGTCGGCGGCCAGGGCCGGTGCGACCGCAGCCAGGAGGGGCGTGGCGAGGACGGCCGCTGCCACCACGAGCGGCACAGTTCGGGGAGTCATGCGGCCATCCTTCCAAACCGAAGCCGAATCCTGCCTGAACGTCAGGGGTGGCGTGAGCGGCGGAGCAGGACCAGCACAGCGACGAAACCGGCCACCAGCGCACCAACCCCGATGACCACGGCGAGCGGCACCTGCGCGCCCTCCGCGGGCTGCTCGGGTGCCGACGGACTCGACGACGGCGACGGCGTCGGCGCCACGGTGGCTTCGGGATCGAGGACCACGCGGATCAGAGCCGAGTTCCTGCCCTCGCTGCCGACCAGATAGGAGTGACCCGAGGGCTCCATCGCGATGGTCTCGCCCTGCGGCTGGTCCGGCAGCGCGTCGGTGCGGAGCAGCTGCCAGGACTCGGCGTCGCGGATCTCCACAACGGCGTAGTTGCGGACCAGCACGTGGCGTCCGTCGGGGGTCGACGTGGCATCGGTGGTGAACGGGGGCGTTGGTCGGTCGGTCGTGGCGGCCACGTTGGGTGCGCCCGCACGGAGAGTCTTGGGCAGTCGCAGCACGGCCCCGCCATCGGACTGCTTCGAGAACAACATGATCCGGCCGCTGTCCGGCTGCACCACCAGCGCTTCGACGTTCTGGGGCCCCTGCTCGTACGAGACCGGGTAGCGAGTCGGCGTCGCCACGTGGTCTCCCGGTCCCGGCTCAGGCAGTGCGTACAACGCCGTGTCGGATCGACCCGCCGCGTTGTCGCCGGTGTCGGCGACCCACAGGGTGTCGCCGTGCAGCGCCATCGCCTCGGTGTCGACCCAGGTGGGGCCCTCGATCCGGGTCGTGCCGACGACCTGCCCGGTCGAGAGACGCACGGCGTAGACGACGGCCGTGTTGCCGGAGTCGTTGACCGTGTAGACGAGATCGTCGTGGGTCGAGCTCACCGCCAACCCACTCGACTCCACGATCCGCGGATCGGCGATGCGAGACACCACCGACGACTCGACCGGCTCGTCGAACGACGCCGCCGAACCGTCGCTGCGGTCGGTGAGCGCGCCGATGAGGACGACGATCAGCAGGGCCACGAGCAGGCCCGGGATCAGCAGTCGTCGGAAGCGGGGGTTCATCGTCGATCAGCATGCCAGCAGGTCCCGGCAGGACAGTGCCCGACGGGTAGGCTGACGAGGTGACCGAAGGTGACGACTGGGCCGTTCGCGAGGGCGACGGACCCGAGACGATCGAGCGGAAGCTCGGTCATCGCGAGAGCGCCCGGCTGGAGCGCGCGGCACGGCGCCACGAGCTGGGTCGTCCGGAGGTCACCGAGCTGGAGATCGGCAGCACGACCCATCGGGTCGCCGAGGTGGAGCCGATGGACGTCGACGGCGTCCGCACCATGACGGTGGGCACGATCGTCTGGGGCGTCATCGCCGTGGCCCTCCTGCCCTTCCTCGGCACGCTCGACGAGCAGGGCCGCACCTGGTGGATGTGGACCGCGTTGGCCGGGCTGGGCCTCGGTCTCATCGGCATCGAGTACTGCCGGCGCCGTCGCAACGCGCTGCGAATGCAGCCCGGTCGACGCCGCAAGACCGCCTGACGCTGACGACTCTGGTCAGAGCTGCTCGATCTCGTCGACGGTGACGGTGTCGAAGACCGGCGGCGGCAGTTGCTGCGGTCCGGCCGACCGGCTGAGCCTGGCCCCTGAGTGGGCGCCGCACCCGTGCAACAAGGCCACGACCTTGCCGTCGTCGTTGGCCATCCCGTTGGCGCAGACGCCGAACGTGTCGGACAGCGGCCCGGCCAGGCTGATGAGGAAGCCGCAGGAGTCGCAGGTGCCCGGTGCCTGCTCCGTGATGGGCGTGTCCGGGCCCTGGTTTCCGTCGTGCCAGCGCTGCGCTGCGAGGTCGCGACCTTCGAGGGACAGCACCCACGTGCGGCCGAGCCCGACCTCGCGCGCGAAGGCGCGGTCGACGGTGTCCTGGTCGTCGCCGGCCGACCAGGCCGGGACCAGGCGGATGTCGTCCTCGTCGGGCGGGAGGACGTCTCCGGGGCCGAGATCGCCGGGCTGGATGCGCTCGCGGTACGGCGTCCACGGCGGCGCCACCACCGCTGCTTCACCGGGCAGCATCACGATGTCGTTGACGGTGATCTTGTCGTCGTCGGGCGCTCGTGACACGGTGACCGACCAGTACCAGCCGCGATAACCCGGCTGGGTGGAGGCGAAATGGTGGGCCACGACGCCGTGGCCCTCGTCGATGGCCCCGAGGTGCTCGCCGACCGTGCCCTGGTCGGCAGCCTCCTCCGCCACGGCGCGTGCCGCGTCGACGGCGGAGGTCAGCAGCGAGTCGGAGGTCATGACTCGATTGTCGCCCATGTCCGGGCCGGCAACGTCCACGGGGTGAGGCAGGATGAGGTCATGGAGGACTTCGAGGGGCCCGGTGGACCGGAGCGGGAGGGTCCGCCGTCTCCGTTCTCCGAGGGCGACGACCCGGCGCGGGGGTCTTCACGCCTGTCGCGATCGGCCGAGCGAGCTCGACGACTCTCCGGCAGCGCGGGTCGCATGGTCGCCCGGAGCAGCACCTCGGCCTTCCTCGGGGCACGCCGATTCACGCACTCCGGCGGGGCCGGCGAGAGCGGGTTGTCGCGGCTTCTCGAGATGCACGCGTTCAACACCGCCGGCGACGCCGCGGTGGCGGTGTCGTTGGCGGGCACCCTGTTCTTCACGGTCCCGACCGAGGAGGCGAGTGGCCAGGTTGCCCTGTTCCTCGTGCTCACGATGCTGCCGTTCGCGGTGGTCGCCCCGCTGATCGGCCCCTTCCTCGACCGGTTCCGACGCGGGCGGCGCTGGGCCATCGGCGCGACGATGGCCGTGCGCGCCTTCTGCTGCTGGGTGCTCGCCGGGGCGGTGGTCGACGAGTCGCCGGCGTTCTACCTGGCTGCCCTCGGAGTTCTCGTCTCGTCCAAGGCCTACGGCGTCACTCGCGCCGCGGCGCTACCGCGCCTGCTCCCCGTGGAGTTCACGCTGGTGAAGGCCAACTCCCGGATCTCCTTCACCGGCACGGCTGCGGCAGCGATCTCGGCCCCGCTCGCCGTCGCCGCCGCCGCCATCGGCGCACCCTGGGCCCTGCGCTACGCGGCGGTGCTCTTCGTGATCGGCACCATCCTCGCCGTGCTCCTGCCGTCGCGCGTCGACTCCAGCGTCGGGGAGGAACAGGTCGACCTCGGCGGACGACGCCCAGGCATGAGCGTGTCGCGCGACGTCGTCAACGGCCTGCGCAGCAACGCCGGCCTTCGCCTGCTCACCGGCTTCCTCACCATCTTCATGGCCTTCACCCTGCGTGACCCTCCCGACTCCATGGGATGGGGCGGCAATGCCACGGTGCTGATGGCTCTGGTCATCGGCGCCGCCGGACTGGGCAACACCCTTGGGATCGTCATCGGGTCGTGGACCAAGTCCCGACGACCCGAACGGGTCGTGCTGGCTGTCCTGGTGCTCGACGTCGCCGTGCTCGTGGTGGCCGCCACCTTCTTCCGCTGGCCGATGGCGGCACTGCTGGGACTCACCGTCGGGCTCTGCCAGTCGCTCGGCAAGCTCAGCCTCGACGCCCTCATCCAGCGCGACGTCGGCGAAGAGGTTCGCACCAGCATGTTCGCGCGCTCGGAGACGCTGCTCCAGCTGTCGTGGGTCACCGGTGGCCTCCTGGGGATCGGCCTGTTCACCCTCGGGGTCTCTGCACCGCTCGGCATGGTGATCACCGCGGTGATCCTGCTCGCCTGGGGTTCGTTCGTGATGGCCCGGGCGCTCAACCCGCCGCCGAAGACTCCGCGCCCCGCCGTCAGACCGTGACGAACGAACGCATCCCCACCGATCCGAGGTCGATGGCCTCGTTGAAGAACCGGAGGTCGTCGTCGTCCTCCAACAGGCTCAGCGCGGCGACCATCGGACGGTAGTGGTCGTCGGTCGGCACGGCGAGGCGCGCCTCGGCCCACGTGCCGTACGGATCGAGGAGCTGATGGGTACGCCGCTCGCGCAGCGCTTCGGCGGTGTCGGTGTCGAACTGCTCGGCCCAGTCCCACGCGGGGCCGCCGCCCCACGTGACCCGTCCGAGCGCGTGCACGATGTTGCCGCTGCCGATGAACAGGACCCCCCGACGGCGCAGCGAGCGCAGCCGCGAGTACAGCGCGTGCAGCTCCGGCAGCGGCATGGTGGCATCGATGCTGACCTGCAGCACCGGGACCGACGGCGCCGGCGCAAGGTGCACCAGGACCGACCAGGTGCCGTGGTCCAGGCCCCACTGAGCGTCGAGCTGCGCCTCGTACTCCACGAGCTGCCGCGCGAGGATGCGGGCGACACCGGCGTCACCGACCGACTCGTACTGCACGCGGTAGAGCTCGTCGGGAAAGCCGCCGAAGTCGTGGATGACACGGTTCCGGGGGGCGTCGGTGATGTGCGTTGACCCCGGCGTGAGCCAGTGCGCGCTCACCACGACGATCGCCTGCGCGTCCGGCAGCTCCGTGCCGAGCTGAGCCCACGACCGGGTGAACGCGTTGTCCGAGATCGCGTTCATCGGGTTGCCGTGCCCGACGAACAGCACCGGCATCCGCTCGCTGGGTGTCAACCGCTGCTCGAGATCGGAGACGGTGTACTCGGTCATGCGGGTCCTTGACTAGTAGATGATTCAACTAGCATACGGGACGCCGGGCGCTGGCCTGCTGTCGTCGGGCCCTGCTATCCGTCGAGCTCAGTGGCCAGAGCCCGGAGCAGGAGCGCGACCGGCTTGGCGGCCTTCTTGTCGGGGCGCCGGCCGTGCCGGTAGCCCTCGCCGATGTCGTCGAGCAAGCGGATGAGGTCCTCGACGATCGTGACCATCTCCTCGGGCGCCTTGCGTCGGGCCTGCGCCTGGGCCCGCGCCACCGAGGCGACGGGCTCGAGCACACGGACCTGGAGCGCTTGGTCGCCGCGGCGGCCTTGAGCAATGCCGAACTCCACCCGCGCACCTGCCTTCAGCGTCGTGACCCCTTCGGGCAGGGCGTCCGAGCGCACGTGAACGTCGCCACCGTCGTCCTGGGTGAGGAATCCGAAACCCTTTTCGGCGTCGTACCACTTCACTTTGCCCGTGGGCATGGCGATGTCCTTCTCTTCGTGTGATTCTCGCGGTGCTTGCTGGTCACCCTGAGCCTACCGGTGCGGTTCCTCCGGCTTCTGCTCGAAGGTCGTCTCGATCGACTGGAAACCCTTGTGTCGCTGGGACTTCGCGTAGCTCGTGTAGGCGCGGAGGTCCGCCTTGGTGAGCGAGACGTTGTCGGTGAACGGGGTGAGCAGGGCGCGCGGGTAGAGGCGTCGGCGCAGCACCACGTTGATCTCCAGACCGAGGACCGTCAGGATGCCGGCGAGGTAGAGGAAGGCGATCAGTCCGAGCACCAGGGCGAAGGTCTGGTTCATCTGGTTGGCCGAGGCGATCACGTTCGTGACGAAGGAGTTGCCGACGAGCTGGAGCAGCTGCCACAGGACCGACGCCGCCAGGGCACCCGGCAGCACCGACCGGACGGTTCCCCGTCCGGCACTGACCAGACGGAACAGGCCGATGAAGATCAGCGACGTGAACACGAAACCGACGAGACGGGCCACTCGTCCGTAGTCGGACTCGACCGTCCCGCCCAGGGCGTCGGGGTTGGCCAGCACCGACGACGTGATGGCAAGAGTCAGGACGCCGATGCCGGCGATGGCGAGGAACACCACGCTGCGGAGCCTCTGGAGCACGGCGTTCGTTCGGCTGTTCCGCGGCACCGACCACGCGATGTTGGCGGCGTTCTGGGCTGCCTGCCCGAGGCCGAGCGCACCGTACGTGGCCGCGATCGAGCCGACCACGAGCGCGGACGTGCTGCCGCGAAGGCCCTCCGGTCGACCGAGCTGGTCACCGACGATCGGGAACTGGCTCAAGGCGGAGTTCAGCAGCCGGTCACGCAGCACCGGGTCGTCCTGGAGGAAGAAGCCGAGGATGGACGTGGAGATGAGCAGCAGCGGGAAGATGGCGATGAAGGCGTAGTACGCCACGATCGCGGCAAGGTAGGGGCCTTGGTCGTCGAAGTACTTGTAGATGACCGCCAGCGGGAAACCGATGACCGGATGACGACGTTGGAAGTGGTCGATCCGCTGCAGCACCTTCATGGCGTGGGCGGGCCGGGCACGTACGGCGCGAGCGCCGCCGCGACGGCCTCGAAACGCTCGCGGTCGAGCACGGCCCCTTCACGACGGACGTCGTCAGGATTGACCGGGATCAGGCGATTGAGGCGCACCTCGCTGGGCCGACCCTGGCTGTCCCACGGGCCGGAACCGATGTCGAACCAGAACCGGCCGGCGTCGGCCTCCTGCTCGAGGTCCCGGTCGTGGTCCTTGGACGTCATCATCAGTCCGACGAGCTCCTCGTCGAGGCGACCGACAAGCAGGACGGGCCGGTCCTTGCCCTGCTCCGGATCGTCCTCGTAGGGAACCCACGTCCACACCACTTCGCCCGGATCGGGCTGTCCGTCAGGATGCGGGTCGTACGTGATGTCCACGTCGTCAGCCTGCCACAGCGGCGCCGAGACGCTGGTCGTTGCCGCTCCTCAGCGTCAGTCGAATTCCGGAAGCTCGCGCTTCATGACCTTGCCGGTGGGATTGCGTGGCAGCTCATCGAGGAACATCGTGCGACCCGGGACCGCGAAGCGAGCCACGCGTTCCTTGGCGAAGGAGACGACGTCGTCGTGGTCGAGATCGGCACCGTCGCGAGTCACGACGTAGGCCGCGAGGACCTGCCCCCAGTCCGTGTCGGGGATGCCCACGACCACCACGTCGGCGATGTCGGGGTGCCCGATCAGGGCGTCCTCGAGCTCACGCGGGAAGACGTTCTCGCCACCGGAGATGACCATGTCGTCGTCGCGGCCGGAGACGAAGAGACGGCCGTCGTCGTCGAAGTGACCCAGATCGCCGGTGCTCATCCGACCGTCCGTGAACTTCTTGGTGTTGCCGTCGGTGTACCCGCCGAAGGGCATGTCGTTGGCCACGTAGATGGTGCCCGTCTCGCCCGCCGGCACCTCGTTTCCGTCGGAGTCGAGGATGCGCACCGTGGTGTGCCACGGCGCGCGGCCGGCGGTGCCGGGGGCGGCTCGCAGGTCCTCGGGCGAGGCGATCGTGACCCACCCGGTCTCCGTCGCGCCGTAGAAGTTGTAGACCGAGTCGGTGAACGTGTCCATGAACTGCGTGGCGAGGTCGCCGGCGAGCGCCGATCCGCTGGCTGCGGTGATGCGCAGGCTCGACACGTCGACCGTGCGGAGAAGCTCGGGGTCCGCGTCGACGAGCCGCTGCATCATCAGGGGCACGACCACCAGGACTTCGGCCCGGTACTGCTCGATGTCCTTCAGGACCTGCTCGGCCTTGAACCGGCGACGCAGCACGTACGTGGGCACGGTCGAGAGGCCGAAACCGAAGTTGATCAGGCCCCACGAGTGGAACAACGGTGCCGCCAGCACGACCGTGGAGTTGCCGCGGTACGGGATGGCACCGAAGAACGTCACCAACGGGTCGAGACCGTCGGGCTCCTCGCGCCTCGCACCCTTGGGGAGGCCGGTGGTGCCGGACGTGAAGATGACCACGGACCCGCGCTTGGCCGGCTTCGGCGGCTGCTTGGTGGACTGCCCCTTCGTCAGCTCCGCGATGGTCGGAATCCCGTCGACTTCGTCGTCGGCCCAGGCCAGGATGAGCTGGTCGCGGTCGACGTCGTCGGCCACCGAGAGGAACTCCTGATCGAGGACGATGAACGCCGCGCCCTCACGGGTCGCGAGCTCGGTGAGCTGAGACCCGCTGGCCATCGTGTTGAGCAACAGGACCCGACCGCCGACCTGCATGATCGCCACCATCGCCATCACGATGTAGCGGTGGTTGCGCGCCAGCAGCGCCACGGAGTCGCCCGGCTCGACGCCGCGCTCCCGGAGGGCGTGGGACAGCTGGTTGATCTGGTCGCGCAGCTCGGACCAGGTCAGCTCACCGGCATCGTCGATGATGGCCTCTTGATGCGGCGACCGGGATGCGGCAGCGGCAACGGCAGCCGGGAAGCCGGGTCCCCACTTGACGAGCTGGTAGCCGGCAAAAGCCAGGCGGTGGGGAAGCTGAGGCTTGATCAGGCCGATCTGACGGAAGACCTTCAAGCGATAGGCGAGGTCGGACACCGTCGCACTGTAACAGCGAGTGACCGCTGGTTCAGCGGGTCAGGTCGCGGTTCAGGGCGATGCGCAGCGTCCGCGCGAGGATGCGCGCATCGAGGCGCAGACTCCACTGGTCGACGTACTGCAAGTCCAGGTTGATCGACTCCTCCTGCGTGAGCCGGGACCGGCCGCTGACCTGGCTGAGGCCGGTCAACCCCGGGCGCACCGTCAACCGTCGCCAGGTCCGGTCGTCGTAGCGCACGACGGCGGCCGGAGGGGACGCACGCGGGCCGACGAGTGACATGTCGCCGTTGAGAACGTTCAGGAGTCGGGGCAGCTCGTCGATCGAGGTCCGGCGCAGGAACCGCCCGAGCGGAGGGATGACCTGGCCCTCGCTGGCAGTCGAGATCGCGGTGCGGAACGTGTACATCACGTACGGGACGCCGTCGCGTCCGGTGCGGGCCTGCCGAAGGATCGCCGGCTGCTGCAGCGTGACGCGCAGCACGAGCGACAGGACGATGAACAACGGGGCGAGCAGCACCAGGGCGATCGCAGCAACCACTCGGTCGATGGTGTCCTTCACCACGGTCGCGATCAGGTGCTCGGCCGGCGGACGGATCGAGAATGCAGCGCGGCCGGCCACCTCCCTGGCACGCGTGTGGTCCGGGACGTCGGTGCCGTCGCTCAGCACCAAGCACGCGGCACCCGAGCGCCGCAGGGCCCACGCGAGGTCACGCAGCATGAAGCGCTCCAGCGAGTGCACCGAGACGACGACCACGGAGCATGCGTTGTTCCGGTTCACGGCGCCCAAGGCCTGCGGAATCAGCTCCGCGATCGACCCGTCAGGAAGCGCGGTCGTGTCACCGCTCCACGCGCAGGTGGCCACGACCTTCACGTCGCGCCGATCCTTCCACTGCGCAGCGAGCCCGCAGACCGACGCCTCACTGCCGACCAGCACAGTCGGAATCCGGCGGAACAGCAATCGGTAAACCAGGGTGGCGACGGTGAGCGTCGCGGCTGATGCGAGCCCGACCATGAATCCATCGCGCAGCTCGGGCGAACCGTCGACGCCGGCCACGAACGCTGCTGCCGCGCCCACCGCGGCCAACCCGACGAACCAGGCGGCAGGTTGGAGCGACCTCGCCCGCGCGAACTCCGGGGTCACCGCGAAGCTGGCGAACAGCCACAATGCCACCAGCCCGAGCGTGATCCGCTCGTGGCCGGCCGACAGGTCGACCCGGTGGTTGACGAGAAGCGCTGCACCAAGCGCGAGCGCATAGGCGAGCAATCCTCGATTCATGAACCCCGACAGGATCGTCCACACGTGAGGAAGGCGCCGCAGCCGCGGCTCGAGAATGACTGCTCCCCGCTCCATCCGGTACGAGGTCAATGGCCCCACCGCGGCCAGCAGCCGGACGGCCGCTCGCGTTCCCGGCGTCGACCGTCGTGCTGCCAACCGGGTGGCGATCGTTCCGTCACGGGTGCCATCGAGCAACCGGGCCAGCTCCTCCGCCGACTCCGCGACGTGCACCAGGCCCAGCTCGGCCAGCCGGTGGCACAGCACCACCTGGTGGTTGTCGACGACTTCGTGATCCACCGGTATGCGCGGCACGACGATCGGGATCCGGCCCGCCTTCCGAGCGTCCATGACGCCACCGGCGCCACCTTGCAGGACGATCGCGTCGGCGTCGCGGTAGTGGTCGAGCAGGTCCTTGGGCGCCAGCACCTCGTGGTTCTCGGCCCCTGACATCGGGCTGGTGGAACCGTGCTGGAGAACCACGCGCGCGCGGTTCTCGGTCGTCCAGGGCTCGAGCCACTCGACGAATCTCTCGAACGGGTGGTGATACGTGCCGACGCTCGCGACGACGGTGAACTGGCCGTTCACAGCACCAATCCGACGAGCTTGGACCGCGGGAGTCGCTCGCCGAGCTGCTCCCACTGCGTGAGGTAGTCATCGACAAAGGGGTAGACGAGGCGTCCGCTCAGCGAGGGCTTCGCAATGCGATCGACCGTCTCGAGGAAGACCGACCGGGCACCTACGCCGTGGGCCTGGAGGATGAACGGCACGGCGACGGCGGCGCCGGTGCTGAAGACGATGTCCGGCCGGAAGTCGCGCAGCACCTGATGCGCCAGCGCGGCGTTGCGCACCAAGTTCGGAATGTTGCGCTGGGTCGGCCAGTGACACGCGATCGCCCGCTCATCCGCGAGCTTCATCTGCGCGTCGGGCGTGGGACCGGTGACCCACAGCCGCTCGTGCTGCCCCCACCACGGCTTGAGCGCGAGCGCTTGGGCGAGATGGCCGCCGGAGGAGCAGGCGATGAGGATCTTCATCAGATTCCCTTTCCGAAGCGGTTGGCAACCCGTCCGACTGCATCGGCCGAGAGGAGGCGCCAGGAGATCGCCAGGGCGAGCCACGCCCGCAGGTTGCGCACGTCGTGGCGCAGGACCTGCCGAGCGATGCTCCGGGCCTGACGTCGTTGCTCGCCTGCGGCGTGCGCAAAGGCGATCTGGGACCGGATCCTGCCGGCGGCGCGCGGATCGGCGGCGATGTCGCCGTGCTTGGCGAGCAAGTACGTCAGCGCTTCGGCGTACCGGGCCCACTGACCGTAGAAGTAGGACTGCCCTTGCCACCGCACCGACACGAGCGCCTCGTTGACGAGCCGAATGGGCGCAATTCCGGACGTCGTGAGCAGCATGTCGTAGTCCTCGCCGTAAGCCCCCGGGAGGCTCTCGTCGACGAGCCCGATCTCGTCGACGAGAGCATGACGACGGAAGACGAAGCTGCTCGAGTGCAGCCCGGCCAGGCGATCGCGCACGAGATGGTCACGCGTCACGACGTCGACCGGGACCAGTCGCTCGTGCAGCCGGTGGCCGTCGTCGACGCGCATCGCCGTTCCGACCAGGCGAACATCGGCGTGCAGGTCGAACAACGGCATCTGGGCCGACAGCTTGCCCGGAAGCCAGGTGTCGTCGTCGTCGAGGAACGCGACGAACTCGTGGGCCGCGGCCAGGATGCCGGAGTTCCGCGCGCCGGCGAGGCCGCGGACTCGCCCGTTGACCATCGCCCGCATCGACCGGAGCGGACCGGTGTCGATGTCGGGCAGCTCAGGATCGCACCCGTCGAACACGACGATGATCTCGATCAGGCCGGGATAGTCCTGGTCGACGATGCTCTGCACTGCTTCGCGCATCAACACCGGACGCCGGTGAGTGGGAACGACCGTGGTGACCGGTGGGACGATCACCACGGCCGCGTTCGTGGGGGCGCCGATGCTCATCGTCATTCTGATTCGAGCCCTCGGCCGCCGGGGAACGAGCGCACCATCGCGCTCGAAGCGGGGGGAACGGCCGTGGTGACCGGTGGGACGATCACCACGGCCGCGTTCGTGGGGGCGCCGATGCTCGTCATTCTGATTCGAGCTCTCGGCCGCCCAGGAACGAGCGCAACATCGTGCTCGAGGTCTGGCGGGTGTACGGGAAGTAGAGGACTTCGGCACCCACGGCGTTCATCGCTCGCTCGAGGCGGTAGCCCTTGGGGGTGCCCTGCCAGTCGGAGCCTTTGAAGATGACCTCGAACGGACACTGTTGCCACACGTGGGTCTTGTCCTCGGCGCGATCGATGAGGACTTCGTCGACGATGCCGAGTGCAGAGATGATGTCGATGCGCTCGTCGCACGGGACGACCGGAGCACGACCCTTGACCTCGTCGGCATACTCGTCGCTCGCCACTCCGACGACGAGGTGTCGGCACCGCTGGCGGGCGCGGCGGAGAAGGTTCAGGTGCCCGACGTGGAACATGTCGAACACGCCGCTCGCGTACCCGATGCCATACGTCCTGTTCGGAGTGGGCACTGCTTCCCCTCACTGCTCACCTTCGAAGAAGTGCTTCTTCAAACGTTCAGAGTGGGAAGCAGCGAGATCGTGACGCCGCGTGACACGAGTTCAGGGAAGTTTTCGTCAAAAGTGCCCACCGCCACCACTGAATCGTGATAGCAGCGCTCAGTGCATGGAGCGGTAGACACGCACATGGTCGACCACCAGCGCGGCCGGCAGCCGGGTGAGCTCGGGCCTCGCGGCCTCGACTCGCCCCCAGTACCGGCTGCCCACCTGCAGGTTGAGTCGAATGTTCACCCGTCCCCGCAGGGAGGAAGCCAGCCACGGCGCAGCGTCCGTCGCAACCGAGCCGGTCACGGCGCCGTCGAGACTGAACTTCAGGCAGGTCGGCGACCAGTCGAGGGCATAGACGTGGAAGTCCTCGGCGAGAGACGGTCCATTTGAGGCTGTCCCCCACCCGTGGAAACGACCGCCGCTGCCGGAGGTCTGATGGGTGTCCTCATGGATGTTCCACGCGTACATGCCCGGACCGGCGCCCGGCTGATTGGCCGGCGTCCCCCACGCCTCCATGACGTCGATCTCGCCCGGTGCGTCATCGAAGCGCAGCCAGAAGGCCGGCCACAGACCTCGGGAGACCCCGTCCGCCACCGGCAGTCGAGCCCGGATCTCCCAGCGTCCGTACTCCTGCGAAAAATGACCGATGGTGTCGAGGTAGCCGGTGGAGTAGGCCCGCTCCCCGACCTTTTCGCGACGTGCCTCGATCACCAAGGTGCCGTCCCGGACCTCCACGTTGCGCGACTGGATGGCGGCCTGGTCGAAGGAGAGCTTGGTTCCGTCCCGGACTGTCCAGCGACTTCCGTCGACGGCCGTGCCGTCGAACTCATCAGACCAGGCGAGCTCGCCCTGTCCGGGCCGGGAGTAGTCGAGTCCGCTCAGCTCGGCAGCCGCACAGGCATGGCGGTCCGCGGCGGCCCGGGGCGACGGACCGGACTGCTCCGATACCCACAGCCACGCCCCCGCTCCGCCGGTCACGAGGAGTCCCACCACTGCGAGCGCGGCTACGGCCGGCCCGCGCGTTGGCCTCACTTCTTCGACTTCTTGGCCTTGTCCTTCTTCTCGTCCTTCTTCTTGTCCTTCTTCGCGTGGTCCTTCTTGTTGTCCTTGTCCTTCTTCGCGTGGTCCTTCTTCGCGTGGTCCTTCTTCGCGTGGTCCTTCTTCGCGTGGTCCTTCTTCGCGTGGTCCTTCTTCGCGTGGTCCTTCTTCTCGTGGTCCTTCGTATCCGGTCTGGCGTGCTTGTCGTCCTGCGCCTTGTCGGCCTGGGGTGGCTTCGCGCCCGGGTCAGCCTCCGGTGCCGTCGCGCCCACGTCGACCCGTGGCGTCACGCCGGGAATGGGCGTGCTTCCCGCCCAGGCGCGACGAGCGCTCCGCGCCCATGCCGGCCGCCCCCGTGCCGGCTGGCGACCCGACGAGGCCGCGGTGCGGTGGCCGATCACAGCGAGACGACGTCCGAACCACATGCCCCATACGGTGTAGCGCGGCCTCGTGGCACCCGACGTGGGAAGTGGTGACGGGAGCGCAGCTACCAGCGAAGAGGAGTCGACCTCGACTGGCGGCAGGTCCGTCGCAACGGAGGTCTCGTCGTCGCCAGCCGACTCGGACGGCATCTGTTGATCCGGTTCGACGTCCGCGACGGCCAGGCGGACGGTCTCGTTCGGCACCGTGGTCGTTCGGGATGCATGGTGCGGGGGTGACATCGTCACCGGGGCGGACACGGTGGGAGTGGACGGGACGAGGACCGCAGCGGTCATGGCAGCCGTCGAACCGACGGCGACCAGGCTCGACTTGGCTGCGGCCACGGCGTCGGCGAGCCAGCCGCCCAGGAGCGAGGGCCCGATGGGGCCGGTGAGAACCGCCAGGAGTGAACCCGCACCGATGGCGCCGAGCTGAGCATTGACCACCTCGAGCTCCAGGCAGACACCGACGCAGGCAGCGCACTTGTCGAGGTGCGCATCGATCATCTTCTCGTCGCGTGCCGAGGCCGTGCCACGGACATGACCGGCGAGCAGCCTGCGAGCGTTGACGCACTGCACGCCCGCACGATCGGCCTTGGTGTTGATGTGCTCGTGCAGGTAGGCCCTGCGCAGCCCTTCCCGGGCCCGCAACGCGAGAGCAGAGACACCGTTCGGCTTCAACCCGAGCAGGGGTGCGACCTCCTGCGGCTTCTCGCCGTTGACGTCGACGTGCCACAGCACGGTTCGCCAACGCTCTGGAAGTGACGTGAACGCGGCCACCACGAGATCGCGCTCGAACCCGTCCATCCGGCCGTGGCCGAACGGCACGCACATGTCGATGGTCGACGACTCGTCTGTGGGGCGGACCCGCTGGGTGGCCTTGGCCCGGCGACCTGCCTCGTGCCTGATGGAGTTGAACAAGTAACCACGGAACGAGGTCCGGGGCCCGCGACCTTCCCTGAGCTGATGCAGCACCTGGGTGAAGCATTCGGAGACGATGTCCTTGGCGTCGACCGGGTTCGACAGGTAGGCGGCCAGGCGGTGCGCCACCTGCCGATACCGTTGGAACAGCACTTCGTACGCGTCGGCGTTGCCCCGTCGAACGAAGTCGAGCAAAGCTCCGTCGTCCACGCTGGACAGATCGGTCGACAAACCGGTCGAAGCCTCGGCCTCGTCCGCATTGTTGTCTTGGCCCACCCCTGAGCAAGGTCTCACGACGAACATCCCCTGATTCCATGCTTTTGCTGTCGCTCCGAGTGGTTGCAGAGCGCGCAGAGCATGTAACTGCGTGTGACAGCGAGCCAATCTAGCAGGAAACCAAGAAGCGCAACAGAGGTAAACGCAACGAATTTGCTGCCAAACCAGCGGTTCGAGCCTCCGCGCCGGCGTTTGGCGACGGATTCAGTAACGGCCAACCCAAGGACCAGAGGACTCGGCACCGTCTGGACCTGGGCTCCTACTTCTCCCCGCCGGCCTTGTGGCGCTTGGTCGATTTGCGAGCCTTGTGAGACTTGGTCGACTTGTGGGACTTGGTCGGCGGGTGGGACTTGGTCGACGTGTGGGACTTGGTCGATCTGTGGGTCTTGGAGCTCTGCTGGGCCTTCGATGCCTCGTACGACCTCGGCTGATGAGCCTTCGCGGCGTCGGCCTGGTGACCCCGATGAGGCGCGCTGGCACCGGTTCCGCGGGTGCCGGACGACCAACCATCGTCGACCGTCCGCGCTTGAGCGGACTCCGATGTCTTCTGGGTCGTCGTGACCTTCTGCGCCTTGTGGGCCTTGTGGGCCTTGTGGGCCTTGGGTGCCCTGGACGCCTTGCGGAGTCCGGCACCGTCGGCGCCCGTGGTGACCGCCGGACTCTCGGTGACCGTGCCTCGCACAGCGGCTTCAGCGATGGTGTCGACCAGCTTGTCCAGGGGTGGAAGACCAACCGCCATCGCCGCCTTGAACCCAGACGCGTCGATGGAGACGGGCGCGCCCGACGAGTCGACCGTCAGCGTCACTGGTGGCCTGCCGCCGGCGACAGTCACGGTGATCGGCAGGCCTGCACCGGTTCCCGTGGCCTCACCCAGGGAAGCAACGAGCTGCAACCCGCCGGCCACCGCTCTGCTGACACCAGCCTCCGCCGCCTCGATCGGTGCGGACACCGCTGCGGTGACCTCCCGCCCGACCTCTCCGACCCCCGCCGGCACGGCCGCGCCGGCCTCCCGCTCCTGGCCGTACTCGGCCGGCGCGGCCGTGCCCACCTCCCGCTCCTCAGTCAGCTCCTCCACGACCGGTGGCTTGACGTCTCGCCGCTGCGGTCCGAACTCGCCCGCCAGCTCTGTCGTCAGCTCGGAGACCGGAGGGCTGGCGGCGAACGAACGGCTCTGCAGCACATCGACCGGCTCCGGCTCGGCACTCGAGCCGGGCATGACGGTGAGTGCCGTCGCCACCACGGCAGCAGTCGAACCCATGGCCACGAGGGCCGACTTGCTGGCGATCGTCGGCCTCCCGACCGAACCGTGATGTGTCGGCGGGGCGGTCGGATCGAGGATGGTCGCGAGGAACCCTCCCACGGCGCCGACGTGGAGATTGACCTCCTTGAGCTCGAGGTACAGGCCCACACAGGTGCCGCACGCATCGAGGTGCGGATCGACGACCCCGATGTCGCGCGGTGTGGCCGAGGAACGGACATACCGAGCCAGCCGGTGGCGAACGTCACGGCAGGCGGCGCTGGTCCGCTTCCTGGTCGTCCGAGCAGAGTGCTGGTGGAGGTAGGCCTGACGAAGTCCTTCGCGGGCCCGGCGAGCCAGCGCGGAAGCTCCGCTCGCAGACATCTCCAGGATCGGCGCGAGCTCCCGCGGCTTCGTCCCGTTGACCTCCACGTGCCACAGAACGGATTGCCACCGCCCGGGCAGTGACTCGAACGCAGCCCGCGCGATGTCGTCGTCGAAGCTCTCCATGGGGCCGGCGCCGAAGGGGACGATGCGGTCGATGCCTCCCGAATCCTCGGCCCGTCGGGCTGCCTCGTGACGCAAGGTCGTGAACAGGGTGCCACGAAAGGACGTTCCGCGACCGTGTCCGCCATGAAGCTGGTTCACGACGAGGGCGAAGCTCTCGGCGACGACGTCGTTCGCCACCGCGGCACTCGACAGATGGGACGCCAGCTGCTGGGCAGGGCGCCGGTATCGCTGAAAGAGCACGGCGTAGGCATCGGCGCTGCCCTGACCGATCACGTCCAGCAGAGCCTCGTCGCTGAGCCGGCCCAGCTCGTGCGCGGCCGGGTCGGGGTGACGGCGGCGTGCGTTCGCGGCCAACGCACCGCGGTTGTTCTTGGGCATCTGACGATCCTGGAGGTGCTCCCGCCCCGGCGCCCGCCATGGGCTCAAGCGGATGGGGGCCGGCTGCGCGCACACGATGGCAACGACCGCAGCGACACCCAACCTAGCGCCGAGCGGACGCTTTTGGCTGCAGGGTTTCGATGAAAATTCCCCGGATTCCTTCGAAAAGATGGCCCCACGGACTTCCTCCGACGAATTCGGCGAAATGGCGTCACGAACTGCGTCACGGTGACTCTTGCTCTCCACGAAAATCGCCTTCCAGGTCGTGGCGTGCACCAGGTTGTCGCTCCTCGCGTCACGATCGCGCGGCGCCCGCCTCCTTCACATGAGGCGCGGAACATCCCGCGCACCACTGACGGAGGACCGTGATGGATGAACCGAGACAGCCGGTGCAGTTGTCCGACCTGCTTGCTGCGCTGAGGCGTCACGCGAACGTCCTGGCTGTGGCGGCCGGGATCGGGCTCGTGCTCGGGATCATGGCCGCGTTCGTGATTCCGACGCGGTACTCCACGACCGCCACGGTCGCTGTGTATCCCTTGAAGACGGACCCGCTCAGCTCCGCCTCCGGCACCTCCACGGTCGACATGGCCACCGAAGGCTCGCTCGCGGAGTCACAGATGGTGGCCGCGGCAGCAGCCACGAAGCTGGAGCCGAAGCACGGCTTCACCACGCAAGATGTCGTCGACGCCGTCTCGGTGGAGACACCGGAGGACTCCCAGGTGCTGCGCATCTCGTACTCGGCCTCCTCGGCGGCCCGGGCCGCCGACGGTGCCAACGAAGTGGCCGCGGCCTACCTGCTGACCCGGCGCAACGAGGCGACCGGACTCGCCAACCGACTCAAGAAGACGGTGCAAGGGCAGGTCGAGGAGCTGAAGGGTCTCAAGAATGAAGGCGCGCTGGTCAAGCGCACCCGGCAGGTGCAGGCCGATGAGCTCGGTACCCGGCTCGCCGAGCTGGGCGGACTCGAGTTCGACCCCGGACGAATCGTCGGGCGGGCGACTCCGCCGGACGGGCCGTCCACGCCCGGCGTCCTTCCGCTCGGCCTCGCCGGTGCCTTCCTGGGCCTGTTCGTCGGCGTGCCGATCGCGCTGACCCGCAAGGAGCTGCCCTCCAACATCGGCAACCTCGAGGGCCTCGACGCACCCGACGAGCAGCTCGTGCTGGACGGCACCAGCGACGCCGACCGTGCCGACACCTGGGACATCGCGACGTTCATGCTGAACATCCCGGCAGACCTGCCCGACGATGCGCCGTACACGGTTCTCGTCGATGCCGAACCGGGCAGTGGGCCGCCGGCGCCCGGCCAGGAGTTCGCCGACGCGCTGACGCGACGCGGCTGGGGGTCCAGGTTCGTCGACGCCGGCGGAGTCGACGAGGGCCGCATCAACCGCGGCTGGCCGAACGACCGCAAGCGCAAGTCGTGGGACGGCAGGATCGTCGTCATCGACACCTCGACGCTCACGTCGGATGCCCACCGGGTCGAGATCGCGAGCCGATGCGACGCGGTGATGCTCACCCGCACGACAGACGACGCTGCCGACTCGTTGCGCAACCTCTCAGAGATGCTCAGGGCGCGGGAGATCGACGTCAGTCTCACCACGCTGTTCCCGGCGCCCGAGCACAGCCTGCTCGATCACTGACCCGACGCCGACCGGTCGTCTCGTCGGCGCACCCTCAGGTGAGGGTGACGTGGCGAAGGTGCTCGTTGACGTCCTCGAGCTCGCCGAAGACCGCGGTGCAGGACGTACAGGACTCCAGATGAGCGTGCAGCCCGATCGCATCGCGCGACCGGACCTTGTGACGCACCAAGGCAGCCAGCTGGTCGCGGACCTCGCGGCACCGCGTGCCGAGTTGATTCCCGTCCGACGCCACGTGCTGCGCGACGTAGGCCGTCCGGAGGCCCTCGCGAGCCCGGTACGCCAAGGCGGAGACTCCATTGGGGGTCAGCTCGAGGATCGGTGCGATCTCGCTCGGACGACGCCGTTCGACGTCGATGTGCCACAGGACCGTGCGCCACCGTGCCGGCAGCGTCTCGAACGCCGCCCACACGACCTCGCGCTCGAACCCGTCCAGCTCGCCGCTCTCGGGGGACAAGCGCGACTCCATCATGGTGATGTCATTAGTCGGCACGACCCGCTGCCGCGCCTTGGCGCGCCGGCCCACGCCGTGGCGGATGGAGGTGAACAAGTAGGCGCGGAACGCGCGTTCCGGACCGCGTCCGCGGAGCAGCTGGTCGAGAACACCGGCGAAGGCCTCGGCGACGATGTCATCGACATCACCGGATCGACTCAAGTACCGAGCCAGCCGTTGCGCGGGATGCCGATAGCGGGAGAAGAGTGAGGCGTACGCGGCGGACCGGCCCTCGCGGACCATGTCGAGAAGCTGACCATCGTCGAGCTGATCGAGATCGTCATCGTGATCGTGATCGTGATCGAGCTCTTCGGGAAACTCAGACTCAGGACTGGTGAACTGCACGGCATCGCCTTCGGGGTGGTTCCCGCTCAGCTACCGGGGCCTGTTTTCCGGGAGGAAATCGCCGCTTGTGGCGGATAAACCACCGTATCGGATACTGCATCCGGGCGCGAGCATTCCATCACCTCCGTTTTGGCCGGCGGGGCCGGGACGCGATCTCGCAGGGTCATCATCTGGACCAGACCCAGCGCGTGCCGAGTCCGCCAGCCGAGCCAGACGTAGCCGACGCCGAGAACGACGGTGGTGATCGCGGCCGTCGTCCCGGACGTCCCGAACAGCGTGCGTGCCGCCAGCGCCGGAAGCGCGATGACCGCCAGGGGTTGGACCATCGCCACCTTCAGGTGACGGCCCGAAGGGCGAATCCCCATCAAGCCCTGCACCTGCCAGACGACGACCAGCGTGTCCGCGACGATGGTGACCGCCCACGCGATCGCCGCTCCCGTGATGCCCCAGATCGGGATGAGGAGCAGGTCGAGCGTGATGTTCAGCAGCAGCGCTCCGGTCTTGTCGGCGAGCTGCCACGTGCTCCGCCCGCCCATCAGCAAAATGGTCTGGACGGTGCCGGCGGCCACCGACAGCGCCATGGCAGCGGCGAGGACCGCCATCGGCGTCGCGCCGGAGCTGAAGCCAGGACCGAAGATCCGCAGGACCGGCTCGGCGAAGACCGCCACCAGGATGAAGAACGGCCAGGCCACCCAGATCATCGTGGCCGTGACGACCTCATAGATCGCGCGAGCATGCGCGAGGTCGCCGCGCGCCAGTGCCGCGCTGATCTGTGGCCCCACCACGATCCTCGCGGCCTGCTGGACGATCTCGCTGGCCCGCAGGCAACGCGTGACGACGGCGTACACGCCCGCTTCGGCGGGCGATGCCAACGCTCCGACCAGGATCACGTCGATCCACTCCAGCAGGATCTCCACGCAGGCGGTGACGCCGCGCGCTGCGGTGAAGCCCCAGAAGGCCGCCCCGATCTCCTGTCGCCGCGCAGGACCGACCGCCGGCGTCCGGGGCGATCCACGCCGCACCAGGCGGACCGCGACGACCGTCGCAAGCGCCAGCACCAGCGGGACCGGGGACAGCCAGGCGGCGAGCAGCCCGCTGACACCCCATCCGGCCAGCACGGCCAGACCGACCGCCCCCAGTCGGCCGAGCGGCAGGAGGACGTTCTGCAGTGCCGGATAGGTGAGGACGTCGTCGAAGCCGCGCGTGAGCCCGAGCAGCACGGCCACCATGGAGAGCGAGCCGGCCGCCACCGACGCCGCGACGAGCACCCCGGGCTCGACACTGCGGACCGGATCGACCGCGAGCACGATCGCAGCGGTCGCCACCACCAGCATTCCGACGACGAGGAGGACCGGACGAACGGCCGACCGGAGCAGCACCCGCGCTTCCTCCGGCCGACCGACCGCTCGGGCTGCGGAGACGAACCGCACCAGTCCGGTGTCGGCGCCCAGCTCCGCCGTGTTGGCAGCGATCAGGAAGGCCGCGACCACGAGGAAGTACGTGCCGGTGCCCTCGGCACCGAGATGACGCCCGACCAGCGCAGCGATCGCGAGGTTCACGGACGCGCCCACGGCCCCGGCCGCGACGTTCAGGACGGCAGAGCCACCCATCCCTGGCGTCACGTCAGGGTCCGTCGTCGTCGTCCAGGCCGTAGCGACGCCGGAGCAGCAGCGCCGCCACGAGGACCACCGAGAGCATCTGGATGATGTCGAGCCCGTACACGAAGACGGCCAGGCTCGCGACGACCAGCACGCTGTGCAGCACGAGCTGGATGTCGGAGGGCGCTCGCCAGGTGTGCAGCGTCGTGCCCCACAGGAAGAGCAGGAAGAAGGTCAGGCCCACGAAACCGTGGCTGAACATGATCGTCCAGACGTAGCCCTGGGTCCCCACTGAGAGGTCCTGGAACTCCGATGGCCGGGGAGCGCCGTAGCCCAGCAGAGGGCTCTGGAGCGTCCGGCTGATCGTCTCGGTGTAGAGCGAGAACCTGGCCTCGCTGGACTGACCGTACTGCTGTCGCGTCGACAGCTGGTCGACGAGGCCGCGCGAGAGCACGAAGGTCACGGTTGCCAGCCCGACGGCGGCCAGGCCCAGCACCGGTGCCGCACGGTTGCGGATCGCCAGCCGGATCACGACATAGGTCACGGCCACCCCGAGCGCGGCGAACATGCCGCGGTTCGAGGAGGCGACGGCGGGGGGCACCATCGCCACGGCGGTGATCAGGAGCAGCACGCGGGTGAACCACGTTCGGGCGAGCATGAAGGCCGCCACCGCGACCGGGGTCAGGAGCAGGATTGCGACGCCCCAGCTGTTGGCGTACGGGAACGGCGCCGACGGCCGGAGGAAGACCTCGGGCGAGCCGTACGGGTACTGGATCTCGGCCAGTGGCGGGAAGAACAGGTCGTGCACGTACTCGTTCTGCGCGAGCCACTGCGGCATCAGCAGGCCGACCGGCGTCGTGATGCGGCCGTGCGGCACCAGCATGCCCATGATGCCGCCGACGACCGTGAACACCCACACGAACGTCAGGGCGTTCACCACTGACCGCACGGTGAGCCGACGCCGGGCGCTCACGGTGTAGGCCAGCGCGACCAGCGCGAACAGCACGATCGTGAAGCGGTAGAGGAACCCGAGGGCACGAGGGGCGGAATCCACCATGATCGCGGTCGGCACGATCCAGACGGCGAAGGCCAGCAGCGCCCCGACGCCGGGGACGATGACCACGTTGCGCTGCTGGGCGAGGAACGCGACCATCACGATGGTCATCGTGATGGCGGCCGGCACCACCGTGACGCCGGCCAGCCACATCACCGGGAAGCCCCACAACATCACCAGCACCGGCCAGGCCGGCAGGTCATCGGTGCTCAACCGCATCGGCCGGCGGTCGGCGGCCACCTCGACGGTCATGGCGTGACTCCGAGGCGCAGCGTCTGCCGCTTGCGCTGGAGGGTCGCGAGAAGCAGCAGCAGGTTGCCCACGGCGAGCACGAGGTATCCGACCAGGAACAGCGGCGTCCAGGCCCACAGCAGGAAGGCGGCGTTGACGACACCCGCATCGGCCGGGGTCTGGAGCCAGGCGGCCCGGCGACCGGGGACCGCCCCGGTGGTCGCGACGCCGAGCTGGTCGGCCAGCAGCTGCGCGAAGAACCGCACCGACGCGACGACCGCAAAGGCCAGCGGCACCAGCAACCAGGTGTCGCCGACGTCCGTGTGCCGGAACAGTGCCACTGCAACGCCGAGGTGCAGCACCAGGATTCGGCCGGCATCCACCACGTGGTCGAGCCATTCACCGGCCACGGAGCCGCGGCCGGTGAGGCGAGCGAGCTGGCCGTCAGCGGAGTCGAAGGCGAACCCGAGCTGCAGGAGCAGCGTCACGGTGATCGCGACCGCCACGGACGGCTCGAACGTCACCAGAACCGACATCCCGGCCCCAACCGTCAAGGCACTCAGAGCCGTCATCTGGTCGGGCGAAGCGTCGTACCGTGCTCCGACCGCAGCGATCACCCGGCCGAGGCGCCGGTTGACCGCACGCATGTAGAACGGCACGCCGGTGCCGGGCTTCTGCGCGTCGGCAAGCCGGGTGTACGACTCGCGGACCTCCGCGACCAGGTTCATTCCCCTACCGCTGCGCCTCGATCGCCATGTCCAGGCTCGAGCTCGGCGTCGACCGATAGTTCGAGTGCACCTCGACGGCGACCGTGTTCGCGCCATTCTGGATCAGGTTCGTCGGGATCTGGACGACCACGGGGTTCGCGATGGCGCTGTTCGTCGACGGCGCCGCGGTCGCGTAGGTGTTGCGCGTGACCGTGCCTGCCGGCATGTTCGCGCGCGCCACCTCCGTGCCGTTGACGTAGACGACGATGCCGTCGTCGGACCGGGTGGTCAGCTCGAAGGCCTGGAACGTGGCCGGGTCCGCCACCGTGAAGCCGGTGCGGTGGTAGGACGTCAGCGCCCGAGTCACTCCGGCGGGGACGTCGATGTTGGTGGCGATCGTGCTGCTACCCCAGCCGAGCGGCGCGGCGCCGGAGCTCCAGCTCGCGTCGTCGAACGTCGGCTGGTTCCAGGCCGCGTCGACGGTGACGTCGTTGTCGAACAGGTACTTCCACGTGCTTCCCGCGGCGAGGACAGTCGTGTTCGTGACCGCGGCCGGGCGAACCGCGTTGGTGGAGGCCGACCGGTTGCCCTCGCCGTCGGAGGCGCGGACGAAGAACCGGTCGTCCTGGGCCGAGTCCGGGATGTCGGCCGACGACCCGGTGGTGGTGGCGACGACACGATCGTTGCGGATCACCTCGTACGTGGCGCCGGAGGTCGATCCCGGGCTCCACCGGACGTTCGCGGTGCTGTCGGTCAGCGTGACCGACGGATTGGAGGGCTTGCCGGGAGCGGTGTGCGGCCGCGCGGCGAACCGGACGAAGCCACCGGTCCACTGGTTGGCACCGTTCTCCTTGACCGCGGACTCGAAGGACCCGCCGGCCCAGAGCGTGCCGTCCGACGCGACCTTGAGGGCCCACGCCCCGTACCCGCCGCGGGACTTCCACTGCGGTGCGAACTCGGTGACGAAGCTCCCGGAATCTGCGCGCCAGGCACCGACCAAGGAGATCTTGTCACCCTGCGTCCACGGAGGGTTCAACGTGCCTGGGCTGTACCCGTCGTACTGGGTGGTCAGGTAGTTCCAGTCACCGCAGTGGCACCCGCCGTAGACGACACCGTTGTCGCCGTCGATGGCCTGCAGGTCCCCCCCGGCCTTGGTGACGCCGAAGGCCTTCAGCGCGAAGGTCGAGGTGTCGTACCCGAACATGTTGTGCTGTGAACCGGCAAGCCAGACGAGGCCGTCGACCTGGCGCACGGCCTGCTGGTACTTGGCGGAGCCGCTCGTGCTGTGGGTGGGTTTCCACACCGGTGTCACCTGGGACGCCGAGGAACCGGTGGATAGCGCGGCGCCCCGGTCCGCAGAGGCCGAGCCGGTCTGGGTGAAGTAGCCGGAGAAGTACACCTTGGAGTTGTCGTCGTCGACGTCGACTCCCGTGCCGGTGCCGTTGAAGTTCGCGTTCCAGCCACCGTCGGCACGCCCGTTCGACAGCGACAGGCGCGCGCCGTTGCGCGCGTACACGGCCGAGCTGCCGCGGACGAAATGAGTGAAGCTGCCGGTCACGTAGAGGTCAGCGTTGCTGGCGTCGAGACCACGCACCGAGACGCTCTGGCTGCTGATGCGGTTCTCGACGTTGGTGTCCCACGTCGGGTCGAGCTGGCCGTTGGCGAGGTCGAGCACCACGAGACCGGTGCGGTTGGATCCGTTCACGCTGGTGAAGTCGCCGCCGACGGCGAGCTTGTTGCCGGGAAGGACTGCAAGGGCCTTCACGTGGTTGTTGAACGTCGGGCGGAACGAGCTGATCCAGTCACCGGTCGTCGCATTGAACGCGGCCAGGTAGGGCTGGGCCACCTTGTCGGCGCCGGTGGCGTTCTCGCCCTTCTGCACCGTCGTGAAGTTGCCGCCGACGTACATCGTGTTGCCCACCTGGGCGAAGGCCTGCACCTCGGTCGCGAGCTCACCGCTGCCGGCCGCACCTGTGCCGGTGACGCCCCACGTGGCCGGCAGCGCACCACTCTCGGCCACGGCGAGTGCCGTTTGCGCGGACGTCCCCGAGTCGGGGATCGACGGGTACGACATGTCCGAGGACTTGATCTTGGGGCGGATGAACACCTGGGTGAACGGCGACCCGTAGCGCCCGGACGTCGCGGTGGAGTAGATGTAGCTGCTCGCGCTGGTGGACCCGATCCCGTCGCGACCGAAGATGAACCCGCGGACGTAGTTGTTGTTGGCCGTCTCGAAGGTCGACACCCGGTTGTAGGCGGAGTTGGTGCCGAAGTCGCGGCTCGTTGCGTTGGAGCCGTTGGACCCGCCGATCGAGTAGCTCGCGATCGGGTGTCCGGCACCGAAGGCCCAGGTCCACCGGTCGCGGGACTTGAAGGTGAAGGTCGTCTCCTGCCACGACGTGCCGGCCGTGTTCGCGGCGCGACGCAGCCGAACCCCGTCGGACATCGAGTCGAGTCGCCGGCCGCCGAGCAGCCCGTTGACGACGTTCTCCGACAGCTGTCGGGGCGAGAACGCCTCGGGACCCGTCACTGTGGACGCGACCTGCGCCGTGGTGCCCTTGCCGTCGCCGTCCCACATCCACCCGTCGCGGCCGCGCCCGACGAGGACCCACCCGCCGCCACTGGTCGTCATGTCGCAGTAGAACTTCGCCGGCGCCTGCAGCTGGGGGGTGACGAGCCAGTACTCGCCATCGGCGGCGCTCGGCTTGTTCTGCTTGATCTCCCAACAGGACGCAGCGGCGAGATGCTCGGCGGAGCCGTCGATGACGACCGCCGACTGGGCCGGGGAGGCGAGCAGCGCCGCAGCGGGCAAGACCGAGAGCGCGGAGATGATGAGGGCCCGGCGGAGGCTCCGTGGAGTCGAGGTACGCACGCTCATCCTTCTGTCGGGGGTCAGAGACTGCGTTCGCGGGCGCGCAACAGTGCCCACTACCCATCCTGAGTCGACAGTTCCTCAGTCGTGACGGCGTTCTGAGCCCATGGTTTCCGCACGAGCGGCGCCGATTGACGATCAGCGGCTCCAGGACTCCAGCTGCCGGACGTGGGCCGCAACTTGCGTCGCCCGCGGGGAGGAGGCGCGAACGCGTCGTGGGCGCGGTACAGATGCCGCGTCAACAGGGCCGGATCGACGCCCGGGGGAATCGCGACGTCGCGCGTTCGACCCATGACTCGGAGTTTACGTCAGGTCCATGGCACCCACCGGGCTACGCGTCCCGGCGGATGAAGAGCCACGTGCTGAGCGCGAGAAGCAGCCCCACGAACGTGGCCATCACCAGTCCGCCGCCCAGGGGGCCGAACGGGATCACCCCGAAGTACGACAGCAGGTCGTTGACGGAGAGCCTGGTGTACATCTGGCCGCCGGCATCGAACGGCAGGAACTTGAGGAACCACACCAGGCCGCCCTTGCCGGTGGGGTCGTCGGAGGCCGCATGGATGGCCAGGACGACGGCCTTGATGATCGTCTCGACGACGCTCGGCACCAGCAGGAGGAGCGCCAGGGCGGCGGTCTGGTTGCGGGTGATGGCGGCGTAGGCCAGCCCCGAGAGCGCGAACATCGACGCGAACAGCGTGGTGCCGACGGTGATGTCGCGGAACCCGACGAGCGTGGGCATGCCCACGCCGAACATCCAGGAACTCAGCACGGCGATCAGCACGCAGGCGAGTGCTCCGAGCGCCGAGACGACGGCGGTGACGATCATCTTGGAGGCGAACACCGACCAGCGACTGGGTAGCGCAGTGAGGGTGGCTCGGATCATCCCGTGTCGGTACTCGTGTCCCATCGAGAACACGCCCAGCATGCCCAGGACGTAGGCGATGAGCAGCGGCGCGACGCCGGCCGAGGCGCCGATCGTCACCAGGAGGGCGAAGGGTTCGTCACCTCCGGCGAGGGGACCACTGGACGGGAACCGCCAGGCGAGCAGCATCGACATCGCGAGCTGGAAGACCAAGGCGATGCCGATCAACCAGAACGTGGATCGGATGGTGCGCAGGCGCACGAGCTCGTAGCGCAGGGCGTCAATCATCGACCGACCCCCGGAACTCCTCGTCCTGGCCGGTGGCGGACAGGAAGGCCTCCTCGAGGGAGGCCTCCCGGGTCACGAGCTGGTGCAGTCGGGCGCCGCGCTCATGAGCAGCGTCACCGATCGCAGCAGCGTCGATACCGGTGACGGTGAGGGTGTCTCCGACGAGCAGCACCGTGGCGCCTCGTTCTTCCAGGGCAGGACGCAGGAGGTCGAGGTCGGGCGTCGTCACCTCGACCGTGCCGAGACCGCTCGCCGACACGAACTCCGCCACCGGGCCGTTGGCGACGAGCCGCCCGCGTCCGATGACCACCAGCTCGTCGGCCAGCACGGCCATCTCCTGCAACAGGTGGCTGGAGACGAACACGGAGCGACCCTCGGCCGCGAGGTGCTGCAGCAGCGAACGCAACCAGGTGATGCCTTGAGGGTCGAGGCCGTTGCTGGGTTCGTCGAGCAACAGGGTGTGGGGGTCCCCGAGGAGCGCGGCGGCGATGCCCAGCCGCTGACCCATGCCGAGGCTGAACTTGCGAGGACGGCCTCGCGAGACCGACTCGAGACCCACCAGAGCGAGGACTTCATCGACGCGGGACCTGGCGATGCCGTTCGCGGCGGCCAGCATCCGCAGGTGGTCACGGGCCCGACGGGTCGGGTGGAACGGCTTGGCCTCGAGGAGGACCCCGACGTGACGGAGCGGATGCTCCAGGGCACGGAACGCCTTCCCGTCGAAGGTCGTCTCCCCCTCGCCGCGATCGAGGCCCACCATCAGCCGCATGGTGGTGGACTTGCCCGACCCGTTGGGGCCGAGGAAGCCTGTGACGCTGCCGGGCCGGACGGTGAAGTCGAGGCCGTCGACGGCCCGCTTGGACCCGTACGACTTCCCCAGTCCGCGGGCCTCGATCAACGCCATGGATACAGCCTGTCACGCAGCTGAGCACGGCCACCGACAGGTCGGGCCGTGGCATCGTTCACACCGAGCCGGGCGGGTGCTCGTCGGTCAGGAGCCACGTCCCGTGGACCTCCTCCAGCTCGAAGACGCTGTCGAGGGGGCCGCTGCCACGCCGTCCCGTCGCGTGGATGCCGAACTTCGGCACGGCTTGTGAGTCCTCTGGATCCCGCACCAGCACCACCTCCATGGTGGTGACCTCGAAGTCCTCGCTCACGACGGCGTCCGGGAAGTCCTCGAGCCGCTGCCCCGCCAGGGCGGTGGCCGCCAGCTGGGCGTCCCGGCTGGCTGCGGCGTCCGCCTCGATCATCAGCGCCGCCACCAGGTCGTGTGCCATCCGGTCGGCCTGACCCGCGGCCTCGTCCCCGATCACGGTGCGCACCTCGCCCGAGACGGTGACCGGCGGCACGGCGCCGGGTGGCACCGCGACGTCGGGCCGGCCGGCCAGCACATCGGCGCCGATCGTCGGGCGAGCGGCAGTCGCCGTGTTCACCGGAGCGCCGGCGAGCGCAAGCGTGATCACGGCGATGGGCACACCGGCGGCGAGCGCCACGGGTGCCAACCGGCCAGGGACGGCAGGCAGTCGCTCCGCAACCAGGGTCAGGAGAGGGCGGACCGCGCACACGGCGACGAGGCCGCCGAGGACGGCCACCTTGGCACCGAACTCGGTCTGCATCGGGGCGGCGAGGAGGGCGCTGGTGAGCCCGACGGCTGCGCCGAAGACGATGCGCGGGCGTCGTGCCGTCGGCGAGGTCATCGGGTCGGTGATCATGAACAGCATGAAGATGAGCACCTCGGGAGAGGTGACCACGACCCACCAGAAGTCGGAGCCACACACCGGAGTCACGCTCCAGCGCGCCGAGATGCAGTGGCCCGAGAAGGAGACCACGCCGAGGGCCGACGCGAACACGATCCAGAAGGCCAGCGACATCGGCAGCAGGCCGAGCCGGCGGGTCACGGCCAGAGCGCCGGTGGCGAGGACCGCGTAGACCATGACCATCGCGGGTGACAGAGGTCCCCACCAGAAGTCGAGCGGGTTGACGATGCCGGTGCCCAGCAGCACGAAAGCCACCACGAGACCGAGGTTGGAAGGGTTGACCACGGGCCTGCCACGGAACCTGATCAGGTGCTTGGTGAGCAGGGCGAAGCCGGCGGTGCCGGCAAAGATGTACCAGCCCTGCATGCTCCACCAGTCGCCGTGCTCGGTGCCGTTGACCCGCAGCACCAGGGCGACCCCGTTGCCGGTGAGCAGGGCGCTCGCCGGCCACACGATCTCCTTCTTCTCCCAGAAGAGCAGCGCCATCTCGATGACGGCACAGGTCCCCAGGCTGACCAGGATCTGGGCGATCGACAGCTCCCAGCCCAGCGCCACCTGGCCGAGCACCTGGATCGACGTGATGGTGGCAGCCAGGTGCAGCCGCGGGTCGCTGGCGGAGGGCAACCGGACGGGGTAGGCGGCACCCCTCATGCGCAGAACTCGTGGCTGGGACATGGTGCCGTTCATCCTGCCGGATGAAGGACCCGTCCGAGTACGCTGTCAGCGACCAGCCAGCCACGGAGTCCGGACCATCCCACGTCACGAAAGGTGTGCTCACATGAGTGAAGCCCTGGAGATGGGCAACGCAGGGCTCGAGCACACCATCCCGGTCGTCTTCGCGATGGGCGTCCGGTTCACTGATGTGGGCCCGGGGTACGCCGTCGCCGAGGTGCCGTTCGAAGGCAACGGCAATCACTTCGGGACGATGTACGCCGGCGTCCTGTTCACCGTCGGTGAGGTGCTGGGCGGGGCGCTGTCGATGGCGACGTTCGACATGGCGAAGTACGTCCCGCTGGTGAAGAACATGACCATCGACTTCCTGAAGCCGGCCCGATCGAAGGTTCGTGCCTCGACGTCGCTCGACGACGACACGATCGAGCAGCTGAAGGCCACCGCTGACGCCGAAGGCAAGGCGGAGTTCCCCCTGGTGGCGGAGCTCCACGACGAGGACGGCGTGTTGGTGGGTCGCACGACCGGCACCTACCAGATTCGTCTCGTGACCTGAGCGCGCCGAGCCGACGCTCGGTCAGGCTCTGCCGCTGCTGCGCCGCGCTTGCCGTGACAGCGAGTCGATCGTGACGGCCAGGAGCAGCACGGCGCCGGTGACCATGAAACGGATCTCGGCGTCGACGCCGATGAGGTTGAGTCCGCTGGTGATCGACTGGAGCACCAGCATGCCGAACAGCGCGGCGTACGCGGATCCACGGCCGCCGAACAGGCTGGTGCCGCCGATGACCGCCGCGGCGATCGCCATCAGGTTGGTGTCGGTGCCGCCGCTGGACTGCGCGACCGACTGCAGGCGCGCCGCAGCGAGCACTCCGCCGAGCGCTGCGAATGCCGAGCAGAGCGCGAAGACCGAGATGTACACGCGGTTCACCGCGATGCCGGCGCGTCTGGCCGCCTCGACGTTGCCGCCGACAGCGAAGACGTGCCGCCCCCAGGTGGTGCGGCGCAGCAGCAGGTCCATGACGACCACCGCGAGGACCCACAGCAGTGGCATCCACCCGATGCCCTTGTCGATGTTGAGGTAGTAGGCGCCAGCGGCGATCGCGGCGGTCATCAGGATCGCGCGGATCGCGACGCTGCGGACCGACGGCGCCGAGAGGTTCGCCGCCACTCTGCGACGGATGGTGGCCGTCCGGAACGCGAAGTACACGGCGCCGGCCGCGACCGCGAGGACGTACGACGCGACGGGCGGCAGGAACTTGAAGCTCGCGAACTGCACCAGCCAGGAGCTGAACGGCAGGTTGACCGTGCCCCGGCTGCCCAGGACATAGAGCTGCAACCCGAGGAAGGCCAGCAGTCCCGCCAGCGTGATGACGAAGCTCGGCACGCCGAACCTGGTGTACAGCAGGCCGTAGAGCACGCCGATGGCCAGGCCGGTGGCGACGGCCGCGAGGATCGCGGCCGCCAGGGGCCAGCCCTGGTACACCAGCAAGACGGCCAGCACTGCGCCGGCGACGCCGCTCACCGAGCCGATGGAGAGGTCGATCTCACCGAGCAGCAGGACGAGCACGACGCCGATCGAGATCATCCCGATCGTGGCCGAGTCCAGGCTCAGCTGCACGAGGTTGCGCGACGACAGGAAGCGCGGGTTCTGGGTGTAGAAGACGATCCAGATGATGACGAGGCCGGTGATCACCGGAATCATGCCGAGATCGCCGGAACGGATGCGCCGCAGGAAGCCCTCGACGAGGGCGCGCGGCGACGAGTCCTCGACGAGCCGCTCGTCGCTGCGGTCGAGTGAGGTGGTCATGCGTCCTCCGTGTTGTCGCGCGCCGCACGTTGCGACACCACGTTGTCGGACGCCCCGGTGATGGCGGCCACGAGTTCCTGGGTGGTGACGTCGCCGATGGCGAACTCCGCGCCGTTGCGTCCGAGCCGCAGCACGTAGATGCGATCGGCCACGGCCTGGACGTCGGCCATGTTGTGACTGATGAGAACGACACCGAGCCCGCGACTGCGAAGCCGTTCGACGAGGTTGAGCACCTCGGCGGTCTGGGCCACCCCGAGCGCGGCGGTGGGCTCGTCGAGCATGACGACCTTGGGATCGCCCACGAGGCTGCGGGCGATCGCGACGGTCTGGCGCTGACCGCCGGACAACGAGGCGATGGCGATGCGCACCGAGGGGATCTTGGCCGACAGCTGGCGCAGCAGCTCCCAGGAGCGCTTCTCCATCTCGACCTCGTCGAGCGTCCCGGCTGTGGTGTGCTCCTGGCCGAGGTAGAGGTTCGCCACGACGTCGAGGTTGTCGCACAGGGCGAGATCCTGGAACACCGTGGCGATGCCGAGCTCCTGGGCATGCTTCGGCCCGTGGATGGTGACCTTCTTGCCGTCGAAGACGATCTGGCCCTCGTCGGCGGAGTACACCCCGGCCATGATCTTGACGAGAGTCGACTTGCCGGCACCGTTGTCGCCGACGAGCGCGACGACCTCGCCGGCATGCACGTCGATCGCCACGTCCTGGAGCGCCTGGACGGCGCCGAACCTCTTGCCGACCCCAGTGAGGGAGAGCACCGGCTCTGTTGCTGTGGTCATGGTTGGACTCTAAAACCTCTCCGGACCGAAGGACGGGCAGGAGCGAGACGGGTGGTGCCCGTCCCGCTCCCGACCACGGTCAGCTGACTCCGGCGTCCTTGCAGGCGTCGGCGAAGTCGGCCGTGCAGATGTCGTCGGCGGAGTAGAACCCGTCGGCGACCACGGTGTCCTTGACGTTGTCCTTCGTGACGACCACAGGGTCGAAGATGAAGGACTTGACGCCCTGGAAATCGGTCGTGCCGGTGATGTCGTCACCATTGACGATCGCGACCGCGGTCTCGGCAGCCTTGTCGGCCTCGACCTTGATCGGCTTGTAGATCGTCATGTACTGCTGTCCGGCGACGATGCGCTGGATGGCGGCGAGCTCGGCATCCTGACCGGTGATCGGCGGCAGGTCCTTCACGCCCTCGGCGCGAAGTGCTGCCACGACACCGCCGGCCTGGCCGTCGTTGGCGGCATAGACGCCCGCGACGTCAGCCACGTCGATGTTGTTCAGCTGGCTGCTGGTGAACTTCTGCGCGTTGTCCGGGCTCCAGTCGGGGTTGTCGAACTCGGCGGCGATCTTCAGGCCGCTCGAGTCGAGCACGCTGTGCGCGCCCTTCTTGAACTGCGCCGCGTTCGGATCGGTGGGCGCACCGTTGAGCATGAGGATCTCGCCCTTGCCTCCGGTGGCCTCGACCAGTGCCTCGGCCTGCTTCTTGCCGACCGTCTCGTTGTCGAAGGAGAGGTAGTAGTCGGCACCCTCGACGAAGCGGTCGTAGGCGACGACAGGCACGTCGGACGACTGGGCCGACTGCACGACGCCGGCGGCGGCCTTGCCGTCGACGGGATCGAGCACCAGCACCGCGGCGCCATCGGTCAGCGCCGACTGTGCCTGCTGCTGCTGCTTCGAGGCGTCCTGGTCGGCGTTCAGGTAGTTGACCTTGCAGTCGGAGCACAGCTCCTTGACCTTCGCCTCGAACAACGGCTTGTCGAAGGACTCGTATCGGGTGGTCTTCGTCTCAGGGAGCAGCAGGGCGATCGTCTTGCCCTTGTCCCCGCCGGATCCGCCGCTGTCGCTGTTGGCGCCGCAGGCGGCCAAGGCCCCCAGCGACGTGACAGCAGCGACCGTCAAGACGGCAGCGCGTGCAATTCTGTTCACCATTCCTCCAGGAACTCGTGGGACGCACCCTTCGTGCGCCGATGTTGACGGCCAGTGTTGCGGGTCACCTCGTTGCCGTCAAGACATGAACACAAATCTTCTCAGAAATTGCCGTTGCGTCACTTTGTCGCCACCTCTTGACGACTAGACGGGGATCGGTCACAGTATGCGCATGTCTGCACCGGGTTCGACGGCATCGCTGCGCACCGCCAACCAGCACCGCGTCGTCGACGCGATCCGGGCCGGCGACGAGCTCAGCCAGGCCGAGATCTCCCGAGTGACCGAGCTCGCACCTGCGACCGTGTCCAACATCGTCCGCGTGCTCTCGACAGCGGGTTTCCTCGAGCAGTCCGGTGGAGCCGGCCGGCGTGGGGCCACCGTGCGCATCTCGCGAGGGGCCGGACTCGTGGCGGGCGTCGACTTCGGCCACTCCCACGTCCAGGTGTCCCTCGGCGATCTGGCCGGGAAGGTCATCGCCTCCGAGCTGCGGCCGCTCGACAACGACCACGACCACGACGAAGGCCTGGCTCTCGCGCGGGAGCTGCTCGGTGGCCTGCTCGACGGTCAGGCAACCAACGAGGGTGCGCTCCGAGCCGCCGGCCTCGGGCTACCTGCCCCCGTCGGGCGCAACGGGGTCATCGACTCCGGCTCGATCCTTCCGGGCTGGGTCGGGGTGTCGGCCGCGGACGCCGCGACCGCGGTGTTCGGCGTCCCGACGCTGGCCGACAACGACGCGAACCTCGGTGCCCTTGCGGAGTCGCGCGTCGGGGCCGGAGTCGGCCTGTCCTCGATGGTCTACCTCAAGGTCGCCTCCGGAGTCGGCGCCGGGCTCGTGCTCGACGGACGCGTCTATCGCGGGGGGCTCGGCACGGCCGGCGAGATCGGCCACATGACCATGGACGAGAACGGCCCGTTGTGCCGCTGCGGAAGTCGAGGATGCCTCGAGGCCTATGTCGGCGGGTTCTCCCTGGTCAACCAGCTGGCGCCGCTGCAGCCGGACCTCACCATGGCCAGCCTGGTCGCCCTCGTCCAGGCCGAGGACGTGGGCGCGCGGCGCCTCGTCGAAGATGCCGGACGCTACCTCGGGCGCGCTGCCGCGATGATCGCGAATCTCCTCGGGCCGGAGATCATCGTCGTCGGCGGCGACCTCGCGACTGCAGGGGACCTGCTCATCGACGGTGTCCGCGACGGGCTGCGTCGCCATGCGCTGGAGCCCGTCGAGCGGGAGGTCCTGGTGGCCCCGGCCGCGCTCGGCGACCAGTCCTCGGCCGTCGGCACCATCCTGCTCGCCCTCGACGCCGTCGAGCTGCCCGCCTGACCCTGCCGAGACGGTGGGCTAGCGTGGGCCGATGACGTCGTACCGGCCGATCGAGCAAGGGGTCGAGACCGACCTGGCAGGACAGCTGACGTATGCGGGGTATCTCCGCCTCGACCTGCTGCTGGCAGCACAGCAACCGCTGTCCGACCACCACGACGAGATGTTGTTCATCGTCCAGCACCAGGTCACCGAGCTGTGGCTCAAGCAGCTGACCCACGAGCTTCGGTCGGCCATCGCGCTGCTCGGCGACGACCACGTCGCGCCGGCGCTCAAGCGACTCGCCCGGATCAAGGCCATCCAGAAGCAGATGTTCGAGCAGTGGTCGGTGCTGGAGACCCTCACGCCGGTCGAGTACGTGCAGTTCCGCGACCACTTGGGCAAGGCGTCCGGCTTCCAGTCCCCGCAGTACCGCACCGTCGAGTTCCTGCTCGGCAACAAGAACCCGGCGATGATCGGCGTCTTCGCCCACGACCCGGACCTCCGGGACCAGCTGGTGGCCGACCTGGAGTCACCCAGCCTCTACGACGCCTTCCTGCACCACCTGTCCCGCCGAGGTCACGACGTGCCGCTCGCCGTGCTCGAGCGCGACCTGAGTGAGCCGTACGAGGCGCACCCCGGCGTCGTCGAGATGCTCCGGAAGATCTACGCCGATCCGCACGACCACTGGGAGGCCTACGAGGCGTGTGAAGAGCTCGTCGACGTCGAGGAGAGCTTCCAGCTCTGGCGATTCCGGCACCTGAAGACGGTCGAGCGCATCATCGGGCACAAGCGTGGCACCGGCGGCTCCAGCGGAGTCGACTTCCTGCGGCGTGCCCTGGACCTGACGTTCTTCCCGGAGCTGCTCGACGTGCGTACCCACATCGGCGAGGCCTGAGGGCCCAACGGTCGTTCAGCCGCGCACCACGAACCAGACGACGACGACAGCCACGACGACGCCGGCCACCGGCAGGCCGTACCGCTTCAGCATCACCGGCATCACCGTCGACATGAGGTTCAGCTCGGACGCCGCAGCAGGTTGAGCCGGAGCCGGCTGGGGCGGCGGCGGCGCGGGATCGCCCGCACTCGGGGTGGGCGGATCCTCGGCCGGTTCGGCCGGCGCCTCCCCCAGGTGCGCCGCGATGCACTCGACGAACTGGTTGAGCAGCTTGTCGCTGACGTCCTGGATCACGCCGCGGCCGAACTGTGCCGGCTTGCCGGTGATGGACAGGTCCGACGTGACCTCCACCGCCGTGCCAGCGCCGTCGGCCATCATGCGCGCCACGACATTGACGCCCGCGGTGCCGTTGCCGCGCTTGTCCTTGCCCTTGGCCTGGATCACGGCGCGATGGGTGGCCTCGTCGCGCTCGACGAACGTGCCCGAGCCGTTGTACAGCATCGCGATCGGACCGAGCTTCACCTTGACGGAACCGGCGAAGTCGTCGCCGTCGACAGACGTGATGGTGGCGCCGGGGAAGCACGGGGCGACCCGTTCCAGGTCGTTGAACGCGGCCCACGTCGTCTCCAACGATGCGGGGACGACGAAGCGGTGGGTCAGGTCCATCAGGCGGACCCGGACGAGGTCACGCCGGCAGCCGCGCCCACCGCGCGAGCGGTCAGTACCCCGGCGAGGTGACGCCGGAAGTCGGCGTCGCCGTTGGTGTCGGACGGCGGGTTCGTGCCGTCGGCCACCGACGCCGTGGCCGCCTTGATGGCGGCGTCGTCGAGTGAGCATCCGACGAGGGCCTGCTCGACGGCCGACGGCCGGATGGGGGTCGATCCCATGTTCGTCAGACCGATGCGAGCCTCCGCGATGCTGCCGCCCTCGGTGCGGATCGCCGCCGCCACACCGACGATCGACCACTGCTGCGCGACCCGGGTGAACTTCTGGTAGTCGGCGCCCCAGCCGGTGGTCTTGGGCACACGGATGCTGGTGAGGATCTCGTCGTCGCCGAGTGCGGTGGTGAACAGGTCGACGAAGAACTCCGACGCCGGTACGGTGCGACGTCCGCCCGAGCCGGCGATCTCGAACTCGGCCTCGAGCGCGAGGGCCGGTGCGAGCAGGTCACCCGCGGGGTCGGCGTGGGCCAGGGCGCCGCCGAACGTCCCGCGGTGGCGGACCTGCGGGTCGGCCACGGTCTCGGTGGCCAAGGCGATCAGGGACGCGTGCTCGGCGACGAGCGGATCGGTGGCGACGGCATGGTGCGGGGTCATCGCGCCGATGACGATGGCGTCGCCGTCGTCGCGGATGCCCTGCAGCTCCGACACGCGAGCGAGGTCGATGATCATCTCCGGTGCGGCGAGGCGAAGCTTGAGCACCGGGAGGAGGCTCTGGCCGCCGGCCAGCAGCTTCCCCTCGTCGCCCGCGGCGGCAAGGGCCGACAGTGCGTCGTCGACGCTGGTGGGTGCCTGGTAGTCGAAAGCCGCGGGGATCACTGGACGTCTCCTGTCGGGAGCGAGCCGCTGCTGTCGTCTCCGACTTGCTCGGGGCTCTTCGGCTGGGTGCTCTCGGGTGTTCGACCGCTGGCACCTTGGATCGTCGACCAGACGCGGAACGGACTGCACGGCATCTGCATGTCGGTGACGCCGAGGTGCCGCAGCGCGTCGATGACGCCGTTGACGATCGCCGGCGTCGATGCGATGGTGCCGGCTTCGCCGACACCCTTGACGCCGAGCGCGTTGGTCGTGGACGGCGTCTCGGTGCGGTCGGTCAGGTAGGTCGGGAGATCCGGGGCGCTGGGCACGAGATAGTCGACGAACGATCCAGTGACCAACGTGCCCGAGTCGTCGTGGACGGCCTCCTCGAACAGCGCCTGGGCGATTCCCTGGGCGAGGCCACCATGGACCTGGCCATCGACGATCATCGGGTTGACGACATTGCCGATGTCGTCGACGCAGACGTACTTCAGGACGGTCGTCTCGCCGGTCTCGGTGTCGACCTCCATCGCGGCGAGGTGGGTGCCGTGCGGGAAGGAGAAGTTCTCCGGGTCGAAGGTGGCGTCGGAGTCGAGGCTGGGCTCGAACCCATCCGGAAGGTTGTGCGCCGCGAAGGTCGCCAAGGCGATCTCGCCGAGCGCCAGACTCTGGTCGGTGCCCTTGACGGTGAACTGACCGGCCGCGAACTCCAGGTCCTCGGGGTTCGCCTCCAGCAGGTGCGCGGCCACCGTCCGGGCCTTCTCGATGACCTTGTCGGCTGCCGCGACCACGGCCATGCCGCCGACCACGAGCGAGCGGGAGCCGTAGGTGTCCAGACCCTTCTGCGAGACCTGGGTGTCACCGTGCAGCACCTCGACGTTGTCGAACGGGACACCGAGACGGTCCGCGACGATCTGGCTCCACGCGGTCTCGTGTCCCTGACCGTGCGCGCTCGAGCCCGTGACGACCTCGACGTTGCCGGTGGGCAGCACGCGGATAGCCGCGTGCTCCCATCCGCCCGCGGCGTACGACAGCGAACCGAGGACACGCGACGGCGCGAGGCCGCACATCTCGGTGAAGGTGGAGACGCCGATGCCGAGCTGGACACGCTCTCCGGCGTCGCGACGCCGCTTCTGCTCGGCTCGCAGCTCGTCGTAGCCGAACATCTCGAGTGCCTTGTCGGTGGCGGCCTCGTAGTTGCCGGAGTCGTACTCGAGCCCGGCGACCGTGCTGAACGGGAACTCCTCGTGCTTGATCCAGTTCTTGCGGCGCAGCTCGAGCGGGTCCATCTCCAGCTCGGCGGCGAGGTCGTCCATCAGGCGTTCGATGGCGAACGTGGCCTCCGGCCGCCCGGCGCCGCGGTAGGCGTCGGTCCAGACCTTGTTCGTGAAGACGTTGGTGCACTCGAAGCGGTAGGCCGGGAACTTGTAGATGGAGTTGTACATGAACGCGCCGAGGATCGGCACCCCCGGCGTGACGAGTCCGAGGTACGCACCCATGTCGGCGAGCAGTCGGACGTCGAGTGCGGTGACGATGCCCTCCTGTGTGGCCGACAGGCGCAGCTTCTGCACTTGGGCGCGGCCGTGGTGGGCCGCCATCAGGGACTCACTGCGGGTCTCGGTGTACTTGCACGGCTTGCCGGTCTGCCGGGCGGCGATCATCGTGATGAACTCTTCGGGCGTGACCTGCAGCTTGCCGCCGAAGCCGCCGCCGACGTCAGGGGCGATGACACGCACCTTCGACTCGGGGATGCCGAGCGACATCGCGAGCATCAGTCGCAGGATGTGCGGGACCTGGGTGGCCGACCACATCGTGATCTGCTCGCCGGTCGGGTCGACGACGGTCGAGCGCGGCTCCATGAAGGCGGGGATGAGCCGCTGCTGGAGGTAGGTGCGCTCGATGAGGACCTCGGCGCTGCCGATGGCCTCCTCGACGTTGCCACCGGTGCCGGCCTCGGCGGAGTCGAAGATCCAGGTGGCGGACCTGTTGGTGCCGAGCTCGGGGTGCGCGAGCACCTCGTCGGAGGCGGCGGCCTCGATGTCGAGCACCACCGGGAGCTCGTCGTAGTCGACGTCGACGAGCTCCACGGCGTCGCGTGCCGCGGCCGCCGAACGGGCGACGATGCAGGCCACGACCTCACCGGCGAACGCGACGTGGTCGACGGCGATGGACGGGTGCGGCGGAGCCTTCTGGTCCTCGGTGATCGGCCAGGCGCACGGCAGGCTGCCCTGGATGTCGGCGACGTCGGCGCCGGTCATGACGGCGAGGACACCCGGAGAGGCCTTGGCCTCGGACGCGTCGATGGAGGTGATCGTGGCGTGCGCGTACGGGCTGCGCACGAGGGCGAGGTGCAGCATGCCCGGCAGCGTCATGTTGTCGGTGTAGCGGGTGCGGCCGGTGATGAGCCGCTGGTCCTCCTTGCGCCGGCGGGAGGACCCGATCTCCGGTGCTGTCTCCGGCGCTGTCTCGGTGACGGTCATGCGGGGCCCTCGCTTCCTGCGGACTCGCCGGCCATCTGGACGGCCTTGACGATGTTCTGGTACCCGGTGCACCGGCACAGGTTGCCCTCGAGCCCGTCGCGGACGGTCTGGTCGTCGGGGTGCGGGTGCTCGTTCAGCAGGTCGATGGCCTGCATGATCATGCCCGGCGTGCAGAAACCGCACTGGAGCGCATGGCACTCGTGGAACGCGGCCTGCATCGGGTGCAGCTCACCGTTCTGGGCCAACCCCTCGATGGTGGTGACCTCGTGTCCGTCGGCCTGGACGGCGAGCATCGTGCAGGACTTGACGCTCGAGCCGTCGAGGTGGACCGTGCAGGCGCCGCAGTTGCTGGTGTCGCAGCCGATGAGCGTGCCCGTCTTGCCGAGCCGTTCGCGCAGGTACTGCACGAGCAGGAGCCGCGGCTCCACCTCGTCGGTGTACTCGACGTCGTCGACGGTGACGGTGATCGATGCCATGGGCCACTCCTCGTTCGGGTTACTGCCTTGATAGCACCCGAGTGAGTCAGGTCACAACGGTTGCACCAACGTTGCGGCGCCTCAGAGGGGCTCGGCCCCGTGGACGCGCGACGTGGTCTCGCTGAGCCGCTCACCGGACCCGCCCCAGCGGTTCGAGATGATCTCCGCGGCCACCGACACGGCGGTCTCCTCCGGGGTGCGACCGCCCAGATCCAGCCCGATCGGGCTGGACAGGCGGCCGAGGTGCTCATCGGTGAGGCCGGCCTCTCGCAACCTGGCCACTCGGTCGTCGTGAGTGCGCCGCGACCCCATCGCGCCGATGAATGCCGGCCGTTCCGCGCCGTCGAGTCGGAGCGCGAGGGCGAGCACCGGAACGTCGAACTTGGGGTCGTGGGTCAGGACGCAGATGACCGTGCGCGCGTCGACGTGGCCTGCCTCGATCTCGCGCTGGAGGAAGTGGTGCGGCCAGGAGACGACGACCTCGTCGGCATCGGGGAACCTCGCCTTCGTGGCGAACACCGGGCGCGCGTCGCACACCGTCACGTCGTAGCCGAGCAGCTTGCCCTGACGGGCGACGGCGGCCGCGAAGTCGATCGCCCCGAAGACGATCATCCGCGGTGGCGGCTGGAACGAGGAGACGAACACCCGCATGCCGGTGTCCATGCGCTCGCCCTGCGGGCCGTAGGTGACCACCGTGGTCGAGCCCGCGGCCAGCAGTCCGCGGGCGTCGTCGATGACGGCCGCGTCGGCCCGCTCGAGACCGAGTGTTCCCTCGACCTCGTCGGGCCGGACGACGAGGCGGCGCCCGACCCAGTCGGGATCAGGGTGCTCGATGACCGAGGCGATCGCGACCGGCCGGCCGGCACGCACGTCGTCAGCGACCCGGCCGAGCCCGGGGAAGGCCTCCGGCGAGACCGGCTCGACGAAGATGTCGATGATGCCGCCGCACGTGAGGCCCACGGCGAAGGCGTCCTCGTCGCTGTAGCCGAAACGTTGCAGCACGGGAGCGCTGTCCCTGACGACCGTCTCGGCGAGCTCGTAGACCGCACCCTCGACACAACCTCCTGAGACCGAGCCCACGGCCGAACCGTCCGGCATCAGGAGCAGGGACGCACCCGGTGGGCGGGGCGCCGAGCGCTGCGTGCTCACCACCGTGGCGACGCCGACGACCTCGTCGGCGCGCCAGGCCTCCATCAGCTCGGTCAACACGTCACGCATCGGCCACCATCTCCAGCAGGTCGGCGAACGCCGCGAACGAATGGCCCGCGACGAGCCCGTCGATGTGGGGCAGGGCGGCTGCGATGCCCCCTTGGATCGGAGCGTAACCCGCTCGTCCACGGTGGGGGTTGGCCCAGAGGACGGCGTGCGCGAGGCGACGCAGACGCCGGACCTGGGCGCCGAGCTGCTCCGGATCGCCGCGCTCCCAGCCGTCGCTGGCGATCACGACCACGGCCGAGCGCGCGATGCCACGCTGACCCCATCGGTCGAGGAAGGCCTTCAACACCTCGCCGAGACGCGTGCCGCCGGACCAGTCGGGCACGGCGCGTCCTGCGACGTCGAGGGCCTTCTCCGGGTCGGGGATGCGCATCGCCGTGGTGACTCGGGTGAGGCGGGTGCCGATGGTGAACACCTCGGTCGTGCGCGGGGCCGCGACGACGAGGCGGTGGGCCAGGCGCAGGAGGCTGTCGGCATACGGTTCCATCGAGCCGGAGACATCGACGAGGAACACGACCCGGCGCGGTCGCGGATGGCGTCGTCGGTGCCGCATCGGACCGGGTTCGCCGGCGCGCCGCAGCTGATCGCGCACGGTGCGGCCGGGATCGATCTCGCCGCGCGGGTGCGGGCGCCGCCGCCGGCCTGTGCGGAGCGGGACCCGCGCGTCGAGTCGCGAGAACAAGTGGTTCAGGTGGCGCCGCTCCTCGGTGGTGAGGTCACCGACGTCGCGGTGCCGCAGCTGCTCCTCGGTGCTGGCGACCACGGCGACCGCGCGGTCGTCACCCTCCCGGCCGGCGGCGGTGTCGTCACCGAGGGTCGACGTCGGGGCGAGGCGTCGGGTCGGGGTCGACGACTGGTCGATCGGGACGCCCGGCCGCCGCTCGGCGGAGAACCAGCGGTCGAACACGGCGTCGTAGACGTCGCGGTCGTCGGGTCCGGTGCACAACGTGGCGCGGCCGCTCCAATAGACGTCGTCGCGGCGGCCGGCGTCGAGATGGGAGACGGCCTCGAGGAACGCGTGGGCGTGATCGACGGCGAGCCCTGCCGCCCGGAGCGCGTGGGTGAAACCCACGAAGGCTTCGACCGGTTCGCCGACCCGGTCCCGGGCGGACGCATTCATGCCGAAAGCATCACGTCGAGCGTCGCGCGCACCCGCTCCAGGTCCTCGCGGTACTTGCAGACGGCGCCGATCGTCGCGGCCGCCCGCTCGAGATCGAGCTCGGTGCTGCCGAGCTCGTGCAGGGCCCGCGCCCAGTCGAGGGTCTCGGCCACCCCGGGCGGCTTGAGCAGCTCATCGGCGTGCCGCAGTCGCTGCACCACGGTGACGACCTGTTCGGCCAAGGTGGCCGTCACCTCCGGCAGCCGCGTTCGGACGATCGCGGTCTCGCGGGCGAGACCGGGGTGGTCGATCCAGTGATAGAGGCAGCGGCGCTTGAGCGCGTCGTGCAGCTCGCGGGTGCGGTTGGAGGTCAGCACCACGATCGGCGGGGTGGTCGCCGTGATCGTGCCGAGCTCGGGAATGCTCACCTGGTGGGTCGAGAGGACCTCGAGCAGGAACGCCTCGAACTCGTCGTCGGCCCGGTCGATCTCATCGACCAGCAGCACGGCGGGACTCTCGCGCAACGCCCGCAGGATCGGCCGGGCCAGCAGGAAGCGCTCGTCGAACAGGGACTCCTCGAGGGCGTCGGGGTCGAGGACGGAGCCCGAACCTTGGCCGGCGGCCTCGACGGTGCGCAGGTGCAGGATCTGACGGGTGAAGTCCCAGTCGTAGAGCGCCTGGGTGGCGTCGATGCCCTCGTAGCACTGCAACCGGATGAGCGGTACGTCGAGCGCGGCGGCCAGCGCCTCGGCGAGGGCCGTCTTGCCGGTTCCTGGTTCGCCCTCCAGCAGCAGCGGCCGGTGCATGACCAGCGCCAGGTACGCGACGGTGGAGAGTCCCTCGTCGGTGAGGTACCCCTGCTCCCCGAGTCGTGCCGAGATCTCGTGCGGGCTGCCGAACAGGTTCGTCGCACCGTCCTGGGTCATCGGCCCAGCATAGAACCGCTGCCCTGCGACGGCTGGTCGACGTCGTGGCCCGACGCGAGGTCGGAGCAGTCGACCTCGACGACGTCGTGCGTCGCCAGGTAGTCGCGCGCGCCGCGGTCGCCGACGGCGGACTCGATCACGTCTCCCCAGCGCTCACGGCCGACCAGCACCGGGTGCCCCGGGACGCCGTTGTAGGTGGCGCGGGCCAGTGCGCTGCGAGATGCGTGCGCGGCCACGCGACGCACCACGTCGGCGCCGACGTCCGGCAGGTCCACGAGATGGACGAGTGCGGCGTCGGCAGGGCCGCTGCCGACGCGAGTGAGTCCCGCTCGCAGCGACGCGCCCATGCCGTCGCTCCAGTCGGTGGCCTCGACAATGTCGACCTCGACGTCACCGAGCAGCGTGCGGACCTTCGCGGCCGACGCTCCCAGCACCACGACGACGTCTTCACAGCCTCCGGCGCGCAATGCGGCGCAGGCGCGCAGCAGCCAGGACCCGCTCTCGTCGGCGACGAGAGCCTTGGCTCGCCCCATCCGCGTGCCGGCCCCGGCCGCGAGCAGCACCCCGACCACGAGAGTCATGGCCTCATGCTGCCACCGCGAGAGGTGCACGCCGTCCCGCGAGTGGCGCAAACCCATCCGCGAGTGGCGCAGATCTGCGCGACGCGCCGTCTCACTTCCGCCATGTTGCGCCGCTCGCGGATGGGTTTGCGCCGCTGGTGGACGCACGACGGCCCCGGGATCGCTCCCGGGGCCTTCGTGTGGAACTGCGGTCGGGTCAGAAACCCATGCCGCCCATGTCACCCATCGACGGGTCGCCACCACCGACCGGAGCGGGCTCCGGCTTGTCGGCGACGACGGCCTCCGTGGTGAGGAACAGGGCCGCGATGGACGCCGCGTTCTGCAACGCCGAGCGCGTGACCTTGGCCGGGTCGATGATGCCCGCGGCGATGAGGTCGACGTACTCGCCGGTTGCGGCGTCGAGGCCGTGACCCAGCGGGAGGCCGGCGACCTTCTCCGCCACGACGCCGCCCTCGAGGCCGGCGTTGATGGCGATCTGCTTCAGCGGAGCCGAGGCAGCCGCCCGGACGATGGCCGCACCGGTGGCCTCGTCGCCCTCGAGCTCGAGCTTCTCGAAGGCGGCCGCGGTGGCCTGGACGAGGGCGACGCCGCCACCGGCGACGATGCCCTCTTCGACGGCCGCCTTGGCGTTGCGGACGGCGTCCTCGATGCGGTGCTTGCGCTCCTTCAGCTCGACCTCGGTGGCCGCGCCGACCTTGATGACGGCGACGCCACCGGCCAGCTTGGCCAGGCGCTCCTGGAGCTTCTCGCGGTCGTAGTCGGAATCGCTGTTGTCGATCTCGGCGCGGATCTGGTTGACCCGTCCGGTGATCTGGTCCTGCTCGCCCCCACCTTCGACGATGGTGGTCTCGTCCTTGGTGGTGACCACCTTGCGGGCGGTGCCCAGCAGGGAGAGATCGGCGTTCTCGAGCTTGAGTCCGACCTCTTCGCTGATGACCTCGCCACCGGTGAGGATGGCGATGTCGGCGAGCATGGCCTTGCGACGGTCACCGAAGCCCGGGGCCTTGACGGCGACGGACTTGAACGTGCCGCGCATCTTGTTGACGATCAGCGTCGCGAGAGCCTCGCCCTCGACGTCCTCGGCGATGATGACGAGCGGCTTGCCCGACCCCATGACCTTCTCGAGGATCGGCACGAGGTCCTTCACCGAGCTGATCTTGGAGTTGACGATGAGCAGGTACGGATCCTCGAGCACGGTCTCCATGCGCTCGGGATCGGTGACGAAGTAGCCCGACAGGTGGCCCTTGTCGAAGCGCATGCCCTCGGTGAGCTCGAGGTCGAGGCCGAACGTGTTCGACTCCTCGACGGTGATGACACCTTCCTTGCCGACCTTGTCCATGGCCTCGGCGATGATCTCGCCGACGGTCGGGTCGGCCGCGGAGATGGCCGCGGTGGCCGCGATCTGCTCCTTGGTCTCGATGTCCTTGGCCATGCCGAGCAGCTGGGCGCTGACGGCCTCGACGGCGGCCTCGATGCCGCGCTTGAGGCTCATCGGGTTGGCGCCGGCGGCGACGTTGCGCAGGCCCTCGCGCACGAGCGCCTGGGCCAGGACGGTGGCGGTGGTGGTGCCGTCGCCCGCGACGTCGTCGGTCTTCTTGGCGACCTCCTTGACGAGCTCGGCACCGATCTTCTCGTAGGGCTCCTCGAGCTCGATCTCCTTGGCGATGCTGACGCCGTCATTGGTGATCGTGGGTGCTCCCCACTTCTTCTCGAGAACGACGTTGCGGCCCTTGGGGCCGAGCGTCACCTTCACGGCGTCGGCGAGCTGGTTCATGCCACGCTCGAGCCCGCGCCGCGCTTCCTCGTTGAAAGCAATGGACTTTGCCATGTGTGGATCTCTCCGTCGACGTAGTGCGATCGGCCCGATCGGACCGATCTGGTGGTCTGGCACTCTCATCATACGAGTGCTAATCAACGGGGTGCAACAGGGTTCGTTCGAGGATGCGGGACGAACCCGGCGAGCCGGTGGATCAGACGCTGAACAGCAGGAACAGCCCCGTGAACGTGTAGGCGACCATGAGCAGGAGCATGCCGAGCTGGCCGGAGAGTCGATGGGCCCGAGGCAGCAGCACGAGCGCCCGGTCATGTGCGGCGACGACGGCGAGCACGTGCCCGGCCACGACGAACGACACCTTGAGCGCGGCGAGCGTGGAGGTGTGTGCGGACAGCACCGCGTGCAGGTTCGGTTCACCGAGCGGTGTCCAGCCCCGGCCGAGCGGGTCGAGCAGGGCGAAGACCACGAGCTGGCCCTTCTCGACCAGGTAGGTGACGTAGTGGGCCAGGACATAGCCCACCACGATGGGCACGAGCGAGTGGGCCAGCCGGCCCGGCAAGGCCACCCGTTCCTGCGGCGTCACCCCGCCCGTGGCACGCGCCGCGAGCTGGAAGAGCACGGCGACGACTGCACAGAACCCGGCCAGGGTCAGGGTCTCGGTCAGCCCGGTCAAGGACTTCGACTGCCAGTACGAGGATGCCGAGAAGCTGTCGTACGCCGTCGAGCCGAGCAGAACAGCGAGCAACGCGACGAGCCCCGGATGGACGGGCAGCTCGGGCAGTCGTCGCAGCGGGTTGCCAGGACTCCACCGGCGGTCGCGGACGAGCGGCGAGAGCCGCGCGATCGTGGCGCTGTAGACGTCGAACGGGTCGGCGAGGTCGAACCAGCGAGGCCCGAACACGATCCCGCCGACCACGGTGATCAGGACGTACCCGGTCACCCAGGCGCGGACCGTCGTGAGGTCGCCGGGATCAGCAGAGGCGAGCTCGAGCCAGACGAAGGCGAACAGCCCGGCGACGGCCGGCCAGTGGCCGAGCCGACGCGGGTACTCGACGAACCCGTCCGGGCGGCCCACCGCCCGTCCGATGAGCAACTGCAGGGTGCGCCATGGGGAGAGGTCGTTCCAGACGTGGCCGGCCACCAGTGCGAGCGGCACGAGACCGACCCAGATGAGGATGTAGAACGCGCCGAGACCCCCGTTCGAGGCGTCCGCGGGGCCGGCGAACAGCGCACCGAGGAACCACACCGCGACGAGGACCCCGACCACCGCCAGCCACGGGCGTCGCGGACGGACGTCCTCCGACTCACTCTCGGCGTCGAACCGTGGCTCCTTCCACGCCAGGGCGAGAACGGCGAAGGAGATCGTGAGCGCCCAGGAAGCGCCGACCATCGCGTAGAGAAACGGGATCGGCAGGTCAGTCGACCCGCCCACCCCGTGTGCGTGCAGCCCGGTCACCACCACAGAGACGGGCATCCGCTCAGGGACGAACGACGAGCTGGACGATCGTCCGGCCGAGCTCGTGCGCCTCGACCGCGACCTGACCGGGTTGGTCGAGGCTGAAGGTCTTCTCGATGGTCGTGCCGGCGGCGACGCGGTAGGTCTGCTCGGGCACTGAGTGGACGTGGATCTCCTCGTCGACGTCCGACGTGATCTTGAGCGTGACCTCGAATCCCACCACGGCGTCGATCCGATCGCCTTGAGGCTTCACCGTGCCGTTCTCGATGACGACGTCCACCACGACAGCCGAGCTCTCGGGCGCCTCCGTCGGCGCGTTCGTGGACGTGGGGTCCGGCGAGCTGGACACGGTTCCGGTGTCGGTGTCGCCGCACCCGGCCAGGAGCAGGACGGCGAACAGGGCGGCGAGCGTGATCCTCATGAGTCCTTTCCAGTGGATTCGTCGTCGGATGCGGAGTCCGCATCGAAGGCGCGGTCGATCAGTCCGCGCTCTTCGCGTTCCTCCTTGCGATCGTTGCGGGCGATGTAGAGCACCACCCCCACGACGACCACGGCGGGGACGAGCGCCGGGATCGCCAGCAGAGCGGCGTGGTGCGCGTACAGGACGCCATCGACCGGGGTCATGGCGTCAGCGTAGGCGCGCCGCCCGTCTCCTTCTCGTCTGCGTCGCCACGGGAGTTCTCGTGCTCGGCGATGCGTCCCGAGACGCGGCTGACGGCGACGGCGATCCCGGCCAGCACGACCAGGCTGCACAACAGGACCACGAGGTTGGCCAGGCCCCACATCCAGCCGGGCGCGTCGAACTCGCGCTCACGCTGCAGGATCTCGATCTCGGGGACGAGGTCACGGGTGGTCTTGGCCTCCACCGGCACCTCCTCGACGTCGAGCGGAGCATCGGCCGGGAGAAAGACCGGCACGGCGGTGAGCATGCGGCCGTCCTGGATCCGCACGAGCGTCTTCCAGTTGCCACCGACCGGGACCGGACGCGTCGTCTCCCACGTGTTCGGGCCGGTGCGCTCCATCGGTTGGGTGAAGACGCCCTTGACGCCGTCGCTGCCACCCTGCCAGGCCGTCATCTGGACCCACGTGGGGTGCTCGTCGACGAGGTCGGCGGGCGAGAGCGACATCGTCGCCATGATCTCGGGTTGGAGGTCGGTGCCGACCTGGGTGGTGGTGATGGTGGCCGAGGCGTCCTTCGGGACGGTGGCATACAGACCGTTGGCGGCCGCTGCCCCGGTGACGAGGATCGCGCCGATCACGATGGTGCGACCGACGGCCCGGGACGGCAGACGCCCGGTGAGGCCCATCGCGAACAGCGCGCCGCAGAGTCCGGCACCGAGGGCCACGGGGACCGTCATGGCCAGGCCCTCGAGCCAGATGTCGCGCGGCCACGGGAACGCGAAGACGAGGTCGTTCCAGGCCTTCTCGGTGAGGGTGCCGACCGTGCCGATCAGCAGACCGCCGACCGCGCCGAACGCCAGGGGCTTGTGGCGGAGCTTCGAGAGGGCCAGCAGCTCGATGATGAGTGCACTGCCGAGGTACAGGGGGAAGACGTGGTGGGCCTGGCCGAACACGTCGGTGACCACGAACGACACGATGCCGCGCACGATCACGAAGAAGAAGGCAGCGAACAGCGCCGCACCCGGGCCCACGTAGAGGCGGGCAGCGATGAGCGTCAGCGCTGCCGCAGCGGCGATCATCATCGGGGCGAACACCATCCGGAACTGGGCGATGCCGAAGTCGAACTCGGCCTGGAAGACCGACAGGCCGATCAGGAGTCCACCGAACGCCATCGAGAGCACCACTTTGTGCATCACCTCGGTGGCCGGAGTGGCGACCCGCGCCTTCCACTCCGAGGAGAACTCCGCCTCCCGGTGCAACAGGATGATGCCGGCGGTCGAGAGGCCGGCTCCTCCGATGAGCATCAGGTGCGTCGGACCCCACAGCGTGACGTCCTGGCCGAAGATGCGGTGCCAGACGTCATCGAGGGGGAAGCCGATCAGCGCGTAGAGGCCGCAGGCGGCGATGAAGATGCCGCTGACCGGGGCGTACCAGTGGCGGGTGATGCGCACCGACGCGATGCCCGGACGCTCGCCGTCGCGCGGGTAGACGACCGCGGCCATGCCGGCGACGAACAGGGCGAAGAGCCCGTAGAGGATGAGGTAGTGGGCCGGGTTGGCCAGCGGACCGGCGTCCCGGCCGCGACCTGCGTGCAGGCTGACGTCCCAGAGGAATCCCAGGAGCGCCACCACGAGGGAGCTCGCGACGAACACGGCCGGGATCGAGGCCCATCCCGGCTCTCCGGTGCGCTCGCGGAGGCGATCGCCGAGCCGTTGGAACCACTCGATGCGGTGGGTGCGGTGGGCCCACGCGATCCAGAGCAGTCCGATGGTGACGACCGTGGCGCCGACGCTGAGGCCGATCACCTGATCGAGGGCGGCGCCACCGGTGGGAGCGGGTTCGTTGGCTGCAGAGAACATACCGGGAGTCTGGCAACGTCTATGTGACATCGCAAGTGTTACATAGCGTGCCGTCCGTCACGTCGCTGCCACGGGCGGCCCGCGGTGCTGCGTGAGTCAGGCTCCGACGACCTCGTGTGCCTCGCGACCCTTGGGTCCGTCGACCATCTCGAACTCGACCGGCTGACCGTCCTCGAGCGTCTTGTACCCCTCGGACTTGATCTTGGACCAGTGGACGAACACGTCTTCCTGGCCCTCGACCTCGATGAAGCCGTAGCCCTTGTCCGCGTTGAACCACTTGACGGTGCCATGCACCATTGCCGAACTCCACTCGTTGCTGCAAAGGCCCTCGGGGAGGCCTCGTCCTGGGGTGAGCCTACCGGCCATGGGGCCGGGACGACGGGGGGCCGGTCAGCCGACGGCGACTGCTGCGTTCGATCACGCCTTCAGCCGCCGGCAACCGCTGGGATGATCGAGATCTGCGTGCCCTCGGGGGTGGGGGTGTCGAGGCCGCTCGCGAAGCGCACGTCCTCTTCCGCCACGTAGATGTTGACGAAGCGGCGGACGGCGCCCTGCTCGTCGACGACTCGCGCCTTGATGCCCGGGTAGCTCGACTCCAACGAGTCGAGGACCTCCACGAGCGTCGCGCCGTCGGCGTCGACCTGCGACTGATCCTGCGTGTACGTGCGAAGGATCGTGGGGATGCGGACCGAGACGGTCATACGGGCTCCTTGTTCCGGGTCAGGCCCCGGCCGGGGCCGGGCTGTGGGCAGCGCATCAGGCGATGCCGGCATCGACGAACGCGTCGTACGTCGGGTCGATCGTCGCAGTGGGTCCGACGCGTCCGGAGATCGCGTCCAGCGTCTTGAGGCCGTCGCCGGTGTTGAACACCACGGTCTCGGCGTCCGGGTCGAGCTGTCCGTTCTCGAGCAGCTTCTTCAGCGTGGCCACGGTGACGCCGCCGGCGGTCTCGGCGAAGATCCCCTCGGTGCGGGCGAGCAGCGAGATGCCGTCGCGGATCTCGTCCTCGCTGACGTCCTCGATCGCACCCCCGGTGCGCCGGGCGACGTCGAGCACGTACGGGCCGTCGGCCGGGTTGCCGATCGCCAGCGACTTGGCGATCGTGTCCGGCTTGACCGGGCGCACGACGTCGTGGCCGTCCTTGAACGCCGCCGACACCGGTGAGCAGCCCGTGGCCTGGGCGCCGAAGATCTTGTACGGGGTGTCGTCGACGAGGCCGAGCTGGACGAGCTCTCCGAACGACTTGTCGACCTTGGTGAGCTGTGAGCCGGATGCCACCGGGATGACGACCTGCTCCGGAAGCCTCCAGCCCAGCTGCTCCGCGACCTCGTAGCCGAGCGTCTTGGAACCCTCGGCGTAGTACGGACGCACGTTGACGTTCACGAAGGCCCAGTCGGGTTCCTCACCGGCGATCTCGCTGGCGAGCTTGTTGACGTCGTCGTAGTTGCCCCGCACGGCGACGAGCGAGCCGCCATAGACGGCGCTCGCGAGGATCTTCGCCTGCTCGAGGTTGTCGGGGATGAGCACGACGCCGCGGATGCCGGCGCGGGCCGCAGCGGCCGCGACGGCGTTGGCGAGATTGCCTGTCGAGGGACAGGCGAGGACGGTGAAGCCGAGCTCGCGGGCGGCAGCGAGGGCGACGGCGACGACTCGGTCCTTGAAGGAGTGCGTCGGGTTGCCGGAGTCGTCCTTGACCCAGAGCGAGCGGATGCCGAGCTCGCGGGCCAGGTTGTCGGCCTTGACGAGCCGGGTGTGTCCGGGGTCGGTGTTCGGGAACGTGGCGACGTCGTCGGGCACGGGCAGGAGCGCCCGGTACCGCCAGATGCTCGTCGGCCCCGCCTCGATCTGCTCACGAGTGACGGTGCCGAACTCGTACTTCACCTCGAGCGGGCCGAAGCACTCGTGGCAGGCGTAGAACGGGCCGAGCTCGCGCTCGGTGCCGCACTCGCGGCACACCAGCGCTCGGGCCGGGCCGAAGGCGCCGGGACGGGGCGACGAGGTGCGCGTGGGGGCCGTCGGGTCGATGACGGCGTGTGGAGCGGTGGGATTCACAGGCTCTCCTGATCATCTTCCCCGGATCGACTCTCGTCCGGGCCGGATGTAGCACCTGGTTCGCGAGAACTGGTTGCTGGGGCTTCGTCGGGCCGTGTCCCTCTACCCCTCATGATGAGGAACCCAGCCTACGGCTCCGTCTCACCATGCGTCCAATCTGTCCAAGGCGCGAGACGACGGAGCCGGCAGGGCCCGCCCAGCCCTCAGCGGCGGCGGGAGAAACGGGTGACGGGGCGGGGATAGCCGCCGTCGTCGAGGCCGGCGAGGCGCTCGAAGGGGTTGTAGGAGGAGTGGTCGCCGGCGATCGCGTAGGAGAGGCCGACAGCGAGGAAGTACAGCGGGAGCATCACCGGGCCGATGAGGAAGGCGTACTGGGTGCAGTGACGGTCCTCGTGCTGCAGGAGCACCGGCCGGGACAGCAGCCAGTCGAGGTCGTGCTTGCTGATGATGACGCTGCCGATCGTGAAGGCTCCGGCCACCGGGAATCCGTAGCGGTAGCCGCCACAGACGAAGGTGCCGCGGCCGTGGCGCGTGATGGTGGCCCCGCCCAGCCGGGCGACCAGCAGCCCGAGCAGGGTGCTCAGGTTGATCCAGTTCACGACGGTGCGGACCCGCGTCCACGCCGTGTGCGGCGCGGCCGTGGTCATGACGCGGTCGGCTGCTCGAGCGCGTCGGCGAGGGCGCCCAGCCAGACGGCGACCGCGTCGGGACCGTCGAGCACCAGGTCGGCCCGGGCGACGAGGACGTCCTGCTCCGTGGATGCCGAACACACCAGGAGCCCCGTCAAACCCGTTGCGCGGAGCCGGTCGACGGCGTCGAAGGCCGGGAGGTCACCGAGATCGTCCCCGGCAAACACGACATGGCGTGCCCCGATCTCGCCGGTGAGCTGCTCCAGGGCCTGACCCTTGTCTGGCCCGGGACTCCGCAGCTCGACGACCTGACGACCGCGCTCGACGGTGAGTCCGTACTCGGCGGCGAGCTCGGAGAGCGGGCCGGCGAGCTCATCGATCAGGCCGGCCTCGAGCCCACGGGTGTGGATGGCCACGGCGAGGCCCTTGTCCTCGACGCGCACGTGCTCGGCCCCCTGCTCGGCGAGCCATCCCGGAAGGGTCGCGGCCAGCTGTCGGACCGGCTCCGGATGCTCGGGCACGTGGGTCACCCCTGTGGCGGCGTCCCAGCGTTCGGCGCCGTACTGGCCCGACACGACCAGAGCCTCGAACCCGGGGCGATCGGCGAAACCGCCCAGCTCGAGCGCCTGACGGACCGGACGTCCGGTGATGATGGCGACGCGACCGAGCAGAGGTCCGAGCCGGGCCAACGCGTCGATCGCGTGCGCGTGGGCGAACGCCATCGACGGGTCGTCGACCACATGGGCGAGCGTGCCGTCGAAGTCGAGCGCGAGCAGAGTTCCGGCCGGATCGGCGACTACTGCGTCCACCTCGGCTGCCGTACGGGACATTCCCGCATCATGGCAGGCCGAGCAGCAGCACCGTGAGCCGGTCTGAACGCATGCCGGACACAGCCGGTAGGACGGCGTCGACGCCGAGGTCCTGAGCGAGCAGCTGCGCCTCCGCCTGGCGGCCGGCCGGGAAGTGGACCGCGGTCTGACCCGCGCCGTATCGCCAGTTGCCGACCCCGGCCACCGACCACCCGGCGGCCGTGACCCGTGCGCTCACCTTCTTGGCCAGTCCGACCGTTCGAGTCGCGTTGAGCACGGAGACCTGGATGCCGTCGCGGCTGACAGTGGGTTTCGGCTTCGGTTTTGTGGGTGTGGGAGTCGGCGTGGGCGTCGGGGCCGGCGTGGACGTCGCGGTGGGCGTGGCCGTCACCGGAGCGCTCACCGGGCTGGTGTCGGGGTCCGGCGCGACGAACGCCACCCAGCCGAGGCCGATCAGACCGACGACGCAGGCCCCGGCCGTGAGCGTGAGGAACCATCCGGGCAGCACGTAGGCCCTTCGGCTCGGTGTCCTGCGGTGCTCAACCACGGGCGGCTGTCAGAGATCGATGCCGAGGCGCCGCGCGGAACGGCTGCGTTGCCGTTGTGCCCTGAGCCGCCGCAAGCGCTTGACGAGCAAGGGGTCGAAGGCCAACGCGTCGTCGCGGTCGATGAGGGCGTTGAGCACTTGGTAGTAGCGGGTCGACGACATGTCGAACTTGTCGCGGATCGCTTGCTCCTTGGCGCCTGCGTACTGCCACCACAGCCGCTCGAGCGCAAGGATCTCTCGGTCGCGCTCGCTGAGGGTGGAGGCGGACGCCGGAGCACCACGTCTCGGTTCCTCGACTGCGCTCATGGGGCTGATCCTACGGGACAAATCACAACGATGTCATTCGCTTAGGGTGGGTTGATGCCAATCGTGTCGCCCGTGCGCTGGGGGATTCTGGCCACCGGCAAGATCGCCCACACCTTCGCAGCCGACCTGGCGCTGGTGCCGGGCAACGTGCTGGCAGCCGTCGGGTCGCGTTCAGCAGCCTCCGCACGCACGTTCGCGGAGCAGTATTCCAGCCGGACTGCGCCGGTCAGAGCACACCCCTCGTACGCCGAGCTCGTGTCCGACCCCGACATCGACGTCATCTATGTCGCGACGCCACACGGCCGGCACGAGGTGGACGTGATGCTGTGCTTCGACGCCGGGAAGGCCGTGTTGTGCGAGAAGGCACTGACGCTGGAGACGTCGTCGACCGAGCTGCTGGTGGCCGAGGCGCAGCGGCGCGGCCTGTTCTTCGCCGAGGCGATGTGGATGCGCACCAATCCGAACATCCGGCGCGTCGTCGAGATGGCGCGTGTCGGAGCCTGCGGGACCATCGGGCAGGTTCGGGCCGAGCTCGGCTTCGTCGCACCCGCCGACGTCGAGCGGTTGTGGGACCCCGCCCTCGGCGCCGGCGCCCTGCTCGACATCGGCATCTACCCGCTCACGTTCGCTCACCTGGTGCTGGGCGAGCCCGATGACGTCGTGGCCGCCGGCACGTTGTCCGACCGAGGCATCGACGTCGGAGGTGGCGCCACCTTGACGTACCCGGGCGGCGCCGTGGCGAGCCTCGCCTGGACCCAGGTCGCGTGGTCCGACAACCGGGCCGCGGTGTCGGGTGACGGCGGTCGGCTGGAGATCCCGTCGAGATTTCACGAGGCCACCGGCTTCACGTACGCCCGCGGCGACGCGGTCCACACGTACGCCGAGCCGGTCATCGGTCGCGGGTACGCGCACGAGATCGAGGAGGTCGCGAGCTGCCTGCGGGCGGGTCGCACCCACTCTGACCTGCTCCCCCTCGCCGGCACCGTCGAGGTCATGCGGGTTCTCGACGAGATCCGTGGTCAGCTCGGCGTGCGGTACTCCTGACCTCGCCAGCGGAGGCTGACGACTCGTTCCGTCGGTAGTGTGGTGAGCATGGCCTCCGATCTCGCGGAATTCGTGGTGATCGCCAACCGCCTGCCCGTCGACCGCTTCATCGCCCCCGACGGCACCGTCACGTGGCGCACCTCGCCGGGCGGCCTGGTCTCGGCCCTCGAACCCGTCATGCACCGCGAAGGCGGCGCCTGGATCGGGTGGCATGGAGCCCCCGACGAGAAGGTGAAGCCGTTCGACCACGAGGGCCTGCACCTGGTCCCGGTGCCGTTGTCCGCGCAGGAGGTCGAGGAGTACTACGAGGGCTTCTCCAATGCGACGCTGTGGCCGCTCTACCACGACGTCATCGCCCCGCCGGAGTTCCACCGCGAGTGGTGGGACTCCTACGTGCAGGTCAACCAGAGGTTCGCCGACCGGGCGGCCCGCATCGCCCGCCGCGGCGCCACCGTGTGGGTGCAGGACTACCAGCTGCAGCTCGTGCCCAAGATGCTGCGCGAGCTGCGACCCGACCTGCGCATCGGCTTCTTCCTGCACATCCCGTTCCCGCCCCGCGAGCTGTTCCAGCAGCTGCCCTGGCGACGCCAGATCCTTGAAGGACTCACCGGCGCGGATCTCGTCGGGTTCCAGCTGCCGGGAGCGGCCCAGAACTTCGTCCGGCTGGTCCGCGAACGGGTGGGCCACAAGACGCACCGCGGCACCATCTACCTGGCCGACGGACGCACGGTCCTGGCCAGGGCGTACCCGATCTCGATCGACGCCAGGTCGTTCGAGGAGCTCGCCCGCTCCCCCGACGTCACCGCCAGGGCCAAGCAGATCCGTGAAAGCCTCGGCAGCCCCAAGCACGTGTTGCTCGGCATCGACCGCCTCGACTACACCAAGGGGCTCCGTCAGCGGCTGCGTGCCTTTGCCGAGCTCATTCGCGACGGGTCGCTCCCGGTCGATGACGCCGTGTTCGTGCAGGTCGCGACCCCGTCCCGCGAACGGGTCGGCCAGTACCGACTGCTCCGCGACGACATCGACCGACTGGTCGGACGGATCAACGGCGAGGTCGGGCGCATCGGCCAGCAGCCGATCACCTATCTCCATGCGTCCTACCCTCGTGAGGAGATGGCCGCCCTCTACCGCACCGCCGACGTCATGGTCGTCACGCCGCTGCGCGACGGCATGAACCTCGTGGCCAAGGAGTACGTCGCGTGTCGTTACGACGACGCGGGTGCGCTCGTGCTGAGCGAGTTCGCCGGCGCGGCGGCGGAGCTGCGACAGGCCTACCGTGTCAACCCGTACGACATCAACGGGATGAAGGCCGCCCTCTTGGAGGCCATCCGTGACGACCCGCGCGAGTCCTCACGGCGCATGAAGGCGATGCGCAAGCATGTCGTCGAGCACGACATCGACCACTGGGCGTCGGAGTTCCTCGACGATCTCGCGAATGCTCCGCGGGAAGCGCACGACAAGAAGACCCGCCCTGTTCGCGCCACCTCCTCCTGAGGATCGATGACCGACTCCCCTTTGCCCAGTCACTGGCACGAGACCCCCGAACTCGTCGGTGAGCACGTCAGCCTCGTCGCGCTCGCCCCCGCTCATGCGGCCGGCCTGCTCGACGCGGCCGACGACGACGAGGTGTTCCGGTGGCAGTCGTTCGCCCGGCCCACCACGCTGACCGAGGCCGCCGAGCTCCATGACTGGTACACCGCGCGGCCCAACGCGATCACCTGGACGCAGATCGATCGGGCGAGCAACGCCGTCGCCGGCCTCACGACCTACTACGAGATCGACCCGCGCAACCGCGCGGTCACGATCGGCGCCACCTGGCTCGGCCGACGGTTCTGGCGCACCGCCGTCAACACCGAGGCCAAGCTGCTCCTGCTCAGCCGGGCGTTCGACACCCTCGGATGTGCCCGCGTCGTCTGGCACGTGGACATCGGCAACGAGCGCTCCCAGGCCGCCGTGGAGCGCATCGGCGGCGTCCGCGAAGGCGTGCTCCGCAAGCACATGGTGCGGCGCGACGGATCGTGGCGCGACACCGTCCTGTACTCGATGACCGACGATGAGTGGCCGGCCGCCCGAGAGCGGCTCGAGGATCGGCTCCGCCGCTGAACCGTCAGCTCAGGGGCGGCCGGGCGTCGCGAAGGAGCCGCTGCGAGCCCACCGAGATCAGGACTGCGAGCGCCGCCGCCGTGACCGTCACCGCGAACGCCGGCGTGTGGGACGACGTGGCGTCGGCCAGACGACCCGCGACCGACGACCCCAAGGCATATCCGACACCGGTGGCGCCGGCCAGCATCGTCATGGCCGTGCCGATGCGATCGCCGGGCACGAGGTGGGCGGCGAGGGCGAAGTTGCTGATCATGTATGGCGCGACGGCGAACCCCAGCAGGGCGATGACGCCGACCAGCGGCCCGATGGAGTCGACCAGCAGCAACGGCGCAGAGAGCACCAGCAGGCCGACCGCGGAGACGAGCATCCGGGTCGCGTACAGGATCCGCTCCGGCAGACCGGTGACGGCCAGACCGGCGATGACGCTCCCGACCCCGAGTGTCGCGTGGATGACGCCGGCCAAGCCGGGCTGGCCCTCGGCCGTGGCCAGCACGGTGGAGCCGGTCTGGGTGCCGCCGAACACCATCCCCACACACATCTGGGCGAGGACGAGGACCACGAACGCGGCCGTGATCACGCGTCCTCGGGCTTTGCCGGGTTCGCGGTCGCTGCCGGTGAGGGCGGCGGTCGGGTGCAGTGCGAAGCCCGAGCCGAAGGCCGCCAGCACGACCGCCGCGCAGATCAGCGCACCGGAGGGATTGACGATGACGGCAAGCAGCCCGACCAGGGCCGGCCCGATGACGAACGACGCCTCGTCGGCGGCGCCCTCGTAGGAGAACGCGGCGTCGAGCAGCCGGGCGGGGTCGTCAGTCGCGCGCACGACCGGGCCCCACCGAACGCGGGCGAGCGGGCCGATCTGCGGGATCGCCAGCCCGGCGAGGGCGCTCACCGTGATGATCACCGCAGCGCTGAGATCCTGGGAGGTGACTTCGACCACCGCGATCAGGCCGACCGCCCCGGCGATCGACTGGACGAGCACCACCGGACGTTGGCCGATCCGATCGGCGAGACTGCCGAAGAATGGGGCGCCGAGCGCGTTCGCGACCGCAAGGGCGCCCGCCGCCGCACCGCCGAGCGCGTACCGGCCGGTCTGGGTGCTGACGAGCACGAGGGTGCCGAGCTGACTCATCGCCAGCGGGATGCGTCCGAGGAAGGCCACGGCAATGTAGGCAGGGCCGACGGTGCGCAGCAAGGTGCGGTACGAGGTGATGGCGGACACGGCTCGCGCAGTCTACGGTGCTGCGGACGATCGGCGGATCTTAGGATCGACCCATGTCCCTGGTGCTCGCACGACGCGCCACGACGACGATCTTCGCGCTCAACGGGTTCGTGCTCGGCATGTGGGTGGTGAACATCCCGGAGATCCTGGATCGCACGGGGGCCAGCAAGGCGCAGCTGGGCGCCCTGCTGCTGCTCCTGGGCGGCGCCGCCTTCCTCGGCATGCAGGTCGGCGGCCGCCTCGTCGATCGTCGTGGTTCGGCAGACGTCGCCGTCGTGGCGTCTCTGCTGTCCTGCGCAGCGCTGCTCGCTCCGGCGTTCGCCACCACGGTGACTGCCCTTGCTTTCGGACTCGCCGCCCTGGGTCTCATGAACGGCGCGGTCGACGTCGCTCAGAACGCCCAGGCCGTCGAGGTCGAGCGCGCCTACGGCCGGCCCGTGATGAGCGCGTTCCACGCCTACTTCTCCCTCGGTGGGGTCGTGGCGGCGGTGCTCGGTGGCAGCCTGATCGCCGCGGACGTCGACCTCCGGGTCTCCGTCGCCGTCGCGGCGGTGGTCGGGGTCGGGGCAACGCTCGCGGCTCGCCCGAGGCTCCTCCCGCAGGCACCGCAGGCTCCGCGGGTAGATCAGGAGCGCTCCGGACCGCGGGCTCCGTGGTCGGCGCGGGTCGCCCTGCTCGGCCTGCTCGCCTTTGCGTTGCTGCTCGCCGAGGGAGTCGCCTACGACTGGAGCACGGTGCATCTGCACCAGTCCCTCAGGGCTTCGAAGGGGATCGCCGCGTTGGCGTTCGGCATCTTCTCGGTCACCATGACGATCGGTCGCCTGCTCACCGATCGCGTCGTCGCGCGGTACGGCCCCGGAGCCTTCGTCCGCGTGGCGGCGCTGGCTGCGGCGGCGGCGCTCACTGGGGCCGCCTTGGCACCGAACGCACCGACGGCGATCGTGGCCTGGGGCCTGTTCGGCATTGGGCTGGCTGGATGCACGCCGCAGTTCTTCAGTGCCGCCGGCAACGTCGACGCAGGGGGCGAAGCCGAGGCGGGAGTGCCGGACTACAGCGCATCGGGCACCTACGTGGCTCGGGTGGCCGGGCTGGGATACGTGGGCCTGCTGGCCGGTCCGGCGTCCATCGGTCTGCTCACCACCTGGGTCCCGCTCACGACGGCGTTCGCCGTCCCGGTCGTCTGCTGCCTCCTGGCCGGCCTGCTCGCTCCGAGGACACTGCGCCCGGTGCGCGCATGACTCGCGAGCTGTCCGACCTGATGGCTGCGGACTGGGCCGACGCCCTGGCTCCGGTGACCGACCACATCACCGCTGCCGGCCAGTTCCTGCGCGAGGAACTCGCCGCCGGTCGCTCCTACCTCCCCGCCGGCGACCGGATCCTGCGGGCGTTCGCCGAGCCGATGGCCGACGTGAAGGTGCTCATCACCGGCCAGGACCCCTACCCGACGCCGGGGCATCCGGTCGGTCTGTCGTTCTCGGTGGCACCCGATGTGCGGCCGCTTCCCCGCAGCCTGGTCAACATCTACACCGAGCTGGAGGCCGACCTGGGCATCGAGCCATGCCCCCACGGCGACCTCACGTCCTGGGCCGAACAGGGCGTGCTGCTGCTGAATCGCGTCCTGACGGTGCGCGCCGGGACGTCCGCGAGCCATCGCGGCCATGGCTGGGAGGCGGTCACCGAACAGGCGATCCGGGCGCTGGTCGCCCGGCGACGACCGCTGGTGGCGGTGCTGTGGGGCCGCGCTGCCCAGAGCCTGCGACCCATGCTGGGTGACACGCCGACGATCGAGAGCGCCCACCCCAGTCCGCTGTCGGCGTCGCGCGGCTTCTTCGGGTCGCGTCCGTTCAGCCGCGCCAACACGCTGCTCGAGCAGCAGGGCGCTGAGCCGGTCAACTGGCGCTTGCCGCACTAGGCTGACCGCCATGACCGATCGCCCCCTCCGCGACCGAGCCGCCGTGATCGACGACGCATTCGCCGGCGTCCAACGCTGGGGCATTCGGATCGTCGTCATTGCCGCCGCAGTCTTCGTGCTCGGCTGGATCGTCGGGCAGCTCTGGGTGGTGGTCTTCCCGGTGGCCCTCGCCCTCATCGTCACGACCGTCCTCGAACCACCGGCCTCCTGGCTCCGGGGACGGCGGGTGCCGGCGGGCCTCGCGGCTGCCGCCGTGGTGCTCGGCTTCCTCGCCCTCGTCGTGGGCACCATCGCGGTCCTGACGCCCCAGGTCGCCGGGCAGGCGTCCGGCATCGCCGACAGCGCGGTCGGCGGCCTGCAGAAGGTGCGCGACTGGCTCACCGGCGGACCGCTGAGCCTGTCCGAAGGGCAGATCACCACGGCCATCGAAGCGGTGCAGGAGAAGCTCCAGAACAGCGCCGCCGCGATCAGCTCCGGGCTGTTCTCGACGATCGGTGCCGCCACCTCGGCCGTGATCAACCTCGTGCTCGTCCTGATGCTGACGTTCTTCTTCGTGAAGGACGGCCACCGCTTCCTGCCGTGGTTGACGACGCTCGGCGGCCGCCGGGCCGGCGAGCACACCGCCGAGGTCATGGGCCGCGCGTGGGACACGCTCGGAGGCTTCATCCGCACCCAGACCCTCGTCGCACTCATCGACGCCGTCATCATCGGCGTCGGGCTGGCGATCCTCGGGGTGCCGCTGGCCGTCCCCCTGGCGGTCGTGACGTTCTTCGGTGGGTACATCCCGATCATCGGTGCCTTCATCAGCGGCGCGCTCGCCGTGCTCGTGACCCTGGTGACGAACAGCCCGCGCGACGCCCTGATCGCGCTGATCATCGTCGTCTTCGTGCAGCAGCTGGAGGGCAACGTGCTGTCGCCGTACCTGCAGGGCAAGAACCTCAACCTGCACGCGGGGGTGGTCCTGCTGTCGGTGACGGCCGGCGGCACCCTGTTCGGCATCACCGGCGCGTTCCTCGCGGTCCCCGTCGCCGCCACCGCGGCCGAGGTCCTGCGCTACATCAACGAACGCATCGACGCCTCCGTCAGCGAGAGCGCTCCGCCGGAGGACTCTGCGGCGGCCGAGACGCTGGAGGAGCAGTCGGAGGACTAGGCCCGACTCCGGCGCCGATCAGGTCGCGGAGTCAGCCGACCGAACGCGGGTCAGCTCGGCGGCCATCCGCTCGATGACGGTCATCAGCGCCTTGTGCGGACGCACCATGACGGTGAAGTCGACGAGTCGGTCGTCCTCGCCCCAGGTCAGGAGGTCGACCCCGTGGACCTCGACGTCGTCGATCACCGTGGTGAACTCGAGCACGGCGGAGTCGGGTGCGTACCACTGCCGGTGGTACTGCAGGTTCGGGCCGAGGACGACCATCGCCGCTTCCAGGTACGCGGTGGTCAGCGCGCGGCCGGCCTGCGGGGCGTGAACGGCCGGCGACCTGAACACCACGTCGTCGGCCAGCACGGTCTGGAGCAGGTCACGGTCCCCAGTGCGGACGACCTCGTGCCACTGGCGCACAGCCGGGGGCATGCTGCCCACGTCAGTCCTCGATCCGCAGGGCCTCGGTCGGACAGCTCGCGACTGCGTCCTCGATGTCCGGCAGGTCCGCGGGGTCGACGGTCGGCCGCAGCGACTGCACCAATCCGTTGCTCTGCACCTCGAAGTAGTCAGGGGCGATGGCCTCGCAGAGGCCGTGACCCCCGCAGCGATCCGTGTCGACGACGACCTTCATCAGGTTGACTCCTCCGTCTCGTCGCGGCCTCGGGCTGAGGCAACGTGTGCATGCGTGCGCCGAGTGTACGGCGGCATCGCGGGGCGTCGGGCTCAGCCGGACCAGTTCGAGTCGCGGCCGTAGGCGGCCAGCAGGTCGGACTCGGGGTCTCCGCCCGCCTCCGTGCGCGGCCCGATGACACCGACGCTGCGGAACATCTCCTCCTGGGAGGCGAACCAGTTCGACACCACTGCGACGAGCTCCGGCTCCATCGTCCGATGCATCCCGGTGGCCGCGGCGAGGTCCCACCCGTGGATGAGGTGGTCGGCGGTCAGCTGCATGACGTACTCCTCGATCGGCACGTCGCCGAAGGACAGATGCACGATCTCGCCGGCCGGCACCCGCTCGTCGACCGCCTCGGAGGCCTCGGTGGAGGACGCCTCGATGGCGGCCACCGGGTCGTCGCCGAGCAGGTCGCCCTCGAAGGCGGCTCCGACGTCGTCCATCGTTCGCCCGTCGACGAGCGGCTTGGTCCACCGTTGCTCGTAGACGAGATGATTGACCAACGTCCGCACGTCCCACTCAGAGCACGGTGTCGGCTGGTCCCACTGGTCGGCCGAGACGTCCCTGACCTTGGCGGTGAAGTCGTCGACGGCCTTGCGGTGCAACGCGGCAATGTTCATGGCCCCACGGTCCTCGCTCCACCGGCTGTTGTCGAGGCTTGCGACGGGGGAGGCCGCGCGGCGCGGTGAACGGGAGCCCCCGACAGGAGTCGAACCTGCGACCGCCTCATTACAAGTGAGGTGCTCTACCAACTGAGCTACAGGGGCGTGCGGGACCCTGTGGTCCGCGGCACCATCGTAGTCTGACGGCGTGCCCGAACCGTTCGACCGACTCCTGGCCGCCACGGCCGACATGGGCGCTCCGCTGGCGATCGTGGATGAGCCGGCACTGTGGGCCAACGCCGACGACCTGGTGCGTCGGGCCGGGGGGGTCCCGATCCGGGTGGCCAGCAAGTCCGTGCGGGTCCGCTCCGTCATCGAGGAGACCCTCCAGCGCGACGGGTTCGCCGGGGTCATGTCCTACTCCTTGGACGAGTCGACCTGGTTGGCCGATCGCGGCATCGACGACATCCTGCTCGCCTATCCCACGGCGTCCGCGTCGGGCGTCCGAGCGCTCATCGAGCATGAGAACTGCCTGGCTGCGATCACGCTGATGGTGGATTCCGTGGAGTCCATCGATCTGCTCGATCGTCTGGCCGGCCCTGGGCACCCCATCCTCGGCGTGTGCCTGGACGTCGATGCCTCGCTGAAGCTGGGGCCGATCCACCTCGGCGTCCGCCGCTCTCCCGTGCACTCCGTCGACGAGGCGGTCCGCGTCGCGCGAGCCGTCACGGAGCGGCCGGGCTTCGAGCTGCGGGGCGTCATGTTCTACGACGCGCAGATCGCCGGGCTTCCGGACTCGTCCCCAGCCGTCCGCCTGGTCAAGAAGCGGTCTGCCGCGGACCTGCTGCACCGCCGGTCGGAGGTCGTCGCAGCGGTGCGGGAGCACGCCGACCTGCGCATCGTCAACGGTGGGGGAACCGGAAGCCTCGAGGTCACGGGCGCCGACCCCGTCATCACCGAGCTCACCGCCGGGTCCGGACTGTTCAGCCCCGGCCTGTTCGACGACTACGACGCGTTCAAGTCGCGCGCGGCCGCGTACTTCGCGCTCGACGTCGTCCGCAAGCCCACCCAGGAGATCGCGACGCTGTTCTCCGGCGGGTACATCGCCTCCGGTCCGGCCCAGAAGAGTCGCCTGCCGAGACCGGCCTGGCCGCCGGGGCTGTCGCTGCTGGGCGCCGAGGGTGCCGGCGAGGTGCAGACCCCGGTCAAGGGACCGGCCGCCCGCGACCTCCGGCTCGGCGACCGCGTCCTGCTGCGCCACGCCAAGGCCGGTGAGCTGTGCGAACGGTTCGACACCGTGGTGGTCGTCGATGCCCACGGCGCCCCCCGGCACGTCCCGACCTACCGCGGCGAAGGGAAGAACTTCGGATGACCACGCGCCAGACCTGGACCAACTGGGGCCGGAACGTCTCGGCCCACCCGGAACGGGTCGAGCACCCGGCATCCACCGCCGAGGTCGTGTCGCTGGTCCGGTTCGCCCGCACGCAGGGGCTGCCCGTCAAGGCCTACGGAGCCGGCCACTCGTTCACCCCCATCGCGGCCACGGACGGCGTCCTGCTGCGGCTCGACCGGATGAACCACGTTCTGGCCCACGACCGAGCGACGGGCCGGGTGCGCGTCCAGGCCGGGACGTCGCTGCACGAGCTCAACGCGGAGCTGGCCGCCCTCGGCCTGGCGTTGCCGAACCTCGGCGACGTCGATCCCCAGTCGGTGGCCGGCGCCATCTCCACCGGGACGCACGGCACCGGCGCCGCGCTGCACGGCATCGCGGCCGCGGTCGCCGCGATCCAGCTCGTCACCGCCGAGGGTGACGTGCTCGAGATCGACGAGCACCACACGTGGTTCGACGCGGCACGGGTGAGCCTCGGCGCGCTCGGCATCATCACCGAGGTCACGCTGCAGTGCGTCCCGGCCTTCCTGCTGCACGCTCGCGAGGAGCCGATGGCGCTTCCCGAGGTGCTCGAGCGGCTCCCGGAGCTGGTCGGCGACAACGACCATTTCGAGTTCTTCTGGTTCCCCCACACCGTCAAGGCGCTCGTCAAGCGGAACAACCGCGTCGGTGACGCCACGCGTCGAGCTCCCGTCAGCCGGATCCGTCACCTCGTCGACGACGAGCTGCTCAGCAACGGAGCCTTCGCGCTGGTCAACCGGGTCGGAGCACGACGCCGGTCGCTGGTGCCTCGCATGAATCGGGTCGCCGGTTCCGCCCTTTCCCCGCGCGAGTACGTCGACCACTCCGCCGACGTGTTCGTGTCGACCCGCCGGGTGCGCTTCCGCGAGGCCGAGTTCGCGATGCCCCGAGCCGCGCTGCCCCACGTGATCGCTGCGCTGCAGGACTGGTTCGCGGCCGGGCACGAGACGATCGCGTTCCCGATCGAGGTGCGGTTCACCGCCGCCGACGACATCTGGATGTCCACCGGGCACGAGCGCGACAACTGCTACGTGGCTGTGCACCAGTACCACCGGCTGGATCCGACGGCGTACTTCGCGGCCGCCCAGGACATCTTCACCGCGCACGAGGGCCGACCGCACTGGGGCAAGATGAACACCGTCGACGCCGACTACCTGCGCGGGCGATACACCCGGTTCGACGACTTCGTGGCGGTCCGCGACGAAGTCGACCCGCACCGGGTCTTCACCAACCCCTACCTCGATCGCGTCCTCGGCTGACTGCGGCCCGCAATACTGTCCGCATGCGCGTTCTCGTCACCGGCGGCGCCGGCTACATCGGGTCGCACACCGTCATCGCGCTCGTCACGGCCGGCCATGACGTCGTCATCGCCGACAGCTTCGTCAACAGCAAGCACGCCGTCATGGACCGTCTCGAGCAGATCACCGGCACCTCGATCGATGTCCGCGAGCTCGACCTGCGGGACGGAGACGCCCTGGAGGGCGTGTTCAGTGGATCGGGCTTCGATGCGGTGATGCACTTCGCCGGGCTGAAGGCTGTCGGCCCGAGTGTCGCCCAGCCGCTGGAGTACTACGAGAACAACCTCGGCGGCACCTTCAGCCTCCTCGAGGCCATGCGCACCCACGACGTCGCCGATCTGGTGTTCTCCTCCTCGGCGACGGTCTACGGACGGGAGGCGCCGGTTCCGTACCACGAGGACCACGAGCCGCTCGGCGCCGCGAGCCCGTACGGCCAGACCAAGGTGATGATCGAACGGGTCCTCGCCGACGTCGCGGCCGCCGACCCGCGGTGGCGCATCGCGATGCTGCGCTACTTCAACCCCGTCGGCGCGCACCCGTCCGGGCTGATCGGCGAGGACCCGCAAGGCGTCCCCAACAACCTGATGCCCTACCTCGCCCAGGTGGCCGTGGGCCGGCGCGAGAAGCTGTCGATCTTCGGCGGCGACTACCCCACCGCCGACGGCACCTGCGAGCGCGACTACCTGCACGTCGACGACCTCGCCGCCGGACACGTGGCGGCACTCGACACCCTGCAGTCACGCGAGCCGGGCGCCCGGGCCTGGAACCTCGGCACCGGCCGCGCCTCGTCGGTCCTGCAGATGCTGCGCGCGTTCGAGCGCGCCGTCGGCCACGATCTGCCCCACGAGATCGTCGGTCGCCGCGCCGGCGACCTGCCGGCCTTCTGGGCCGACCCCACGCGGGCCGAGGCCGAGCTGGGCTGGCGCGCCACCCGGACGATCGACGACATGTGCGCCGACACCTGGGCGTGGCAGAGCCAGAACCCCGACGGGTACCCGGCCTGACGCCGACACCATGCCTAGGCTGATGAGGTGACGACCCGGACCGCTGGATCGACGCGCCGTCCGTGGATCGCCGTCGTCGCGGCAGCCACGCTCGTGCTGGCCTCGATCCTGTTCCCGCTCCTGACCGGCGAGGACGTGCGGGTCCACGCTCCGCCGCTGCATGCCGACTGGGGCCCAGCCGTCGGACCGGGCATCCTCGTCCCGCTCATCATCGGGGCCGCGTCGCTGGCCGTGTGGCAACCGGTGGTGGAGCGCCTGTCGTGGGGCTGGTTCCTGGCAGCGACGTACGCCGTCGGATGGGCGTGGCCGTTCTCCCTCGCCATCTCCGAGGGCACCGACGGCTTCGCGCGGCTGTACGAGCGGCCCGGCGAGTACCTCCACGACGCCGTCCGCGTCGAGGACGTCGGTCAGATGATGACCGAGTTCATCGACCGGATCCCCTATGCCGCCTACCCCGACAACTGGCACGTGCACGTCGCCGGTCATCCCCCCGGCGCGCTGCTGTTCTTCGTCCAGCTCGACCACATCGGCATCAACGACCCGTTCTGGGTCGGCGTCGTCGTCATGTCGCTCGGGGTCACGGCGGTGCTGGCCGCTCTGGTCGCGGTCCGTGTCCTCGCGGGTGAGGACTGGGCCAGACGGGCGGCGCCCTGGCTGGCGATGGCGCCGATCGCGGTCTGGATGAGCCACGGTGACGCGCTGTTCATGGCTGTCGGCGCGTGGGGCATCGTCCTGCTCGCGGTGGCCGGCACCCGCTCGTCGGCGCGAACGCGCGGCATGTGGGGCGTTGGCGCGGGCCTCGTCCTCGGGCTCAGCGTGTACATGTCGTACGGCCTGGTCCTCCTCGGGATCCTGGCCCTGTCGGTGGTGTGGCTGACGCGCCGCTGGTCGGTCCTGCCGTGGGCCGTGGGCGGTGCACTCGTGGTGGCCGCCCTGTTCACGATCGCCGGCTTCGCCTGGTGGGAGGCGTACCCCGTGCTCGTCGACCGGTACGAGGCCGGCATCTCCGGCGAGCGGTCATACCACTACTGGGTGTGGGCGAACGTCGCTGCGTGGACGTTCAGCGTCGGTCTGGTGACCTGGGCCGCGCTCCCCTCGGCGTACGCCGCCGTGCGCCGTCGAGAACCCGTCGCGGTCCTCGTCGCGGCGGGCCTCACCATGATGGTGCTGGCCACGATCTCGGGGATGAGCAAGGCGGAGGTCGAGCGGATCTGGATGCCGTTCACGCTGTGGGTCCTGCTCGCCGGTGCGCTGCTGCCCGCTCGATGGCGGCTCCCGGCGCTGGCCACCCAGCTGCTGCTGGGCCTCGCGATCACGGTGCTCTACGTCATCCCCGTGGCGGCGCTCGCCAAGAGCCCCGGATAGGCCGGTCGATCAGGCGCGCGACTGGGCGATCGCGTACAGCGCCACTCCGGCGGCGACGCCGGCATTGAGCGACTCCATGCCGGACGACATCGGGATGCTCACGATCTGGTCGCACGTCTCGGCCACGAGCCGGGAGATGCCCTTGCCCTCGCTGCCGATGACCACGACGAGCGGCCCGTCACCGAGCTCCAGGTCGGGCAGCGCGACGTCGCCGTCGGCGGCCAGACCCACCACCATGAGCCCGGCCTCCTGGTAGGCCTTGAGCTGACGGGTGAGATTCGTCGTGCGGGCCACCGGCACGCGCGCGGCCGCACCGGCCGACGTCTTCCAGGCCGCAGCCGTCATCTGGGCCGATCGACGCTCGGCGATCACCACGCCGTGCGCGCCGAAGCCGGCGGCGGAGCGCACGACCGCGCCGAGGTTGCGAGGATCGGTGATGCCGTCGAGCAGGATCACCAAGGGCGGCTCGTCGCGTTCGTCCGCCAGGACCAGCAGGTCGTCAGGGTGTGCGTAGTCGTAGGCGTTCAGCTTGGCCGACACACCCTGGTGGACGGCTCCGCCGGTGAGCTTGTCGAGCTCGGGGCGGCCGATCTCCATGAGTGACACGTGCTGGTCGGCGGCGAGCCGGAAGATCTCCCGGATTCGGTCGTCCCGTTCGATGCCGTCGGCGATGTAGAGCCCGGCCACCGGCACGGCGGCCCGCATCAGCTCGAGCACCGAGTTGCGCCCGGCGACCCATTCCGGCCCGCCGTCGGACTTGGACCGTCCCTTGCGCGGCTTGGACGCGTCGCGCCGCTCCGCGGCCTGGGCCGTCTTGTGCGCCTTGTGGTACGGACGTTCCTCGGCCCGGGGCGTCGGCCCCCTGCCCTCCAGGCCCTTGCGGCGTCGGCCTCCGGAGCCGGCCGTGGGATTGCCCTTGCCGGACTTCTTGATCGCACCCTTGCGCTTGCTGTTGCCTGCCATCAGTCGTTCCTCACTGACCAGCGCGAACCCTGCGCGGTGTCCTCGATCTCGATGCCTGCCGCGGTGAGCTGGTCGCGCACCCGGTCGGCGGTGGCGAAGTCCTTGGCCGCCCGGGCTTCCTGGCGTTGTCCAAGGAGGGCCTCGACGAGTGAGCCGAGGGCCGCGTCGGTGCCTCCGCCCGTCGATGCCGACCACGGCTCGGCCAACGGATCGACCCCGAGCACGTCGAGCATCGCGCGAACCGAGGCCAGGTTGCCCCGCAACGCGTGGGACGCGCCGTCGGCCAGGAGCTTGTTGCCCTCGGCGATCACCGCCTGTACCGCGGCGAGAGCCGCCGGCGTGGACAGGTCGTCGTCCATCGCCTCGACGAACTCCGCGCACGGGATGCCCCCGGAGACGTCGCCCATCACCTCGGTGGCACGCCGCACGTAGCCCTCGATCCGTTCGAAGGCCGTGGCCGCCTCGGCGAGCGCCTCCTCGCTGAACTCCACGATCGAGCGGTAGTGCGAGGCCACCAGGTAGTAGCGCAGCGCGATCGCCGGGACCCGCTTGACGACCTCGCTGACCAGCAAGGTGTTGCCCACGGACTTGGCCATCTTGGAGCCACCGAGGTTGAGCATCGCGTTGTGCATCCACAGCCGGGCGAACGGTTGCCCGGCCGCCCGGGACTGGGCGAGCTCGTTCTCGTGGTGCGGGAAGCGCAGGTCGAGGCCGCCGCCGTGGATGTCGAACTCGTGGCCCAGGTACTTCGCGGCCATCGCCGAGCACTCCAGGTGCCAGCCCGGTCGGCCCCGGCCCCACGGCGTCGGCCACGAGGCAGTGTCGGGCTCGCCGAGCTTGTGCCCCTTCCAGAGCGCGAAGTCGCGGCCGTCGCGCTTGCCCTCCGGCGGCGCGTCCTCGGCAGCCTGCATGTCGTCGATCTTCTGGTTCGACAGCTCGCCGTACGCCGGCCACGAGCGCACGTCGAAGTAGACGTCTCCCGAGTCGTCGGCGGCCACGTAGGCGTGTCCGCGTTCGACGAGGGTGCCGATCATCTCGACCATCTCCGGGATGTGACCGGTGGCGCGAGGCTCGTACGTGGGCGGCAGGCATCCGAGCACGTCGTAGGCGGCGTGCAGCGCCCGCTCGTTCTCGTACGCGACCTCGTACCAGGGGCGGCCCTGCTCCTCGCCCTTCGCCAGGACCTTGTCGTCGATGTCGGTGACGTTGGCGACGATGGTGACCTCGTAGTCGGCCCGCTCGAGCCAGCGCCGCAACACGTCGAACACCACTTCCTTGCGGATGTGCCCGATGTGCGGCGGACCCTGCACGGTGAGTCCGCAGTGGTAGATGCCGACGCGGCCCGGTACGACCGGGTCGAGGTCGCGCAGCTGCCGCGAAGCGGTGTCGTACAGGCGGATCGTCACGCGCCAACCCTAGTGCCCTAGTTCACGAGGACCTCGACCCCGTGGTAGCCGGTGGCACCGTCAGGGAGCACGTCGGTCTGCTCGCTCGTCTGCGTGTAGCCCGACCGGTCGGTGGCCCGCACCTCGAGCCGGTGCTCGCCGGCCGGTGCGTCCCAGTCCCAGCGCCACTGGACCCAGGTGTTGGTACTCGGGACGGTGGCGAGCGTGGCCTCCTGCCAGCCACCCTCGTCGACACGGACCTCGACCTTCGCGATGCCGGTGTGCTGCGCCCAGGCCACTCCGGCCACCGGGATGACGCCGGGTGCGGCCTCGCCGCGCGGCACGTCGATGCGCGACTGCGTCTTCACCGGGCCGAGCTCGCCCCACCCACGTTGGGTCCAGTACGCGTCGACCTGGTCGAAGCGGGTGACCTCCCAGTCGACGAGCCACTTCGTGGCCGACACATACCCATACAGGCCCGGCACGACCTGACGCACGGGGAAACCGTGCTCGACGGGCAGGGGCTCGCCGTTCATCGCGACGGCGAGCAACGCGTCGCGACCGTCCGTCAGGACGTCCAGCGGCGTGCCGCACGTCCACCCGTCCTCGGACCTGGAGAGCAGGGCGTCGGCCCCGGGGAGAAGCCCGGCTTCCTCGAGCAGGAGCTTCATCGGGACGCCGCTGAACACGGCATTGGAGATGAGGCCGCCCCCGACCGGGTTGGAGACGCAGCACAAGGTCACCCAGGCGTCGTTCAGGCCTCGGTCGAGGAGATCCTGGTACGTCACCACGACCTCGCGCCGGACCATCCCGTGGATGCGCAGGGACCACTCCGCGGGGTCGATCAGCGGCGGCGACAGCGCGGTGTCGATGCGGTAGAAGGCTCGGTTCGACGTGCGCCACGAAGCCAGGCCCGGCACGTCGAGCTCGGCGCCCCGTGGCGTGGGAAGGTTTCGAGTCGGGAGCTGCAAGGCGGCCCTGAGCCGGTCGAGCTCCCGGCGGCGGCGGTTGCGCGACGCGAGCAGCTCGCCGGCGGTGGCCGCGGCGGCGGAGGCGAGCACCACGGCGCCGACCATCGTCAGGGCACGCCGACGCGAGACGCCGGACGGCTCATCCGCCGCAGCCGGCGCCCGGTTCAGCAACGCCAGCACGCCCAGGAGAACCGCTCCGGCGACCAGGCAGGCGACGACACCGCCGGCGGATCCGTACGGCCGTGTCAGCACGGCGACCACCGCGAGACCGACCAGCAGACCCGTGCCGACCAGCGCCCACCATCGGCGCGGCCGCCACCAGCTGCCGAGCAACGCACCGAGCAGGAGGATCGCGCCGACGACGGAGACGATTGCGAGCGGCTTGTCGCCGGTACCGACCACACCGATGATCGGTTCGGCGACCCCACCAGGGGTGAGGCCGATCGCCGTCTGGGCGATCGCGATGACCGGGCTCTCGCGCACCGTGAGCACCGCCGCCGTCAGCTCGCTCGCCGACAGCGCTGCTGCGGCAGCGAGGGCGCCGATGAGACGGGGGGAGCTCACCACACCATCATCGCCGCGCATCTCGGTCCCGGCAGGGTGATGCGGCATGATCGACCTGTGACATCCCCCGCCCGTGTCGGCATCGGCACCGACGTGCACCGGCTCGTGCCCGGCCGCCCGATGTGGCTCGCCGGACTCCAGTGGCCGGACGAGGACCACGGACTGGAGGGTCACTCCGACGGCGACTCCGTCGCGCACGCCATGGTCGACGCGCTGTTGTCGGCGGCCGGACTCGGCGACATCGGCAGCAGGTTCGGCACGGCGGACCCGCGGTGGGCGGGCGCCTCAGGGGTCGATTTCCTGACCGAGACCGCCCGACTCGTGCGCGCGGCGGGCTACGACATCGGCAACGTGGCGGTACAGGCCATCGGCGAGCGACCGCGGCTCGCCCCGCGACGCGATGAAGCCCAGCAGGTGCTCGGCGAGGCACTCGACGCTCCGGTGAGCGTCTCGGCCACCACCACGGACGGGCTGGGCCTCACCGGACGCGGCGAGGGCGTCGCCGCCATTGCCACAGCGCTTCTCATCTGGACCTGACGTGCGCTGGCGCCACACCACGAAGCCCCCGACGGCGTACGTCGAGGGCTTCGGGGTCGTGCGTCAGGAGGCGAGGACCTCGTCGAGACGGATCTCGGCCTTGTCCTCGTTGGTCTTCTCGGCGAGCGCGAGCTCGGAGACGAGAATCTGGCGGGCCTTGGCCAGCATCCGCTTCTCACCGGCGGAGAGTCCGCGCTCGTGATCGCGGCGCCACAGGTCGCGAACGACCTCGGCGACCTTCAGGACGTCGCCGGAGTGCAGCTTCTCGAGGTTGGCCTTGTAGCGGCGCGACCAGTTGGTCGGCTCCTCGACGTGCTCGGCACGCAGCACCTCGAAGACGCGCTCCAGGCCCTCTTCGTCGACGACGTCGCGGACACCCACGAGGTCGAGGTTGCACGCGGGCACTCGGACAACCAGATCGTTCTGCGAGATGATGCGCAAAACGAGGTAGTCGCGGTCCTCACCTTTGATCGTTCTGGTCTCGATGTCTTCGATGACTGCAGCGCCGTGATTCGGGTAGACAACGGTTTCGCCGACCGTGAATGCCATAAAGGGAGCACCTTTCCTAGGTGACAAGGATAACATGCGCCGACCACTGAAAAATCGGCGGAGCCGGTCGGCCGATGGTGTAGGAGCAGGTCAGAACCGGGTCACGGAAACCTGTTCCGGTCGCCCCCGATACGATCGCCTCGGCCGACGGTCGACCCGTACTGACCGTCACTCATCCGCCAGACGAACGACGGAAGCAGGTACCACGGTGACCACGGCCCGCCCCAGCCGCATCGCGGCCACGACCCTCGCCATCGCTGCCACGCTCGCCCTCGCGGGATGCACGGCCACGGGAGACGACGCGCAGACCAACCAGCAGTACCAGCCCGGCGTCGGCGCCAACCTGCGGAACGGTCAGGTGCAGCTCTACAACGCCCTCGCGGTCGACAACGGCGACGGCACGGCCACCCTTTCGACGCTCGTCCTCAACACGACCGAGGAGACCCAGAAGCTCGACTCGGCGCTCGCCACGACGGGCGACAACGCGCCGGTCGACGTCGAGACCGCCCCGGCGATCATCGGGCCGAAGGACACCCTCAACACCGGACCGGCGGCGACCGTGGTGTTCACCGGCGACGCCGTGAAGCCGGGCAACTACGTCACGGTCACGTTGACGTTCGACGAGGCCGGCGACGTCACGATCGAGGCTCCGGTGGTGGCGCGGACCGCCATGTACGACGACGTGGCCACGACCCAGGGCGGCGCCGGCTGACGCACGCCCGGGTCGGGACATGCCGGTCCGTCAGGTGCGCTCGCCGGTGACGAAGTAGACGACGCGACGCGCCATCGACACGGCGTGGTCGCCGATGCGCTCGTAGTAGCGACCCAGCAACGCCAGGTCGATCGCCGGCTCGACGCCGTGGTCCCAACGGTCGCTGAGCAACGTGCGGAACAAGTCCGTGCGGAGCCGGTCCATCTCGTCGTCCTCGTCCTCGAGGCGAGCGGCCGCCACCACGTCGCGGTTCGCGACGATGCGTGCCGCAGCGTCAATCATCGAGTCGGCCACCTTGGCCATCGCACGGACCGTCGGGTGCAGCTGCGGGGGCACCGCAGACTCGGGCACACGCATCCGAGCCACCTTCGCCACGTGCACCGAGAGGTCGCCCATGCGCTGCAGGTCGTTGAGCATCCGCAGTGTCGCCACGAGCTGCCGGAGGTCGGACGCGACCGGCTGCTGGGTGGCGAGGATGAGCAGCGCGCGCTCCTCGATCGCCTCGGTGGCCTCGTCGATCGCGGCGTCGCCGGCGATGACCACCTCAGCGAGGCGGGCATCGGCGTCGAGCAGGGCCGTGGTCGACGAAGCGACCGCTCGACGCACCGTGCCGGTGAGGGTCACGAGCTCGTCGACGATCGTGTCGAGCTGTTCGTAGTACTGGTCACGCATGACCCACAGGCTAGGCGACCTCGGTGAACGGGCGGCCACTGACGGTGAACGCCGCGTGAACAGCGCCCGAAAGGAGCACGTCGAGCGGCATTCGGATACCGACGGGCACGGTCCGGACCCCTACGATCGACGGTGTGGACACCAACGGAGGGCTGCTGATCGCCGGCGTGATCGGCGCGGTCGTGGGGGCGTGGGTGGTGTACGTGTGGAGGTTCAGCGAGCGGCGGCAGAACCAGGTGCCCGACGTCGTCCCCATCTTGCCGCCCGGCGCTGAAGCGGTGCTCTCGGTGCTGTCGTCCTCGGCCGTCGTCGTCGACGCCTCGGACCAGGTGGTCCAGGCGTCCGCCCCCGCCCTCGCCATGGGTCTGCTGCGCGACGACCGCCTCCCCGACGAGCTGATGGACCTCGTGCACCAGGTTCGCCGCGACGGGCAGATCCAGGAGGCAGACGTCAGCCTGCACCAGCGACGCAGCGGCATGACGTACGTCCGGGCCCGAGTCGCGCCCCTCACCTCGCGGCTCGTCGTCGTGCTGGCGATGGACCGCACCCACGAGCATCGCGTCGAAGCGATCCGCCGCGACTTCGTCGCGAACGTCAGCCACGAGCTCAAGACGCCGATCGGCGCCCTCAACCTCCTGGCGGAAGCGGTGGCCGAGGCGAAGGACGACCCCGAAGCGGTGGTGCGGTTCGCCGGGCGCATGCAGTCCGAGAGCGAACGCCTGACCCGGTTGGTCCAGCAGATCATCGATCTGTCGCGGCTGCAGAACGACACCGCCAGCGAGGAGGCCGCCGTCGTCAAGGTCGACGAGCTCGTCGCCGAGGCGTGCGAGCACTCCGGCACCGAGGCCGAGCGCAAGGGCATCGAGATCACCACCACCGTCCAGCCGGAGCTGATGGTCCACGGCGACCGCGCCCAGCTGCACGCCGCGGTGAGCAACCTGGTCGAGAACGCGGTCACCTACAGCCCCGACCACTCTCGTGTCGTGGTGACGGCCGAGCCCGCCGGAGACGACGTGCTCATCTCCGTGGCCGACCACGGCATCGGCATCCCCGGCGACGAGATCGACCGGATCTTCGAGCGCTTCTACCGGGTCGACCCGGCTCGGGCCCGCAGTACCGGCGGCACCGGGCTCGGGTTGTCGATCGTCAAGCACGTCGCTGCCAGCAACGGCGGCAGCGTCGAGGTCTGGAGCGAGCCGGGCGCCGGCTCGACGTTCACCCTGGTGCTGCCGGCATGGTCGAATCATCTCGATGAGGAGCTGACGTGACGAAGGTCTTGGTCGTCGAGGACGAGGCGAGCTACAGCGAGGCGCTGTCGTACGTGCTGCGCAAGGAGGGCTTCGACGTCGCCATCGCCGAGACGGGGCCGGACGCCCTCGCGGAGTTCGAGCGCAACGGTGCCGACATCGTGCTGCTCGACCTGATGCTGCCCGGTCTCCCCGGCACGGAGGTGTGCCGTCAGATCCGCCAGACGTCGTCGGTCCCGATCATCATGGTCAGCGCCAAGGACACCGAGGTCGACAAGGTCGTCGGCCTGGAGCTCGGCGCCGACGACTACGTCACCAAGCCGTACTCACCCCGCGAGCTCGTCGCCCGCATCCGGGCGGTCCTGCGCCGCGGCGTGAGTGATGAGATCGAGGACCACTCGTCGCTGGAGGCCGGTCACGTCCGCATGGACGTCGAGCGGCACCTCGTCACGGTCGACGGCGATCCGGTGCGGCTCCCGCTCAAGGAGTTCGAGCTGCTCGAGTTCTTCCTGCGCAACCCCGGCCGCGTGCTCACCCGGGGTCAGCTCATCGATCGCGTCTGGGGCGCCGACTACGTCGGCGACACCAAGACCCTCGACGTCCACGTCAAGCGCCTGCGCGCCAAGATCGAGCCCGACCCCGCCAACCCGGTCAACCTCACCACCGTCCGAGGCCTCGGCTACAAGCTCGACGTGTGATGCCTTGGTGATCTCGATAGACCGCCTCGATCGTGAGGGCAGTGGGCGCTAGCGCCCTTGGTTGGCGACGGCGGCGATGGCTTCGGCGGCGGCGGCGGGGTCGAGGTATGTCCCACCCGTGACCGTCGGCTTGAGGTCGGCGTCGAGCTCGTAGAGGAGCGGGATGCCGGTGGGGATGTTGAGGCCCACGATGTCGTCCTCGCTGACCCCGTCGAGATGCTTCACCAGCGCGCGCAGGGAGTTGCCGTGGGCGGTGACCAGCACGGTCCGGCCGACGCGCAGATCCGGGACGATCGCGTCGTACCAGTACGGGAGCATGCGGTCGAGCACGTCGGCCAGGCACTCGGTGCGCGGGAGCAGCTCTTCGGGCAGGTCGGCGTAGCGGACGTCGCCGGCCTGGCTGAACTCGCTGTCGTCGTCGAGCGGGGGCGGCGGCGTGTCGTACGAACGGCGCCACGTCATGAACTGTTCCTCGCCGAACTCCTCCAGCGTCGCCTTCTTGTCCTTGCCCTGCAGAGCGCCGTAGTGACGCTCGTTGAGCCGCCACGACCGCCGCACCGGGATCCAGTGCCGGTCGATGCCGTCGAGCACCATGTCGGCGGTGCGGATGGCCCGCCGCAACAGCGAGGTGTGGTGCACGTCGGGCGCGATGCCGGCGTCGCGGAGCAGCTCCGCCCCCCGGTGCGCCTCGGCCACACCCTGCTCGTTGAGGTCGACGTCGACCCACCCCGTGAACAGGTTCTTGGCATTCCAGTCGCTGTGCCCGTGGCGCAGGAGGACGAGCGTGTACGTCATGCCCACGACCCTATCGACATCACGATTCCTGCCATTCGGCGTGGATCTGCCGGAGGGCCTGCACGTAGTCGTTCTGGGACTGGACGCCGGCGAGGGTCCACTGCGACTCGACGACGACGTACGGGAGCTGGGCGATGCCGAGCGAGCGCGCGGTCTCGTCCTGGGTGCGCACGGCGTCGGTGTACTCCTCGCTGGCCAGCAGCGCCTCGGTGGTCTCCAGGTCGAGCCCGACGAGCGCGGCCCGGGTCGAGAGCACCAGCGGGTCGGCGATGTCGGCCCCCTCGAGGAAGTGGGCTCGCCACAGCTGATGCGCGAGGTCACGCTGGACGCCGGGCCCCGCCTCCGCTGCCCACGTGAGCAGCCGCCACGCGTCGAAGGAGTTGGCTTCGACGGCCTCGTCGAAGTTGAGATCGATGCCGGTGATCTTGGCGCCGGCCGTGACCTGGACGTTGACGAGCTCGGCCTTGTCGTCACCGCCGAGCCGGTCCGACATGGCCACCATCAAGGGGCGGCCCGAGCTCGGCACGTCCGGCTCGAGCTGGCAGGCGCGCAGCAGGATGTCGACCGGCTCGCCGCTCATGATCGTGAACGTCGCCGCAGCACGTTCGAACCGGGTGACGCCGATGTACGACCACGGGTCGGTCACGTCGGCGAAGACGAGCGCCTTCACGGCCTGAGATGGGTGAACGCCTCGAGGTTGCGCGTCGACTCACCGCGCGACTCCCGCCACGCCCACTCCTTGCGGATGGAGGAGGCGAAGCCCAGCTCGAGGATGGTGTTGAACGAGTCGTCGGAATAGCTCAGCACAGCGCCGAGCAGCCGGTCGAGCTCGTCGGTCGTGACGGCGTGCAGCGGCAGCAGGCCGTCGAGGTAGATGTCGCCTGCCGCGTCGACCGCGAAGGCGACCCCGAACATCTTGAGGTTGCGCTCGAGCAGCCAGCGGTAGACGCCCTCATGGTTCTCATCGGGGTTGCGGGCCACGAACGCGTGGATGCCCAAGCGCATGCTTGCCGATCTGCAGACGGCAGGTGGTCTGCAGCTTGCGCTCGCCGGGCAGGACCACCTCGAAGACCCCGGGCGAGTGCTCGGTGAACTCCAGCTCGGACTCCTCCAGGACGGACACGATGGTCGCGCGGACGTCGGTCACCTGTTCTCCCCTCGTTCGGCGAAAGTGCGGATGGCGTCCTGGTAGACGGCCAGGGTGCGGTCGGCCGTGACGTCCCACCCGAACGACTCCGCGTGGCGCACCGCCTTGACGCTCATCGCCGCGCGGAGCTCGGGGTCGAGGAGCAGCGGCTGGAGCGCTGCCGCGTAGTCGGCCGGGTCGTGACCGTCGACGAGCACACCGGTGACGCCGTCGGACACCGCCGTGGTGAGTCCGCCGACCGCGGCGGCGACGACCGGGGTACCGCAGGCCTGGGCCTCGATGGCGACCAGACCGAACGACTCGTTGTAGGACGGGACGCACACGGCTGTCGCCGCGGCGTACCAGTCGGCGAGCTGGGCCTGGTCGACCGTGGGCACGAACCGCACCATCCCGTCGAGTCCGAGTCGAGAGCTCAGGTCGGTGAGCGCGCTCGGGTGGTCGAGCCCGGTGCCCGAGGCGCCACCCACGATCGCGACCTGCAGGCGACCGCGCAGGGACGGATCGAGCTCGAGGAGTCTCGCTGCCGCCTCGATGACCACGTCGGGTGCCTTGAGCGGTTGGATGCGACCTGCGAACAGCACGAGCGCGGCGCCCTCGGGCACACCGAGCGCGCGGCGGGCTTCGTCCTGGCGTCCGCTGCGGAACACCTCGAGGTCGACGCCCGGGTGCACGATCTCGACCTTCGCGGGGTCGGCTCCGTAGAGCTCGACCAGCTCGCGGCGCTCCTCAGTGGTGTTGGCGATCAGCCGGTCGGCCAGGCGGACGATCTCCTCCTCGCCGGCAATGCGGCCGATCGGCTCGGCGACGTCGCCCTCGGCGAGCTGCGCATTCTTGACCTTGGCCATGGTGTGCATCGTGTGCACGAGTGGCACGCCCCAGCGCTCCCGGGTGACGGTGCCGATCTGGCCGGAGAGCCAGTAGTGGCTGTGCACGAGATCGAAGTGGCCCGGATCGCGCTCGACCTCGACGCGCAGCACGTCGCGCACGAACCCGCACAGCTGGGAGGGGAGGTCGTTCTTCTGCAGGCCCTCGAACGGGCCGGCCGCCACGTGGCGCACGGTGATGCCCGGCTCGACGTCGACGACGGGCTGCTGGTGTCGTGAGGTGGCGCGGGTGAAGATCTCGACCTCGATCCCGCGGGCTGCGAGCTGGCGGGAGAGCTCGAGGACGTAGACGTTCATGCCGCCGGCGTCACCGGTGCCGGGTTGCTCGAGTGGTGACGTGTGCGCCGACAGCATCGCAATGCGTTTGAGCATCGTGTCCCCTCTCTGGGCTCCACGTACTAGAACCGGCACGGACCTGTCCATGTTCCCAGTCCCGCGCAACGTCGCACGCTCAGGGCGTCTGCCACGATGGCGCCATGACCACCGCACCAGCCCGGAGAGCTCCATGAGCACCACCCGCACGGCCGTCGTCACCGGAGCGAGCAGCGGCATCGGCGAAGCCACCGCCCTCGCGCTCGCCGACGCCGGATTCCACGTCTTCTGCGTGGCCAGGCGCACCGACCGCGTCGAGGCGCTCGCCGACCGGATCGGTGGCACCCCCGTCACCTGCGACGTCACCGATGCCGCTCAGGTGGATGCGCTCGCGGCGGCCGTGGGGGGCACCCTCGACCTGCTGGTCAACAACGCCGGCGGTGCGTTCGGGCTGGAGAAGGTCACCGAGGCCGATCCGGCCGTCTGGCGGCACATGTACGACGTCAACGTCGTGGGGACACTTCGCGTCACCCAGGCGCTCGTCCCCGCGCTGGTGGCGAGCGGCGCCGGCACCCTCATCAACATCTCCTCGACCGCAGGACACACCGTCTACGAGGGCGGCGGCGGCTACGCCGTGGCGAAGCACGGCGTCACCGCGATGACCGGCACGCTGCGGCTCGAGCTGAACGGCCTGCCCGTGCGGGTCACGGAGATCGCTCCCGGGATGGTGCAGACCGAGGAGTTCTCGCTGAATCGATTCGACGGGGACCGCGCGGCCGCCGAGGCCGTCTATGCCGGCGTGGACGAGCCGCTCGTGGCCGACGACATCGCCGACGCGGTGCGGTGGGTGGCGACGCGACCGCCCCACGTCAACATCGACTCGATGGTCGTCCGCCCGATCGCGCAGGCAGCGCAGCACAAGGTCCATCGGGGGCCGATCCCCCCGACCGAGGATTGACGCGAACCCCTGCGCTTGGCAAGGTCGGGGAACGGTCATGCCCCCGATGGAAGGATCGCCCCGTGACGAACGAGGCCACCACTCCCCCGACCAAGACCCGATGGCAGGACCAGGTCGCCCCCGGGGTGTTCTACCCGGCGCTCGGCTTCCTGCTCCTGGTCGTGGTCCTCAGCATCGCGTTCCCCGACCGCACCGGTGAGGTCTTCTCCTCAGCGCAGGAGAACGTCATCGGCGGCATCGGCTGGTACTACACGCTGACCGTCAGCGCCTTCGTGGTCTTCGCGCTCTGGGTCGGGCTCAGCCGACTGGGCGACCTCGTCCTCGGCGCCGACGACGACCAGGAACCGGAGTTCAGCCTTCCCGCCTGGTTCGCGATGCTGTTCGCGGCGGGCATGGGCATCGGCTTGGTGTTCTGGGGGGCCGCCGAGCCGCTGACGTTCTTCACCAGTCCCAAGCCCGGCGTCGAGGGGTCCGAGAGCGAGCTCGCTCAGCAAGCCATGACCCAGGTCTTCCTGCACTGGGGCTTCCACGCGTGGGCCATCTACGTCATCGTCGGCCTCGCCATGGCGTGGGCGATCCACCGGAAGGGACACGGCGTGTCCCTGCGCTGGGCCCTCGAGCCGCTCCTCGGCGATCGGGTGAAGGGACGCCTCGGCGACGCCATCGACGTCGTCGCCATCGTGGGCACCGTCGCCGGCGTCGCCACGTCGTTGGGCCTCGGCGTCCAGCAGATCGCCGCCGGGCTGGAGCAGCTCGGGGTCATCGGTGAGTCCACGCAGGCGTTCCGGATCGGTCTGATCATGGTGATCACCGCCTTGGCGACCGTCTCGGTCGTCACCGGTCTCGGCAAGGGCATCAAGTGGCTGTCGAACACCAACCTGGTCCTGGCCGGCGTCTTCGTCGTGCTCGTGCTCGCCCTCGGCCCGACCCTGTTCCTGCTGCGCGACTTCGTGCAGAACCTCGGCTCCTACGCCGCGTCGATCGTCCCGCTGAGCTTCGACACCAGCGCCCTCGCCGGCGAGGAAGGCGTGGCCTGGCAGTCGGCGTGGACGACGTTCTACTGGGGCTGGTGGGTGTCGTGGGCGCCGTTCGTCGGCATCTTCATCGCGCGCATCTCGCGGGGCCGGACGGTGCGCGAGTTCGTCATCGGCGTGCTGCTGGTGCCGACGCTGGTGACCGCGGTGTGGTTCACCGTGCTCGGCGGCAGCGCCATCATGCGTCAGATGAACGAGGGCGACCTCGTGGGCGCGGACGGCGCCATCACCCCGGAGAACGTGTTGTTCGACCTGCTGGACTCCTTCCCCGCAGGCGGGCTGCTGTCCGGTATCGCCGTCCTCCTGGTGACGATCTTCTTCATCACGTCATCGGACTCCGGTTCTCTGGTCGTCGACATGCTCGCGTCGGGTGGCGATCCGGACCCGCCGACCTGGAGTCGTGTTCTCTGGGCGGTCGTGGAGGGCGCCGTCGCCATCGGCCTGCTTCTCGCCGGCGGCCTCGGGGCGCTGCAGACCGGCGCCATCCTCACGGCCGCGCCGTTCAGCGTGATCATGATCGCCATGGCCTACGCCACGTATCGCGAGCTCAGCCGGGAGCACCGCGAGATCCAACGGCTCAACCGGCGCGCTCGCCAACGTGAGCTCACGAAGGAGATCGGCGGGGACATCACCGACGACCTCGTCGACCGCTTCGACGACCACTTCGGCGCACCCGTCGACACGCGCATCCACGGCGTGCTCGACGACCGGCTCCCGCCGGACACACCCCGGCGCTGAGCCTGCGTCACACGACACGGCCCGCATCCTCCTTCGAGGATGCGGGCCGTGTCGGTGCGGTCCTGTCTCAGTGGATGACGACGGGGGGCGCGCCCTCGTCGTCGGCCAGGTGCGAGACCTCGATCCTGCGCGGCAGGAACAGGGCCGGGACGAGGGTGAGTGCGACGAGCGCCCAGGCCACCCAGAACGTCGACGCGAACGCGTCGGCCGCGGCCGCGAAGCCCTGCTCGAGCACCGCCGGCGTGATCCCGAGCTGCTGGACGAGACCGGCGCCCTCCTTCGAGAAGGAGATGATCGCCGCGCTCGCCTCGGTGATGCCGTCCGGAAGGCCGGGGGCACCCTTGCTGCCCGCGACCAGGTCGGCGCCCTTGAGCTGGTTGGTGAGGATCACCGACATCACCGCGACACCAACCGAGCTCGCGATCTGCTGAGTGATGTTCAGCAGCGTCGATCCGCGCGCCACCTCGCTCTGCCCGAGGGTGCGCAGCGCCGAGGTGAACAGCGGCATCATGGTGGCGCCCATGCCGAGGCCCATGACGAACAGCGCGCCGATGATGAGGCCGTACGAGGTGTCCTCGGTGACCTGCGTCATCGGGAACATGCCGGCGACGATCAGCGCGAGGCCGACCGGCACGATGCGACCGACCGGGACGCGATCGACCAGGGCTCCGGCGATCGGCATCGTCAGCATCGCTCCGATGCCCTGCGGGGCCACCAGCAATCCGGCGTTCAGCGTGCTCTCACCGTGAATCTGCTGGAAGAAGGTGGGCACGAGAAGCAGTCCGCCGAAGAACGCCGACGCGAACATGAACATCGTGATCACCGACACCGTGAGGTTGCGGTCGCGGAACAGCCGAAGGTCGAGCAGCGGGTGGTCCGGCCGGAACGAATGGCGCACGAACGCGACCATCAGGGCGATGCCGACCATGGCGGACACCCACACGCGCGGAGCCGTGAAGTCGCCGTCCTGGCCGGGCAGCGAGGAGACGCCGAACAGGAAGAGGGCCAGCCCGGGTGACAGCAGGAGCATGCCGAACCAGTCGAGGGACTCCGACGGGACCGGGCTGTCCTTCGGGAGAACGGAGTACGCGACGACCAGGGCAGTGATGCCGAGCGGCAGGTTGATCAAGAAGATCCAGTGCCAGGAGGCGGCGTCGATGAGCCAGCCGCCCAGGATCGGGCCCGCGATGGGCCCGAGCATCATGGGGATGCCCAGGATCGCCATGAGCCGACCCATGCGCTTCGGGCCGGCGGCCCGGGTCATGATCGTCATGCCGAGCGGCATCAGCATGCCGCCGCCCATGCCTTGCAGGACGCGGAACGCGATGAGCGAGTGGATGTCCCATGCGGTGGCGCACAGCACCGAGCCGATCGTGAACAGGCTGACGGCGATCATGAAGAGCCGCTTGGTGCCGAAGCGGTCGGCGGCCCACCCGGTGAGCGGGATGACGGTGGCCAGGGCGAGGGTGTAGCCCGTGACCGTCCAGGCCACGAGCGAGTAGTCGAGACTCTCGCCCCCTTCGCCGAAGACGCGTTGGAAGGTCGGCAGGGCGACGTTGACGACGGTGATGTCGAGGATCGACATGATCGCGCCCAGGACGGTGACGCTGGCGATCTTCAGGACGGCAGCGTCGATCTTCTCCGGGTACTCGGGGGCGATTTCAGGGGCTGACATGCGGTTCCTTCGTGCTCGTGCGCAGGTAGTCACCTGCGAGGATCGGGCGGAGGGCCAGGGTGAGGTTCTCCGCGTCGGTGGTGGTGAGCCGTTCGACGAACGCCCTCAACGTCCGCCGCTTCTGCTCGACGTGCTGGTCGGCGATCTCGAACCCTGTGGGTGAGAGGGAGACGAGCTTGACCCGACGGTCGTCGGGATGCTCCTGCCGCTCGACGGTGCCGAGCTTGACCAGCTGGTCGACGTTGCGTCCGGTGGCTGCGACCGAGAGACCGAGCTTGGACGCGATCTCGTTGATGGGCAGCGACCCACCGGTGTGTGCCAGCAGGAAAAGCGTGCGGGCCTGCGTGAACGAGAGGTCGATCTCGACCAGCTGGTCCATCGCGTCGCACTCGGCGAGGCTGAAGATGCGCTGGAGGAACTCCTCCAGCGCCAGGTACAGGTCGTCGGACTGCGCAGGCACCGAATAATGCTAATACTGACGCAACTATTGTGCAAATGAAATTATCAAGAATGCGCAACGAACTGCGCTGCGCGCGGGGGGACGGGACACCGTGCCTCGCCTCACCACCCCACTACTAGACTGGCAAGGCTCTGCTTCCTGCGAGTATTCCCTTGATCAAGGACTGTTTTTTCGCATGCCCACGGCCCCGACCTCCCTCCGCACCGACCTTCGCAACGTCGCGATCGTCGCCCACGTCGACCACGGCAAGACCACCCTCGTCGACGCCATGCTCCAGCAGCAGGGCAATTACGACGAGCACCACCAGCTCGCCGAGCGGGCGATGGACAGCGGTGACCTCGAGCGCGAGAAGGGCATCACGATCCTCGCCAAGAACACGGCCGTCCGGTACAACGGCCCGGGTGCACCCGACGGCGGCGTCACCATCAACATCATCGACACCCCCGGCCACGCCGACTTCGGTGGCGAGGTCGAGCGCGGGCTCTCGATGGTCGATGCGGTCGTCCTGCTCGTCGACGCCTCCGAGGGTCCGCTCCCCCAGACCCGCTTCGTGCTGCGCAAGGCACTCGCAGCGAAGATGCCGGTGATCCTGGTCGTGAACAAGGTGGACCGTCCGGACGCGCGCATCAGCGAGGTCGTCGACGAGACCTACGAGCTGTTCCTCGACCTGCTCGACGACTCCGCACACGCCAACGCACTCGACTTCCCGGTCGTGTTCGCCTCGGCCCGGGCCGGTCGTGCCTCGCTCGAGCAGCCGGCCGACGGCGGGATGCCCGACAGCGCGAACCTCGTGCCGCTGTTCCAGACCATCATGGAAGCCGTTCCCGCGCCCGTGTTCACCCCGAACGCGCCCCTTCAGGCCCACGTGACCAACCTCGACGCGTCGCCCTTCCTCGGCCGTCTCGCCCTCGTGCGCGTGAAGGAGGGCGAGCTGCGCAAGGGCCAGCAGGTCGCGTGGTGCCGCCGCGACGGTTCGATCGAGCGGGTCAAGATCACCGAGCTTCTCGTCACCGAGGCGCTGGAGCGCAAGCCCGGCGAGTCGGCCGGACCGGGCGACATCGTCGCCATCGCCGGCATTCCCGACATCACCATCGGCGAGACGCTCGCCGACCCGGACGATCCGCAGCCGCTCCCCCTCATCACGGTCGACGAGCCGGCCATCTCCATGACGATCGGCATCAACACCTCCCCCTTGGCGGGACGTGAGAAGGGCGCCAAGGTCACTGCCCGCCTGGTCAAGGACCGGCTCGACGCCGAGCTCGTGGGCAACGTGTCCATCAAGGTGCTGCCCACCGATCGACCCGATGCGTGGGAGGTGCAGGGCCGCGGCGAGCTCGCGCTCGCGATCCTCGTCGAGCAGATGCGCCGCGAGGGGTACGAGCTCACGGTCGGCAAGCCCCAGGTCGTCACCCGCGAGATCGACGGCCGCGTGCACGAACCGGTCGAACGACTGACGATCGACGCACCCGAGGAGTACCTCGGAACGATCACCCAGCTCCTCGCCGTCCGCCGGGGTCGGATGGAGCAGATGGTCAACCACGGAACGGGCTGGGTCCGCATGGAGTTCCTGGTCCCGGCTCGCGGGCTGATCGGTTTCCGCACCGAGTTCCTCACCGACACCCGTGGCACCGGCATCGCCCACCACGTCTTCGAGAGCTACGAGCCGTGGGCCGGCGACATCTCGACCAGGCCGTCCGGCTCCCTGGTGGCCGACCGGTCCGGTGCCGCCACCTCCTACGCGATGACGAACCTCCAGGAGCGCGGCACGCTCTTCGTCGACCCGACCACCGAGGTGTACGAGGGCATGATCGTCGGCGAGAACTCCCGCGACGACGACATGGACGTCAACATCACCAAGGAGAAGAAGCAGACCAACGTGCGGTCCTCGACGTCCGACAACTTCGAGAAGCTGATCCCGCCACGCAAGCTCTCGCTCGAGCAGTGCCTGGAGTTCTGCCGTGAGGACGAGTGCGTCGAGATCACGCCGTCGCACGTCCGCATCCGCAAGGTCGTCCTCAACGCGGGCGATCGCTCCAAGGTGGCCCGTTCACGACGCTGAAACCCTCTCCGAGTTGCCGGCGACCGGGTCCCGCGGTTACGTGGTGACCGATCACCCGATCACCGGGAACGAGGGGGGACCATGAACGACAGCGATTCGGCTCAGTCAGATGACGGCAGCAGCGGCTTCTCCAGCCGGTCGACCGAGACGGAGATCTCCGACGAGGAGCGCGAGCGGATCGAGGCCGAGCGCCAGGAGCGCCTGGCACCCGAGAACCGTCCGGAGAACTCCGAGGTCGACAACACTCAGCGCGAGTTCGACCCCGAGGCCGAGGAGTTCACCTACGGCCCCGACGAGGTCGACACCGGGCCCACGGCGAGCAGCCGAACCTCCGACGAGGGCTGACCGCGGGCCTCATCGGCGGGTGCGGCGGGCGTAGGACGCTCCGTACGCCTTCGAGCGGAAGTGCAGCACCGGGTCGTCGGATGCCTCGATGCCGTCGGTGAGGCGCAGCGGGTCAAAGATGATCGTGTCGTCGGCCTCGTCGTCGACCTCGGTGACCTCCAGGGTGCCCACGGTGAGCCGGCGCCGATCGCTCGGCCAACGGTTCGACGGGTCGTCGGGGTCGTCGCCGTCGTCAGCGACCTGGACCTCCAGACGCATGCGGACCGGCTCGCGAGCCAGCCGTTCGCGCAGGTCGTCGAACAAGTAGTCGGCGCCGCGCCTTTTCGCCTCGTCCTTGGAGAACTCCGGTTCGTCGACGGTCGGGTGCCACGTGTAGCGGACGAACCGCTCCCCGCCGTCGGCATCGACCCAGCGATAGGCGTGGAACGCGACGTAGCGATGGGCGGCGAAGCTGAGCCGGCGGGCCAGGACGACGTTGGCCTGCCGAGCACTCAGCGCCGCGAACGGGTGGCGCGCGAGGAACAGCGGCATCCGCAGCAGCGCGGCCGGACCGGGCGCTGACACAGCGAGGGCAGCGAAGAATCCCTCGTGGTCGCGGAACGGGAAGTGCGGCAACGTCTGGCTGAGCAGGTCGGTGCGCGACCCGTCCGGGAGGACGAAGCCGACCGACAGGCCGCGAACGTCGGCGACGTAGTCGGGCACCGTGGGGTCGCCGCCGCCGTTGGAGAACCGGACCTTGGCCGGCATCGGCGCACCGCTCAGGTGGGCCGCGCGGGTCAGGCTCGCGGCCTCGGCGGTTGCCGTGAACGTGGCGGCACAGTGGATGCCCTTCGCATGGAGCGCGCGGTAGCCGTCATGGGCACCGAACCGGGCGTGGATCTTGCCCAGCGACTGCTCGGGTGTGGTCATGGCGACACCCTAGGGCGTCAGCGAACGCCGGCCGGCCGGAACTGGACGCTGATGCGGGGCCCGACCGGTCTGGCGGTCTTGAGCACCGCATGCTCCCAGGTGCGCTGGCAGCTGCCGCCCATGACGACGAGGTCCCCGTGGCCGAGCGTGAATCCGATCTGCCCGCCGAGGCCGTCGACGAGGCCTCCGCGTGGACGCAGCGACAGCCGGCGGTGCTCACCGAGCGACACGATCGCCACCATGGTGTTCTCGAGCCGACCACGACCGATGCGGTCGCCGTGCCAGGCCACGCTGTCGCGGCCGTCGCGGTAGTAGCACAGGCCGGCGGTGGTGAACGGCTCGCCGAGCTCGGCTCGGTAGTGGCCGCTGAGGGTGTCGCGCGCGACATCGAGCACCGGGTCGGGGAGCGCGACGTCGTCGTCGTAGAAGCAGACGAGCCGTGGGACGTCGACGACCCGGTCGTACATCTCGCGTCGCTCCGCGCGCCACGGGACATCACCTTGAAGGCGCAGGAACAGCGCATCGGCTCCGGTGATCCAGCCGGGCCTGACGTCGACCCAGGCACCCTGCGCGAGCTCGGTCCGTTGCACGGTGTCGCCCAGCTCGCCGACCTCGGGCGCCGCGTCGCCGTCGAGCAGCGAACCCTGGAAGTACGAGGTCATACCCGCAAGCGTACGCGGAATCGAACGGACGTTCTACCTCGTGGCGACCACATTCGTGCCGGCGAGCTTGTCGTGGAGCGTCTGCCGCTGCGGATCCCAGGTCGCCCAGAGCCCGTCCAGCAGGTACATCGCGAAGACGACCAGACCACCAGCTGCCACGAACGCCCACGACGGCGCCGTGAAGAGCAGCACGTAGACCGCCTGCGGCACGATGATCGGGAGCAGCAGCCGGGCGCCGATCGAACCCCAGGGCAGCCGACCGGGACGCTCGCGAAGGCGAACCCGCAGGCCGAGAACCAGCTTGCCCGGGGTCGCGCCCTTCCATCGCAGGAAGACCGCCCAGTAGAGCACCACGACCACGGCGCTCGGCACGGTCAGCCAGAACCAGTTGTCCTGCATGACGCCCAGGAGCGCGTCGTACAGGGTGCCGAGATCCGGGAACTGGTCGGGGTTCTGCTGCATCTCCCGATCGAACTCCTCCAGCGTCGGCACGAGGTCCTGCTGGATCCTGATCTGGGCCGGGGCCGTCAGGACGTTGGAGGCGATGCCGATGATGAACCCGTCGATCACCAGGGCGAGCACCCGCCACCACCATCCGGCCAGTCGTTCGCCGTCCGGCGTGGTGGGCCCCGGTGGCTGCTGGGCCACGCCGGGTGCCGGAGCGACGTGGGCGGTCCAGGCGCCCCCGTCCCAGTACCGCAGCTCGCGGCTGCCCGCGGGGTCGGGATACCAACCGGACGGAGTCTGGGTCACGAGACGACTCTAGGTCGTGATGGCATCCCGGTGACGGAAGGCTGCTTGCCCGGCGATGCTCAGCGACACCGCAATCAGGCCCACCACCAGCACCGGCGCCCATCGCGTGTCCTCGGCCGGCGCGAGGGCGAGGTGGCTGAACGGGGAGAGGTCGATGACGACGGCCGGGAACTGCAAGATCTGGCCGAAGAACATCACCACGACGCAGTAGGCCAGACCGGCCCAGGCCAGGAAGGTCAGCCGCGGCGCGAAGCCGTGCAGCAGCCGGGCGATTCCGGCCAGGAGCAGCACCGGGACGACGTACTGCAGGGTCGCCGTCACGTAGCTCCCCAGAGCGCTGCGGTCGCCGGTCACCAAGGTGAAGCCGAGCCCGAGCCCGAACCCGCCGGCGAGCAGCACGGCCATCGTTCCCACCACGGTCATGGTGACGTGACCGAACAACCACGTGCGCCGCGACAGACCGGTGGCCAGCAACGACTCGACCCGGCCGGTGTCCTCCTCTCCGAGCGGACGCAGTGCGGAGGAGATCGCGAAGCCCGAGGCGATGAGGGCGATCATGACGATGGCCGTCGCGTAGAACGACGCCGTGAGGTCGCCGCCGGCCTGCTGGAAGATGTCCTTGGAGAACTCGGAGTCCCCCATGATGGTCTCGACATCCTTGCCGATCGAGCCGTAGCCGACGCCGAGCAGGAACAGGCCCGTCGTCCAGCCGACTACCGATCCGCGCTGGAGCCGCCACGCGAGCCCGAGCGGGCCGAGGAGTGCTGCGCCGGCGCGCTCCGGCCCCGGCCGCGAGGGCCACAGGCCGGAACCGACGTCGCGCCGGGCGAACAGCGCGAGCGCGAGCATCACCAGGGCCACCGTGGCGACGGCCGGAAGAACCGCGGGCCACCACCGCTCACCGGAGAACGGGCGCATCGCCTGCCCCCACCCGATCGGCGAAAGCCACGACAGCCCGTTGTCGGCCACGTCGCCGAAGGCCCGCAACGCGTAGCTCGCCCCGATGACTGCTCCGGTGAGCCCGTACATCGCTCGCACCCCGTCGGTGAGCTGAGCCGCGACGAGGGCGACGGCGGTGAAGGTCAGCCCGGTGAGCGCAAGGGCGACCCCGATCGAGACGCAGCCCTCGACGTCGAGGCCGTAGGACAGGAGGCTGAGACCGACGGCCGTTCCCATGGCGACGTTCGCGATGGCTGCGGCGAGGAACGCCGCGACGAGCGGAGCGTGGCGGCCGACGGCAGCAGACCGGACGAGCTCGTCGCGCCCGGACTCCTCCTCGGCCCTCGTGTGCCGGCCGATGATGAACATGCTCATCAGCCCGGCAACGACGGCACCGAACGCCATGGCCTGCCATGCCACCTGGCCGCCGACGGTGTTGAGGGCCCGGGCCGGCCCGGCGACGGCGATGAGAGCCGCGTTGCTCTCCATGCTCGCCGCGGCCTTGTCGAACTCGGCCTGGGTGGCGTAGAGACCGTCGACGCCGGGGGCCTGGCTGTAGTAGAGCAGCACGCCGGCGACGATCCACCACATCAGCATCCAGCGGTCACGTCGGAGGAACGCCCGTAGGAACACCCTCGCGCCGGTCACGCGTCCACCTCGACCTTCTCGGCCCGGTCGCCGTAGTGGCGCATGAACAGCTCCTCGAGCGTGGGGGGCTGGCAGGTGAGGGTGCGGATGCCGAACCGGCCGAGGGCGAGGATGGCGGCGCCGAGGTCATCGGTGTCGACCTCGAACCGCGCGCGGTGACCCTCGACCACCAGGTCGTGGACACCGGCGAGGCTCTCGAGACCGGTCGGCTCGACGTCGACCTCTGCCGAGACCGAGGTGCGGGTGAGGTGACGCAGGTCGGCCAACGTGCCGGACTCGACGACGCGACCGGAGCCGATGATGGTCAGCCGGTCGCAGAGCCGCTCGACCTCGGCAAGGATGTGGCTGCTCAGCAGCACGGAGCGGCCCTCGTCCTTGAACTCCTCGATGCAGTCGGTGAAAACCGACTCCATGAGGGGATCGAGACCCGACGTCGGCTCATCGAGCAGGAGCAGGTCCACGTCGGAGGCCAGAGCGGCGACGAGCGCGACCTTCTGACGGTTGCCCTTGGAGTAGGTGCGGCCCTTCTTCGTGGGGTCGAGCTCGAAGCGCTCGATCAGGTCCGCACGTCGGCGCTCGTCGAGTCCTCCACGCAGCCGCCCGAGCAGGTCGATGACCTCACCACCGCTCAGCGTCGGCCACAGGTTCACGTCGCCGGGCACGTAGGCGAGGCGGTGGTGCAGCTCGGCGGCATCGCGCCAGGGATCGCCGTCGAAGAGACGGACGGTGCCCGCGTCGGCTCGCAAGAGGCCGAGCAGCACGCGGATCGTGGTGGACTTGCCGGATCCGTTCGGGCCGAGGAAGCCGTGGACCTCTCCGCCGGCGACCGTGAGGTCGAGCCCGTCGAGCGCCCGGGTGGAGCCGAAGGCCTTGGAGAGATTGCTGATGTCGATGACGTTGTCCATGTCTCCGACCGTACTCTGGTTTTATACTTTTGTGAAACTCTTGAAACCTGTGAAGGTTCCGCTAGACTCCAGGGATGCCGGACAGCTCGCAGGGCCACCTTCAGGATCGTTCCGAGTTCGCGGAGGGCTTCGCCCTCAAGCTCAACGAGTCCGGCATGCAGCGCATGGCCGCTCGCGTCTTCGCCACCCTCCTTGCAGCACCTGGCGGCGGACTCACGGCCCGGGAGATCGGCGAGAACCTGGAGGTCAGTCCGGCGGCGGTCAGCGGTGCGACCAGCTACCTGACCCGCACGAAGCTGATCGAGCGGACCCGCCGTCCCGGCGAGCGGGTCGATCGCTTCGACGTCCACGGAACCACGTGGGCGGAGGCGATGACGGTCGAGACCGAGACGCTGCGCGCACTCGCGACGTGGCTCGACAAGGGTGTGGCCGCGGTGGAGGGGGACCGTGTGGCCATGGACCGCCTCGAGGGAACCCGTGACTTCTTCCTGTTCATGGCCGAGGAGATGCCGCGGCTCGTGCAGCGGTGGCAGGACTCACGCGGCTGAGCACGTCAACGACCGCTGCGGTCAGGAGCTGCCGCGGAGCTGGGCGAGGTAGACCAGCGCCGCGACCGTCCCGATGAGGTTGAGGATGCCGAGCGGATTCCAGCTCACGGCGTGCACGGCAACCGTGAGTCCGAGGATGATCAACCAGCTGCGCCGCGGGAGCGTGTCGACCAGGGTGAACTTGGAGTCGCTGCGCGAGATGCAGTCGACGAGCGCACCGACCTTCACGCCGAACAGGATGATCGTGAGCACCAGCGAGAGGGAGTTCTGGACCTCGAACATCCGTGAAGGCTACCAACGCACGACAGCGGGTCCCCCCTGGTAGGGAGGGACCCGCTGTTCGCGTGCGGAAGGTCAGGCCTTCTTGGCCGGAGCCTTCTTGGCCGGAGCCTTCTTGGCCGGAGCCTTCTTGGCCGGAGCCTTCTTGGCCGGAGCCTTCTTGGCCGGAGCCTTCTTGGCCGGAGCCTTCTTGGCCGGAGCCTTCTTGGCCGGAGCCTTCTTGGCCGGAGCCTTCTTGGCCGGAGCCTTCTTGGTCACGCGCTGGACGGTGGCACGCGCCTCGCCGATGACGTCCTCGGCGCGCTTCTGCACGTCACCACGGACATCCTCGGCGCGCTTGCGCACGTCCTTGAGGTTCTTGCGCGCATCCTTGCGGAGGCTCTCGACGAGCTTCTCGGCCCGCTTCTGCACGGAGTCGAGCTTGAGCTCCTTGGCCGTGGCCACGACCTCTTCGGCCTTGGTGACGAGCTCGTCGTACGAGGTCTTCGCCGTCGAGCGCGAGCGCTCGGCGAAACCGGTGGCCTGCGTGCGCAGGTCATCGACGTCGAGGTCCTTGATGGCGTCGGTCAGGTTCTTGACCTCCTCGCGGAGCGACTTCACCTGGCTGTTGATCTGATCTGCAATGGTCATTTTTCCTCCTGATTGGCTTCTGTAACCACATCGGCAAGTTCTTCGTTCTGTGCGACATCGGTGCCGACGAACGAGCGATAGATGTCAAGCAGCGCCGTCTTCTGCCGCTCCGTCAGCCGAGGATCGAGCGCGATGGCATCTTCGACCATGCGGGCCCCACTCTCGTCGAGATCGAGGATCCCGGCCTTGACGTACAGCGACTCGGCGGAGATGCGCAGCGCCTTGGCGATCTGCTGCAGCACCTCTGCTGAAGGACGACGCAGCCCTCGCTCGATCTGGCTGAGGTACGGATTGGAGACATCCGCCTGCTCGGCCAGCTGTCGCAGCGACATCTGCGCCTGGCGTCGTTGCTCGCGGAGGTACTCGCCGAGTCCTTCGACGGTCTTTCCCACGGTCAGCTTGGCCATGACTCAAGTGTGCTTGCAATAGTTAGCAAATGCAAACAGGGAGCATGCGACATGGGTCACAACCGTTGCCGCCGCAGCTCAAAAGACCGGTCGGACCTCGCCCACCTGCCTGCCGCCGCCGAGGACCGGCGGACGTTCTGACAGCATCTCGGCTTCGAGACCGGCCATCTGGAGCACCCGATTCATGGCGACGAAGCGCGCCCGCTTCCCCGCGTCCTCGATCTTCAGCGCAGCCGCCGTGCCATCCGGCAGTCCGACGACGAGCACGCTCTCGGCACCCGTCTTGGCCACCAGGCCAGGGACCGCGCGCATGAGGCGCAGCTCGTCGCGCCGGGTGCCACTGACGTACTCCGGATGAGCCACCATGGCGTCGAGCAGGCGCCGTTCGTCCGTGCCCTCCGCCGCGTTCTGCACCCGCGCGATCGCGGTCGCGAGCCGGCGCACGGTCGTCGCGAGCACAGGCGCACCGCAGCCGTCAGTGCCGGACACGTCCGGGGCGGCTCCGGTGAACCGGGCGAACGTCTCGCTGATGGCCTGTTGGAGCGGATGCCCCGGGTCGAGGTAGGTGTTGGTCGGCCAGTCATTGACGACGCACGTCAGCAGCATCGCCGCGTGCTTGCCGGAGCACTCCATGAGGATCGGCGTGGGACCTCCCCCGCCGCACAGCACCGCATCGCGCTCCGTGGTGTCGCTCGGGAACGCCGCCGGCGTCTGGAGCGCGGATTCGTCCAGCCCGCCGCGCGCGAGGATGGCGCGCACGGCATCGACGTGAAAGGACTCCCCCGAGTGACTCGAGGTGGCCATCGCCAGCTCGACGCCATGCAACGGAAGCCCGGCCCGCATCATCCCGAGCGCCTGAAACGGCTTGTTCGCCGACCTCGGAAAGATGACCGTGTCCGGGTCGCCCAGCGACCACAGCACGGCACCGTCCGAGTCGGCCCGGACCGCGACACCGCGATGCCGGTCCTCGACCAGCCCCGACCGAACGACCTCGACCAGTACGTCCATGCCGTCACCCTAGGACGCGTGCCGGCGCTGCATGTCTCGGGCCAGCAACCCCGTCCACACCGCGCCGGCATACGCGATGCCGGCGCCGGCCGCGAACGCCCACGGGATGCCGTGGGCACCGGCGACCACGCCGAGCAGGATGGGCCCGACACCGAGGCCGAGGTCAAGGAAGGCACTGGCCGTCGCCGATGCGGCCCCTCGCTCGGACGGTGCCGCGGTGGCGAAGACCGCACTGAAGAACGCTGGCGTGGTGAACGTGATGCCGACTGCCAGCACGACCGCACCCACGAGGAGTCCCGAAGTCGACTGCCAGATCGCCGCGATCAACAGTCCCGATCCGACGGCCACCAACGACATGGCGGCAAGCGGCAGGGACGGCAGCCGATCGGGCACCTTGGCGAAGATCACCCGGCACGTCACGACCGTGATGCCGTAGACGAGCAGAGCAAGACTGGTGTCAGCCATGTCGATGTCCTCGGCGTGCAACGTGGCGAAGGCCAGGAAGCCGCCCATCGCGATGAGCGACGCCCCGAAGCCCACCGAGATCGGTACGGCCGGCCGGTGGATGAGGTGGCCCCACCCGCCCTCGGCCGGGCTGCGCTCCGGCTCGGTGATGGCCAGGGAGACCAGCACGGCCAGCGCGGCCAGCGCCGCCCCACCGAGCCAGGCCGAGCCGAACCCCCAACGCACCAGCAGCACCTCGCCGACGGGAGGCCCCAGGGCGATGCCGAGATACAGGCTGAGCGAGTTGTAGCTCAGCGCCTCCCCCATCCGGCTCGGAGGCGCGATGTCGGCCAGCAGCGCGAAGCTGGCCACGAAGAACGCGGCCTCGCCGACACCCTGGAGCACGCGGATGCCGATGACCACGGCGAGTGAGTCCGTGAGCGGGAACAGGGCCATGCCCAGCGCCGCCAGGGACGCTCCGAGGATCATCAGCGGCAGCCGTCCGTGCACGTCGGAGAGCCGGCCGACGAACGGCCGGCACAGCAGGGCCATCACCCCGAAGGCACCGTAGGCCAGTCCGGCACCCGCTTCGTCTGTGCCGATCGGTCCCGTTGCGTACAGGGGGAGGGTGTGGATCGCTACCCCGACGGAGGTGAAGTAGGCCAGGTCGGCGATGCCCATCAGGACGAACGGACGTGTGAGGAGCTTCTCCTCTCGATCGTCCCCCCGGGCGTCCCGGGACATGACACGAACGTAGCGCCGGCTGGCTACGATGACCAGACCCATCGGCAGTCCCGACCAGAAGGGCCACGCGTGAGCAACATGGAGTCGTTCCATGCGATCATCCCCGCCGGTGGTGCCGGCACCCGCTTGTGGCCGCTGTCCCGATCGACTCGACCGAAGTTCCTGCTCGACCTCACCGGGTCCGGACGGTCATTGCTCCAGCAGACCTGGGACCGATTGCGCACCCTCGTGCCCGCCGACCACATCCACGTCGTCACCGGGCCTCAGCACGCCCCACTCGTCCAGGAGCAGCTGCCCGAGCTCACCGGGCTGTTCGTGGAGCCGGCGCCACGCGACAGCATGCCGGCCATCGGCCTCGCCGCCGCCGTCATCGCACGGCGCGACCCCGGGGCGGTGATCGGCTCCTTCGCCGCCGACCACGTCATCGCGGACACCGAGGCGTTCGGCGTCGCCGTTCGGGAGAGCGTGGCGGTCGCGGAGACCGGGCTGATCGCCACCATCGGCATCGAGCCCCGTGGTCCGTCGACGGCGTTCGGGTACATCGAGGCCGGCGATCCCTTGATCCTGCCCGGCTCGGACACCGCGAGAGCGGTCACCCGATTCGTCGAGAAGCCCGACGAGACCAGCGCCATCCAGTACGTGCGGAGCGGGAGGTTCAGCTGGAACGCCGGGATGTTCGTGGCTCGCGCCGACATCCTGCTCGGCCACCTGGCGCGGCTCCAGCCCCACCTGCACGCCGGACTCGACCGCATCGCCCTCGCGTGGGACTCCCCTGATCGCCAGTCCGAGCTCGACGAAGCCTGGCCGCACCTGACTCCGATCGCGATCGATCACGCGATCGCCGAGCCGGTCTCGCTCGAAGGCGGCATCGCCGTCGTCCCCGGTGCGTTCCGGTGGGATGACCTCGGTGACTTCGCCGCCCTGCACGAGCTGGGCGTCGCCTCGTCGGACGACGTCCTCTGGGTCGACGCCGACGGAATCGCCGTAGCCGCGGACGGCACCACGGTCGCGGTCGTCGGCATCCCGGACGCAGTGGTCGTCCGCACCGCCGACGCCCTTCTCGTCACGACGCTCGAGCACGCCCAGCGTGTCAAGGAGGTCCCCGCCCAGCTGGCGAAGCTGGGCCGCGCCGACCTCGTGTAGGCCGTCCGCAGGCAACGGCGGGCTACGGCGTGTAGGCCTGGGCGAGCTCGCCGGTGCCGATCGCGCGAAGCGGCCCGTCGGAGGCATCGGCGTACACCGCATCACCCCGCCCGAGCGCAACGCGCTCACCGTGACCGTTGACGAGCTCGACCTCGCCACCTGTGCAGACGATGATCCGCTGGGTTGACGCCGGCAGTGCGGCTCCGTCCGGCTCGGCGCGTGAGCACTGCGTCACCGACAGCGCGAACTCCTCGACCGCAGGACTGAACACATCGGTCGAGAAGCCGTGCTGCTCCGGCGTCACCCGGGCGAAGCGCGACATCCCCCGGTCGAGGCACTGCACGAGTCCGACCGGATCGAGGTGCTTGGTCGTCAGACCGGCCCGGAGCACGTTGTCGGAGGAAGCCATCACCTCCAAGCACATCCCTTTCAAGTGGGCATGGATGACTCCCGCCCCCAGGAAGGCGGCCTCGCCCGGCTGGAGGGTGACGCGGTTGAGCAGCAGCGAGATGACCACCCCGACGTCGCCCGGGTGGTGGTGGGCGATCTCCGTGGCAGTCAGGTACGCGCGCCGGATGTCGATTCCGTCGGCAGTGAGATCGCGGCACGACTTCACGATGCGCTCGATCTCCGCCACGTCCGGCTTCTCCCCGAGCACGGTCTCCACCATGCGCACGATGCCGCTGAAACCGGGACGAGCATCGAGCCCCTCCGCCAGCGACTGGGCGAGCGGTGAGTCGAGCGCGCCCAGGATGCGGAGGATCTCGGCGGTCGGACGGAATCCGATGAGCGTGTCGAACGCGGTCAGCGCGTAGACCATCTCGGGCTTGTGGTTCGCGTCCTTGTAGACGCGATGAGGGGCGTCGACCGGCACGCCGGCTTCTTCCTCGATGGCGAACCCGGCGCGGGCCAGCTGCGCGCTCGGATGCACCTGGATCGACAGCGGGCGGCTCGCAGCGAGGATCTTGACCATGAAGGGCAGGTCTCCCGCGACCGACCTCAGATCCACCGTGCCCTCGCCGGTGTCGACCTTGGATGCGCCGAGGACGTGGGTGCCCATCCAGACCTCGGCGACCGGACGATCGTCAGCGGTTTCGCGCAAGAACCGAGGAATGGCGTCGACCGAGCCCCAGTCGTAATCACGGGTCGTGTTCCGGAGTCGGCGCATGGTCACCCAGCATAGGGAGCGCCGGCAGGTCCCGAGGCGGAAGGACGTCAGCGGTGCTTGTGCCGCGGCTTGCGTGCGGTCTTGCCACCCTGGCGCGGGTCCTCCCGGCGAGGTCCCGGTGGACCGTCGTCGGGACGGATGTCGATGCGCCGACCGGAGATGCGGGTGTTGGCGAGCGCGTCGAAGACGGCGTCCGGCAGGTCTGCCGGCAGCTCGACGATCGAGTGCTCGCCGGCGATGGTGATCTTCCCGAAGTCTGCGCGCCGCAGCCCGCCCTCGTTCGCGAGCGCACCGACGATCGACGAGGGACCGATCTTGTGCCGCTTGCCCACGGCGATGCGGTAGGACGCGAATCTGCCACCGCTGGGCGCAGCGTGTCGCTGTTCCTTCTGCCGGGGTGCGGCGTCGCTGGGGCGACGCGTGCTCTTGGGCGGGTCCGGTCTGAGGAAGAACTGCTTGTCGTCCGCCCCCATCACCGCCAGAGCGGCTGCCACGTCCGCCATGGCGACGTCGTGGTCGCGCGCGTACCCCTCGACCAGCTCGCGGAAGGTGTGGAACTGCGCCGATCCCATGCTGTCGGTGATCGTCTGCGCGAATCGCACCGCACGCCGCGCGTTGACCTCGTCGACGCTCGGGAGCGTCATCTCCTCGACCGGCCGGCCGGACACCTTCTCGATCGCCGACAACAGGCGCCGCTCTCGTGGGGTGACGAACAGGATCGCCTCGCCGGTCCGCCCGGCACGACCGGTGCGCCCGACCCGGTGCACGTACGCCTCGGGGTCGTGCGGGATGTCGTAGTTGACGACGTGGGTGATGCGGTCCACGTCGAGGCCGCGCGCCGCCACGTCAGTGGCCACCAGCAGGTCGAGTGCTCCGGACCGCAGCGCCCCGATGGTGCGCTCGCGCTGGGTCTGCACGAGGTCACCGTTGATCGCGGACGCGGCAAAGCCTCGCGAGCTCAGCTTCTCGGCCAGCTCCTCGGTGGCCCGCTTGGTGCGGACGAACACGATCATCCCGTCGCCGGACTCGACCTCGAGAATGCGGGTCAACGCATCGAGCTTCGCGTGGTGTGCCACCTGGATCCAGCGCTGGCGGACGGTGGCCGTCGACGTGGTGGCTGCAGGGGTGGCGATGTCGACGGGGTCGTGCAGATAGCGTTTGGCGAGCGCCCGGATCTGGCGCGGCATCGTGGCGGAGAACAGCGCCACCTGCTTGTACTCGGGGGTGTCGGCCAGGATCCGCTCGACGTCCTCGGCGAAGCCCATCGCGAGCATCTCGTCGGCCTCGTCGAGCACGAGGTGCTCGAGGTTGGTCAGGTCGAGGCTGCCACGGTCGAGGTGGTCCATGACTCGACCGGGTGTGCCGACGACCACGTGGGCACCGCGCTCCAGACCGGACAGCTGCGCGCCGTAGCCCTGGCCGCCGTAGACCGGCAGCACGCGGATTCCGGGCGTCCGGGCCGCGTAAGCCGTGATCGCCTCGCAGACCTGGAGCGCGAGCTCGCGGGTGGGGGCGAGCACGAGCGCCTGGGTCTGCTTCCGTGCGGGATCGAGACGCTGGAGGATCGGCAGCGCAAAGGCCGCCGTCTTGCCGGTGCCGGTCTGGGCGAGTCCCACGACGTCGCGGCCCTCGAGCAGGGCCGGCACGGCCCGCGCCTGGATCGGCGTGGGTGTCTCGTACCCGAGGTCGGTGAGGACGTCGACGATCGCCGGAATGAGCCCGAGCTCGGCGAAGGTCGGCGAGGTGTCCATGAACGAAGTCTGACGGTTCGCCGCAGACCTCTGGTCACCGACCCCGATCAGCAGGCCCGATCACGCAGCCCGATCCGTGGGACCGATCAGTAGGCCCCGCGCGAGGCCAGCACGGCGCGCGCGGTGCGGATGATGATCTGCACGTCGCGCAGCATCGTCCAGTTCTCGACGTAGTCGAGGTCGAGCCGGATCGAGTCCTCCCACGAGAGGTCGGACCGGCCGCTGACCTGCCACAGGCCGGTGACGCCCTGCTTGACGAGGAGCCGACGGCGCATGTGGTCGCTGTAGCCGTCGACCTCGGCACGCAACGGTGGCCGCGGTCCGACGACGCTCATGTCGCCGCGCAGGACGTTGACGAACTGGGGCAGCTCGTCGATGCTGAACCGGCGCAGGAAGCGGCCGACGCGGGTGACGCGAGGGTCGTCGCGCACCTTGAACAGCAACCCGGCACCCTCGTCGTGGTGCTCGAGCTCCTCGCGCATCTGGTCGGCGCCCTGCACCATCGTGCGGAGCTTGAGCATCTGGAACGGCACCCCATGGGTTCCGATGCGCTCGGACCGGTAGAAGATCGGGCCCCGGCCGGTGACACGGATCGCCAGCATGGCCAGGAGCAGCACCGGAGAGACGGCGAGCAGGAGGAGAGCCGCGAACGTGCGGTCGAAGAGCGCCCTTCGCAGCGTGCGGGCTCGGGAGTAGCTGGGGCCGGACAGGTAGATGAGGGGCATGTTGCCGTGCGCCTCGAGGTGGACACGGGGCCCGGCGACGTCGACGACGTTCGGCGCCACGAGCAGGTTCACGTCACGGTCCTCCAGCGCCCAGGCGAGCTCGCGCATGCCGTCGTGGCCCAGGTGCTCGGTGTCGGTGACCACGACGGTGTCGACCGCATCGATGTCGAGCACCTGCCCGAGATCGGACTCGGTGCCCAGCACCGGCACCGCCGTGTCCTCGACATGGAACCGCTCGTCGGGCGCCGCGACCCGGTCGGGAACCCACACCCCGACGACGCGGAAGCCGGAGCTCTCGTCGCTGGCGAAACGCATCGTCATGGTCTTGGCGCTGCGCACTCCACCGATGACCAGGACCTTGGCGAGGAAACGACCGCGGCGACGACCGTGCATCACCCAGGTGCGCCAGGCACGTCGCTCGAGGAAGAGCAAGGTCAGGCCGAAGGGTGAACGACATGCCGATGAACACGCGGGAGGGGTTCCACTTGACCAGCAGCGCCAACGATGGCGATCCAGGCGAACAGGCTGAAGGTCGCCTTCGCCAGCGACTGGTACTGCTTGGCCCCGGCGTCGAGCACCTTGGGATCGCGCGTCCGGTAAACCGTGAGGGTGACCAGCCACCCCACGAAGACGAGCGGCGCTGACGAGCTCGGGAGAGAGCCCGACCCACCGTGAACGACGGGCGGCGGAGCGGCGGCAACGTCGTACCGGATCACATGCGCCGCGACGACCGCGGTGCCGACCACGAGGACGTCGGTCGCCAGGACGCGCCGTCGGAGGGAGCGTTCCCACTGCGGCCTCGGACTCGGTGCCGCCGGGGTGCTGGCGCCCGCGTCATCAGCCGTCGTCACGACAGGCGCATCCACGACGCGCAGTGCCGGGCTTTCGACACTGGCGTCAAACCGGAGACCATGAAGGTCTTGCGCCACGCGGACTGTCCTCTCAGACTGACATATTGTCCTTCAGAACAACTGCCCGCGGGGCGGAAAGTTACGAATCGGTGGCGAACGCGCGGATCCCGACGAGGTCACTCAACGCCGCCAGACGGCGTGACCGCGGGCCGGCAGCAGAGCCAGGCGGGACGGCCACGACGTCGATCGCAGCAGCGATCTGGTCGGCGACCAGCCGGTGCACCTCCGGCTCACGCCGGAATGGGTCGAGCACGTCGACATCGGCAGGCGCGGTGCTCCTGCGCCGCGAGGCATCGGCCACCAGGTCCTCCAAGGTCTCTGCCTCGGAATCAGCCATGCAGCGCCGCGAACTCGCGGAGCGTGAAGGTCTTGCGCAACGCCCTCGGCGACATGGCCAGCACTGCGGCGCGATGCTCCCGCGACGCGGTGAGGATGAGGTCGGACGCGTCGACGTGATGGACGTCGAGCGCCTCGGGAGTGGTGACCGGAGGCGTCGTGGCCCAGCCTGGCGAGCTCGAGGACGACCATGCTGTCGACCGGAGCGTCCTTCCACCCGTTGACGCCCGCTGAGGCGACCTCGAAGCGCTGCGGGTCGAGCCGGGCCCGCAAGAGAATCTCCATCAGCGGTGAACGACAGATGTTCGCCGTGCAGACGGTGAGGATCGTGAAGCGGCTCACGGCCGGCCACCGAGCACGGGCCGCACGTGCAGGCCGGCCTCCGGGTCGACGACTGCCTCCTGCGCTGCCGGGACGCCGTCGGCGAGAAGCGTCGCTCCAGGATCGGTGTTGCGCTTGATGAGAGCAAGGGCCACCGGACCGAGCTCGTGATGGCGGGCCGCAGACCCGACGAATCCGACGCGCGTGCCCCCGAGAAGCACATCGGTGCCGTGGCCGGGGAGGTGGTCGGCGGAGCCGTCGAGGTGCAGGAGCACGAGGCGACGCGGCGGGCGGCCCAGCGTGTGCACCCGGGCCACCGTCTCCTGGCCGCGGTAGCACCCCTTCTCGAGGTGGACGGCCCTCCCCAGCAGCCCGACCTCGTTGGGAATGGTTCGTTCGTCGGTGTCCATGCCGACGCGGCAGCGTCCCTCGGCGATGCGCAAAGCCTCCCAGGCCCAGGTCCCCGCGGGCGTCCCGAGCTCATGGGGAAGGGAGGCGAGGCTCGCGCGGGGGCGCAGCTCCCAGCCGAGCTGGGGGGTGCCGATGACCGCGAGGTCATCGGTGACGTCGGAGACCTCGACCCTCGACATGAAGCGCATCCTGTCGAGGAAGTCGATCAGTGCAGGAGCGGCGCCGGGCTCGGTGTGCGCCAGGAAGGTCGTGCCGTCGTCGACGCCGGAGAACGCGTGCTCGATCCGTCCCTGGGGCGAGAGCAGGAGCACCTCGGTGGGCTCTCCGGGCGGCAGCTGCTCCAGATGCTGCGTGGTGAGCGCGTGCAACCAGGTCAGCCGGTCGGGGCCGCCGATGCTCAGGACGTCGCGGTGGGACAGGTCGACGAAGCCTTCACCAGCGACCAGGCGCCGCTGCTCCGCGGCGATGGATCCGTAGTGGGCGGCGACACCGGCATCGGGCGGATCGCCTTCGACGGCGCCGTCGAGGTCGAGCAGAGGACTGCGTCGCGGGGGTGCGGGCCGCGCGAGCGCGGTCGAGTCGGGGTCAGACACGTTCCAGCCTCCCCCAGAGGTGCGACTGGAGCTCCTGACCCTGGGCAGCCATGTCGAACGCGTACATGAGCGCACCATCGACGAGGCCGTACATGCGCTGCCCCGCGGTGTACTCCTTCGCGGTGACGGTTCGCGCGACGACATCGGTGGTGAGGGTGACCCGGGGCCCGTCCACCGTGCCGTACCAGATCTCGGCGAAACCGGTGTGATGAGCGAGGACCAGCTCGACCGTGCCGGCCGGGTCGTCGTCGGACCCGCCGCTCGGACGCAGGAACCCGGTCTCGAGCGCGCCGGGTCGAAGCCGTTCGCCGTCGTCGTCGGTGATCCAGGCCCGGCTGAAGTAGTGCAGGAAGGGGCGTCCGTCGTGCGCGAAGACCACCTCCTGCTCGTACGTGAACGGCTCGATGGTGGGGTAGTCGCCGCGTCCGTTGCCGTGCCACGTGCCGAGCAACCACGCCGACGGCACGAGGTCGGGGTGGAGATCGGTCGGGATCTCGAACGCCATGCCTCGATCCTAACGACCACCCCGTGGCGGTGGCGGCTGAGCGGACGGCGGCCGCCCGGCCCTACCCTGACGGCATGAGAGCGGTCGTCCAACGCGTCACACAGGCGAGCGTCACTGCGGACGGCGAACGCACCGGCGCGATCGGTCCCGGCCTCGTCGTGCTGCTTGGCGTGACGCACGACGACACCGAGGACACGGCTCGTCGGCTGGCCAGCGAAGATCCACACGCTGCGCGTCCTGCGCGACGAGGAGTCGGTCGCCGACACCGGAGCCGGCGTCCTGGTCGTCAGCCAGTTCACCCTCTACGGCGACGCCCGCAAAGGACGTCGTCCGACGTGGAACGCAGCCGCGCCCGGCGACGTTGCCGAGCCCATCTACGACGTCTTCTGCCGCACGTTGCGCGAGCTCGGCGTGACGGTGGCCGAGGGTGTGTTCGGGGCCCACATGGAGATTGCGCTGACCAACGACGGGCCGACCACGCTGGTGATCGACCTCTGATCGGATTTTCAGGTGGTCCTAAGGTCGTCACGGCAGAATGGACGGGTTGTCCGAGTCCGGACCCCGCGACCCTCGATGACCGCGCCCGCGAAAGGAGCATGATGGCGAACCGTGATTTCGGCCGCCGCTACCGCCAAGGCGGCAAGCGACGCGCCGGCGGTCTCCCGTTCCACCGTCGCCATCGCAAGCTCCTCACCGGCCTCGTCGGCGCCGTTCTTCTGGTGGTGGGGGGCGGCGCGTCGTACGCCTACATGCTGAACTCCAAGCTCAACGACATCGACACGGTCAAGACCAGCAACCTGAAGGACCGGCCCGACCCCGACAAGGGCAAGGCCCTCAACATCATGCTGCTCGGCTCCGACAAGGGCGAAGCAGTGCCCGGCGCTCCCGTGAACACGAATCTGGCTCAGGATGCCAAGGCCGCCCGATGGCCGAGCGGCAAGTACCGCAGCGACACCCTGATGATCGTCCACATCTCCGAGAACCGTAAGCACGTCTATCTGGTCTCGATCCCGCGCGACACCTACACGACCCTGTACGACGCGACGGGTACCGCCGCGAGCCAGGAGAAGATCAACGCTGCCTTCTCCTACTACGGGCCGAACGGAGCGATCTCGACGGTCGAGCACCTCACGGACGTGCGCATGCGTCACCTGGCGATCATCGACTGGGCAGGGTTCAAGGACCTCTCCCGAGCGGTCGGCGGGGTTCCGGTGTTCATCCCGAACGCGTTCTACGACCCCAAGCAACGCGTGCAGTGGCAGGCCGGCGAGCAAACCCTCGAGGGCAAGCAGGCCCTCGCCTACGTGCGCACGAGGTACGGCCTGCAGAACGGCGACTTCGACCGCATCGCCCGCCAGCAGAACTTCCTCCGAGCCATGATGAAGAAGGTCCTCGACCGCGGCACCATGCGCAACCCGCTCAAGCTCACCCGCACCCTCTCGGCCCTCACCGAGAACCTCACCGTGGACGAGGAGTGGAACTCCGGCGACATGCGAGCGCTCGCGCTCTCGCTGCGTGGCACCGGAGCCGAGGACGTCACGTTCCTGACTGCGCCGGTCGCCGGAACCGAGACCCTCCCCTCCGTCGGAAGCATCGTGCGACTCGACGAGGTCAAGTCCGCAGAGCTCTTCAAGGCCATGAAGTCGGACCGGATGGGGGCCTACGTGCGCAAGTACCCCGACGACGTGCTCAAGTCCGACAAGGAGATCAGCTAGCTCAGTCCGGCAGGCGCTCGCGCCGACCGAGTCGTCGTTCCGCAGGACTCCAGGCGTCGTGCGCAGCTCCGGATCGCTTGAAGCAGACTTAGGTGTGCTCATGGTCGTGACGATGACGGAGCTCGATCCCGGCGGAAGTTCCCTTGATACCTTCGCCACCGGTCTACCAAGCAGCTTCGCCGCACCGGTCGGTGCAGATTTTCCGTCGACCACCATGGATTCGATCGTGCCGTTCTCAGGCCCGACGACCATGAGACCGACCTTGATGTTGCCCTCTGTCACGTAGGGGCCGAAGCCGACAATGGAGATTGGCAGACGCCGCGCGTTCGAGGGCGCATTGGACACGAGTGTCGTCGTGGTCCGTAGTTGCTGCGCGTCTCCGTCCAGGCATGCAGTTGACCGAAGCGTGGTCCCCATGCCCAGGTAGTACGTCATCTTTGCCGATCCGTTTCCGCTGACATATACACCGACCTGGGGTGGGTCGACGCCTCGGGGAAGGAGGTTCGCCACCCCACTGGTCTCAATGCGCCGTTGCTCCGAAGCGTTCCGTGACCACAGCATCACGCGGCGTTCGGTGACACCTCGAACGAGCGCCCGAATCACGAGGACAGAGTCGCCCGTACCGTCGACAGTCGCGTCGAAGATGCGGCGGGCTGCCGCTTCGAAGACGTCATCCTGCTTGTTCTGATCCGTGGGATACTTCAGGTAGACGCCATTGAGGAGAGTGGCCACCGCGTTGCTGGCGTTGATCACCATGCCGTCGCCCACGGCGACTTCGCCAATGCCGTTGAGCATGTAGCTCATCGCGACCGGATCGACAGCAATCACTCCGTCGTACTTTCGCTTCCAGCGCTCCGTCGCTGCCGCGGCGGCCAGCTCGGCGGCGCGAGGGAAGTCCGGATGGATGGCCGCGTCACGGATATCACCCGCAATGGCCGAAGGGAAGACGAGCTTTTCGTCGCGCGTGAGCCTGATCGGAGGCTTGGCCACCGGGTAGAGGTCGCTGATGCCGCCTTGTCGTCCCATCGAGAGCTTGCCGTCCTTGGCGTTGAGCTCGGCGAATGAGCCGGGCATCCCTCCCAGTGAGCGGACCTCAGCATTGTTGAGGATGAGCAACAGGTAGACGCGCTTTTTGCCGCCAGCTCCGATCATCGGTGGCAGGAGTCGAGCCGCGTCATCGGCGGCACTTGCTGCTGTGGCCGTACGATCGAACTGGGCCTGAAGCCCTCTCATCGGCTCTCGTAGCAGCGGCAACAGGCTTTCGACATCAATGTCGGCGATCTCACGATTCGCCTTCGTCATGACGTCGTCGGCCGTCGCAAGTATCGGCGCTGCATCACCGACCGCTGCGAGGTCGACGCGGCCGTTCGACGGGCGAAAGGTCTCAAGACGAACTTTGTCGGCAACGTCGACGACGCCAGGTAACACATCGTCGGCCACGTGGTCTATCTCACGAGACACGATCCGCATCGCCTGGACGTTGCGTCCGAGGACGGGGATTCTTGCCGCAAGCCACCACACCGGTCCGTTCGTGCTGTTCTCGGCGCGGGACGTGTCATCAACAAATTCAGACAGGGCCAAGCGTGCAGCATCGACGTCGCCGTTGACGATGTCGGTCTTGAGGACCTCAGCGGTCGCATCCGCCTCCTTCAGCGAGGCCACGGCGCGGAAAGCTTCCCACGAGAACAGCAAGGTTGCCACGAGCGCGATCGCAGCGACCACGGACCATCCAAACCGCCGACGATCGGCAGCCAAAGACCCGAAAACGTCTTGCGCCCACCAACGGCTGGTGTCCCAGCCCTTGCGGAGACTGCGGCCGGCTCGGCGAACCTGACGCCATCGATGGCGATGGTGGGACGCCATCAAGCCTCCTGAGCAGGGGTCAAAGACAGATCGCTCCCACGCCCACAAGGCAGCAGGAGCGATCTGCGGTCGTGATTCAGGTCAGGTCGGCGTCTCGTCGGCGGGAGGCTACGACGACTCCACCACCAGTGACGACCAGGAGTGCTCCGATGATCAGCCAGAGCAGGCGCTCGCCTCCGGTGTTCGGCAGAATGCCGCCACCGCCACCGTCGCCATCGCCGTCGCCCTTACCATCGCCGTCGCCGTCGCCGTCGCCGTCGCCGTCTTCCGGAAGCAGGGTCTGGGTACCCGACCCGCTCGCGGACGTGACGAAGGTCACGACACAGTACCGAGCGAACGTGATCCGACGCCCGCACCGCTGGCCTCGAGTCCGTTGTCGTAGGTACACGTGGCGTAAGCCTCGACCTCGGTGACCTCATCAACCTCTGGAGTCGAGAAGTTGCGGGTGATCGACGGTCCGGAGCCTGTCCGCGTCTGGCCACGGAACGTGAGCTCCCAGTCGCAATCGACGTCGGGCTGCACGTCGGCGGTGATTGGTGATCGAGTTTCCGCCCACCACGGTCGCTTCGGAGACGCTGACCTGCACGTCTCCGTACACGGGATCGGCCTCCGCTTGCGCGGCGGACGGCGCGAAGGCAGCGATGAAGGCGACGACAGCTGCGGCCAAGGCCAAGCGTAGTGGCTTCATTGCTCTACTTCTCCAAGCTTTTGCGGATCTCAACAGCGTCGCGGGAACTGGGGTGGCGCGCCGATGGCAAAAGCGTACAGCCTCCGGCGTGCCTGCGAACAGTCAACACAGCCAACACGGCGAGAGATTGCCGTCAGCCTCGCGTATTTGAGCGTGAATCCGGCCCTTTTCCCTCGGTCTTCGCGAGTCTGGACCGCAGCCAGGCCCACACGAGCGGAGCCGCCACGAGGCCCACGGCAGCGGCCAGCGCGATGCCGATCGGGGGCACTTTGAGCATCGACAACCCGGTGAGGAACAGCACCAGGACGATGCCGCGCCGGATGACCGACTGCGACACGCGATTCGCCAGCCGGGCACCCAGCAGGGTTCCCGGGGACCCACCCACGATGAGCGGAACGAGCACGGACCAGTCGATCCCGGTGACGATGACGTGACTGATGGCGGCGGCCATGACGAGCGGCACGGCCTGCACGAGGTCGGTGCCGACCAGCCGGACGCCGGCGAGGGCCGGGTAGACCACGAGCAGCGCCACCATCATGACCGTGCCCGACCCCACCGAGGTGATGCCGACCAGCAGCCCGCCGACCACACCGATCAGGAACGTCGGCAGCGGACGGACCGCGGGCTCCCTGCTGCCAGGCCGACGCCCCATCGCCGCGCGGCGCATGTCCAGGTACATCCGAAAGGCGTAGGTGGTGGCGGCGATCAGGAGCGTGACCCCGATGGCCGCCTTGAGGAAGGCGTCACGGCCGTCCGCCCCACCCGCTGCCCGGACGATGAACGCCCCGGCGAACGCTGTGGGCACGGACCCGGCGATGAGCCACCCGGCGATGCCGCGATGTGGTGACCCCTCCCGCCAGTGCACGGCCGCGCCGGTCGACTTGTTGACCGCTGCGGCCACGAGATCGTTGGCGACCGCCGCGGTGGGCGGAACCCCGAGGAAGATGAGCGCAGGTGTCATCAGGGCTCCGCCACCCATGCCAGTCAGCCCGATGACGATCCCGATGCCGAAGCTCGCGACGAGCAGCGCGACGATGTCGGCGGTCACGAGGCGCCCAGGCTCACGGCGTCGCGCTCGTCGGCGGGGAGCCACCCGCGGCCGACGAGGAACGCGAGGATCTCCTCCAGCACGTCGTCGACGGAGCGGCCGGTCGTGTCGAAGACCAGATCTGCGTCGTGAGGCGGTTCGTAGGGCGACGAGATCCCGGTGAAGTGCTCGATCTCACCGCGCCGCGCCTTGGCGTACAGGCCCTTGCGGTCGCGTCGCTCGCACTCGGCCAGTGGCGTCGCGACGTGCACGAGGACGAACGCCGCGCCGACGTCGTCGGCCATGGAACGGGCCGCCTTGCGGGTGCGGTCGAAGGGAGCGATGGGGCTGCAGATGGCGAGGCCGCCGTGTCGCGCGATCTCCGCGGCCACCCACCCGATTCGTTCGATGTTCGTCTCCCGGTCCTCGCGGGAGAACGAGAGCCCTCGCGACAGGTTGCGTCGCACGACGTCGCCGTCGAGCAAGGACACCGTTCGGCCACCGGTCTCGAGCAGCCGGTTGCTCAGCGCCTGCGCCAGTGTGGACTTGCCGCTGCCGGACAAGCCGGTGAAGAAGACCACCAGCCCTTGGTCCATGCCCACCGGTCGGTCGGAGGCGACCACAGCAGCCACGGCGTCGCTGGGCGGCCCCTCGCCGACCGGCCAGTGGACGTCACGGCCAGGGGCGAAGGCCTGGACCACCTTGCGGCGGAACGCGAGATCGTGGGACTCGACCTGACGTCGGGCGGCGGGGACGGCGATGACGTGGGCGTCGGGCAGCGCGGCGGCGACCGCGATGGTGGCACGCACCAGGCCCGGTGCAGAGAGTCCTCTGGGCGTCCCGGCACCGGTGAGGACGAGGAACAGCGCCGGCCGACCGGCAGCGGCGCGAGTGATGTCAGCGACGTCGCTCGCGGTCAGCGGCGCGTCGACCGGGACCGTGATGGTCGTGTCCGGCAAGCGGGTCCGCGATGCCGACGGCTCGAGGTGGAGATGGCCGAACGGGCGCCGGATCCGACCTGGCAGCGGTCGAACCTCGCCCACGATCCCGGTGGTGCTCGGACCGGACGGATAGGTGTCCTCGATCGCGACCACCGCCAGGGGAACACCCTCGGGGTCGGTGATCTCGAGGCCGCCGCGCTCTCGCGCCCATGACACGAGGTCGTCGGGCACGCAGAGGCAGACGTCGCCGTCGGCGCCCTCGAAACCCTCCAGCGGGCTGAGCACCCCCATCCTCAGCAGCTCGACGTCGTCGAGCTCACGCGGCGTCGGCGTGTACTGCGGACGCGAGCGGTCGGATTCGGGCACGGGTGACATTGTGCCAGCCGTCCGCGCGAGCCCCTGCCACCTCGACGACTCCGAGCGAGTGTCGGACTGGCGCGGCGCCGTCTCGACTACCGGGAGCGGTGGCGAGTCGCGGTCCGGGAGGTGGCACCATGGTTCAAATGCAGACGCACGTCGATTACCGGTTGAGCCAGCTCGACGAGCTCGAGTCCGAGTCGATCCACATCTTTCGTGAGGTCGCGGCCGAGCTCGAGAAGCCCGTGCTCATGTTCTCGGGCGGCAAGGACTCCATCGTGATGATGCGCCTGGCCGAGAAGGCGTTCTATCCGGCAAAGCTCCCGTTTCCCGTCCTGCAGGTCGACACCGGCTACGACTTCCCGGAGGTCCTGCAGACCCGGGATGAGTGGGTCGACCGGCTCGGCGTCCGGATGATCGTGGCCTCGGTGGAGCAGGCGATCGCCGATGGAGTGGTCGTCGACGACGGCAAGACTCCGCGCAACCGTCTACAGATCGGCACCCTGCTGCACGCCATCGAGGAAGGCGGATTCACCGCGGCCTTCGGCGGCGGACGGCGCGATGAGGAGAAGGCTCGCGCCAAGGAGCGCGTCTACTCCCACCGCGACGAGTTCGGCCAGTGGGACCCCAAGAACCAGCGCCCCGAGCTGTGGAGCCTCTACAACGGCAAGCTGCACGCAGGTGAGCACATGCGCATCTTCCCGCTGTCGAACTGGACCGAGCTCGACATCTGGCACTACATCGGCCGCGAGCAGATCGCGATCCCGTCCATCTACTTCTCCCACCAGCGCCGCGTGTTCGAGCGCGACGGCATGCTGCTGACCGAGAGCGAGCACAACCCGTGCCGCAAGGGCGAGGAAGCCTCCGAGCGCACGGTCCGCTTCCGTACGGTCGGCGACCTCACCCTCACCGGCTGCGTCGAGAGCACGGCCTCGACCGTCGAGGAGATCATCGACGAGATCTCCGTGGCGACCCTGACCGAGCGCGGCGCCACGCGAGGCGACGACCGGTTCTCCGAGGCCGCCATGGAGGACAGGAAGAAGGAAGGCTACTTCTGATGGACCTGTTGCGATTCGCGACCGCCGGTTCGGTCGATGACGGCAAGTCGACACTCATCGGTCGGCTCCTGCTCGACTCCAAGGCGATCTTCGCCGACCAGCTCGAGTCCGTCGAGGCCACGAGCCACGCCCGCGGCTACGACTACACCGACCTCGCCCTCCTGACCGACGGCCTGCGCTCGGAGCGCGAGCAGGGCATCACCATCGATGTCGCCTACCGGTACTTCGCCACCCCCAAGCGCAAGTTCATCATCGCCGACACCCCCGGCCACGTGCAGTACACGCGCAACATGGTCACCGGCGCCTCCACGGCCAACCTCGGTCTCGTGCTGGTCGACGCGCGGCACGGCCTCACCGAGCAGTCCCGTCGGCACGCCGTGATCCTGTCGCTGTTGCGCGTGCCGCACATCGTGCTGGCGGTCAACAAGATGGACCTCGTCGACTTCGACCAGTCCGTCTTCGACGAGATCGAGCGCGACTTCAGCTCCTTCTCCACGAAGCTGGCCATTCCCGACCTCGAGGTCATCCCGATCTCGGCGCTGCTCGGCGACAACGTCGTCACGCGTTCGACGAACATGCCCTGGTACGAGGGCCCGTCCCTGATGCACCACCTCGAGCACGTCCATGTCGCCTCCGACCGCGACCTCATCGACACCCGGTTCCCGGTGCAGTACGTCGTGCGACCCAAGTCCGACGACTTCCACGACTACCGCGGCTACGCCGGGCGCGTGGCCGGAGGAGTGCTGAAGCCCGGCGATGACGTGGTGGTGCTGCCCAGCGGCATGCCCAGCCGCATCAAGGCCATCGACGTCTTCGACACCGAGGTCCCCGAGGCCTTCCCGCCGATGTCGGTCACGGTGCGCCTCGAGGACGACGTCGACGTGTCCCGCGGCGACATGATCTGCCGCCAGCACAACGCGCCGACGCCGACGCAGGACATCGACGCCATGGTGTGCTGGATGTCGACCGATCCTCTGCGCCCACGCCAGAAGCTGGCGATCAAGCACACCACGCGCACTGCCCGCACGATGGTCAAGGACGTCCAGTACCGCCTCGACGTCAACACGCTGCACCGCGATCAGGAGACCCAGGAGCTCGGCCTGAACGAGATCGGGCGTGTGCAGCTGCGCACCACGGCGCCGTTGCTCACCGATCCGTACTCCAAGAACCGCACGACGGGATCGTTCATCCTCGTCGACGAGGGCACCGGCGCCACCGTCGGCGCCGGCATGGTCATCGGCTGACTCCTCGACTCCTGTCAGTCGCCTGGCCCGAGTGACGCGCGCGACTACTGCTTCGTCGGCGGCTTCCACGTCGTGCCTCCGTTGCGGCTCAGGCGCACTCCACCAGACCCACCGGCCACGAGCCGCTTCGTCCGTGCCGGCCAGCGCAGGGATCTCCTGGTCCGCCACGACGCAACCTTGCGGGCTCCAGACGGCGCCGCCGTCGACCGTGCTGTACGCGCGGGACCGACACTTGGCCTCCGCCACGATGGCGAACCCGGTCAGGGTCCCGGTGAAGTGGACGGCTGACACGTCGGTCAGCTCCCCGGCGTCGACCCACAGAGCCCCGCCATCACTCGTGCCACGGATCGTGCCGCTCGTGCAGAACACCTTCGCGACCGTTGCGGAGACCGGCGCAAACGCCGCGACTGACTTGCACCCGGTGTCGGTGGCTCCGGTCGGCGAGACAACCTCTCCGTTCTTCGGGTCGATGTACCACTCCTCCACGGGCCCCGCATCCTGCTTCCACGTGGCGCCGCCGTTCGTCGGTGGTGTAGCTGTGCACCGCGCATTCGGCGTCGGCGCCCACGACGGATGATCTTGAACGGCGATGTCGCCTCGGCGAAGGCAATCGCCGTCACCGCCGGGGACGAGGCGCTCACCCCTGTACCGTCGTCGACCTGAGGTATAGGACGCGCCTGATGGAACGTTCGACCTTGGTTGTCGGACAACTCCAGCATGGGACCGCCAGCGCCGCAGTGCAGCTGCCAGCGGTGACCCGAACCACGACGTCACCCTTGCCGGTCGTGATGCTCACTCGGCCGACCGGGTCGCCGGATGCGGGTTCCGGGTCCGTGCTCATCGTCGGCGGACGGCTTTGCGGCTGGCGGTGGCGTGCGGTCGGTGCGGGTCAGCAGCACCGTCACGACGCCGGCAATCACCACCAGGAAAGACGCCGACGGCGACGGCCTGAACCCGCTCTGACCACACATTGCCTCCCACTGACCTCGGTCATCGTAGCGGGGGGACGTCAGGTCCCATGACGACGAGGGCCCCCGCACCCGCAGGTGCAGGGGCTCTCGAGAGCCGGGCGCAGTCCGCCTAGATGCCCGCGGCGACCGACAGCAGATCGATCTCGACGTCGGCGACCTCGCCGATGGCAGCGGCCACGGACCGGTCGACGGCATCGGCGCGCGGTGCCAGCGTGCGCAGGGTCCAGTGGCCGGTTCCGGCGAAGAACCGGAACTGGCCCGTGGCCGAGACCGGGACCTCCGCGGTGAACTCACCGTTGCGGTCGAGGAGTCGGACGTAGGCCGTGCTCACCGGCTCACCCGCGCGCGTCACGACCCCTTGGATGACCGCCTGGTTCGCGACGTCGACCCCTTCGAGGCTGGGTCCGCCGCGCGTCGCGCCGCACATGTCAGGCCTCTCCGCGCTGGTCGCCGAGCGCCACCGGGACACCGCGCAGCGAGCCGTACTCGCTCCAGGACCCGTCATAGTTCTTGACGTTCGGGTACCCGAGGATCTCGTGCAGCACGAACCACGTGTGCGAGCTGCGCTCACCGATGCGGCAGTACGCGATGGAGTCCTTGGACTCGTCGTACCCGACCTCGGCGTAGAGGTCCCGGAGCTCGGCGTCGTCACGGAAGGTGCCGTCGTCGTTGGCGGCCTTGCTCCACGGCACGTTGCCGGCCGTCGGGATGTGACCGGCGATCTGCGCCGCCTCCTGGGGGAGGTGAGCCGGGGCGAGCAGCCGGCCGGCGTACTCGTCGGGGCTGCGGACGTCGATCAGGTTCTTGACCCCGATCGCCTGGATGACCTCGTCGCGGAAGGCACGGATGGCGTCGTTCGGCTCCTTGGCCGAATAGGTCGTGGCCTCTCTCTGGACGACCTCGTCGGTCAGCTCACGAGAGTCCAGCTCCCACTTCTTGCGGCCACCGTCGAGCAGGCGCACGTCCGCGTGGCCGTAGTAGGTGAGGTACCAGTAGGCGTACGCCGCGAACCAGTTGTTGTTGCCGCCATAGAAGACGACGGTGTCGTCATTGGCGACACCCCGCTCCGACAGCAGCGCCTCGAGGCGCTCCTTGCTGACGAAGTCGTGCACGACGCCGTCCTGGAGGTCCTTCTTCCAATCGAGCTTGATCGCACCTGGGATGTGGCCCTTGTCGTAGGCCTCGGTGTCCTCGTCGACCTCGATGAGGACGACGTTCGGGTCGGCGAGGTGCTCCTCGACCCAATCTGCTGTGACGAGCGCGGTGTCGCGGCTCATGGTTCCTCCGTCTCGCCGCGGACCGGTGCCGCGGCTGCTGGTTGGTTGGGTGAGTCGATCAGACCCGGACCGGGCGGAGCCGGGTCCAGGCCAGGTACATCTCGCATCCGAGGCACAGACCCACGGAGGCGTTGAGCAGGGCAGCGACAAGCGCGAAGCCCACGGCCGCGAATCCGATGGCCGGGGCGCCCAGGGTGAAGCCGAGAACGGCCAGGGCGGCAAAGCTGAATCCGACGACCTGGGCGAATCGCGGCGGACGGGCATCCTCCATCTCGGTCGGCGGGCCGATCCGGGGACGCACGAACCGGGCGAAGACGATCGCGTACGGCGACCGCTGCAGGCTGACGAACGCGCCGATGCCGAACACGACCGTCTGCACGAGCAGGACCGTCATCGAGAACGGGGGCGGTGTCGTCAGCACCACCGCGAGGGCGAGTGCTGAAAGTGCTGCGGCCACGCGAAGACCGCGCGGGTCCACCTGGGTGGAACGTGCCATGGAGATGCTCCTGCGCTGGGGCCCGTCGGGACGACGGGGTTCGGACGAATGCGGATGAACGTCAGCGCATACGACACAGCGCGGAACGCGTGCGGCAGTTGTCGACCGCCAGGCGTCGCGTCAGGTGCGTCGTCTCGAACATGGATTCAGAGTACGGGCGCTTGCCCCTGGAGTCAGGCTCAGGTCCCGCATGTTGAGACGGTGTCTCGCATGACGAGACAGTGCGGGCTCAGCGTCAGGCTGCAGCGGCGAGTGCGGCCATGACCTGGTCGCGCTTGGGCAGGCCCGATGCGCGCCGCATCACGGCGCCGCGAGCGTCGAGCACCAGCACCGTGGGTGTCCGCATGACGTCGAGTCGCCGCACGAGGTCGAGGTGCGACTCGGCATCGATCTCGATGTGCGCGACCCCCTCGAGCTTGCCCGCGACGTCGGCCAAGAGCACGCGGGTGGCGCGGCACGGACTGCAGAAGGCGCTGGAGAACTGGAGCAGCGTGGCCCGCTCCCCGAGCGGCCAGCCGAGATCCTCGGCCGTGAGCACGTCCGCGTCGGAGCGGCCACGGAAACGCCCGTTGATCGCCGTGACGCCCCACGCGACGAATCCCGTGGTGACGACGGCTGCAGCGAGCACGACAAGACCGGTCATGCCATCAAGAGTACGGGGGCTGCACGGGACCGGCCCTCGCTGCTCACCCACCGAACAGGTGGGCTACACACCGGCCGTGACGAGCTGTCCACCGAGATAGACGATCGGCCCGGCCATGGCGATCGCCATGGCGCCCGGGAAACCCCAGCCGGCCGAAGCGTGAACGCGTCCCTCGGACCAAGCGCGGGCCAGGACCTGGCCGAGGATCGCGAACAGCGCCGTTCCGGAACCGATGGTGACCCCGAACAGCCACGTCGGCTGGCCACCGATGACCATCGCGGCCACGGCCGAGGTTCCCGTGCCGGCGATGATCGCGGCAGCCGCACAGACGACCCGGTCGATCGGGATCATCCAGACCAGCAGTGACGCCGCCAGGCCCGCGGCCGCAATGGTGACGACGTCGGAGCCGGACGCCGAACCGGCAGCGCCGATCCAGGCCGACGCGAGCGCGGCGAACACGACGAGGGAGGTGGCCGCCGACAGCGACAGCAGGAGATCGCGTCGGTCGTCGCGGCGACGCATCTGGCTGACCAGGGCCACGAACAGGCCGACGGCCACGCCGAGCAGGACACCGGCGAACACGCCGGTGGAGATCCGGCCGTCCTGCCCGACGGTGGTGCCCCCGGCGCCGATCAGCAGCTCCGGACGCAGCGCGACGCCGCACGAGACGAGACCGGCGCTCATCGTCGCCAACGAACGGGGGGTCGGGATGGAGCGCCCGCGCGCGTCGGCCGGGGAGGGCGCCGAGGCGAGCAGGACCTGCACGACCACCACCACGGCTGCGACCAGGAACAGGACCTCGGTCTGCGCAGCCAGGGCGAGGACGGCCACGATGACGACGGAGAGCGACGAGGCTCCGATGCGCGACACCCCCGCAGAGTAGTCGCTCGCGCCGCCGGCCCCGACCGTGTCGACTGAGGTCAGGGGATCGCCCCGCCGGCGAACGGAGGCAGGAGCTCGACCGTGTCACCGGTCGACAAGGTCACCTCCGACGGATCGCGCGCGCCGACGGGCACCGAACCGATCAAGGTCGAACAGATCGACAACACGTCGGCGAACCGGTCGCTGTCACGGTGCCGGCGGAGGATCTCGTGCCGCAGCTCGGCGAGAGTTCGCGCCTCGACCTGCTCCTCGGCGATGCCTGCGGCTGAGCGCACCGCAGCCCAGTAGCGGACCGTCACCACGGTGCCGCGATCGTCATCCCTCGAAGCCGTGTCGGTCACATCGCGTATTCTTGTGCATGCGAGGAGGTCACGGCGAGGAGCCCTGACCTCTTTCTGTAGGACCCGGAGGTTCCTGTGTCCCACCTGTTGCTGCTCACCCGGAGCTCGCAGTCCTCGGTCGAGGTGCTGCCTGCGCTTGCGCTCCTGCCGCACCACGTCAAGATCCTCCCGGCCGAGGCCAGCGCCCTGGTCGACGCGCCCCCGTCCGACGCCGTGCTCGTCGATGGACGGCACGACCTGGCCCAAGTGCGCAGCCTCACCCGCGTCATCCGGGCCACCGGCATCGAGTGCCCACTGCTGCTCGTCCTCACCGAGGGCGGCCTGGCCGTGGCTGCCGCCGACTGGGGCATGGACGACGTCATCCTCACCACCGCCGGACCGGCCGAGCTCGAGGCCCGCCTCCGTCTCACGGTCGGCCGCGTCAGCGCAACGCTGGAGGGCGACACCGAGAACCACCTCATCACCTCCAGCGGACTCGTCGTCGACGACGCGATGTACACCGCCAAGCTCGAGAACCGCACGCTCGACCTCACGTTCAAGGAGTTCGAGCTGCTCAAGTTCCTCGCCCAGCACCCCGGCCGGGTCTTCACTCGGCAGCAGCTGCTCCAGGAAGTGTGGGGCTACGACTACTTCGGCGGCACCCGCACCGTCGACGTCCACGTGCGTCGGCTGCGCGCCAAGCTCGGACCGGAGCGAGAGACCCTGATCGGCACCGTGCGCAACGTCGGCTACCGCTTCGTGGCGATCAAGCCCGATGCGGAGGAGCCGGCGTCGCCTGCTCGGGCCGAGGCCGACGCCGAAGCGTCCACCTGAGGATGAGCAGCCCGACCGTCCACGAGCTTCTCGACGCCGTGCTCGACCCGAACTCCTTCGCGTCGTGGGACGAGCCCATCGACATCAGTGCACATCCCGCCGCCTACCAGTCGACGCTCCGGGCTGCCGCCGAGCGAGCGGGCACCGACGAGTCGATCATCACCGGACGCGGCACCGTTCGGGGCCGACCTGTCGCCGTCGTGGCGAATGAGTTCGGCTTCCTCGCCGGGTCGATCGGACGCGCCTCGGCCGAGCGCATCGTCTCGGCCGTCCGACGCGCCACCGCTGAGGGCATCCCGGTGCTGGCCACGACGGCGTCGGGAGGCACGCGGATGCAGGAGGGGACCTCGGCCTTCGTTCGGATGATCGACATCTCCCGAGCGCTCATGGACCACAGGTCGGCCGGACTCCCGTACCTCGTCCACCTCCGCCATCCGACCACCGGCGGGGTGTTCGCGTCGTGGGGCTCACTCGGTCACATCACCGTCGCCGAGCCCGGGGCCCTGATCGGTTTCCTCGGTCCCAAGGTGTTCGAGCTGCTGGAGAACCGGCCGTTCCCGCCCGGCATCCAGGTCAGCGAGAACCTCGCCCGCCGCGGCATCATCGACGCCGTGGTGCTCACCGACGAGCTGCCGAGCGTCGTCGACCGTGCGCTCGGACTGCTCATCGATCCGCCGTCGGAGTCGACCCGGGAACGGCGCAGAGGCGAGGTCACCCGCCGGCGCACCGCCTGGGAGTCGATCGAGATCACCCGGGCTGCCGGTCGGCCCGGCGTCCGTGAGGTCCTGCGCTACGGCAGCGACGCCACCGTCCGGCTCCAAGGCACCGACGAGGGCGAGAGCGACAGAGCCATGATCGTCGCGTTCGCGCGCCTGGACGGCGTGCCGTGCGTCGTCGTCGGCCAGGACCGCACCACCCAGACCAAGGCATCGCCGATGGGTCCGGCCGCGCTGCGCGAGGCACGGCGCGGCATGCGGCTCGCGAACGAGCTCGGCCTGCCGCTCGTCTCGTTCATCGACACCCCGGGCGCCGACCTGTCCCCCGAGGCCGAGCAAGGGGCCGTGGCCGGTGAGATCGCCCGGTGCGTCAGCACGATGGCCACCATGACCGTTCCCACGGTCTCGGTGCTCCTCGGGCAGGGTTCCGGCGGAGGTGCCCTGGCGCTGCTGCCGGCCGATCTCGTGGTCGCCGCCGAGAACGCCTGGCTGTCGCCACTGCCTCCCGAAGGCGCCAGCGCGATCGTTCACGGAGACGTCGAGCACGCGGCCGAGATGGCCGAGCAGCAGCACGTCAGCGCGATCGACCTGCACGCCGGCGGCACCGTGCACCACCTGGTGCCCGAGCCCGACGACGACACCCCCGAGGCCTTCGCCCGTGCGATCGCCGCGGAGGTCGGCGCCAGGCTGCGGGATCTTCGGCCCACGGTGTCGGCGTCATGACCCTGCTGGCACTCGCCGCCCGGGCTCGCGACGTCGACGGCGTGGACCCCCTCAACGAGGCGAGCCGCCTCGCTCTCGAGGCCGGACATGTGGGTCGTGTCCACATGGCGGTCAAGGACGGGACGACGGTCGTCGCGGCTGCCTTCGCCGACGGCCTCGCGCCGGTCGAGGTCGTCGTCGACCCCGTCCACCGACGCCGCGGTCACGGCACGTCCCTGGTGACCCAGCTCCTCGCCGCCGGTGAACGCCGGTTCTGGGCGCACGGGGATCTTCCCGGTGCGCAGGCGCTCGCCGCGAGGAAGCTCCTCCGGCCGGTCCGCACGCTGTTGGTGCTTCGGCTCCAGATGGAAGCCCGACCAGAAGGGCCGAGCGCCCCCGACGGTGTGACGCTGCGGACGTTCGAGCCGCCGGACGTCGACGACATCGTGCAGGTCAACGCTCGCGCCTTCGCCTCACACCCCGAGCAGGGAGCCATGGACCGCGCCGACTTCGAGCGGCGGGCCGCCGGCGACTGGTTCGACCCCGCCGGTCTGTTCGTCGCGGTTCGCGACGGGCACGTCGTGGGCTTCCACTGGACCAAGGTCGAGGACGGTGCGGGCGAGGTCTACGTCGTCGGTGTCGACCCGTCCGAGCAGGGCAGCGGGCTCGGCACGGCCCTGACGGCCCGAGGGCTGGAGCACCTCCACGACGTCGGCGCCACGACGGTCGACCTGTACGTGGAGGGCGACAACGACCCCGCCCTCGCCGTCTACCGACGCCTCGGGTTCACCGAGCATGCCAAGGACGTCCTCTACTCCGCCGAGGAAAGTCCGCGCTGAAGAGCGGCGGCCAGGCGGCGCAGGGCGGCTGGGGCTGACGAACCCAGCCCGGTCATGTTCGCGAAGCCATGGATCAGGCCTTCTTCGCAGACGTACTCCACCGGGACCCCGGCCTCGCGCATCAGCGTGGCGTAGGCCTCTCCCTCGTCGAGCAGCGGATCGAACCCTGCCGTGACGACATGGGCGGGGGCAACCCCGGTGGGGTCCCCGCAGATCGGTGACAACCTCGGATCCGACAGGTCCTCGTCCCCGACGAGGTAGTTCGCCTCCGCGAGGTCCATGAACGTCTGCGTGAGGTAGAACCCCTCGGCGAACGCTTCGCGGCTCTTGGTCGGCTGACCGAACGCCGTGGCCGGGTAGATGAGCAGCTGCAGCGCGGGCGGGGGGACCGACTCACCGTCTCGGGCGGCGAGCTGGGCCACGACGGCGGCCAGATTGCCGCCGGCACTGTCGCCACCGACGGCGATGCTGGCCGGGTCGACGCCGATTCCGGAAGCGTGCTCGGTGATCCACGCCCACGCCGCCCAGACGTCGTCGACGGCAGCCGGGAACGGCGCCTCAGGCGCGAGTCGGTAGTCGACGGCGATCACCCGCACCTGGGCTTCCTCGGCGAGGAAGCGGCACAGCGCGTCGTGGCTCTCGAGGTCGCCGTAGATCCAGCCCCCGCCATGCAGGTAGACGAGCGCGGGCGACGGCCCGGCGAGCCCGCGGGGCGTGTAGAACCGGAGGGCGAGCGGGCCGCCGGGGCCGTCGATGGTGCGCTCGGTGACGGCGCCGATCGGCTGGGATCCCCCGGCGAGGCGCGCCGAGGAGACGATCCGACGGCGACCCTTCGAGATCGACATCGCGGCAACCTCCGGGCCCTCGAGCTTCTCGAGCCTCAGCAAGAGCTGCATGTCGACGTCCAGCGTCTTGCCGTCGAGGACGACCGGCGCTCCGGCGAGCCGTCGTCGGGCGGCGCGAGGGAGCGCGAAGATCCCGCGGGCAGTCGCGGTGCGGGCGCCGTCGACGACGTCAGAGATCAGGGACATGGCCGCACGGTAACGCACGGGGGGTGGGCTCCCACCCTGCACGTCGCGCTGTTCAGGTGGCGTTCACCTTGATCTGTGACCCTCGGTCTGTGGACACTCCGGACATGGCCCTCACAGGAGCGGGACGGTCCAGCACGAGCACGGCCGACGCAGCATCCTTCGCCGCACTCGACGCGGCCGCGGTGACCGAAGCTCCCGCATCCCCGGACGAGTTCGACGTCGACCCTCCGTTCGACCCGGCCGACGGGGCGCTGCCCGCCAACCGCTTCCTCGATCGCGAGCTCTCGTGGATCGCGTTCAACGAGCGCGTGCTCGAGCTCGCCCAGGACCCGGCGATCCCCCTGCTCGAACGCGTCCGGTTCGTCGCCATCTTCGCGAGCAATCTCGATGAGTTCTTCATGGTGCGCGTGGCCGGCCTCAAGCGGCGCATCGCGGCCGGGGTCGCCCTGCCGTCGGCGAGCGGACTCAACCCGCGCGACGTGCTCGGTCGAAGCCTGTCGGAGAGCCACGCCCTGATGGCCCGGCATGCCGAGACGTTCGCCGAGGAGATCGTGCCGGCACTGGCCTCGGAGGGCATTGCCCTGCTGCGGTGGGCCGACCTGACCGACGCCGAACGCGAGCAGCTCAGCGAGGTCTACCGCGAACGTGTTTTCCCGGTGCTGACCCCCCTCGCCGTGGACCCGGCCCATCCGTTCCCGTACATCTCCGGCCTCTCGCTCAACCTGGCCCTGGTGATGCGCAATCCCGAGACGGGCAAGGACCACTTCGCCCGGGTGAAGGTCCCCCCGATCATCGATCGCTGGATGGAGGCCGGCCCCGGTCGCCTGGTCCCGCTCGAGGACGTCATCGCCGCCCATCTCGACCTGTTGTTCCCCGGGATGCAGGTGGTCGCCCACCACGCGTTCAGGGTGACCCGCAACGAGGACCTCGAGGTCGAGGAGGACGACGCCGAGAACCTGCTGAAGGCCCTCGAGCAGGAGCTGCTGAGGCGTCGGTTCGGACCACCTGTACGGCTGGAGGTGGAGGAGTCGATCGACCCCGGTGTGCTCGACCTGCTCGTCTCCGAGCTGGGCATCCACCGCGACGAGGTCTTCCACCTGCGCGGCCCGCTCGACCTGCGCACCCTCACCCAGGTGGCGGACATCGAGCGGCCGGAGCTGAGGTACGAACCATTCGTGGCCGGCACCCACGAGCATCTCGCCGAGGTCGAGACCGCCAGCCCGGCCGACCTGTTCGGCGCCCTCAGCAAGCGCGACGTGCTGGTGCACCACCCGTACGACTCGTTCGCCACCAGCGTCCAGCGATTCATCGAGCAGGCCGCCTCCGACCCGCGCGTCCTGGCCATCAAGCAGACCCTCTACCGCACGTCGGGTGACTCGCCGATCATCGACTCGCTGGTCGATGCCGCCCGTGCCGGCAAGCAGGTGCTGGTCCTCGTCGAGATCAAGGCACGCTTCGACGAGCAGGCGAACATCCGCTGGGCCCGCAAGCTCGAACGTGCCGGGTGTCATGTCGTGTACGGACTGGTGGGTCTGAAGACCCATTGCAAGCTCGCGCTCGTCGTCCGCGACGAACCGGACGGACTGCGCCGCTACGCCCACATCGGCACCGGCAACTACAACCCCAAGACCGCGCGGATGTACGAGGACTTCGGACTGCTCACCTCCGACCCCGACATCACGTCCGACCTCTCCAACCTGTTCAACAACCTCTCCGGATTCGCCCAGCCCACCCCCTATCGTCGCCTCCTGGCTGCCCCTGACGGACTGCGCGACGGACTCACCCGGCGGATCGACCGCGAGATCGAGCACCAACGTTCCGCCGGGACCGGGACGGGCGGCGGAATCCTCCGATTCAAGGTCAACTCGCTGGTCGACGAGACGATCATCGACAAGCTGTATGAGGCCTCCGAGGCCGGCGTCCAGGTCGACCTCGTCGTGCGCGGCATCTGCACGCTCCGCCCCGGCGTCCCGGGGCTCAGCGAGAACATCCGCGTGCGAAGCGTGCTCGGTCGATTCCTCGAGCACAGTCGCCTCTACTGGTTCGGAGGCGGTGGGACGCCGGAGGCCTGGATCGGCTCCGCCGACCTCATGCACCGCAACCTCGACCGTCGCGTCGAGGTGCTGGTCAAGGTGCCGACCGACGAGCACGTGACGTTCCTGGGCGAGCTGATCGCGACGATGGCTGATGACGACACGGCGTCGTGGCACCTCGGTGCCGACGCCGTCTGGACCCGCCACGGCGGCGCCGACGTCCAGACGGAGCTCATCACCCGAGCCAGTCAACGTCGCGCGCGGTAGCTGCGGTCAGCAGGTGGCGAACAGGATGGGCCCGAACCCGGTCATGAAGACGTCGGTGTCGGGGTCGTGGGCGAAGGCGAGGCGAACGGTCGACCCGTCGTGCGAGGACGCGGTCAGCCGCAGGGTCTCGGCGATCTGACCGGACCGGCCGATGAACGGGCCGGTCGCTAGGCGCGCCCGCGTGGGCTCCTGGTGCGAAGCGGTCACGGCGGAGCCGAACGTCATCGCGAACACGACCTCTTGAGCCGCGAATCCCGACCCACCGCGGTCGACCGTGGCGCGACCGCTGAAGCGGTAGGGAGCGAGCTTCCCGGCGCGGGCGATCGCGGCCTTCGCCTGGCTCGTCTCCTCCTCGTCCTGCGGATCGACTGCAGTGCCCGCGCAGCCGACCGTGCCGGCTTGAAGCAGGACGACGTCGCTCCCGGCCAGAGCTTGGGCCGTTTCGGCAGCGGCCTGCACGCTCGCCAGCGAACGGCTGCTGCCGTCGATGACGTCGAGCGCCTTCGCCACCTGCGCGGGCCGATCACTCATCACGACGAGACGGCTCCGAGCGTCCAGCCCGACGAAGTCGAGAAGGTCCGGCAATCCGGCCGGTCGGCGATCGACACTCCACAGGTTGTCGTCGGCGGAGTACCCGGACGAACGGAGCCCCGCGCGAACCCGGTCGAACGAGAGCGAGCTGTCCAGACGGACGACGACGACCTCGCCGGCCGGACCCTGTGCGTAGGACTCCCAGGCGACGTTCGCGGCCGACCACCCGAGGGCGTCGTGCATCTCATCGAGGTTGCGGTTGATCACGGACCGTGTGGTCAGGTCCCGCGACGCCCCGAGGGCCGTGAGCTCGGCCCGCTCCTGCGACGTGTTCACCGTGCCGAGATCCAGGTGGTCGCGGATCTGGGCCCAGTCGGTGAAGCCGACGGAGCGAGTGTCCGCGGGCAGGACGTCGAGCGCGGACGTGAGTGGCGGGCGAGTGTCAGGACGCAGGGCGGCAGCCCACCAACCGCCGCCCACCGCGACGGCGATGACCAGGACGGAGATGGCGAGCGCACGGGGGCGGGACAGCACCGAACGCACTGCAGTCACCTCTGCTTCACCGGCCGTACACCTCGGACATGGACAATACGCAGCATGGCACGTGATCCTGTGACGCTCGCTGCAGGCGGCATCGTCTGGCGACCGCGCGCCGCGCCCTCCTCGGACGCCGGCGACCGCCAACGGGTCGAGGTCCTGGTGGCGCATCGCCCGCAGTACGACGACTGGACGTTCCCCAAGGGCAAGCCGGAAGGCCGCGAGGACCTCACCGTGGCAGCCGTCCGCGAGATCGCCGAGGAGACCGGCATGCGAGTGCGGCTGGGCCACCCGTTGCCGGACACGTCATACGCGTTCACTGGTGGCACGAAGCAGGTGGCGTACTGGTGCGCTCGACTGGTCGGGACCGACAACGCCTTCACGCCGAACAAGGAGGTGGACGAGATCCGCTGGGTGCGTCTGGGTGAGGCCCGTCGCCTCCTGACGTACCAGCACGACAGCGACCTGATCGACACGTTCGCCGACCTGCGCGAGACCAAGGCCCACCGCTCCCGAACCCTGATCGTCCTGCGGCACGCCAAGGCCGAGCCGCGGGACGGCTGGACGGGCGACGACCTCGAGCGCCCGCTCGCCGAGGCCGGTGCCGCCCGTGCCGACGACCTCGCACCCGTGCTGGGCGCGTACGGCATCCGACGGGTCGTCACGAGTCCGGCGGTGCGATGCGTCCAGACCGTCGAGCCGTTCGCCCACGGGATCAGCACCTTCCTGGAGATCGACGACCGGTTGTCGGAAGACACCCGGTCCGGCGACGTGAACCGCTCCATCACCGCCCTGATGGATCGAAAGAAGCCGACCGTGGCGTGCACGCACCGCCCGACCCTGCCGTGGGTGTTCGACGCCATCGGCACGGACCTGACCGAGCTGAAGGCCGGCAGCGGCATCGTCGTGCACCACCGCAAGGGCGTCGTGCACGCCACCGAACCGCTCGGCCGTCCCTCCGCCTGACGCCGCGGTAGCGGTTCGTGCCCGCTGACCAGCAGCATTGGCCGACCGTTCACCCTGCGTTCACCGCAGCACCGGGAGCGATACACCTGCGCTCCCTAACGTCCCTGATGTGAGTCATGTGAATCCCCAAGACGTTCAACTCTCCGAGAGGGAACACTCGTGAACAGCACCTCGTTGCGCAGGGCCGCCCCCGCGGCTGCCGCGCTCACCCTGGCCCTGGCGCTCGGCGCCTGCGGGGCCGCCAACGAAAGCAGCTCCGGCGCTTCCGCCGGTGGCCTTGAAGGCACCCTCAATGCCGGTGGGTCCAGCGCGCAGGAAGCAGCCGTCGCCTCGTGGCAGAAGGCCTTCCAGTCCACCAACCCCGGCACCACCGTCAACTACGACCCCGTCGGCTCCGGCGGCGGACGCGAACAGTTCCTGTCCGGCGGTCTCGCCCTGGCCGGTTCGGACGCGTACCTGGACGACGACGAGCTCACCAAGGCCAAGGAACGCTGCGGCGGAGACGTCGTCGAGGTCCCGACCTACGTCAGCCCGATCGCGGTCGTCTACAACCTCGACGGCCTCGACGAGCTGAACCTCTCGCCGAAGACGATCGGCGCGATCTTCGAGGGCACCGTCACCCAGTGGGACGACGCGGCGATCAAGGCCGACAACCCCGACGCGAAGCTGCCCAGCTCCAGGATCACTCCGGTCCACCGCTCGGACGACTCCGGCACGACGAAGAACTTCACCGAGTACCTCGATGCCGCGTCGAACGGCGGCTGGACCGGCGGACCGGTCGAGACCTGGCCCGTCAAGGGCGGCGAGGCCGCCGAAGGCACCTCCGGTGTCATCTCCGCGGTGAAGAACGGCAAGGGCACGATCGGCTACGCCGACGAGAGCCAGGTCGGCGACCTCGGCACCGCGAGCGTCAAGGTGGGCGACGCCTTCACGGCCGTCAGCCCCGAGGCCGCAGCCAAGGTCCTCGACGCATCCACGCAGGTCGAAGGACGGGCCGCGACGGACATCGCCATCACGATCGACCGCACGGTCGACACCGAGGGTGTCTACCCGATCGTGCTCGTCTCGTACCAGATCGCCTGCCAGCAGTACGACGACGCGGCGACCGCCGACCTCGTCAAGGCCTGGCTCACGTACGTGACCAGCACCGAGGGGCAGGCCACAGCCGCCAAGGATGCCGGCTCCGCGCCGCTGTCCGAGGCGGTCAGCCAGAAGGTCCAGTCCGCCGTGGAAACGATCAAGGCGTCCTGACCCAGCCCGGCCGCCCGGTCAGCCGCGAGGCGACCGGGCGGCCCATCCTCATTCGGAAAGGAAGATCGTGACCATCACCTCGACGCAGACCGATCCCGGGTGGTCCGCCGCGCCGGTGACCGACTGTTCGCCGGCCTGTCGACCAGTGCTGGTGTCGTGATCCTGCTCGTGCTCGCCGGAGTGGCGATCTTCCTCACCGTCGAGGGCATTCCCGGCATCGTGGCGTCGGCCGACGAGGTCAAGAGCGGTACCAGCTTCGTGCCCTACGTCTGGCCTCTCGTCTACGGCACCCTGCTTGCCGCCTTCCTGGCCCTGCTCATGTCCGTGCCCGTCGCGATCGGCGTGGCGCTGTACATCTCGCACTACGCGCCGCGGCGTCTCGCGGCGCTGATGGGGTACCTGATCGACCTGCTCGCCGCCGTGCCCAGCGTCGTCTACGGCCTGTGGGGCATCGGGTTCCTGGCCGGCAAGCTCGTCCCCGGCTATGAGTGGCTGCACGAGAACCTCGGCTTCCTGCCCTTCTTCTCCGGATCGCCCTCGGCGACCGGGCGCACGATCCTCACCGCCTCGATCGTGCTCGCCGTGATGATCCTGCCGATCATGACCGCGATCTGCCGCGAGATCTTCCTCCAGACCCCACGACTGCACGAGGAGGCCGCGCTGGCACTCGGCGCCACGCGCTGGGAGATGGCCCGGATGGCGATCTTCCCCTACGCCCGCTCCGGCATCATCTCCGGCGCGATGCTCGGCCTCGGCCGCGCCCTCGGCGAGACCATGGCCGTCGCGATGGTGCTGTCGGCCTCCGGCGTCGTGACTCTGAACCTCATCAGCAGCACCAACCCGAGCACGATCGCCGCGAACATCGCCCTGAGCTTCAAGGAGGCGAGCGGTCTGGACGTCAACGTGTTGATCGCCAGCGGCCTGGTCCTGTTCGTCATCACCTTCCTCGTCAACTTCGCGGCGCGCTTCATCGTGGACCGCCGCAAGGAATTCTCAGGAGCGAACGGATGACCGCGCTGCTCACGCCCGGGCCCGTCCGCCAGGGCCACGGGCCCCGACACGCTCCGATGCTGCCGACCTGGGCGCCGGCCGCCGTCACCGCGGCTGCGCTCGTCGTCGCCGTCGGCCTGTATCTGGGTGGCGCCGGCGGAGTGCGCTCGGTGCTCGCCGGTTGGCTCGTCGCCTTCGTCCTGCCCGCCTGGGCCGCCGCCGTGGAGGGGCGACGCAAGGCGGTCGACCGCTTGGTCACCGTGCTCGTGACGAGCTCGTTCGGCCTGGCCCTCTTCCCACTGGTGAGCATCCTCTGGACGGTCGTCTCCAAGGGCGCCCGCGTCCTCGGGGTCGACTTCTTCACCTTCTCGATGCGCAACGTCGTCGGCGAGGGCGGTGGCATCTACCACGCCCTCATCGGCACCCTGCTCATCACCGGCGCGGCTGCGGTGATCTCGGTGCCGATCGGGCTGCTGACCGCCATCTTCCTGGTCGAGTACGGCGCCGACGGCCGACTGGCCCGCTGGATCCGGTTCCTGGTCGACGTCATGACCGGCATCCCGTCCATCGTCGCCGGCCTGTTCGCGTACGCTCTCTTCGTCATCCTCGTGGGGCCGGGCGTGCGCATGGGCATCGGCGGCGCGGTCGCGCTGTCCGTGCTGATGATCCCGGTGGTCGTGCGCTCCTGCGAGGAGATGCTCAAGCTCGTCCCCAACGAGCTGCGCGAGGCCTCGTACGCCCTCGGCGTCCCCAAGTGGCGCACCGTCGTCAAGGTCGTGCTGCCGACATCGCTGGCCGGCATCGTCACCGGCATCACGCTCGCCGTGGCTCGCGTCATCGGCGAGACGGCTCCCCTGCTCGTCATCGCCGGTCTGTCCGACTCGGTGAACTTCAACCTCTTCAACGACCGGATGGCGACCCTGCCGGTCTTCGCCTACTCCGCGGTGAGCTCGCCGGGCGTGCCGCCCGGACCGAGCATCGATCGCGCCTGGGGCGCGGCGCTGGTGCTGCTGCTGATCGTCATGCTGCTCAACCTCGTCGCCCGCCTCGTCTCCCACTACTTCTCACCGAAGGGCCAACGATGACCACGACCCTCACCCGACCTGTCCCCAGCGCCGACCGCGCGGAAGGAAACACCATGGCCACGAGCATCGACGTCTCGGACCTGAACATCTACTACGGCGACTTCCTCGCCGTCGAGAACGTGACGATCCCGATCGGCGCGCGCTCGGTGACAGCGATCATCGGCCCGTCCGGTTGCGGCAAGTCGACCTTCCTGCGGTCCTTGAACCGCATGCACGAGGTCATCCCGGGCGCCCGGGTCGAGGGCAAGGTCCTCGTCGAGGGCCAGGACCTGTACGGCCGCGACGTCGATCCCGTCGACGTCCGCCGGATGGTCGGCATGGTCTTCCAGCGTCCGAACCCGTTCCCGACGATGTCGATCTACGACAACGTGCTCGCCGGGCAGAAGCTCAACAGCAGGCGGATGAAGAAGACGGACGCCGACGCGATCGTCGAGCAGTCGCTGCGCAGCGCCGGTCTGTGGACCGAGGTCAAGGACCGGCTCAGCCGTCCCGGCTCGAGTCTGTCGGGAGGTCAGCAGCAGCGGCTGTGCATCGCCCGGGCCATCTCGGTGGAGCCAGAGGTGCTGCTCATGGACGAGCCGTGCTCGGCGCTCGACCCGATCTCGACCAGCATCATCGAGGACCTCATCCACGAGCTCAAGGAGCAGTACACGATCGTCATCGTCACCCACAACATGCAGCAGGCTGCGCGGGTGTCGGACGAGACGGCGTTCTTCAACCTGTCAGCCGTCGGCCGGGCCGGTCAGCTCGTCGAGGTCGGTCGGACGGAGAAGATCTTCTCCAACCCCGATCAGACCTCCACCGAGGCCTACATCCAGGGCCGATTCGGCTGAACCGAGCAGGTCACCCCGGCCCCGGCTTGGTCAGTTGCCCGGAATCAGGAAGTGGATGACGCCATAGGTCAGGGCGGCCGCGCTGGCCGCCATGGGAATGGTGATGACCCACGCGGTGACGATGCTGCGAGCCACGCCCCAGCGGACTGCGTTGAAGCGTTTGGATGCGCCCGCGCCCATGACCGACGAGGTCATCGTGTGAGTGGTGGACACGGGCGCGCCCTGGCCGATCGCCATGAAGTAGAGCACGAACGATGCCGTCAGCTCAGCGGCGAAGCCGCGGGGCGGGTCGAGGGCGATGATCCGCCGGCCCATCGTCCGCATGATGCGCATGCCGCCGGAGAACGTCCCGAGTGAGATCGCCGTCGCGGCCGCGAGGATGACCCAGATCGGGATCTCGCGCTCTCCCGGCCCGGGGCCGTACCCGCCGGCGATGAGGGCGAGCACGATGACGCCCATCGTCTTCTGGGCGTCCTGCAGGCCGTGACCGAGGGAGAGCATGGCCGCCGAGACGGTCTGGCTGAGACGGAACCCGCGGTTCACCGCGGTGGGCTTGGCCCTGCGGAAGATCCACATGATCGCGACCATCACCAGGAAGGCGCCGGTGAAGCCCAGCAACGGGCTGACGATCATCGGGATGGCGACCTTGTCGATGACCTTGTCCCAGTCGACGGAGACACCGGAGGCCAGACCGGCGCCGATGAGCCCACCGATGAGTGCGTGCGACGAGGACGACGGGATGCCGAAGTACCAGGTGATGAGGTTCCAGGCGATGGCCCCGACCAACGCGCTCATCACGATCGTCAGAGCATGGCTGGCCGTCTGGATGGTGTCGAACCCGGTGAGGATGTCCTTGATCGTCTTGGCGACCTCGACGCCGAGCAGGGCTCCGACGAAGTTCAGGACAGCCGCCATGGCGAGTGCGACGCGCGGCCTCAGCGCCCGCGTCGACACCGAGGTGGCGATCGCGTTGGCGGCGTCGTGGAAACCGTTGGTGTAGTCGAAGAACAGCGCGACGGCGACGGTGGCGACCACCAGCGCCAGGGTGAGGTCCACGACTCAGGACTCCTTGACGGCGATCTGCTCCACGGTGTTCGCGACCGACTCCAGAGCGTCGATGGCGTGTTCCAGGGAGTCGACGACATCCTTGAGCTTGAGGACCTCGAGGGACTTGTGGGTGCCGCTGAACAGGTCGGCGACAGCACGGCGGTACGACCGGTCACCCTGGTTCTCCAGGCGGTTGATCTCGATCCAGTACTCCTCGAGGTCCTTCATCGTGCGCAGCCGCGGCATGGCGTCGGCGGTGAGCTTGGTGGCCCGCTGGAGGACCTCGACCTGGGGCGCGAAGGCCGACGGGAGCTTGTCGAGGTCGTACAGACCGATCAGGTCGACCGTCTCCTCCATGAAGTCCATGACGTCGTCGAGGCTGTTCGCCAAGCGGTAGATGTCCTCGCGATCGAAGGGCGTGATGAACGTGCTGTTCACTCGCCGGACGATCTTGTGGGTCGTCTCGTCGGCCTGGTGCTCGGCTTCGCGCATCTGCTCCGCGATGGCCTTCTTGTCGCTCGTGTCGTCGAGCATCTGCGCCAGCAGATTGGCTCCGTGGACGAGGTGAGCTGCTGCCTCGGAGAACATCTCGTAGAACGAGGTTTCAACTGGTCGGATGCGGAATCGCACGACTACTCCCGTCGGTGGACAAAGGCCACGATCATGCTAGGGGGTCGGGGTGAAGTTCCGCCAACCGCGGGGGTACTTCGAGTCGGATTTCTCAGCCGGCGATGATGCCGAGCAGCTCGTCGACCTCGCGCTGCGACAGTGGCCGGTCCAGCTCGGAGGCCGCGATCATGAGCCGGCTCGTCATCTCGATCTCGTCGAGCACCGCGTCGTCACGCAGTCGGTGATCGAGGGGCACTGGCATGTGATGGCTCCGGATGGGTCGCGCGGTCGCGGTCGGTTTCGTGCGTCCAGAATAGTCCCGTCGATCCTACTTCGGAGGGGTTTCAGCACAAGCCCGAAGTGTTGTCGGCACTCCCAGCGGTCACTGGCACACTGGTTCGCAGCCGGGCCTCTAGCTCAATTGGCAGAGCAGCGGACTTTTAATCCGCGGGTTGTGGGTTCGAGTCCCACGGGGCCCACCAGCATGCAGGTCAGCGACCGACGTGGACGCCCCTTCGGCTTCGATGACCATCCGTCGCAGCGGGTAACCTCCACCAGCGGGCGTCGGCGAGCACGGCGCCGAGGGTGACGAGGGCGACGATGGCGAGGGTGACCCAGCCGGTGGTGCTGTGGCCCCAACCGGTGGGCGTCGTGGTGCCGAAGGGAAAGACGGAGAGGTGGCCGTCGAGCGGGCGCAGCAGCGCCCACGCCGTGGTCGTCGGCACGACGGCCGTGGCGAACCTCAGCCCCGGTGACGCCTCCCCAGCCGAACGTCGCCAGCCGGCGTATGCCGCTCCGGCCAGGCACGCCGCGACCCCTTGCAACCAGATCTCGTTGCGGTGCTCGAACGTGCTCGCTGCGCCGGCGTGGAGCACGACGGCCGTCCACGTCCCCAGCAGCAGCAACGGCCCGGGGCTGCGCGCCGTCGTGCGCCACGCGAGACCCCGAGGAGCCGCGTCGACGACGGCGGCGGACGTCTCGTCGAAGCACCAGGCCGTCGCACCCGCCAGGAGCCCGACCGCCGTCCCCTCGAGCGGCCACAGGACCCACGGGTTCCACCTGACGAGCTCCATCAGGACGACGACCAGCCCTGCCGCCAGGGCGATCCGTGTCCACGGGACCGCCCTGGCGACGTAGATGGTCATCAGCAGGTGGCGCAGGGGATGGGGTTCACCAGCACGTCGGTGTAGCCGACGACCATGGTGAGCACACCGAGCACCAGCCCGAGACCGACCAGCCCCAGCGCGACGATGCGCAGCCGCGACCGGTCCGACTCGGGATCGTGGAGGACGGCGACCACGAGGCCGAGCGCACACACGACCACCAGGTAGAGCACCCAGATGAACGGGTTGCCGGGCGCCGTCCTGAAGTGGATCGACCCATCGGGATCGGCACCCCAGCCGAGCTGGCCGACGAAGTAGGTCCAGACCCAGAACACTCGGTAGGGCTGCCCTCCGGCGAAGTTCCCCTGCAGCATGATCGTGACCAGGACCAGCAGCACCGAGGCGATCGCCGCCACGCCACGCTTGGGCAGGTATCGCGCGAGCAGCAGCCCGAGGAGCGGTCCGCCCACCGCGCAGATGACGCCGTCGCCGAACATCTCGGCGTTGATGAACAGGTCGCTCACGCCGGGAGGAACGATCCACTCCTGAGGTGGCCGGACGTACCAGGCGACGACGGCGGCGACGTAGGCCACCATCGCGGCCGAGAACGGCACCACGATCGCGCAGGCCAGCGCCAGCGTGCGGGTGCGCTCCGGCACGGCGACCGCGCCGGCCGCCTCCGCCGCCCGATCGGAGCGACGGGTCAACCCGAACATCACCACCAGACCGAGGACCCCGAGCATCACCCCGGGACCGATCATGTAGGCGGCGGCAGAGCCTGGCTCGTCCCAGGCGAATGCCGAGACCACCACCAAGGCCGTCATCGCGGCGCCGAACCAGAACAGCTTGTGCGTGAGATAGTTGCGGATCTCCTGACGGGCGAGGACGCCGAGCGTGGCGCCCGTCTCGTAGGTGGTGCTCATGGTGTGACTCCTTGTGGTGTGTGCCGCTCCGAGCGGAGCAGCAGGTACGCGTCCTCGACCGATGGGTCGACGACTGAGGAGTCGGGAGCGGGCTGCCCCCCGACGGACCGGACCAGCCCGGTTCCGGTCTTCCAGGTCTGGACGGCGCCGCTGGTGGCGGCGGGTCCGAGATGGACACGGCCGGCTGCCGTGGCCAGGAGCTCGGGCACCGAGCCGTCGAAGCGAATGGCTCCGGCATCGATGACGAGCACTCGATCACACAGGGCCGAGACGTCCTCGGTCTGGTGCGTCGAGATCAACACCGTCCCTGCCAGGCCGGAGAGGAGGCCACGCAGGGAGGCGCGTTGTTCGGGGTCGAGCCCGGTGGTGGGCTCGTCGAGGATGAGCAGCTCGGGCGAGCCGATGAGGGCCTGGGCGATGGCGAGCCGTCGGCGCTGGCCACCGGACAGCTTGGCGATCTTCATGGCGCCCCGGTCGCCGAGGTGGACGAGGTCGAGCACCCGGTGCACCTCGGCGTGGCGCCTGCCCTTGTCCGTCCACTCCTTGAGCACCGCGAGGTAGTCCAGGAAGACGAAGGCCGTCATCCCGCGGGGGAACGTGACCTCCTGCGGGCAGTAACCGATCCGGCGTCGAGCCTCGACGCGTGCTGCGTGGGACTCGGTGACGTCGTAGCCGGCGACCACGATCCGCCCGCTGCTCGGGGGCAGCGCGGTCGACAGCAGGCGCAGCAACGTGGTCTTGCCCGCGCCGTTCGGCCCCAGCAGGCCCACCACCCCGCGCTGCAGGTCGAGCGTCGTCGGCCGCAGTGCCGGGGCGCGGCCGTACTTCTTGGACACTCCCTCGAACGACGCGATGGCGCTCACAGCTCTCCTCCCTGCAGGCGAAGGGTCGAGGTGCGCAGGACCAGTGCGAGCACGAGCACACCGGCCCCCAGCACGAAGCCGACCTGCCAGACGAGCGTGGTCAGCGCGTCGACCCGGTCCCCGGCGCGGAGCAGTGCGACCACCGTCACCCAGGCCGACCCGACCAGCGCCCCGGTCACCCACGCCTCGAACCAGGTGAGGAGCACCAGCGCCGCGAGGGTGAGTCCGAGCGAGGGTGCGAGCCACGCCAGGACGAGGTGATCCATGTCCGGTACGACGAGCCCGATCGCCATGGTGGTCGGCAACGCGACGGTGAGAACGGCGGCGGTACGGAGCAGGGCGAGCCGCAGCTTGCTGTAGGGCGTGGTGGCCATCAGCGCCCGCAGCGGGTCCAGTGCGTCGTACGACGTCACCACGGCCAGCATGGGAACCAGGGGGGCGAGTGCGAGGAACGCCGCGTCGCGGCTGGCCGGGCCCAGACCCGCCAATCCCACGATGCAGGCGGAGGCGACCGCGAAGCCGACGGCGACCGCCCACGGGAGCACGAACGCGTCCGCGGCGGAGACGACCACGGCGTCATCGGGTGCGACGCCGAGCCGCTGCATGGCCCGCTGCGGCAGCGACGGGGCCGGAGCGGAGATCGTGGCGCGTACGCCGGACCACACCACGTCTGCGGTCCCGGTCGGGACCTGGGACCTCGCTGACGAGCGGCAGTCAGGACATCCGACGAGGTGGGCCTCGACGCTCATCTCGGCGGCCGGCTCGAGCCGCCCTGAGGCGTACGCATCCCAGACGGGAGCATCGATGTGCCAGGTCATGACTGTGCCTCCAACGAGATCAGCTGCTCGCGCAGCTTCGACTTCGCGGCGCGGACGCGGCTCTTGACCGTGCCCTGCGGGATGCCGAGGAGATGGGCTGACTCCCTCGTGGAGAGCCCGTCGATCACCGTCGCCTGCAACACCTGCCGGAGCTCCGGCGAGAGCGAGCGCAGGGCGTCGCCGACCGATCCGTGCTCGACCGCGACGAGCAGCTCGTCCTCTGCGCTGCGCACGGTCGGCGACAGGGCGGACAGCATCCGGCTCTCCATCGGCACCGGCTGAGCCCGCTTGCGCAGTCGGGAGACCAGCTGCCGGATCGCGATCCCCCACAGCCACGCACCCACGTCCCCGTCGCCCCGGAACGCGCGGGGATTCCGCCAGACCGCGACGAACGCGTCGTGCAGCGCCTCGGCCGCCAGGTCCTCATCGGCAGTGCGCCGACGCAACCTCAGCAGCAGCCACGCCGAGTGCCGCCCCACCAGCTCGCGCAAGGCAGCCTCGTCACCCTGGGCGACCAGACCCAGGAGCTCGGAGTCGGAGAGGTGCTCCATGTACACACTGTCGCGCGTGGCAACCGAATCGGATCACGATGAGCGGAACTTTCTTCGTCACCCTTTCCGAGACGGCTGGTCTCCGAGGACGCCGAGCGCGCCCTCCGACACGTCCGCACCTCGCACCTGATCCAGCGAGGCATGGCGAGGGGTCGACCGACCCACCCGGCCGACCCCTCTGTGGTCACCATAAGTCCGGATGACGTACGCCGTCATCCATCGCGGGCCGACCCTTGACGCTCGGCGGCTCCACGAGTTGGCTGGTACACGTGACGGGAGTCCGCACGGCAGGGGAAGCACATGGCTGAGCGCACGTTGATCCTGATGCGGCACGGCAAGTCGGACTGGAGCGGCGACGAGGACGACGCCGCACGTCCGCTCGCCCCTCGCGGCCTCCGCCAGGCGCCGGAAGCCGGTCGGTGGCTCAACGCCAACGTGCCCGGCATCGACCTGGCGATCGTGTCGCCGGCGGTCCGCGCCGTCAGCACCTGGAAGCTCGCTGCGGCGGAGCTCGACGCGCCGCCCACCGTCACGATCGACCACCGCGTCTACGACGCGTCCACCGACGACCTGCAGCAGGTCGTCCGCGGCGTGCCGGACGAGGTGCGCACCCTGATGATGGTCGGCCACAACCCGACCTTCGAGGACCTCGCGCTGGAGCTCACGGGTGAATGGACGGAGATGCCCACCTCGGCCATCGCCATCCTCGACGTGCCCGGCGCGTGGGCCGACGTCACCTCCGGCTCGGCCACCCTGAAAGCAGCCGGCAGGCCGCCGTCACCCGTTGGTCGGGAAGCCTAGGTTCACCTCGGACGAGGCCGGGTCGGGCCATCGCGACGTGACGACCTTGCCGCGGGTGTAGAAGTTGATGCCCTCCGGCCCGTACATGTGGGTGTCGCCGAACAGCGAGGCCTTCCAGCCGCCGAAGGAGTAGTACGCCACCGGCACCGGGATCGGCACGTTGATGCCGATCATGCCGACCTCGACCTCGTTCTGGAACCGCCGGGCCGCGCCGCCGTCGCGAGTGAAGATGGCGGTTCCGTTGGCGTACGGATTGGCGTTGATCAGCTCGAGGCCCTCGTCGAACGTGTCGACCCGGACGATGTCGAGGACCGGGCCGAAGATCTCATCGGTGTAGACGGCCATGTCGGGCGTGACGTGATCGAGCAGCGTCGCGCCGAGGAAGAAGCCGGACTCCGGCACCGCCGCCTCGCGGCCGTCGACGACGACCGTGGCGCCGGACTGCGCGCCGCCGGCGACGTACGACGCGACCCGGTCGCGGTGCTCGCGGGTGATCAGCGGACCCATGTCGGTTCCCGCGTCGGAACCGTCACCGATCACCAGCTTCGGCAGGCGGACGGCGAGCGCCTCGACCAGCCGGTCGGCGACGTCGCCGACCGCGACCGTGACCGAGAGGGCCATGCACCGTTCCCCGGCCGACCCGTACGCGGCCGACACGATCGAGTCGGCCGCGAGGTCGACGTCGGCGTCGGGCAGCACCAGGGCGTGGTTCTTCGCACCGCCCAGGGCCTGCACCCGCTTCCCGCGGGCCGTGCCGGTCTCGTAGATGTGCTGGGCCACCGGCGTGGACCCGACGAAGCTGACGGCCGCGACGTCAGGGTGGTCGAGCAGGGCGTCGACGGCCTCGCGGTCGCCCTGAAGGACGGTGAACACACCGTCCGGGAGTCCGGCCCGTTGCCACATGTCGGCGAGGAGCAGCGCCGCGGACGGGTCCTTCTCGCTCGGTTTGAGGATGAAGGCGTTGCCGCACGCGATGGCGTTCGCGCACATCCACAGCGGCACCATGGCCGGGAAGTTGAACGGCGTGATGCCGGCGACGACACCGAGCGGCTGGCGCAGGCTGTAGACGTCGACGTCGGTGGCCGCCTGCTCGGAGAAGCCACCCTTGAGCAGCTGCGGCACGCCGGCGGCGAACTCCACGTTCTCGAGTCCGCGGGCGATCTCCCCGAGGGCGTCGGAGTGCACCTTGCCGTGCTCGGACGTGATGGCCGCGGCGAGCTCGTCGGCCCGCTCGCTCAGCTGCTGCCGGAAGGCGAACAGCAGGGATGCGCGCTTGGCCAGCGACACTCTCCGCCAGCTCGAGGCGGCTCTCATCACCGACCGAACGACGTCATCGACCTCGGCTGTGCTGGCGAGATCGACCTGGGCGGCGACCTCACCGGTCGCCGGGTTGAACACCGGTGCCGTACGGCCCGAGGTGCCGGGCCGGATCTGTCCGTCGACCCAGTGAGAGATGCGCTGTTCCATGGCCCGACGATACTGCTCGCCACGGTCGTGGCAGTAGTACTGTGCGAGCGCACACCGAACCCCGAGGAGCAGCCCGTGAAGGCCGTCGTCTGCGAGAACACCAAGCTCGAGGTCGGGGACGTGCCCGACCCGACTCCGGGTCCCGGCCAGCTGCTGATCAAGGTTCAGCGGGCCGGCATCTGCGGGTCCGACCTGCATGCCCGGCACAGCAGCGACGACGTGGCGGACATCTGCGCGGAGATGGGCTATCCCGACTTCATGCGGTCCCCCCACGCCGTCGTGCTCGGGCACGAGTTCGTCGGGGAGGTCCTCGAGCACGGGCCCGGCTGCCGCAAGCACGCATCGATCGGCACCCAGGTGGTGGCGCTGCCGCTGCTCAAGCGCGGCGACGACGTCCACACGCTCGGCTTCTCCACGCATGCTCCCGGCGCGTTCGCCGAGCAGATGGTCGTCGAGGAATCGTTGGCGATGTCCGTTCCCGAAGGCATGTCGACCGAGCTCGCCGCCCTCACCGAGCCGATGGCCGTCGGTCTGCACGCCGTCCGGCGAGGAGAGGTCAAGAAGGGCGACGTCGCGATCGTCATCGGCTGCGGGCCGGTCGGACTGGCCGTCATCTCGATGCTCAAGGCCGACGGCGTCAAGACCGTGGTGGCCAGCGACTTCTCGGCCGGTCGTCGCGACCTCGCCCGCAGGTGCGGAGCCGATGTGGTCGTCGACCCGGCCCAGGACTCCCCGTACACCGCCGCCGGCGAGCGCGGACACCTCACGACCGCCCCGGCCGCCTTCGGGTCGGCCATCGACGCGATGGAGAAGCTCCGCGGCCTCCCCCTCGTCCCGTGGCAGCACGTGTGGCGCGCGGCCGACGCGGTCGGCGCGACGACGCCGAAGCGACCGGTGATCTTCGAGTGCGTGGGGGTGCCGGGGATGCTGGAGCAGGTGATCAGCAGCGCACCCCTGTTCTCCCGGGTCGTCGTGGTGGGCGTCTGCATGCAGCCCGACCGCCTTCGGCCGTCCGTCGCGATCAACAAGGAGATCGACCTGCGGTTCGTGCTCGGCTACCTGCCGCCGGAGTTCCGCGAGACGCTGCACCTGCTCGCGTCGGGCAAGGTGAAAGCCGCGCCGATCCTCACCGGGATGGTGGGCCTGCACGGCGTCGACAACGCCTTCACGGCGCTGGCCGACCCCGAGGAGCACGCCAAGATCATGGTCGACCCGCAGAGCGACGTGACCGAGCCGGTACGCGCGTCCATCTGACCGAGGGCGAGGTCAGGCGAGGGCGAAGTAGCGGAGCCAGAAGTAGCCCCACGCGATGGTGATGGTGACGAACGTGACCAGGAGCCCGTACTTGGTGAACTTCCAGAACGAGATCGGGTGTCCGTTGCGGGCCGCGATGCCGATGATCACCACGTTGGCGCTCGCGCCGACGGCGGTCGCGTTGCCGCCGAGGTCGGCGCCCAGGGCCAACGCCCACCACAGCGAGTCGGACTGGGTGGTGCCGCCACCGGCCAGCACCAAGTCGTTGACGATCGGAGCCATCGTCGCCACGTAGGGGATGTTGTCGACGATCCCGGACAGCACGGCCGAACCGAAGATCAGCCCGGTGCCCGCGAGGAAGTACTGGTCACCGACGGTGTCGGCGATCCAGATGCCGACGTCCTTCATGATGCCGGCCTCGACGAGCGCCCCCACCATGATGAACAGGCCCATGAAGAAGACCAGCGTCGGCCACTCGACCTCCTCGAGGTACTCGTGCGGCTCGGTTCGCGAGACGGCCACGAGGGCCCCCGCGCCGAGCAACGCCACGATGGACGGTTCGAGGTGGAGCGCCGAGTGCGCGATGAACCCGGCGAACACGAAGAGCAGCACGACGCCGCACTTGATCAACAGCGTGCGGTCGCGGATCATCTCCCGCTCGTCGAGCTGCATGACGTTCTCGACCCGCGCCTCGTCGTAGACGAACGCCGACCGGAACATCACCCGGCACATCGCGACGAACACGACCATCAGGACCACGACGATCGGCGCGAGATTGAGGAAGAAGTCGTTGAACGTGAGGTCGGACTTGCTCGCGATGATGATGTTCGGCGGGTCGCCGATGAGGGTCGCGGTGCCGCCGATGTTCGACGCCATGGCCTCGGCGATCAGGAAGGGCACGGGCTGGACGCCGAGCCGGTCGCACACCAGCAGGGTGACCGGGGCGATGAGGAGCACCGTGGTGACGTTGTCGAGCAACGCCGACGCCACGGCAGTGATGAGCACGAGCATCACCATCACCGCGAACGGTCGGCCGCGCGCCCGCTTGGCCGACCAGATGGCGAGGTACTCGAACACGCCGGTCTGCTTGATGACGCTGACGATGATCATCATGCCGAGAAGCAGGAAGATGACGTTCCAGTCGACACCGGTCTCCTCGCTGAAGAAGGCAGTCTCGGCGTCGACCACGCCGAGCAGCACCATGGCGGTGGCACCCGCGAGGGCGGCGGCGACCCGGTGGATCCGCTCGGTGGCGATGAGGACGTAGGCCGCGGCGAACGCGGCGATCACGAGGTAGGTAGTCAACGTCAGGCTCGCTGGTCCAAGAGGTGCTCGAGCAGGTTGCTCACCGTGATGGCACCGAGCACGGAGGTCCCGTCGAAGACCGCGACGATCGGGCTGTGCATGCCGGCCATGAGCGCCGCGACCTCGATGGAGGTGGCATCGGGCGCGACGAGGGGCAGGTCGAGGGCGTCCTGGCGCTTGGGCAGCATGTCGCGGACCAGGCGGTCGGTGAGCGACTCGCACAGCGCATCGGCCGACTTCTCGTCGTAGGCGCGGGCCAGCGACGGGTCGTCCTGGACATAGGTGGGCACCACGAACCGCAGGACCTGCGACCCGGGGAGCACCGTGTACGGGACTCCGTCGTCGTCCACGACGATCAGTCCGGGCAGGTGACTCTCGGCAAGCGTTCGTGCCGCGTCGAGGGCTCCGGTGTCGAGGTCGACCGTCGGAAAGGGCCGTGCGAGCTGGCGAGCCAACATCGACGTCCTCCTGGTCTGGATCGGGTGGGTGGCCCAGTCTAGGAGAAGCGTCCGGCGGCCGTGACAACGCCGGCCGGGCTCGTCGCCATGAACCAGTTCCGGACGTCGCGTCGCAGGAATTCCGGCCCGTCCACGGAGAGTGCGCCGGACTTCACGGCGAGATCCCAGGCCTGGTCTCCGCGCCAGACCGACGTGAGGGTGCGAAGACTCGTGGAGATGGTGACGGACACGTCGAAGCCGGGGTCGATGTCGCACACGTCGGTGTCCTCCCTGGTGAGGACGAGCCACCAGTCGCGTTGCTGGGCCGGCACGTCGGAGAAGCGGAACCGCATCACGGTGCGACCCGGCGGGATGGCGGCGGCATCGATGTTGCGGTGCATGTCCCACATCAGGAGCTTGGGGTCGAGATCGACGTCGCCGAGCTCGGGAACCCACTGCGAGCCCCACAGCCCCACCGCATCGACGACCGGACGCAGGTCCTGTCCGGCCTCGGTCAGCACGTAGCGCACGTCGTTGCCCTGGACCAGCCGCTCGACGATTCCGGCGCGCTCGAGCTGCTGCAGTCGGCGCGACAGCAACGTCGGCGACATGCGCGGCAGGCCCCGGCGGAGGTCGTTGAATCGATCCGATCCGATGACGAGCTCCCTGATGACGAGCATCGTCCACCGCTCGTCGAGCAGCTCCATCGCTTTCGAGACCGGGCAGAACTGGTGGTACGGCGAACCCATGGCAAAAGCGTACCTCCGCCGGTACAGATCTCGTACTAGTTCGTGGTGACCGCACTTCCTACCGTGGAATCCACACAAAGGAGAACGAACATGACCAACCAGATCATCGACGACGACACCGCCCTGAAGGCCAAGCACCGGGCGATGTGGGAGCTCGGCGACTACGCCGCCGTGGCCGCCGAGATCATCCCCGAGCTCGGCACCACGATGGTGGAGGCGAGCACCTTCGGACCCGGCGACCGTGTCCTCGACGTCGCCGCAGGCACCGGCAACGCCTCGATCCCCGCCGCCCTCACCGGCGCCGAGGTCGTCGCGTCGGACCTCGCGCCCGAGCTGCTCGACATCGGGCGGCAGCTGGCGGACGAGCGGGCCGTCACCATCACCTGGCTCGAGGCCGACGCCGAGCACCTGCCGGTCGCCGATGGCGAGTTCGACCACGCGATCTCGGTGGTCGGCGTGATGTTCGCGCCGCACCACCAGCAGGCCGCTGACGAGCTCGTCCGAGCAGTCCGGCCGGGCGGCACCATCGGGCTCATCTCGTGGACGCCGGAAGGCTTCATCGGCCAGCTGTTCGCGACCATGAAGCCGTTCGCGCCGCCGCCCGCCCCCGGTGCCCAGCCGCCGCCCTTGTGGGGCGACGAGAACCACGTGCGCAGCCTCCTCGGCGACCGCGTCACCGACGTCAAGGCGGAGCGGCGGACCGTCACGGTCAAGGCGTTCGGCGAACGAGGCGACTTCCGCCGCTACTTCGCGAGCCGCTACGGTCCGACGATCGCGGTGTACACCTCCCTCGCCGGCGACCCGAAGCGCACGGCCGCCCTGGACGAGGCGCTGGACCACCTGGCCGCACGCTTCGGCGAGGGAACCGGCGAGATGCGCTGGGAGTACCTGCTGCTGACCGCCACGCGACGCTGACCGACCGAACGAACGGTCGTGCGATGATCGACGCATGGCCTCGGCACCGGAATCGCCGCGCGCGAGGACGCTGCCGTCCGGTGCTCCGCGGCCGCGCTACGACCAGGATTCCTTGTTGGCCGTCGCGGCCGCGGTGTTCACCGAACGCGGCTACGACGGCACCAGCATGGAGCACCTGTCGCGAGCGTCGGGACTGTCGAAGTCGTCGATCTACCACCACGTCGCCGGCAAGGAACAGCTGCTGAGGCTGGCGCTGCAGCGGGCGCTCGACCCGCTGCTCGCCAGCCTCGATGCTGACGACGTCACCACCGGCCGTGCCATCGATCGCCTGGAGAACCTGGTGCGTCGCGACGTCGAGATCCTGGCCGACCGGTTGCCCTACGTGACCCTGCTGCTGCGCGTCCACGGCAACACCGAGACGGAGCGATGGGCGCTGAACCAGCGGCGGACGTTCGACCGCCGCGTTGCGGCGCTCGTGCAGGCGGCGATCGACGAGGGCGACGTGCGGGCGGGGGTCGAGGCGCGCACGGCGGCGCGACTCGTCTTCGGCGTCGTCAACTCCCTCGTCGAGTGGTACCGCCCGGGTCGCGACCGCTCGCCGGCCGCGATCGCCGACCAGGTCACCACGATGGTGCTCGACGGGATCCGCGCTCGCTGAGGTACACTCAAACCGACCGATCATTCGGTTTGGGAGGACGAGTGGACGACAGCGCCGACAGCGCCCACGAGGCACTGCAGCAGCACTTCGACGAAGTCGTGGCGCACGGCTCACGAATCGAGCCGCGCGACTGGATGCCCGACGGATACCGCCGCACCCTGGTGCGCCAGATCGCCCAGCACGCCCACTCCGAGATCATCGGCATGCAGCCCGAGGGTGCCTGGCTCACCAACGCCCCGTCGCTGCGGCGCAAGGCCGTCCTCACCGCCAAGGTCCAGGACGAGGCCGGCCATGGGCTCTACCTCTACTCCGCCACCGAGACCCTCGGCGCCGAGCGCGCCGATCTCACCGAGGCGCTCCTCACGTCGCGGCAGAAGTACTCCTCGATCTTCAACTACCCGACGCTCTCCTACGCCGACGTCGGCACCATCGGCTGGCTCGTCGACGGCGCCGCCATCTGCAACCAGGTGCCGCTGTGCCGCAGCTCGTACGGGCCGTACGCACGGGCGATGATCCGCGTGTGCAAGGAGGAGTCGTTCCACCAGCGCCAGGGCTACGAGCTGCTGATGACGATGATGAACGGCACCGACGAGCAACGCCGGATGGTGCAGGACTCGGTCGACCGATGGTGGTGGCCGTCGCTGATGATGTTCGGTCCGCCCGACGACCAGTCCCCCAACACGACCCAGTCGATGGCCTGGGGCATCAAGCGGCACACCAACGACGAGCTGCGTCAGAAGTTCGTCGACATGTCCGTCCCCCAGGCCGACGCGCTCGGCGTCACCATGCCCGACCCGGACCTCCGGTGGAACGACGAGCGTGGGTCGTACGACTTCGGCACCCCCGACTGGGACGAGCTGACCCGGGTCATCTCCGGCGACGGTCCCTGCAACGCCGAGCGCATCGCCCGGCGCAAGGCCGCCCACGACGACGGGGCCTGGGTGCGCGAAGCCGCGATGGCCTACGCCGCGCAGCAGCGAGAGGGAGCAGCATGACCACCACCGAGCAGACCTGGCCGCTGTACGAGGTGTTCGTCCGGGGCAAGCGCGGGCTCAACCACGTGCACGTCGGATCCCTCCATGCGCCCGACCACGAGATGGCGCTGCGGAACGCGCGCGACGTCTACACCCGCCGCAACGAGGGCGTGAGCATCTGGGTGGTGCCCTCGTCGGAGATCACCGCCTCCAGTCCCGACGAGAAGGACCCATTCTTCGCGCCCAGCGGCGACAAGATCTACCGCCACCCGACGTTCTACGACGTGCCCGAGCACGTCCCGCACATGTGATGACCGGCAGCGTCATGGATGGGGACAACGTCTACGAGGGTCTTGTCGAGGCCGACGACGATGCGCGCTGGGCCTTCGGCACCAGCTTCGACGACCCCCTCGCCGGCGTCGACACCACCGTTCCCGCAGGCGTCGACGGACCCGCGCTCGCCGCGTACTGCCTGATGCTCGGAGACGACGCGCTCGTCCTCGCGCAACGCCTCGCGGAGTGGACGACGAGGGCTCCGGAGATCGAGGAGGAGGTCGCGCTCGCCAACATCGGTCTCGACCTGCTCGGCCAGGCGCGGTTGTTTCTCGCCCGGGCCGCGGCCGCCGACCCGGCCGTCGTGCCGAGCCTCCCCGAGGGCTCACCAATTCCCGACGACGACCGCCTCGCGTTCTTCCGCGATGACGCGGCCTTCCGCAACGTCCGACTCGTCGAGCAGCCCAACGGTGACTTCGCCGCCACCATGGTGCGCCTGCTCGTCTTCTCGGCCTGGCGGCTCGCGCTGCTCGAGCAGCTGACGACCTCCGCCGACCCGGTTCTGGCCGCGGTCGCCACCAAGGGGGTCAAGGAGGTGCGGTACCACCGCGAGCACGCCGCGCGCTGGTGCCTCACGCTCGGCGGCGGAACCGACGAGTCGCGGGCGCGGATGACTGCCGGACTGGCCGCCGTGTGGCCGGCCGCCGCAGAGCTCGGCGAGGTCCATGACGTCGAGCGGCGACTCCCAGGGGTGAGCGCCGAGGCACGAGCGGCCCGCGATGCGGCGATGGAGGTCATCGAGCAGGTGCTGCGCATGGCCGGGCTCGACCGCCCTGATGTCCCCGCTGCCGCGGGTGGCGGTCGTGACGGAATCCACGGCGAGCCGTTCGCCGATCTTCTCGCGGAGATGCAGTCGATCGCGCGCGAGCACCCGATGGGTCGGTGGTGATCCCATGCGTGATCGCTGCTCGGCCCGGATGGACGCGTTCAGCGTGGTCTCGTGCGTCACCGACCCCGAGCTGCCGATGCTGACCCTGGACGACCTCGGGGTGCTGCGCGACGTCACCATCGAGGACGACGCGGTCGTCGTCACCCTCACTCCCACCTACAGCGGTTGCCCGGCGCTCGCCACGATGCGCGCTGACGTCGAGGTTGCGCTCCGCCGGGCGGGCTTCGACCGCGCCGAGGTCCGCACGTCCCTCAGCCCGGCGTGGACGACGGACTGGATCAGCGCCCGCGGTCGCGCCGCCCTCGCCGAGCACGGAATCTCCCCACCGGGACCACGCGACGATTCCGCCGTCGACCTCGTGCTGATGCCGACGCGTGCGACGTCCTGCCCCCAGTGCGGGTCGGTGGACACGCACGAGCTGTCCCGCTTCGGCACGACCGCGTGCCGTGCCCTGCACCGCTGCCGGTCCTGCAGCGAGACGTACGACCACATGAAGGAGATCTGATGGCCGGACCTCGCGGAGCGTTCCACCCGCTTCGGGTCGCACGGGTCGACCGGCTGTGCGACGACGCGGCCGCGGTGACCTTCGACGTACCCGCGGAGCTCGGCGACGACTACGCCTTCCGTCCCGGCCAGTCACTCACCCTGCGCCGCTGGGTCGACGATCGCGAGGAGCGCCGCCAGTACTCCATCTGCGCGCCGGTGGGCGCGGCGCCGCGCGTCGGCGTCCGGGTGGTTCCGGACGGAATGTTCTCCCGGTGGCTCGTCGACGACGTCCGCGCCGGCGACGAGATCGACGTCGAGACCCCGTCCGGCACGTTCGGGCCCGAACCGGACCTCGGCGGACGCCACGTGCTCGTCGCCGCGGGCTCCGGCATCACGCCGGTGCTGTCCATCGCGTCCTCGCTGCTGGCCAACCCCGAGGCCCACGTGAGCCTGCTCTACGGCAACCGGCGCGCGAGCACGGTGATGTTCAGCGACGAGGTCGCCGACCTCAAGGACCGACATCCCGCACGCTTCGAGATCATCCACGTGCTGTCACGCGAGCCGCGCGACGTGGAGCTGTTCAGCGGACGCCTCGACGCCGACCGCCTCCGCCGCATCCTTGCCGCGTTCGTGCCGGTCGACGACGTCGACGGGTTCTGGCTGTGCGGCCCGTTCGCCATGATCGAGGCGGCGCGCGACGTGCTGGCCGAGCTGGGCGTGCCCCGCGAGAAGGTGCACCGAGAGCTCTTCTTCGTCGACGACGTGCCGCCGCCACCGGTCGAGCACACCGAGCCGGGCATCGCCGGCCCGTCCAGCCGGGTGGCGTTGACGCTCGACGGCCGCACGACCGAGCTGACGCTGCCGCGCGACCGCCCGGTGCTCGACGCCGCGCAGGAGACCCGGGCCGACCTGCCCTATGCCTGCAAGGGCGGTGTCTGCGGCACCTGCCGAGCCAAGGTCGTCGGCGGCGAGGTGCAGATGCGTCGCAACTACGCCCTGGAGGACGACGAGGTAGAAGCCGGGTACGTGCTCACCTGCCAGAGCCTCCCGCTCACCGAGGCGCTCGCCCTCGACTACGACGCCTGAGCGGGCAGCGCGCCCGACATCGCCACTCAGCGGAGGTCGCCGAGGCAGCTCTTCAGCTCGGTCAGCTCGTAGAACGTCGTGGTGTCCTCGAAGGGCCGGCAGTCGCGGCCGACGGGGACGGGCCGCTCGTTGTGGGTGACCGACACGAGGGTGGTGTCGCCGTCGCCCCAGACCGTCCAGGCGATGTTCGACGCGAGCTGAGCGATCGTCTCGACCCGGAAGTCGTTGTTCGCGCGGGTGAAGATCTCTCCCGGCGGCAGCTGCTCCTCGGCGCCCGGAATCTCCAGCAGCGCCGCGAAGGGGGTGATCTCCTCCGCATGCGCGAAGCGATAGACCGCGGCGTGCGGATGCTTGCCCCGTCCCTCGAGGCGGTCGTCGATGACGGTGAAGAAGTCGTCGAGCAGCACGGACGCGGCGCGGTAGGCCTGGTCGTCGCCCACGACGCCCGGCCCGCGGGAGTAGAAGTAGCGACCGTCGTCGACGGTGGCGAACACCTCGGCGACCTCGGGGTCCATGAACGCCGACGTGTCGACGTCGGTGTCCTTGCTCATCGAGGGCCCGGAGCGGAACATGTCGAACACCGCGTTCCCCTGGTACAGCGTGTTGTCGATGGTGGCGACGAACTCCGGGGTGTAGAGCTTCTCCAACGCGTCGATCGAGGCCTGATCGATGTTCGACGTCCTGCGCACCTGGTGGTACGCGGTCTTCCACTCGCTGCTGTCGAGGAAGTCCTCGTAGGCCTTGTCCTCGGTGTCGAAGTGAAGCATCCGCTTGTTCGACTCCGTCGGCTCGATCGCGAGATCCGGATGGACTGAGCCGAGTCCCTCGGAGAACATCTTGGCGCTGTCCTCGGCCCGACTCTCGCCGGAGTCGATGATGTCGACCTTGGCTCCCTCGGCGACCGCGTCCTCGAACATGGCCGAGAACCGCTCGCCTTCGCGGGATCCGAGCTCGCGCAGCTCCTGCTCGCCGAGGGTGTTGAGCTGGCCGTACCCGACGTCATCCATGGCGGTTCGCAGCTCCTGCACCGCCGGCCCGAACGCCTTCCCGGTCTCGGTCAGCGCGCCCTGCGACTCGGCGTCCTTCCACAGCGCCAGGGCGTCGTCCAGCTCGTCCTCGCTGGTGAGAGTGCGGGCGCCGTGGCGGGTCACGCCCGTCGCGAAGACCGGCTCGAAACCGACCGGAGCCTGCGGCTCGCGACCGCTCAGCGTGGGGTAGGGCGTGAGGGTGGAGAGGTTGCGCAGCGTGACGCCATCACCGTTGCTCGCGCTCGGGCCGGGCGTCGGGGCGGCCTTCTTGTCCGTGGAAGACGACTGGCAGGCGGCGAGAAGGACCATCGCTGCAGCGACGGCGATCAGGAGTCGAGAGCGATGCACCCCGTCATCCTGCCCCGACGAACCTGAAGACTCGCTGAATGCCGGCCGACGTCAGGCGACCCGGAACATCTCCGCGCCCGCGGGCCGCGTGACCTCGACCAGGGCACCCCGCTCGAGCTGGCGGCCGCGTCGCGTCTCGACCTCTCCGTCGACCCGCACGTCGCCGTCGGCGATGAGGGCGGCGGCGTCGGCACCGGAGTCGGCGACGCCGACGAACTTGAGGAACTGGCCCAGGCGAATGCCGCCTTCGCGGATCGGGACGTCGAGGATCTCCGGAGTGGTCACGACTCCACCGTCCCACGTCCGTCCAGTAGCGTGACCGCCATGACGGCCGTGAAGAGCCCTTGGATCATCGCGTTCGGCGTGGTGGCCGTGGTTCACCTGGTGCTCAACGCCGCCGACGCGACCCCGTGGGACAGCGTCAGCAAGGTCCTGCTCGCACCCCTGCTCGCCGCCTGGGTGGTGCAGCTGCACGGTCCACGCCTGTTGGTCGCCGCGCTCCTGTTCTGCCTCGGCGGCGACCTGTTCCTCGAGATCGAGGCGCTCTTCGTGGTCGGGATGGCCTCCTTCGCGGCGGCACATGTCTGCTTCATCACCTTCTTCGTCCAGCGGGGTGCTGTGCCCCGGCTCCGCGCCAACCCGTGGGTCGCGATCGCCTACCTCGTGGGGGGCGTCGTGATGGTGGTGTGGGCGTGGGACGGCCTGGAGGCGGACGTGCGTCCGTTCGTTCCCGTCTACGCCCTGCTGCTCGTCGGCACGGCGGCGACGTCTCTCGCCCTCGACGCCCGGGCCGGGCTCGGCGGGCTGCTGTTCCTGGTGTCGGACGGCTTCATCGCGCTCGGCGAGGCGGGCCGCTTCGACAAGGACGCGACGTGGCACGGGCTGGTCATCATGAGCCTGTACATCCTGGCGATCTTCTTCCTCACCGCCGGCATCCTCGACCGCGAGATCCGCACCCGCCAGGCCGGCGCCGGCTTCGACCCGACCATTCGCACCGACTGCTGGCCACGACTTCCCGAGCGGGCCTGACCATCACCAACCGTCGCGGCGACGAATACCTCACATGACCACCGACCGACGCAGACCGACCGACCGCACGTATCGCGTGGTCATCGCCACGATCGCGGGCGTCTTCCGCTTGCTCGGGTTGCGCATCACCGTGCTCGGCGCGGAGAACCTGCCGGCGAGCGGGCCGGCCGTGGTCGCGTGCAACCACACCGGATTCCTCGACTTCACCTTCGTCGGGTACGCGGCCCGAGAGCGTGGTCGACTCGTGCGCTTCATGAGCAAGCTGTCGGTGTTCGAGAACCCGTTCTCGGGGTGGCTGATGCGAGCGATGCGACACGTTCCCGTGGACCGCTGGTCAGGGGCGATCGCGTACCGCCAGGCCCGTCGGCTGCTGGACGTGGGTGAGATCGTCGGCGTGTTCCCCGAAGCGACCATCAGCAGGTCATGGCTGGTCAAGGGGCTCAAGCCGGGCGCCGCGGGGCTCGCGATCAGTCGCCGGGCACCGCTGGTTCCCACCGTCGTCTGGGGCTCGCACCGCGTGATGACCGTCGACGGGCACCGCAGCCTGCGGCGCGGCAAGGCCATCAGCATCCTCGTCGGGGAGCCGCTCCAACCCGGTGAGGGTGAGACCATCGCCTCTCTGACCGAGCGCCTCGGCACGGCGATGACGGCCTTGCTGGACGAGGCGATCGACACCTACCCGGACGAGCCGCGCTCGGAGGCGGACCGCTGGTGGCTGCCTCACAACCGCGGCGGATCGGCACCGGAACCGGTGGTCGCCGCCGCGCTCGACCGGGCCGCCCTCGAGCGCATCAATCAGCCCGCCGACTGACATGATGAGGGGCATGACAGTCCCGTCCGTAGGCCACAAGGCCTCCACGACACACTGATGCCGACCACCATCCTGGTCGAGCCCAATCCGGGCGGGCATCGTTCCCAATCAATCGCGGCGGTCGCAGAGGTCGCGGGCCGAACCTCGGCGGTGCTGGTGCTGACCTCCCGCGACGCGAGCCAACATCCCTCGTTCCACGAGTACGCCGGACACCTGAACCTGCGGGTGGTGGAGAAGTTCGACTCGCTTGTGCCCACGGGCAGACAGATCGCGCGCGAAGTGGCCGACCTGTGCCGGAAGGAGGAGGTCGACAAGGTGGTCCTGATGGACGCCGACCAGGCACTCAAGAGCTGGTGGTATGCCGCGCCACGAGCGTTCGGCCTGAGACGACGACCCCGCGTCGTCTTCATGTTGATTCGTTACCCCGCCCGCCAGAGGGTGACCGACTGGGTCGGATGGAAGCTCCGTGTGCCCAAGGCCCTGCTCGCCATGGCGGCGATGGCCAGCGGCTCGCTCCACCGAGTAGCGGGATATGCCGGGCGTGACGACCTGAGCCGCGGGTGGATCGTGAGGCGAGTTCGCGACTTCGAAGTCTGCACAGCTCACTCTCGCGACCGTGCCATCCTTCGAGCCGAGCTCGACCTGCCAGGAGATCGGTCCCTGGTTGGAATCTTCGGTGGCGTCAACGAACGCAAGAACGTCCCGATGATCTGGCAGGCGCTCCAGCACTGCACGATCGAGGCCGACCTGCTGCTCGCCGGCGGGCTGTCCCCCGGCGTTGCAGACTGGCTGGCCACGGTCCCACCTGCCGAGCGCAGTCGAATCCATGTGCGCGACGGTTTCCTCAGCAATGAGGTCCTGGACAAGCTCGTCGCCTCCGCCGACGTCGTCCCGCTGGCCATGACACTCAACGGGCCGAGCGGAATCATGGGGAAGGCCGTGGCCGCTGGAGTCCCTGTCGTGACGGCGGGGTCAGAGGTGCGGGCACGCGAGGTCATGGCTCTGGACGTCGGCGCAGTTGCAGATCTCAACGCCGAAAGCATCGGCCGGGCGATCGAGCAGGTGCTGACGCGAGACCAGCACGGGCTACGCAGGGAGGCTGTCCCTGTAGCGACAGCAGAGGAGTACGCCGCAACCATCCTCGGTCCGGCTCCTCGTCGTCGGCGCCATGCGTTCAGCGTCGGGCGGGTCCCGGTCGACTAGGGTTTGGCTCATGCCGTTGACGACCTCGGAGGGGCTGAGCTTCCGCGATCTCGTGTTGTCCGATGTCAAGCGGTATCGCCCGAACCGACCTGCGAACTGGCGGGGAGTCGCAAAGTGCTGCCTGTCATCGCCGGGAATGATCGCATCGCTGGTTCTGCGCGCCCAACAGAGCGCCTCTCGCGGAGGCAACACCGGGTTGGCATCTCTCCTACGATCGATCGGGATGTTGCTGGTTAGCGCCGATTTCGTCCCGGGAGCGGATGTCGGGCCGGGCCTTTTCATGCCCCACCCGAGCGGAATTGTCATCGGCAGCGGAGTCGTTGTCGGTGCCAACGTCTCATTGGGGGTCGGCGTGACGACGGGTGTGCGCCGCGCCGAGATGACTGGCGGCGAGTACCCGACAGTCTGCGACGGAGCCATCCTGCTCTCACACGCTGTCGTGGCCGGGCCCGTGCGTGTGGGTAGTTACGCCCAAGTCGGAGCGAACTCGCTGGTCCTCGGAGACGTCAAAGAAAACACCGTTGTGCTTGGCGTTCCGGCCCAGAAGATTGCCGATCGCACCGGGCATATACCCGGCGTCGGCAACGTTCGGGACCGCAACCTGGAGCATGAAGACAAGGGTGACGAGTAGGCCACGACTCGCGGTGGTACTACTACCGCCCGTCGTTGCCTTGTTGAACAGGCACAGGTCCGCGCCGCCTCACCGCGAATCCGAGCGCTGCACAACTCATGGCCCCGACCATGGCCAGCGCCATGCCGATTTCCACGAGATTGCCACCGCGTGCCGCCAAGACGACGGCCGCAACCATGACCGGGGTCAGGGCGAGCTCTATCCACGATGCCGTACCGCCCCGGCCCTGACCTTGCAGCACAGCGATGAGAACCTTGCGAAAACCCAGCAAACCGTCCGCGAGAATCAACCATCGCGCGCACGCAACAGCTCCAACGAACTCTGCACCGAAAGCGATCCTGATCGCCGGTGCAACCACTAGCTCGAGTGAGATCACAACGACGCCGACAACCGCAGCAGTCAGAAACAACCACTTCCGAATCACGGCCGCCTGCGCCTTTCGATCTTGGTGGTGAAGGGCGACCTGAGGGAGCACGATCACCGAAAACGCGTTGCCGACGGTGCCACACAGATTCGATACTGCAATTGCGGCGGCGTAAAGGCCAAGTGACGCGGCTCCCATCAAGCCGCCGATAAGGATCCGGTCCAGTCCGATGCTGTCGATCGGGCGGACACTGCTGATGAAAGTCCGTCGAGACTCAGTCCAGAGTTTCGATTCGTCGAGGTTGTGCTCCACCAGATGCGTCGGTTTGGCGAGAGCGAAGAAACCGATGACCAGCCCGATCGTCGAGGCAGCGAAGAAGGAACTGAGAACGTCAATGGGGCGCCACTCCCATCCCCCGATCCAAGCTGTCGCAAGCAGGAGCGTGTACAGGAGCTGGGGGATCAGGGCCACACCCACCATGCGACCCAGCCGTCCGAGATGGCCGATCTCACCCTGGAACGAGCCCATCAGGATCCGGAACACGATGGTCTGAAGGGTCATGACGACAACAGCGGTCGCCAAGGCATACTTGCCAGTCCCTGCCTCCCCTCGGTGGAGGAAAAGCATCAGCCCACCCGAACCAAGGCATGGGAGAAGCAGCAGCACCGCCCTCCTCCGGGCGAAAGAACGTAGACCGTCGCGGGCGACAACTCGCCGCTCTGCGATGTTCTTTGCGATGGCAACTGGCAGACTCCCGCCGAACGAGAGCTGCGACGAGAGCAGCCCGAGCGCAAAGACCAGCGCCGTCTCACCTCGACCTTCCACCCCTAGCAGTCGAGCGGCAATGATTCCGGTAACCATGGTCAGGAGCTGCAGAACGAGCGTGCCGCTGAGCAGAACCAGCCCGGCGCGTCCTCGATTCTGGACAGGCGGGGGCATGGGAACGTCCCGCGCCTCGGTCACGGGTCAGAGCCTACTCGCGCTGGCGAATGACAACCGGGACTGTGGGTCGCGACACAAGGTCATGGCGCGAACCTTGCCACTGCGACAAGCCGACGGAACCGACAACCAGTAGAAAGGGTTCGTCTGCCGCCAGCGAGGCCGGCTCAAGCATACTAGGACAGGTCGATTCACCCCTGAGCAAACCATGGAGAGTGCCCGATGCCTGATCCCCTTCCCCTTCCGGTTCGAGTACTGGTCAAAGGTCCCTCGAATGTGAGCTGGGTGTCGTGGATGAGCGGACCTCGCACCGACTTCACCTACCCGCGGGTCATCGAGGAACGACTGCTCCAAGACGGCCGACCGTGCCACGTGGACACCAGGACGATGCCGTCGGAGAAGGCCAGCGCCGTTCTCTCGACTTGGCAGCAGGAGGTCGTGGGTTACTCCCCCGACGTGATCATTTTGGCCTTCGGCCATTTCGAGACCGTTCACTTGTTCCTGCCGAAGTGGCTCGAGCGCCACGCCAACAGCCTCAAAGCACGCCCACGACGCCTCGGAATGCTCTACCGAAAGATGTTCCTGCGACCGTTCTGGAAGACTCTGGCCCGCTTGCAAGCTTGGGTCGACGGCAGGGTGAACCCCAACATTCGGCGTGGCATCCCCCGACGAGTGGCTGCTGACCTCGAGCGATACATCGCGCAGGTCCAGAAGGTCGGAAGTCCCCTGGTCCTGGTCATCGAAGTCGTCCCGCCGTCCGAGAGATACCGCAGTTGGTTTCCCGGCATGACGGCCCGGATGGTCGTCATGAACAGGACGATCTCGGAGATGGTCACCCGGGTCGGAAAACCCAACGTGCGCTACTTCCGCGTCAGTCCCACTCATCGAGGCATATTGCGGCGGCAATCTCGAGGTTGCCGTACCAGACGGATTCCATTACTCACCGCAGATGCACCGGCTCATCGGCACTGCGTTGGCCGAAGAGATCGGCAAGTGGGCCGACACCCAGCACCATCGGGCGTCATGACGTTCGAGCACCTGCAGCCCGTGGTCGTCGGCGATCTCACGTTCGACATCAGGATGATCGGACCCGACGACGGCGAGCCCGTCGTCCTGCTGCACGGATTCCCGCAGACGTCGCTCAGCTGGTCGGCCGTGGCGCCCACCCTCGCGGACCAGGGCTACCGGGTGATCGCGCCCGATCAGCGCGGCTACTCCCCCGACGCGCGGCCGCCTCAGGTGTCCGACTACGCGATGGAGCGACTCGTCGAGGACGTGCTGGGACTGGCCGACAGCCTCGACCTCGGCACCATCCACCTCGTGGGTCACGACTGGGGCGCAGCGGTCGCCTGGTCCGTCGCGGCGTACCACGGTGACCGCCTACGAACCCTCACGGCTGCCTCCGTGCCGCACCTCGCCGCCTACAACGCGGCGCTGCGCGAGGATGGCGACCAGCAGCAGCGAGCGTCCTACATCGGTCTCTTCCGACAGGAGGGCAAGGCCGAGCAGGTGCTGTCCGAGGACGACGGTCGCCGGCTCCGTGCCTTCTACGAGGGCCGGGTTCCGGCCGCTCACGTCGACGCCTATCTCGATGCATTTCGCGAGCCGGCGGCTCTCACCGCGGCGCTGTCCTGGTATCGCGCCATGACGCCGGCGCTGGCCGATCTGCCGACGGTGTCCGTGCCGGCGACCTACGTGTGGAGCGACGGCGACAGCGCGATCGCTCGCACCTCCGCCGAGGCCTGCGAGCAGCACGTGTCAGGCCCGTTCAGGTTCGTCGAGCTGCCCGGGGTGAGCCACTGGATCCCCGAGGAGGCGCCCGACGCCCTCGCGGCCGCCATCGTCGACCGCATCCGCGGCTGACCCAGCCAGATGTGCGCTCTTGTGCGCATCGTCTCCCGCACGCGATGCGTGCGGACGGGCGCACACCTGGACGGGTTGTCCGCGGGGCGATGATGGGTGTCATGACGAAGGCCTACTGGATCAACACGTTCACTGCCGTTCACGACGACGAGAAGCTCAAGGCGTACATCAGGCTGGCCGGACCGGCCATGGTCGAGGCGGGCGGACGATTCCTGTCGCGCGGCGACGTCGTGCACGCCTTCGAGGGCGCCGGCTACGGTCGGACGACCTTGATCGAGTTCGAGAGCGCGGACACTGCCGTCGCGGCCTACTCCAGTCCGGGATACCAGGCTGCGCTCGAGGCGCTCGGCGACGGAGCCGAGCGGGAGATCCGCATCGTGGAGGCCTTGCCGGACGCGTGACTCCGGAGAGGTCAGACGGTGAGCGGCCATCCGTCCGGGTCGTCGAGTCGACGCCCGGCCAGCTGGGCATGCACGTTCCAGTCGTGGGCGCGAGCCGCGAACCAGTGACGTTGGCTGACCATCAGCTCGCGCAACGAGGCCGCGCCGACCTGCGGATGCCGCGCGGCCTGTGCCACGGCGACCTCCCGCGCGACCCGGGCGTCGCAACCCGCGTCGTGGGCGTGGGTGATCTCGATGCCATAGGCCTCGGCGACGTCGACGAGTCGGCGGCTCTTGCCACGCTCGATGCCCCAGTCGACGACGAATGGATCGACGACGAGCAAGCGGGCCCAGTCGGGCTGGGCGAGCCGGTGTCGTTCGGCCTCCGCGCGCAGCATCGTGAGGTCGTAGGCCGCGTTGAACACGACGAGGCCGACCTGACGGTCGATGAGGGACTGCACCCAGTCGACGACCACCGCCAGCGCGTCGGCCGACGACGGCGCACCCGCCACCATGGCCGAGGTGATGCCGTGCACCCGCGCGGACGCCTCGGGGATCGGCACGCCGGGATCGACGAACCCGCTGATCTCGAAGCCGGGCTCGTCGAGCAGGGCGTAGCTGAGCACCCGGTCGGCGTGCGGGTCGACGCCGGTGGTCTCGAAGTCGAGAGACGCCAGCGTCGAGCGGTCCCATCCTTGCGCCGTCGGCGCGGGGCCCGGCGCTGCTGTGAGTGTCATCCGCTGACCTCCTGACTCGACGCTAGGGGTCGCCTCGGACAGCAGCCGGCAGCGACACACGGCTTTCGCCGGTCAGTCGACGACCGGAGTCAGCCTTCGCGCAGAGCCGTCACCACGAACGTCCGCGCAGACGTCGCCGCGGAGGCACGGCACGTGAGCACGGCCGGCGGTGCCTGGCGTGCCTCGACGTCGGCGATGATCAGTGCGGGCAGGCCTCCGCTGCAGTGCAGCTCGACCTGCCATCCCCCAGCGCTCGTCGTCTCGATGCCGGCCGAGCGGACATCGCGCGGGCCCCCCGGGCCGTACCGCTCGTGGGCCATCGACGGCGGCGGCCTGGGCAACGGGCGGCAGCAGGGTCGAGCCGCGCAGCCGGCCCGGGGTGACGGTGCCGGCGAGGTGACGGTCGATGACGTCGCCGGCCTCGAGACCGTCGAGGCCGCCGTAGTAGGTGCCGTCGGGCAGGACGACGACGCTCGCCGCGAACCGGTCGCCGCCGACGTGGGTGCACTCCCACACGCGGTCGCCGTGCCGCGCCGTGAGCGCCTCCGCGACCGGGCGGCCGCGGACCGCGCAACACGTGTCGTGCCGTCCGTGGGTGCACACCAGCAGCACCGGCTCGGGCGACCAGTCGGCACTGTCCTCGGAGATGGCGTCGCGAGCCGCGAGCAGGTCGTCGTCCGTCGTCCACGTTCCCCACCGCACCCGGCCGGTCACGACGTCGGCAACCGCCCACCGGCGGGCATCGGTGGACTCGCGGCGCCCATAGCGGCGGATCAGCAAGGTCCGAGCACCCACGACTCGGGTGGCCCGGACGATCTGATCCCGAACGTCGGGGTCGATGCCCGACTCTCCGAGGGCATCGAATCCCCAGGGACCGGGATGCTCGATGAGCACGAAGCGCCGGACGTGCAGGGCGGTGCCCTGCATGGTGTCGCCGCGCTCGCGTGCGGCGTCGGCACACAGGGGGGCGGGAATGCTCACACGGACACGATCACACCTGCGCGCAACAGCCGTTGCGCCAGGTCGGAACCGAGCGTCTCGACCGAGAGCGCCGCGCCGCCGAGCATCGGGCCGAAGGCTTCGGCCTCCTGAGGGTCGAGCTCCAGCTCGCCGGCCCGGGTGACGAGCCGGGCACCGTCACGGCGATCCACGAGCCGAGGGGCAAGATGGCGACGCAGCACGACAGTGGTGTCGGGGCCGAGTGCCTGCGAGGCCCGTAGCTGGCCCAGTGGACCGAGCGGTTCCGGCCGGCCGTTGCTGTCTGCGCGCTCCGCGAGAGCCGACAGGACCTCCTCGGGCGCCATCTTGTCGATCTCCTCGCGCAGGCGGGTCCGCACCAGCTCGAGCGAGTCGCGGACGCCGTCGGCCGGGTGGTCGAACCGCACCCCGAGCGGCAGGGACTCCCGCACGTCGGCGTCGGCGGCCACGTGCTCCAGCACCCGGTCGAGCATGGTGCCGGCGAGGGTGTGGCGCGTCCAGGTGTGGATGCCGATGGTGAGGTGCGTGCTGACGTCACCGAGCGCCGTCGCGGCGTGGAGGTATCCACGCGGCAAGTACAGGCAGTCACCCGGCGCGAGGACCGCGTCGATCAGGGGCGGCGTCTCCGCGGCTGCGGCCACGGCTCGTCGACGGTCGGTCCAGGGCTGGTCGCGCAAGGGCGAGGCGTGCACCGGCTCGTGGATGCACCAGCGCTTCTCGCCGGCGACCTGCAGGACGAAGACGTCGTGGACGTCGTAGTGGTCGTCGAAGCCGCGGGACTGCGGCGGAGTGACGTAGGCGTTGACCTGAACCGGGTGGCCGAGCTCGGCGGTGAGTTGTTGGGCGTAGTCGAGCAGTGGCGGCCAGGTGCGGTGGAGTGCCTGGAGCACGAGGGTCGCGCCGTCGGCGAACAGGGCCGTGAGCCGTGAGTCGTCGACCTGGTCGGCGATGCCCGCACCTGCACCGGCACCGCTGGTGTACGACCTCTCCCCGAGCGTCGTGCCGTCCTTGGCCACCCGGATGAAGGGCGTACGGAGTCCGCGTCGTGAGACCAGCTCGTCGACCGCGGACTCGTCGAAGAGGTCGGTGACGTCGCCCGGAAGGTCCGCCCCCGGCGTCAGCAGGGCAGCGCGCCCCCAGACGTTGCGCGCAAACGAGTCCGGGTCGACGACCAGGCGGCGCAGCGCCGGGTGCCCGGCCGCGTGACCGGGCACCCTGGCGTCACGTCCGGAGGTCACGGGAGGGGATTGGCCTCGTCCGCACCTTCGTCGGCGCCACCATCGGCACCTTCGTCGGCGCCACCATCGGCACCTTCGTCGGCGCCACCATCGGCTCCGCCGTCCTGGACGCCGGGCGTGCCCTCGGCACCGCCGTCGGCCGGACCTTCGGCTCCCTGGTCCGCTCCTCCGTCGGCTCCGCCGTCCTGGACGCCGGGCGTGCCCTCGGCTCCGCCGTCAGCCGGACCTTCAGGTGTGGTCTCGCTCATGGTTGCTCCTCACTGTGGGTGGATGTCGCAGTACACGTCTAACACCTCGGGGGAGGTTCGCAACTCCGGGCGTCAGGAACCCTCGGAACGATCCTGCTCGGCACGTTCCCGCTCACTGAGCTTCCCCTTCAGCTCCTTGACCTGGCGCCGCCGACGCGACAGGCGCAGACCCGCAGCGACGAGGACGATCGTCAGGACGACTCCCGTCGCCGAGCCCATCGCCGTTGCGACCCGGAAGCCCGGGGCATCGACGTCGAAGATGCGCTCCCCTGCATGCGCGGCACTGCTGTTGCCGATGACGACCGACAACGTCATCCAGTTGGGGGCGGCCAGGATGATCGCGACGACCGCGATGATGCCGCGCCACGTCCAGTTCAGGAACCTCCTGCGGATCTGGGCCAGCAGGAGCAGCGGCACGAACGTGAACACGAAGCCGTAGAACAGCCCCCACAGGGTGCCGGCCGTGATGCTTCCGTTGACCTGGTCGGCCACGCGCTGCGCCCACCACCGCGGGAAGAATGCCGCCGACACGAGGTAGACGACGACGGCCAGGGCAAGCAGGACGAAGACCAGGACTGCGCGGTTGAGCCAGCTCCCGGCTGTCACGGTCTCCGGGTCGTACCGTCGCTCGTCCTTCGGAGCGGCGCCGTGCTGGTGGTCCGGCTTGCCGTGCCGTTCCTCCGGCCCGTGCTCGTGGTCGGGCTTGCCGTGCCGGTCGTCGTCGTCACTCATGTCCTCATCATGCCGCCACAGCGGGATCGGTGCCCTCCGATAGCGTCGGCGTCGTGCGCATCGCGACCTGGAACATCAACTCCGTCCGCAGCCGCATCGACCGCCTCACCGACTGGCTCGAGCGTGCCGACATCGACGTCCTCGCGCTGCAGGAGACGAAGTGCCGCGACGACCAGTTCCCGGCCCTCGAGCTCAGCGCCATGGGCTACGAGGTCGCTCACGTGGGCCTCAACCAGTGGAACGGCGTCGCAGTGCTTTCTCGAGTGGGCCTCGACGACATCGCCACCTCCTTCGCCGAGGACCAACCCACGTTCGGCGAACCCGAGGTGCTGGAGCCGCGGGCCGTGGGCGCGACCTGCGGCGGGGTGCGCGTGTGGAGCCTGTACGTGCCGAACGGTCGCGACCTCGCGAACCCGCACTATGAGTACAAGCTGCGTTGGCTGGAGAGCCTGCGAGTCGCTGCCGCCGACTGGCTGAGCGACGACCCCGACGCCCAGGTGGCTCTCACCGGCGACTGGAACATCGCCCCCGAGGACGACGACGTCTGGGACATGGAGGTCTTCGCCAACAGCACTCACGTCTCCGAGCCCGAGCGCGCTGCCTTCCGGTCCATCGTCGATGCGGGCTACGCCGACGTCGTGCGCCCGCACGCTCCCGGACCCGGCGTCTACACGTACTGGGACTACAAGCAGCTCAGCTTTCCCAAGAGGAAGGGCATGCGCATCGACTTCGTGCTCGCGTCGCCCGCCCTTGCCTCACGGGTCGGCGCGGCCTGGATCGAGCGCGAGGAACGCAAGGGCAAGAGCCCCAGCGACCACGCTCCCGTCGTCGTCGAGACCGACTGACCGCAGCGCCCCCTTGGGGGGCGGATAGGCTCCGGGCATGGCAGAAAACCCCCGAGAGCTCGACATCGTCGTGTTCGGCGCAACCGGCTTCGTCGGCGTCCTGACCGCCGCGTACCTGGCCGAGAACGCACCGGCCGGCACCCGCATCGCCCTGGCCGGACGCAACGAGGCCAAGCTCGAGCGCACGCGCGCCTCCCTCCCGCCGGCGGCGCACGACTGGCCGCTGATCGTGGCGGACGCCGACTCGCCGGCCTCGCTCGATGCGATGGCCGCGCGAACCCGCGTCGTGTGCACCACCGTGGGGCCCTACCTGCGATACGGCGAGTCGCTCCTTGCCGCCGTCGCGAACGCCGGCACCGACTACGTGGATCTCACCGGTGAGGTCCCGTTCGTGCGGTTCTCGATCGACAAGTTCGGCGACCAGGCGACCGCCACCGGGGCGCGGATCGTCCACTCCTGCGGGTTCGACTCCATTCCCTCCGACGTCGGTGTCCACCTGCTGCACGAGGCCGTCACGGCCGACGGCGAGGGTGAGCTCACCGACACGACCATGGTGGTCAAGGCCATGCGTGGCGGACTGTCCGGCGGCACCATCGACTCGATGCGCGTCATCGCCGACCTCGCGAAGAGCTCCGAGACACGGCGCGTGCTCACCAATCCGCACGCCTTGTCCTCGGCCCCCGGCGAGGTGAAGCGGGTTGAACGCGGATCCGAGCCGGGCGACATGGCGATCGGGAGTGCAGCGAAGGTCGACCCCTCACTCAAGGGCACCTTGGCACCGTTCCTGATGGCGAGCTTCAACACCCGCATCGTGCGGCGCACCAACTTCCTGCTCGACGGAGCGTACGGCGCCAGCTTCCGCTACGCCGAGACCATGCAGGTGGGGAAGAATCGCGTGCTCTCCGGGGTCACAGCCGGCGCCGTGGCGACGGGCATGGCCGGGTTCTTCGGCGCGATGTCCTTCAAGCCCACCCGCTTCCTGCTCGACAAGGTGCTGCCCGAGCCGGGCGAAGGCCCGAGCGAGAAGGCCCGTGAGCGCGGGTTCTTCGACATCCGGACGTTCACGACCACGACCACCGGCAAGCGCTACGGAGCCAAGGTCTCCGCTCAGGGCGACCCCGGTTACAAAGCCACCGCGATGATGCTCGGTGAGAGTGCCTTGACGCTCGCACTCGACCGCGACCGGCTGCCCGACCGACACGGTGTGCTCACGCCGGTGGCCGCCATGGGCGACGCCCTGGTCACCCGCCTGCGGGCAGCCGGCATGACGCTCCAGGCACGACCCCTCGACTGACGCAGGCGGCTACTGGACCGTGGTGTCCTTCGTGACCTCCCAGCGGACGTCCGTTCCGTCCACGGTCACCGTGACTTCACCCGTCGAGCCGTCCTCGAGCTCGATGGTGCAGATGGTCTCAGCCCCCTTGCCCGCCTTGATCGTGTCCGGGCACTCGACGGCGGCGACCTTCGCCTCCGGGACCTGCTCCTCGTAGCCGCTGGAGATGACCTGCTCGGCCTGACCGCTGGCCGGCCGGGTCACGTCCCACTGCACGTCGGCATCCTCGTTGAGGACCTTGGCGGTCACCTCGCCCGACGACTCGTCGTCGAGGACGAACGCGCAGGTGAAGGACTTCCCCTTCTCCGCCGGCGGATCCTCAGGGCAGGTGACGGACGCGACCGTCACCTCCCCTGCCGTCTTCTCGGCGATGGTGGACGCGATGTCCTTCTCCAGCTTCGTGGAGTCGACCACCGTGCCGCACGAGGTGAGAGCGATGCAGGCCGCCGCGGCGATGGCCAGCGCAGCAGGGCGCCGGGTGATCCAGGGAGTTCTCATGGCTGGAGGCTAGAGGTTCCTCGGCCGCCACGGTGCGGTTTTGCTCAGGTCCCCCACGTCGGGCGGAGAGGGAAGTGGGCGTCGCCGTCGGGACCGACCTTGACCGCGAGAACGTGGTGGAGCCCGAGCTCGTTGCGCTCGAACGCCAGCCGCGAACCGGCCATGTAGATGCCCCACACCTTGGCCGTGCCGAGGCTGACCTCCCGGAGGCACTCGTCCCAGTGCGCCTCGAGGTTCTCGCTCCAGCCCTTGAGGGTCAGCGCGTAGTGCTCGCGGAGGTCCTCGACGTGCCGCACCTCTAGACCGTTGTCGTGCGCCGCGCTGACGATGCGGCCGACCGGGGCCAGCTCGCCGTCAGGGAACACGAACCGGTCGATGAACGCGCCGGGGTTGGTCGACAGGGAGCCGTCGCGCCGGGTGATGCAGTGGTTGAGCAGCCGGCCACCGACCTTCAGCTTGTCGCGCAGGAAGGAGAAGTAGGCCGCATAGTTGCGGACCCCGATGTGCTCGGTGAGGCCGATCGAGCTCACGGCGTCGAATCCGGTCTCCCGAACGTCACGGTAGTCGCCGAACCGCACCTCGGCACGGTCGTCGAGGCCTTGGCGCTTGATCTCCTCCTGCGCCCAGGAGGCCTGCTGCTCCGACAAGGTGACACCGATGACGTCCACCCCGTAGTGCTTCGCGGCGTGCCGGACCATGCCGCCCCAGCCGCAGCCGACGTCGAGCAGGCGGTCGCCGGGCTTGAGTCCGAGCTTGCGGGCGACGAGGTCGTACTTCTCGAACTGCGCCTCCTCGAGCGTCGCCTCCAACGTCGGGAACACCGCACAGGTGTACGTCATCGACGGACCGAGCACGTACTCGTAGAACCGGTTCGAGACGTCGTAGTGGTGGTGGATCGCCTCGGCGTCGCGCGTCTTGGAGTGGCGGAAGCCCTCCAGGGCACGGCGCCACTTGGGCAGGTGCTCCTCGGGCGGCGGTGGCGGTGGCTTGAGGTTGCCGAGCCCGAGACTGCGGATGATCTGCACCATCTCGGCGGGCGGCGGCAGCTTGAGATTGAGCCGGCTCTGGATGTGTGCGAGCGCTTCGTAGGGGTTGCCGAGGCTCACCCCGACGAGCTCGAGGTCGCCGGCCACGACGGCGCGGCCGAAGCCGAGGTCGCCGGGGGCCGTCAGCAGGTAGGCGAGACCGCGCTCGTTGAGCAGGCGCATGGTGAACGCCGCGTCCTCGGGTCCGGCAACACTGCCGTCGAACGCCTCGAACCGGAACGGCAAGCCTTCCTTCATGAGTCGTTCGATGGCTTCAGCCACGGACAGGCGAACGTTGACATCGATGGTCATGAGTTCCTCACCGCTTTCGTGTACAGGTTGCTGAGTCGGCCGTCCGGGTCGTATCGGTCACGTGCGGCGGCCAGCACCTCGCCGCCATACAACCGGTGGAACGTCTCTTCGTCGTAGAAGGCCTCGGAGTACAGGGACTTGTGGCCGCCGAGCGCGTGCACCTTCTCCTCGATGCGGCGGTTCGTCAGGCCCGGCGGCGCGTCGGCCGGCACCTCGACGGTGCCCCAGAAACCCACGTTGACATACGTCTCACCGGGCCGCAGCGGGTACACCGGCCACACCCGGGTGGCGCGCAACGGACACAGCCAGACGGGTCGCATGCCGACCTCGGCGTCGAACCAGGACAAGAACTCCGGCAGCGCCTCGACGGGAACCTCGATGTCCTGGATGACCTTCTCGCGACCGGGCACCTTCGTGAGGCGATCGAGCGCTGCGCTGAGGCCAACCTTCGCGTCCAGGCCGAGAAGGCGGTGATAGACGTCGCTGCGCCGGTAGCGGCGCGGCCAGACGCGGCGGACCCACCGGTTCTGCGCGCCGAAGGCGCCGGAGCACCAGAACCAATCGGTGTCCCAGCGCCAGAGGTAGTCGAGCATCGTGAGGGTGTCGGTCTCGCGCTGCTGGATGGAGCGGTAGTAGACCTGCTGCCCGGCGTAGTCGCTCGGCTCATGACCGGCGGAGTCGGTGAACGAGGCGAGCGTCAGGTACACCTCGTCCGGAGAGAACGAGGTGCCGTCGACGGCGTCGACGCGTACGCCGTCCCACTCGCGGGCCGCGGCGATCTCGGTGATCGCCTTGGCGGCCGAGGTGGCATCGGAGAACCGGACGTGCCGCAGGTCGACGAAGTGCGGCACCTTCTCCAGGCGGATGCGAAGCCGGGCGGCGTAGCCGAGGCTGCCGTAGGAGTTCGGGAAGGCCATGAACAGGTCGGCGTGCTCACCGTCCGGGGTGGCCGCGATGATCTCGCCGCTGCCGGTGAGGATGTCCATCTCCAGGACCGACTCGTGCGGCAGTCCGTTGCGGAACGACGTGGACTCGATACCGAGCCCGGTCACCGCACCTCCGAGGGTGATCGTGCGCAGCTGCGGAACCACCTCGGGGATGAAGCCGTGGGGCAGGACGGCGTCGACGAGCGTCTCGTACGTGCACATGCCCTGCACGTCGGCCGTGGCGCTTCCGTCGTCGCCGAGATTGATGGCGATGACACCATCGAGCCCGCTGACGTCGAGTCCCGGCGCGTCGGTGGCGCTGCGGGGGCGGAACAGGTTGGACGTGCTCTTGGCGAGACGGACGGGATCACCGGGCGCGATCTCCGCGTAGGACGCGGCGAGCGCTCGGACGGCGGATTCGTGCGCGTCCCAACCCTTCACCACACCAACCTATGACGCACAGCACGACCGGCGGAAGGGGGGCGTCGCTCGGTCGCGCTCGGGGGCTATTCCTGGCCGGCGAGGTACCGCAACGCGGCTGCGTAGCCCTCCAGGCCCATCCCGACCACGACCGCTGCCGCGATGTCGCTCAGGTACGACGTGCGCCGGAACGGCTCACGAGCGTGCACATTGCTGAGGTGCACCTCCACGAGCGGGCCCGAGAGCTGGCTGGCGGCATCACGGACGGCAACCGACGTGTGGGTCCAGGCGCCGGCGTTCAGGACGACCGCAGAGCCGTCGTCCGCGGCGGCATGGAGCCAGGCGATCATCTCGGCCTCGTCGTCGGTCTGGCGGACGTCGACCTCGAGTCCGACCTCCTTCGCGATCTCGGTGCAACGCGTGACGAGGTCGTCGTAGGTGGCGGTGCCGTACACGTCGGGCTCGCGCACGCCGAGACGACCGAGGTTCGGGCCGTTGAGGACGAGGACGGTCATCGGGTCACCTCTGCAGCTGCCAGATCAGCGCGTCCGCGGGGCCGGACGCACTCAGATCGTACGCGGCTCCTCCCTGTTCACCGATGCTGCTGGCGCGGAACTGGTCACCGGCCTCCAGCGCCACCTCCCCGACGTCGATCGTGCCGCGCGTGACGTGCACGAGGCTGCGCGGCAGCGGCGGCACGGTGGTCCGTCGCCCGGCCTCCAGGTGCAGCACGAACAGCTCTGCCGGCGCGAACAGCGGGAGGGTGGGCGTCAGGACGCCGGGCTCGGGATCGACGTCGATGCTGGCGTACTCCGGCTCGCCGAGGTGCTCCGAGGCCACCATCATCTGGACGAACCGAACAGGCTCGCTGGCCGAGGCGTTGCGCTCGGCGTGCTGGACGCCTGTGCCGGCGCTCAGCCGCTGAACGGTTCCGGGCTCGATGATGCCGCGATGGCCGGTGGTGTCCTCGTGCGCGAGTGCACCGTCGAGGACCCACGTGACGATCTCGACGTCGGCGTGGTGGTGCGAGTCGTACCCGGCCGCCGGGTGGACCCACTCCTCGTTGATGGCGATGATCGGGCCGAACGCGATGTTGTCGGGGTCGTAGTGAGTCCCGTAGCTGAAGGAGTGCCGAGTCGTGGCGGTGGCGGTCTCGGTGAGGAAGCGCTCCGCGGACCGCTGCACGTCGACGCGCAGCCCGGCCATCACGCGTACCCCAGCTCGTGCAGCCGGTCGTCGTCGATACCGAAATGGTGGGCGATCTCGTGCACCACGGTGATGCCGACCTCGTGCACGACCTCGGCCTCGGTGTCGCAGATCGCGAGCGTCGGGTTGCGAAACACCACGATCCGGTCCGGCAGCTGACCACCGTAGGAGGAGTCCCGCTCGGTGAGTGCGACCCCGTCGTAGTATCCGAGCAGGTCCGGGTCGTCGGCCGGCGCGTCGTCCTCGATGAAGAGCGCGACGTTGTCGATCAGCGCCGTCAGCTCCGCCGGTACCGCCCGGTACGCGTCCTCGACCAGCTCTGCGAACCGCTCGTCACTCACCTCCACCACCCCCCCATCCTGCCCGACCGGCGGCTGGTCGGTTTACCAGGTTCAGTAGGCAAACTGGCACTTCACAGGGCAGATTCGCCCGGTGGTGTGCGAGTTTGCCTCGGGACGTCGGTCGGTGATGCTCGTTCGGGCCCACGCACTATGCTGGTCCGGCATCCGGCCCCCATCGTCTAGCGGCCTAGGACGCCGCCCTTTCACGGCGGTAGCACGGGTTCGAATCCCGTTGGGGGTGCCAGCACGACCCGGCGGTCAGCTCTCGGTCGACTGCTTGGCTCCCGCGATTCCCGATCGCGCGCGCAGGTCTCGCAGCACCTCGACGACCCGGTTGACGATGGTCGTGAACCCCACGCCGATGACGGCGCAGACGGCGAGCGAGAAAGCCAGGGCGGACAGGACGGTGAACACGGGCGCTCCTTCAAAAGTGCTGGTCAGGGTGGGTGCAACGGCAGGATAGTCAGGCGCTCCAAGGCGTGGCAGGCTGGCTGCATGGACGTCATCAGGGCCGGGACGGCTGAGGTCGCGACGGTCGCTCCGATGTTTGCCGCGTACCGCGAGTTCTACGACGAGACGCTCGACGTCGAGGCGTGCGCGTCCTTCCTTCTCGAGCGGTTGGAGGCCGGCGAGTCGATCCTGCTGCTCGCGCTCGACGACGGCACAGCTGCTGGCTTCGTCCAGGTGTATCCGGCGTTCTCGTCGACCGCCCTCGCCCCGATCTGGATCCTCAACGACCTCTACGTCACCGAGGCGTCGCGCGGCAGCGGGGTGGTCGACCAGCTCCTCGAGACGACCGCCGAGCTGGCCCGCGCGGCCGGGTGCGTCTCGGTCGAGCTGGCCACTCACATCACCAATCGCCGCGCCCAGGCCGTGTACGACCGGCACGGCTACGTCGTCGACGAGCAGTTCCTCCACTACGAGAAGGAACTCCGGTGAACCTCGCCGTCGAGCTGGGGGCCCTCCTCGACGAGATGACCGAGTCCGGGGCCGAGATCGGCGCCGGGCTGTGCGTCGTCTCCGCCGGTTCGGTCGTGGCGGACCTCGCGGTGGGCACACGAAACGACCGTGGCGATCGTTGGATGTCGGACACGCTCGTCATGACGTACTCGACGGCCAAGCCGTTCGCGGCGCTCACGGTGCTCACGCTCGTGGCCGATCGACTCCTCGACCTCGACCAACCGGTCGCCGACGTGTGGCCCGACTACGCCGCGCACGGCAAGGGGACGACGACGGTCCGACACGTGCTGAGCCACCGTGCCGGGCTGCCCGCCTTTCCCGAGATGGCCGTCGACGTGGCCTTCGACGACACGGACACTCTCATCGGCCTGTTGGCCGACGCGACACCCGACCACCCGCCCGGCACGACGATCGCCGAGCACGCCCTGACCTACGGTCACCTCTGCGACGGCATCGTCCGGCATGCCGCGGGCGAACGCCTCGTCGACCGGTTCGGGCGCATCGCCGCGGCAGCCGGCTGGGACCTGCATCTCAGCCTCGATCCCAGTGACGAGCCGCGCACGGCCGACGTGGTCGCGCTCGGCCCCCGGTGGCCGGCGACCTATCTCGACGACCCGGCGTGGGGGCCGGCGCTGAGCCGACCGTCGGGCCTGCTGGACCCGGCGACCATCAACAGCTCACGCTGGCGACGCTGCAGCTTTCCCGCCATCGGACTGCACGCGAGCGCTCGCGGGCTCGCCTCGTTCTACGGCGACCTGCTCGCTCCCGACGGCACGGTCGCGCGACTCCTCGGACCCGACCTCCTGGCGGAGTTCACCGGCGCGCAGGCCACGGGCCCCGATCTCGTCCGCGGCACCGACGTCACCTGGACGCTGGGACTCGACCTCGACGAAGGCGACCTCGGCATGGGCGGGGCCGGGGGGTCGAGCGCATGGGTCAGCCCGGGGCACGGATACGCCTGCTCCTACGTGACCCGAGGCCTCGCCGATCACGACCGCGCTGACCGGGTGTGGCGCCTGTTGTCCGACGCGTACGCGACCGCATGAGCGCCGGCCGATTCGCGCCCTCCCCGTCCGGAGAGCTCCACGTGGGCAACCTGCGCACGGCCCTGCTCGCGTGGTTGTTCGCCCGGTCGACGGGTCGGGAGTTCCTGATGCGGATCGAGGACCTCGATCGGGTCCGCGCCGGCGCCGAGGCCCAGCAGCTCGACGACCTCCGGGCCCTCGGCCTCGACTGGGACGGCGAGATCGTGCGGCAGAGCGAGCGGCTCGCGCTGTACGAGGCGGCGATCGAGCAGCTGACCGCGGCCGGGCGGGTCTTCCCCTGCTTCTGCACCCGCCGCGAGATCCGCGATGCCCCATCGGCGCCGCACACCCCGCCGGGCACCTACCCCGGCACGTGTCGCGACCTGGGCGAGGAGGAGCGCGCGCGCCGCGCAGCCGAGCGTCCCGCCGCGCTCCGGCTGCGCGCCGACGTCGCCACCTGGACCGTCGCCGACGAGCTCGTCGGCGACTACACGGGCACCGTCGACGACGTGGTGCTCCGACGCAACGACGGCGTTCCCGCGTACAACCTCGCCGTCGTCGTCGACGACGCCGACCAGAACATCGACCAGGTGGTGCGGGGGGACGACCTTCTCACGTCCGCGCCGCGGCAGGCGTACCTGACCACCCTGCTCGGGCACGAGCCACCGACCTACGCCCACGTGCCGCTGGCGCTCAACGCCGAAGGTCGGCGACTGGCGAAGCGCGACGGGGCCGTCACCCGGACGGAGCTGGTCGAGCGAGGAGTCGACGTGCTCGCGCTCATCGCCGGATCGCTCGGGCTCTCCGGCTCGACACCGGCTGAGATGCTCGCGACGTTCGATCCGCAGCAGCTTCCTCGTCAGACCTGGACCTTCGTCCCGACGCGCTAGAAACCGGCGACGTGGGCCCGGATGAGGCGGGTGATGGCCTCGGGTTGCTCGATGGTGCTGGAGTGGCCGGCGTCGGCGACGACCTCGAGCTTCGCTCCGTCGATGGCCAGCGCGATGGCTTCGGCCTTCGCGGGCTCGGTGGCAACGTCGTCGGCACCGACCACCACGAGGGTGGGGGCCGTGATGCTTCCCAGCTCATCGGCGATCGGCAACCGATCGGTGACGCCGAGGATCGCACGCCTCATCCCGGCCCGGTTGACCTTCCTGAGCGAGCCGATCCACTCCTCGATCTTGTGGCGCCCGGTCGACGCGTCACGGAACGGTTCGCCGAACATGATCGGCTCCACCTGCCCGCGGACCGGCTTGATGCCGACCAGCCGGTAGACGTTGGCGAGCAGCCGGTACTTCGAGACCTTCTCGGGATCCTCCGGGCCGGCACTGGTGTCGAGGAGCGCGAGGGTCAGCAGTCGATCCGGGTGGCGAGCCGCCAAGCGCATGCCGACGAATCCGCCCATCGACAGCCCGACATAGTGCACGGCGTCCAGGCCGAGCTGGTCGAGAAGGGCCACGAGGTCGAGCGTCAGCGTGTCCATGTCGTGGCCGTCCTTGGCTGCCGGCGAACCGCCCTGGCTGCGCCAGTCGACCGTGACGCAGCGGTACTCGTCCTCGAGCGCCTCCACCTGGTCGGCGAACATCCACCCGCTGAACAGCAGTCCGTGCCCGAACACCACGGTCGGCGCGTCCGGACGTCCGGGCGGAGCGCCGGTGTCGGTGTAATGGATGTCGACGTCGTTCACGTGGGCGATGGGCATGGCTGGGTCCTGTCCGTCGTGACGAAGATAGGGCACGGTCCGTGGCCCAGCACCGTGACCCACGTCTCTTGACAGGTTTGTGAGTGCTCACTAACTTATCTCCATGGTCACCGGACAGCGCATGAAGGCCGCCGATCGACGACGACTGATCGTCGAGGCGGCAACCGCAGAATATGGACACTCCGGGATGCACGAGGTCTCCACCGAGGCGATCGCCGAACGTGCCGGGGTCTCGCAGCCGTACCTGTTCCGCTTGTTCGGCAGCAAGAACGGCCTCATCGCCGCGGCCATCGAGCACCATGGCGAGCGCATCCGCATCGGGTTCCGCGTGGCGGTGGAGAACCGTGACGGCGACACCTCGCCTCTCGAAGCCATGGCGGCCGCCTACGTCCAGCTCCTCGAGGACGACCCGGATGCGTTGCGAGCGCAGCTGCACGCCTGGGGCGCGGCCTCCGACCCGGACATCGGCCCGGTCGCCAAGGCGTCCTACCGCTCCATCTGGAACGAGATCGTCGAGCTGAGCGGCGCGGACCCCGACGAGGTTCGTGACTTCATGGCCCACGGGATGCTGCTCACCGTCGTCGCAGCCCTCGACCTGCACGACCTCTACGCCGACCCACTCGCCTGCCTCCGGGAGTCCTGATGTTCGAAGCCTTGGTGCGTCTCGCCAACACCCGTCCCCGTCGCGTCCTCGCGATCACCGCGCTGTTCTTCGCGGTCGCCGGCATCATCGGCGGCCCCGTGGCCGGCGTCCTGAATGCCGACAACGACTCCTTCAGCGACAACGGCGCGTCCAGCGCACAAGCGTTGCGCGAGATCGAGGCGGCGTCCGGAGCGATGGCCACACCCGACGTCATCGTGGTGGTCGACCTCGACGCCGACATGGCGATGAAGGAGGTTCCCGAGATCCTGGGCACCGACGCCTCCGTGGCCCAGGTGGTCGGCGGTCCCGACATGGGACCGGCGTTCGTCTCGAAGGACGGATCGAGCACCTACTTCGCCGCCATCTACCGCGCCGACGCCGACGCCGACGCGACCACCGAACACCTCCGCGAGGAGCTCGGCAGGCTCGACGGGACCACGGTGGGCGGATTCGGTCCGGCGTACCAGCAGGTCAACGAGCAGGTCGAGAGCGACCTCGTGAAAGCCGAGCTGATCGCCTTCCCGCTGCTGTTCATCGTGTCGTTGCTGGTCTTCCGCTCGGCCGTGTCGGCCCTGCTGCCCCTGCTCGTGGGCGGACTGACGATCGTCACGTCCCTGATGGTGCTGCGCGGCGTCAATGAGGTCGTCGACGTGTCGATCTTTGCGCTCAACCTGATCACCGGGTTGGGGCTCGGACTGTCGATCGACTACTCGCTGTTCCTCGTCTCACGATTCCGCGAGGAGCTCGAGCGCGTCGGGCCCGGCCCCGAGGCGGTGCGGCGCACGCTCATGACGGCCGGACGGACTGTCCTCTACTCCGCCCTCACCGTGGCCGGCGCCGGACTCGCGTTGCTCGTGTTCCCGCTGCGATTCCTGTACTCGATGGGCATCGGCGTCACCATCGTGGCGCTCATCGCCGCGGCGATCTCGTTGATCGTCCTGCCGGCGATCTTCGCGGTGCTCGGCACCCGCGTGAACTCCCTGGGGCTCAAGCGCTGGCAGCGCGCCCTGCAGGCGGAGGCCCGGGCCGAGAAGTCCGGCTTCTGGTACCGGATGTCGACGTTCGTGATGCGGTTCCCGATCGGCATCGCCGTGGCCGGCATCGCCATCCTGCTCGCGCTCGGGGCGCCGTTCCTGGGCATCAAGCTCACCGGCGTCGACGCCTCGGTGCTTCCGGACGGCGCGGAGGCCAAGCAGGCCAACACCCTTCTGCGCACCCAGTTCGTCGACGCCGACGTGTCACCCTTCATCATCGCGGTGACGGCACCGAAGTCCGCCGAGTCCGAGATCGCCGCCTACGCCCTCGAGCTGGGCGAGCTCGACGGCGTCGCGACGGTGCGCGCGCCTCGATTCCTGGGCTCCGCCCCGGACGCCCCGAGCGGTCAGGGCACCTGGCAGGTCGACGTGCTCCCGGAGCAGCCGCCGCTGAAGGAAGCCACTCTCGAGCTGGTCGACGACGTGCGTGCCGTGGACGCTCCCGGAACGGTCTACGTGGGCGGCGAGAGTGCGGAGCAGATCGACCAAGTGGCCTCCATCATGCGCGGAATCCTGCCCGGGCTCGCCATCCTCGCGCTGCTGACGTTCGTCACCTTGTTCCTGATGACCGGTTCGGTGGTGCTGCCGCTCAAGGCGCTGGTGATGAACGTGCTCACGATCAGTGCGACCTTCGGCATCCTGGTGCTCGTCTTCCAGGACGGCCGGTTCGAGGGCCTGCTGGACTTCAGCAGCCGGGGCGCACTCAACTCCACCCAACCGGTGTTCCTGTTCGCGGTCGTGTTCGGGCTGTCGACCGACTATGCGGTGTTCCTGCTGACTCGCATCAAGGAGGCTCGCGATGCCGGCGCGAGCAACCGCGAGTCCGTGGCCCTGGGCATCCAGCGCACCGGACGCATCGTCACGGCCGCCGCGGTGCTGTTCGCGATCGCCCTCGGTGCGTTCGCGACGTCGGAGATCATCTTCATCAAGGAGCTCGGCGTCGGCACGGCCGTTGCGGTGCTCATCGATGCCACGATCGTCCGCGCCCTGCTGGTGCCGAGCCTGATGGCCCTGCTGGGACGGGCGAACTGGTGGGCGCCCGCCCCCATGCGTCGTCTGCACGAGCGGTTCGGTCTCAGCGAGGCCGAGCCGCCGTCCGAGGACGTCGTCAGCGTCGGCGCTGGTCGTACCTCCGGCTGATCGCCGCCTGGCCGCGCCACCAGAGGCGCTCCGGACCGCTGAACGCACGCGTTCCGCGGCCCGCGGGTGCGGCGGCGATCAGGGCGGCAAGAGCCTCGGCGATGGCTGCCGCCGACCGGTCCTGGGCGGGCCGCCGCAACGGGTTGATGCGCTTCTTGAGGGGAACGATCACCGGGTTGGAGTTGATCTCCCAGACCTGCATCCGGCCGTCGCGCATGCCGTAGTCGATCCGGCCGTACGTCATCCCGGCCCGCCGGAAGACGTCGTCGACCTGGTCGGCGTGCGGGAACTCCTCGACGAAACGCAGCTCCTCCGCGGCCAGCTCGGGCGTGACGATGTCCGGCTTCTTGGTCACCCATTTGCGGCTGAAGAGCACGTGCCGAGGCACGAGGTGGTCGCCGATCTTCATCGCGGAGTACTTGCGGAACATCCCGTCGTCACCGCGCACATCGACCTGTTCGACCACCATGAGGAGGTGGCGAAGCAGCATGCGCCGCCGGCTGATGCGCTTGTCGACCCGCGCGCGCACCTCCTCGACCGAGCCGAGAGCCGAGCCGAGGCTGCCGGTGTGCTCGTTCTCCCAGCGCAGGAAGGCGGGAAAGCGCACCTGCGGCCCGAGGTCGCGCAGTCGGTGGACCTGGAAGTCGTTGAGACCGGCATCGGCCAATCCACGCAGCAGGTCGAAGCGACCCGTCCAGGTCGTCGGGTCGTTCAACGCCCGGTAGGACTCCGGGTGCTCGGCGATGTGCCCGTGCAGGCGCCGAGCGAACCATCGTTCGGGCGGGAGCATCCGCTCGAAGTCGGTGAAGATGTGCACGCCCGGCTCGAGAGCCTGGTCCAGGGGAATGGCGTCGTAGCCGACGGCCTTGATCGACGGCGCCAGCGACGGCGCCCAGTCCTGCACGAATCGCTCGATGGTCCAGAGGAACCTCGGCATCGCGTGAAAGTGGATCACGGGTCGAAGCCGGGCGCCATCGAGAAGTGGGTGTGGACGGCACGGAGTGCGCCGTCGGCGTCGGCCAGCACGATGGTGGCCCGGCCACGCCGCGGACGACCACTCCCGTCGACGTCGCGTCCGACGGACGACCACTCACCGATGACGACGGTCAGGGATCCATCGGCCCAGACGGTCACCGAGTCCGCATCGAAGGCGAAGCCCTCGGTGCGGTCCCAGACGGGCTGCCACTGGCCGTCATGGAGCTCGTCGATGCCGCGGTAGCGGGACGAGACGGTGCCGAAACCAGTGACCGCGTCCGAGCAGAGACGTCGACCCGCCTCGAAGTCACGCTCGCGCACGGCCCGAGCGAACTCCTCGAGCCATTCCGTGACGTCGCGGCTGACGGCAGTCAGTTCCATCGTGTTGCTCCACCCCGCATCATCACACCCCGACAGATTAGTCCCGCGCCGCGGTGCCGTCCCGTGCGCCCCGGGCCCAGATCGGGCCCGAGGCGCACGGTGTCACAGATCAGCTGACGAGCCCCTTGTCCTTGAGCCACTGCGCTGCGAGCTTGGCCGGCGCAACCTTGTCGCTGCCCTGGTTCTTGCCGTTCAGGTCGAGCAGGTCCTCGGTCGTCAGCTCCGCCGACACCTCGTTGAGGACCTTGGTGACCTCGTCGGTCGCCTTGTCCTTGTTGATCAACGGAATGACGTTCTGCGCCGCGATCATGTTTTCCGGGTCCTCGAGCGTGACGAGCCCGTTGTCGAGGATGGACGGGGTCGTGGAGTAGATGTCCGCGACGTCCACCTTGCCGTCGAGCAGCGCCTTCAGCGTGGCTGGTCCGCCACCGTCACTGATCGCCGTGAACTTGATCCCGGTGATGCCGTAGACCTTCTCCAGGCCGGGGATGCCGTAGGCGCGCTCCTTGAACTCCGGGCTCGCCGCCAGCTTCAGTCCGTCGACGCCCTTGAGGTCGCCGATCGTCCGCAGGTTGTTCTCGCGGGCGAAGGCGGAGGTGACGTTCAGGGAGTCCTTGTCCTCGGCCTCGGAGGCCTCAAGGACCACGAGTCCGTCGGGGAGCGCATCGCCCAGCGCTGCCACGACGTCGTCGGGTGCGCTGGCGGTGGCGTTCTTGTCGACGTACGTCAGCAGGTTGCCGCTGTACTCCGGGATCAGGTCGATCTCGCCGTTCTTGAGGGCCGGGATGTAGGCCTCGCGAGCACCGATGTTGAGCTTCTTCTTGACCTTCACGCCGTTGTCCTCGAGGGCTTGGGCGTAGATCTCGGCGAGGATCTCGTTCTCGGGGAAGGCGGCGGAGCCGATGGTGATCGAGTCCGTGGCGGCCTTCTCACCCTCGGTGGGGTCGCTGCCGCAGGCGGCGAGGCCGAGCGCTCCGATGGCAAGGACCGCCGCGAGGCGGGTACCGATGAGTCGGGTCTTCATCTTGTTCTCCTTGATGGGGGATACGAGGTGGTTCGGTGGTTCAGGCAGCTTGCGTGCTGAGTACAGGGGCGCGGCCTCCTACGGCGATCTTTTGGAGGCCGACGAACACGGCGTCCAGGGCGAGGGCGAGCCCGATCACCAGGATCGAGCCGGAGACCATCTGCGGGTAGTCGCTCAGCGCCTGCCCGTCGATGAGGTAGCGGCCGAGCCCCCCGAGGCCGACGTAGGCCGCGACGGTGGCGGTGGCCACCACTTGCAGGACCGCCGAACGGATGCCGCCCACGATCAGGGGCAGCGCGAGCGGGATCTCGACGCGGCCGAGGATCTGCCATTCGGTCATCCCCATGGCCCGGGCGGCATCGATCGTGTCCCGCTCGACCGACTCGAGGCCGGAGTAGGTGCCGGCCAACAGCGGTGGGACCGCGAGGATCGCCAACGCCGTGATCGGCGCGGTGAGGCCGATGCCGGTGATCAGCACGAACCAGGTGAGCAGGCCCAGCGTCGGGAGCGCCCGCAAGGCCCCCGTGATGCCGATGGCGATCCCGCGCATGCGGCCGGTGTGCCCGATCCACAGACCGAGCGGGACGGCAATCACGGCGGCGATGCCGACCGTCAGCGTGGAGTACCCGAGGTGCTCGAGCAACCGGTTGGGCACGCCGTCGGTCCCGGCCCAGTTGGCGGAGTCACCGAACCAGTCGATGGTCTCGTCCACGATGCTCATGCGCCGACCCCAGCCGTCCGGGCGCTGGAGGCCCAGGGCATCAGCAGGCGACCCGCGAGCACGAGCAACGCGTCGAACACCAGGGCCAGCACCATGATGCCGACCAGTCCGACGAGGATCTCGGTGGTGAAGCTGCGGCGGAAGCCGTCGGTGAAGAAGGAGCCGAGACTGCTGACTCCGATGATCGCGCCGACGCTGACGAGACTGACCGTGCTGACGCTGACCACCCGCAGGCCCGCCAGGAGCACCGGTCCGGCGAGCGGGAACTCCACGGCGAAGCCGCGCTGCGAACGGGAGTACCCGGTGGCCTCCGCCGCGTCGAGCACCGTCGGCGACACCGACGTGAAGGCATCGGCCGAGGAGCGCACCATGATCGCGGCGGCGTAGATGGTCAGGGCCACCACGACGTTGAGCGGGCTGAGGAACCCGGTGCCCAGGATGCCGGGCAGGATCACGAAGAGCGGCAGGGACGGAATGGAGTAGAGCACGCTGCCCACGCCGAGCAGGGAGTTGCCGACCCGACGGTGCCGGCTGGCGTACCACCCGATCGGCAGCGCGATGGCGAAGCCGAGCAGCAACGGCACAGCGCTCAGCCACGCATGCGTGAGCGTCAGCTCGATGATGCGGTCGCGGTTGTCCCAGGCCCAGGTCATCCGGCGAGCACCCCGGCGGCCTTTCCGGTCGCGTCGACCACGATCGACTGCCCGTCGCGTTCTTCGACGTGCAGCGTCCGATCTCCCTTGTCGAGGCCCACGAAGCTGCTGACGAAGTCGTCGGCCGGGCTGGAGAGGATCTCGGCCGGGCTGCCGACCTGCGCGACCTCGCCCCCGGTCTTGAGGATGACGACCTGGTCGCCGAGCAGGAACGCCTCGTCGACGTCATGAGTGACGAAGACGATGGTCTTGTCGAGATCACGCTGGAGCTCGAAGCAGCTCCTGCTGCAGCTCGTCGCGCACGATCGGGTCGACGGCGCCGAACGGTTCGTCCATCAGCAGGATGTTGGGATCGGCAGCGAGCCCGCGCGCCACGCCGACCCGCTGCTGCTGGCCGCCGGAGAGCTGGCTGGGGTACTTGTGCGCCTGGGTGGAGTTCAGCCCGACGGTCTCGAGCACCTCGTGCCCACGAGCGTGCGCCGTCTTCTTGTCGACGCCGTTGAGCCGGAGCACGGCCGCGACGTTGTCGATGACCTTGCGGTGCGGCATGAGCCCGGCGTGCTGCATGACGTAGCCGATGCTGCGCCGGAGCTCGACCTTGTTGAGGGTGGCGACGTCGACGTCGTCGATGAGCACCTGCCCGTGGGTGGGGTCGACCATGCGGTTGACCATCCGCAGCAGCGTCGTCTTGCCGCACCCGGACGAACCGACCAGAACTGTGGTCGTGCGGGAGGGAAGCTCGAGGCTGAAGTCGTTCACTGCCTCCGTCCCATCTGCGAACGTCTTGGAGATGGAGCGGTACTCGATCATGCGGTCCTCAGCTCAGCTCATGGGTTGGGCGACAAGGTAGGCATTGAACAGACTCCGGACAGTCTGTCGTGATCCGCAGTGGTGGGCAACGGGAAGGCTACCGCTGAGCGATGACAATGTGATGACGCCCGGGACTGCTCAGACCCGTACGGGAACGCGAACATCGCGCCTTCGGTCGAGTGGTCGGGTGATCTGCCGAGACGGTCGAGGCAGGCCGGATCGGCTCAGCGGTCGGCCGTTCTTGGTGGTGAAGGTGAAGTGTCCGGTGCCGTCGGCGGTGACGTTGAGTCGTTCGCGGTGGATGAGGTGGTGGCAGCGGACACACAACCCGATGAGGTGGTTGAGGTCGGTGCGGCCGCCTCGGGACCACCAGGTGGTGTGGATGGCACGGAGCCGGGTGCGGGTGTCACCGGTCTTCAGGGCGTGAGCGGCCTCGCGCAGCCGGTCGATCGTCTCCCCCGAGTCCATGCCTAGAGTCATGTCGAACAGGCGTTCGTAGACCAGTGGAAAACCCTGTGCCTTCAGGACATTTTCGGCCTTCTCGACACCGTGAACGGAGCCCAGGCGGTGCTGGATCAGCGAAGTCGGAATAGGCTGATCCTGATGCCGGGGGAGGTCGTTCGCGCCCACGGTTCGACAAGTGGAAGGACGCACCATGAAGGTCCTCGTGATTCTCATCGTCGTCATTGCGGTGACGGCCTGGCTGATGGTTCGAAATCGACCCGCATCGACCAGTACCCTTCCCGGCGACGACCGTCCGGGCGGAACGCTGCCAACCGCCGACCCCGGCTCGGCTTCGGCGGGGCCACCTGACGACATCACCACCGTGGTGGCTGAGCAGGCACCGCTCGAGCCGCAGCCCGAGATCCGTGAGACTGCGACAGCCCCGCCCATCGAACCCGACCCGGTGATCGAGCCCGGCCCGACCCCGACCCGGTCGTCGAGCCCGGCCCGCCGGTCGAGACGGAGCCGGTGATCACCCCGGAGACCCAGCCGGCCGAGGCGACCCAGGTGCGGGCCGATCCAGCGTCCGGCGTGTACCACACACCCGACTCTCCGCAGTTCCACGAATCCGCGCCGGGGGTCGTCTACGAGTCCGAGGACGCCGCCCAGACCGCCGGATTCACTCGCTGGGACCAGCCCCGCTGACCGGCCCGTTCGGGGGTCCGATGGACGTCCGAGCCGCTTTGTTGAGGGGCTCCGCCGTAGGGTAGAGTCGCGTTCGCGGTTCTGCCGCAAAGGCCCCGTGGCGCAGTTGGTTAGCGCGCCGCCCTGTCACGGCGGAGGTCGCGGGTTCGAGTCCCGTCGGGGTCGCAGAGAATCGCCAGTCATCCCACGCACCGTTCATCGGTCGTGGGATGACTGCGTTCGGGTGGTCGGCCGATTCAGCCCGGCCGACGTCGATTGATATGGTGATCGTCGCTCGTTCGCGGGCATCGGCCAGGTAGCTCAGTTGGTACGAGCGTCCGCCTGAAAAGCGGAAGGTCGCCGGTTCGACCCCGGCCCTGGCCACCAGCGGAACCGCAGGTCAGCGTCAGGTGAGGACGTTCAGGGCGTCGGGCAAGACGCTCACGACGGCCGGTGCGGACGCATCCGTCGGCAGCATGCCGAGCGGCTCGCCGTCGCCTCCCATGGGAACGGAGGGTGTCCCGCTGATCTCGACCGTCGACCCCGTGAGGACCGTCACCTGGTCGAGGTGGACGTGGGCACCGTCGTACACCTTCGGGAGTGCCTTGATCATTTCGCGACGCGAGGCAGCTTCGATCACGATCACGTCGAGCACCCCGTCGGTCACCGAGGCGTCCGGCGCGATCCGCATGCCCTTGCCGTAGTAGGCGGAGTTGGCAATGACCACGGTGGCCGCAAGATACGTGCGCTTCTCACCGTCGATGACGACGGTGAACGTCGATGGGGTGTACGTCGCGAGCGCGTGCAGGCTGGCATACGGGTACTGGAGCTTCGCGGGCATCCAGCGCACCTTGTCGACGATCTCGCCGGCCCGGGCGTCGACGCCGGAATAGACCGAGCCGGCGACCACGTGCGGATCCCGTCCCGGGATGGTGGCCGAGATCAGATCGGTCGGAGTCTCCGTGCCGTCGAGGAGGATCCGCGCCACGGCTTCGGGGCGTTCGGGCAGCTTCAGCATCCGGGCGAAGTCATTTCCGCGGCCCGCCGGGATCATGCCGAGCACGCCGCCGAGCTGCGCCACCTGACCGGCGATCGACGACAACATGCCGTCGCCGCCGACCGCGACCACGACATCGCCACGCCCGACGGTGGCCGTCACGAGGTCGAGGGTGGCCTTGGGTCCCGGCGAATACGTGACCTCGACCTCGGCGCCGGCGTCCCGAAGGATCCGGGCGACCGGGACGACCGCATCCGGCGCCGCGCCGCCGCCGGACAGCGGGTTCACCAGGAACGAGAAGGACCTCATGGGATCAATACTCCCGGGTTCAGGATGCCGGTCGGATCGACTGTGGCCTTCACGCCGCGGAGCATCGCCACTCCCACCGGGCCGATCTCGCGGGCCAGCCAGGCCTTGTGGTCGGTGCCGACGGCGTGGTGGTGGGTGATCGTCGCGCCGGACTCGATCATGGCGTCGGACGCGGCGGCCTTGGCCGCGAGCCACCGCGGAATCGGATCGTCGCCCTGCTTCGTTGCGATGGTGAAGTACAACGCGCACCCGGTCTCGTACAGGTGGGACACATGACAGAGGACGAGCGTTCCCTCCCCCAGGTTGGTTTCCAGCGCAGACTTCACGGCGTGATACACGCGGTCGACGTTGGACCAGAAGGTCGCCGTCTCCACCGTTTCGACCAGGACGCCGGAGTCGAGCAACGAGTCGCGCAGATACGGTGCGTGGAAGCGGCCGTCGAGCCAGGCCCGGCCGCGATCCTCGCCCAGAGGTTGGCCGCCGAGTGACGTCAGGGCTTCGGTGACGCGGGCGCGCGGGCCGGCGATGGAGGCCCCTTCGTGGCCGACGATCATCAGGCAACCATCGGCCGCCTCGCCACCGACGGCGGACTGACTGGCCAGGTTCAGCGCGGTCTCGGCCTCGTCGGAGAGCCGGATGATGGTGGGCTGCATCTGGTGCTGGACGAGGTGCCGCATCGCGGCCCTGCCGGCATCGAAGGATTCGAAGCGCCATGCTTCGTAGTGCGCCTCGCGGGCGACCGCGCGGACACGCACCGTGACCTCGGTGATGACACCCAACGTGCCTTCCGATCCCATGAGCAGCTGCCGGAGATCGGGGCCCGCGGCATTCATCGGCGAGGATCCGGCAACCAGCTCCCCGATCGGTGTGGCGACCCGGAGGCCGACAACCATCTGGTCGAAGCGCCCGAAGCCGGCACTGTTCTGACCGCTGGAGCGCGTGGCAGCGAACCCACCGATGGAGGCGAACTCGAAGGATTGCGGAAAGTGCCCGAGGGTCAGTCCGTGCTCGGCAAGGGCGGCTTCGGCCTGCGGCCCACGCATTCCGGGTTGGAGAGTCGCGGTCTTCGAGACCTCGTCGACCTCGAGAAGCTGATCCATCCGGTTCAGGTCGAGGCTGACCAAGCCGGCATACCCCTCGCTGCGGGCAACCAGCCCGCCGGTGACCGACGTACCGCCGCCGAACGGGACGACCGCGACGTGATTCTCGACGGCCCAGGCGAGGAGGGCCACGACCTCGTCGTGCGACGCCGGACGAGCGACGACGTCCGGGGCGTCGGTCAGGTCGCCGGATCGCGCCTTCAGCAGGTCGGGCGTCGACTTGCCTCGCGTGCGGAGGCGTCGGCTCGTGTCATCGGTGAGGACGTTCGTTTCCCCGATCAGCGCGATGAGCGCGGCCAGCTGCTCGGCGGGAAGGCCTGGGGCAGGGAGCGCGACGGTCTCCACTGCCGGGGTCTTCCCGGCTCCGAAGACGGCGTCGACGAGTCCTTGGGTGGCTTCGGGCAGTGGGCCGGCGTGGGACGGGTCGCCCCAACGTTGGGGGTGCATCTCTCGGGTCATACGTTACAGTGTGACACATGACGTCAGATCGTAACAGGGGTCGGCTTCTGGATGCTGCCCGTGACGTGATCCTCACGGTGGGCTGGAAGCGCGCCACCCTGACCGACGTCGCTCGTCGCGCGGGGGTCTCACGGATGACGGTCTACCGCGCCTACCCGGACATGCAGTCGATCCTCGCGGACCTGATGACTCGTGAGTGGGGGGCCGACATCGACCAGGTCGTCACTGAGGTCGACGGTGTCGGGGACGGCCTCCCCGACGTGATCGCGCGCCGATTCAGCGTCGCCGTGGTCGCCTTGCGCGAGAACGAGCTGTTTCGCCGGATCGTCGACGTGGACCCTGAACAGCTGCTGCCGTACTTGATCGACCGCAGGGGACGGACGCAGGATGCGATCCTCGACGTCCTGGCGTCGCGGATCGCCGAGGGTCAGGCATCAGGTGAGGTGCGTGCCGGCGATCCGCAGCTGCTGGCGCGATCTCTGATGCTCAGTGCCCACGGCTTCGCGATCTCTGTGCACACGATGGCCGACGACGACCTGGCCCAGGCCGACTTCGACGCCGAGCTCACGACGTTCGTCCGGAGGTACCTCACGCCATGACCCGCCTTCGGCCCAGCCTCGTTGATGCGCCCCTGTCGGTTGACCTGTTGGTGATCGGGCTCGGCGTGACCGGCGCCGGCGTCGCCCTCGACGCCGCTTCGCGCGGGCTCTCCGTGCTCGCCGTGGATGCCCATGACATCGCGTTCGGCACGTCGCGCTGGTCCAGCAAGCTGGTGCACGGTGGACTTCGCTACCTGGCCAACGGGCAGCTCGGGGTGGCCCGGGAGAGCGCCGTCGAACGCGGGATCCTGATGGAGTCCACGGCCCCGCACCTGTCGCACCCGATGCCGATGCTGCTTCCCCTGATGAGCAGCGTGTCGGTGGCGCAGGCCACGCTGGCGTCCGCCGGTTTCCGTGCCGGCGATGCACTGCGGATCAGCGCTGGGACGAGCGTGGACACTCTCCCTCGCCCGCGCAGGATCTCGCGGAACGAGGCACTCCGTCTCGCGCCCGCCCTCCGCCGTTCGGGACTGCGCGGTGGGCTGCTGAGCTGGGACGGCCAGCTCGAGGACGACGCCCGGTTCGTCACGTGTCTGGCACGGACGGCAGCGTCGTTCGGCGCAGAGGTGAGGACCCGCGCCCGGGTGCTGTCGGCGCACGGCAGCGGCGCGACCCTCCGCGACGAGCTCACCGGAACGACGCACGAGGTGGTCGCGCGGGGCGTGATCAACGCGACCGGCGTGTGGGCCGGGTCGCTCGTGGACGAGGTGACCTTGAAGCCGTCGCGCGGCACGCATCTGGTGCTGCGCGCGTCCACGCTGCCGGGCCTCGCGACCTCGCTCACCGTGCCGGTCCCCGGAACCACCAGCCGCTTCGTGTTCGCGCTTCCCCAGCCGGACGGCACCATCTACATCGGGCTGACCGACGAGGAGACCGACGGCGACATCCCCGACGTGCCGGAGGCGACGACGTCCGAGATCGGCTTCCTGCTCGACGTGGTGGGCGCCGCGCTGGAGAAGCCGCTGCGTCGGTCCGACGTGATCGGCACCTTCGCCGGGTTGCGGCCGCTGCTCGACTCCAACGGCTCGACCGCCGACCTGTCACGCAAGCACGCCGTCATCACATCTCCGACGGGCGTGGTGACCGTGGTCGGCGGCAAGCTCACGACGTACCGACAGATGGCCGAGGATGCCGTCGACGCCGTCGGCCTGACCCATGCCCCGTGTCGCACGCGCTCCCTACCCCTCCTGGGGGCAGCGCCGAGAGAGGATCTGGCCAAGCTCGAGGCACCCGCGCGGCTGGTGCGCCGGTTCGGGACCGAGGCCGCACTCGTCCTCTCGAACGCGATCACGGTGAGCGGCCTGACCGAAGAAGAGGTGCTGGAGCCCGGCCCGCTGGGCGTCACGCTCGCGGAGCTGATCTTCGCCATCACCCACGAAGGGGCCACCGATGTCGACGACCTGCTGGATCGCCGGACCCGCATCGGGCTGGTTCCCCGCGATCGGGTGGCCGCCCTGCCGATGGCCGAGCGCGCCCTGGAGCTGGCCTCCGGCACTTCCGACGCGATCTGATGGGTTGCGGCCCACTCTCGGCGTGAAAGTGGGCCGGAAGTCTTCACATCTCGGGGTCAGGCGAGAGAGGCGAGGAGCTCCTCGACCCGGCGCTTGATCTCGTCGCGGATCGGGCGGACCGCCTCCAGGGGCTGGCCGGCGGGGTCGTCGAGCTCCCAGTCCTCGTAGCGCGTGCCGGGGTAGAACGGGCAGGCGTCGCCGCAGCCCATCGTGATGACGACGTCGGTGTCCTGCACGGCCTGGTCGGTGAGGATCTTCGGCTTCTCGCCGGCGATGTCGATGCCGACCTCGGCCATCGCCTCGACGGCGATCGGGTTGACGCCGTCGGCCGGCTCGGAGCCGGCCGAGAGCACCTCGACCGCGCCGCCCGACAGTGATGCCAGGAAGCCTGCGGCCATCTGGGACCGTCCGGCGTTGTGGACGCAGACGAACAGGACGCTCGGGCGGTCGGTCATGGCGTCTCCTTGGTGTCCTTGGTACTGACGAGCAGGGCGAGCCCGAGTCCCAGCATCCCACCCACGACCTGGGCGGCGAGGAAGCCCGGCACGTCGATGCCGGCGATGCCGGCGAAGCTGTCGGTGAACGCCCGCCCGACCGTGACGGCGGGATTGGCGAACGACGTGGACGACGTGAACAGGTACGCCGCGAGGATCCATGCGGGCACCACCAACGGAAGGGCCGCGCGGTCGACCAGGGCGATGGCCGCAACCAGTCCGGCCGTGGCGACGACCTCACCGATCAGGCGGCCCCACCCACCTCGATCAGCACTGGACCACGAGACGACGTCGCGCTCGAACATCAGGTGCGCGACGACCGTGCCGAGCACACCGCCGAGAACCTGGGCGATGACGTACACGGCACCGAGCCGCGGCGACATCTCGCGTCGGACCACGCTCGCGAGCGTGACGGCCGGGTTGAAGGACGCTCCGCTGATCGGCAGAGCCGCCGCGACGATGACGCCCAGCACGGCGACGGTCGAGATCGCGTTGAACATCAGCTGGAGCCCGGTGTCGTCGGTGAGGTTCACCGCGGCGATGCCGGACCCGACCACGGTCATGACGAGGGTGGCGGTGCCCACCAGCTCGGTGAGCACCGCCCTCGTCTGGGACCTCAGCACGGGCAGCAGGTCTCGTCGCATTCGTCCATGGTCGCCTCCTTGAATCGATGTTGATCAATACAAGCTCGATCGTATATATTGAAAGCCATCAATGCAAGGAGTTTCTCATGCCACTCGAACTCGAGCTGCTCACCCCGATCTGCTGCTCGACGAGCGCGCCGCCGATCGCCCGGGACGAGGCCGTTCGGGTCGCAGCCGGATTCAAGGCACTCGCCGACCCCGCCCGCGTCCAGCTCATCCACCTCGTCTCGTCGGCGTCCCGCGAGGAGGCCTGCGTCTGCGACCTCACGGCCGCGCTCGGCCTGTCGCAGGGCACGGTCAGCCATCACCTCAAGGTGCTGATGGAGGCCGGTCTCCTCGAGCGCGAACGGCGCGGCACGTGGGCGTGGTACCGACTCGTGCCCGAGGCGCTCACGGCGCTGGCGGGCACGCTGGCCGTCCCCGCTGCCGAGGAGACCGTCGCCGCCCGGTCGTAGGGTGGCCGCATGGACCTGGGGCTCGCCGACCACGTGTACATCGTCACCGGGGGGACGCGAGGGCTCGGACGAGCGACAGCAGAGGTGCTGGTCGCCGACGGTGCCCGCGTCGTGATCTCCTCCCGATCGCAGGAGTCGGTCGACGCGACGGTCGCCGAGCTCGGGGAGTCGGCCACGGGACTGACGGCCGACAACGCCGATCCCGATACTCCCGAACGCCTCGTCGCTGCCGCGCATGAGGAGTTCGGACGCCTCGACGGGGCGCTCATCAGCGTCGGCGGTCCGCCCCCCGGCCCGATCGCCTCGCGCACCGACGACGAGTGGCGCAGCGCGTTCGACTCGGTGTTCCTCGGTGCCGTGCGGATGGCCACCACGGTTGCCGATGCCCTCACCGACGGCGGTTCGATCGCGTTCGTCCTGTCGACCTCGGTCAAGGCTCCGATCGCCAACCTGGGCATCTCCAACGGCCTGCGCCCCGGACTCGCCATGGCCGCCAAGACCCTGGCCGACGAGCTCGGACCTCGCGGCATCCGGGTCAACGGGCTGCTGCCGGGGCGCGTCGACACCGAGCGCGTGCAGGAGCTGGACGAGCTCTCCGGCGACGCGGCCGCGACCAAGGAGCAGCACCTGACCACCATCCCGCTGCGTCGCTACGGCGACCCCGCGGAGTTCGGTCGCGCCGCCGCGTTCGTGCTCTCCCCTGCCGCCGGTTACCTCACCGGAATGATGCTGCCGGTCGACGGCGGCCTCACGCGCAGCCTGTAGTTCTCACCGCCCCCGCGACAGCGGGAAAAGATTCCCGCGGCACCCCTTTCTCCGTGCCCCTCCCGGGGGCTACGCTCAACCTGTTCGGTGCGCATCACGAAACGAGTTGCTTCATGCGCAACAAGTCAGGGGTCCGTCAGTCACTGGTCGGACTGCTCCAGCACCTCCGCTACGAAGTGCTGCCCACCCAGAGCACGGCCGACAAGGTGCTCGCCCACCTGCCGGCCGACCACACGGTCACCGTCACCGCGTCGCCGTCGCGTGGCCTCGAGGCCACGTTCGTGCTCGCCGAGCAGCTGTCCGAGGCAGGCTACGTCGCCGTGCCGCACCTCGCCGCCCGGATGGTCAACAACCGCACCGAGCTGGCCGAGATCTGCGAGCGGCTCGTCGCGGCCGGCATCACCCGCGTCTTCGTGCCCGGCGGCGATGCCGATGCCGTCGGCGACTACCCCGATGCGCTGTCACTGCTGATGGACCTGCAGGAGCTCGGCTCGCCGTTCGCCCACGTGGGCATCACCGGGTACCCGGAGTCGCACCCGAGCATCCACGACGACCTCACCATCCAGGCGATGTGGGACAAGCGCCGCCACGCCACCCACGTCGTCAGCAACCTCACCTTCGACTCGCACGTGTTCTCGACCTGGCTGACACGGATGCGCTCGCGCGGCATCACCCTGCCCTTGCTGGTCGGGCTGCCCGGCCCGATCGACCGCACCAAGCTGCTGGGCATGGCGACGAAGATCGGTGTCGGTGAGTCCTCCCGGTTCCTCGCCAAGAACAAGGGCCTCTTCGCGCGGCTGGCCGCACCGGGTGGGTTCACCGGTGAACGATTCCTGGAGCAGGTCGCTCCGGCGATCACCCAGCCCACCGCTCTCGTCGAGGGTCTGCACGTCTTCACCTTCAACCAGATCGCCGAGACCGAAGCCTGGCGGACGGCGATGATCGAGCGCCTCAGCCACTGATCAAGCCGGGCGCATCAGGCGAGGAGATCCTGCAGCGCGTGCTCCAGCCCGGTGGAGCCGGTGTCGACGACGGTGAGGGGGAGGCCGAGGCGGTCGGCGGCATCCTGTGCGAGGGCCCGCAGCTCGTCGTCCGGCTGCTGGGCGAGCCAGACGACGCGGGTGTACGAGCCGAAGTAGTCGTCGCGGAGCTCTGGCCACCGGTCCAGGCCGAGCTCCTGCTCGACCGTTCGCGCGAAGGAGCGGACGAGGAAGTCGGTGAGCAGATACGTGCCGGGCTGCTCGGCGAAGAAGGTCTCGATGCGTGACGGTCCGGCGAAGACGTCGTAGCAGTGCAGGCCGGGCAGCCGTTCCAGTCCGAGGTCGGCGCACACCGCGTCGAGCGCCCCGTAGGTACCGCAGTCCGCGTACCCCACGACCACGCGACCGTACGACTCCTGCAGACGCTCGGCCAGCGCGCGGACCTCGCCGGCGATCTTCTGCGGCTGGTTGTGCAACAGCGGCGGCAGCGGGTGCACGTCGACCGGCCAGGCGTGACGCTCGCTGATCTCCGCGCACGGCTGGGCGATCGCACCGCAGGCGATCAGCGCGATCCGGTGCCCCGTGGCGCGGGGAACGGCGTCAGAACCCGAGCTGTTCGACGAACGCGTCGTTGAAGTCGGGACGGTCGGAGAGCTCGACGTAACGCACCTCCTCCAGCAGGACGCCCGCACCTTCACGTTCGCGGCGCGACAGCAAGGCCATCTTCGCGCCCTCGCCGGCCACGTTGCCGGCGGCGACGATCCGCATCACCGGCAGCTGCGGCACGAGGCCGATCCGCACGGCTGAGGCCGGCGACAGGTAGCTCCCGAACGAACCGGCCAGCAGCACCTGCTGGACGTCGCGGTGCTCCAGTCCCAGCTCGGCCAGCAGCAGCGACCACCCGGTGGAGATGGCCGCCTTGGCGAACTGCAGCTCTCGGACGTCGCGCTGGGAGAGGTAGACGCACTCCTCCGGCGGGGCGTCCGGCTCGGGCCTGTGCAGCACGAAGACCCGCTCCTCCCCGATCTTCGTCAGCCGGTCGGCCAGACCGGGGACGGACGTGGCGGCGGCGTCCTCGGGCACGAACCGCCCGGACGCGTCCAGCAGGCCGACCTTGACCAGCTCGGCGACCGCATCAACCAACCCGGAGCCGCACAGACCCCGCGGCTCGACGTCGCCGATCACGCCGAGCTCGACCGGATCGTCGCCCTCGGGGTGGAGCTTGATCACCTCGATCGCACCGTCGGCAGCCCGCATGCCGCACCGGATGGCGCCGCCCTCGAACGCCGGTCCGGCCGGCGCAGCCGTGGACAGGATGGTGTCGCCGTCGCTGAGCACGATCTCGCAGTTGGTGCCGACGTCGATGAAGAGCCGGGTGCGCTGGTCGCGGTCCATGCCGGTGGCGAGCATGCCGGCCACGATGTCGCCGCCGACGTACGCGCCGAGGGCCGGGAACATCACCGCCCGGGCTCGCGGATGCAGGTCGAGACCGAGGTCGACGGCCAGCACCGTCGGCGGTTGCGCCGACGACATGATGAAGGGCGCGACGCCGAGCGGTTCGGGATCGATGCCGAGGGCGATCGCGGTCATCGTGGCGTTCCCGGCGACAGCCACCTCGTAGACGGTGCGTGGGTCGACACCGCCTTCCCGGCACACTTGCGCGGCCAGCTGTTGCAGGGTCTCCCCGGCCGCGGTCTGCAGGCGGCCGAGCGCCTCCGGGTCCATCATCGTGGCGCTGATGCGGGTGATGACGTCGCCGCCGTAGGGCTGCTGCTTGTTCAGCATGGAGGCGACGGCGACCGGAGTTCCGGTGCCGACGTCGAGGAGTGTCGCGACGACCGTCGTGGTGCCGAGGTCGAAGGCGATCGCGTAGCGGGTGCCGGTGGTGTCGCCGGGCTCGATCTCGACGAGGTCCTCGTCGACGATCACCGCGGTCACCTTGAAGTCGGCCTCTCGCAACACCGACGGCAACCGGCGCAGCGCGTGCAGGTCTGCGGTGAACTCCAGGTCGGTGATCGCTGCGGTCAAGCGGGCCAGGTCGGTGGCCTGGTCCGCGAGCGACGGCTCATCCAGCTCGACGTATCGCTTCTGCAGGGCCGGGCGCAGGATGACCTGACGACCGACCCCGACGGTGGCCGCCTTCGGGCGAGTGGTCAGGGGCGGCACGTCGACCCGCAGGTCGCGCGTCGCGTTGACGAGGCAGGCCAGCCGCCACCCGGCGCCGATCTGCTCGGTGGTGAAGGTCTTGACGTCGTGCCGCGTGATCGGGAGCGCGTCACCCTCGATCCGCACCCGGCACTTGTGGCAGGTGCCGTGACCGCCGCAGGTCGAGTCGATCGCGATGCCGTTCCACGACGCCGCGTCGAACACGGTGACCCCCGGCGGGACGCGGACGCCGCGCTGCGTCGACTCGGCCCCGTCGGTCTGCTCGACCGTGAACGCGAGCTGGACCCGGCCGGTGCCGTCGTGGACGGCCTGGTCGGCGGAGTGCGGCTCGATCAGCCCTTCGCGCGAGACGTCGGTGATGCCGACGGCGATGTCGAAGTCGGGGACGCCCGGCGGGGGTGCGGGGCCACGAGCCGCCGGTGGTGATTCAGTCATGCGCTCGCTTCGGCCGCCTCGCGAGCCTGTCGGGCCCGGTGCGCGGCGATCCAGGCGCCGCCCCACTCGTCGTGTCCGAGCAGGAGGTCGGCCGCCTTCACCGCCTCCACGATCACCGGCGAACGGGTGTCCATGATCGCGCTCGTCAGGCCGGCGGCCATCGCCATCGGCAGGAATGCCGCGCCCAGCTGGTCTCGTCCGGGCATGCCGAAGGACGTGTTGGACGCGCCGCAGGTCATGTTGGCGCCGAACTCCTCCCGGATGGCTGTGACGGTGGTGAAGAACGTGGCCGCCACGCTCTGGTCGGCGCCGATGGGCATGGCCAGCGGATCGATGAGGATGTCCGCCGCGGCGATGCCGTACTCGGTCGTGGCGACCTCGAAGATCTTGCGGGTCAGGACCAGCCGCTTCTCCGACTCCATCGGGATCTCGTCGGAGTCGTTCGGCAGGGCGATGACGGCGGCGTCGTACTTCTTCACCAGCGGGAGGATCTGCTCCATCCGTTCGTCCTCGGCGGTGATCGAGTTGACGAGCGCGCGGCCGCGGTACACAGCGAGACCGGCCTCGAGCGCCTCGACGACCGAGGAGTCGATGCAGATCGGCTTGTCGGTGAGCTCCTGGACCAGGGTGATCGCCTTGGCCAGCAGGTCGGCCTCGTCGGTGAGCGGCACGCCCATGTTGACGTCGAGCACGTCCGCGCCGCCCTCGACCTGGGCCTTCACGTCGCGCTCGATCGCCGACAGGTCGCCGGCGCGCAGCTGCTCCTGGAAGATCCGCCGTCCCGTCGGGTTGATCCGCTCGCCGATCAGGCAGAACGGCCGGTCGTGCCCGATGACGACCTCCGAGCCCGCTCCACGCAGGACAGTCTCGAGGCGCTCGGCCGACATCAGGCGGACACCTTCGAACGCTTCTCGTGCAGCAGCGCCTTGGCACGCTTGACCGTCGCGGAGGCGTCCGCGGCATAGCCGTCGGCACCCACTGCGTCGGCATACTCCTGGGTGACCGGGGCTCCGCCGACCATGACGATGACGTCGCCGCGCATGCCGGCCTTCTCGAGGGCGTTCATGTTCGCCTTGAACATCGGCATGGTGGTGGTCAGGAAGGCCGAGAAGCCGACGATGTCCGGCTCGTGCTCCTCGATGGCGGAGATGAACTTCTCCGGAGCCACCTGCACGCCGAGGTCGATCACCTCGAAGCCGGCGCCCTCGAGCATGATGTTGACGAGGTTCTTGCCGATGTCGTGCACGTCACCCTTGACGGTTCCCATCAGGAACTTGCCGACGGTCTGGACGCCGGTCTCGGCGAGCAACGGCCGCAGCACCTCCATGGCGCCGGCCATCGCGCGTCCGGCGATCAGCATCTCCGGAACGAAGAAGTCGCCTCGCTCGAAGCGTGCGCCGACCTCCTCCAACGACGGGATGAGGGCGTCGAAGAGCAGCGTCTGGGGTTCCATCTCCAGCTGCAGTCCCTCGCCGGTCAGCTCGAGGACGCGCGGCGCGTTGCCGACCAACGTCTCGTCGTACAACCCCTGCAGGATCTCTTCCGGTGTCATGCCGCACCTCTCTTGTGTGTTCCGCGACGAAGCCGGGCGGACAGCTGCCGCGCTCGTTCGTCGAGCTTTCGGCCGATCTCGTCGACCTGGGACTGCAACCGGGTGTTCGGCCCCGAGACGCCCAGGGCAGCGATCACCTGGCCGTCACCGCCGCGCACCGGCACCGCCACGCCGGTGAGCCCGATCTCCAGCTCGTCAACCGTGCTGGCCCACCCGTCGCGAGCGATCACGGCCAGCTCTCGTTGCAGCGCCTCGGGATCGGTGATCGTGTTCGGGGTGACGTCCTCGAGCCGGCCGCTGCCGAGCTCGATGGCCCCGAACGCCAGCAGCACCTTGCCCAAGGCGGACGCGTGGGCCGGCACGTCGGCCTCGGTCCAGTCCTTGGTGCCGAGGAGATACCTGGAGTCGACCTGGGCCACCTGAACGACGCGATCGCCGCGGGTCACCGAGAGGTTCACGGTCTCGCGGGTGTCGTCGCCGATCTGCTCCATGGTCGGGCGGGCGATGCGCACGAGCTCGTCCCACGGATCGTGGCGGGTGGCGTAGAGCCAGAAGAGCGGCCCGGCGACGTACGCGCCGTCCACGTTGCGCTCGAGCAGCTCGGTCCGTTCCAGGGCCGCGAGCAGCCGGGAGGCCGTCGACTTCGCGAGACCGCTCTCGACCTGGAGATCGGGGAACGTCATCGGCTCGTCGGCCTTGACCACCGTCGCCACGAGCGACGCGGCTCGATCGATGGCCTGGGTGCCGGTGCTGCTCGACGCGCTCACGCTGGTCCCTTCGAGGCCGTTGTGGTTCGTTCCATGATGTGGAACTCTATTCCCATATCGTGAGGCTCCGCGCGCCCCGCGTCAAGCAGCCGAGGTCATGAAGGAGTCCGTATGTTCACCAACCGGATGCCGCGTTACGAGATCCTGTCCGAGGACGCCATGGCGATGCTCGACACCGGGTGGCGCAAGCTGATGACCGAGATCGGCGTCGAGTTCATGGACGAGCGCGCTCTCGAGCTGTTCCGCAAGGCCGGGCAAAGGGTGGAGGACAACACCGTCTTCCTCGACCCCGACTTCGTGCTGGAGCAGGTCGCCAAGGCCCCGCGCGAGTTCGACGTCCAGGCCCGCAACCCCGAGAACAACGTCCACATCGGCGGCGACTCGATGGCCTTCGGGGCCGTCTACGGCCCGCCCTTCGTGCGCCAGGGCGACGTGCGCCGCGACGCGACGATGGACGACTTCCGCAACTTCACCAAGCTGGCCCAGAGCTTCTCGGTGCTCGACTCCGCCGGCGGCGTCATCTGCGAGCCGAACGACACGCCTCTGGACAGCCGCCACCTCGACATGACCTACGCGCTGCAGACGCTCACCGACAAGATCTACATGGGCAACGTGGTGTCGGGCGTCAACGCCGCCGACACCATCGCCATGGGCGCGATCCTGTTCGGCGGCCGCGACAAGATCGAGCAGACCCCGGCCTCCATCTCCCTGATCAACTGCAACTCCCCGCTCCGCTGGGACGACCGAATGCTGGAGGCGCAGTTCGAGTACTCCGCGGCCGGGCAGCCGGTCATCCTCACGCCGTTCATCCTGATGGGGGCGATGTCGCCGGTCACGATCCCGGCGGCCCTGGTGCAGCAGATCACCGAGGCGCTGTCGGGCATCGCGCTCTCGCAGCTGATCCGGCCCGGCACGCCGGTGATCTTCGGCTCGTTCCTGTCGAACATCGACATGCAGTCCGGCTCACCCACGTTCGGCACGCCCGAGTCGGGCATCGGCCTGCTCTGCACCGGCCAGATCGCCCGGCACTTCGGCCTGCCGTTCCGCACCGGCGGCGGACTGACGTCGTCACAGGTGCCGGACGCCCAGGCCGGGTACGAGGCCCTGATGACGATGCTCCCGACGTTCCTCGCCGGCGCCAACTGGGTCATGCACTCCGCCGGCTGGCTCGAGGGCGGCCTGGTGTCCGGCTACGAGAAGTTCATCGTCGACATCGAGATCCTGCAGATGCTCCAGGCCGAGTTCACGCCCCTGGAGATCGACGAGGCGTCCATGGCGTTCGGCGCGCACGAGGAGGTGGGCCACGGAGGCCACTTCCTCGGCGCGATGCACACCATGGAGCGCTTCCGCACCTGCTTCTACCGCCCTCTGCTCTCCTCGTCGGAGAACTACGAGAGATGGATGCGCGGCGGCGGCCTCGACGCCGCGCACCGTGCCGAGAAGATCTACACCGCCACGCTCGAGGCCTACGAGACCCCACCGCTCGACGACGCCATCCGGCAGGAGCTGGAGGAGTACGTGGTGCGCCGGCGCGCCGAGCTCGGCGACTGAGACCTGGTGCCTCGACAATGCTGTCGAGGATCGAGGGCCTCCTGATCGCTCAGCGGAACACCACGGTCCGGTGGCCGTTGAGCAGCACGCGCGACTCCGAGTGCCAGCGCACGGCGCGTGACAGCACCTGGGCCTCGACGTCGCGTCCGGCCGCGACGAGCTGGTCCTGCCGGTAGGAGTGGTCGACCCGGACGATGTCCTGCTCGATGATCGGACCCTCGTCGAGGTCGGCTGTCACGTAGTGGGCGGTGGCACCGACCAGCTTGACCCCGCGCTCGTACGCCTGGTGGTAGGGCTTGGCGCCCTTGAAGCTGGGCAGGAAGGAGTGGTGGATGTTGATCACCTTCCCTTCCATCTGGCGGCAGAGGTCGTCGGACAGCACCTGCATGTAGCGGGCGAGCACCACGACGTGGATACCGTGCTCCCTGACGAGCGACATCAGCGCCGCCTCGGCCTCGGCCTTGCTGTCGGGACGCACCGGGATGTGGTGGAAGTCGAGGCCGTAGACGTCGCAGAGCCGTTGGGCATCCGGGTGGTTCGACACGACGGCCGGGATCTCGATCTGCAGCGACCCCGTCGACCACCGGAACAGCAGGTCGTTCAGGCAGTGCAGCTGCTGGGAGACCATGATCAGGGTCCGGTACGGAGCGTGCGCGGCCCACAGCTCGTACTCCATGCCGAACTTCTCGGCCGTGGGCGCGAACTCGACCCGGAGCTCCTCGGCGATCGCCGGACCGGGGATCTCGAAGTCGATGCGCATGAAGAACCGGCCGGTGAGCTGATCGCCGTACTGCTGGCTCTCCAGGATGTTGCCACCGCGCCGAGTGAGGAACCCGGAGACGTGGTGGACGATGCCGGGGGTGTCGGGGCAGGCGAGGATGAGGACGAAGTCGCCGGAGGCCTGGCCGGGCGGCGCGGCGATCACGGTGCCGTCCGGGGTCTGCCGGGTTCGGGCACCTTCTGCGAGGTCGGCCATCACACACTCCCATCGTTGCGTCTTACGAAACGCATTCTGCGATGCGCAACAACATTCCGCTAGTGTTGCGTCATGAGCAACACCACGGATACGGGTGGGGGCGTCCAGTCGGTCGATCGAGCCATCACGATTCTCGAGGTCCTGGCCCGCCGTGGCGAGGTCGGTGTCACCGAGGTCGCTGCCGAGTTCGGAGTCCACAAGAGCACGGCGTTTCGACTGATCAGCACGCTGGAACGACATGGCCTGGTCGAGCAGGCCGGCGACCGGGGCAAGTACCGGCTCGGGATCGGGCTGCTCCGGCTGGCCGGGGCCACGACCGCGCGCCTCGACGTCGTGCAGGAGGCCCGGCCGATCTGCAAGACGCTGGCCGCCGACACCGGCGAGACCGTGAACATCGCCGTGCTCTCGGGGTCCTCCGCCCTGTACCTCGACCAGATTGCCGGCTCGTCGGCCATCCAGCCGCACAACTGGGTCGGACAGCACATCCCGCTGCACGCGACCAGCAACGGCAAGGTCCTGCTGTCCGGCGTTCCCGACGACGCCCTCGACCAGGTGCTGCACGACATGCCGGCGCTCACGAAGCTGACCCTCACCAAGCGGTCCGCCCTGCGCGCGGAGCTCGTGAAGGTCCGCGAGCAGGGCTACGCCATGGCGGTCGACGAGCTCGAGGAGGGGCTGACCGCTCTCGCCGCTCCGATCCGCAATGCGCACGGCGACGTCGTCGCGTCGCTCAGCGTCAGCGGGCCGACCTTCCGTCTGGACGAGGCCAAGTCCGAGAAAATTCTCCCCCAGCTGCAGGATGCGGCCCAGGAGATCTCCCACCGCCTGGGCTGGGGTCACCGTTAGCCGCACCCGGATGGAATTGGCGCTTGGCCTTGACGCCGGCACCCGAGACAGACCATTCTTCAAGTAGATCGAGGTTGCGCCACAAGCAATTCGTTGCACCATACGCAACCGCGGGAAAGCAGGTTCGGTGGCGGACAACTGGATCTCGGGGACGTGGGTGAGCGCCCGATCAGGTCGGCGCCGTGAGATCCGCTGCCCGGCTGACGGTTCCATGGTCGCCGAGGTCGACGAGTCCGGACCAGAGGACACCGCCGACGCCATCGCCGCCGCCCGCACCGCCTTCGACTCCGGTCCATGGCCCGGAAGCTCGGCCCGCGAGCGCGGCGACCTGTTGCTGCGGCTCGCCGACCTGCTCGAGCGCGACACCGCCGAGATCGCGCGGGCGGAATCCCTCGACACCGGCAAGCGGCTGGTGGAGAGCGAGTACGACATCGCTGACGTCGTGTCGGTCTTCCGCCACTTCGGGCACGTCGCCGACGCCGAGGCCGGTCGCATGATCGACACCGGCAACGCCGCCGTGGTCAGCCGAATCGTCCACGAGCCGGTCGGCGTCTGCGGACTGATCACCCCGTGGAACTACCCACTCCTCCAGGTCTCCTGGAAGGTCGCGCCGTGCCTCGCCGCCGGCAACACCTTCGTGCTCAAGCCCAGCGAGCTCACCCCGCACTCGGCGATCCACCTGATGAGGCTGCTCGACGAGGCCGGGCTGCCCGCCGGGGTCGCCAACCTCGTGCTCGGCGACGGGGCGAACGCGGGCGCCCTCCTGAGCGAGGACCCGCGCGTGGACCTGGTGTCGTTCACCGGCGGTCTCGCGACCGGCAAGCAGATCATGGCGACGGCCTCGGGCACCGTGAAGAAGATCGCCCTCGAGCTCGGTGGCAAGAACCCCAACATCGTCTTCGCCGACGCCGACTACGACACCGCGCTCGACTTCGCACTGACGGCCGTCTTCCTGCACTCGGGGCAGGTCTGCTCCGCCGGCGCCCGCCTCGTCGTGCAGGACTCGCTGCACGACCGGTTCGTCGACGATCTCGTCGAGCGGGCTCAGCGCATCCGGCTCGGTGGGCCCTTCGACGACAAGGCCGAGACCGGTCCGCTCACCAGCGCTGCCCATCGCGACAAGGTCGAGACCTACGTGGCCGCTGGACTCGCGGAGGGAGCCGAGCTCCGGTGCGGCGGACGACGACCCGACGACCCGGCGCTCGCCGACGGCTTCTACTACCTGCCCACGGTGCTCGATCGCTGCACCAGCGCGATGAGCGTCACCCAGGACGAGTCGTTCGGTCCCGTGCTCACGGTCGAGACCTTCACCGACGAGGACGACGCCGTCCGCATCGCCAACGACAGCATCTACGGACTGGCGGGCGCGGTGTGGACGGACGACGCCGGCAAGGGCCAGCGGGTCGCGGCGAGGCTGCGGATGGGAACGGTGTGGATCAACGACTACCACCCGTACGTCGCGCCGGCCGAATGGGGCGGATACAAGCAGTCCGGCATCGGGCGCGAGCTGGGCCAGGCCGGACTCGAGGAGTACCGCGAGACCAAGCACGTGTGGCACAACATCGCGCCCGCGCCCCAGCACTGGTTCGCGGGCTGAGGGACGGCCGATGCACTGGGACTACGTGATTGTCGGCGGCGGGTCCGCCGGGGCTGCCCTGGCCAACCGGCTCAGCGCCGACACGTCCACCACGGTGCTCCTCCTGGAGGCCGGGCGCTCGGACTACCGGATCGACCCGTTCATCCACATGCCGGCAGCCCTGCCCATCCCGATCGGCAACCGCCTCTACGACTGGAAGTACGAGACCGACCCCGAGCCGATGATGAACGGCCGTCGCGTCTTCCACGCCCGCGGCAAGGTGCTCGGCGGCTCCAGCAGCATCAACGGGATGATCTTCCAGCGCGGCAATCCGCTCGACTACGAACGGTGGGGCGCGGACCCGGGCATGGAGACCTGGGACTACCTGCACTGCCTGCCGTACTTCAAGCGGATGGAGACGTGCCTCGCCGGGGCCGATGAGTGGCGCGGGGGCGACGGCCCCTTGATGCTGGAGCGCGGACCCGCCGAGAACCCGCTGTTCACGGCATTCTTCGAGGCCGCGCAGCAAGCCGGCTACCCCCTGACGGACGACGTCAACGGGTACCGGCAGGAGGGCTTCGCCAGGTTCGACCGGAACATCTACCGGGGCCGCCGCTGGTCGGCGTCGCGCGCCTACCTGTGGCCCGTGCGAGACCGCAAGAACCTGCGCATCGAGACCCGTGCGTTCGTCTCGAAGGTCAACTTCGACGGCAACCGGGCGGTCGGCGTGACCTACGACCGACCGGGCCGACGCAACCGCACGGCCACCGCGGGTGAGGTCATCCTCTGTGCCGGTGCGATCAGCACGCCGCAGATCCTCCAGCTGTCCGGGGTGGGTGAGAAGTCGCTGCTGCAGGAGCACGGCATCGACGTCGTCGAACACCTTCCCGGAGTCGGTGAGAACCTGCAGGACCACCTCGAGGTGTACATCCAGTACGCCTCGAAGCAACCGGTCTCCATCGCCCCGGGTCTGAGGTATCGCGAGCGCCCGAAGATCGGCTACCAGTGGCTTTTCCACCGTCGCGGCCTCGGCGCCAGCAACCACTTCGAGGGCGGCGGCTTCGCCCGCAGCAACGAGGACGTCGACTACCCCAACCTGATGTTCCACTTCCTGCCGATCGCCATCCGGTACGACGGCACCGCACCCACGAAGGGCCATGGCTACCAGGTGCACATCGGCCCGATGTACGCCGACACCCGCGGCTGGGTCCGGATCACGTCCGCCGATCCCCGGGTGCACCCGTCGATGCAGTTCAACTACCTCTCCACGCCGACCGACCGCAGGGAGTGGGTCGAGGCCGTGCGGGTCGCCCGCGACATCTTGAACCAACCCGCGTTCGAGCCGTACAACGACGGCGAGCTGTCGCCGGGACCGTCGGTGGAGACCGATGAGGAGATCCTCGACTGGGTGCGCGACGACGCCGAGACGGCCCTGCATCCGTCGTGCACCGCCAAGATGGGCGACATCGGCCGGGACTCCATGGCAGTGACCGATCCGGCGTCCATGCGCGTGCACGGCACCGAGGGGCTGAGGGTCGTCGACGCCTCGGTGTTCCCGTACGTCACCAACGGCAACATCTACGCCCCGGTGATGATGACGGCCGAGAAGGCCGCCGACCTCATCGCCGGAAACACGCCACTTGAACCCGCGAATGTGCCTTACTACCGATACCGAGACGGCAGCCCGCTCCACCCGCCCGGCGACAGCCGCAACGATGAGGACACCGCATGACGACGACGGTCACCAGCTCCGAGGCACCGGCCTCCGACACGCCAGCAGTACGCGTCGAGAACCTGTGGAAGATCTTCGGCCCTCGGGCCGACAAGATCATGGGAACCCCGCAGGCCGAGCTGTCCCGCAAGGAGCTGCAGGAGCAGACCGGTCACGTGGTCGGCATCCGCGACGTCTCCTTCGAGGTCGCTCCCGGCGAGGTGTTCGTCGTCATGGGCCTGTCCGGGTCGGGCAAGTCGACTCTCGTCCGGTTGCTGACCCGTCTGATCGAACCCACGCACGGCACCGTCGAGCTCTACGGGGACGAGATCACCGGGATGGCCGACTCCGCGCTGCTCGACACCCGACGGCGCAAGGTCTCGATGGTGTTCCAGCACTTCGGGCTGCTCCCCCACCGCAAGGTCGTGGACAACGTCGCCTTCGGCCTGGAGGTTCGCGGGGAGAACAAGGGCGACCGACGCAACCGGGCCCAGGAGATGGTCGACCTCGTCGGCCTGTCCGGCTATGAGAACAACTACCCGGACCAGCTCTCCGGTGGCATGCAGCAACGCGTCGGCCTCGCCCGGGCGCTCGCGGGCGACCCCGCCGTGATGATGTTCGACGAGCCGTTCTCCGCCCTCGACCCCCTGATCCGCCGGGACATGCAGAACGAGGTCATCCGCCTTCACGAGGAGGTCGGCAAGACGATGGTCTTCATCACCCACGACCTCGCCGAGGCCCTGAAGCTGGGCGACCGGATCCTCATCATGCGCGACGGCGAGATCGTCCAGATCGGCACGCCCGACGAAGTGGTCGGCGCCCCCGCAGACGACTATGTGCGCGACTTCACCAGCGAGGTCCCCAAGTCGCACGTGCTCACGCTGAAGTGGGTCATGCGTCCCGACGACGGCAAGGTCAGCGCCGACAGCCCGACGCTCCAGGTCGACCAGATCGTCAAGGACGCCGCCCGGATCGTCCTGGACGCCCGCGGCCCCTGTCGCGTCCTCGACGGTGACCAGACGGTCGGGGTCGTCGACGACGAGGACATCCTCCGGGTGGTCGTGGCGGAGGAGACCTCCTGAGATGACCACCACCACCGCTCCACAGCCCCCGGCCTCCAAGGAGGAGCAGCCGTACATCGAGCCCGGTCGCAAGCGCCGCACCGGACTGAAGTTCCTCGCCATCATCGTGATCTGGGTGGTGCTGTGGTTCGTGCTGCGCGGAACGCAGACCCGCGAGCTCGGCTTCCAGGACACCACGGGCTTCCACCAGTGGCTCAACGACATCCGCGACTGGGTGCAGCTGAACGGCCCGAGCAACTGGTTCTTCAACGGCGTGCTCGGCACGATCGGCGACGTCTTCAACTCCGTCTTCGTCTATCTGCAGAAGCTGATCAGCATCGCGGCCCTCCCGCGGCCGGTGCCGGAGATCGGCTGGCTGGGCGTCGTCGCGATCGCGGCCTGGGTGTCCTGGGCCGTCGCCGGCGTCCGGTCGATGCTCCTGGTCACCGTCTCGATGCTGTTCTTCGGCATCTTCGGTCTGTGGTCGGAGAGCATGGACCTGCTGCTCGTCACGATCCTCTCGGTGATCGTCTGCTTCGTGATCGGCCTGCCGACGGGCATCCTGATGGCCCGCAAGAAGTCCGTGTCCGCAGCCATCACCCCCTTGCTCGACATCGCCCAGACGATGCCACCGTTCGCCTACCTCGCCCCGATCGCCCTGGGCTTCGGCATCGGCCCGACGACCGGCATCGTGCTGACCGTCATCTATGCGTTCCCCCCGCTCGTGCGCATCACCGAGCACGGCATCCGCTCAGTGCCGGAGACGACGATCGAGGCCGCCCGGTCGATGGGCCTGACCAACCGCCAGATGCTGCGCCAGGTCGAGCTGCCGATGGCGCGCCGCACCATCGTGGTCGGCATCAACCAGAGCATGATGGCTGCGCTGTCGATGGCCACGATCGCAGCGCTCGTGAACGGCCCCGGGCTGGGGAAGCCCGTGGTGGCGGCCCTGCAGGTGCAGAACATCGGCGCGGCCTCCGTGGCCGGCATCGCCATCGTGCTCATGGCGATCATGCTCGACCGCACCACCACGGCCGCCAGCGAGCGCTCCGCGAGCGAAGGCCGCGGCAGCAGTGTCGCCTCGGTCAGCGGGCCCGGCGTCATGCTCGCCGGCATCGCCCTCGAGGCGCTGCCGCGATGGGCGACCGAGAGCGCCGGCAAGGGTGTCCGCCGGCCTCGCCTGACCAGCGCCGGTCGCTGGCTGGTCCGTGGCCTGTGGGCGATCCCGGTCCTGGTCGCGATCGTGCTGTCGCGGAACCAGCTCAATCTCGCCACGTTCCCCGACCGCGAGGCCTGGCCGTTCCTCAAGCCGATCGACGGCCAGACCCTGACCACGGCGATCAACAACTTCTCCGACTGGTTCATCGACAAGGTCGACGTCGTCACCCTGGCCCTGAAGGACAACGTCACCAACGGCCTGATCAACCCGTTCCAGAACCTGCTCGCCGACTCGCCGTGGTGGCTCATGGGCGTGGTGATCCTCGGGATCGCCTTCGTGCTGGGCGGAGTGCGCCCCCTGGTCATCAGCGCGGTGTGCCTGGCGATCATCTTCGCCACCGGCCTCTGGCACGACTCGATGGTCACGCTCGCGATGACGCTCATCGCCACGGTGCTCGTGATGGCGGTCGCCGTCGTCCTCGGCGTCGCCATGGGCCGCAGCCGCCGGACCGACACCGTGATCCGGCCGTTCCTCGACGCCTTCCAGACGATTCCGCCGTTCGTGTACCTGGTGCCGGCCCTGGCGCTGTTCGGTGTCGGCCGATTCACCGCGATCATGGCGGCCCTGGCTTACGCGGTGCCCATCGCCACCAAGCTCGTGGCCGACGGCATCCGAGGCGTCTCTCCCACCACCGTCGAGGCGGCCAACGCCAGCGGCAGCACCAAGTGGCAGATGATCACCAAGGTGCAGCTCCCGATGGCCCGGGAGGCGCTCGTGCTGGCGACCAACCAGGGCATCCTCTACGTGCTGTCCATGGTCGTCATCGGCGGCATGGTCGGTGGCGGCAGCCTGGGCTACATCGTGGTCTCCGGCTTCTCGCAGGACCAGCTCTTCGGCAAGGGACTCGCGGCGGGCATCGCCATCACCGCGCTCGGCGTGATGCTCGATCGCATCGCCCGCCACGCGGCAGCACGAGCCGGCAGGTAGCCGGACACACACGTCTCCACGGGAAGTCCGCGGAGCAGAAGAAGGGAATCGGCATGGCTGGAGGACTCAGAAGGACATGGGGTCGCAGACGGTGGGCTGTTCTCGTCGCGGTCGCGGCCCTCGGGCTCGCCGGCTGCGGCGGCGGAGGTATCGAGGACAACAAGGCGGCCAAGGACGGCGACTGCGGCGACCTGCGCATCGCGGTGAACCCGTGGACGGGCTACGTCTCGAACGCGCACGTGATCGGGTACGTCGCGAAGTCGAAGCTCGGCTGCAACGTCACCTACCCCGACGTCAAGGAAGAGGTCGCCTGGCAGGGCATGTCCTCGGGTTCCATCGACACGGTGGTGGAGAACTGGGGCCACGACGACCTGATCAAGAAGTACATCACCGACCAGGGGACCGTCGTGGACGCGGGACCGACCGGTGGCAAGGGCATCATCGGCTGGTACGTCCCGCCGTGGATGGCCGAGAAGTACCCGGACATCACCGACTGGAAGAACCTGAACAAGTACGCCGACCTGTTCAAGACCTCGGAGTCGGGCAAGAAGGGACAGCTGCTCGACGGTGACCCGTCGTACGTCACCAACGACGAGGCTCTGGTGAAGAACCTGAAGCTCGACTACAAGGTCGTCGTCGGTGGTTCCGAGGCCGGGCTGATCCAGAGCTTCAAGTCCGCGGAGAAGAACAAGAAGCCGTTGCTCGCGTACTTCTACGAGCCGCAGTGGTTCTTCTCGGAGATGAAGCTGGTGCACGTCGACCTGCCTCCGTACGAGGAGGGCTGTGACGCCGACGCGGCGAAGGTCGCCTGCGACTACCCGCCGTACGAGCTGAACAAGCTCATCTCCAAGAAGTTCGAGGACTCCGGTTCGCCGGCCGTCGACCTGGTGAAGAACTTCACCTGGACCAACGACGACCAGAACATCGTGTCCACGTACATCGCGCAGGACAACATGAAGCCGGAGGACGCGGCCAAGAAGTGGGTCGAGGACAACCCCGACAAGGTTGACGCCTGGCTCAAGTAGGACCGATCCCCCGATCACCCCTGCGGCATGTCTTGACAGGCCGCAGGGGTGCGGTCGATCCTAGTGTTGTTCCTTATTGCGCACACTGTTGCGTATGACGCACTTGGAGAAGACCATGGCCCCACCCTCATCCCGCGCGGTCCCGACCAGCGCCCAGGTCGTCGTCATCGGCGCCGGCATCGTCGGCAACAGCCTCGTGCACCATCTGGCTCGGCTGGGGTGGGCCGACATCGTCCAGCTCGACATGGGCCCGCTCCCGAACCCGGGCGGCTCCACGGGCCACGCCTCCAACTTCATCTTCACCGTCGACCATTCCCGCGAGATCACGGACCTGACGCTCGACTCGGTGGAGCAGTACCAGGAGATGGGCGTCTTCACCCGGTCGGGCGGTTTCGAGATCGCCCGCACCCCCGAGCGGATGGAGGAGCTGCGCCGGCGGATGTCGAGCGCCAAGGCCTGGGGCATCGAGGCCGAGCTGGTCTCCCCCGCATTCGTCAAGGAGAAGGTCCCCTTCATCGAGGAGGACCAGTTCATCGGCGCCTTCTGGACCCCCGGCGTCGGAGTCGTCGACTCCCTGCGAGCCGGCACGATCATGCGCGAGCGGGCCATGGCCGCAGGTGTCCTGACCGTCGTCCCCAACGTCGAGGTCACGGATCTCGACGTCGACGTGCTGGATTCCGGCGTGAGCCGCATCCGTCGCGTGCACACGACCGCAGGCTCGATCGAGGCCGATGCCGTGGTCATCGCCTGCGGGGTGTGGAGCCCGAAGATCGGCGACATGGCCGGCATCTCCATCCCGCTCACGCCCGCCGTGCACCAGATGATCTCGGTGGGTCCGTGCCCGCAGCTGGTCGACACCGAGGGCGAGATCACCTTCCCGATCGTCCGTGACATGGACACGTTCTGCTACGAGCGCCAGCACGGCGCCGACATGGAGGTCGGCTCCTACGCCCACCGGGCGATCCTGCATGAGCCCGAGGACATCCCGACGCTCGAGCAGGCCAAGCTGTCCCCCACCGAGATGCCGTTCACGTCCGACGACTTCGATCCCCAGCTCGAGCAGGCCTTCGAGCTGATGCCCGATCTGCTCGGCGCCGACGGCGCCGAGATGCGCTACGCGATCAACGGGCTGCTGTCGCTCACCTGCGACGGCAACCCCATCCTCGGCGAGAGCCTGGTCAAGGGTCTGTGGACGGCCGCTGCGGTGTGGATCAAGGAAGGCCCCGGGGTCGGGCGTGCGGTGGCGGAGTGGATGACCCACGGCCACAGCGAGATCGACCTCAACCACAGCGACATCGCCCGGTTCCACCCGCACCAGATGCGCCGCGAGCACACCCGGCTGCGCACCACCGAGGCGTTCATCAAGACGTACGGCATCATCCATCCGTCCGAGCAGTACGAGTCCGATCGTGAACAGCGGCTGGCGCCGATGAACGACAGCGAGAAGAAGCTGGGCGCAGTCTTCTTCGAGACCGCCGGCTGGGAGCGTCCGCACTGGTACGAGTCGAACCGGGATCTCCTCGAGGTCTACGGCGACGCCGTGATGCCGCGCGAGCACGAGTGGGACTCCCGCTGGTGGAGTCCGATCATCAACGCCGAGCACCTGCGGATGCGCGAGGCCGCGGGCGTCATCGACCTGACCGCGTTCGCCATCTTCGACATCACCGGCGCGGGTGCTCTGGAGACGGTGCAGCGGACCTGCGTGGCCCAGTGCGACGTGGCCGTCGGCAAGGTCATCTACACGCCGGTGCTAGACCCGAAGGGTGGCTTCATCTCCGACCTCACCGTGATGCGCCTGGGCGAGAACACCTTCCGCGTGGTCACCGGCGGCGCCCACGGCATGGTCGACCGCAAGACGTTCAGCGACCACCTGCCGGACGACGGCGAGACGGTGCTCGAGGATCGCACCGACGCGATCTCGACGATCGGGTTGTGGGGACCGCAGGCCCGCACGATCCTGGCGTCCCTGACGTCCGACGACGTGTCCGACGAGGGGTTCGGGTTCCTCACGTGCCGCGAGATCTCGGTGCAGACGTCGGCGGGCGAGTCCGTCACGGTGCTGGCATCGCGGATCTCCTACGTCGGCGAGCTCGGCTGGGAGCTCTACGCGCCGATGGCCTCGGCCGCCGCGCTGTGGGACACCCTGCTCGAGGCCGGTGCGCCACACGGCGCCCGCCCGGTCGGCATCGGCGTGTACGGCACCACCGGACGCATCGAGAAGGGCTACCGGGCCTACGGCTTCGAGCTGGACTCCGAGCGAACCATCATCGAGGCCGGCATGCAGCGGCCCAAGGTGAAGGCGGCGGACTTCGTCGGCCGGGAGGCCTATCTCGCGCAGCGCGACGGAAACCCGGCCGCGGTCCTGTGCACCATGTCGGTCGACGACCACACGTCGGCGAGCGGCGTCAAGAGGTACATGCTGGGCGGCGAGCCGATCCTGACGCGCGGCGGCGAGTCGCTCACCGACGGCCACGGCCACCATCCGTACGTCACCACGGCGGGCTCGGCACCCAGCCTGGGCAAGCACCTGCTGATGGCCTACCTGCCGCCGGACCAGGCGACGGTCGGGAACCAGCTGGCGGTCTCGTACATGGAGGAGCTCTACCCGGTCACCATCGAGTCCGCCGACGCGACTCCGGTGCTCGATCCGGACAACGAGCGGATCCGCTGATGGACGTCCTCGTCGGCATCAAGCGGGTCCCGGACTCCTCCGGCCAGGTGCTGCTCACCGACGACGCCCAGGGCATCGACGCCCGATTCGTCGGCTTCACGGTCAGCAACCACGAGAACAGCGCGGTTGAGCTGGCCATCCGTGTCGCCGACGCGACCGGTGGGTCGGTGACGTTGGTGACGGTCGGGCCGGAAGCTGCCGTCGAGCAGCTGCGCAGCACGCTCGCCCTCGGATGCGACGCAGCCGTGCTCGTCGAGGCCGACCCGGCCGTCGTCGGACCGGCCGACGTGGCCCACGAGATCGCCCAGGTGGTCGCTGACCACGCGGCTGCCGGCACGACGTACGACCTCGTGCTCCTCGGCAACGACGCCGCCGACAGCGGCGACTTCCAGGTGCCGATTCGCCTCGCCTACGCCCTCGGCCGACCGGTCGTCACCGGTGCCTCGCTCGTCGAGGTCGCCGACGGAGTCATGGTCGCCCACGTCGACGGGCCCGACGGCGAGGAGACCTACACCGTCCCGCTGCCGGCCGTCGCATCGGTGCTGGAGGGCGGCGTGGAGCCGCGCTACCCCACCTTGAAGGGCCGGATGGCGGCCAAGAAGGTCGACATCGAGACACGTGCCACGACCCGCGACCCGGAAGGCCCGCACCGCGTCAGGATGCTGCTGCCGCCACCGGAGCCGAGCTCGGTCACCATGCTCGGTGAGGGTCCGGAGGCCGCCGGAGCCGTCGTCGACCTGCTCGAGCGATTGGCGGTCGTCCGATGATTCTCGTCCTGGCGGAGCTGGAAGGCGGGGGTGCGAGCGAGACCACCCTCGAGGCGTTGGCCATGGCCCGGTCACTGGCGGCGGACGGCGAGGCAGGCGCCATCGGCGCCGTGGTCATCGGCGCGGTGCCCGACCGCGACGCGCTGGCCACCGAGCTGGGTGCCCACGGAGTCACCGCCGTGCACCATGCGGTCGGCGAGGCGTTCGACGCCTTCGGTGGAGCGGCGTGGGCCGCCGCCGTGCAAGCCGCGCAGTCGGCCACGGGTGCGTCCGTGGTCATGGCGGGCGGCAGTCCCCGGGGTGGTGAGATTCTCGCCCACCTCGCGGCCAGACTCGCCGTGCCGATGGCCGCCAACGCGATCGGCTTCACGAGCACGTCCCCCCTCGTCCTCACACGCCAGGTCGTCGGCGGAACGGCGTTGGAAGAGATGGCCCTCGACCAGGTTCCGGCCGTCCTCACGGTCGCCGGTCACTCCTGGACCGCGACCGCGGCCAAGTCACCCAGCAACCCCGGTTGGTACGAGCTCCCGGTGGAGGTGTCCGACCAGGACTTGGTCGCGCGCGTCACGTCGACCGGCCAGAAGGAGGTCGACCAGTCGGACTCGCTGAAGTCGGCGCGGGTCGTCGTGGGTGCCGGCCGCGGCGCCGGCGGCCCGGACGGCTTCGAGCCGGTCAGCGAGCTGGCCGAGCTGCTCGGCGGGACCCTGGGCGTGTCACGGGTCGTCACCAGCCTCGGCTGGCGCCCGCATCACGAGCAGGTCGGTCAGACCGGCAGCAGGATCGCCCCCGAGCTCTACATCCCGTGCGGCATCAGCGGCGCGATCCAGCACTGGGCCGGCTGCGCCAGCTCCAAGGTGATCCTCGCCGTCAACACCGATCCCGAGGCGCCGATGATGACCAAGGCCACCTACGCAGTCGTCGGCGACATGCACGAGGTCGTGCCGGCGATCGTCGCAGAGCTGAAGCGCCGCGGATCGACGCCGTCGCAGTGACTCAGCCCCCGTGGGCTGCCACCTCGGCCTCGTGCACCAGCTGCCGCTCGGCGTCCTTGCCGCCGACCTGGTGCTGGGGCGCCCATCCGGGGGGGCCGAAGACGTAGCCGAGCTTGTCGCGGAACCGGTCGGCGCTGCGGACGTCGCGAACCATCTGGACGTAGTCGCCGTACTGGAGCTTCAGCAGGTTGTACGTGTCGACCTTGTAGGTGAGGCCGTAGGTCGGGCGCTGCTTCTCCGGGGCGAAGGTGCGGAACAACCGGTCCCAGATGATGAGGATCCCGGCGTAGTTCTTGTCGAGGTACTCCGGGTCGCTGCCGTGGTGGACCCGGTGGTGCGACGGGGTGTTGAAGACCAGCTCGATCGGCCGCCACAGCTTGTTGACCATCTCGGTGTGCACGAAGAACTGGAAGATCAGGTTGACGCCGAACGCGACGTAGAGCGTCCAGGGGGCGAAGCCGAGCAGTGGAAGGGGCACCCAGAAGAAGAACTCGAACCAGGGATTCCACTTCTGCCGCAGCGCCGTGCCGTAGTTCATGAACTCGCTGGAGTGGTGCGCCTGGTGGCCGGCCCACCCGATCCGGACGCGGTGCGAGAAGCGGTGGTGCCAGTAGTACCCGAGGTCGAGCCCCAGCGTGAGCAGCACCCAGTACCACCACGTGTCGACCGGCAGGTGGAACGGCGCGAGATAGGCGAAGATCGCCACGAACCCGAAGAATGTCGCCACCTTGAAGACCGTGAGGAAGAACAGCGAGCCGACGCCCATGGAGATCGACGTGCGGGCGTCCTTGAAGGCGTACCCGGTGACGTTGTCGTCGTGGTCAAGCCACTTCAACGCGGCCATCTCGATGAGCATGGTGAGCACGAAGAACGGGGCCGCATACGTGACGGGGTTCTTCAGCGGGTCCAGAACGGCTTCCATGATGTCCTCTCGCGATATGACTCTTCGGTAAGTTACCACAGGTTCATATCATCGGCTAGGGTGATGCCCATGGCACGAGCGAACGCGGGCACCAAGGGCGTCCCCCGGCTGGAACGCGAGTCCCAGATCCTCACCGTGGCCTCGGAGGTGTTCGGGTCCGACGGCTACGGAGCCGCCAACATCCAGACGATCGCCGACAACGCCGGCATCTCCAAGCCACTCGTCTACAACTACTTCGGATCGAAGGAAGGGCTGTTCCTGGCCTGCCTCGACCACGCCGGCTCGATCGTCGCCGACGAGATCGAACGCATCGCGCGCGGCGACGCGGTCGGGATCGAGCGAGGCCTGCGCACGCTCGACGGGATGTTCGCCATCCTCGAGCCCCAGCCGTACCTCTGGAAGCTGTTCTACGACCCGTCCGCACCCACCACCGGGGCCGTCGCCGACGCGATCGACCACTACACCCAGCGCATCTCCAAGCTGGCCGACGAAGGCGTCGCCGAGCTGATGACGCTGGCCGGCAACACCGACCCGGTCGACATCTCGGCCATGACCTCGATGTGGCTCGGTATCGTCGACTCCCTGATGAACTGGTGGATGGAGCACCCGCAGGAGACCGCCGCGGCCATGACGCAGCGCTGCATCCGCCTGCTCACCGCGCTACTCGGCGAAGGCGCCGACACGGCAGGGAGCCGGTGAGCCTCGACTGCCGCACGGTGGTCATCTCGGGCGCATCGAGCGGCATCGGCGCACAGGCAGCGCGACAGATGGCCGAGCGAGGCGCCACGGTGTGCCTGCTCGCCCGCCGCGCGGACGAGCTCGCCGCCGTGTGCTCCGACATCACCTCGGCCGGCGGCGCGGCCCACGCCTACCCGGTCGACCTCACCGACGGTGACGCGACGGATGCCGTCGTCGCACAGCTGCTCGCCGACCACCCTCGCATCGACGTGCTCGTCAACAACGCCGCCCGGTCGATCCGCCGGCCCATCACCGAGTCGATCGGACGCGTGCACGACTACGAGCGCACGATCGACATCAACTACCTCGCGGCCGTGCGTCTCACGCTCGGGCTGCTCCCCCGCTTCCTCGACCAGGGACACGGACACGTCGTGGTCTCAACCTCCATGTCCACGCAGATTCCCATCCCGTTGTTCTCGGCGTACCTGGCGAGCAAGAGTGCGCTGGAGTCGTTCGCCCGGTCGCTGTCGGCCGAGCTGGGCGGCTCAGCCGATGGTGGCGGCGTCTCGACGACGATCGTGCACTTCCCGATGGTCCGCACCGAGATGTCCAACGCCACCGACATCTACTCGGCGATGCCGATGATGAGCGCTCGCAAGGCGGCCGGCTGGCTGGTCAAGGCCGCAGACCAACGACCGACCCGGATCACGAGCGTCGCCGGCGCCTTCGGCGAGATCGGCATGGCGACCCTCCCCGGCATGCTCACCGCTGCGTCCCGGCCCTTGTTCCGGCGCATGGACGCCTCCCTCGCGCGTCGCGCCCGCCGCGGCTAGCGCCGTCCCGACCGCCCCGACGAGATACGATCGATTGATGCCGCACCACCCCGCGGCACACCCGATGGAACGGCCCACCACCGCCGGACCGCCACCACGAGAGAGAGCACTACCGTGACCGATCGCCCCGTTTCGACCGCCGAGCACCACACGAGTGGCGCAGCGCCCGTGTCCGCCTTCGGCGGGCACCATGAGCAAGTCGTCTTCTGCCACGACGAGGACTCCGGCCTCAAGGCCATCATCGCCATCTACTCCACCGCTCTCGGCCCGTCGCTCGGCGGCACCCGCTTCTACCCGTACGCGTCGGAGACCGACGCGCTGCGCGACGTCCTCAACCTGAGCCAGGGCATGGCCTACAAGGCCGCTCTCGCCGGACTCGATCTCGGTGGCGGCAAGGCCGTCATCATCGGTGACCCGACGACCATGAAGACCGAGGCGCTGCTGCGGGCGTACGGCCGGTTCGTGCAGTCGCTCGCGGGGCGCTACTACACCGCCTGCGACGTGGGCACGTTCAGCCCCGACATGGACATCATCGCGCGGGAGTGCGACTTCGTCACCGGCCGCACGGTCGAGCACGGCGGAGCCGGCGACTCCTCGGTGCTCACCGCCTACGGCGTGTACCAGGGCATGCGGGCCGCGGCCCAGCACGTCTGGGGCGACACCTCGCTCGGAGGCCGCACCGTCGGCGTGGCCGGTGTCGGCAAGGTAGGGCACCACCTCGTCACCCACCTCATCGACGAGGGCGCGAACGTGGTCATCACCGACGTCAATGACGCGGCCGTGGCCACCGTCGTCGAGGCCCACCCACAGGTCACCGTCGTCCAGGACGCCGATGCCCTGGTGCGCGAGCAGCTCGACGTCTACGCACCGTGCGCCCTCGGTGGCGCCCTCAGCGACGACGTCGTCGAGGTCCTGAGCGCGTCGATCGTCTGCGGCGCTGCCAACAACCAGCTCGAGCACGACGGCATCGAGAAGCGGTTGGCCGAGCGCAACATCACCTACGCCCCCGACTACTGCGTCAACTCCGGAGGCCTGATTCAGGTCGCCGACGAGCTGGAGGGCTTCAACTTCGACCGCGCCAAGATGCGCGCGAGCGAGATCTTCGAGACGACGCTCGGCGTGCTGCAACGCGCTGCCGCCGAGGGGGTGCCGCCGTCGATCGCCGCCGACCGCGAAGCCGAGCAGCGCATGCGCGACGTCGGACGGTTGCGCTCGATGTGGCTACCCCGCTGAGGCGAGGAGCCAGCACCGAGACGTGTGACGGTGAGTGAGGCCTGGCCGCCTAGCTGGCGGCCGGGTCCTCACGATCCTGGACGAGATCGGAGTACTGATCGGGGATCGGATCGCCCGACTCTCCGTGAAGCTCACGCTGCAAATCGCTGAAGTCCGTATCGATCGTTCGATACTTCAAGTCGCGTGCAACTTTGGTCTGCTTGGCTTTCGCACGGCCGCGCCCCATGAGGTCCGACCCCCTCGCACAGAAATAGTCAGTATGTCGTGCGGTCAAGCCTACCGAAAGTCGCCAACAATGCCGGTATCGCCCCTCCGACACGATGCGTCGAGTGACGATCCACGCCCCTGACTAGACTTCCGTCGAGCACAGGGTGCGTACCGATCCCGGCAGGGGGCTGTCACTGACGTGAAACTCCGCTCCGCCCTTCGGCGAAAGCGACCACGCCTCGTTCTGCATGCCGGCATCCACAAGACCGGCACCACCAGCATTCAGCGGATGTTGAAGGACAACCGCGAGAACGATCGGGCCCGCGGGCTCTTCTACCCCTATCCCGCCGAGCTCATGCCCGTCGTTCCGCACCATCGCTTCGCCCATGGGCTGGCGTCGGACACGGCCAAGTCACGAAAATTCTCTCGCGAGTTCGTTGAGTACACCCGGGACGAGGTCCGCCCCGGCGAGCTCGTCGTGATCAGCTCCGAACCGATCTACCGTCACGCCTACAACCTGAGCTGGAGCACCACGACGTGGCACGACGACGCCGCATACTGGGCGGCGAGACGTCGCTACCTGAAGAACGTCGCCCGCGCGCTCCGTCATTTCGACGTGTCCGTCCTGCTCTTCCTTCGGGACCCGGAGACCTTCAGCACGTCCATGGCGGCCGAACGGACGCGGACGGGCGACTGGGCGGGTTCAGGTCAGGACCTGGCCGAGCAATACCCGCAGCTGCTCGAGTTCGACCGCCAGATCGAGCTCTTCAGTCAGTTCATCGGTCCTGTCACGACGGTCGACTACGAGCACGCCCTCGCCGCAGGTGGCAGCGTCGTAGCCTTCTACGAGGCGCTCGGGTTCGACCCGCCACCGAATGCGGGCTCCGTGCGGGAACGGGTCACCGAGGAGGAATAGGCGCCGACGTCACGCGTGCGCTCCGGTCATCGCGACTGCCCCACCCGCGCCGTGGATGTCCTTGGCGGCCACATCGCCGCAGATCCAAGCGTCGACGCCGTGCTCGGCGAGAACCCGGATGGATTCGTCGGCGACGTCGGCAGCGACCAGCGCGACCATCCCCACACCGATGTTGAGTGCCTCCTCCAGGTCGGCCTGCGCGACGTGGCCGACATCGGCGACGAGCGAGAACACCGCCGGCCGTGACCACGTGGAGCGGTCGACCCGGACCGAGACGTGGTCGGGCACCACGCGGGCGAGATTGGCGGCGAGGCCCCCGCCGGTGATGTGCGACATCGCGTGGACCTCGACGCGGGCGGCAAGGTCGAGGCATGGCTTGGTGTACAGGCGGGTGGGGGCCAGCAGGGCGGCACCGAGGGTGCTGCCGAGCTCGGGAACGTCTCGGTCGAGCGACCACCCCGCCTGCTCGAGCAGCACGTGGCGCACGAGCGAGTAGCCGTTGGAGTGCAGTCCGGACGACGCCATCGCCACCACGACGTCACCCTCGCGGACACGCTCGGCGCCGAGCAGGCCGTCCGCCTCGACCACGCCGGTGGTGGAGCCGGCCACGTCGTACTCCTGGGGGCCCAGCAGGCCCGGATGCTCAGCGGTCTCGCCGCCGAGCAGGGCCGTGCCGGACTCGGCACATGCCTGGGCAATGCCCTTGACGATGTCGGCGATGCGCTCGGGCACCACGCGTCCGCAGGCGATGTAGTCGGTGAGGAACAGCGGCTCCGCGCCGCAGACCACCAGGTCGTCGACGAGCATGCCGACCAGGTCGAACCCGATGGTGTCGTGAACGTCCATGGCCTGGGCGATGGCGACCTTGGTGCCGACTCCGTCGGCGGACGTGGCCAGCAGCGGGCGACGGAAACCCTTGAGCGCCGACGCGTCGAACAGCCCGGCGAAGCCTCCGATGCCACCGACGACCTCAGGACGACGGGCCTGATCGACCCATTGCTTCATCAGCTCGACGGCACGGTCGCCGGCCTCGATCGAGACACCGGCGCTGGAGTACGACGTCACTGGATGACCTCGAGCGGAAGCTGTTCCTGCTGCTCGAGCAGGTGCTTGCCGATCAGGTCGTCCTCGGGCAGGGCGATGGGGTAGATGCCGTCGAAGCAGGCACGACACAGATGCTCCTTGGGGACGCCCGTCGCCTCGACCAACGCATCCAGCTCCACATAGGCCAGGGAGTCGGCGCCGATCGAGCGACGAATCTCCTCCACCGAGATGCCGTTCGCGATCAGCTCGGCGCGCGAGGCGAAGTCGATGCCGTAGAAGCACGGCCACTTGACCGGCGGGCTGGAGATGCGGACGTGGATCTCGGCGGCACCGAACTCGCGCAACATGCTCACCAGAGCGCGTTGCGTGTTGCCGCGCACGATCGAGTCGTCGACGACGACCAGCCGCTTGCCGGCGATGACGTCCCGCAGGGGGTTGAGCTTGAGCCGGATGCCGAGCTGGCGGATCGTCTGCGACGGCTGGATAAAGGTGCGGCCCACGTAGGAGTTCTTCACCAGCCCGTGACCGAACGGGATTCCGCTCTCCTCGGCGTAGCCGATGGCGGCGGGGGTGCCGGACTCCGGCACCGGGATGACGAGATCGGCGTCGACCGGGCTCTGCCGGGCCAGCCGTCGGCCGATCTCAGCGCGGACCGTGAAGACTCGCTGGTCCGAGATCGTGGTGTCCGGCCGGGCCAGGTAGACGTACTCGAACAGACAGCCCTTGGGAGCGGCCTCGGCGAACCGCTCGGTGCGCAGGCCGTCCTCGTCGATGGCGATGAACTCGCCCGGTTCCACCTCGCGGATGTACGACGCACCGACGATGTCGAGGGCGGCCGTCTCGCTGGCGATCACCCAGCCGCGCTCGAGTCGCCCGAGTACGAGCGGGCGGATGCCTTGGGCGTCCCGGGCGGCGTACAGCGTGTTCTCGTCCATGAAGACGAGCGAGAACGCGCCGCGGAGTCGGGGCAGCACCTCGATCGCGGCTTCCTCGACGGACCGGTCGTCGAACGACGACAGCAGGCTGGCCATGACGGCGGTGTCGGAGGTAGCGGTCTCGGTCTTGCCGGATCGGTCGGGCGCCGCGGCGGTGCTGCGCCCCTCGAGCAGCTCGACGAGGTCGTGCGTGTTGGTGAGGTTGCCGTTGTGGGCCAGGGCGACCGACCCGGTCGAGGTGGGGCGGAACGTCGGCTGGGCGTTCTGCCACACGCTCGAGCCGGTGGTGCTGTAGCGCGCGTGGCCGATGGCGACCGACCCCTTGAGCGACTCGAGCGTCGCCTCGTCGAAGACCTGCGACACCAGGCCCATGTCCTTGTAAACGAGGATCTGTCGGCCGTTGCTGACCGCGATGCCGGCCGACTCCTGACCGCGGTGCTGCAGCGCGTACAGGCCGAAGTAGGTGAGCTTGGCGACTTCCTCGCCCGGCGCCCAGACCCCGAACACGCCGCACGCGTCCTGGGGTCCGACATCCTGAGGGTCGAGGTCGTGGGTCAGGCGACCGTCTCCGCGAGGCACGGGATCAGTGTACGGGCCAGCCGCCGCCCCCTTCCCCGATTTACGTCCCCTCGCACGCTTTGCGCGCGCGAGGACGGTGCGCGCGAGCGCACATCCGGGCGGGGCGGGTCCGTTACGCTGACGTGACCCCCGTCACGTCCGAGGAGAGTCATGCCCACGATCCCCGAAGCCACGTTCCTGAGCGACTACCACCAGTACCGTGCCGAGCACGCACCCGAGGGGCACTGCTGGACATTCCTCGACCGCACCTGGACGTGGGCGGAGGCGTGGGACGACGTGCGCCGATTCGCCGGCGCGCTCCGGGCCGAAGGGGTGCAGCGCGGCGACCGCATCGCGTTTCTCGACAAGAACAACCCCGCCGTCCTGACCGCGACCCAGGCCGTCTGCCTGATCGGCGCGTCCAACGCCATCGTCAACTGGCGTCTGGCAGGAGACGAGCTCGACTACGTCATCAACGACACCGGAGCGCGCGTGCTGTTCGTCGGCCACGAGCTGCTGCCGTCCATCGACCTCATCCGCGACCGGCTCACCTCCGTCCAGAAGGTCATCGTGGTGGGAGGCGACAACGACGAGCTCGGCGCGTGGCTCGGCGCGGCCGATCCGGTCGACCGCCAGCCCGACGTCACCCCCGACGACGCCTGCCTCGTCATGTACAGCTCCGGCACCACCGGCCGCCCGAAAGGCGTCGTGCTGACGCAGCACAACATGGTCGTCCACACCCGCAGCGCCATGGGCGACATCCCGTACGACGACGGCGACCTGCTGCTCGTCGCGATGCCGATGTTCCACGTCGGCGGGTCGTCGTACGCCCTGTTCGGGCCGGCCACCGGCACCGGTGGCTACATCATCCCGGAGGTCGACCCGCAGCTGTTGGCGAAGGCGATGATGTCGGGCTGCACGCATGCGTTCCTGGTGCCGGCCGTGGTGTCCGCCCTGCTGCAGGCGGGACCCGACGCGATGGGCCTGTTCAGCAAGCTGAAGGCGTTCTCCTACGGTGCGGCCCCGATGCCGCTGCCCGTGCTGCGCGCCGCCCTCGAGGCCTGGCCGTCCACGCAGTTCATGCAGGTCTACGGCATGACCGAGTTCGGCGGGGTGGTGACGATCCTCGACGACGCGGCCCACCGCGACACCGACCATCCCGAACGTCTCGTCTCGGCCGGCCGGCCGATCGCCGGCGTCGAGGTCCGGGTGGTCGACCCCGGCACGCTCGAGGACGTCGAGACCGGCAGGTCGGGTGAGCTGTGGTTCCGCACGGAGCAGGCGACCCCCGGCTACCTCGACAAGCCGGAGGCCACCGCCGAGCTGTTGACCGATGACGGCTGGGTGCGCACCGGCGACGTCGGGCGGCTCGACGACGGCGGATTCGTGTTCATCGAGGACCGCGTCAAGGACATGATCATCACCGGCGGTGAGAACGTCTACTCCCCGGAGGTCGAGCGCGTGCTGGCCGAGCATCCGTCCGTGCTCGAGCTCGCCGTCATCGGGGTGCCGGACGAGCGGTGGGGCGAGTCGGTCAAGGCCGTCGTCGCGTTCAAGCCCGATCACGCAGTGGAGCCCGACGAGCTCATTGCCTTCGCTCGCGAACGGCTCGCGCACTACAAGGCCCCGAAGTCCATCGACGTCGTGGAGGCCCTGCCCCGCAACCCGTCCGGCAAGATCCTCAAGCGCGATCTGCGCAAGCAGTACTGGTCGGACCGGGACCGCCAGGTCTGACGGAGGCGGCGAGTCCGGCTCCGACACGAAAATCTCGGTCCGCCCCGAAACCCTCCCATCGGACGTACTCTGGTGCCCATGCGCGTGTCTTCCCCCACGCGGTTCTCGCTCGCGGGCACTCTCGCCGCCGCGGCCGCACTCATCGGATCGTCCCTCTTCGTTCCGTCCGCAGCGTCGGCGGCCGAACCGCAAGCACCTGGCGACTTCACCGGCTACGGGTTCGACGCCTGCGTGGCCCCGAGCCAGACCGTCATGGATGCATGGGGACTCCGCTCGCCGTTCTCGGCGGTCGGCATCTACATCTCCGGAAGCTCCCGCTACTGCGGCGACAAGTACCAGCCGAACCTCAGCAAGTCATGGGTCGCCACGAACGCGGCCCGCGGGTGGCGATTCATCCCGATCCACGTCGGCTACCAGTCGCCGTGCTTCAAGAACAACCCGAAGAGCCGGGTCCAGAAGCAGCGCATGTCCTCGACGACCTCCACCGCGCGCAAGCAGGGGGCGAGCGACGCAGCCGAGACGATCTCCGCACTGAAGAAGTACGGCTTCGGCCCCGGCAGCGTCTCCTACCTCGACCTGGAGTGGTACTCGCGCACCACGACGTGCGACAACGCGGTCCTGGAGTTCACCGACGCCTGGACCGAGGCCCTGCACCGGGACGGGTACCTGTCCGGCGTCTATTCCAGCGGCTCGGCCGCGATCGCCGCCATCGACAACGCCGAGCGGACGAAGCGGTCCGGCTTCACGCTCCCGGACCACCTCTGGATCGCGTGGACGAACAAGAAGGCCGACACCGACGGCGGCCCCTACCTGCGTGACTCGGTGTGGAACAACCACCAACGCATCCACCAGTACGAGAACGGCGTCAACGTCTCCTACGGCGGCCACACCGTCAACATCGACCGCGACTACCTGGACGTCGGACGCGGTTCGGTCGCCACCAAGGAGCCGAAGCCGTGTGGCGTCGCCATGTCGCTCGGGTCCTACCCGCGACTGCAGCAGGGCGACCGCGGAGCGGCCGTCCACACCGTGCAGTGTCTGCTGAGCGAACGCGGGTACTCCGTGAACGTCGACGGCACGTTCGGGTCGAGCACGACTCGCGCGATCGACGACTTCCGTCGAACGCTCGGCTGGAAGCCCACGGGCGGCAACACCACGAACCCGACCTGGACAGCTCTGCTCTCGGCCGGATCGAAGCCCTTCGTGCTCAAGCGCGGCTCGGTCGGCGAACCCGTCTGGCGACTGCAGCGTGCACTGCGCGCCGCCCGGATGAGCGTGTCGATCACCGGTGTCTACGACTCCGCGACCGCGGCGGCGGTGCGCAAGTACCGCAGCGCCAACGGCCTGCCGACCTACGAGACGACCGAGTCGGCGGTCTGGTCGCTGCTGCAGCGCGGCCGTCTCGGCTGAGGCCTCAGACGTCGGTGAGCGGAAGCAGCTCGGACAGGTCTGACCGCTCCCCCGACGCCCGGACGTGAGCGTCGGCCCAGGACATCCGGCCACGGGCCAGGGCGATCCACGTCTGGGCATCGGTCTCGACGACGGCCGGCGGAGTGCCACGCGTGTGGTGCTGTCCTGCGATGACCTGGACGGCCGCGAACGGCGGGACCCGCACCTCGACGCTTCCCCCCGGCGCCTTCTGCTGAAGCAGGGCCAAGGTGTGCTTGGTCGCGGCCCGGAGGTCGTCGGGGTCGACGCCGCCAGCGTCGAGCCGGGCGCAGACGGCGGCGAACTCGTCGTCTGCGAGCAGGGTCAGCCGACGCGCCACGCGCTCAACCGAGCGTCGGGCCGAGCACGGCGGGCAGAGTCGCCGACCACGCGGCTCGAAGCTCGGCGACGGGAACGGACAGCTGCCCGGCCACCTCCACGGAGTCCCCACCGGTGATGCCGATCGACGAGAGCTCGACGCCGTGCGCCTCGGCGAGGTCGACCAGCTCGTCGTGCCGCTCCTCGGCCACGACCACCACGGCGCGGGCGGACGACTCGCTGAACAGCTCGACGAACGACTCGTGAGCGGCACCGCCCAGATCGACGCGCACCCCGACGCCGTGACGCAGGGAGCCCTCGACGAGGGCCATGGCCAGGCCGCCGTCGGAGAGGTCGTGCGCCGCCGACACGATGCCGCGACGGCTTGCCTCGCGCAGGACCTCTGCGAGTGCCTTCTCCGCGGCGAGGTCGACGACCGGGGGCCGGCCGCCGAGGTGGCCGTGCACGACGTCGGCCCACGTCGACCCGCTCAGCTCTTCCCGGGTCTCGCCGAGGAGGAGGACGTGTTCGCCGGCCCGGGCGAATCCCTGGGTCACGCGCCGACGCACGTCGTCGATGACCCCGAGCACGCCCACGACGGGCGTGGGGAGGATCGCCGTGTCGCCGGTCTGGTTGTAGAACGACACGTTGCCGCCGGTGACCGGGATGCCGAGCTCGGCGCACGCATCCTTGAGTCCGTGGGTGGCCTGCTCGAACTGCCACATGACGGCCGGATCCTCCGGCGAGCCGAAGTTGAGGCAGTCGGTGACGGCGAGCGGCTGCGCGCCCGTGACCGCCACGTTGCGGTACGCCTCGGCCAGGGCGAGCTGGGCGCCGACGTACGGGTCGAGCTGGGTGAAGCGTCCGTTGCAGTCGGTCGAGACCGCGACCCCGAGGTGGCTCTGCTCGTCGACGCGGATGACGCCCGCGTCCTCGGGCTGCGCGAGCACGGTGTTGCCCCGGACGTACCGGTCGTACTGGTCGGTGACCCACGACTTGTCGGCCAGGTTGGGTGAGCCCACCAGGCGCAGCAGGGTGTGGTGGAGCTCGTCGCCCGACGCCGGCCTCGGCAGGGACTCGGCGGCGTCGGCCTGCAGGGCGTCCTGAGTGACCGGACGAGCGAAGGGTCGGTCGTAGGTCGGTCCGTCATGGGCGACGGACCGCGGCGGCACGTCGACGACGCGCTCCCCGTGCCAGTCGATGACGAGCCGGTCGCCATCGGTGACCTCGCCGACCACCACGGCCTCGACGTCCCACTTCGTGCAGATGGCCATGAACTCGTCGAGGTGCCGCGGCTCGACGACCGCCATCATCCGCTCCTGTGACTCGCTCATGAGGATCTCCTCCGGCGAGAGGGTCGAGTCGCGCAACGGGACCGTGTCGAGCTCGACATGCATGCCGCCGTCGCCGGCACTGGCCAGCTCGCTGGTGGCGCAAGACAGGCCGGCGCCACCGAGATCCTGGATGCCGCCCACGACGCCGGCGGCGAACAGCTCGAGCGTGCACTCGATGAGCAGCTTCTCCATGAACGGGTCGCCGACCTGGACGCTCGGCCGCTTGGCCGGGCCGCTCTTGCCATCGGCTCCGTCCTCGAACGTCTCGGAGGCCAGGACGGAGACGCCGCCGATGCCGTCGCCGCCGGTGCGAGCGCCGTAGAGCACGACCTGGTTGCCGACGCCCGACGCGTGCGCCAGGTGCAGGTCCTCGTGCCGGAGGACACCGACGCACAAGGCGTTGACCAGGGGGTTGCCGACGTAGGTGGGATCGAACACGACCTCGCCACCGATGTTCGGCAGACCCAGGCAGTTGCCGTAGCCACCGATGCCGGCGACGATGCCCGGCATCACGCGGCGGGTGTCGTCGGCCGTGAGCGGTCCGAAGCGCAGGGGATCCATGACGGCGACCGGCCGAGCGCCCATGGCCAGGATGTCGCGGACGATGCCGCCGACACCGGTGGCCGCACCCTGGTAGGGCTCGACGTAGCTGGGGTGGTTGTGCGACTCGACCTTGAACGTCACGGCGTAGCCCTGGCCGATATCGATGACGCCGGCGTTCTCGCCGATGCCGGCGAGAGTCTTGCCGAGCGGGGTCTCCTGGGGCAGGTCGCCGAACTTCTTCAGGTGGACCTTGCTGGACTTGTACGAGCAGTGCTCGCTCCACATCACCGAGTACATCGCCAGCTCGGCGGAGGTGGGGCGACGGCCGAGGATCTCGCGGATGCTGTCGTACTCGTCGGACTTGAGCCCGAGCGCGGCCCACGGTTGTTGCCGATCGGGGGTGTCGGCGGCGTGCTCGACCGTGTCGACGGCGGCCTCGGTGTGGGCCTGTTCGGTGGGGGCGTCCGTCACGCGCCCAGCCTACCGAGCGCGTCGGCCCGGGGTCACAGCCCGCCCAACCCGTATCGGATGAGGAAGTCGCGATCGGTGTTGCGACCCGCCTCCGGGTCGGGGACGTCACGGGTCTCCACCTCGGCGACCGTGTCCTCGAGCCTCACCGGTTCGGGCAGGCGGTCGAACCTCTTCGCTCCACCAGCCATGGGCCACCTCCGTCCGCAGGACAGTCATCTCACCGGGCACCGAGAATACGCCGCCTCGCCGCATCGACATCCCTGACGACTGGCCGCAAGATGGTGCCAGAGCGGCGACGCGTTCGTCGCGGGCACGAAGCGGGCTGTGGTCACATGGATTATCGAGTGTCGGCCGAGGAGAGGGCGGCGTTCAAGCGTTGCCGTCGGCAGTGGGACTTCCGCTCGAACCACCGACAGCGGCTGCGTCCGCTGGTCCCCACGCCGATGGACCTGACCCATGCGATCCGGGACGCCCTGGCCGTCTACTACTACCCGGGGATGTGGGACTGGACGAGCGACATCGTCCTGCCCCTCGTGCGCAAGGCGTTCATGCGATCGATCGCCGCGGCCCCGCCGTCCGAGCAGCGCATGGCCGACCTCGACGCCGGTACCGACATGCTCGAGCAGTTCTTCCGGTGGGCGCCGAGCGTCGACGACTTCGGCCCCCTGAAGATCGAGATCGACGTCGAGGCGCTCGTGCCCGACGACCGGGAGCCCGGCCGGGCTTTGTCCGCCGACGGCATCGGCAAGGTCCTCTACACCGATCGCGTACCGATGGTGGCCGGCGACGCCAACGACGAGTACTGGGTCGTGCTGCACTCGGTGGTGCCGGAGTGGGCCACCGAGGAGTCGTTGCTCCTCGACGAAGCGGCCGTCGCCGCGTGCTGGGCCTGGGAGGAGACGTTCCTGGGGATGGACGTGGCGGGGACCATCCACAACGAGCTGCTGAGGGACTCTCCCGACGGAGTGCCACCGTCCGAGGAGACCCGCACCGGACGACCCGGTCGCGGCGGCCACTCCCAGAACGAACCCAGCGGCGGCGGCCGGTTGACTCCCCAGGCCGAACGCGCCGATCGGCGCGAGCACCGATCAACGAGTCCAGAACGGCTCCGCCAGGAGGTCGCCGGACCGTTGCGGCGCACGCAGATCCGGCGCTCCCGGGCGGAGATCGCGGCGGCCGGAACCCAGATCGGCGTCGAGGTCCTGCAGATGCTCGATCCGAACCTGGCGATCTATCCGACCCCCTCGCCGCTGCACTGCCCGCACTGCGACTTCATCGCTCCCTGCGTGACGATGACCGAGGGCGAGGACCCCGCGCTGGATCTCGCCACCCGGTTCGAGCAGGGCCCGGCCGCGCCGACCTACGAACCGCGCCTCGGCGCCGGCGGCGCGGGCGGCCGCAACGTCGCCCTGCCGGGGATGCCACCGGCACCGCCAGAACCGCACTGAATCTCGAAAGGAGTGGATCCCCCCGCAGCGGTGTCGAAGCGGGATACGCTGCCGCAGTGGATCCGATGGGAGCCCTCGTAGCCTCGGGGGGTGAAGGCTTCAACTGGGTCGCCTTCGCGTCGATCCCGATCTTCACCGCCGTCATCGGCTGGCTGATCAACTGGACCGGGCTCATCATGCTCTTCAGCCCGATTCGGTTCCATGGGTTCAAGGTCCCGGGGCTTCGCGAGCTCGCGACGCTGGCTCCGCGCAAGCTCCAGGAGATCCCCGGCATCATGGACGGCCACGTCGGCTGGCAGGGCATCGTCCCGGCGCGGGCGGCCAAGATGGGGTCGATCGCGTCCGACAAGGCGATCTCGAAGCTCGGCACCCCGGCGGAGTTCTACCAGCAGCTCGATCCCGAGCAGATCGCCGAACACATCGTCACGATGTTCGAGCCGCAGATCCCGGAGCTGGTCGACGGCATCATGCGCACCGAGCAGCAAGACCTGTGGAAGAACGTGCCGCCACGGGTGAAGGATGCGGTGTACGAGAGGGTCCGGGGCCAGCTCCCGGAGATCGTCACCGGCATCACCGACGAGATCGGCGTCCACATCGACCAGCTGCTCGACCCCAAGCTCATGGTCATCGACCACTTCGAGAAGAACCCGGAGCTCGTCGTCCGGATCTTCCGTGACATCGGACGCAAGGAGCTGCGGCTGATGGTCAACGTCGGCCTCGTGTTCGGCTTCCTGCTCGGCATCCCCGTCGCCTTCCTCGACCATGCCTTCCACCAGTGGTGGCTGCTGCCGATCCTCGGGGTGATCGTGGGCTGGGTCACCAACATGCTCGGCATGCAGCTGATCTTCGAGCCCGTCGAACCCAAGAAGATCGGGCCGTTCACGCTGCACGGCCTCTTCCTGCGACGGCAGCCCGAGGTGGCGGAGGTCTACGCGGGCATCATCGCCGACGACGTCGTCACGCTGGAGAACATCGGCAACACCCTGATGGACGGTCCGCGCGGCGACCGCACCCGGCAGATGCTCGCTACGTCGATGCGACCCGCGATCGACCGGGCCGCCGGTCCGGCCCGAGCCGCCGCGCGGGTGGCCGTGGGAACCCGCGAGTTCGACTCGATCCGCGACTCCTTCGCCGCTGAGGCCGTCGACCGGACCATCACGCCGTTCCGCGACCCGGCGTTCTCACGGCGCCAGAGCGACAAGATCCGTACCCTCATCGCTCAGCGCACCAAGGAGATGCCGTACTCCGACTTCGTCGAGATGCTCAGGTCGGCGATCAAGGAGGATGAGTGGATGCTGTACGCGCACGGGGCGATCATGGGGTTGGCCGGCGGGTTCCTCCACCTCGCGATCTTCGGGGTCTCCGGTGGTTGATCACACGGCGGCCGCTGGCGACTCGTCACGCGACCAGTCCGACGAGCTGCTCGGCGTGCTTCGCTTCGCGGCATCAGCGTCCTGGCACACGGCCCAGTTCGGCGTCCGGGCCTATCTCCACACGGGCCGTCGGGTCATCAGCGCGGTGACGCCCGAGCCGGCCCTCGTCCTGGCCCGACAGGTCGAGAAGGCCACCCGGGAGTCGGCGATGGTCACCGGTCTGGCGAGTCGGCTCGAGGACGTGGTCGCGTCCAACGAGGTCCTGAGCGTGGCCAGCGGGGCCATCCGCAGTCTGGTCGGGGGCGTTCCGCGCAGCACCCAGCCCAGCCTTCCCACGCTGAAGGAGAGCGGCGCCGACCTGATCCGTCGTTCCCGTGATGTCTGGAACGACGAGCAGGCGCACCCGGCGTACGAACGGATCCTGACCGAGCTGGCTCCCGACGAGGGACGCATCCTGATGCTGCTCCTCAGCAAGGGGCCGCAGCCGAGCGTCGACGTGCGCACCGGCGGCCCCATCGGCATCCTCAGCTCGCACCTGATCGCCCCCGGCCTCACGATGATCGGCCCCCGCGCCGGTCTGCGCCGCACCGACCAGGTGCCCGCCTACCTCAACAACCTGTTCCGGCTCGGGCTGGTCTGGTTCTCCCGCGAGACCCTGCGCGACGTCCACCAGTACCAGGTCGTCGAGGCCCAGCCCGACGTGCTGGAGGCCATGCACTCGGTGCGCTACGCCAAGGTCGTGCGGCGGTCGATCCACCTGACTCCCTTCGGCGAGGACTTCTGCCGAGCCTGCCTGGTGCTCGATGCCGTCGACGTCGCCAACCTGCCCAAGCATGCCCAGCCGTCAGTCGACGATCCGGTGGCGACACCCGGGCTCGTCGACCTCTGACGGGCGCGAGCAGCCACACCATGAGCCTTGACAGGCCCCCTGTGCGGTCTTATATTCAACAGATGATGAATAACGCCATCGAAGTGCAGGGCCTCACGGTCGAGCGCGGGGGAGTCGTCGTGATCCCCGATCTCGACGTCACCATCGCGCAGGGCTCGGTCACCGGACTTCTGGGACCCAGCGGCTGCGGCAAGACCACGCTCATCCGGAGCCTTGCCGGCATCCAGATCACCCGCAAGGGCACCGTCACGGTCCTCGGCGACCCGGCCGGATCGGCCGTCAACCGGGCCCGCGTCGCCTACGTCACGCAGTCGAGCTCGGTGTACCCCGACCTCACCGTCCGGCAGAACCTCGACTACTTCGCCGCGCTCAGCGGCAGCGGTCCGGCCGACGTCGAGCGGGCGCTCGGCCAGGTCGGCCTCGGGGACCGTGGCCACTCCCTCACCGGCGAGATGTCCGGCGGCCAGCGCACCCGCGTCTCCCTCGCGGCCGCACTGCTCGCCGACCCCGACGTCTACCTGCTCGACGAACCGACCGTCGGGCTCGACCCGGTGCTGCGGCGCGACCTCTGGAAGCTCTTCGACGACCTCGCCGCCGCAGGCAAGACGCTGCTCGTGTCGAGCCACGTCATGGACGAGGCGGGGCGATGCGACCGGGTCCTGCTGATGCGCGAGGGCCTGATCATCGCCAACGCCACCCCGGACGAGCTCCGCAGCGACGCCGCCACCGACGACCTGGAACAGGCGTTCCTCGTCCTCGCCGAAAGGACTGCAGCATGACCACCGTCATCGATCCGCGACGCACGCGACGCGGAGGGAGCACCACCCGGACGCTCGCCTGCGCCCGGCGCGTGCTCGAGCAGCTCAGCCACGACCACCGCAGCGTCGCCCTCATCGTGCTGATGCCGTCGATCCTGCTGCTGGTCTTCAAGTACGTCTACGACGACTCGCCGCAGGTCTTCGACCGGGTCGGACCGCAGATGCTCGGGCTCTTCCCGTTCATCATCATGTTCCTGGTGACGTCGGTGACGATGGTGCGCGAGCGCACGTCCGGCACCCTCGAGCGGCTGCTGACCACGCCCCTGAAGCGAGGCGAGCTGATCGGCGGGTACGCGCTGGGCTTCGGCGTCGCCGCCCTCGTGCAAGCCGTCGTCAGCTCGGTCGTGGCCATCTGGTTGCTGGGGCTCGACGTCAACATCCCATGGGCGATCGTGCTGTTCGCCGTGCTCGACGCCGTGCTCGGCACCGCGCTCGGCCTGCTGATGTCGGCGTTCGCGACCACCGAGTTCCAAGCGGTCCAGTTCATGCCGCTCGTCGTCGTCCCGCAGATCCTCCTCTGCGGACTGCTCCAACCGCGCGACATGATGCCGCGGGTGCTGGAGCTGATGTCCGACGCGCTGCCGCTCAGCTACGCGACGGACGCCTTCACCGAGCTCACGATCTCCGACACCTTCACCGGCGAGATGGGTCTGGACCTCGGCGTCCTGCTCGGCTTCTTCGTGGTGTCCATCGCGCTCGCGTCCCTCACGCTGCGCCGACGGACGCCGTGACGTCGGGACGCGGTCGCGGTCGGCCCGCGGGCCACGAGACCGGTGACACCCGGGCGGCGATCATGGCCGCAGCCCGGGCTCAGTTCGCGGCCAAGGGTTTCGCCGGCACCTCGATGCGTTCCATCGCGCGTGAAGCCGGCGTCGACGCGAGCCTGATCAGCCACTACTTCGGCGACAAGGAAAAGCTCCTGGTGGCGACCATGGAGCTGCCCATCGACCCGATCGCGAAGATCACCTCGGTCGTCGAGGGCGACCTCGACGGCATGGGTGAGCGACTCGTCCGCACCTTCCTGAGCGCGTGGGACCCGCACCGCGAGGTGTTCAGCACGATGGTCCGCTCGACGATGGGTACCGCGGATCCGAGGACGACGCCGGTCCTTCAGCTCGCGCAGAACGTGCTCGTCAAGACGTTCCGCGAACGCATCGACGGACCGGACGCCCACCTCCGGGCCACGCTCGTGGCCAGCCAGGTGGTCGGGCTCGCCGTGATGCGGTACGTCATGGAGCTCGACGGACTGGCCGATGCCGACATCGACACGGTGGCGCGCCGGTACGGACCGGCCCTGCAGGCCACGCTGACCTGAGTCAGAACGCCGACGCCACGGTTCCGATCACGGCGAAGAGCGCCACGATCATCGAGACGGGGACGAGCCAGAGCGCCGCGACCGCGATGGTGACGGTCGTCCCGATCTTGGGCGGCACGAAGTAGCGAGCCCGGGGCAGGTCGCCCACTCCGTCGATCCAACGACCAGTCATGCCGACACCGCTCCAGACCCCGCGCAGGCGGGACAGCACCCGCCACCCTCCCCCGCCGGCGATCTGGGTCAGGGCCAGCCGGGTCTCGTCGACCTTCCCGCTGAGACTCACCGCGATCCCGAGCTCGGTCGCCAAGGCGGTCGGTTCCTCGACCGCTCGCAGGATGCGCCGGCGCCTGGCGCCGAAGGCCAACGAGACGGCCGCCATCGCGAGACCGACGACCAGGCCGACGGCTCGGCCCGCGCCCTGGGCGTTCGCCGCGAGCATCAACGTCGCGGCGATGAAGGGGATCGGAACGACGAGCAGAAGCAGGGTCGGCACCCGCAGGACGCGCACGGCAAGCACGATGACGGAGGTGGCGCGCTGGGCCACCTCGCCGGTCTGGCCGTCGACGCGTGAGGCCATGTCGTCGAAGCCCTGGTTGGTCCGCGCTCCCCACGACATCCGTCTGCTCCTCATGCATCCACTGTAGGAGCCGAGGACTAGCCTGCTGAGGTGGCGATCGTCCTGGCCCTCCTGTCGGCGCTGGCGTACGGGGTTTCCGACTTCCTCGGCGGCATCTTCGCCAAGAAGTCCGGCCCCTGGCAGGTGGCCGTCGTCGCCCAGACCTCGTCGACGTTCTTCAACGTCCTCGTCGGCCTTGCCATCGGCGGTTCGCCGGTCGCGAGCGACTGGCTGTGGGGGGCGCTCGCCGGCCTCGGCGGCGGTTTCGGCGCCGTCTTCCTCTACCGAGGCCTGGCCGGGGCGCGCATGGGCGTCGTCGCACCGTTGTCGGCCGTCGGCTCGGCGCTCATTCCCGTGGTCGTCGGCCTCCTCACCGGTGACCGGCCGAGCATGTTGGCGGTGATCGGCATCATCTGCGCCTTCCCGGCGATGTACCTGATCTCCCTCGTGGTCGACGAGGACCCTTCGCACCGCGGCGGGGTCATCGACGGCATCCTGGCCGGCACCGGTTTCGGCCTGCTCTTCGTCTTCCTCGGGCAGATGAGCGACGACCCCGGCCTCATGCCCCTCGCACTCACCCAGGCATTCTCCGTCGTCGCCGTGGTCATCACCGCCACCGTCCTGCGCCAGGCCTTCATCCCGCGCGGCCGCGAGCCGTGGCGGGCGGTCGTGATGGGGCCGCTCGGCACCGCCGCCACCGGCTGCTTCCTCTTCGCCACCCACTTCGGGCTGCTGTCCGTGGTCTCGGTGATCGCGGCGCTGTACCCGGCCGGCACCGTCGTCCTCGCCACGGTGGTGCTGCGCGAGAAGATCCATGCGTGGCAAGGTGTCGGGTTGGCGCTCGCGGCCGCGGCCGTGACCCTGGTCGCCTTGGGGTGAGCCGCGGGCCGCTACCATCTCCCGATGAAGACACGAGCATTCCTGGCCGCAGCGGCCCTGGTGACGGTTGCCGGGTGCGGCAGCGACGACGCCCCGACCGCGAAGAAGTCCGACCCGCCCGCTGACTCCTCCACCGACGCAGCAGCCCCGGAGTTCCCCTCCGAGTGGGCCGCGTCGATCGACAATCCGTGGTTGCCGCTCGCGCAGGGTGCCACCTGGACGTATGAGAAGCAGACTCCGGACGGCACCGAGGACGTCGTCGTGACCGTCACCGACAAGTCCAAGACCGTCGCCGGTGTCGAGGCGACCGTGGTGCGCGAGAAGGTCACCGAGGACGGCACCCTGATCGACGACACCCGCACCTGGTACGCGCAGGACACCGACGGCAACGTCTGGAACCTCGGAGAGCTCACCAAGACGTACGAGGACGGCGAGGTCGAGACCGAAGGCTGGGAAGCCGGCGTCGACGGCGCCACGGGCGGCATCGCGATGCTGGCCGACCCGAAGGTGGGCGACGAGTACGCCCAGATGGACTACCCGGGAACCGCCGAGGACCGTTCGAAGGTGCTGAGTATCGACGAGTCCGTCGAGGTTCCGTTCGACAGCTACACCGGCGCCCTGCAGACCGAGGACAGCACGCCTCTGGAGCCCGAGGTCGTCGAGCACAAGTTCTACGTCCGCGACGTCGGTGCCGTCGAGCACCGCACCGTCAAGGGCGAGGAGGAACGCGTCGTCCTGGTGAAGTACACCAAGCCCTGAGCGGACCTACTTCAAGAACTTGCTGGTGCTGCGGTCCTTGAGCGGCTTGCCGCCGGTCTGGCAGGTCGGGCAGTACTGCAGGGACGAGTCGGCGAAGACGACCTCGGCGACGGTGTCGCCGCACACCGGGCACGCCTCGCCGGCCCGGCCGTGCACCCGCATGCGGCTGCGCTTGGCGTCCTTGAGCTCGGAGGCCGACTTGCCGTGCGCCTCGGCGAGCGCAGCGCCGAGGACGTCCCGGATGCCGGCCTCGAGCCGCGCCACCTGATCGTCGTGCAGGTCGGCGGCGATGGCGAACGGTGACAGCTGGGCGGCGTGCAGGATCTCGTCGCTGTAGGCGTTGCCGATGCCGGCGACCACCTTCTGGTCGCGCAGCAGTCGCTTGACCTGCATGCGTCTGCCGTCGAGCAGCGGTGCCAGCTCGAAACCGTCGGCCAGGGGGTCGGGCCCGAGTGCGGCGATGCCGGGCACGTCCTGCGGGTCGCGCACGGCGTAGACCGCGAGACCCTTGCGCGTGCCGGCCTCGGTGAGGTCGAAGCCGAGGTGGGGCCCGTCGCCGGCGTCGAGCCGCACACGCATGGCCAGCGGACCGTTGCCGAGCTTGAGCCGTTTGTCGCCGAGCTTGTCCGACCAGCGCAGCCACCCCGCCTTGGCGAGGTGGATCACGAGGTGGAGTCCATCGACGTCGAGATCGACGAACTTGCCGTGTCGCGCCACGCCGACGACCTGCAGGCCGGCGAACGCCGAGACCGGTGGATCGAAGGTCTTGAGCACCGAGATGGACGCGAGCTCGATCTCTGCGACAACGGCCCCGACCGCGCGGCTGCGCACATCGGCCACCAGGGCGTCGACCTCGGGCATTTCCGGCACGGTGCCAGCCTATCCGCGCCGGTCGTGCTCAGACCTCCTGGAAGATCCGGGCCAGGATGTCCAGGCCCTCGTCGAGCAGGTGGTCGGGCATCGACAGCGGAGGCAGAAAGCGCAGGACGTTGCCGTAGGTCCCGCAGGTGAGCACGATGAGTCCTTGCGCGTGTGCCGCAGCGGCGATGCGCCTGGTGAGGTCCGCATCTGGTGCGGACGTGCCGGGCTTCACCAGCTCGATCGCGATCATGGCGCCCCGACCTCGGACGTCGCCGATCCGGTCGTCGTCGAGCTGCATGGCCCGGAGCCGGTCCGTCATGGTCGAGCCGATCGTGCGGGCCCGGTCGACCAGACCGTCCTTCTCGATCGTCTCCAGGACGCCGAGTGCTGCCGCGCAGGCGATCGGGTTGCCTCCGTAGGTGCCGCCGAGGCCGCCCACGTGCGGTGCGTCCATGATCTCGGCGCGCCCGGTGACGGCCGACAGCGGAAGCCCGCCGGCGATGCCCTTGGCGGTGGCGATCAGGTCGGGAACGACGCCTTCGTGCTCGCAGGCGAACAGGTCTCCGGTGCGGGCGAAGCCGGTCTGCACCTCGTCGGCGATGAAGACGACGTCGTTCGCCCGGCACCAGTCGACGAGTACGGGAAGGAATCCGGGCGCCGGCACGACGAACCCTCCTTCGCCCTGGATCGGCTCGATGACGACCGCCGCCAGGCTGTCCGCCCCGACCTGCTTCTCGATGAGGTCGATCGCCCGGCGGGCAGCCGCCGGACCGTCGACGTCTCCGTCTCGGAACGGGTACGACGCCGGGGCGCGATAGACCTCCGGCGCGAACGGGCCGAAACCGTGCTTGTAGGGCATCGTCTTGGCGGTCAGGGCCATCGTGAGGTTGGTGCGCCCGTGGTAGGCGTGGTCGAACGCGACCACGGCCTGCTTCCTGGTGTGGGCGCGGGCGATCTTGACGGCGTTCTCCACCGCCTCGGCGCCGGAGTTGAACAGCACGGTGCGCTTCTCGTGCGCTCCCGGGGTGATCTCGTTGAGCGCCTCGGCGACCCGGACGTACCCGTCGTACGGCGTGATCATGAAGCAGGTGTGCGTGAAGGCCGCGACCTGCTCGGTGACGGCCGACACCACCGCGGGCGCGCTGTTGCCCACCGTCGTGACGGCGATGCCGGAGCCGAAGTCGATCAGGGAGTTCCCGTCGACGTCCACGACGACGCCACCACCGGCGGCCACCACGTAGACGGGGAGGACGACGCCCACCCCCTGGGCCACCGCAGCGGACTTCCGCGCCTGCAACGCCTGCGAGGCCGGCCCGGGGATCGCCGTGGCCAACCGGCGCTCCTGGGTGAGGTTCGTGCCGCCGACTGGCGCGGGGTTCTCCGACATGGTCGCCTCCGAAATCTTCTGGCACGAGCAGCGCTCGCTGTGCTCACGGTAGACCCGCAGCGAGAGCAGCGACGCCGTGATTCAGCCGAGGGCGGTGAGGCCGAGCAGCGCCAGGTTGAGCGCGAGGATGATCGCCGCCACCACCCAGGCGGCCGCCGTGAGCGGGCGCGGGTTGACGTGCTCGCCCATGACACCAGGGTCGGACGTCAGCCGCACCAGCGGGATCAGCGCAAACGGGATGCCGAGGGAGAGCAGGACCTGCGAGATGACCAGTGCCCCGCTCGGCTCGGCGCCGAGCGCGAGCACGATCAGGGCGGGGATGACGGTGATGATGCGCCGGACGATGACCGGGATGCGCAGGCCGAGCAGCCCCTGCATCACCTCGGCCCCGGCGGCGCTGCCCACCGACGTCGAGGCGAGCCCGGACCCGAGCAGGGCCACCGCGAAGAGCAACGCGACCCCCGCGCCCAGCTCGGAGGCGACGACGTCGTGCACCCCGGTGAGGGTGTCGGTGCCGGGCAGTCCCTGCAGTCCGGCGGCCGCGACGACGAGCAACGAGAGGTTCAGCAGGCCGGCGAGCAGCAGGGCGAGCACCACGTCGGCTCGGGTGGCCCGCAGCAGGTCGCGCAGCGACACCCCGCGGCCCCGTTCCCCGAGCCGGTCCACGGTGAGGCTGGAGTGCAGGTAGATCACGTGCGGCATCACGGTCGCGCCGATGATCCCCGAGGCGAGCAGCACGCTCTCGCTGCCGGCGAACCGCGGCACGAGTCCGCTGAGCAGGGGGGTCGCCTCCGGCGGGTTGACGAACAGGCCGGCGAGGAACCCGACGGCGATCAGCACGAGGAACGCGACGATCACCCGCTCGAGGGCACTCTGGCCCCGGACGTCGCCGATGCGCAGGATCAGGATCGAGACGAAGGCCGTGATGACGGCGCCGAGGAGGAGCGGCAGGTCGAACAGGAGGTTGAGGGCGATCGCTCCGCCGACGACCTCGGCCATGTCGGTGGCGATGGCCACCATCTCGGCCTGGAGCCAATAGGCCAGCCGCGGTTTGCGCGAGAGGCGCCGTCCCATGTGCGTGGCGAGGGAGCGTCCGGAGACCATGCCGAGCTTCGCCGAGAGGTACTGCACGAGCACGGCCATCGCGTTCGCCAGCACCACGACCCACACCAGCGTGTAGCCGAAGCGGGCTCCGGCACTGACGTTGGTGGCCACGTTGCCGGGGTCCACGTACGCCACGGCCGCCACGAACGCGGGCCCGAGGAGGGCGACGCGACGGGCGACCGGGACGGTGGACGACATGGGTCAGGAGATTACCGACCGGGCAGCGCGAGCCCGTCGGCCGGACCGGTGTCGGTCAGCGCTGACCGGCCGGACGGCGCTGACCCGAGCGGCGACGCCGGTTCGAGCCGGAGGGAGCGTGCGACTGGTTGTTCGAACGTCCTCCGGTCCGTGCCGGCGGTGTAGCGGCCTGGCCACTGCCGGCGAGGGCAGCAACCGTCATGGGCCGTGCCGTGCGTCGAGCGTCGTGGCGCCGGGCGGCGACGCCGGCCTTCTGCTGCATGCGGAGCACGTCGTTGAGTGCTGCCGGCGTGGTCATCGTGACCACGGCGCCGGACTCGCCGGCGCGGGCCGTGCGGCCCGAACGGTGCACGAACGCCTTGTGCTCGGCGGGTGCGTCGTAGTGAACCACGAGACCGACACCGTCGATGTGGATGCCGCGGGCGGCGACATCGGTGGCCACGATGACGGAGGCCGCGCCGGAGCGGAACTGCTTGAGGTTGCGTTCGCGCTGACCCTGCGAGAGGTCACCGTGCAGGTCGACGGCGACGATGTCGCCGTTGCTGAGCTGGCGCGCCAGCTTGCGGGCACCGCGGCGGGTGCGCGTGAAGACGATGGAGCGCGGGTTCGCGGTCACGAGGTCACGAGCGACGCCGAGGCGTTCGGTCTGCTCGGCGACGAGCAGGTGGTGCTCGGTCGTGTCCGAGTGCTGGTCGACGGGGTCGACCTCGTGCAGCCGGTGCTGGGGCAGGTGACGACGGACGAGCCTGTCGACCTGTCCGTCGAGCGTCGCGGAGAGGAGCAGTCGCTGTCCGTCGCGCGGGGTGGCGGCCAGGATCGCGTCGACCGGCTTGAAGAAGCCCAGGTCGCACAGGTGGTCGGCCTCGTCGAGCACGGTGATCTCGACGGCATCGAGGCGGCAGTCGCCGCGATCCATCAGGTCGCCGAGGCGGCCCGGTGTCGCGATGACGACGTCGACGCCGGCTCGCAGCTTGCTGATCTGCTTGCCCATCGGGGCGCCGCCGTAGACGGTGGCGACCTTCAGGCCGACCGTCGCGGCCAGCGGCTCGAGAGCCTGGGCCACCTGGTTGGCGAGCTCGCGGGTGGGCAGCAGCACGAGCGCACGCGGCTTGGTCGGGCGGCTGGTACCACCGGCGAGCCGAGCGAGGATGGGCAGGCCGAAGGCCAGGGTCTTGCCCGAGCCCGTGCGGGCGCGCCCAAGCACGTGGTGACCGGCCAGCGCGTCGGGGATGACGGCCAGCTGGACCGGGGTCGGGGTGGTGATGCCGCCGCGACGCAGGGCGTCGACGAGCGGACGGTCGAGGGACAGATCGGAAAAGGAGCGCGACGTGACGTCGCGAACAGGGTGGGACACAGGACTCACAGACTTGGTGGAAGCCCGGAAGATCCTGGTCGCGCTGACTGCGCGCCGTGCCGGGCGGTGGTGGCGGACCGGCGCGGATGCGCCAGGTTCACGAATTCACATACTATCAGTGCGCCTCGCGTTCCCTCCCATCCGCGCCGGGTGTCCCCCGTCACCCTGTGACACGGCCGAACCTACGCCGACCTCAGGGCGCGGCGAAGAACTCCAGCGCGATGCCGTCGGGATCGCGGAAGCTCAGGCCCGACCCGTAGGACGCGTCCACGATCCTCCCGTGGTCGATCCCGAGCGTGTCGAGCCGGTCCGACCAGGCGGCGAGGGCGGAGCGGTCCGCGCAGCCGAAGGCGACGTGGTCGAGCCCGACCCGTCGTTCGCTGAACTCCTCGTCCCCGGTCGAGGGGTGCTCGTGGAGGCCGAGCAGCGTGTCCTCGATCATGAACACGGCGTGGTGGAAGCCACCGTCGGTGGGCTCATCCAGCACCGGTTCCGCTCCGATGAGCCGCCGGTACCAGGGTCGGCTGACCTCAAGCGACCGGACGGACAGCGCCACGTGGCTGATGCCGGGGAAGGTGGTGTTCTGGTTCATTTCTCGACTCCGTTTCTCTGGGGGTGTCAGTCCGCCCGGCCGGGCGTGACCGTGAGCTGAAAGACGTCGGGCCGCGCGTAGTGGCCCACGGGATCGAACTGACGGCGGGCGAGGCCGATCTCGTCGAGGTCGAGGGTGGCGACGAGCATGCCGGACTCCTCGCGCAGCGGGCCGGCGAGGACCTTCCCATCCGGCCCGATGATCGCGGTGTTGCCGCGCGACAGCCAGTCGTCGTCCGATCCGGGGTACAACTCGTCGACGTCGGGCAGGTCACGCGGGATGTCACGGCCGTGCAGGCAGGTGTTCGTGCCGAGCACGAAGACCCGTCCCTCACGCGCGATGTGCTGCAGGGTCGCCAGCCATGCCGGGTTGTTGTCCCACGTCGGGGCGAGGTAGATGTCGACGCCCTGCTGGTAGACCGCGGCCCGCGCGAGCGGCATCAGGTTCTCCCAGCACAGCAGCCCCCCGATGCGACCGAAGTCGGTGGCGTGGGTGCGGAGCGTCGAGCCGTCGCCGAACCCCCACACCGTGCGCTCGCCGCCGGTCGGCATCAGCTTGCGGTGCGCGCCCGCGACGGCGCCGGTCGGATCGAGGTAGAGCAGCGTGTTGTAGAGGGTGCCTGACGTCGACCGCTCGTTGACGCCGAGCGCCACCCACGCACCGGCCTCGGCGGCCGCGGCGCCGAGCACGTCGGTGACCGGCCCGGGGATGTCGACGGCCTGGTCGTACAAGCGGCGGTACCACTCGGTGTCGGACCACGCCGTGGTCCGCCACACCCAGTCTGGGTAGCCGGGCACGATCGCCTCGGGGAAGACGATCAGCTCCGCCCCCACGGCCGCGGCCTCCTTGATCGACTGGACGAGGCGCTCAACGGTCGCGTCCCGATCGAGGTAGGACGGCGTCGACTGGACCGCCGCCACCGTCACCTCGCGTCGGCGGCTCATTTCGTTCCCGTGGCCACGAGCAGCTCGCAAGGCCCGACGAAACCCTCGTCGGTCTCGAACTGCGCCATGGCCGCAGTGATCTCGTCCCACACCGCGGGCCGTTCGTCCTCGGGCAGCCCGGCCAGCATCTGGTGCAGGGCACCGAAGGACTCGCGCTCGAAACGCACGCAGTCGACGGCCGAGGCCATCCGCAACGGCGCGGCGAGGGTCCGGACCTCGACGTCTGTGAAGCCGGCCGCCCCGAAGGCATCCTCCAGCGCACCTGGGGCACCGAGACTGAACGGCCCGGGCTGGCCTGGCAACGGAGCCGGCAGTTGGGCGCGTTCTCGGATGATCGACACCGGCACGGAGAAGAACTGGTTCCGGTCCGGCGTCGAGTACACGATCGCCGAGACCTTGCCACCGTCGTGCAGGGCGCGACGCATGCCTGCGAGAGCGACCTGCTGGTCGGGGAAGTAGATCAGGCCGAGTCGCGAGATCACCTGGTCGAAGATGCCCGCGGGCACCGCGTCGAGGTGCTCACCGTCGGCCTCGAGAGTCTCGACATTCGTGAGTCCAGCCTCCGCTGCAGCCTTCGCCGCGTAGGTGAGGATCGTCGGTGAGATGTCGGTGGCGACCACCCGGCCGCCCTTTCCGACGCGACGCGCGGCCGCGAGGGTCTGCCCGCCGGCGCCGGCCGCGACGTCGAGGACAGTGCCCCTGTCAGTCATGCCGACCGCATCGAGCATCGTCGTGGTGGCCTCGCTGAGCCAGGCCTCCAAGGTCGGGCCCCAGCGGTGCCATGCCTCCGCGGCGTCCTCCCACTGGCCGCGAGTGGTGGTCTTGTACTGGATCGGGTCGAAGCTCATCGGGTGCTCCTTCACATCTCTGGGTTCTCACCCTGAAGGGCGCCAGACGGGAGGCCGATGGCGGAAGATTCGATCTGGCACATTGCCAGACGACGTCGCGGCGTTCTCGGTGGACAATGACTCCCATGTCACCCACAGGGTCCGCCGACGACCTGATCGGTCGTGACCGACTGATTGATCGTCTCGGCGCTGCGGTCGGCCGTGTGGGCGAAGGCCGGACGGCCACGACGTTCATCTCGGGAGAGGCGGGCATCGGCAAGTCCGTCCTGCTGGGCGCCGCGGCGGGGATGGCCATCGAGCGCGGGGTGCAGGTGGCCTGGGGGGCCTGCCTCGATGGTCGTGGCGCCCCCGGTTTCTGGCCCTGGACCCAAGCTCTGGACCAGCTCGTCCGCGAGCGGGGCCAGGAAAGCGTTCGCCGGACGATCGGCGACGACGCACCGCTCATCGCCTCGATCGTCCCCTCGCTGGGCCGCTCGTACGGGGTTGAACCGACGGAACGGGGTCTGCTGTTGGCCATGGACGCCACGACCCGGCTGCTGTCCTACCTGGCGGCCGACCAACCGATTTTGCTGGTTCTCGACGACCTGCACTGGGCCGACGAGTCCTCGCTACGGCTGTTGGAGTTCGTGGTCCGCGCACCCCCGATGACGGGCATCGGTCTGATCGGCGCCTACCGACACGACGAGCTGTCCCCTTCGACGCGACAACGCCTCATCGACCTCGCAAGCTTCGCCGAGCATGTGCCCGTCGAGGGGCTCGACGTCGGGTCCGTGCAGAAGCTCATCACCGATCTGACCGGCGACGATGTCGGCGAAGCCGCCGCAGCGGAGATCCACCGTCGCACGGGTGGCCACCCGTTCTTCGTGCGCGAGCTCGCGTTGCTGGGCCATCACGCCGGCGCGAGCGACGAGCAGGTACCGGTCGCGGTGCGGGAGGCGATCGATCGCCGGATCAGCAGGCTCCCGACGGACACGGTTCAGGTTCTTGAAGCCACCGCCGTGATGGGTACAGAGCTGTTGCCCGATGTCGTTGCCGCGGCGCTCGAGCGCCCCGTCGTCGATGTCGAGTCAGCCGTTCGGGCGGCAGTCGAGGCCGGCATCCTGACCCGCGCAGATGCGGGAACGCGATTTGTCCACGACCTGCTGCGCGAGACCACGCTGGCGCGCGTGGAACCCGCGCAGGCGATCGTGCTGCACCAAAGGATCGGCGATGCTCTCGTGAGGCGCCGGGAGCGCGGTGGAGCGGTTCCATCCGCCGAGCTCGCCCGCCATTTCACCGCGGCGATTCAGTCCGACGGCCCGGACCGGGCGGTTCAATGGTCGCTCGTGGCAGCAAACGACGACTGCGCAGCCCTGGCCTTCCACGAAGCGGCCGATCACCTCCGTCGGGTGCGCTCGGCCTTGACGGAGGCGTCGGTCGAGCTCGACGAGGGGCAGCTGATCGGCGTGCTGGTGGCCGAGGCCGACGCGCTGTCACGTGCCGGGAGCAGCCTCGAGGCGCGGGGACTCCTCCGTCTCGCCGCCGACGTCGCCGCGCGGGCCGGCGACCCCATCTGCATGGCACGGGTCGCCCTCGCCACCACACAACTCGGCGCCACGTTCGCCACCCGCCGCGACGAGATCGTCCGCGACCTCGACCGTGCCCTCGACGCGGTCCGAGGCGTCGACGACACCTGGGAAGCACGACTGAGCGCGACTCTGGCGCGCGAGCTGCAGCACTCGGTGCCCGAGGATCGACCCCGGGCCGGACCGCTCAGCGAAGAGGCGCTCGAGCGCGGACGCCGTAGCAACGATCCGGCGACGCTGATCACCTGCCTGCTCGCTCGCCATGACCTGCTGTGGACTCCCGGTGGAGCAGCAGAGCGGGCCGAGGTCGCCCGCGAGATCGTTGACGTCGCACGGGAGTCCGGCGATCAGGACCGCCACGCCGACGGACTCCTCCTGCTGGCGAATGCCCGCTTGGAGCTGGGATCACCCGCCTTCGAGGCGCCGCTCGAGTCGTGTCTCGCTTTGCTCGAGAGCCAGGGCCAACCACGGCATCGCTATACGGCCGAGACACGACGAGCCTGCCTCGCACTGCTCAGGGGACGACTCGACGAGGCAGAACGGCTCATCGAGCAGGCGGCAGCGCTCGGTGAGCGGCTGCACGAGCCCGACACCGGAAACGTGCGCATGTCGCAACGACTAGAGCTGGTGCGTTCTCGCGCGGACGTGGGCGAGCTCCGCCAGTTCGCCGGCGACGCCCTCGACCACTGGACAGGTGCACCCGTGCACGCCCACGCCGTCGCTGCCGGGTTCCTTGCGCGGGCAGGCGACCTCGACGCTGTCGCCCACCACGTCGCGACCGTCGTCGACCTGGGCACCTGGCGAGCGGACCGCTCCTACCTGTGGTCGGTCCTCGTGCGGGAGCTGACGCGTGCTGCGATCGTCCTCGACGACGGCGAGCTCTGCCGTCAGCTCTTCGACGACCTGAGCCCACTCGCCGACTCCTGCGGCGTCAACGGCGCCGTCGTCGCGTTCGCAGGCAGCCACGCCCATTCCGCCGGCCTCCTCGCGGCGGCGCTCGGCCGACAGGAGTCATCGCGGCTGCTGCTCGACCAGGCAGCCACGACGTACCGGCGACTCGGTGCCATCGGCTGGCTCGCCGAGGCGCGAGCAGATGTGGCAGGGAGTGCCGCCGACAACGGCTCGACTGCGTCGATGCGACGCGACGGAAACGTCTGGCACCTCGAGTTCGCCGGCAAGCGCTCCACCGTTCCACACACCAAGGGACTCGCCGACATCGCCCGGTTGGTCTCCGCGGGCGGTTCCGAGGTCCACGTCCTCGACCTCGTCGACGCCGTCGATCGGTCCAGCGGCACCGGCGACATGGTGGACCGGACCGCGCTCGAGTCCTACCGCAGACGCCTCGCTGACCTCGAGGCCGCCATCGACGACGCCGAGGTGAACCACGATCCCGAACGACGTTTCCGCGCAGAAGCGGAGCGGCAAGCGCTGGTCGACGAGCTGGGCCGGGTCAGCGGCATGCGAAGCCGGCCTCGCGAGTTCGCCAACCACCCTGCCGAACGTGCCCGGAAGGCGGTCGCCGGACGGATCCGTGATGCCATCGGCAAACTCGATTCAGTGCTCCCGGAGCTGTCAGCACACCTGCAACGCACCATCGTGACCGGCAACTACTGCCGCTACCGACCCGATGCCACGCAGTGGGACATCGACCGCGGTCAGACCGGGGGCATCCGACTCACGCCGTGAGGTCCTGGTACTCGGGATGCTTCTCGAGGAAACCCTGCACATACTCGCAGGTCACCTCGATCGTCCGTCCACGCCGCCGGACGTCGTCGAGCGCCCCGGCCACCAGCGTGGACGCGAGACCCTGGCCCTCGAAGGCATCGTCGACGACGGTGTGTGGGAACACCAGGACGCCGTCATCGCGCTCCTTGGCCTCGGTGTATCCGGCGACCGCGCCGTCGACGTGGATCTCGTACCGCGAATTGTCGGGAACATGGACAATCTCGACATGGCTCATGCCGCCCACGGTAACGACTTGGCCTGAGGCCGCATCCCCGTGCGACTCCCGACGTCAGGACGCCGTCAGTGCGGCCAGCGCAGAGGTGAAGAGGCCGAGCCCGTCGGTTCCCGGACCGCAGAGATCCTCCACGGCGTGCTCGGGGTGCGGCATCAGGCCCACGACGTTGCCCCGCTCGTTGGTGATGCCGGCAATGTCGCGCAGCGACCCGTTGGGGTTGACGTCGACGTAGCGGAACACGACCCGACCCTCCCCCTCGAGGCGGTCGAGCGTGTCGTCGTCGGCGACGAACCCTCCCTCGCCGTTCTTGAGCGGGACGACGATGTCCTCGCCGGCGCGGTAGGACGACGTCCAGGCGGTGGAGGTGTTCTCGACCCGGAGCACCTGGTCGCGGCAGATGAACGTGCGGTGGTCGTTGCGGATCAGGGCGCCGGGCAGCAGGTGCGACTCGCAGAGGATCTGGAAGCCGTTGCAGATGCCGAGCACCGGCATGCCGCCGTTCGCGGCCTCGACGACCTCGGTCATGACCGGCGCGAACCGCGCGATCGCCCCGCAGCGCAGATAGTCGCCGTAGGAGAAGCCGCCGGGCAGGATGACCGCGTCGACGCCGCCGAGGTCGTGGTCGCCGTGCCACAGTGCCACCGGATCGCCACCGGCCAGCCGGACCGCGCGCTGGGCGTCAGCGTCGTCGAGGGATCCGGGGAACGTGACGACCCCGATCCTCATGCAGGGTCCTCGACGCGGACGGTGTAGTCCTCGATGACCGGGTTGGAGAGCAGCGTCTCGGCGATCTCACGAACCTCGGCGAGGGTGGTCTCGTCGGCCGCGTCGACCTCGAGCTCGAACCGCTTCCCCTGACGGACGTCGGTGACGCCGTCGTACCCGAGCCGGGGCAACGCGCCGTGCACGGCCTTGCCCTGCGGATCGAGGATCTCGGGCTTGGGCATCACGTCGACGATCACACGGGCCATGCGCCACATCCTATCGACCCGAGAAGTGACGCCGAGTCGCTAGGACAGCTCGCGCTTGAGGATCTTGCCGGTGGAGGTCATCGGCAGCTCGTCGCGGAACTCCACCATGCGCGGGTACTTGTAGGAGGCGAACTGCTCCTTGCCCCACGCGACGAGGTCGTCCTCGCCGACGTCGTCGTGGTCCTTGTTCTTGACCACGACCGCCTTGATCTCCTCGCCGTGCGACTCGTGCGGCACGCCGATGACGGCCACCAGCGAGACCGCAGGATGCTCCATGAGCACTTCCTCCAGCTCGCGCGGGTACACGTTGTAACCGCCCCGGATGATCATGTCCTTCGAACGGTCGACGATGTAGAAGTAGCCGTCCTCGTCCTTGCGGGCGAGATCGCCGGACCGGAACCATCCGTCGCGGATCGCCTCGTCCGTGGCCTCCGGCCGGTTGTGGTAGCCCTTCATGATGTTGTGGCCCTTGATCGCGATCTCGCCGATCGCGTCGGGATCGTCCTCGACGTCGGACCAGTCCTCGTTGATCAGCTTCATCTCGACCCCGGGGATCGGGATGCCGATCGACCCCACCCTCGGTTCTTGGCCGTGCGGCGAGAAGCTGGCCACCGGGGACGTCTCGGACAGGCCGTAGCCCTCCAGGATGGTGACGCCGAACCGCTCCTTGAACTGCCGGTGGATGTCGACCGGAAGAGCCGAGCCTCCGGCAGCGGCCACCCGGAGGTTCGCGGCGAGCGCCTCGACGTCGTAACCCTCGTCGAGAGCGGCGAGCAGGCCCCAGTACATCGTCGGGACTCCCGCGAAGAACGTGACGCCCTCGCGCAGCATCAGCCCGAGCGCCGGCTCGGCCTCGAACCTCGGCAGCATCACGACGGTGCCGCCGAACGCGAATCCGCCGTTCTGGATCACGGTCTGGCCGAAGGAGTGGAACAGCGGCAGCACGCACAGGTACGTGTCCGGGTTCTCCGCGTCCGCGCCGAACAGGTCGGCGCCGGCGAGCGCGTTGTCGCGCATGTTGCGGTGCCGCAGCTCGGCGCCCTTGGGCTGCCCGGTGGTGCCGGACGTGTAGAGAATGACGGCGGTGTCGTCGTCATCGGTGTCGACGGTGTCGAACGTCGGCGGTTGCTCGGCCACCAGCGGGGCGTAGTACTCCGGCGGCTCCATCGGCGCCGGCGCCTCGGAGTCGAGCTTGATGAGGAAGAACTCGGTGCAGGAGTCGGTGGCCTCGAAGCCCTCCCAGGCCGCGTCGCCGATCGGCAGCTCTGGGGTGCCCTCGAACGCGAAGTAGGCCTTCGCCCCGGAGTCGCTGAGGTGATACGCGACCTCGCGCCCCTTGAGCAGGACGTTCAGGGGGACGACCGTGGCTCCGGCCTTGAGGATTCCGTAGTAGATGATCGAGAAGTAGGGCAGGTTCGGGCACGAGAGCGCCACCTTGTCGCCAGGCTGGATGCCGCGCGACACCAGCAGGTTGGCGACCTGGTTGGCCGCTCCGTTCACCTGGGCGTAGCTGAATCGGCTGTCGCCGAACACGATCGCCGTGCGCTCCGGATGATCGGCGGCTGAGTTCTCCAACAATGACGCGAGGTTGGCCACGACGGCTCCTTCGAGTGAGGGGTGGCTCACACCATACCGACGCGCACGGCTTCCACGAGGTCGAGCGTCGACGCAGTCCCGTCCACGCGGAAGTGCGGCACGTCAGGGGTGACGGGGGGTGCCGCCACGGAGCGCGCGTCACGCGATGCGCCACGCTCTCGGAGACGCTCCGCCAGGACGTCCGCCGGCACCTCGATCCAGACGACGAACGGGGTGGCCGGCGCGACCGCCGCGGCCAGGGCCTCCCACTCGGCTCCACCCGCCAGCTCGGCGGTGAACGGGGCCACGAGGACGACGTCGACACCACTCGCCACCTGGGCTGCGGCTGCGCTCCGGAGCACGGCATAGCGAGCCGGGCGAACGACCGATCGATGGGCCTGGTCGTTCCAGTGGAGCGCCTCCCCGCGGTCGGTCCACAGTGCGTCGAGGAGCGGATTCGTCAGGTCGTCGAGGTCGAGCAACGCAGCGCCGAGGTCTGCGGCGAGGGCCCGCCCCAACGTCGACTTCCCCGCCCCGGCCGGTCCCGCTACGACGACGACGCGCACGGCTCAGTACGTCTCGTGCCAGGTCGGCGGCAGCGCGGCGATCGCCTGGTCGGTGGTGGCCGGGTGCTGCCACCCGCGACCGGACGTCTTCAGCACCTCGTGCAGCTCTTCGAGCCGGCTCACCGCTGCGCGTGCTCCGGCGGCTCGGCGGTCCGCGTCGTGCCGTCCGACCGCGTCGCCCCAGATCGCCCGACCGGCCATGAACCCGCAGGCGCCGGCGGCGGCGGCGATGCGGAGCTGGACCCGGAACTCCTCGAACGTCGCCGACGAGGAGAGCAACACCCAGGGCACGTCGATGGAGGCGTCCAGGCGCGCGCACGCGTCCGCGGCCTGGCCCTCGAGATCGGCGTCGCCGACCCGGCCCGGGAACTCCACCTTCATCACGTCGGCACCGAGATCGGCGAAGACCGACGCCGACTCGACCACGGCCCGGTCACGCGCGGCCCGCACGTCAGCGTCGCCCAGGTCTTCGCCGTCCAGCGGGTACCAGAGCGGCTCGACGACGAGCGGAAGCTCGGCCGCGTCACACTGGCGGGCGATGTCGGTCACCAGCGCGCGCTGGGTCGCGGCCACGTCGGCCAGCTCGGCCCGGTAGAAGACCACGAGCTTGGCGGCATCGGCACCCAGCCTCGCGAGCACCGGCACGGTCCACGACGGCCTGACCACCGTCTCGGTCCCGAACCCGGACGGCGAGTAGGCCAGCTCCTCCAGCCCGCTGATCATGCCGACGCCGCCGGGGACCGACGCGGTGAGGACCGCTTGCCCGAACGACCAGACCGGGTCGACGAGCACGGCCGTGGATGCGGACGACATGGCCGCGATCAGCTCGAGCTTCGACTCCACGACCTCGGCGAACGAGACCGAGTCGAGGTCGTCGTCGAACAGAGCGACGTAGTTCTCGGGGTGGTCGATCGCGGCGACGCGGATGAAGCCGTCAGCGTCGCTGATCCGCTGGAGCCGACGCAGCTTGCCGAGGCGAGCAGCCGACGCGGGGGTGGTGGTGGCCATCGGGGACCTTTCGAAAAGTTTCGAGTCAGGGCTGGACAACGTTGTCTCAGTGTCGCAGTATAGGCCTAGACGTGATGCCCGTCACCCCCTTGCCACCGGATCGGAGCCCCGTGCTCGTCGTCAGCCCCAACCTCTGCTTCGACCGCACCCTGTGGGTCGAGGCCTTCGAGGCCGGCACCGTCTCCCGCCCCCACAAGGTGGAGGTCACGGCCGGCGGCAAGGGCGTCAACGTGGCTCGGACCGTCGCCGATCTGGGCGCCACCTGCACCCTCGTCGGCCTCGTCGCCGATCAGGGCGGCCGCGACCTCCTCGGGCTGCTGGACGACGAAGGGATCGCCGTTCGAGCCGTCGCGGTTGAGGGTGCCGTCCGCAGCGCCACCATCGTCATCGAGGACTCCCAGCGGGCGACGGTCCTCAACGAGCCGGGCCCGACGACCGACGTCACCGACCTGGAGGCCCTGCTCTCCGCGCTGGCCGAGGAGCTCCAGCACGGCCACGACCTCGTCGTCTGCTCGGGCAGCCTTCCGCCCGGACTCCCCCCCGACACCTACGCGCAGGTGACGCGGCTCGCGGACGACCACGGCGCCGCGTGCCTCGTCGACGGCGCCAGGTCCGCGCTCGCCGAGGCCCTGCCGGCCGGTCCCGATCTGGTGTGCCCCAACCTCGACGAGGCCGAGGGGCTCACCACGGGGGCGGTCCTCGAGTCGTCCCACCAGACCCTCGACCTCGAGGACGTCCGCAACCGAGCCGTCGCCGCCGCCCACGGGCTCCGGGGTCGCGGGGCGCTGCGCGCCGTCGTCACCGCCGGGTCGTCCGGAGCGGCCTACGCCGAGGACTCCGGCGTGATGTGGATTCCTGCCCCAGTGGTCGAGGTCGCCAACCCGATCGGGGCCGGCGACTCCTTCGTGGGCGGCGTGGCGGCGTCGCTGGCCACCGGAGCATCGTGGCGTGAGTCCGTGCAGCGCGGTGTCGTCGTCGCGAGCGCCGCCGTCGAGCACCCTCGAGCCGGCCGGGTCGACTCCGAGCGCGTCGACCAGCTCCTCGGGCAGGTCACGGAGGCGTCTCGATGAAGGTCCCGACCCTCCACGACGTCGCGGCCGAGGCCGGCGTGAGCATCAAGACCGTGTCCCGCGTGGTCAACGGCACCCCCACCGTCGACGCGGGGATCCGTGAACGCGTCCAAGAAGTCATCGACCGGCTCCAGTACGTGCCCAACAGCCTCGCCCGGACCCTGAAGGCCGGCACCGGAAACACCATCGGGGTCGTCATCGACACCATCGCCGACCCGTTCTTCGCGGCCCTCACCAGCGCCGTGGAGAGCGCCGCGCTCGACGCAGGGATGGGCACGGTCTTCGGCAGCACGGGCTTCGACGAGGCCCGCGAGAGGTCGCACGTCGAGCGCATGGCGATGCAGCGGGTGCGCGCCCTCATCCTCGCGCCGACCAACGGCTCCCACGACTATCTCGAGCGGTACCGCCCGTCGTTCCCGGTGATCCTGATCGACCGGAACGTCGAGCTGAGCGGGTTCGACGTCGTCCGCGTCGACGACGTGTCGCTGGCCCGGGAGGCGGTCACGCACCTGACGGCCCACGGCCATCGCCGCGTGGCCTTCATCGGCAGCGACGAGCGATTCATCACGACCCGCGACCGACTGACCGGATACCGCCAGGCGATGCAGGCCGTCGGCGTGGAACCCGACCCTTCCTGGATCAGACCCGGTCCCACGAGCGACGTCGACGCGGCCGCCGTCACGCTGGAGGTCCTGGCGCAGCCCGACCCGCCCACCGCGATCTTCGCCGCGAACCCGCGCGCCGCCATCGGCGTCGCCCACGCCCTCCACACGTCCGACCAGGCCGACGTCGCGTTCGTGAGCTTCGGCGACTTCCCCCTGGCGCAGACGCTGTCGCCCGCCGTCACCTACGTGGACCAGGATCCCGCCGCCATCGGCGCCGCGGCGATGCGTCGGGTGCTGGTGCACCTGGAGGATGGCGTGGACGACATCGCCGACATCTTCGTCCCGGCCGGCCTGGTGCCGCGCGGTTCCGGAGAGCTGGCGCCGCGATGAAGCCCCTCGTGCTCGCCCCCAACCTCGTCGACCACTTCTACCTGGGCGGCGACAAGATCGCGGCACTGCGCGGCATCGAGACCTCGTCCGACCACCAGCCGGAGGAGTGGATCGCGGCGACCGTCGCCCGGGCGGACGCCTGGCCGGTCGGCCTGGCGACGACGACCGATGGAGCCGTGCTCCGGCAGCTGGTCTCGGCCGATCCGGAGTCCTGGGTCGGCGCGGACGTGCCCGATGGTGACGTCGGCCTCTTGGTCAAGCTGCTCGACGCCGGACAGCGACTCCCCGTGCACGTCCACCCGGACCGCCGGTTCGCCACCGATCACCTCGACTGCCCGTACGGCAAGACCGAGGCGTGGCTGGTGCTCGACGCCTCCGACGATGCTGCGGTCTACCTCGGCTGGCGCGACGACGTCGACCCGGACGAGCTGGTCCGGCGCCGGGAAGCCCAGGACGGCACCTGGATGCTGGAGCGCCTGAACCGGATCGAGGTGTCCCCCGGCGACGGCATCGTCGTCCCGGCGGGAACCGTGCACGCGATCGGTGCCGGGGTCCTCGTCGCCGAGGTCCAGGAACCCACCGACTTCTCGATCCTCCTGGAGTGGTCGGTGACGACGAGCGGACGCGAGGACTCGCACCTCGGTCTCGGCTTCGAGGAGGTGATGGCGGCCGTCTCGCACGCCCGTCTCGACACCGACCGCCTGGCAGCCCTGAGCATGCACACCGATCTGGGCACCAGGTCCGACCACCTCGTCTCCTGTCTCGCCCCCGAGGCCGACCCGTTCTTCAGGCTGCACCTGGCCGCGCCGGACCCGGCGGGCACCGGGACGGTCGACGTCGACCGGGGCTTCGCGGCCGTCGTCATGATCGAGGGTCACGGCGCTCTTCAATGGAAGTCCAGCAGCCTTGCCGTCGGGCGCGGCGACGTGCTCGCGATCCCGGCGGCTCTGGGTCCTTGGGTCGTGACCGGTGCCGTCAGCGCCCTCGTGGCCCGCCCGGGAGTCGGCTGGCCGGCGACCGTCCACGGCCAGCAAGGAGCAGCCTCGTGAGCGACTCCTACGTCCTCGGCGTCGACGTCGGCTCGACCTACATCAAGGCCATCGTGGTCGACGCCGCCGGCGCCCAGGTGGCCATCGCCCGCGTGGACACGCCGTGGCGGTCGGGCTCGGGCGGCCACACCGACATGGAGGCCGCCGCCCTGATCCACGCCGTGATGTCGATGCTCGACGACCTCTCGTCGCAGCTCGAGACCCATGCACCCGGGGCGGCCGTCACGGCCATCGGGGTGTCCGGCATGGCCGAGGCCGGCGTGCTCCTCGACTCCACCTCACCGGACCCGGTCGGCTCCGTCGTCCGGCCGATCATCGCGTGGTTCGACCCACGGGGCGCCGACGCGCTCGCGCGGGTCTCCGCCGACGTGGCCCAGCAGTTCGAGGGCCGGACCGGCCTCCCGTTCAACCCTCTCGCCTCCTTCGGCAAGCTGCTCAGCCACCGCGCCGACGGCCTCGACCTGGCCGGGCTGCAGTGGCTCAACGTCCCCGAGTTCGTCGCGCATGCGCTCGGGGGTCGCCGCCAGGGCGAGATCTCGCTGGTCGCCCGCACCGGCCTGCTCGATCACGAGACCGGCGAGCCGTGGGACGCGGCTCTCGCGGAGCTGGGCGTCACTCGCTCGTTCCTCCCTCCCCTCGGGCCGGCCGGATCGTCGTGGGGTGAGGCCCACGGGAACATCCCGCCGGCGCTCGTCGGAGCCGTGCTCACGGTGGCGGGTCACGACCACCTGGTGGCGTCCGTCGCCGCGGGAACGTTGTCGCCCGAGCAGGTCTACGACTCGATGGGAACCGCGGAGGCAGTCGTCCGTCTGCTCGACATGCCCTTGGACCGCGATGCTCGCATCCGCTTGGCGTCGCACGGGATCGACACGCTGCACCACATGCTGCCCGATCGGTTCGTCCTGCTGGCCGGCACGCGCTCCGGCCTGCTGATGCGCCGTGTCCTCCAGATCGCCGGCATCCACGACGCCGCCGGACGCGCCGAGCTCGACGATGCGGTGCTCAGCCTGAAGGAGATCCCCGCGGGGCTCGTCGTCACCGGCGGCGACAACGTCAGCGGCGTTCTGACGGTGCACGCGGCCGGCGACGGGCTCAGCCCGGCCGCACTCTTCGCCGCAACCCTCCAGCACAGCACCGACCTGCTTCTGGGGGTCGTCGCCCGCATGGACGCCGAAGTCCCTCCGGCGACCAGCACGATCATCGCCGGGGGGTGGGCCCAGATGGAGTGCGTGCGCCGCGCCCGGATGGCGGCGATGCCCCGCGTCAGCTTCTCCGACCACCAGGAGGACACCGCCTTCGGCGCCGCCCTCGTGGCCGCGTTCTGCGCGGACGACTCCGCTGACGACCTGACCGCGTTCGCCACGACGTTCTGCACGACCAGACCCACACCAGAGAGAAGTCACGCATGAGTACCGTCTCCACCACCCCGATGTCCCTGGACGCCATTGCGTCCCCGGACGGGACGTTCGCGGTCATCGCGATGGATCAGCGCAACACGCTTCGTCGCATGTACGCGGCCGTCGGCATCGACGACCCGACGCACGATGAGCTCACCGACATCAAGGCCGACGTCGTCGAAGCGCTCGCCCCCGCGGCGAGCGCATTCCTGCTCGACCCCACGTTCGGCGTCCCCGCCCTCGCTCGGGTCGACGGCGCAGACGGTTTCGGCGTCCTCGTCGCGGCGGAACCGGAGAGCCGAGGATCCTGGAACGGCGAACCCCGTGCCTCGCGCGATCCTGACCAGAGCGCAGCGTGGGTTCGGGCCCAAGGCGGCAGCGCCGTGAAGTTCCTCATCCAGGTGCGCGCCGACCGACCAGTGGTCCCCGGCGAGCCTGACCTCACTGCCGAGGCGCTGGACGTCATCGGCCAGGTCGTCCAGGACTGCCGCGCCGAAGGCGTGCCCTCGGTGATCGAGAACCTCATCTACCCCCTGCCCGGCGAGGACTTGTCGCCGGCTCGTCGTGCCGACGCGATCATCGAGTCGGCCAGAGCGCTCGACGACCTGGGCCCGGACCTGCTCAAGCTCGAGTACCCGGGCGACCCGGCATCCTGCCGACGTCTCGCCGAGGCGATCACGGCGCCGTGGGCGGTGCTGTCCGCAGGCGTCGACTTCGACGTCTTCACCGACGTCCTGCGGATCGCCTGCGACGAGGGTGGCGCCTCCGGCTTCATCGCCGGTCGTGCCGTCTGGAAGGACGCCGTCGGGATGGAACGCTCCGAGCGTCAGGCCCACCTGGCCGACGAAGGCCTGCGCCGGCTCGAGGGGTGCCTGGCCGCCACCGACGGCCGGGCCCGGCCGTGGAGGGAGGTGGCCTCGTCATGAGCGCCCTGCTCGAAGCGAGGGGCCTGACCCGCATGTTCGGACAGGTCACCGCCCTCGACGGAACCGACTTCGACATCCAGGAGGGCGAGGTGGTCGCCCTCATCGGTGACAACGGCGCCGGCAAGTCCACCCTGGTGAAGGCCCTGTCGGGGAACCTGGCCGTCGACTCCGGTGAGGTGCTCTTCGAGGGCTCCCCCATCACGATCGACACGCCGATGCGAGCCAGCGAGCTCGGGATCGAGACCGTCTACCAGGACCTCGCCCTCGCACCTCACCTCGACCCGGCGCAGAACATGTTCCTCGGCCGGGAGATTCCCCGACCGGGTTTTGCCGGCCGGCTGGGCTTCCTCGACAACAAGTCGATGCGAGCCGAGGCACAGGAGGCCTTCGACGCGCTTGGAGCCACGGTGCGAAGCCTGACGCTGCCCGTCGGATCGATGTCCGGCGGCCAGCGGCAGGCCATCGCGATCGCGCGCGCCGTGCACTGGGCGAGCAAGGTCGTGTTCCTCGACGAGCCCACGGCGGCCCTCGGGGTGCGCCAGACGGCGAACGTCCTCGACACCATCCGACGCGTGCGTGACCGCGGCGTCGGCGTGGTGTTCATCAGCCATTCCATGCCACACGTCATCGACGTCTCCGACCGCGTCCAGGTGCTGCGGCTCGGGCAACGCGTCGCCACCTTCCAGACCTCCCAGACATCCATGGAGGAGCTGGTCGGAACGATGACCGGAGCGACCGGGAGGGCCGCATGAGCACCCAGACACCATCACGACGCGACGCCGCGGATCAGGCGGCGGACGCCGCCGGCCACACCGACCTCTCCCTGTTCGGCCGAGTGGCTCGCATGCAGGCGTTCCAGATCATGCTGGTGCTCTTCGGCATCGTCGCCGTGTTCGCCACGCTCGCACCCAACACGTTCGCGAGCGTCTCGAACGCCCGTCAGATCGCGCTGAACGCCTCGATCCTGGCCGTGCTCGGCGTCGGGATGACGTTCGTCATCATCACCGCCGGCATCGATCTCTCGATCGGCTCGGTGATGGTCTTCTCCGGCGTCATCAGCGCGAAGGCCATGATCGCCATCGGGGGAGACGGCTGGAGCACCGCCGCCATCGGCATCGTCGTCTCGGTGCTCGTCGGCCTCGCCTGGGGCATCCTCAACGGCGTGCTGATCGCCAAGGCCAAGATTCCACCTCTCATCGTCACGCTCGGATCTCTCGGCATGGCCCTCGGCCTGGCCCAGATCATCACCAAGGGCGTCGACATCCGGGACATCCCGATCGTGATGCAGTCCGACATCGGCTACGGCAACGTCGTCGGCAACATCCCGACGCTGACGGTCATCGCGGCGGTGGTGGTGGTCTTCGGCATCATCGTGCTGCACACCACGCGGTTCGGACGTCACACCTACGCCATCGGCTCGAACGAGGAGTCGGCTCGCCGCGTCGGCGTCCGGGTCGACAGCCACCTCATCAAGATCTACGGGCTCAACGGTCTGCTCGCCGGGTTCGCCGGCGCGCTGTCGCTCGCACTCTTCTCCACCACGGCCATCGCCGGTCAGTCGCAGACCAACCTGAACGTGATCGCGGCGGTCGTCATCGGCGGGACCTCGCTGTTCGGTGGTGTCGGCACCATCTTCGGCACCGTCATCGGCCTGTTCATCCCCGCAGTTCTCCAGAACGGATTCGTCATCGTCGGAATCCAGCCGTTCTGGCAACAGGTCGCCGTCGGCGCGGTGCTCATCATCGCCGTCTACGTCGACCAGGTCAGACGAGCCGCTGCAGCCCGCGGTGGCCGTTCATCCAACCCCCTGCTCCGCCTGTGGAGCACGCGGGGATCCTCCACCAAGAAGCAAGGAGCAACACCATGAAGCAGTTCAAGAGAGCCGGTGCTGTCGCATCGGTCGCCGTGCTGGCCGTGGCCTCGCTGGCCGCGTGCGGTGCAGCCGAGGACGGGGGTTCCGGCGGCTCCGCGGACGGGAGCGCGAAGAAGATCGCGTTCATCCAGGGCGTGGCCGGGGACGAGTTCTACATCTCCATGCAGTGCGGCATCGAGGCCGCGGCGAAGGACGCCGGGGCCACCGTGACCACCCAGGGTCCGGAGAAGTTCGACCCGACCCTGCAGAAGCCGATCATCGACTCGGTCGTCGCCTCCAAGCCCGACGCGCTTCTCGTGGCGCCGACGGACGTCACCGCCATGCAGGCGCCGCTCAAGGCCGCTGCGGACGCGGGCATCAAGGTCGTCCTCGTCGACACCACGGTGGACGACCCGTCGTTCGCCGTCTCGGCGATCTCCTCCGACAACGAGGGTGGCGGCAAGGCCGCGTTCGACGCGATCAAGGAGCAGGTGCCCGACGGTGGCAAGGTGCTGGCCATCTCGACCGACCCGGGCGTGTCGACCGTCGACGCCCGCGTCAAGGGATTCAAGGAAGCCGCTGACGCGGAGTCGTCCTTTGAGTACCTGGGCGTCCAGTACAGCCGCAACGAGCCGTCCACCGCGGCCAAGCTCGTGACCGCTGCGCTGCAGAAGGATCCCGACATCGTCGGCATCTTCGCGACCAACCTGTTCTCCGCCGAGGGCACCGCCACCGGCGTCCGCCAGGCCAACAAGGAGGACAGCGTGACCATCGTCGGGTTCGACGCAGGTCCGGCGCAGGTCAAGCAGCTGCGCGCGGGAACGGTTCAGGCGCTGATCGCCCAGCAGCCCGCCACGATCGGCACCGACGGTGTCGAGCAGGCGATGGCCGCACTCGAGGGAGGGTCCACGGAGAAGACCATCCAGACGGGCTTCAGCATCATCACGAAGGACAACGTGGACGGCGACGCCAAGGACGCCGTCTACCAGTCGTCCTGCTGACCCACCGCTCGACGCGACGCCCCGACCGATCCGGTCGGGGCGTCGTCGGTCGAGGGGTCAGAACCGCGATCCGGTGAGCTGCTCGTACGCCTGCACGTAGCGCTCCCGCGTCTTCTCGACGATGTGTGCGGGCAGCGGCGGCGGGGCCAGGTTGGACGAGCGGTCCCACCCGCTCTCCGGCGACACGAGCCAGTTGCGGACGAACTGCTTGTCGTAGGACGGTTGGGCGCTTCCGGGCTGCCACGTGTCGGCCGGCCAGAAGCGCGAGGAGTCGGGGGTGAGCACCTCATCGGCCAGCACGATGGTGCCGTCCGGGCGAGCGCCGAACTCGAGCTTCGTGTCCGCCAGGATGATGCCCCTCGCCCGCGCGACCGTCTCGGCCCGCTCGTAGATCGCCAGCGTCAGGTCACGCAGCCGGCTCGCCACCGACTCGCCCACGGTCTCGACCACGTGGTCGAACGCGACGTTCTCGTCGTGCTCGCCCATCTCCGCCTTCGTGGCGGGGGTGAAGATCGGCTCGGGCAGCCGCGACCCGTCGACCAGCCCGTCGGGCAACGGCACGCCGCACACCTCACCCGTCGCGTCGTAGTCGAGCAGTCCGGACCCGGCGAGGTAGCCGCGGGCGACGCACTCGACCGGGAACATCTCCAGGGCCTCGCAGACGACCGCGCGACCGCGCACCCGCTCGGGCACCACGGTGGAGATGACGTGGTTCGGCACGAGGTCGGCCAGCTGCTCGAACCACCACAGCGACATGCGGGTGAGGATCTCGCCCTTGTCGGGGATGCCGGGGGTCAGGACGAAGTCGTACGCCGAGATGCGGTCCGACGCCACCATGAGAAGGCGTCCGGGTTCCATCGCGTAGAGGTCGCGCACCTTGCCCGAGTGGACATGCGTGGCGCCGGGAACGTCGAGGGGCACGCCGTCAGCGTAGTGGTCCGGCGGACGACCAGGACACTCAGCCGAAGTCGGCCCACGGACGCACGTGGTACAGCATCGACGCGACGACGACCGCCACGGCAACGAGGATGCCCACCCAGCGGTAGGGGGGTTCCGGGGCTGCCATGGCTCAGAGGATAGCGCCGGGCGAGTAGGCCGCTGCCTCGGCGTTGTCCGCCACCAGGGCGTCGATGCGGGTGACGATCTGGCGAATCTGCTCGGTGGCGGCACCGGTGAACTCCAGTGGTGCGGCCACGAGCGACGTGAGGTCGGCCTCGGTGAGCCCGAGCCGTTCGTCGGCGGCCAGGCGGGCGAAGAGGTCGTTGTCGGCCGTGCCCTTTTCCCGCATCTCGAGGGCGACGGCCACCGCGTGGTCCTTGATGATCTCGTGCGCATCCTCCCGGCCGACACCGGCCCGCACGGCAGCGACGAGGACCTTCGTCGTCGCCAGGAAGGGCATGTACCGGTCGAGCTCGCGCTGCACCACGGCCGGGAAGACCCCGAGCTCGTCGAGCACGGTGAGGAACGTCTCGAACAGGCCGTCGGCGGCGTAGAAGGCATCGGGCAGGGCGACGCGGCGGACCACGGAGCACGAGACGTCGCCCTCGTTCCACTGGTCGCCGATGAGCTCGCCGACCATCGAGGCGCAACCACGCAGCACCACGGCCAGCCCGTTGACCCGTTCGCACGAGCGGGTGTTCATCTTGTGCGGCATGGCGCTGGAACCCACCTGGCCCGGGCGGAACCCTTCGGTGACCAGCTCGTTGCCGGCCATCAACCGCATGGTCGTGGCGAGGTTCGACGGAGCCGCCGAGAGCTGGACGAGTGCTGTGACGACGTCGTAGTCGAGCGAGCGTGGATACACCTGGCCGACGCTGACGAGCGTGGTGTCGAACCCGAGGTGCGCAGCCACCCGATGCTCGAGCTCGGCGAGCAGGGCCGGGTCGCCGCCGAGGAGATCGAGCTGGTCCTGCGCGGTGCCGACCGGTCCCTTGATGCCCCGCAACGGGTACCGCGCCATGAGGTCGTCGAGGCGGGCCAGCGCGACCAGCAGCTCGTCGGCCACGGTGGCGAACCTCTTGCCGAGCGTGGTGGCCTGGGCTGCGACGTTGTGGCTGCGCCCGGCCATCACCAGCTCGGCGTGCTCGGTGGCGAGCCGGCCGAGCCTTGCCAACGCGGCGATGCCACGGCCACGGAGCACCTCGAGCGAGGCGCGGATCTGCAGCTGCTCGACGTTCTCGGTGAGGTCGCGCGACGTCATGCCCTTGTGGATGTGCTCGGTGCCCGCCAGGGCGCAGAACTCCTCGATCCGGGCCTTCACGTCGTGGCGGGTGACCTTCTCGCGCGCCGCGATGGAGTCGAGGTCGACGTCGTCGATGACGGCCTCGTAGGCCTCGACGACGCCTTCGGGCGTCTCCACCCCGAGATCGCGCTGGGCGCGCAGCACCGCGACCCACAACTGGCGCTCGAGCACGATCTTGTGCTCGGGCGACCAGATGCGAGCGATGTCGGCCGAGGCGTACCGCGTGGCCAGGACGTTGGGGGTGGTCACGCCGCTATTGTCCCTCACCGCTCGCCGCCAGGGCGATGTCGGTGCGGTGGAAGGCACCCCGGATGTGGATGACCTCGACGCCTGCGTAGGCGCGCTCGCGCGCCTCCGCCAGGTCGCTCCCGACCGCGGTCACGGCGAGCACCCGGCCACCGGCGGTGACCAGCCGGCCCTCGGCGTCGCGGGCGGTACCGGCGTGGATGACGTCGACGCCGTCGATGGCGTCGGCGACCTCGATGCCATCGATGACGTCGCCGATCCGCGGAGTGCCCGGATAGTTCTCGGACGCGACGACCACCGCGACGGCCGCGGCGTCCTTCCAGGCCGGCAGACCCACGTCGCCGAGCGTCCCGGTGGCGGCACCATGCAGCAGGCTCGAGAGCGGCGTCTGGAGGAGGGCGAGGAGCGCTTGGGTCTCCGGATCTCCGAAGCGGGCGTTGAACTCGACGACCCGGATGCCCCGGCCGGTGAGCGCGAGGCCGGCGTACAGGAGCCCCTGGAACGGCGTGCCGCGGCGGGCCATCTCGTCGACGGTCGGCACGAGCACCCGGCGGGTCACCTCGACCACGAGGTCGGCCGGTGCCCACGGCAACGGGGTGTACGCGCCCATGCCGCCGGTGTTCGGTCCGACGTCGCCGTCGTGGGCGCGCTTGAAGTCCTGGGCCGGCTGCAGTGGCAACACCGTGACCCCGTCCGTGATCGCGAACAGGGAGACCTCGGGCCCGTCGAGGAACTCCTCGATGACGACGCGGCCGCAGGAGGCAGCGTGGTCGACGGCTTCCTGGCGGTCGTCGGTGACGACGACGCCCTTGCCGGCCGCGAGCGCGTCGTCCTTGACGACGTAGGGCGGCCCGAACGCATCCAGCGCGTCGGCGACCTGCTCGGGTGTCTCGCACACGTGCGCCAGCGCGGTGGGCACCTCGGCGGACGCCATCACCTGCTTGGCGAACGCCTTCGACCCCTCGAGCTGGGCCGCTTCGCGGCTCGGGCCGAAGCAGGCGACACCGGCAGCGCGAACCGCATCGGCGACTCCGGCGACCAGCGGCGCCTCGGGCCCGACGACCACGAGATCGATCTCCAACGACACCGCCAGAGCGGCGACGGCCTCGCCGTCGAGCGGGTCGACGTCGTGGCGGGTGGCGGCCAGCTCCATCCCCGGGTTTCCGGGCGCGACATGCACCTCGGTGACGTGCGGGTCACGGGAGAGCGCGAGCGCCAAGGCGTGCTCACGTCCGCCGGTTCCGATGACGAGGGTCCTCACGGGCAGTCAGCCTAACGATCGCCGGCCGCCGACGGTGCGGCGATGCGCTACGCGACCGGCACGGTCGGCCGAGGCACGCTCAGGCCGACCACGGAGAGGTCGGCGAGCGCGTCGTCGGGGAGCTCCAGTCGGCCGCGGGCCGCGCCGACCGACAGCACGACGGCGTACCAGGCGCCGCACCCGCCCAGGACGCCCGCCAACGTGAGCACGGTGGTGGCCAGCAGCCACCCGGGAGCCTCGAGAACGACCATCAGCGGGATGCCGACGAGGACGAGCGGCGGAGCGGAGAACGACAACCACGCGTCGATGGTGAACACGATCCGCAGGCTCCGGTACAGGCGTTCCATCTGCCTCACCTCTCTGGTCGATCCGTGCTCCGAGCCTGACAGAGCAGGTGCACCCTGTCGATGACGTCAGAGGTCATGGGATCGGTGCCGTCAGGGCATCTTGACGGCCAGGATCCGCTCGACGATGCCGGCGCGGAAGCGCCCCCGCTCGGCGATCCGGAAGCCGTGCTGCTCGAGGTGCTCGGACGGCCGCCTGGTCAGGTGGTCGCCGACCATGCGCAGCGCGACGATCTCGGCGAGCCTCTGCAACCACAGGATCGGCAGCACCGAGCTACGGATGTGGTCGACGAGCACGAGGCGCCCTCCGGGGCGCAGCACCCGATGCATCTCGGCGAGGGCCCGATGCGTGTCGGGGATGTTGCACAGGGAGTAGGTGGCCAGCACGGAGTCGAAGGAGCCGTCGTCGAACGGGAGCTCGTGGGCATCGCCCTCGCGGAGCTCGACGTCACGACCGGTCTCGCCGGCACGGCGACGGGCGATGGCAAGCATCTCCGCGCTGAGGTCGATCCCGACGACGCTCTGGCCGTCGGCGTACAGCGGCAGGTTCAGGCCCGTGCCGACCGCCACCTCGAGGACCGAACCCTCGGCCCGGGCGCACGCCCAGGCGCGCTGACCCTCACCGAAGACGCGACGCTCCCACCAACCGATCTGCCGGTCGTACCCATCGGCCTCACGGTCCCAGATCGCTCGGATCCGGGTGTTCTCGCGGTCACGGTCGGCGTCGGAGAAGTCCATGACCCTCAGGATGCCGCGCAGGGTCTTCCGAGTGTCGGCGGGGTGCGGTTTGATCGAGGGATCCACGAGGAGGATGCATCATGGTCACTCGACTGAACCCCTACATCACGTTCGCCGGAAATGCCCGCGAGGCGATGGAGTTCTACCGCTCGGTCTTCGGCGGCGATCTCGACATCAGCACCTGGAGCGAGATGCCCGACGCGCCGGGTACCACTCCGGAGATGGCCGACAAGGTCATGCACGCCATGCTCGCCATCGACGACAGCCTCACCGTCATGGGCGCCGACATGCCCGACTCACCGGGGCCCACTGGGTCGCCCATCTCGGTCTCGCTGAGCGGCGAGGACGAGCCGCGGCTGCGCGAGTGGTGGGACAAGCTCAGCGACGGGGGCGAGATCGTCGCCCCGTTCGAGAAGGCGCCCTGGGGCGACACCTTCGGCATGTGCAACGACCAGTTCGGCGTCCACTGGATGGTCAACGTCGCGGGGCCGCAGCAGTAGCTCAGAGCAGGTCGTGCACCTGGATCGTCTGCTCGCGGGCCGGGCCGACGCCGATCGCGGAGATCCGGGCCCCTGACATGCCCTCCAACGCCTGCACGTAGGCCTGTGCCGTGGCGGGCAGGTCGGCGATCTCCCGCGCGCCGGAGATGTCCTCGGTCCACCCGTCGAAGTACTCGTAGATGGGCGTGGCGTGGTGGAAGCCGGTCTGGGTCATCGGCATCTCCTCCACCCGCTCGCCATCGACGTCGTAGGCGACACACACCGGGATGCGATCCCACCCGGTGAGCACGTCGAGCTTGGTGAGCACGAAGTCGGTGACGCCGTTGACGCGGGCCGCATACCGGGCGATCGGCGCGTCGTACCAGCCGCAGCGCCGCGGACGTCCCGTGGTGGTCCCGAACTCGCCGCCGTTGGTGCGCAGCCGCTCGCCGTCCCCGTTCGGATCGTTGCCGTCGGACAGCTCCGTCGGGAACGGGCCCTCGCCGACGCGCGTGGCGTAAGCCTTGACGATGCCGATGACGCGGGTGATCTCGGTGGGCGCGATGCCCGAGCCGGTGCACGCCCCTCCCGAGGTCGCCGACGACGACGTCACGAACGGGTAGGTGCCGTGGTCGACGTCGAGCAGCGTGGCCTGTCCGGCCTCGAGCAGAACCGTCTCGCCGCGGCCGAGCGCCTCGTGCAGCAGCAGCGACGTGTCGGCGACCATGGGCCGCACGCGGTCGACGTACCCCAGGAGCTCTTCGACGATCTCCTCGACCGTCACGGCCCGCCGGTTGTAGACCTTCGTGAGGATGTGGTTCTTCAGCTCCAGCGCGCCCTCGACCTTCTGGGTGAGGATCTTCTCGTCGAAGAGGTCCTGCACGCGAATGCCGAGGCGATTCATCTTGTCCGCGTAGGTGGGTCCGATGCCGCGGCCAGTGGTCCCGATGCGGCGGCTGCCCAGGAACCGCTCGGCGACCTTGTCCATGGTGCGGTTGTACTCGGCGATGATGTGCGCGTTGGCGCTGAGCACGAGCTTGCTGGTGTCGATGCCGCGCTTCTGCAGTCCCTCGATCTCCTCGAAGAGCACCGAGAGGTCGACGACGACGCCGTTGCCGATCACCGGCACGCAGCCCGGGCTGAGGATGCCGCTCGGCAGCAGATGGAGCGCGTAGGTCTCGCCGTCGATGACGACGGTGTGCCCCGCGTTGTTGCCGCCGTTGAACTTCACGACGTAGTCGACCCGGCTGCCGAGGACATCGGTGGCCTTGCCCTTGCCCTCATCACCCCACTGGGCTCCGACGATCACGACCGCAGGCATGCGAGCACCGCCCTTGCGCAGAAGACAAGCCCCGCACGACGGGGCTCTTACCGCGGCAGTCTAACCGTTCACGCTCTACTGTTGCGAGACCATGACTGACCTCCTCGCCATCACCAATGCCGCAGCGGGGACCTCCTCCGACGAAGCCCAGGAGGCCGCGCTGGCGGTGCTCCGCGAGAGCCGGAAGGTTGCGGTGGTCGCGACCTCGTCGCCAGAGGATCTCGACGCGGCCCTCGAGCAGCACCCGGACGTCGACACGATCGTGGTGCTCGGGGGTGACGGCAGCCTGCACGCGGTGGTGGCCGCCCTCCATGCCGCCGAACGCCTGGCCGACGTGGCGGTCGGGCTGGTGCCGCTGGGCACCGGCAACGACTTCGCCCGCACCCTGGCGCTGCCGACGGACCCGGCGGAGGCGGCCGGCGTCGTGACGTCCGGCCAGGAGCAGGCCCTCGACCTCATCGTCGACTCCACCGGCACGATCACGGTCAACTCCGCGCACGTCGGGGTCGGCGCGGAGGCCGCCCTGGCGGCGCGCCCGCTCAAGGAGCGGTTCGGCCAGCTCGGGTACGCGCTGGGCGCCTTCATCTCCGGCTTCCGGACGCAGGGCAAGCACCTGCGCATCCACGTCGACGGCGAGCGCATCCCCGACCGCGGCCGGGTGCTGCAGCTCGCGGTCGGCAACGGGCGTTTCGTCGGCGGCGGGGCCGCGTTGCTCCCCGAGGCCGACCCGGCGGACGGGCTGATGGACGTTGCCGTCGTCTTCGCCCACACGCGCCGCGAGCGCCTGATGTACGGGCTGTCGCTGGGGCTGCGGCGGCATCACCACCGCGACGACGTCGACTACCGGCGCGGCACCGAGGTGACCGTCGAGGGCGCACGGCTGCGGTGCACGAACGACGGGGAGATCGCCGATCTCGTGCCGTCGTACGCGTGGCACATCGAGCCGGGCGCCCTGCGGATGCTGGTGCCGTAGCGGCGCTACGCCTTCTGGACCAGCTCGGCGTACGCCTCGGGGCTCGACTCGTGCAGGAACTCGCGGCACCGATGGGCCTCGGGGGCGTCGTCGAGTCGCTCCGACGCCGACGCGAGGGCGGCGAGCGAACGCAGGAATCCCTGGTTGGGCTCGTGCGACCACGGCACCGGGCCGTGCCCCTTCCAGCCGTTGCGACGCAGCATGTCGAGCGACCGGTGGTAGGCCGTGCGCGCGAACGCGTACCCCTCGAGGTCGCGTCCCTCCCCCAGCGCCGCCTCTGCCAGCAACGCCCACGCCAGCGTCGAGTCCGGGTGCATGGCCGCGACGTTCTGCACGTCCCGCCCGTCCGCCAGGTCCGCCGCCCCCGGGTCGGCCGGCAACATCGTCTCGGGCGGCTCGCCCAGCAAGTTCGTCATCCCCCGACCCTACGTCGCGCCCCCGACCGCCCCCGACTGCTCTGGTCGGTTTACCAGGTTATGTAGGCAAGTTGGCACTTCACACAGCAAATTTGCCCGGTGATGTAGGGGTTTGCCTTGCGACGTCAGCGTGCGAGATCGATGTTGACGGCGTTCCGCCCATACACGCGCCGCGACCGCTCAAGCGCGGTCCGAATGCGCTCCGCCGTTGTCGCTCGGTTTCGCACGTCGAGGTCGTGCCAGGTCCATCGCGAGACGCCCCACGACTCGTCCCTGATCTGGTCTTCACGTCGCTTCTCGTCCACGATGATGCGGCCAAGATCCGAGCCGGAGTATGGGTTGAGTCGTCCGTACTTGATCAAGCCGTCGAACTCGCCGACGTGATGGACCTCGATCCAGCCGAAATCCGTTCTCGCGATCTCGATGCCTCGCCTCATGATGACGAGCTGCGGTTCTGGCCTGGGGATGCCAGTTCGAGCGAACATGTACATCGAGCGCACTTCGCCCACACTTTCGCACCGTGGCTCCGCCGAGGCGATGCCCAGACGAACGTTCAGCATGCCGGGCCATCGCTCGTGACGGCCCACTCGCTCGCGGAGATCGTCGAGCGTGCAGACGCCTTCGCGGATGGCAAAGCTGGCTGTCACCATCCCGGACTCCACTGACGCGAGCGAACACGACTCGACCACAGCCCGCGAAGCAGCGACCACAAGACGCCCGTCGACAAGACAGAGATCCTCGTCCTTGACGACGGAGCCAACATGGAACGCGACGCCGGCCTCCGTGCGACCGCCACGTCCGTCCAGCCGAGTGACATGGATCGTGTTCAGGTTCAGTCCGTAGGACGTTCCGACGTGGGCCATCGCCGCCGAGTGGTGACTCAGGGCAACGCCGTCGCCCAGCTTGTCGAGGATCGAGTGAGCCACGAGAAGGTGGCGACGCTCCGGCGTGAGACCGCCCACCAGAGCAGCCGGGGCATATGTTCCGTGTCGAAGCCGAACGAGCAGACCGGAACGGACTGCGTGCCGAATCTCTCGATCACTCAACCCGCAATCGAGGAAGTCGCCGCGGAACGCGTAGCCGCCACGATGTTCGGTGACGGCAAGAATCGTTTCCTCCATGAGCCGACCATCACCATCGATGGCTCGCTCGTCGGGAGGCGATTGCCGCGCTGGGGACGGTCTAGTCAGGGCTCACGCCTGTTGACAACGCGACCTCACGAGGCAAGCAGCCACATCACCGGGCAAATTTGCCGTGTGAAGTGCGCCCTTGCCTACATAACCTGGTAAACCGACCAGCCCGGTCAGAGGCGGGTGCCGGCGGAGCGGAGGGCGGAGCAGGCCTCGGCGACGCGGGCGGCCATGTTGGCCTCGGCGGCCTTGCCCCAGGCGCGGGGGTCGTAGAGCTTCTTGTTGCCGACCTCCCCGTCGATCTTCAGGACACCGTCGTAGTTCTTGAACATGTGGGTCGCGACGGGGCGGGTGAAGGCGTACTGGGTGTCGGTGTCGACGTTCATCTTGATCACGCCGAAGTCGACGGCGGCGGAGATCTCCTCCGGCAGCGAGCCGGAGCCGCCGTGGAAGACGAGGTCGAACGGACGCTCCGTGCCGTACTCCTTGCCGACGACGTCCTGGGCCGCCTCGAGCACCTCCGGACGCAGCTTGACGTTGCCCGGCTTGTAGACCCCGTGGACGTTGCCGAACGTCAGGGCGGTGATGTAGCGGCCCTTCTCGCCGACGCCCAGGGCCGCCGCCGTGGCGAGCGCGTCCTCAGGAGTGGAGTACAGCTTGTCGTCGATGGCCCCCTCGATGCCGTCCTCCTCGCCACCGACCACGCCGATCTCGACCTCGAGAATGATGTTCGCGGCCGCGCACTGGGCCAGCAGGTCCTGGGCGATCTGCAGGTTCTCCTCCAGCGGAATCGCCGAGCCGTCCCACATGTGCGACTGGAAGTACGGCAGCCCGCCACTCTTGACCCGCTCGGTCGACGCCGCCAGGAGGGGGCGCACGAAGCCGTCGAGCTTGTCCTTGGGGCAGTGGTCGGTGTGCAGAGCGACGTTGACCGGGACGTTCTTGGCCACCTCCTCGGCGAAGGCGGCGAAGGCGAGCGAGCCGGTGACCATGTTCTTGACGTTCGGTCCGGAGAGGTACTCCGCGCCACCGGTGGACACCTGGATGATGCCGTCGGACTCGGCGTCGGCGAACCCTTGGAGCGCCGCGTTGAGGGTCTGCGACGACGAGACGTTGATGGCCGGGTAGGCGAACGACTCGCGCTTGGCCTTGTCGAGCATCTCGGCGTAGATCTCGGGCGTGGCGACGGGCATGAGCGCTCCTCGGTCGGCGGAGTTCCAGCCTAAGGGAGCAGGCGGATCAGCGATCTGGCGGCCACCTGGAGCGGACTCCACACCGACGAGAACGGCGGCGCGTACGCGAGGTCCAGCATCACGACGTCATCGACGGTCATCGCGGCGGTGATCGCCGTGGCAGCGGCGTCGATCCGCAGGGCCGCGTTCCGGTCGCCCACGATCTGCGCACCGATCAGCCGGCGGGTTGCGCGGTCGGCCACCATCACGACGGTCATCTCGCCCGCATCCGGGAAGTAGCCGGCGGTCGTCGTGGTGTCGATGGAAGCGACGACAGGGTCGAAACCGGCGTCGCGTGCCGGCTTCTCGCCCAGGCCCGTGCAGGAGATCTCGAGCGAGCAGAACTTGGTGATCGCCGTCTGCACGATGCCGGGGAACTCCAGCCTCGGTTGCTCACCGAGCAGGTCGGCGGCGATGGCGTCGGCCACGACCATCCCTTGCTTGTTCGCGTGGGTGCCGAGCGGCACGTGGATGTGCTCACCGGTCAGGCGGTCGAGGGTGACCACGCAGTCACCGGCCGCCCAGATTCCGTCGACACCCTGCACGCGCTGCGTCGAGTCGGTGAGGATGCCGCCTTTGGCACCGGTCGGCAGTCCGGCTTCACGGGCCAGCGCGGAGCGTGCGACGACGCCGAGACCGAGGATCACCGCGTCTGCGGGGAGGGTCGTGCCGCCGACCTCGACGCCGGTGACCTTGCCGTCCTCGACCACGAACCCGTCGACCCGCGTGCCGGTGAGCAGAGTGATGCCCATGGCGCGCATCGCGTCGGCCACCTTCTCGCCCAGCGCCGGCTCGATGATCGACAGGGGAGTGTCGCGCTGCTCGACGACGGTGGTCGCGATGCCGCGTTTCGTGCAGGCCTCCGCCATCTCCAGACCGATGTAGCCGCTGCCGACCACGACGACGTGCTCAGGCTTCTCATCCAGCGCATCGATGACGAGCTGGCCGTCCGCGAGGGACTGGACGCCGAAGATGCCGTCCCCGTCGATGCCCGGGATGTTCGGGCGCAGCGGCTCCGCGCCGGTCGCGATGACGAGCCGATCGAAGCCGAGCGAGCCCTCTGCGCCGTCGGTGACGCCGCGGAAGACCACCTCGCGAGCAGCCGGGTCGATCGATGTCGCCTCGGTGCGGGTCCGCAGGTCGATGCCGTTCTCGCGATGCTTCTCCGGCGAGCGGGCCACCAGGTCGTCGACGGACTCCACGTCGCCGGCGACCCAGTACGGAATCCCGCAGGCGGAGTACGACGTCCGGTCGCCACGTTCGAGAACGACGACCTCGTCGGACTCCGGCAGGCGGCGGCGCAGCGCGGCCGCGGCGCTCATGCCGGCGGCGTCACCACCGATGACGACGACTCGAGAACCCATGGCGTGAGCCTAGGGTGCTTCGCCGAGGACGAGGCGGGCGAGAAGCTCGAGGTCGCCGCTGAGCTGGGGCTCGGGTACCCGGGCGGCTTCTCGGTCCCCGAGCACGAAGACGTAGACGAACCGGTCCGGCTGCGGCGGTGCCACCCGGATCGACATGAAGTCGATCCGCGCGACCAGCATCCGCACCTGCGTCGCCCGCGGGTCGTCGCTGTCGAGGTCGACGGCGCCCTCCCGGACGATCCCGGCGAATCCTCCTGATCGACGAACCACCACGCGACTGGGAGTCTCGGGCCCTGTCTCGGGTGTCGACGAGGACGCACCCGGCGTCACGCCCACCTGCCGCCACGCGTCGGCGACGACGTCGGAGTGGTCGCCGGCCGCGTCGATCACGGCCTCGGCGAAACCGGCGAACTCCGTGGTGGACGTGATCGCGCCGCTGGTGAGCGCGGCGTACCAGATGCGCCCTGCGCCCTCGGCCGCGTCGCCGCCGATCGCGGTGGCCGCGAGGTGGAAGGCTCGGTTGGGGATGCCGGAGTTGATGTGGACGCCACCGTCGTCATCGGTCGTCTCCACGTACTCGGCCATCGACGCGACCTGGGGGTCGCGCCCGATCCTCGGGTCGTCGTAGGCGGTGCCCGGCTCGGCCATGGACCGCAGGGCCCGGCCGGTGATGCCCGGGAGAAAAATGCCTTCGCCGATCAGCCAGTCGCCGGAGGCCGCGTCCTGACCGAGCACCCGCTGCTTGAGGCAGGACGCGAAGACGTCGGAGACCGACTCGTTCAGGGCACCGGACTGGCCCTGGTACCGCAGGCCGGCCGTGTGCTCGGTGACGGCATGCCCCAGCTCGTGCGCAAGGACGTCGATCGGCTTGGTGAAGCGCTCGAAGACCTGGCCGTCACCATCGCCGAACACGAGCTGCCGGCCGTCCCAGAAGGCGTTGTCGTAGTTGCGCTCGTAGTGCACCGTGACGCTCACCGACGCACCTCGGTCGTCGTAGGACGAGCGGCCGAAGACGTCGGCGAACATGGACAGTGTCGCCTCCACGCCGTCATGGGCTTCGTCGACGGCGACGTCGCCGGACGGCGGCTGACCGGCCGAGCGAACCACCCGCCCCGGCAGCTCTGCCCGGTTCTCGGCGGTGTGGATCGTCCACGCGGCCGATCCCGCTTCCGGCGCCGGAGGAGAGGCGATGACCCGCGCCGAACGCAGCCGCCGGTCGATCTCCAACGTGCGGCGGCACGGATCGGCGTCCTCGGCGGTCGCCGCGAGGCGCTCGAGCAGGTAGGTCGGGACGAAGGTGCACGTCATCGGTCCAGCCAACCTCACTCGGCGTGCAGGCGCACCCACGCGTGCATCGCGATGGCCGCAGCGGCACCGGCGTTGATCGACCGCGTCGAGCCGTACTGGGCGATCGCGTAGTGGGCCGAGCACGCCTCGAGGGCTTCGGAGGTCAGCCCGGGGCCCTCCTGCCCGAACAGCATCACGGCAGCCTCGGGCAGCGCGGCCGTCTCGATCGGCTGCGCCTGCGGAAGGTTGTCGATGCCGACCAGCGGCAGGCGTTCCGACGCCGCCCACGCCACCAGATCGGCGACGTCGGGATGGTGCTCGACGTGCTGGTACCGGTCGGTGACCATCGCGCCCCGGCGGTTCCACCGTCGCTTGCCCACCACGTGGACGGCGGCGACGTTGAAGGCGTTGGCGGTGCGAACGATGGAGCCGATGTTCATGTCGTGCTGCCAGTTCTCGATCGCGACGTGGAGGGGGTGGCGTCGGGTGTCCAGGTCGGCCACGATCGCCTCGACGGTCCAGTACCGGTAGCGGTCGATGACATTGCGCCGATCACCGTGCGCGAGGAGCTCAGGGTCGAGGTGGTCGCCGTCCGGCCATGGGCCCGACCACGGGCCGACGCCGACCTCGTCGGTCACGGGGCGGGGACGCCGAACTCGTCGCGGTACGCGCGCAGGGCTTCGAGGTGCTCAGCGTGCCGTCCGGTCTGTTCGAGGTGCTCCACGATGTCGTCGAGGGTGACGATGGCGCGCACCTCGATGCCCAGCTCCTGCTCGACCTGCTGGACCGCGGACAGGTCGCCGGTCCCCCGCTCCTGGCGGTCGATGGCGACCACGACCGCGGCGACCTCCGCCCCAGCAGCCGTGACGAGGCCGACCACTTCGCGGATCGCGGTGCCGGCGGTGATGACGTCGTCGACGACGAGGACGCGACCGGCGAGCGGCGCGCCGACCATGAGACCCCCCTCGCCGTGGTCCTTGGCCTCCTTGCGGTTGAAGCACCACGGGACGTCGCGTCCGTGCACCTCGGCGAGCTGGACCGCGGTGGCCGCGGCGATCGGGATGCCCTTGTAGGCCGGGCCGAGCATGACATCGACAGCGACGTCGGCGCTCACGATGGCGGCAGCGTAGTAGCGCCCGAGAGCCGCGAGGCCGGACCCGCTGTCGAGCCGGCCGGCGTTGAAGAAGTACGGCGACGTGCGGCCCGACTTGAGGGTGAAGCTGCCGAAGCGCAGCACCCCGTGGTCGAGGGCGAACTCGATGAACTCCCGCTGGTGGTCGTGCACGGCGTCAGCCTAGGCTCACTTCGCCTGGGTGACGGTGCCGGTGGCCTTGTCCTTGGTGGACTCGAGGTCACCGACGACGATGTTGCGGTTGTCGGTGTGGAACAGCTCGGAGCACGTGAGCATCGTCAACACCGGTTCAGTGGCCTCTTGACCTTCCTTCCCCGGGTCCGGCACGTCCGCGAGCGGCCAGGTGGTGGTGAAGTCGACGGTGATCGAGTCGCCGTCGTTGCGCAGCACGTAGGTGTAGACCTTGCGCCGAGTCTCGACAAACACTTCGTCGCCCTCGCGCAGCTTGAGGAAGTCGCGGAACGGCTCGCCGTGAGTGACTCGGTGGCCGGCGATCGCGAAGTTGCCGATCTCGCCCGGCTTGGCCCCGGCCTCGTACCAGGCGACCCCCTCGGCCAGCGCCTTGTTCGTGGCTTGGGTGTCGCTGAAGTCGCCGCCCTTGACGATCGGCACCTCGTACTTGTCCCCGAATCGCGGAACCCGGAGCAGCCCGATGGCGTTGCCGTCGATGCCCTTGCCCCAGTCGTCGGCGATGAGCTCCTTGATCTCGGCCTGCTTCTGCTTGGCGACGACGTTCGTGCCCCAGTACTGCCACGCGAAGTACGCGATGAAGCCCAGCCCGATCGCCACCATGAGAACGCCGACCAGCCGGACGAGCTTGCGCACGCCGGAATCGCGCGATCGGCTCGTCGGTCGCGGTGGGGCCTCGATCGTCATGCGGCCGATTGTCGCACCGGCCTCCCAACCGCGGTCCGGGAACGGGCGAAACGCCTGCTCGTGGAGCAGGCGAACAATTTCCCGAAAAGTGCTTGACGGCTCGCCGGATCGCCTAGAATTCTGCCAGCAGGGCAGATAGGGAAACCCGTCGGCGCCTGCCTCGCCCCGCCGTTTCACCCCCCGAGAACGGCGGGGCGATTCTATTCCCGACCAACGTCGCCTCAGTCCCGGAGTCGCAGCGCGTAGGGTCGGATGGCGATGAAGACCCAGAGCGCGCGACTCGACGGCCTCGGCACCACGATCTTCGCCGAGATGAGTGCCCTTGCCCTGCGCACGGGGGCGGTCAACCTCGGGCAGGGGTTCCCCGACACCGACGGACCGCACTCCGTGGTCGAGGCTGCGGTGCACGCCCTGCACGACGGCCGCAACCAGTACGCGCCCGGCACCGGCGTGCCCGAGCTGCGCCGGGCCATCGCCGCCCACCAGAAGCGTTGGTACGGGCTGGAGGTCGACGCCGACAGCGAGGTCGCGGTGAGCACCGGGGCCACCGAGGCGATCGCGGCCGCGCTGCTGGGTCTGGTCGATCCCGGCGACGAGGTCGTCGTGCTCGAGCCCTACTACGACTCCTACGTCGCAGTCATCCAGATGGCCGGTGGCGTGCGCCGCCCGGTCACGCTGCGCGCACCCGACTTCCGGCTGCCGATCGAGGAGCTGCGGGCCGCCGTCACCCCGCGCACGACGGCGATCCTGCTCAACTCCCCGCACAACCCCACCGGCGCGGTGCTCACCCGCGAAGAGCTGGATGCGGTCGCGTCGGTGGCCCGCGAGCACGACCTCGTCGTCATCAGTGACGAGGTCTACGAGCACCTCACGTTCGGCGTCGAGCACGTGCCCATCGCCACTCTCCCCGGCATGGCCGAGCGGACCCTGACGATCTCCAGTGGCGGCAAGACGTTCTCGTTCACCGGCTGGAAGATCGGGTGGGCCACCGGACCGGGCGCACTCGTGTCCGCGATGGTCGGCGCCAAGCAGTTCATGTCGTACACCTCCGGCTCACCCTTGCAGCCGGCGATCGCCGAGGCCCTGGCCCTCGGCGATGAGTACTTCGACGTCCTGCGCGCCGGCCTGCGGTCCCAGCGCGACCAGCTGTGCGAGGGACTCGGGACGATCGGGTTCGACGTCTTCGTCCCCGAGGGCACGTACTTCGCGACGACGGACATCCGACCGCTCGGTTTCGACGACGGGCTCGAGTTCTGCCGCCTCCTCCCCGAGCGCGCCGGGGTCGTCGCCGTGCCGCACCAGGTCTTCTACGACCACACCGACGTCGGGCGCCCGCTCGTGAGGTGGGCCTTCTGCAAGAGGCCCGAGGTCATCACCGAGGCCCTCGACCGGCTCGGGCGCGCGTTCGCCTGACGCCTGACCACCACTGGAACGGCAGGGCTTTACAGCGAACCCGCGGATGCCGCATCATCATTGACTTGGGGTGATCGTCCACAGGGGGGACGTCCACTGATGTTCACGCACGTTGCCACCACCGCGCTCGCATCGGCTGTCTGCGCAGCGATGCTCCACGGCTCGAGTCCGTCTCTGGCCGCCGAACCGGTCATCGTGCCGAACCCGACCTTCGCCGACGGTGCCGCCGGCTGGAAGCCGATCGGCGCCACCACGATCGACCGCGTGACCGACCGGTCGGGCACTCCGGCCGCGCGGGTGATGCGGCGCTCGGCCCGCCCACGCACGGTCGGTCTGGCCTCGGCGGCGTCCGACGCCCTGCCTGAAGCCGGGACCCGCGTCCATGTCGCCGCCCAGGTGAAGTCGAGGACGACCGGCAGAAGGATCCAGTTCCAGCTGCGCGAGCTCGCGGAGGACGGCTCGGTCGTGACCCGCTTCACCGGAGTCACCATGCCCCGGGACCGGGGCTGGCATTGGACCGGAGCCGTGATCACCACGACTCGGGACGACAGCCGCGTCAGCCTGAAGGTCCGCCAACCACGGGTCGCCGGTGCGCGGCCGTTGCAGGTCCGGTCCATCAGGAGCGACCAGACCTCCCCGCAGGCCCCGCCGCCCGGCCCGCTCCCGGAGCCCCAGAGTCCACCGGACCAGGCGCACGACGACCAGCAACCGCCGCCGCCGTCCAGTCCGCGCACCTGCCGTGACACCGACTACGCGAAGAGCGATCAGGGCCGGCTGGTGTTCAGTGACGAGTTCTCCGGGTCCAGCGTCGACAGGTCGAAGTGGCGAGTCCGGGATCGCGACTCCCTGTCCTTCGACAAGGCGCGAATCCTCGCCCGCAACGTCACCGTCCACGACGGCGTGCTCGACATCGCCGGCAAGCGCGAGACCGTCGACGGCCGCGACTACACCACCGGCTACATCGACACCATCGGGAAGTTCAGCCAGAAGTACGGCCGCTGGGAGATGCGCGCGAAGGTGCCCACCGACTCCACCAGGACGCGGGGCGTCTGGCCGGCCTTCTGGCTGCGCGGCGACCGCACGCCCGGCGAGATCGACATCATGGAGACGTGGGGGCAGCCCGCGACGCAGTCGTTCAATCCCGCCGTCTCGAACTCCTGGACGGTCTGGAGAGACACGAACGTCGGCGGCCGCGACAAGTTCACCGGCTGGTCCCACGGGCCCACGGGACCGCCCATCTACGGCGCCTTCCACGTGTTCGCCGTGAACTGGTCACCCACGTGCATGGCCTTCTCGCTCGACGGGAGGACAGTGGGAACCGTCCCCACCGACGCCGCACCGTGGCTCACCAGCAGCTTCGACAGCCCGTTCAACATCCGCCTGAACATGCAGGTCGGAAGCACATTCTGGGGCAACCCGGACGACGTCAACACCAAGCCCGAGTTCAACTTCCTGGTCGACTACGTCCGCGCCTACGCACCGGGCTGAGGACCCAATCGTCCAGTTCTGCTTTACATCCTTGACTTCGAAGCGCATGCTCAGGTCACCGAGACACCTCATGTGTTCTTGTTCCCTGTACCGCTCTTGACGCAAAACACCTCTTGAACAAACAGGAGAACTCCCATGATCCGCTTCCGTGTACTGGTGTGCGCCCTCGCAGGCGCCCTAGGCCTCATGTCTCTGGCTCTCACGAGTCCCTCGCAGGCAGCCGAACCCGTCATCGTCGCCAACCCGACCTTCGCCACGAACACCTCCGGCTGGTCGGTGACGAGCAATGCCAGGTTGTCGCGTGTCGTCAGCTCGGGCAAGACAGCCGGTCAGGTCAAGCCCCGGTCGTCCTCGGGAACCAAGACCATCGGCATCACCTCGGCCCGCTCCGAGCCCATCCCGACTGCGGGCACGACGGTGAACGCGGCGGGCGAGGTGCGAACGTCGCAAACCGGCAAGACGATCAAGTTCCAGCTCCGCGAGCTCGCGGCAGACGGAAGCATCATCGCCAAGTTCGACGGAGTCACCACACCCAGCGACACCGGCTGGCACTGGACCGGAGCGAAGATCACCACCACCAGGGCCGACAGCCGCGTGAGCCTCTACATCCACGAGATCGGCGTCACCTCGAGGCGGTACCTCCAGGTCCGCTCGATCAACGCCGACCTCACGGCACCCACCACCACGCCGACGACACCCGCCCCGACGACACCCGCTCCGACGACACCGCCACCCCCGGCGACGTGTGCTGACATCGACTACAGCAAGGCAGCTGAGGGGCGCCAGGTCTTCGGCGACGAGTTCGGCGGTTCGAGCGTGGACACCGCGAAGTGGCGCGTGCGCGACGAGGACTCCCTGTCGTTCGACAAGGCCCGCATCCTGGCCCGCAACGTCACCGTCCACGACGGCGTCCTCGACATCGCCGGCAAGCGCGAGAGCGCCGGAGGCCGCGACTACACCACCGGCTACCTCGACACCATCGGCAAGTTCAGCCAGAAGTACGGCCGCTGGGAGATGCGCGCCAAGGTGCCGACCGCCGCGACGATGACCCGTGGCGTCTGGCCCGCCTTCTGGCTGCGCGGGGACAGCACTCCCGGTGAGATCGACATCATGGAGACGTGGGGCTCGCCGGCCACCCAGTCGTACAACCCGACGAACTCGAACTCGTGGACGGTCTGGAGAGACACCAACGTCGGCGGGGCGGACAAGTTCACCGGCTGGTCGCACCCGCAGAACCATTCCCCGGCGATCTACAACGACTACCACGTCTACGCCGTGAACTGGTCGCCCGAGTGCATGGCCTTCTCCTTCGACGGCAGAGTCACCGGGGTCGTCGCCACCAGCGCGGCACCGTGGCTCACCACGAGCTTCAGCAGCCCGGTGAACATCCGGTTGAACATGCAGGTCGGCAGCAGCTACTGGGGCCACCCGGACACCGCGAACACCAAGCCGGCGTTCAACTTCCTGGTGGACTACGTGCGGGCCTACGCGCCCAACTGAGGAGCGTCGCCCGAGCGGTAGGCGGGCGCGCGACCGGAGGCCTTCGCGTCGCGCGCCAGCATCGGTAGGACCCGGGGCTTCACCAGCTCGCCGAGCACGATGACGCTGGTGGAGCGCACCACCGAACCGGACTTGCTGATGTGCAGGAGCGTCGCCTGCAGGTCCTCGTGCGACGTGGCCGCGATCTTGCAGACCACGTCTGCGGTGCCGCTGGTGACGTAGGCCTCGAGGACGTTGGGCAGGGACACGAGCTCATCGGCCACCACCTCGAGCGCACCCTGGGCGATCTCGAGGGTGACGAATGCCTGGACCGGATGACCGGCGGCGGCGAGATCGATGTCAGGCCCGTACCCGGTGATGATGCCGGCTGCCTCCATCTTGGCCAGCCGCGACTGCACGGTGGCCCGGGCGACTCGCGTCCGGCGGGAAAGCTCGAGGTCGCCGGCGCGTGGATGGTCACGCAGCGCTTCGATGAGCGCAACATCGAGAGCATCCACGGCACACACTCCTAGGCAGATCGACCAGTTTGAGCCGAATATACCGGCCTCTGCTGGCAGGACTGGTCAGCAGGAGGTACGCCGGTTGCATCGTTGGCTCAAGTGCGGTGAGTTGGAGCCATGACCACCACCTCCGACTCAGTCCTGACCTCCACCGAACGCCTCGCCCACCTCGAGCTCGACCAGCTCAAGCAGCTCGTCGGACTCGTCGAGTACGACAGCGCCGCCGACCCGTTCCCGGTCACCGGCTGGGACGCCGTCGTGTGGGCAGTCGGGAACGCCACCCAGGCCGCGGCGTACTACGAGGCCGTCTACGGGATGGACCTCGTGGCGTACTCCGGACCCGAGACCGGCAACCGCGACCACCACGCCTACGTGCTCGAGAGTGGTGCCGTCCGGTTCGTGCTCAAAGGTGGCGTCGACCCGGACAGCCCGGTCATCGAGCACCACCGCGCGCACGGTGACGGGGTCGTCGACATCGCCCTGGAGGTGCCGGACGTCGACACCTGTATCGAGCACGCCCGGGCGCAAGGCGCGACCGTCCTGGACGAGCCGCACGACGTGAGCGACGAGCACGGCACGGTGCGGGTCGGCGCCATCGCCGCGTACGGCGACACCCGCCACACCCTCGTCGACCGCAGCCACTACACCGGCCCGTACCTGCCCGGCTTCGTCGAGCGCCGGTCCGGCATCGAGCGGCCCGAGGGACACCGGATCTTCGAGGCGCTCGACCACGTGGTCGGCAACGTCGAGCTCGGCCAGATGGACGCGTGGGTCGACTTCTACAACCGGATCATGGGCTTCACGAACATGGCCGAGTTCATCGGCGACGACATCGCCACCGAGTACTCCGCGCTGATGAGCAAGGTCGTGGCCAGCGGAAACCACCGGGTCAAGTTCCCGCTCAACGAGCCGGCCGTGGGCAAGAAGCGCTCGCAGATCGATGAGTACCTCGACTTCTACCGCGGACCGGGTGCCCAGCACCTCGCGCTCGCCACGTCCGACATCCTCGCCACCGTCGACGCCCTGCGGGCGCGCGGCGTGCAGTTCCTGGCCACGCCCGAGTCGTACTACACCGACCCGGAGCTGCGGGCCCGCATCGGTGAGGTGCGCGTGCCGATCGAGGAGCTGCAGTCGCGCGGCATCCTCGTCGACCGCGACGAGGACGGCTACTTGCTGCAGATCTTCACCAAGCCGATCGGCGACCGGCCGACGGTGTTCTTCGAGCTGATCGAGCGACACGGTTCACTGGGGTTCGGCAAGGGCAACTTCCAGGCCCTCTTCGAGGCGATCGAGCGCGAGCAGGCACTTCGTGGAAACTTCTAGGGCAGCAAGCAACGTCGAGGAGGCGGCATGGCCCACTACCGGTCCGCGGGAAACATCCCGCCCAAGCGCCACACGCAGCACCGGTCCCCGACCGGCGAGCTGTACCGCGAGGAGCTGATGGGCGAGGAAGGATTCAGCTCCGACTCCTCGCTGCTCTACCACGTCGGCGTCCCGTCGGCGGTGCTCTCGGCCCGCACGTGGGAGCTGCCCGACCAGTCGACGGTGCCCAACGAGCCCCTGCTGCCACGCCACCTGAAGCTGCACGACCTCTTCGACGGCGGTGCCGGACGCGACCTCGTCACCGGACGCCGATTGGTGCTCGGCAACGCAGACGTGCGCATCTCCTACGTCGTCGGCGCCGACCCGTCCCCCCTGTACCGCAACGCCACAGGCGACGAGTGCGTGTTCATCGAGTCCGGCGAGGGTGTGCTCGAGACCGTGTTCGGCCACCTCACCTACGGTCCGGGCGACTACCTGATCGTGCCGCGCGCCACCACCCACCGCTGGGTCCCGTCCGGTGACACCCGGGCCTACTGCATCGAGGCGAACAGCCACATCTCGCCGCCTCGCCGCTACCTGTCGCGCTTCGGCCAGCTGCTGGAGCACGCGCCGTACTGCGAGCGGGACCTTCGCGGTCCCTCCGGGCCCGAGGTCCGCGACGACGGCGAGGTCGAGGTCTACATCAAGCATCGAGGCAGCGGTCCCGGCGGACTCACCGGCACGATCCACGTCGTGCCGCGCCACCCGTTCGACATCGTCGGCTGGGACGGCTGCCTCTACCCGTACGCCTTCAACGTCGCCGACTACGAGCCGATCACCGGGCGGGTGCACCAGCCGCCGCCGGTGCACCAGGTGTTCGAGGGCCACAACTTCGTGGTGTGCAACTTCGTGCCGCGCAAGGTCGACTACCACCCGTTGGCGATCCCGGTGCCGTACTACCACTCCAACGTCGACAGCGACGAGATCATGTTCTACGTCGACGGCGACTACGAGGCGCGCAAGGGCTCGGGAATCGCCAAGGGCTCGATCTCGGTGCACCCGGGCGGCCACTCGCACGGACCGCAGCCGTCGGCCATCGAGGCCAGCCTGGGCGCCGAGAGCTTCGACGAGCTCGCGGTCATGGTCGACACCTTCCGTCCGCTCGAGCTCGGCGAAGGTGGGCAGGCCTGCGACGACGGCGTCTACGCGCAGTCCTGGACCTCAGAGGCGTGATCCTCGGACGCGTGGGACACACTGGCCAGATGACGGTGCTCTTCGACCACTTCTTCGACGACGCGGCGATCTTCCCGCCCGGCAACGCGCCGATGGAGATCGCCGTACGGGCTCACCTCGCGGCCCTCGACTCGCCCCTCGCCCGGCATGTCGGACCCTTCGTCTGCTCGGCCGATCGCCTGGCCGCGCTCGGGGACGCATTGTCGTCCGTGGCCGTCGAGACGCTCGACCTGGTCCTGGTGACGCCGATCGGCACGGCACCGGTCGCGATCACCACGGTGCACGAGGAGCCCCGGCTTCGGTTGCGTTCGGTCGAGGTCTCGGCCACCGAACCCGGCGATCCGCTCCCCGACGTGCCGGCCGGAACCCGCCTCCTGGTCGAGCGGCCCCCACGCCCCCCGTTCGACCTCCCGCCCGACACGTCGTTGAAACTGCGGACCGGCGGAGAGACCGCGGACGCCTTCCCTGACGACCGGACCCTGGCCTCCGCGATCGTCCGCGCCGTCGAAGAAGACCTCAGCTTCAAGCTGACTGCCGGCTTGCACAACGCCGTGCGCCACACCGATCCCGAGACCGGCTTCGAGCACCACGGATTTCTCAACGTCGTGCTGGCGGTGCACACCGCGCTCGACGGTGGCGACGACCTGGCCGCAGTCCTGGGCGAGCGCGACGCGTCGGCAGTGGCCTCGGCGGTGTCCGACCTCGACGAGCCGGCCCGCGGACGCGTTCGCTCGCACTTCCTCTCCTTCGGCACCTGCTCGATCACCGAGCCGGTTGACGACCTGCGCGGCCTCGGCCTGCTGGAGGCCACGTGAGCGCCCTCGACGGCCGCGGCGACTTCGGCCGTTTCACCCTTCCGTACTGCTCCTTCGTCGTGCCCGGGGAAACCCGGCGGCGTGTCGGCGTCGGCGTCGACACCGACGTCCTGGACCTCACCACCGCCGCACCGATCGTGGTGCCCGAGCACGCCGACCTCTTCGCCGACGGCACGCTCGACGCACTCCTGGATGCCGGTTTCGAGACGTGGCACGAGGTGCGGCACGCCGTCGCCGAGTGGGTCGGAGACGAGGCCCACGAACATGTCGTCGACCACCATCGCTCCCCCGTCGACCAGGTCGAGCTCGTGCTCCCGTTCACCGTCGGCGACTACGTCGACTTCTACGCCTCGGAGCGGCACGCCACGAACCTCGGGCGAATGTTCCGACCCGATGGCAACGCGCTGCTGCCCAACTGGAAGCACCTGCCGGTCGGCTACCACGGCAGGTCCGGCACGGTCGTCGTCTCAGGCACGCCGATCCGTCGACCGAGCGGTCAGCGCCGATCCAGTGGCGGCGACGTCGCGTTCGGCCCCTCCGTCCGTCTCGACATCGAGGCCGAGGTGGGATTCGTCGTCGGTGCCGGCACCGAGCTCGGTGAACCGGTCGCCCTGGCCGATGCCGAGCGTCACGTGTTCGGGGTCTGCCTCGTCAACGACTGGTCGGCCCGCGACCTGCAGGCCTGGGAGTACCAGCCGCTCGGTCCGTTCCTCGGCAAGTCGTTCGCCACGTCCATCTCTCCGTGGATCGTGCCGATGGAGGCCCTCGAGGCAGCACGCACCCATCCACCGGAGCGCGACGTCCCGCTGCTGCCCTACCTCGACGACGACGGCGCCCAGCCGTGGGCGCTCGATCTGCGCCTGGAGGTTCGGCTCGGCGACGAGCTGCTCTCCCGGCCACCGTTCGCCGGCATGTACTGGACCGCTGCCCAGATGCTGGCGCACATGACCGTCAACGGTGCCACGGTGCGTGCGGGAGACCTGTTCGCGTCCGGCACCGTGAGCGGGGCGGAGCGTGACGAGCGAGGTTCGTTCATCGAGCTCGCCTGGAACGGAGCGGAACCGTTGACTCTGGCCGACGGCTCGACGCGCGCATTCCTCGAGAACGGCGACACCGTCACCATCTCCGCCACAGCCCCCGGCCCCGACGGCGAGGTGCTGTGGCTCGGCGAGGTGACCGGCACGGTTCGCCCCTAGGGTCGAGTCATGACGGACAGCCGGGGGACCGTTCATCTACGCGAGATTGGGTGTGAGGTTGGGGATTGGTGTGTACGTGGCGTGCTCGCCCTCGCGGTGGGAAGGCGGCGTGGGGGCGCCGTAACGTCGCCCCGGCGGTGTCGGGTGAGTGTTGCTGTTCATCGCCGGTAGGACAGCGTGACCCTGCTCTACCTCGCGAGGTTCCTGCAAGGCGCTGCCTCCGGCATGGTCTCAGTGTCGCAGCGCCTGGCTCGTCGAGGCGGTGGCTCGGCGCGGAGCGTGTCCGGGCCGCGCACCGCCGCCGGATAGACCGGCGGTTTCGGCATCGGTCCGTCGGTGGCGGGGGTGGTCGGTGAGTGGGGACCCGGCCCGGTCACCCCCATCTGCTGCACGACGGTGCACTCCTGGTGGCGATCGCTCGCGGTGTGGTCGGTGGCCGAGACGCTAGTCCGTCTCTGGCCGGTCACGTGAGCCCGGATTCCGCTAACTCCGCGCCGGCACAGCTGCGCACCGCCCTGCGAGATCGCGCCGCTGCGGTCGCGTGTATGCCATGGCGAATGTGGTCCTCGTCGTCCCCATGCTGGTGGGCTTCTCGGTGGCCCCGGTGGCGCTGAGTGGGCTCTTGGCCGGGGAGCTCGGGGCGGGGGCGCTAGTAGCTCCACTGCAAACCGGCTCGGACCGCGCACGGCACGGTAGCGGCCGCCTGCGGAGCGGTGGGTTTCGCGGTGACCGCGCTCGCGGCCGCGTCTAGCCCTGATGCTCATGGCCATTCCGGCCGCGATCATCCTGGGCGCAGGCGGCGACTGACCTCCAGCGAACTCGCACGCCTCCCAGGCGTCGCGCAAAAACCCAACTAAGCTCAGTGTCAACAAAATTCTACACCTCAGTATCTAACAGCCTCCGTTCGCAATCGCCGCGAAAAATAATGCCAATAAAATAATAAAAAAAAAAAATAAAAAAAATATAAAATAAATAAACCGCGTCAGCGCGGGCCGTTCGTGTTCAGGAACAGCACGGTGCCGTCACCCAGTCGGCCGTCGGCGTTCATCCTCAGAACCGCGGCGAGTGCCTTCGCGGTGTAGACGGGCTCCAACCTCAGGGACGCGTCGGCGGCCAGGGACTGGGCCTCTCGACCTTCTGCCGTCGGGTGGCCGTAGCCGGGACCGAGCCAGTCGCGCACGACCAGCAGGTCGTCGTCGCCGGGGGCGAGGTCCGGGACATCGGCGCCGCGGCGGCGGAGGAGATCAGCGGTGTGGCGAGCCAAGCGTGTCACGGTGGCGTGGTCGAGCCGCAGCTGGTCGTTGACGACGACTCCCACCACTCGGGTCCGGAGACCGGCGAGCCGCAGTCCGAGCAGCAGCCCCGCCGCGGTCCCGCCCGTCCCGACTGCGGTGACGACGTGCGACGGCTCGGGGAGCTCGCCGTCGGCCACCTGGCCGGCCAGCTCGAGCGCCGCCTCGACGTAGCCCAGCGCGCCGACCGGTGACGAACCGCCGGCCGGAACCACGTACGGCAGCCGCAGGCCGGCCGAGTGACGAGCCAGAAGCCACGGCAGACCGGCGATCGTCCGCGCTTTCGAGTGGGTGAAGTGCAGCGCCGCCCCGGACGCCTCCAGACGTTCGAGCTGCGCGCGGACGTGGTCGTCGACCGGCTGGTCGACCAGGGCGAGCGCGGTGTCCAGGCCGTGCTCACTCGCGTACAGCGCCGTCGCCAGGCCCCAGTTGGTGCCGAGTCCCCCGAAGGTGAGGATCGTGCGCTTGCCGCGCCGACGCACGTCGGGGATCAGCCACTCCAGCTTGCGCACCTTGTTGCCGCCCCACCCGCCGTCGCCGAACATGCCGTCGTCCTTCAGCCAGACCTCGGCGGCGCCGTCCGACAGGCCCGGCATCGCACGCACCGGCGTCGGGCCTGACCCCAGGACGACGTGTGGAAGGGCATCGCGAAGACCGGGGGCGTGCTCGTGCAACCGCGCCGTCACTCCAGCTCCTGACCGGGACCACGAAGGAGTCCACGGCCGAACCTTGTCGAACGGCGAGGCCAACGTCAACACCAGGCGATCGCGAGCTCCGTGCCGCCCGGTCACATCTGAGGTAGACGCACGGTGCACGTAGGCCATCTGGCCGATGTCGGGCACTACCTCAGGACCAGATGATGAGGCTTGGAAGTCATCTGCGAGGAGTCACTCATGGTGCTCGAACTGGCCCCCAACGCCACCGGCATGACCCACGCTGTCGTGCTGCGCGAGCTCACCGCGTCCGACGGCGGTGTCCTCGACGAGGTCTTCGCCGGAATGTCCGTCGAGAGCCGCTACCTGCGCTACCTCACCACGATGCCGACCCTCCCCTCGCAGGCCCGACGTGTGCTGAGCGGCGTCGACGGGTGCACGCACGTGGCCGTCGGGGCGTTCGTCGGCGGGCGGGCCGTGGGGCTTGCTCGGGCCATCTCGCTCGGCGAAGGACGGGCCGAGCTGGCCCTCGAGGTCGTCGACGCCTGGCACGGCCGCGGCGTCGGGTCGATGCTCGCGCTGTGGATCCGCGACCGGACTGCGGCGCTGGGCTACACCGCCCTGGTCGCCGACACCGCTGCCGGCAACGTCGCCGCCCAAGCCCTGACCCGCAGGATCTTTCCGGACTTCACGGTCCGACGCCAGGGCACGGTGCTGGAGTTCACCATGCCTGTGATCTCCACCCAGGGCACTGCCGCCTGAGCTGCATCGAGCGGCTGAGCCGTCAGGCCTCGGCGTCCTCCACGGCCTCCACAGCGACACTGCCGGGCCAGAAGGCGACGTGGTTCTTGATCCGGCGCGCGAACGGCGACGGGTGGCGATAGGTCCACGCAGCGTTGCGCTCCTTGGCCGCTCCGGTGTCGAGCGTGTAGTAGCTGGCCACGCCCTTCCAGTAGCACAGTGACTTCAGCCACGAACGCTCCAGGACGTCGGCGTCGACCGAGTGGGGCGGGAAGTACTGGGTGCCCTCGACCTGCACCGTGGCATCGCTCTCGGCGACCACGCGGCCGTGGAAGACGGCGCGGTACGTGGTCATGTCGCCTCCTCGCGGCTCGAACGATTCGTCGAGTCAACGCTACCCGGGGGCCGAAAAGCGGGCCGCGGGAATGTTCACGGCCGCTCGGAGGGTTCCGCCCGGGACCATCCACCGACCAGCGAGAGGCCAGCGATCGATGCTTGATGCCGGTGCCCGCAGGCTCGTCAGCGCGCCGTTGGACCACATCGCCTCCGTCCTCGTCAGGCAGCGCGTCCGTCCCACCACCGTGACCGCCATCGGCTGGCTCGCCGGCGTCGGCGCCTGTCTGGCCGTGGTCTCCGGCAGCTGGACACTTGCGCTCGTGCTGTGGTTGACGAACCGCGTGCTCGACGGCCTGGACGGCGCCGTTGCGCGCCGGGTCGGGCCCACGGACCTCGGTGGATTCCTCGACATCATCGCCGACTTCAGCATCTACGCCGGCTTCATCCTCGCCGTCGCCATCGAGGTGCCGGACGCCCGCCTCGCCTGCACCGTCCTGCTCGTGGCGTACTACATCTCTGGAACCGCGTTCCTGGCGCTCTCCTCGATCCAGGAGCGCCGCAGGGCGACCGGGCACGCCGACGACGAGCGGTCGCTGCGCTTCGTCGGCGGGCTGGCCGAAGGCACCGAGACCGTGATCGTCTACGCCTTGTTCACCCTCCTGCCCGGGCACGCCGAGCTCATCGCATGGGTGTTCGCCGCCGCCGTCATCGTGACCGCCGGCCAACGCGTCGCCGAAGGCGTGCGCACGCTCCGCGTGCCCGCCGACGTCCGCACGATCGCCTGACACCCACCCCACCCGAGGAGAACTCGTGTCCCGACCCATCCGACCCCTGCTGCGAGGCCCGGCGCTTGCCGTGGCCGGCCTGCTCATGCTGGCGGCCTGCGGCAGCCCAGACGGACCGACGCGTCAGGTCGACGCGGACGACTGGTCAGCGGTGCTGGACGAAGCCCGGGGACAGAGCGTCGACTGGTACATGTACGGCGGCGATGACGCGCTGAACGCCTTCGTGAAGGACGAGGTGGCGACCCGGCTCGAGAAGCAGGGCATCGAGCTGCGACAGGTGCGGATCGATGACACCGCGGATGCCGTCAACAAGGTCCTGGGCGAGAAGCAGGCGGGTCGCACCAGCGGCGGCGCCGTCGACGCGATCTGGCTCAACGGCGAGAACTTCGCCACCGGCGTGCAGGCCGACATCTGGTCGTGCGGGTGGGCCGAGATCCCTGCCGAACGCCCGTTACATCGACCTGGACGATCCGGCCGTCTCGACGGACTTCGGGATCCCGGTCGACGGGTGCGAATCCGTCTGGCAGACGGCCAACTCGGCGCTGGTGTACGACAGCGACGAGCTGGACCGAGCCGACGTGGCCAGCATCGATGCACTGCTGGCCTGGGCCGAGCGCGACCCCGGCCGCTTCACCTACCCCGCCCCTCCGGACTTCACCGGCTCCATGGCGGTCCGGTCTCTCCTGTACGGGCAGACCGACGGACCGGGAACCTTGGAGGGAAAGTTCGACGCCGACGCCTACGCCCGGGTGATCGAGCCGTTCTGGGACCGCCTCAACGACATCGAGCCCACGCTCTGGCGATCCGGACGCACGTACCCCGCCAGTCAGGACGCCGTGGAGAAGCTGTACGCGAACGGCGAGATCAGCGCGTTCTTCACGTACGGTCCGGGCGCGGTGGGCGCAAAGGTGTCCGACGGGGTGTACCCGAAGTCCACCCGAGAAGCCGTCCCGGCCAGCGGGAACATCAGCAACACGAGCTTCATCGCGATCCCGGCCAATGCGCGTCATCGCGCTGCGGCGCTCGTCCTGGCGAACACCCTGCAGGACCCCGAGGTGCAGCTCGCCCTGTACCGGGCGGTGGGGGCCTACCCGGGCATCGACCTCGCACGAACCAGCGAGGCGGTCCAGCGGGCCTTCGCCGAGGTTCCGCGCAGTCGGTCGACCCTGTCGATCGAGCAGCTGTCCGCCGACGCCCAGCCCGAGCTCGCGAGCGAGTACATCACGAAGATCGAGAAGGACTGGCGTCGCCAGGTCCTGCAGAAGTAGTCGACATGCTCGCGACCGCCACGACACCGACGACGGCACGACGGCTGGTGCTGCTCGCACCGGCCCTGCTCGTCATCGGCGTCTTCTTCGTCGGTGGCTTCGCGCAGGCCGTCGCGCAGAGCCTCGGGTACCAGCCGCTGCTCGGCGACAGCCGATGGTCCCTCGACGCCTATCGCGTTGCTGCCGCCGACCCGGCGGTACGAGCGTCGGTCGGGCTCACGCTCCGGATCGGCGTGATCGCCACCGCGTCGGCCACCGTGCTCGGCGTGGCTGCGGCGCTCGCGGTCCGGCGGTTGGGTCGCGGTCGAGCCTGGATGCAGCAGATGTTCCAGGGCGCACTGGCCGTTCCGCACCTCGTGGGGGCACTGTGCATCGCCCTTCTGCTCTCCCCCTCGGGCCTCGTCTCCCGCGTCTCGAACGCTGCCGGAGTGGTCGACTCGTCCCGCGACTTCCCCGCGCTGACGCAGGACGGGTTCGGATGGGGCATCATCGCCGAGTACGTCTGGAAGGAAACCCCGTTCATGGCCGTCATCGCCCTGGCCGCCATGTCGGCGGGCCTGGACCGGCTCGAGGACGCGTCCCGCGTTCTCGGCGCCACCCCGATCCAGCGGTTCCGGCACGTGACGCTGCCGCTGCTCGCGGCGCCGGTCGCCGCCGCGTCGGTGCTGGTGCTCGCCTTCACGATGGGCTCGTACGAGGTACCGATCATCCTGGGCCGACCGTTCCCGGCGCCACTTCCGGTCGTCGCCTACCAGTCCTTCACCGACTCCGACCTCTCGGCTCGACCTCAGGCGATGGCGGTCGCCGTGCTCATCGCTGCCCTGACGACGGTCGTCGCGCTGCTCTACCTGACCCTGGCGCGCACCTTCAACCGGAGGGCGCTGTGAGGCGTGCCGCCGTCGCGTTGATCGTCGCGGCGACGGTCCTCCCGCTCGCCCCGCTGCTGATCTGGGCGGTGGCCGGGACGTGGCGGTATCCGGACGTGACTCCGGCGACGTACACCGGTCGCGGGCTGGAGATCGTCGCGTCGACCGAGGCGCTGCAGGCGCTCGGGACGTCGGTCGTCGTCGCCACGACCGTGGCGCTGCTCGCCTGTGCGATCGGCCTGCCCGCCGGCCGGGTCCTCGGGCTGCACCGGTTCCGGGGTCGTCGGCTGCTGCAGTTCCTGCTGCTGGCTCCCCTCATCGTCCCCGGCTTGGCCGTCACGCTCGGCCTGCAGGTCTTCTTCGTCCGGCTCGGACTGTCCGACACGGTGCTCGGCGTCATCCTGGTCCAGCTGGTCCTCACCGTGCCGTACGCAGCCACGATCCTGGGCGCGGCGTTCGAGGGCTTCGACACCGACCTCGAACGTCAGGCCGGCACGTTGGGCGCCGGTCCGTGGCGCACCACCGTCCTGGTGACCATCCCGGCTCTCGGGCCGGCGCTGCTCGCCACCGCCGTGCTGACGTTCCTGATCTCATGGAGCGAGTACGTCCTGACGCTGCTGATCGGCGGCGGCACGGTGCAGACCCTGCCCCTGTTGCTGTTCGCCGCCATCGGATCGTCGGACCCCACCGCGGCGGCCGCGCTCGGGTTGCTGGTGGTCGTGCCGCCCGTCGTGATGATCGTGGTGGCTTCCCGCGCAATCGGGCGGCGACAGCCCGCTCTGGTCGGGTTGGCCCGCGCATGACCAACACTGAGGCCATGAGCAGCCCGCCGGCCGTGCTGGTCACCGGTCTGTGCAAGCAGTACGGCGACGTCTCGGCGGTCGAGGACGTCACCCTGGAGCTCCCGCCCGGATCGTTCACCGCGATCCTCGGTCCGTCGGGTTGCGGGAAGTCCACCACGCTCCAGATGCTCGCGGGCCTCGTGGCTCCGGACGGCGGCGCCGTCTGCGTCGACGGACGTGACATGCGCGGGATCCCGGCCGAGAAGCGGCCCGTCTCGCTGGTCTTCCAGAAGCCGCTGTTGTTCCCGCACCTGTCCGTCGCCCAGAACGTCGCCTTCGGACTGCGCATGCGCCGCGAGTCGCGCGACGTGATCGCCGAGCAGGTGGCCGCGATGCTGCATCGCGTCCAGCTCAACGGGCTCGGCTCCCGGCGCGTCCACGAGCTGTCCGGCGGGCAGGAGCAGCGGGTGGCCCTGGCCCGAGCGCTGGTGCTGCGACCGTCCGTCCTGCTGCTCGACGAGCCGTTCTCCCAGCTCGACGCCGCCCTGCGGGTCGAGATGCGGCACCTCGTCCGGGAGCTGCACGAGGCCACCGGGGTCACCACCGTGTTCGTCACCCACGACCAGGGCGAGGCGGTCGACGTCGCCGATCGGATCGTGCTGATGCTGGACGGCCGGATCGAGGGAGCCGGTAGCCCCGAGCAGCTGTACACGCGACCGCCGACGCTGCGCACCGCTCGGTTCCTCGGCGTCACGAACGAGATCTCCGGAACGGTGGAGGGCGGGGTCTTCGATGCCCGACCATCGCCGGTCACGGTCGCGGCACCCGGACTCGAGGGTCCGGCCATCCTGACGATCCGGCCGGAGTCCGTCCGACTCCTCCCACCGTCGTCCGTCGACGGCTCGTTGTCCGTCCGGGTGGGGTCGGTGCGGTTCGCCGGAACCCACCTCGTGGTCGAGACCCGGATGTCCGATGGCCAGCGTCTGACCGTGCACGCACCCATCGGCACACCGGTCGAGGTGGGCGAGTCCGTCGGTGTCGATCTGCCCCTGGACCGGTGCACGGTCTTCGGGAAGGAGAGTGCGTCGTGAGCAAGCGCGTGGTGGTGGGCGCGGTGATCGTCATCGCGGTCGTCGCCGTCCTCGTCGGCCTGGAGACGCAGGTCGGGATGCCCAGTGCGGCCCGGGTCCAGTCGGGCTTCGACTCGCTGGGCTGGGCCGCCCTGCCCCTGTTCATCATCTTCTACGTCGCCGCCACGCTGGTCCCGCTGCCGAAGGCCGTGTGCACGATCGCCGGCGGCGCGATCTTCGGGTTCTGGCTCGGCGTCGCGGCCGTGCTCGTCGGTGCGGTCGCCGGCTCGACCGCGGCCTTCGTGATCGCGCGCCGGATCGGCCGCGACGCGGTGCAGCGCATCAGCGTCGACCGCATCCGTCACCTCGACGAGCACGTCGGACGGCGCGGGTTCGCCACCGTGTTCGGGGCTCGGCTGCTGCCGGTCATCCCGTTCACCACGATCAACTACGTCTTCGGGCTGACATCGGTCACGAAACGGTCGTACGTGACGGCCACGGCCATCGGCATCGTGCCGGGCACGGCGATCTACGTCGCTGTGGGTGCCTTCGGGTTCTCGCCCGGATCCTGGCCGTTCGTGGTGGCGGTCGTCGGCCTCGTCGTCCTGACCGTCGCCGCGTCGGTGCACGCCAGGCGCCAGCAGACAGCGCCCGACGTCACGCTCGGGGCAGGCGACGACGAAGTGCCATGAGGATCGCGACCACTCGCCGCAGCCAGGGGCGGGACAGGTCGTCCTGGAGCTGCGCCAGTGCCGCCTTCCACACGCCGTCGCCGTAGGTCGGGTAGGCGTGCATCGACGCGGCAAGGTCGCGAGCTCGTAGGCCGTGCCGAGCGGCGAGGACGACCTCGGCGAGCGACTCCCCGGCGCGGGGGCCGACCAGCGTCGCGCCGACCACTCGGCCCCGATGGTCCAGCAGAAGTCGGCTGAAGCCGGCCTCGCGGTCATCGGTGACGGCACGGTCGACCTCGTCGTGGTGCACGGTGCGCGCCGACAGCCCGGTGCGGCCGGCCTGGGAGCTGCCCACGCCGAACGCCGCGACCTCGGGCTGGGTGTACGTCACCCGGGGGATGGTCGAGAGGTCGACCGCGCGTCGCAGCCCGAGCACCGCGTTCGTGGCCGCGAGACTGCCGTGCACGCCTGCGACATGGGTGAACTGGGGATGCCCGGTGACGTCGCCGGCCGCCCAGATGCGGCGGTTCGAGGTGCGAAGCCGGGCATCGACGCCGACGAACCCGGCGTCGGTGACGTCGACACCGGCCGCGGCGAGACCGAGTTCGCGAACGTTCGGACGCCGCCCAACCGCGACCAGCACGGCGTCGGCCTTCAGCTCGGAGCCGTCGGCAAGCAACGCGACTCCCTCGCCGGGGAACGACGCCACCGCAGTTCCCAGCACGACGTTCACGCCGTCCGAGCGCAGCGCTTCGGCGACGAGTTCCGCAGCGTCCTCGTCCTCGCGCGGAAGCAGGCGCGGTCCTGCCTCCACGACGGAGACCTCGGAACCGAGCCGGGCGAACGCCTGACCGAGCTCGCAGCCGATGCTCCCGCCGCCCATCACCAGCAGGCGGGCCGGCAGCTCGCGCAGGTTCCAGACCGTGTCCGACGTCAGCATCCGGACGTCATCGATCCCGTCGATCGGCGGCACCGCCGGAGATGATCCGCTGGCGACCACCGCTTGGCGGAACTCGACGACGTGTCCGTCGACGGCCAGTGACGTCGGCCCGGTGAAGGCGGCTTCGCCGTGGATGACGGTGACTCCGGCGGCCCGGAGGCTGTCCGGGGAGTCGATCGGCTCGATGGAGACGATGGCGGCGTGCACGCGGTCCATGACGTCCGCGAAGTCCAGCGACCCGGCCTGACGGGCGGCATGGGCCGCGGACAGGAGGGTCTTGCTGGGCACGCAGCCTGTCCACAGGCAGTCGCCGCCGGGACGTTCGCGTTCCACCAGCAGCACGTCGGCGCCGAGGCCTGCCGCCGTCTTGGCGGCCACGATGCCGGCCGTGCCACCACCGATGACGGCAAGGTCCCAGGGATCGCGTCGGGCCGGGACGGCGTCGGACAACCAGTTCTCAGACGTCACCATCAGTGCTGCTCGCTGCTCGACAGGCGACGTGCCTCGAGCTTGAGCCGGGCGACCCGAGCGGCGTGGGGGGTGCGGCGATCGGAGAGACGGGCCAGCGCGGCCTTGACGCCGCGGTAGTCGCGCACCGCTTCGGTGCAGCGTTCGCACACCGCGAGGTGGGACTCAAGGCGACCGATCTCGTCGGCGGAGAGCCGCGCGGCCGGGTCGGCGTCGATGTAGCGCTGGATGCGGCGAGCGGACCAGCGGCAGGTCAGCATCATGCGAACCGCGGCGATCATCGTGTCCTCCTGTTGAGTGGTGTGTCCTTCAGGCTTTCCCGGACGCGGGAGCGAGCCCGGCTGAGTCGCGACATCACGGTGCCGACCGGGATGTTCAGCACCTCGGCCGCCTCCTTGTAGCTCAGTTGGTCGACGTCGACGAGCAGGAGCACGGACCGGAACTTGGGGTCGAGGTCGGTGAGTGCGCGCTCCAGGCGGTGGTCCAGGACGTCGTCGACGGCGAGGTCCTCGGGGCCTCGCTCGTGGCCTGCGCCGAAGGCGGGACGCTGGTTCTCCAGCCCTTCGTGCGGGTCCGCCGGCACCGGCCTCTTGCGCCGGTGGTTGTTGATGTTGGCGTTGCGCATGATGGTGAACAACCAGGCGCGGGGGTGGGCGCCGTCGAAGCGTTCGGCGTTCCGCCAGGCGCGGACGAGGGTCTCCTGAACCAGGTCGTCGGCGTCGGCCCAGGAACCGGTGAGACTGAGCGCAACGCGCAGCAGCACGTCGATCTCGGGCTCGACGTGGCGCTGGAACGCCACGGCCCGCTCATCAGTCTGGCTCGCCGAGGTGGGTGTCACCCCCTCAGAACCCGGCGACGGCTGCGGTCCATTCCCGCGGGCGCGTGTCATGTGTCCAGCATGGGCGACAACGCCCGGCCCCGCCGGGCAAAGGGCGCTGGGCTTGTCACCTGTGGCATGGAGCCGCTTATCGGAATCGAACCGATGACCTTTTCATTACGAGGGCGACGCCAGCGGTTGAGGTCCCGAGCCGCACGCGTGCATCGCGTGCATTCTCTTACCCCACTCGCGGCCCGGGGTGCGCCGGGGGTGCGCGTTCTGGGGCGGCCAGAAGAGGGCCACCGACCCGATCATCAGCCCGCCTGTACGTCGGCGTCCGGTGTCAAGGGTGGCCGGAGGCCATCGCGTAGCGACGCATCGCGCCCTTGATGCCGGACGCCGACGTGCAAACACTTCGAGATCGGGTCGGCGGCACGGTGGTGAGTGCTGGGTGCGCGAGGACGGCGCGCCAGCGCCGCCCGCAGCGCTCCCTCGCGCCGAAGGCGCGCTTGAACCAGAGAAGAAATTCGTAACCGATTCGACCCTTCGGGCATCAACTGTCGGACTACACGATCCTTAGGGGCAAGGCGCAGTATGCCGCGCGCGTCAGCGTGGCCTCGGGACATCGGTGCGCCCAGTCGAAGTGGTCGACGATGCGGTCGACATCGGCGCCGGCCCGTACGAGTTGTGAAGAGTTCCTCGAGCATGACCGCGACACGTATCCGCCTGCCGTGGGCAAGAGGTTCGCGTGACTACCCGTCGGAGAAACCTGCAGACTTTCTGGTTGCGCTTCGCGTAGACAGCGCGGATGCGAGAGCGCAGAAGATCGCAATGATCTGGGCGCCCCAGCTGACCAGGATATAGACGTACTCCCACGATGTCCCGGCTTCTGCGGGAGGGGTCGCTTCGGCCACGACCATCGTGACACCTGCCACCGTGGCGATGCTCATGAGCCACCGGCTCAGCCCGGATCCTCCGGCAAAAGCGGCGATCGCTGCGAGAATCGCGACTAACGCGCCTGTGACGTAGTAATGGCTGTGCCAAAAACCCAAGACTGCAACCAGGACCACCATCCATGAGACAACGCGCGAGAATTGACGTCTGGACACGCTCACCACCTGTCCCATCGATACCTTGGATACCACGACTTACCGTTGTGGCCCCATTGGCCCGCATCGTGGTACTTGCCTGTCTGACGGTGCACGGCCGCGTAGAACACCGTTGCGTGTCGATAGCAAACGAACTTGGAAGCCTTCTCGTACCAGCGGTCGTAGGCGTAGCGGCAGTTGACTCGCATGGTTGCCTTCAGATGGGAGTCGCAGTAGTTGCGGTGAGTGGCTTGCTTGAATTCGATGCATAGGTCGTGCCGAGCACACGGACCTCTAAAGCTTGCTTGGCCGTACCCGTTGGGCGACTTTGTGCAGTAGTCGTGCCAAGCCTTCTTCCACGGGCGATGTTGCGGGTAGATCAAGAGGGGATCCCAGTAGTAGTACTTCTGCTTCACGCCGGACTTCTTGGGAACCTTGATGTACGGCAGCGAGCTCGCGATAGATACCTCTCCCGTTTCGGCGGCTGCGGCTGTTGCCTGGTCGTCTGGATCTTGAACGTCTTCAAAGAACTCATCCATTGCGCCATCGATGACCTCAACGCTGTCTGCTTGGGTAACCTCGGCCGGTTCATCGTCCACCAAGAGTTCCTCGGCGTCGGGATAGAGTTCGCCTACCTCGGTTGACGTCGGTGATGACGCCGTAAATGTCGGCGCAGCTACCACGGGAAACTCAGTCCCACTCGGTGGGCTAACGGTTTGCACCAATTGGTTCCCCGAGACGTTCAACTCCGTTGGAACGTCAGTGCCGACGTCGTCGAATGCGTTGGCCTGGTAGGTGCCGAGCGTTGATCCATCTCGATTGAGACTCACCGTGCCATCCGACTCCAAGGCAAGGGTGAATGATCCTTCCACCGGGAGCGGAAATGTGCGCTCGACCGGTGCGCCTGATTCCGCGGACTCGATTACCTGTAGGTCAGGATTGGGTCCGATCTCCGGGGGAGTCTCTGGGCTTGCTGCGTTCTCTTCGGCCTCGGTCACGTCGCTGAGTGCAAAGGAGAACCAGCCCTGGGCAGACACGTAGACCGTAAGTGAGCCATTGCTTGAGTTGCGCAGCTTGATGGCACCGTCGTCAACCAACTGAACGATTGCGGTTGTCGTTGAGCCGTTCTCGGGTTCACCCTTGTTGGCTGTAAAGCTGAGGTTGGTAGTTTCAGGCGGCTCCTCGTCATCGGCGCTGTATGCGGTGAGCGTTCCGCTGGCAGTCCAGTTTCGCACGGTCAAACTCAGAGCGGCGGCGCCAGCGCTGCCGTCGCCTGGGATGCCGGCGAGACCAGCGACCGGGATGGTGCGGGTTTCGCCGGCGGCGAGTGCGGTGTTGCCGGTCGCAGTCGAGGAATAGACAGTCGTCGCGGTCAGAGGCGTGTAGGAGCCTCCCTCATCGCTGTGGCCTGAGAAGTAGCCCTGGATGTCGATCTTGAAGTCGACGTCGCCTCCATAGGTTCCGGTGAGGTTGCTGACGGTCGCCTTCCCGTCGCTGGACAGCTTCAACATGAGCCCCGTCGAGGTTGGCCCGCTGTCTTGATACTTGATCGTGATGGGCGCGCCGGAGCTTGATTGGCCGGTCGGCACGATCTTCATGCCGCCGCCCTTTTCGTTCGATCGGACCTCGACGTTGGCGAACACGGCGCTAGCGTCTGCGGGTATCTCCTCGTCGTTCGATACCTGGACGTCGACACTCGAACCCTGAGGGAGCTTGGCCAGCGGTACGCCTTGGCCGGTGGTCGTGTCGGCGACCCGGGTCGGGGTGATGGGCACGAAGCCGCCTGGAGAGGTCTCATCCGAGGTGGTCGTGAAGTATCCGGTGATGGCGATGCTGATGTCGACGGTGCCGCTGTTGTTGTAGACGGAAATCTTCCCGTCCGAGCCGACCTTCACGATGGTGGTGTTCGATCGGGAGGAGTTGTCCTCTTCGAAGTACATCGTTTTCGCCGTCGGCTTGGTCTCGCCACTGGGCCAGACCACGAGGTGAGAACTGGCGCTGTCGCTCGTCGCGTGCAACACGGAGACGTTCGCTACCACGGCAGACACGCCGGTCGTTGGGACGCCCGCATTGCCGAGCACCGTGTACGACCGCGTCGTTCCCTCCCCGAAGGGTGTGGACGATCCACCGATGCCATCGGAGGTGGACACAATTTGTGTCGGAGTGAGCGGTACGAACACTCCACCTGAGTCTTCACCAACTGCCTCTGCCGGCACCGAGGCGATTGCAGCGAACAAGCTCGCGACAAGCGCGAACATGGAGATGACCAGCGCTGATGAGCGTGTATGACTGAGCATGGCCCCCGACCTAACCTTTTGGAAATCTGAGTGAGCGACGTCAGGTTCTCAGCGTCCGTTCGGTTGCACTGGGGGCAATTCAGGAAGATGCCTCAAAGTGACTACGCGATTCTCGCCGCCTTTGTTGCCGGACGTACTCGAACGCATTCATACGACATCGAGCGAAGCGATTGCCGAGACTCCTTGTCGGCTGGTTCGCAACTCGGCTGCTCAGCGATGGGACCACCGGATCTGATCTCAGATGCCGCGGTCCCGAAAACTGTCGGAGGGTACCGTCAGCCTGTTCTTGCGGACAAATTCATAGACCTGAACTGAACTGATGGGGTAGTTATCCCCGGGGGTCGGCTCCCCACCTCGGCCATAGAGCGCCATACACACAGACAAAGCAGCGCCGCTTCAAACACACAGACAATTTCTCGTCCGCATCCCTTGGTTGGTTGTGTCTTGGCGCTGCGCGATTCCGGCGTCGAGACCTTGAGCTAGCTGGATCGTGGTTCTCCCGAAGCCGGGTGTGCCGCGTGGTCGGATCGCCTTTGAGCCGCGCGGCACACCCTCGGAGGGGTGACCGGCGGTGAGCCTCAGGTCCCGCAAGGCGGTGTACGACACCCTCCCCGGCCTGCTCCCGGACACCTTCGGCGCCGGCCAAGAGTCCCCGGGAATGCCGAAACTTTCGGAGCGGGTGGTCGAGCAGGTCACTGGGATGCTCGGCACCCCGTCCTTCGATGCCTGGACCGAAGCCCTTTCACGGGTGGGGAACTGCGCTCATCCGATCCGGTTGCGTGGCCGGTCGGAGACCGTCGACACCACCACCGGCGAGATCATCTCGACGTACTCCAGTCAGGATGAGCCGCTTGGGGTGACGCACGTCCGCTGCGGGAACCGTCGGGCAAGTGCGTGCCCGTCCTGTTCGCGCCAGTACGCCGCGGATATGTTCCACCTGATCCGCGCCGGCGTCACCGGCGGCAAGACCGTACCCGGGACGGTGGCGGAGAACCCGCTGGTGTTCGCCACCGTGACTGCGCCGTCGTTCGGGATCGTGCACGGACGCCGCGACCATGGCCGCCGCTGCCATCCGATCACTCGCGGTCCGTCGACCTGCGCCCATGGTCGGCCGCGAACCTGCCACACGCGGCACTCCGACGACGACCCGGCGTTGGGGCAGCCGTTGTGCCGGGACTGCTACGACTACGCCTCCCACGTCATCTGGCAGTACCGGGCACCGGACCTGTGGCGACGGTTCACCATCAGTCTGCGCCGGCTGGTCGCCAAGTCTCTCGGGGTGCCGGCCACCCGGCTGGATGAGGTAGCGACCGTCCAGTACGCCAAGGTCGCCGAATACCAGCGCCGCGGGGCTGTGCATTTCCACTCCCTGGTCCGCCTCGACGGGCCGAAGACGGCCGACGGGTTCGCTCCGGCGCCAAGTCAGACCGACGCCGACCAGCTGGCCGAACTCATTCGGCAGGCCGCAGCATCGGTCCGGTTGACAGTTCTCGGTGTCGACGCCGACGACCCAGCCCGGGTGCTCGCGTTCGGTCGCCAGATCGACGCGCGGGCCGTGCGGACCAGCCGGCGCACCGACGACCCCGACCGCATATTGAGTCCGGAGCAGGTCGCCGGGTATCTGGCCAAGTACGCCACCAAGTCCGCCGACGACACCGGCGCCACCGACAGCCAGCATCACCGACGGATCCGAACCACCGTCCATGCACTGGACGTCCGAGCCGACGAGTCGGGCGAGTACGGGCTGCTCGGCAGGTGGGTACACATGCTTGGCTTCCGTGGCCACTTCGCCACCAAGTCCCGCCGCTACGCCATCACCCTCAGCGCCATCCGCCGGTCCCGCCGCCGCGCCCAAGCCGAACTCGCCCGAGCCAACGCCGAAGGCCGAACCATCGACCTGGCCGCGAGGGAAGCCGACCTCCTCGCCGACGATGACCACGAGACCACCCTTGTCATCGCGCACTGGCAGTACGTCGGCTCAGGTTGGAACAACGAAGGCGAACGTGTCCTCGCCATCGCCGCAGCAGCCCGTGCTCGCGAATACGCACAGGCGAGGTCAGAGCAGAGACAGAAGATGGCACGAAACAACTCGGGAGATGAACGATGGTGAGAAGAACGAAGACAGCGCCGGTCGAACTGGATCGGCTGCCGAAAATGCTCAACTCGAGGCAAGTGGCGAAGGCCTTGGGCGTTAACCCCTCCACCCTCAGCCGCTGGCGCGCGACGGGCGTCGGCCCACGGGTGTACTGGCTCGCCCAGACCTGCCCGCGCTATCGCGAAGAAGACGTCCTGGAGTGGCTCGAAAGGAATGCCGCATGACTGTTCGCAAGACGCCGAACGGGCGATGGCGCGGGGTGGTGAAAGCGGGTCGTCAGCAGGTGTCGAGCAAGACGTTCGACTCCCGCAGAGAGGCGTCCGCTTGGGTCGTCCGAGAACGGGCCGCACTGGCAGGTGGGGTCGATCCAAGGGCCGGCCGGCGCACCGTTCGCGTCTTGCTCCCCGAGTGGCTGCAGGAGCGTGAGCATGTGGTCTCCCGGAAGACCTACGTGACGGACTCGTCAATGGTTCGGCTGGTGCCCCCAGCCCTCGCTGCGCTCCAGATCGGTGTGGTCACTGATCGCGAGGTCACCCGGGCCCTCATCACTTTGAACCGGTCCGGGTTCGCTGAGTCGTCGGTGCGAAGGTTCCGAGCCTCGTTGTCGTCGTTCTTCGCGTGGGCGGTTCGCGAGCGGCTGATCGCCTACAACCCCGTGATCACCACTCGGGTGCCGAAAGGATTGGGGGTGCGTACTGAGATCAGACCATTCGGTGAGGACGAGCTCGAGTCGTTCCACATGGCCGCATCTGCGCGGGATCAGCGACTGGCTGACGTTCTGTTGATCGCCGCCTGGACTGGCTTGCGCTGGTCGGAGTTGCGTGAGGTGAGGGTGCGCGACTTCGTCCGGGTTCCGATGCCGGTCCTGCTGGTCAGTCGGGCAGCTCCTGAAGGCGTGGAGGCCAAGTTGACCAAGTCGGGCAAGAACCGCCGAGTGCCGGTTGCCGATCGAGTGCTTCCGTTGGTGCAGGCGTGCGCGGAAGACAAGGGCCCTGATGACTTGCTGCTGACGACGAAGACCGGCCACCAACTGCACGCCGCGGCGGTCAAGCGATCGGTGGCCTGGACGACGGTCGCACCCGGCCGACGCATCCATGACCTGAGGCACACCGCGGCATGCCTCTGGCTGGCGCGAGGTGTCGACCCGGTAACCGTCAAGACGTGGCTCGGGCATGCCTCGATCGCCACGACGAACATCTATCTGCACCACCTCGGATCGTCCGCTGACCAGGTCGGATTGCATCGTCTGAACGACTCGGGGGGCGCGGGGGGTGCGCGACGAAGCGAGAATTCGAAGTAGCACCTTTGGAACTCCGGCGCAGCCGCGGATGAACCTGCAGATGGGAGCGGATTTTGAGGGTGGAGCCGCTTATCGGAATCGAACCGATGACCTTTTCATTACGAGTGAAACGCTCTACCGACTGAGCTAAAGCGGCGCGGTCCGCCGGGGGGTCGCCCCGCCGAACCGGGACGAGTCTACCGAGCGGGTGCGTGGCGATCGAATCGCGGGGGCCGACGATCTGGGGACCCGTAGAATCAGCGACTGTGGAACCCACCGACGCGACCTTGGCCGAGCTCGACGACATGCGCGCGAGCATCGACAACATCGACGCCGCGCTCGTGCACATGCTCGCCGAGCGGTTCAAGTGCACCAAGCGGGTCGGGCAGCTCAAGGCCGATCACCACATGCCGCCCGCCGACCCGGAGCGCGAGTCGCGGCAGATCACCCGGCTTCGCCAGCTGGCCGTCGAGGCCGATCTCGACCCGGCGTTCGCGGAGAAGTTCCTCACCTTCATCATCGACGAGGTCATCCGCCACCACGAGGCGATCCGCGGTTAGGCCGCAGCCTCACTCCTTGCAGAGCGTGCCGTCCTTCGGCACCGTGCCGTCGACCAAATAGGCGTCGACGAGCTTCCTGATGCACGCGTTGCCGGACGTGTAGGCCGTGTGGCCGTCGCCCTGGCGCGAGACCAGGACGGCCGTGTTGAGCTGCTTGGTGAGCGCCTTCGACCACTCGTACGGGGTGGCCGGGTCGCGGGTCGTGCCGAGCACGACGATCGGGGCCGATCCGGTCGCGTCGACCTCGATCTGCGGATGCGTCGCCTCGATCGGCCACTCACCACACCCGAGCGCGCCCCAGGCGAGGGCCCGACCGAAGACCGGGGAGGCCTTCTGGAATCGCGGGACGGACGCCTGAACCTCCTCCAACGTGCTGGAGTCGTTGGCGTCGAGACAGTTGACCGCCGGATTCGCCTCACCGATGTTGCTGCCGTACGACCCGTCGGCGTTGCGCTCGAAGTACACGTCGGCGAGGCGGAGCAGGACGGACCCGTCGCCCTTGAAGGCCGCGGTCAGCGCCTGGGTGAGCACAGGCCAGGACTGCTTGTCGTAGAGCGTGACGGCGATGCCGTAGAACGTGAGGCCCTCGGTGAGCTTGCGCTCCTGGCCGGTGTCCATCGGCGCTGCGTCGCGCGCGTCCACGAAGTCGGCGAGCTTCCGCTCCGCTGCCGCGGCATCACGACCGAGGGGGCACCCCTTCGACGTCACGCAGTCCTCGATGTAGGCGACGAGCGCCCGCTGGAATCCGGTGGTCTGCCCGAACGCGGACTCCTCCGAGCTCAGCGCCGGGTCAACCGCCCCGTCGAGCACCATCCGCCCGACGTTCTTCGGGAAGAGCGTCGCGTAGGTGGCGCCGAGCTGGGTGCCGTAGGAGGCGCCGAACCAGTCGAGCTTCTCCGACCCGAGCAGCGCCCGGACGACGTCGAAGTCGCGGGCTGCTTCCTCGGTGGACATGTGCGCCGCAAGCGCGCCCGACATCTTCTCGCAGCCGGCTCCGAGGTTCGCGAAGATGTCGCGGAAGTCCTTGATCTCGGCAGCGTCGTCCGGGTCGGGGTCGCTGGCGGCGTACTGGTCGAAGTCGCTGTCGGACAGGCAGTCGACCGGCGTGCTCTCGCCGACTCCACGCGGATCGACACCGACGAGGTCGTAGCGCTTGCGGACGTCGTTGCCGAACTGTGACTTCATGTAGTCGGTGAAGCCGAGGGCCGATCCGCCCGGACCGCCCGGGTTGAGGAAGAGACTGTGCCCGCCCTCCCCCTCGGCCGGGACGACCTTGACCTTCAGGTCGAGCGTGTCGCCGCCGGGCTCCTCGTAGTCGATCGGGACGGTGACGGTGGTGCACTGGTCGTCGCCGCAGCCGTCCCAGGAGAGCTTCTGGGTGTAGAACTTCTCGAGTCCTTCGGGCACGTCGCCGGCGGCCGGGGTCGGCGTGGCGAAGCCGTCGGTGGGCTTCGGGTCGTCACTGGTGGCGGCGACCAGCCCGGCCACGAGCAGGGCGACGAGCAGGACGGCGGCGAGGACCGCCAGAGCGATGCGGCGTGGGGTCACGGGAGGAATCCGATCATCATGCGTTCGAGGGCGAGCTGGGGAGCGGCATTGGCGTCCAAGGCCTCACGGCACCCGACGATGGCATCGATCCTGCGCAGGGTCGATTCCGGTGTCCACATCTGGGCGGCGGAGGTCACGTCGGTCGCGACGTCGGCGTTGACGAGCTCGATGCCGGGCGCGCACTGCGCGGCGACGACATCGCGGCAGAAGGCGAGCAGGTCGATGAGGACGCCGTCGATCGAGTCGCGCGCCAGCCGGGTGCGGCGACGCTTCTGGTCCTTCTCGAGCGTGGACAGCGCCCCCGCGAAGCCGGCCGGACGACGGCCGCGCTCCTCGACGCCCCACGACGTGCGGAGGTCGGAGACCTCGCGATCGTCGGCGGTGTCGGCGACCTCGGCGGCCCGCGCCGTGGCCTCGTCGTTGATGGTCTGGGCGGCGGCCAGGCAGTCGCCGAGGCCCCGGACCGACAAGGGCAGCGCGAGGATGGCCCGGCGCCGTTCGCGCGCGACCGGGTCGCGCGCCAGCCCCCGCGCACGACCGATGTGGCCCTGCGAGGCCGATGCGGCGGCAAGGGCCAGCTCCGGCTCGACGCCGTCGCGCTCCACCAGCAGGCCGGCGATGGCCACCGCCGGGGGCGTGCGCAGCAGCACCGGCCGGCACCGCGACCGGATGGTGACCAGGACGTCCTCGACCGCCGGCGCGCACAGCATCCACACGGTGTGGGAGGCCGGCTCCTCCACCGACTTGAGCAGCGCGTTGGCCGCGGTGTCGGTGAGCCGGTCGGCGTCCTCGACGACGAGTACCTGCCACCGCCCGAGCGCTGGACGCAGCGCCGCCTTGCGGACGTACTCGCGTGCCACGTCGGTGCCGATGGAGAGGCCATCGGTGCGGATGACCGTGATGTCGGGATGGCTGCCGGCCTTGGCGGTGACGCAGGAGTGGCACTCGCCGCAGCCACCCTGCTCGCACTGCAGGGCCGCGGCAAAGGCCCGCGCGGCGTTGGACCGCCCTGACCCCGGCGGGCCGGTGAACAGCCACGCGTGGGTCATCGAGCTCTGGGGTGATCCTGCTCCGCCTCCGGATGCCGCATCGACCGCCTCGCGCAGCGTCGCGACGACCGGCTCCTGGCCGACCAGCTCGGACCAGACGGTCATGCGTGAGCCGCCTGACCCAGCCACGGCTCGACGGCCTCGGCCACCGCCCGGTGCAGCTGTTCCGCGTCGTCGCCCGCGGCCAGCACGAGGTAGTGGTCGGGATCGGCGGCGGCCAGGGAGAGGAAGTGCTCGCGCACCCGCTGGTGGAACGCCAGCGGCTCCGCCTCGATGCGATCGAGCTCGCCGGACCGGGCCAGCCCCGTGGCCGGGTCGACGTCGAGCACCACCGTGAGATGCGGCCGCAGGTCGGACGTCGCCCACCGCGCGACCTGCTCGAGCTCGGTGACGGCGACCGCTCGGCCGGCACCTTGGTAGGCCAGCGTGGAGTCGACGTACCGGTCGGTGACCACGACCATGCCCTCGGCCAGCGCCGGGAGAACGACCTCGTCGACGTGCTCGGCCTTGTCGGCGGCGTAGATGAGCGCCTCGGTACGCGGAGAGAGACTGCCGGTGGCGTGGTCGAGGACGATGCGGCGCAAGGTGACTCCGACGTCGGTGCCGCCCGGCTCGCGGGTGAGCAGCACACGGTGGCCCTGCTTCTCCAGCCAGTCGCCGAGCATCCGGGCCTGGGTGGACTTGCCGGCACCCTCACCGCCCTCGAGGGCGATGAACACCCCGCGTTCGGTGAAGAGCGGCTCCATGGGGGCGAGCCTAGTGGGCTGCTCCCACGTGGTCATCGGCCGTTGGCGGGACCGCACGCGGCCGACGTCCGCGCAAACCTACCGGCCTCGCCATCATCAGAACCCTCGCCCTCACCGGCGTGGAGGTTCGGGCCGGGGCCGGTGAGATGCTGGTGACGCGCACCGTGGCCGATCTCCTCGCCGGGTCGGGCCTGCAGCCGAGACCGGCCGGGGACCACGAGCTCAAGGGACTGGCCGGGACCTGGCCGCTGTTCGCGGTGACCTAGGCGATCTCAGCGGCATCGCGCTGGCGGTGTGCCGCCCGCAGCTCCGCGACCAGGACTGCCGTCAGCACGACGCCGACCCACAGCTCGGAGTACGGCACCCAGGTGAGGGCGAGCGTCGCGCCGATGCCGGCCGCGAAGGGGGCGAAGGTCCGGGCCGAGGAGTCGTGCAGGCGCACGCAGATCACCCACGACGCCGCGAGGAAGGCCGCCACCGGCACGGTGACGAACGCGCTGCTCACCAGGTCCGACACCTTGGCGTGGTGCTCGTAGAACTCGACCCGCGCGGCGAGTCCGGCGCCGAGGGCAGCAGCACTGCCGAAGATGACGTAGTGCCCGAATCCCCAGACGAAGCCGACGTCGGTGTTGAGGACGTCGGCGTGATCGCGAGCGAAGTACAGCCACCACGCGCAGAAGGTGATCAGCACGCCGCCGATGACGACGGCGGCCAGCGCAGCCGGCGGGTCGTTCGCGTCGAGGGCCAGCCGCAGCGCCAAGGAGACCGACAGCACGGTCTCGCCCAGCACGATGATGAAGAACAGACCGTACCGTTCGGCGATGTGATGCGGGTGCCACGGCGTCCCGCCCGCGCGCTCGGCGAGGAACGGCACCAGGAAGTCGGCCCCGGCCAGCAGGAGGAACAGCCAGATCGGGAGGTCTGCTCCGGTGCCGGCGACGCCGATGACCCAGCCGACCTGGACGACGAGGAGCCCGATCACGTACCGCATCGCCGTGTCCCGCCGCTCCGGATGGCCCGCGGCGACCCGCAGCCACATCAGCACCAGCCCGACCCGCATGATGACGTAGCCGACCACGGCGAGCGTGAAGTCCTCCTCGAAGATGGCCGGCACTCCGGCCGCCAGGACCAGCGAGCCGAAAACCTGGAGCAGGGTCAGCAGCCGGTGGATCGTGTCGCCGGAGTCGTAGGCGGAGTTGAACCACGCGAAGTTGAGCCACGCCCACCAGATTGCGAAGAACGCGATGGAGAAGAACAGGAGACCGTGGGCCGGGTGCCCCTCGGCGATCTCGTGGTGCATGGTCAGGGCGGCCTGGGCGATCGCCACGACGTAGCAGAGGTCGGTGAACAGCTCGAGCGGCGTCGCGGACCGATGGCCCTCCTCAGGGTCGCGCGGCGACACCGGTCGGATGAGCGAGATCATCGGTCTAGTCGGTCTGCGCCGTGGGCTTCGCGGCGCTGGCCTTCTTGGCCGCAGCCTTCTTCGCCGGGGCCTTCTTGGCCGTCTTCTTCGCGGTCGTCTTCTTGGCTCCCCGCTTGGCCGCCTTCTTGGCCGGGCCCTTGGCACGGCGCTCGGCCAACAGCTCCTGGGCTCGCGCGGGCGTCAGGGTCTCGAGGGAGTCGTCCTTGCGGAGCGTGGCGTTGTACTCCCCGTCGGTGACGTACATGCCGAAGCGGCCGTCCTTGGCGACGATGGGCTTGCCGCTGACCGGGTCGTCGCCGAGCTCCTTGAGTGGAGCGGCCGCCGCTCGTCGTCCGTACGACTTCGGCTGGGCGTAGATGGCGCGCGCCTGCTCCTCGGTGAGGCTGAACAGCTGCTCCTCCGTCTCGAGCGACCGCGAGTCACTGCCCTTCTTGAGGTACGGACCGTAGCGACCGTTCTGGGCGGTGATCTCCTCACCGTCGACGTCGGTACCGACGACCCGCGGCAGCCGGAGGAGCTGGACGGCGTCGTCGAGCCCGATCGAGTCCAGACTCATCGACTTGAACAGGCTCGCGGTACGGGCCTTGGCGCTCTTCGGCGCATCCTCGGGCAACGCCTCGGTGATGTACGGACCGAATCGACCGTTCTTCGCAATGAGCTCCAGTCCGGTCTCGGGATGTGTGCCGAGGGTCTTCTCCTGGCCGGCGGGATTGGCGAGCAGCTCCTTGGCCATCTCCAGGGTGAGCTCGTCCGGCGGCAGGTCCTCCGGCACGTTGGCACGGGTCGGCACGTCGGTGCCCCCGTCGCCGGGGAGCATCGGCGGTCCCTCGACGTAGGGCCCGTACCGCCCGACCCGCAGATCGATGCCCTCGCCGAGCTCGAACGTGGCGAGCTGCCGGGCGTCGATGTCGGGCAGGTTCTCGACCAGGCGCTTGAGGCCGGTGTCGTTCTCGCCCTCACCGGTCCAGAAGCCCTGGAGGACACTGATCCGCTCCTCGCGACCGCCGGCCACCTCGTCGAGGACACCCTCGAGCTCGGCGGTGAACCCGTAGTCGACCAGGCGCGGGAAGTGCCGCTCCATCAGCCGCACGACGCTGAACGCGATCCAGGCCGGCACCAGAGCGGTGCCCTTCTTGTACACGTAGCCGCGGTTCTGGATGGTGCCGATGATCGAGGCGTAGGTGGACGGGCGCCCGATCTCGCGGTCCTCGAGCTCCTTGATGAGGCTGGCCTCGGTGAATCGGGCGGGCGGCTTGGTCTGGTGCGCGGCCGAGCCGAGCTCGTCGACGGTGACCGTGTCGCCCTCGGCCACGTTCGGCAGCTTGGTCTGCTGGTCGTCGCCCTTGGCCTCGGGGTCATCGCCGGACTCGACGTAGGCCTTGAGGAACCCGTAGAAGGTGATGGTGCGTCCCGAGCTCGCGAAGACCGCCTCCTCGCCGCTGGTGGCGGTCGCGCCGACGCGCAACGAGACCTGCTCGCCGCGGGCATCGCGCATCTGTGACGCCACGGTGCGCTTCCAGATGAGCTCGTAGAGACGCGCCTCGTCGCCGGACAGGCTCACCTGCCGAGGCGTGCGGAACGACTCGCCGGCCGGGCGGATGGCCTCGTGGGCCTCCTGGGCGTTCTTGACCTTGCCTGCGTACGTGCGCGGGGCGTCCGGCAAGTAGTCGGCGCCGTACAGCTCGAGCACCTGGGCACGGGCGGCGTTCAGGGCCGTCTGCGACAACGTGGCGGAGTCGGTACGCATGTAGGTGATGTAGCCACCCTCGTACAGGCGCTGCGCGACCTGCATGGTGCGGGCAGCGCCGAAGCCGAACTTGCGCGATGCCTCCTGCTGCATCGTGGTCGTCCGGAACGGTGGGTACGGGCGGCGGGTGTAGGGCTTCGCCTCGACCGAACCGACGGTGAACGGCTGGTCGGCGAGGGCGGCGGCCAGCGCGCCGGCGCGCTGCTCGTCGAGGTGGACGACCTCGGAGGTCTTGAGCTCACCGTCGTCACCGAAGCTGGACCCGGTGGCCACGCGCTTGCCGTCGACGCTGTGCAGCTTGGCCGGGAAGAGCCGCGGGTCGTGGGATTCGCCGGCGTCGAACGTCGCCTCGAGATCCCAGTAGGAGGCGGCCCGGAACGCCATCCGGGCCCGTTCCCGCTCGACCACCAGGCGGGTGGCCACCGACTGCACCCGGCCCGCGGACAACCCGCTCATGACCTTCTTCCACAGCACCGGGCTGACCTCGTACCCGTAGAGACGGTCGAGGATGCGGCGGGTCTCCTGCGCGTCGACGAGGTGCATGTCGATGTCGCGCGGGTTGGCCACGGCGTGCTGGATGGCTTCGCGGGTGATCTCGTGGAACACGATCCGCTTGACCGGGACGGTGGGCTTCAGCTCGTCGAAGAGGTGCCAGGCGATGGCCTCTCCCTCGCGGTCCTCATCAGTGGCGAGCACGAGCTCGTCGGCGTCCTTGAGCAGCTTCTTGAGCTTGGTGATCTGCGACTTCTTGTCGGCGGAGACGACGTAGACCGGCTCGAAGGCGCTGTCGATGTTGACGCCGAGCCGCGCCCAGGACTCGCCCTTGTACTTGGCCGGCACCTCGTCGGCATTGCGCGGGAGGTCCCGGATGTGGCCGACGCTGGAGTCCACGACGTAGCCGTCGCCGAGGTAGCCCGCGATGCTGCGGACCTTGTTCGGCGACTCGACGATGACGAGCGTGGTCACTGGATGACTCCTTGACGGGGGGCCGGGGCCGCGATGGCTGACGGACCGGTCGGACGGGGCATACGCTAACGCCTTCTGTCAAGGAACCATGCATCAGCCGCGGGCCACGGGCCCCTCATCGGCGGCGGTGGAGGGCGAATCTGGTGGCCGCAAGACAGAACACGAGTGGCGCAGATGGGCGAGACACACCGTCTCGAAAGAGCCCATCTGCGCCACTCGCGGTGGTGCAGGCGTTGCAGGTCAGGCCGGTGCGGCCACGGCCTCCTCGGCGTCGCTGCCGATCGCGATCGGACGACGCTTGGAGATGTAGACCGCCGCGACGATGACCGCCACCGAGACGCCGGCGACCGTGTAGCGCAGGACGTCGTTCTGCTCGGCGCCGTACGCGTACTTGACGATCAGCGGGACGATCAACAGCGAGACCAGGTTCATCACCTTGAGCAGCGGGTTGATGGCCGGGCCGGCGGTGTCCTTGAACGGGTCGCCGACGGTGTCACCGATGATCGTCGCCTCGTGGGCGTCCGACCCCTTGCCACCGTGGTTGCCGTCCTCGACGAGCTTCTTGGCGTTGTCCCACGCTCCGCCGGAGTTGGCGAGGAAGACCGCCATCAGCACGCCGGTCGCGATCGCACCGGCCAGGTAGGCGCCGAGCGGTCCGACGCCGAGGCCGAAGCCGACCGCGATCGGGGCGAAGATCGCCAGGATGCCCGGGGTGGCCAGCTCGCGAAGCGAGTCGCGGGTGCAGATGTCGACGACCTTGCCGTACTCCGGACGGCCGGTGCCCTCCATGATTCCGGGGATCTCCTTGAACTGGCGGCGAACCTCGTACACGACCGCACCGGCGGCGCGGCCGACGGCGTTGATCGCGAGGCCGGAGAACAGGAACACCACGGCGGAGCCGATGATCAGGCCGACGAGGTTGCTCGGGTCACCGACGTTGATGATGCCACGCAGCGCGTTGATGTCGGACTGGGACAGCGAGTCGCCGAACGCCTGCAGCGCAGCCTGGTCGTTGAGGTCGATGCCCGACAGGATCGGCGTGAACGCCTCGCGGATGCCGTCGGCGAACGAGCCGAACAGCGCGGTGGCCGCGAGCACGGCGGTCGCGATCGCGATGCCCTTGGTGATCGCCTTCGTGGTGTTGCCGACGGCGTCGAGCTCGGTGAGGATCTTGGCACCCTCCTCGTCGACGTCGCCGGACATCTCCGCGATGCCCTGGGCGTTGTCGCTGACCGGGCCGAAGGTGTCCATGGCGACGATGACGCCGACCGTGGTCAGCAGGCCACAGCCGGCGAGCGCGACGGCGAACAGCGAGACCACGATGGAGCCGGAGCCGAGCAGGAACGCGCCGAAGACCGCGGCGGCAATCGTGAGGGCCGTGTAGACGGCGGACTCGAAGCCGACCGACAGCCCGGACAGGATGACCGTGGCCGCACCGGTGAGCGACGTGCGTCCGACGTCCATCACCGGACGCTTGTCGGTGCCGGTGAAGTAGCCGGTGAGCGCCAGGATGATCGCCGCGAGCACGATGCCGATGAGCACCGCGATGATCGCGATCTGGCGGGGCGAGCCATCGAGGTCGGCGGTCGAGATGGGACCGAAGAACTGCGTGACCAACGGGTTCGAGCTTTCCTCGCCACCCTGGCTCAGGTCGGCGAAGGAGCTCGGGAGGTAGAACCAGGCGAACGCCGAGCAGGCGATGGCCGAGATGACCGCGGAGATGTAGAAGGAGCGGTTGATCGTGGTCAGACCGTTCTCACCGGCGCGAGGACGAGTGATGTAGACGCCGATGATGGCCGTGAGCGCGCCGATGGCCGGCACGATGAGCGGGAAGACCAGGCCCTCCTCGCCGAAGGCGACGGAGCCGAGGATCAGCGCGGCCACCAAGGTGACGGCGTAGGACTCGAACAGGTCGGCCGCCATGCCGGCGCAGTCGCCGACGTTGTCGCCCACGTTGTCGGCGATGGTCGCGGCGTTGCGCGGGTCGTCCTCGGGGATGCCCTGCTCGACCTTGCCCACGAGATCGGCGCCGACGTCGGCCGCCTTGGTGAAGATGCCGCCGCCGACACGCATGAACATGGCGAGCAGCGCGGCTCCGAAGCCGAAGCCCTCGAGCACCGAGGGGGCGTCACCCTTGTAGATCAGCACGACTGCGGAGGCGCCCAGCAGGCCGAGGCCCACGGTGGCCATGCCGACGGTTCCGCCGGTGCGGAACGCGATGCGCATCGCGGGGTCGCGACCCTCGTTCTGGGCCGCTGCGGCGACGCGCACGTTGGCGCGCACCGCGAGCCACATGCCCGCGAACCCGATGGCGGCGGAGAAGCCGGCGCCGAGCAGGAAGAACACCGAGCGTCCGATGCGGACGTCGGAGTCGCCGGGCAGCAGGAAGAGCAGGCCGAAGGCGATGACCACGAAGATGGCGAGGGTCTTGAACTGACGGGTCAGGTAGGCCGATGCACCTTCCTGGACCGCGCGTCCGATCTCCTGCATCTTCTCGGTGCCTTCGCCGTGCTTGAGCACCTCGGCGCGGAACACCACCGCCATGATGAGGGCGAGGACACCGATGCCAGCCACGACGGACACGAAGATCGTGTTGTCCTGGGTGAGCCCGATGTCCCCGGCTGCCGCAACAAAAGTCGCGTTGACCATGAAATTTCCTCCACTGAAGGGGCAAGACAGTACCGAGAGAAGGAAACCAGCCCGGTGTGGCCGGAGTGACACCGGGGTACGTCCCGGCGGCCGTGCTCGCCGCTACGTCAGTCGTGCGAGGCGATGGCGTCCGCCACGGACCCGTGGAGACCGAAGACCTTGTCGAGCCCGGTGATGTCGAAGATCTTGAGGATGCGTTCCTGCGAGCACACGATGTCGAGCGTCCCGCCGTCGGCCCTGACCTTCTTGAGGGCGCCGACGAGGACCCCCAGACCGGTGGAGTCGAGGAACTCGACCTTCTCGACGTCGACGACGAGCCGGGTATGACCCTCGTCGATCGCGGCGACGATCGACTCCCGAAGCCGGGGGGCGGTGTACACGTCGATCTCGCCGCCGACCTCGATGACCTCGAAGGGTCCCTCGGTGCGTGAGCTCAGTGCCACATCCATGCAAACCCTCCCTGTCGTCGACCACGATTCAATCACGGCAGGAGCGTCGGCGCGGTCTGGGAGACTCACCTGGTGGACCCCGTCGACCTGCTGATGCGGTACGGCGACCGGGTCACGCACGTCGAGCGCGTGCCGGCCCGGGAGGCCGTCGTCGAACCCTGGCCGGAGTGGGTCGGGCCGCGGGTGCGCTCGGTGTTCGCCGCCGACGGCGTCACCCACCTGTGGGCGCACCAGACCGAGGGCCTTCGACTGGTGCGCGAGGGTCGGCACGTCGTCATCTCCACGGGCACCGCGTCCGGCAAGTCGCTGGTGTTCCAGGCACCCGCGTTGGAGGCCCTCGCCGGCGGACGGACCGGCAGCTCGCTCCGCGGCAACCGCACTCCCACCGTGCTGTACCTCGCCCCCACCAAGGCGCTGGCAGCCGACCAGCGGCGCCGGCTCAGCCCGGCGGCCGAGCTGGTGCGGGCGGCCACCGTCGACGGCGACAACAGCCGGGAGGAGCGTGAGTGGGCCCGCGACCATGCCGACTACGTGCTGGCGAACCCGGACACCCTGCACCACTCGATCCTGCCGGGCCACGCACGCTGGACGCGACTGCTGGGCGGGCTGCAGTACGTCGTGGTCGATGAGTGCCACCACTACCGCGGGGTGTTCGGCGCCCACGTCGCGCACGTGCTGCGGCGTCTGCGCCGGGTGTGCGCCCACATCGGCTCCGACCCGGTGTTCGTGCTGTCGTCGGCCACCGTGGCCGAGCCCGCCGAGTTCGCCCGCCGCCTCACCGGGCTCGACGTCACGGCTGTGACGGACGACGCCTCACCACACGCCGCCCGCACCATCGCCTTGTGGGAGCCGCCGCTGATCGGAGCGGCCCACCCGACGCAACCACCGGTGCGGCGGTCCGCGACCACGGAGGCGGCCGAGATCCTGACGGATCTGGTGGTCGGCGGCGTCCGCACCCTGGTGTTCGTGCGGTCGCGACGCGGTGCGGAGGCCGTGGCGGCCGCGACGCAGCGTCGGCTCGACGACGTCGACCCGGCGCTCGCACGCACCGTCGCGACCTACCGCGGCGGCTACCTGCCCGAGGAACGTCGGGAGCTGGAGCAGCGGCTGCGCGACGGCGACCTGCTCGGGCTGGCCTCCACGAACGCGCTCGAGCTCGGCATCGACGTGGCCGGGCTCGACGCGATCGTGACAGTCGGCTTTCCGGGCACCCGAGCCGCCTTGCAGCAGCAGCTGGGGCGCGCCGGACGCGCCGGCCGCGAGTCGCTCGGAGTGCTGGTGGCGCGTGACGAGCCGCTCGACACCTTCCTGGTGCACCATCCGGAAGCGCTGCTCGGGGCGCCGGTGGAGGCCTCGGTATTCGATCCCGACAACCCGTACGTCCTCGGCCCGCACCTGGCCGCCGCCGCCCAGGAGCTCCCGCTCACCGATGGCGACCTCGAGCTGTTCGGCCCCCGCACGCAGGAAGGCATCGACGCGCTGGCTGCCGCCGGCTGGCTGCGGCGGCGTGCGGCCGGTTGGTTCTGGACGAGGCGCGACCGGGCCTCCGACCTCGCCGACCTCCGGTCCAGTGGCGGCGCTCCCGTGCAGATCGTCGATGCCGACACCGGTCGTCTGGTGGGCACCGTGGACGCCGGGTCGGCTGACTCGAACGTGCACACCGGTGCGGTGTACGTGCATCAGGGCGAGGTGTACCTCGTCGACGACTACGACGTCGAGGACGGGGTCGCCGAGGTGCGGCGCGACGACCCGGGCTATTCCACCCAGGCGCGCTCGACCACGGAGATCACCATCGCGGAGACCGAACGCACCCGGGTGTGGGGTGAGGCCGCCATCAGCTTCGGCACGGTCGACGTGGTCGGCCAGGTCATCTCGTTCGTCAAGCGAACGCCCTCGGGTTCCAACCTCGGCGAGGAACCGCTCGACCTGCCCGAACGCACGTTGCGCACGAAGGCGGTGTGGTGGACGCTGCGGGGGTCGGCGGTCGTGGACGCCCTCGCGGCAGTCGACGTGCCGGGGTCGGCCCACGCTGCCGAGCACGCCGCCATCGGGATGCTGCCCCTGCTGGCCACCTGCGACCGCTGGGACATCGGCGGCGTCTCCACCGCCATGCATGCCGACACCGGTGTGCTCACCGTCTTCGTGTACGACGGCTACCCCGGCGGAGCCGGCTTCGCCGAACGCGGGTACGACCTGGCCGCTCGGTGGCTTCGGGTGACCCGCGAAGCCATCGAGGCCTGTGAGTGTGCCGCCGGCTGCCCCTCATGCGTCCACTCCCCGAAGTGCGGCAACGGCAACGAGCCGCTCGACAAGGCCGGCGCCGTGCGTCTGCTGGATGCGCTGCTGGCCGACGCCCCGGCTCACGGCACGTAGAAGTCGGGGGCGGCGCGGGCGGCGACCTCGAACGTCCATCGGTGACCCCACCAGCTCGGGGTGCGGCCACCGGCCGTGACGGTGGCGACATCGAGGTCCATGCGGCAGGACAGCAGGGTGGCTCCGTTGCGACGCGCCACCTGGTCGGCCGCCTCGCACCCGTCGCGACCGCCGAGGCTGGCCCGGCTGCCGGCCAGCGCGGCGAGATCGGCGGCCGAGGCGGCCTGGTGCTTGAGCCGGACGACCGTGGCAACCTGCGTCAGGAGGACCGCGACGACGCAGAGCACGGTGCCGAGCCAGAGGGCGTGCACGGTGATCGACCCTCGCTCGTGGTGCCTCACGACTGGTCCTCATCGGCCGAGACCGCGGTGGCGTCCAGCTGCTGAGCCCCGACACCGTGGAACAGCGGAAGCGGAAGCCGCGAACGTGCCGAGACCCGGACGGTGACGAGGCCATCATCATCGGTGGCGATGCGCACCGTCGCACCGTTCGGAGCCTGCCGGCGGGCGACGTCCGCGGCCGCGGCCTCGGTCTCACCACGCGCGACCAGCCGAGCCGCTTCGCGGGACGCGTCGACCAGCTGCACCTGGGTGTAGCCGAGCGACACGAGCCAGAGCAGCAGGAGGCCGAAGGCCACTCCGAACGGGGCGAGCACGGCCATCTCGGCCGTGACCATGCCCCGCTCCCGTCTCATCGCAGACCCAGTCCGAATCGTGGGAGGTGCTTCAGGTGCTCGATCAGGGTGGTCGGCGACAGCGCCCGTTCGATGATCTCCTTCAGGGTCACGCCGAGCCAGTCGCTGTCGTGGGCGAACTGGAAGATCAGGGTGGCGATGACCACGGCACCCAACGTGCCGACGGTGTACTCGGCCGTGGCCATGCCACGGTCGCGTGAATCGTTCATGACAGCTTCCCTTTCACGAGTGCGCGGCCGGCGGAGCTGGAATCCGCCGGCCGCACGGCCAGAGGACTCAGAGGCCGGGGATCATGCCCGGGATCTTGTCGAGCAGGCCCTTGACGAGATCGCCGAACCACTCGGACTGGCCGATCTTGACGAGCACGCCGCCGACGGTGCAGGCACCGAGCGTGCCCACGGTGTATTCCGCGGTCGTCATGCCGCGTTCGTCGTGGCGGTGGGAACGGAGGTGCGCGAGCTTCATGGATTGTCCTCTCGGGTGGGTGTGATGACAGAAGATGGGCTTGACGCCGTCGCGATTGCCGTTCGTCCTGGACCGCTGGGGACGAGCGCGGCTCGACGCGTTTCTGTGGACGACTCACCCCAGGGACAGGCCGGCGACGACGCCGATGACGGTGGGCACGATCCCGATCAGAAAGAACGCCGGGAGAAAGCAGGCACCGAGCGGGGCCGCCGTGCGGACCCCCACCCGCCGGCTCTGCTCGCGCCGAGTGGCACGCCGCTCCCGTCGCACCTCCTCGGCCACGGAGGCCACCACCTGGGCGACCGGCATCCCGGACGTCGCCGCGCGGGAGAACGCGCGTCCGACCGGCCCGAGGACGCAGTCGTCGGCGAGATGCGACCAGACGGCCTGCGGATCGCCGCCCACGGCCAGCCGCGAGCCGACCCGCCCGAGCTCGTCGCTGAGCGGTGGCGCAGCGGCCTCGGCCACCACGACGAAAGCCGTGACGGGCGGACGGCCGGCCTCGAGCGTCGCGACCATGAGGTCGAGTGCCGCCGGTAACTGGTGGGCCAGCCGGGACGCGCGGCGGCGTTCTGCGGCCGTCTCCATCCCGCCGACGACACTTCGCACCCCCGGCGTGACGATCAGCGCGACCAGCAGACCGAGCGCAGGGCCGAGCAGCAGCAGAGCGGCCACTGGAACGAGCATCGTCGCGACGAGCTGCGGGTCCACCGTGGGTCCGGCTCGGCGCTCAGCGAAGAGCAGCCGAAACCGCCGTTCCGCGCGCGGCCCAGTGAGGTTCAAGGCGGCCAGAGCAGCGGCGACCGCCGCGGCGATGATCATGCCGCCTCCGCCGAGGCCACGATGTGGTCGATCCAGGCGAGACCGGCGCACGCAAGCGCAAGCCCGGCTGCGAGGCAGGAGGCACCCAGCACCGTGCCGGTGAGCACGTGGACGGGATCGGCCCCCATTCCCGCTCCGAGCGACAGGCCGAGAACGGGCAGGACGGCCATCAGCCGGCCGGTGGCCCGGGCGGGCGCGGCTTCGGCCTGGACCTCGCGGTCGACCTCGGCGTCGTCGCGACTGCTCGCGGCCACGCGGTCGAGCACGGCGGCCAATGGTGCTCCGGCCCGTTCGGCGACGTGCCACGCGCCGGCGAGATCAGCCAGGACGGCCGCGCCCGGTTCATGGCCGGCCGAGCGAAGTGCTGCGACGACGTCGCCCCCGCGGGAGGCGGCGACGGCCGCCGGATGCAGCATCGGCACGTCGACGGCAACGGCGGTCAACGCGTCGCGCGGAAGGATGCCGGCTCGCAGCTCCGCGGCCAGCAGGTCCAGGGCTGCACCGGTCTGCGAGCGACGAAGCATCGAGGCGGCCCGCGCCCGGCCGAGCCGGACCTGGCGATGGGCGAACAACGCCACGCCGACGGCAGTCGCCACGACGATGGCCATCGCCGCACCAGTCGTCAGCGCGGCAGCGAGCATCGCGCCGGCGGCGCCGACGAGGCGAGCCGACGTATGGAGTGAGCCGAGCTCGGCCCGGGTTCGAGCGGACTGCCGGCCGATCCGGATGCTCACCACCCATCCGGGCGGCGGCCGGGCCAGAAGCACGGCGAGCGAGGTCGCCGCAGCAGCTGCCGGAACGAGTCCGATCACGACTGATCCAGCAAGGCCGCGAGCCGGGGACGGCCTGGGCCCAGCGTCTGTCCGTCGCCAGCGAAGGTGACCGCAGGCGTGGTGCGGACGAGGCCACCCCCGCCGGTCTGGAGAACGCCGATCTGCTCCAGTCGGCGCTCACCACGTCGGGAGCGACCCAGGTGAACGACGACCTCCAAGCCTGCGGCGAGCTGGCTGTGGACGGCCGCGCGTGGGAGTCCCGCGGCCACACCGAGTGCCTCGAACCGGGCCGGCACGTCGTCGGCGGAGTTCGCGTGCACCGTGCCGCAGCCGCCTTCGTGCCCCGTGTTCAGCGCGGCGAGCAGGTCGACGACCTCAGCGCCCCTCACCTCGCCGACGACCAGACGGTCGGGGCGCATGCGCAGCGCTTGACGCACGAGGTCGCGCACCGTGACCAGCCCGGCGCCCTCGACGTTGGCCGGACGGGCTTCGAGCCCGACCACGTGCGGGTGATCGGGCCGTAGCTCTGTGGCGTCCTCGACGATCACCAACCGCTCCCCGTGGTCGCATCCGGACAGGAGTGCGGCCAGCAACGTCGTCTTGCCCGAACCTGTTCCGCCGCTGACCACGAAGGCCACTCGGGCATCGACGAGGCGTTGCAGCAGCACGGCGCCGTGAGACGTCAGAGTGCCGGCCTCGACCAGCTGGTCGAGAGTGAAGCTCCGGCGGGCCGGGATGCGCAAGGACACCAACGTCCCGGGGCGTGCCAGTGGCGCGAGCACGGCATGCACGCGCGTGCCGTCGGCCATTCTCGCGTCGACCCAGGGACTCGCGTCGTCGAGACGTCGACCGGCCTGGGACGCCAACCGCTGGGCCAGGCGGCGCACGGCCTCGTCGTCAGCGAACTGCACGGCGGTTCGTTCGAGCCCCCCACCGCAGTCGAGGAAGACCGCGTGGGGTCCGTTGACGAGCACGTCGGTGACGCCGTCGCGGGCCAGCAGCGGCTGCAGTGGCCCGAGGCCCTGGGTCTCGCGGCGCAGCTCGTCGACCAGCGCAAGAACCGTGGCACTGTCGGAGAACCTCTGTTCGGCACGGAGCGCAGCCGCCACGCTCTGCGCCGTCGGCTCGGCCGAGTCGATGGCGAGCCGCCGCCGAACCCGGTCGACCAGCGCGTCGTCACTCACGTGGCCACCGGAGGCACCAGCAGCGATTCGAGCCCCAGCAGCTCGATGAGCTGGTCAGAGGCTCGACGAAACGTCCGGGACTCGCCGGGTCCGTGTCCGAGATCGACCGCGGGCCGAAGGTGGCGGTCGTGGCGCAGCCGGGCGACGACGGGGAGCGCCAGCGCGTCGCTCACGCTCTCGCGACCGAGCCCGTTCGCCCGGGCCACCGCGACCACGGCGAACGAGGAGGTGTGCGGTCGCAGCCGATCGAGCACCCGGCGGGAGGCCGCGATCGCCCGGATGTCCTCCGGGACGACGAGCACCGTGAGGACCGATCGTCCGACCAGCTCGGCGCCGGCGGCACCAAGGTGCCGGGGGACGTCGGCCACGACCAGGTCGAAGCCGCGGATGGCGGCGGTCAGCACTCCGCCCACCGCCTGCGGTACGTCCTCGGTGCCCTCGCGTCCCCACGACAGGACCGCGAGGTCACCCGTGCGCGGAAGGACGGCTGCCAGCGACGCCGCTCCCACGGGACCGTCGGTGGCACCGAGGTCCTGCCATCGGAGGCCGTCGCGATCCTCGGTGCCCAGCAGCAGGTCGAGGCCGCCGCCGATCGGATCGGCGTCGAGCACCAACGACCGCAACCCAGCCTCCGATCCGGCGAGTGCGAGGCAGGCGGCGAGCGTGGAGGCCCCGGCTCCCCCGCAGCCGCCGACGACGCTGACCAGACAGGCCTCGCCGCGACCGTCGAGCGCCAGCGTCAAGGCGTGGAGCGCACGCACCTCGTCGTCGTGGGTGACGACGTCGACAGCCCCGAGGGCGACGGCGAGCGGCCAGGCCCCGTCGCGTGATCCGGCCAGCATCAGCACGTGGTCGCGTCGCGGCAGCTCGGCCCGCGCGAGCTGCGGCGCCAGATCGTCGCCGACCACGACGACGGGTGCCGACCTCCAGGACCGGCGCGCCGACGCGACGTCGGCAGCGACCTCCGGTGTGCAGCCCACAGCCGCGCACCAGCGCAGGGCAACATCGAGCAGGTGGTCATCGGAGGTGGCGACGAGGGGCAGGGCGAGATCCATGGGGACCAGCCTCGACACCGGAGCTCCTGCTCGGGAGGCGTCGGAGAGAGCCTGTGGGTGAGCGCTTCCGGGGCGCGTCGTGTGGACATCCGATGGCAGGATCAGCGCATGGAGGTCACCGGCGCGTTCCTCGAGCTGCTGCTGGCCGGCGCGTCTCGCGAGGACCTCGACCTCGTGGTGGCGGAGGCCGGTGCCGCCGGCCACTCGCCGGAGCGCTTGGAGTCACTGCGCGAGCAGCACGCGCTCGCCCTCCGGGTGCACGCTCAGATGGCGCGGCTGCGCAGTCGCGAGGCCGAGCTGTCCGCCCTCTACGAGACGGCCCGCGACCTCACGGCCATCCGCGACCTCGACGCGATCCTCGCGGCGATCGTCCGTCGCGCCCGGCAGCTGTTGAACGCGGACATGACCTACCTGTCCCTCAACGACGAGCAGGAGGGCGCGTCGTACATGAAGGTCACCGACGGTGCTCTCACCCCGGAGTTCAGCGAGCTCCGGCTGCCGCTCGGCACCGGCCTGCTCGGCCTCGTCGCCCAGACCGGCGCTCCGTACTTCACCGAGGACTACCAGTCCGACGAGCGCTTCCTGCACCGCGACTACATCGACGAGGCCGTCGCGGGCGAGCAGATCCGCGCCATCCTCGGAGTCCCGCTCATGGTCGACGGCACCGTGATCGGCGCGCTGCTCGCCGTCCACCGCACCGTCCGTCCGTTCCCGGCGTCCGAAGTCGCCCTGCTGACGTCCTTCGCCGCCCACGCGGCGGTCGCGCTCGAGAACGCGCGGCTCTTCGAGCGGGCCCGAGAAGCCGTCGCCGCGGCCGCCGAGGCCAACACCCAGCTCCGCTCGCGCTCGGACGCCGCCGAGAGCGCCGCACATGCCCACGACCTGCTCACGGACGTGCTCGTGAACGGGGGCGGCGTCGTCGAGGTCGCGGAGGTGCTGGCGGAGGTGCTCGGCGGCAGCCTCGCGGTGAAGGACGACGAGGGTCGGCTCCTCGCCGGCGAGCACTCAGACCCCACCGATGCCGACGAGGACGCCGTCGCGCTCGCTCGCTCGTCCGGGCGATGTGTCCGGAGGCCCGACGGGACGTGGGTGGCCGTGGCGGCCGCGGGCGGGGAGCACCTCGGAACGCTGGTGCTCCGCACCGAGGAGGATCTTGACCAGTCCCAGCAGCGCACCCTCGATCGAGGTGCCCTCGTCTGCGCACTCGTGCTGCTCTTCGGTCGCACCGTCGCCGAGGCGGAGAGCAAGGTCCGCGGCGAGCTGCTGGACGATCTCATCAGCGGACGCGACCTGGACGCCGATCGGCTGCGCGAGCGGGCCCGCCAGCAAGGCGCCGACCTCGACACTCCTGAGCTGGCGATCGCCGTCGCCGAGATGCCGTCCGACCTGACGAGCTCCCGACACGTCGCCTCCCTCGCTCGCGAGCTCCGTGGCCTCGGCGGCATCCACGACGGGCACGTGGTGCTGCTCGCCCCCGGCGACCCGATCACCATGGGCCAGCAGCTGCGCACCCGCCTCGGCGGCGCCACGGTCGGTGTCGCGTCCGGCGGCGGCGGAGCCGAGTGCGTGCCGGCGGCATGGGGCGAGGCCCGGCAGAGTCTCGCCGCCCTGCAGCGGCTCGGGCGGATCGGCGAGGTGAGTGACCCGGCGGGCCTGGGGCTCGCCCGGCTCCTGCTCGGCGGCAACGGGCCGGACGACCTCGAGGCGTTCATCGCCAGGACCCTCGGAGCGGTGCTCGACTACGACGCGGACAAGCACACCGGACTCGTCGAGACACTGGACGCGTGGTTCGCGGTCGGCGGATCCTTGCGCGAGACGGCCGACCGCCTGCACATCCATCCCAACACCGTCACCCAGCGCCTCGATCGCGTCGGGCGGCTGCTCGGGGACCGCTGGCGCGACCCGGGTCGACGCCTCGACGTGCAGCTGGCCCTCCAGATGATGCGTCTCCGCGGCGACATGTGAACGCCCCACACATGTCGGCCAAACTTGTGGGCTTACGCACATGGCAGACGCTCGGCAGGCGCTATTAGCGTCGGGTCCCATGAACCCGCCCCTGACCGGACGCACGGCCTTGGTCACCGGTGCCGCCAGCGGCATCGGACGTGCCGTCGCGTCGCGTCTTGCGGGGGACGGGGCCCACGTGCTCCTGCTGGACCGTGACGAGGGCGGCGTCAAGGAAGCGGCCGCCGACACCGGCGGCGAGCACCTCGTCGCCGACCTGGCCGATCCCGCGGCCATCGACTCCCTCGAGCTCGGTCTCCGCGGGATCGACATCCTCGTCAACAATGCCGGGATCCAGCACGTCGCACCGATCGAGGACTTCGACCCCGACCGTTTCGCCCACATCCACCGAGTGATGCTGCAGGCCCCGTTCCTGCTCACCCGCGCCGTCCTGCCGGGCATGTACGCGGGCGGCTGGGGCCGGGTCGTGCACCTCTCCTCGGTGCACGGCCACCGCGCCTCGATGTACAAGGCGGCGTACGTCAGCGCCAAGCACGGTCTCGAGGGCCTGTCGAAGGTGATCGCCCTCGAAGGGGCCGAGCGCGGCGTCACCAGCAACACCATCTGCCCCGGCTACGTCCGCACACCGATGGTCGAGGGGCAGATCACGGACCAGGCGAGCCGCCACGGCGTCGACGAGGACGACGTCCTCGACCGCGTGCTCCTCGCCCGCACGCCGGTGAAGCGGCTGGTCGAGACCGACGAGGTCGCCGGACTCGTCGCGTTTCTCTGCGGACCCGGCACCGAGTCGATCAACGGAAGCTCCCACCTGATGGACGGCGGCTGGGCCGCCGCATGAAAGGAACCCCACCCATGTCCACAACCCAAGGGACGCCCGCACCCCAACGCGCGGATGACCGCTCGATCGTCAAGGTGGTCTTCGCGAGCCTCGTCGGCACCGCCGTCGAGTGGTACGACTTCTTCCTCTACGGGTCCGCGGCCGCACTGGTCTTCGGCACCTTGTTCTTCCCGGAGGCCGACCCCGTCAACGCGACCCTGCTCGCCTTCGGCACCTACGCGGTCGGCTTCGCGGCGCGGCCCCTCGGTGGCGTCGTGTTCGGTCACTTCGGCGATCGCGTGGGTCGCAAGAAGATGCTGATCGTCGCGCTGATGATGATGGGCATCGCGACGTTCGCGATCGGGCTGCTGCCCACCTACGCGTCGATCGGCGTCGCGGCCCCGATCCTGCTCCTCGTCTGCCGGCTGGCCCAGGGATTCGCCGTCGGCGGCGAGTGGGGCGGCGCGGTGCTGATGGCGGCCGAGCACGGCGACGAGGCTCGCCGAGGCTACTGGGCGTCCTGGCCCCAGGCCGGCGTGCCGCTGGGCAACCTGCTCGCCACGGGCGTGCTCTTCGTGCTCGCGGCCGTGCAGAGCGACGCCGACTTCGAGGCGTGGGGCTGGCGCATCCCGTTCCTGCTCTCGGCCGTGCTGGTCCTCATCGGCCTGTACGTCCGCCTCCAGCTGGAGGAGTCGCCGGTCTACCAGGAAGCCCAGGCCGAGATCGCCGACAAGAAGCAGACCGACTCCCACATGCCGATCCTCGAGGTGATCCGCACCTACCCCAAGGAGGTCGCGATCGCGATGGGCATGCGGATGGCCGAGAACATCTCGTACTACATCTTCACCGTCGTCGTCATCACCTACGTGACGACCTACCTGGAGGCCGACAAGGGCCTGATCCTCAAGATGCTCCTCATCGGCGCGGCCGTGCAGTTCTTCATGATCCCGGCCCTCGGCGCTCTCTCGGACCGGGTCGGCCGCCGGCCGCTGTACCTCGCCGGCGCGGTGGGTGTGGCCGCGTGGTCGTTCGTCTTCTTCGGACTGATCGACTCGATGAGCTCGGGCAAGGTTCTGCTCGCCGTGGTCGTCGCACTGTTCTTCCACTCACTGATGTACGCGCCGCAGGCGGCGTTCTTCTCCGAGCTGTTCGGCACCTCGGTGCGCTACACCGGCGCATCCGTCGGCTACCAGCTGGCGTCGATCTTCGCGGGCGCCCTGGCCCCGATCATCGCCCTGAAGCTCCTCGGGGACGTGGCAGAGAAGAACACCACGGCCGTCGCGCTCTACATCACCGCGGCCTCGGTGATCACGGTCATCGCGGTCCTCTTCGCCAAGGAGACGAAGTCGAGCTCACTGCGGCACGACCGTGTCGTCCGCGGCGCGCACGACTGACCGTAAGGGTGCGAGCGCGACGTTCTCAGGGACGTCGCGCTCGCACGCCGCGTCGAGACTCGACCCGATAGCCTCCTCGCATGAACCCCGGACCGGACACCGTCAAGGCTCTCGCCGTCGCCCGCGTCGCCATCGGCACCATGGCGCTTCTCTTCCCGAGCCTGGCAGCCAGGCTCTTCCTGCTCAGCGTCAAGGCCAACCCGCAGCTGCCGTACATGACTCGCCTGTTCGCAGCCCGCGAGATCGCCGTCGGCGCGGTGACGCTGGCTGCCCCCGAGAACGCCATCTCATCGATGGTGGGCCTGGGCATGGCCATCGACGGATCCGATGCCGTCGCCGGCATCGCAGCGGCGCGCTCGGGCATCGTCTCCAAGCCGGCAGGCGTCCTCCTCGCCGGCGTGGCTCTGGCGGCTGTGGCCGCCGGAGGATCGTCGCTCGCCAACCGCCGCTGACCGCGAGAGTGACGCCGACCGTCCCGGTTCGAGAGGCCGAGGCGGCCAACGTCGCCTAGGGTGACCTGACCATGGCTCTGACATCGGCACGAACCGGCCACTTCCACCACGACGGCCACCGCTTGGAGTACACCGAGTACGGCTCCGGAGACCGCTGGGTGGTCCTCATGCACGGGCAGCTGATGCCGCGTCGCATGCACGAACCGCTCGCCACGGCACTCGCTGCCGCCGGCAACCACGTGCTGACGCTCGACCTGCTCGGCCATGGGACGTCCGACCGTCCGACCGACCCGAAGCTGTACTCGATGTCCGACTTCGCGCGTCAGGTCATCGACCTCCTCGACGCCGTGGGCGCGGAGACCGCAGTCATCGGCGGGACCTCCCTGGGGGCCAACGTCTCGCTCGAGGTCGCCGACCTCTACCCCGAACGCGTGCAAGGCCTCGTCCTGGAGATGCCGGTGCTCGACAACGCGGTCGAGGCCGGCATCATCGCGTTCGCCCCGCTGATGTTCGTGGCCAGGTTCACGCCGTTCGCGGTCACCGGCCTCCGGCTCGCGTCGTCGATCGTTCCGAGACGGCTGGTCGGGTTCTGGGGCGGCATCGTGCTCGACACGATGCGGCAGTACCCGGCGTCGATGGGCGCCACGGTTCACGGCTTGTTCTTCGGCCGCATCGCCCCGTCGTCGCGGCTGCGTCAACAGATCCAGGCGCCGGCCCTGGTGGTCGGCCACCCGCGCGACCCGATCCATCCGGCCGCGGACGCGGCGATGCTGGCCGAGGAGCTGCCGAACTCGACCTTCGTCCGGGCCGCCAGCATCCTGGAGTGGCGCCGGAGTCCGGACCGCCTGACGGGCGAGACGGTGTCCTTCCTCGACCGGTGCTTCGGGCCCGCGGAGACGGCCACCCGGGGATCAGGCCGAGTACGCTCGCAGTAATGGCTCGATCTCCCCACACTCCGCGGTCTGCCGCGTTCTTCGATCTGGACAAGACGATCATCGCCAAGTCCAGCACCTTGGCCTTCAGCCGTCCGTTCTACGACGGCGGACTCCTGAGCCGCCGCGCCGTCCTCCGGAGTGCCTACGCGCAGTTCATGTTCGCCGCCAGCGGGGCCGACCACGACCAGCTGGAGAAGATGCGGAACTATCTCACCGACATGATCACCGGCTGGGACGTCGCGGTGGTCCGTCAGTCCGTGGCCGAGACCCTGCACGCGATCATCGACCCGATCGTCTACGACGAGGCGGTCGAGCTCATCGAGAACCACCATGCCGCCGGTCGCGACGTCGTGATCGTCTCGGCCTCCGGCACCGAAGTCGTCGAGCCCATCGGCGAGATGCTCGGCGCCGACCACGTCGTCGCCACCCGGTTGGTCGAGGTCGACGGGCGGTACACCGGTGAGGTCGAGTACTACGCGTACGGGCCCAACAAGGCGAAGGCCATGCGGGAGCTGGCCGAGGAGCACGGCTACGACCTCGACACGAGCTTCGCCTACTCCGACTCCGAGACCGACGCTCCGATGCTCGAGATCGTCGGGCACCCGTTCGCCGTGAACCCGGACAAGGCGCTGCGCCGCATCGCCGAGGAGAAGGGCTGGCCCATCCTGATGTTCACCAGCCCGGTGTCGATGCGGGCAAGGCTGGGGCTCGACTCCCGCGTCGCCAAGCTCGCCGCCGTCGGCGTCGTGGCGGCCGGCGTGGGCGGGATCGCCCTGGCTCTGGTGTCTCGGCGGCGTCGTCCCGCACGCTCGATCGTGCGCGCGTCCTGAGCGGCCTGCCCCGTCGCTTGTGAACGTGGACGCAGAAGGTTACGCGTCAGTAGGCCTTCCGCTACGGAACGGCGCGGGCGTAGAACGGAACCAACAACTTCACAGACGGCTCAGCACCTCAGTACCCACGCGGCGATCTCCCGTCCCAAAGGGCAGTCGCACCCGGGACAACCGCGGCACTCAGGGATCACGCGGCCCCGGGTCGACGATTCGAAAGCACGCTTGGTAGCTGCAGTTGCTGGCCCATGGCGGCGTCACCTTCATCGGTGGCGCCGCCTTTCATGTTCAGATCGGATCCGCCGGCAGTACGTCGCGGACGGCCAGCCGACCGGCCTCGTCGTCGCCGTGAACCACTGCCACATCCCAGTAGTGACTTGCACGCTGCTTGCGCGGGCCGTCAAGCACCGCTGACCTCGCGGGCATCTCATCAATCGGATACGTGCCGATCGGACGACCTGCGTTGTTCCAGACGCGCACCTGTCGGTACCCAAGCTCAGCCAGGTCGCGCCAGACAGCTACCGGATCAAGGCCCGCAAGGCGTGTGAGCTCGTGGTCGTACTCGAAGAACAGTACCGGCTTGGCGTCGGCCCACGTACGGGCCATGGCCGGAATCAGAGCCACATCATGGCCGTCCGTGTCTGACTTCACGAGCCTCACTCGTTCGAAGTCGGGATGGCGAGAACGCAGCTCGAAAGTCGTGATCGTGGGCATCGTGCTGTTCGATTCCCCCGGCTCGAAACGCGTTGTTCCGCCCACTCTCACGGGCGCCATCGACAGGTCGCCCGAGTGCGGCAGCAACAGGGACGGTTCAATACATACCTCTGGGATTTCGTCCACGTTCAAGTGGAGAAATTTCAGGAACGCCTGGTCTCCTTCGACGCACAGGATCCTTCCGGGTGCAGCGGCGAGGATCTGGAGTGCCGAATCACCGACGTTGGCGCCAACGTCGACCGTCATGATCGGCCGGCCGTCGCGATCGACGAGCGCGGCTGCAAGCATCGGAAGGTTCTGTCCGTAACCGGGTTCGATGCGGGCATAGTCCGGGAGCCGGTGCGACCAGGGAAGCACCATCGCCACACCTTGAACAGTTCTACGAACTGGTCGGAGCGGAAGCCGGTCGCGGATAGCCCACTTGATTCGACGCGACACACGCTGTGCGATCGATTCTGATGTCCTCGGCGGCATCAAACCTCCTTCGGTCGCCAGAACTCTACAGTCACGAGCACTGGTCACCGACCTGATCCAGAATCGAGCGTCCTCAAACTTTCCTCGTCGGTTGCGGTGATGTCAGAGTTGTCTGCCTCGCAATTGGTCGTTGCCAAATGCGCGTGCGCCATGCATGTCGGACTTCCCGGGATTCAAACGCGGCCCCACATGGCACGCGCTCCCTTGCATCCAAAATTGAGATGCCGTTTGCATCTCTCGTACAGGCGCAATGCCAGCTAGAGGAGAGCGTCCCGAGTGGCTTTCAGATCATCATTCACGCGACGCCGTCTCCCTCCAGGAGGACGCTGAGTTGCGACCTCGGTCCGTTCGAATGTGTCCCCGTAGCCATACCCGTACCCGTATCCGTACCCATACCCGTCTTCGCCCCGGCGGGGTATCCCGTTCAGTACGACGCCGTACAGCCGTCCACCGTGTCCCTCGATCCGCTCGGATGCAAGTCGCAGTGCCTCCTTGCGGGTCCGGCCAAATCTCGCGAGCAGCAGCACCCCATCGACATGACGAATCAAGATCGTTGTATCCGCTACCGGCAAGATCGGCGGTGCATCGATCACCACCATGTCGTACTTTTCTCGCACCAGGCTCAAGAGGTTGCTAACGGAGTCGGTTTCGAGCACCTCGGCGGGATTGGGGGGTTTTGGTCCAGTACCAAGAACGTCGAGCCCGCTTGAATGAACCTGGATGGCATCACTGAGCGTGACTTGGTTGAGCAGAACCGACAGCATGCCCACGGCATTCTCGAGTCCCAGATTCTCCGCGACGTTCGGACTACGAAAGTCGCAATCCACCAGTAGTACCGACCGCCCGGTTGCCGCGAGCGACTGGGCGAGATTGACCGCAGTGAGCGTCTTCCCTTCATTGGGTAGCGCACTGGTTACGAGGATCACTTGTCCGCTCGCGTCCAACATGTGTCCGCTCGCGTCGAGGTCCGCAAACCTCAGATTAGCCCTGAGCACGCGGAATGCCTCAGCGAGCGGGCTGCCTGTATGCACCTTGCTGTGCTGGTCGCGAGCCACATCCGAGTCGAGCGGGAGCGCCGAGATGACAGGCGCGCCGGTGACGTCCTCCCCATCCGAACGAGACTTGACTGTGAAATCAAGCCTGTCACGCAGGACCGCCCCCATAAAGCCCACCAAGGCGCTCAGCAAGATACCAAGCGTCACGGACAACCACCGAGGAGCCCCGACCGGTTTCAGATCTAGCGAAGATGGTCCGGCGGCGCGGGCCACAATCGCCTCCTGAGAGTCCTTTTTCTCACTCTTTGGAGCCTCCAACCTGCGGACGAGTTCCAAGAGCTGCTGAACTTCGGCGTCCGCGAGCAACCTGGCATCTTGAGGCGAAGATCCTGTTGCAGTGATTCGCAATATTTGCGTGTCAACCACGACGGACGCTCTGATCCGATCCTTGAGCTCGGTGAGGGAAATGTTCATCTGTGTCCGGTCGAGAACCTCCTGCAGGAGCGCCGGATCTTTGGCAAGGTCTGCGTAGGATGACGCGCGCTGCGTAATGAGTAGGGTGGGGAACGCCTCGCCACTCGCAGCGTTGGGAGTGCCGATAAAGATGCGGCCAGTCGATTCGTAGACGGCGGGCTTGCTCAATGCGAACGCGACGCTGACCAGCGTGCCTAGAAGCAGGGTCACGACAAGGAACTTCCATCGCGTTCGGAGCACTCTGATCAACCGCTGTAGCTCCATGCACCCTCCGGTGGCCTTCGATCCGCGATCGGCATGTCCGACGCATCGCCGAGTTTAAGTGATGGCGGGATTTCATGGGGGCCAAGGGGTTCAAGCCACATGCGGGCAGGGGCTTCACCGCTACAATCGCTCACTCATGGCCATTCGATGCATGCGGACCAACCGGAAGAGAGATGATGTCAGCCACGGACCAGAATCGGGTCAGTTCTCGGTTGCGGCCAGCGATCACCTACACCGCAGACAAGGTGCGTCGCCAGATCGGGAAGGTTGACAACGCCGAAGTTCGCAAGGCTCGAACCTTGGCACGGTTGGCTCGGACGGGTTCGATTGACGTCCTGCAACTCGGCGACTCGTTGGCGAGTTGGGTTGCCCCCTACGACACCGACAAGCGACCGCTTTATCGAATGCTCAGAGACGCATTCGGCTCCGAAACTTCCATGCACGCCGTCCACGGCGGCAGCTACAACCCCCTCATTTTCAACGACTACGTCCGCATGCTGGAGGGTTGTCCAGCGAGACCCCTTGTGATCGTGCCGCTGACCGTTCGGGTCCACACGCGCCCCTGGATAGAGCATCCGCTGTACGGGCACAAGCGTGCGAGTCGATTTCTGTCCACAGTTGACGCCACGACACCGGTGCGACAGATGCGAAAAGGGTTCCCGCCACCCACTCAAGACGACTTCGCCCAGTTTCATGCGTTGAAATTCCCCACTTGGTCCGGAGACCTCACCGTCGGTGAATACCTCCGCCGACTCAAGGGTGCAGACCGGAGTGAGGACGAATCGGCGAAGCTCCTGTACTCCTATCATCACGGCGGAGAGATCGAGCGCGGCGCACCCCTTGACAGGCTGCGCGAGTTGGGCAATCGACTACGCCGATTGGGTGTCCCGGTGATCGCTTATGAGACACCCATTCCGGTTGAAAAGGGAGTTGAATTGCACGGCTCGAAGTTTCACAAGCTTGCCGAAAGAAACTTGGCGGTGCTCCGGGATACCTTTGCGTCTGGATACGGTGACGCTCCAATCCTTCGCACCGGACTCGCGGTACCAACTGCACACTTCATCGACTGGCGCGACGGTGACGAACATCTCAACGAGCACGGGCGATCCACTATCGCAGCTGCAGTGCTCGATGCCGCCACGGTTCGACTTTCTTAGGCCATCGAGGTTGACGAACGCACGCAGGCTGACCCGATCGCCCAATCCACCAAGGAGCCGCTGATGCAGGACCGATCTCCGATCTGGCCGTTGGACCTAGCACGAGACGAATTCTCCCAAGATGGCGAGGACGGCGTCGCTGAGGCAATCCTGGCGCAATTGCCAAACCGCAACAATTGGGTCGTTGAGTTCGGAGCATGGGACGGGTTGCACCTCAGCAACAGCCGACACTTCATCACGAGTCAAGGGTTTTCCGCCGTCCTCATCGAGGGCTCCTCGGAGCGTTTCGCCGCTTTGCAATCGTTGTACGCCGATCGGCCCGATGTCCACACACTCAACGTGTTCGTACGCACCTCGCACGAGGACACCCTCGACCAACTCCTTGAAACCACACCTATTCCTAGAGATTTCGACTACCTATCCATCGACATCGACGGCAATGATTACCACGTCTGGAAGTCGCTTGAAAAGTTCACACCGAAGCTGGTGGTGATCGAATTCAATCCGACAGTTCCGTCGGACGTCGAGTTCGTCCAAGCTGATGACTTTGCAGTCAAGCACGGCACCGGCCTGCTCTCCATGGTGAAGCTCGGCCAGGAAAAGGGGTACGAGTTGGTCACGGTCACGACGGCGAATGCCTTTTTTGTTCCCAAGGAGTTGTTCGGCTTGCTCGGCATCACCGACAATTCGATCGGCACGCTCCGACGCGACACCAGCACTGTCACCCATGTGTTCTCTGGATACGACGGGACTGTGTTCGTTAGAGGCAACAGAGAACTGCCCTGGCATCAGATCCCGATGAGATTGTCAGGCCGACAGGATTTGCCCAGCTTCCTGCGCCGCTTCCCATTGGACTATGGACCCGTTCGCCAAGTCCTGTTCTATGTCTACTTCGCGACTCGCCATCCGATCGACCTGGCCCGCAAAGTGAAGCGCCGCCTCCGGCGTCGATCAGCCAAACAACGCGGCTGAGACCGCTACTTTTTCTTCCTCAACACCACCAAAATGTGGTCCCGCGCCGACGTCCAGGCGGGAGGCCCGGCCGAGAGTGTCGGTGGCTCTTCAAGACTTGAATGGCGGGACATGACGCGCACCGCGTTTGCTAGCCGCGGACTGATCCTGTACGCACAGTTCTTTAGTAGACCAATCAGGAAGCCAAACTGCTTATCGGACGTGTGCGAGAACCGATCAATGGCGGCGACCTCAAAGCCAAGACTCTGCGCATGTCGATTGACCCACCTCGGGCTGACGAACGCGATGTGTTCCAAGTACCACGAATAGAGATATCGACTCCTGAGGACGCGCCACGTGGGTGAATCCAGGTTGCCGGTCGCAAAAAGGACGTAGCCCCCTGGCCGGACGACCGCCGACAGAGTTTCGAGAAAGGCTTTCGGGTTGTGAACGTGCTCGATGACGTCAAACGCGGAGACGAGGTCGAATGCTCGGCGACGACATCCAAGTCATGAAAGTCACTTGCCACAAGCTGGACGCCACGCTCAGCGGCACGCTGTGATGCCGCTGGGTTTATCTCGACGCCTGCCTTGAGAATCGTAGCCGGCAACATCTCAAGGAACCCACCGTCGAAGCATCCGATGTCGAGGACTCTAGAAGCCCCGATGCGCTCCACCCACTGTGCCGCCAGCTCCCAATCTTTTCGAATGACCTCAGAGCCTTCGCTCCACGCGGTTTCCGACCCTGATTCATAAAGGTCGGCCAGCTCCGATTTTGAAGGTTGGGGGCTACGGAAACCCAGAAGGCAGGATTGGCAAACGGCAAGCTGGGCGGGCATGCTTCCCACATTCCTGCCGGCAAACATCTGGTTGTCGGGGATCATTCCCCTCGTGCGAACTGACTCCGAACCACATCCCGGACAAGCTGCAGCACTCACGTTCGAACGAATATTCCATCGCACTGAAGAAGCCGCTGACTCTCCGGCTCGTACATCGCCGCCGAGTCGTACATCCACAACTCGAACCCATGCTGCTTCATGAACTCAGTGACGTCATCCGCCAGCCACTGCCCGGCATAGAGGGGAACGAACGAGAGCTCCATCTGCGTGGCCGCAAAGCTGCCGATCGACTCAGTAGCTCCCGCCAGTGCGGTTCCTTCGTACCCCTGCACATCCAACTTGAGCAATGCGACACTGGGATCGATGCCGTGGCGGGCCACAAACGCATCCAACATCGTGCTTGGCGCCGGCTCGGTGCCGATGTACACCGAGTCAGGTGCGGCATCAGAATGGGCTGCGAGCATAGGTAGGGCTGATGACGAGACCGAGTTGGCCGCAATATTCATGTTGATCCAGCCCTCCTTGTCGGAAAAGGCCAATCGCTCCGTCGTCCAGAGCGAATCGCCCCTCGCCGAGGCTGACAACTCCGCGTATGCGGCAGACAGTGGCTCTGCGGAAAAGATCCGCCCCGAGAACCCCGCGTTCCTCAGCGACCGGCCAAACTGCCCGATGTTCGCTCCGCCGTCGATCACCGTAGAAATCCCGAAATGGTCGAGCATCTTGACCAAGCGCCGGTCGAACGGGTCCGCCAGGATCTCGTAGCCGCGGCGGCCGATTTCTCGTCGCACCCAGTTCTTGGCCAACGTTCGAGGACTCACGAAGACGTCAGAGATCAAACTAACCTCACTGGATTCGAAGGCCGAACTTGGCCGGGGGACTTCGGTCTACCCAAGCGCTTGCGTCCGAAAACTATTGCGCAAGAACCACCTAGGTGAGCACCATCATCGGCACCAACTGTATCAAGCAGACTGCTAGCAGGCGGTCCCGCGGTGATAATGACGCTCCGAGAAGCTTCTGGGTTCTGCCGCACGCCAAGTCGGCCCATCGACGATGCCAAGGGCGCGCTCAAGGCCAGATGCATGGCCGTCTCCCGGTAGGGTGTGGGCGTGCGAATCCTTGAGTCTCGACTTGCCCAACGCGCGCGCAGAAATCCGCACGTTCGGCCCCCGCTGATCGCAGCTTACCGAGCAATTGACCGAACTCTACCCGCGCCCAAGGGACCGCGAATCTTGGCCAATTCCATGCCCAAGTCCGGCACGCACTTGCTGATGTCTTTGCTCGAGAATCTGCCCAAACTTCGCTTTGCCGGACATTTCGTGTCCTACCTAGGCAAAGACGCGATCGGCGAGCGCGAAGAGTTCACGCACTTGATCCGCAGGCTCCGCCTCCTGCGCGACTCGCACTACATCGGTGCTCACCTCACCTACGATCCGGCGGTAGAACGTGCTGTCGATGAGGCGGGCGCTCGAATGGTGACGATTCTCCGCGATCCACGTTCGCACATCCTCTCGTGGGCTCACTATCTCTTGGCGACCCGACACGTGCCTGGCCGCGAATGGGTCACCGACAGGTACCCGGACATGGCATCGTTGCTGCCAGCACTCGTCAGAGGCATCGGCGTCCCGGGCGTTATCCCTATCTGCCAGATGTGGGCGAGCGGTTCCGTCGATATTCGGGTTGGCGCGAGTCAGATATCGGGATCGCGGTGCGGTTCGAGGACCTTGTGGGTTCGCGCGGTGGCGGCGACGACAGGCGCCAGAATGAAGTTGCGCATGAGGTGCTCAAGTACCTCGGCTACGCCGGTCCGGGCGCCACGACGAACGGCCTTACAGACAGAATTTTCTCAACGAACTCGGCAACCTTCCGAACGGGTCAAATCGATACTTGGCGCGAAGAGCTTCCCGAGGACTTGGCAGCGGAAACTTTCGACCGGTGCGGGCAGCTGATGGAAACCTGGGGGTATGCGCGCTAAGCGCATCGAGATGTCGGGCACGGTGCGGAGCCGCTCAGCCTGGGGCGTGGCCGACCAGTTGGTCTCCAGCTCGTCGAACTTGATCGTTCTCATTTTGGTGGCACGAGCTGTCGACCCAGCGGGCTTCGGTGCCTTCGCGATCGCTGTTGAGGTCTACCTAGTCACCCTGTTTATCGGTCGGGGCATGTCTAGCGACGTGCTCGTGACGGCGCACGCGTCGGATGCTTCTGTTGAGCTCGGTCGGGCGGTGCGCGCAGGGGCAACTGTGATGCTCGCAGCGGGCTCTGGTTGCGGGTTGGTGGTGGGGATGGTCGGTCTCGGCATAGGAGGCCTGCTCGGCAATAGCCTCGCCGTGCTCGGCCTCTTGCTTCCCGGCCTGTTGATCCAAGACTTCGTGCGCAGTGTCTTTGTGGTTCGCCAACGACCCATCGGGGCTTTTGTGCTCGACACACTGTGGCTGATTCTTGAAATTCCGGTTCTCGTTGTTGGGGACGCGCGCACACCAGGACAGTGTTGTGCTGCTCGCGTTGTGGGGAGGCTGCGGGGTAGCGGTCGGCGGATTCGGGTTGGCTTGGATCAAATTGGTGCCAGCCGAGTTTGCTGTCGCCCGATTCTGGCTGATCAGGCAAATACACCTCCGCCTTTGGCCGTACTTCGCGCTCGAGAATCTTGTCTTCCGCGCCACGATTCTCGTCGTCATGGTAAGGACTCACAGTCACCTCTGGCCTCGCTGGCGTGGCAGGGTCTGAGAGCAGCGACGGCCATCTTTTCTCCGGTGGGCGCGCCGGGCAGAGGCTTGGCCGTGATCGCGGTTCCCGAAGTCGCTGTTTTGTCCGCCTTCCCCGCCCGGGTTCGCAAAGGGGTACGTGGGCTCGCTTGGCTGCTCACCCCCTTCTCCTCGCCATCGCTTGCGGCGTTGCTGATCGTCGCTCCCGATAGCGTGGGCGAGGCCCTATTTGGCCAATCCTGGGACTTGGCATCACCACTTGCTCCTGTTGACCGCGATCAGCGCCGCCGGTTCGATGTACGCGATCGCGATCGCTGTCGGATTAAGAGCCTTTCAAGCAGCGCGCGCTGGCCTGAAGGCGCGCGTCGTGGTTGCGCTCCTAGTTCTGTTGGCAGCGCTGGCAGGCGGCTGGGCGGCTGGCGCCCTACACGGCCGCCTTCGCGCTCGCCATTTCCGCGCCATTCCAGGCGGCTGTGTGGTGGGCGGGGGTTCGCCGTGCCGGAGGACACGTTCAGTTGCGTGCATGAGGTTCTGCGGGCAAAGGCATCCAGCCTTCTAACACAGGGGAGACAATCCAGAGTTGGTTTGAGGCCTGGGCCAGAAGGCCGAATTCTGTGGTCTCGTCTGTCATTCGGCATGATTGAACGGCCGAAGCGGACCGATGGCAATGCTTACGCCGTTGCAGCCGCCGATCGCTGCTCACCAGAGACGGAGTCTGCCGCGCCCTGGCGGCCTTGCCACCACAGAACTATGACGAACCCGTAGATGATCGCCACCGTCTTTGTCTGGATGAGGTCCGCCACCGTCCAGTACCACAGTGAGGCAATGAGGGTTCCTAGCAAAGCTCCGCCAAGCGCTCGATCCACCTTCACTGGGCCGTCACGCTGGCGCCAAAACTGCCGCGAGCCGTCGCTGAATCAGCAAATAGCTCGATAACCGAAGATGATCCCGCCGGACGCGAGCACACCCATGTACAGGGTGTGAGCCTCGGCAAGAAATCGGCCGCCGATCCCGAACAGCGGTGATTCCCAAAAATCCTGTAGCCCTTGATCGAACAGTTGTGACCGTCCCATGTCACTCCTCATCGGTACAGCCTCGCCCCCAAGGATTCAAGTCTGTCCAAGGACACCGCCAACGACCGTGATCGGCAGCAGGAAGTACAGACCCAGGATGCCTGCGCTGACGGCACTGACCACAAGGTGAATCCGACGGCGAACTTCCGGCAGCAACAGCATGGCCAAGATCAGGACCAACATGCTGGTGCACAATTCCGCCGCGTGAGCCCGACACATAAAGACCGAAGATGAGCACTGGCATGCTGATCTCGGCCAGCCCACTTCAGCCCGAATTCCTGCTGAAGAGCCATCCAGATGGCCAAGCCAATGGCCATCACCCCCGATGTAGCCAATCGCAATGAATGACTTGTGAACCCGGGCGGTGCGCACCCCCTCCGGGAAGGGCAGCCCGCCGAATGACTCCGCGAGCCAAGGCTGGCCATAAAAGGTCGGCGAGATTGCAGCCGACGCATGACAACGCGGCACCCAGAACGTATGCACCGACAAGCCATCTCAATGACCTTGGAAGATAGATGCAGGCCATCACGATGACGATCGGTACCGCGTAGTTGTTGAATAGCAACGACCCGAGAGACCACAACGGCGAAGATCTCTCGCCCAACGACTGCCCCGACTGTATATGTCGCATAACGCTCGTCCAAGTAGGAGGCGTCAATGGGAACCGAGGTCTGGAGGACTACCTCGATGCACTGACAGCGCTCCCACCTGAGGCGTGGAGCCACCAAGGCACCGGCGGTAGACGGCGCGGATCAATCCCCGTTGCCAGCAGCAGGGTCCCCAGCGCCATGAACAAAAGCTGGCGGACCTCAAATCCGGCGAGGGACTGTCTGATCCCATGAGGCGGTGAAGAACAAAACATGGCGATCAGTACGACGCCGACCGTCTGCAATGGCACCTGAGCGATGACGACCACGCAGACTCACGGCTAAAACTGGACCCACAGCCAGCGAGATGCTCCACGCTTGAAGCAAGCTCCACCCGAGCAGGACCAGTGCCAATCCGACTGCGATCGCAGAGATCAGCGAAAAAGGCCTTGGTCCCAGGCATCGACAGATAACTCTGCTCATGGGACGAGCGCACGACTCCGCCTGATCGGCCGGCGCAACTTGTTTCGGCAGCCCGCTGGCTGGGAGGGCTTCTGCAGCGCCTTACCGGCTGCAACACAACCGCCAACCAATAGGTGCTTGAAGCGAAAATGGCCCCCACACGCTCACGGGGTGTTCTAGCGTGAGCCCCACGAACGTCCGTCGCCTCCCGGATAAGCGGCCATAGAGTCGTGGCCCCCTTGCTTTCGTCGTGCCACCGAAGCCCGCCAACGATCTCGGGTACACTAGGGTAACCGACGGACGGCTCGCGTTCTGCCATTCGGGCAAACAGATCCATGTCCATGCAGTACTGAAACGACGGGTCGAACGCTGCTGATGTCCCGGATAAGATTGGCCTTGTACGCAAAAGACCCAGTGAACATGTTCGAGCCCTTGCCTAGGAATGCCTCACGAGTGAACGCGCCAGGCGAAGAGGTGCGCACTACTCGTCCATCGTTCTTGTGAGATGGTGCTGCGCCCGCTCAGAAGATCCGGCTCGTCCTCCAAGCCTGCCTCCCACCGCCGCCAGCGCGCCCGGGGTAGATGATGTCGTCGGCGTTCAGCCACATCACATAATTGTTGGTACTTCTGCTCCAGTGCCCGCTGCAATGCATCGGACTGCCCGGAGTCGGGCTTGCTACGGATGAGGAGCCAAGGCTCTTCTCCATAGCGGTTCACCAGGTCTTCAATTGATCCATCCTCGGACCCACCGTCCTGGATGATCACCTCATCGCCATCAATAAGCTGATCCTCAATTGACTCGATCGCTGCCCGAAGGTATCGACCGGGGTTGTAGGAAGGTACAAGGAAGCTGATGGTGATGGGAGCGGTCATCGTCCGCGCTTCTCCTCACTGATCGAATGGCGGCCTGGGCACTGAATGATGGGCCACTTGAGCTTCGGGCCACGCGCCTTGCGCGCTGAGTGTACCCAACGCGAAGTTTGTCGCGGACGGTTGAGCCTGCCCGGCACATCGATGATCTCGCCACCGGCACCCCGCGGGTGGGTCCACCCGGTACGACGTTGTTGATCGTTCCGGTTCGGTCGCCGGCAATTGCGGTTCACTGCGCAGCGACTCATCGACCGACGCGAGGCATGTCTGAGCGCGAACGGACGAATCGGACCACCAGCGAGGCTAATGCTTCGGGGTCCGCGGTCGTCTGGCAGGATGGATGGACCAAGCCCATTGCATCGATCTCTCACTCCCAGATGATGGAGATTTCACTCATGACCGTGCTAGTTACCGGGGCCGGTGGATTCATCGGCGGCCACCTTGTGGCAGACCTGCTGTCCTCAGGCATCGAGGTGCGTGCGGCCGACATCAAACCTCAAGGCGACTGGTACCAAGTTCACGACGACGCCGAGAACGTCGTCGCTGACTGTGCTGACATGAACGACGCCCACAAATTGCCGACGGCACCGATTAGATCTACAATCTCGCCGCCGACATGGGCGGCATGGGCTTCATCGAGAACAACAAGGCCGAGTGCATGTTGTCTGTGCTGACCAGCACGAATATGTTGGTGGCCGCCCGCGACGCCGGTACCAGGCGGTTGTTCTACAGCAGTTCGGCGTGCGTGTACGCCGCCGACAAGCAGACCGACCCCAATGTCACCGCACTCAAGGAGTCTGACGCATACCCGGCCGCTCCAGAGGACGGGTATGGGTGGGAGAAGCTCTTTAGCGAGCGGATGGCCAGGCACTTCCGGGAAGACTTTGGCATCGAGACCCGAATCCCCGGTACCACAACGTGTACGGCCCGGAAGGAACTTTCGAAGGCGGGCGCGAGAAGGCACCCGCTGCCTTGTCGCGAAAGATCGCCCAAGCCAAGCTCAGCGGTGACCACACGATCGAAGTCTGGGGCGATGGCGAGCAGAGCCGAAGCTTCATGTACATCGACGACTGCGTCCGTGGATCTCAGGAAATCTGGCCGGCGACAACGCCGAGCCCGTCAACCTTGGCTCGGCCGAATTGGTCACGATCAACCAGATGATCGGCATCCTTGAGGACATTGCCGGCATCACGGTCACCAAGAACCATGATTTGTCAGCCCCACAGGGAGTCCGCGGGCGCAACAGCGACAACACCATGTTCCGCGGCATTTACGGCTGGGAGCCCTCGATCTCGTTGCAAGATGGGCTCGAGAAGACCTACGGATGGATCTACGACCAGCTGAGTGCCCGCAGCTAGTCAATGAGGGTCATCGTCCACGACTTCTCCGGACATCCGTTTCAGGCTGAGCTGTCGCGAAAGCTCGCAGAATCGGGCCACCGGGTGGAACATGTCTCGTCCGAGCAGTACGTCAGCGGCAAGGGGCGCTTAAACTCAGCCGGGGGATAGCGCGAACCTCGCGTTCACTGGCATCTCCGTCGGACTACCGTTCCAGAAGTACTCCCTCATGGCCCGGGCTCGCTTCGAACGGCGCTACGCGCGAGCTTGGATCAAACGGCTGCGGGCGGATGCGCCTGATGTCGTCATCGCCTGCAACCTTCCTCTGATCTCGATGTTCCTTTTCGTTCGCTACGCGAAGCGGTCGGGACTGCCTTTGTCATGTGGCATCAAGACGTCTACAGCACCGGATTGGGCGATGAACTTCGGCGCAGATTTCCCAAGTACCTCGCCGATCTTGGCGGCGAAGTCTTCGCGCGGATGGAGGCCTACTGCGCACGAATCGCCGACCACGTCGTCGCCATCGGGGACGCCTTCAAGGAGCTCTATCCGGCGTGGAATGTTGCGCCAGGCAACGTGACGGTCATTCCCAACTGGGCCCCCCTGGACGAGATCTTTCCGGTGGACCGCAGCAATGGGCAGTCGCCGTTTCTCTTCGACGACGAGGCATCCTGCGGCTCGTCTATGCCGGCACGATCGGGCGGAAGCACAACCCCCGACTGCTGATCGACCTCCTCCAGATGGCGCTCGACAACGACATCCCCGTCGCACTCGCCGTGGTCTCGCAAGGTGAGGCTGCGGACGACCTGGCCGTCTACGCTCACACCCAACGACTTCCGTTACGTGTATTGCCATTTCAGCCGGCCGACAAGTTGCTAGAAGTGCTGAGCTCCGCAGACGTCCTGGTTGCCCTGCTTGAACCTGATGCCACAAGATTTTCGGTTCCCAGCAAGGTGCTCTCATACATGGCAGCAGGGCGACCGATTCTCGGACTCATGCCCGCGGACAACCCCGCGGCCACTGACATCTTGCTGGCAGGGGGGCACGTCGCCGCCCCCGACAGTCAAGGCGCAAAGAACTCCGTCGCCTGGCTCGCGACCTGCACACGCACCGAAGGAAGTCGCCTCGATAGGGCAGCGGACTCGCCAGGTCGCGGAGCAAAAGTTCGACGTCGCCAAAGTCGCTCAGCGGTTTGAAGAGATCCTCGCTCATGCGACAGGCAGGTGAGCCCCACATCAAGGACTGCTCTCAGGAAGGTCGGTCTGTGTCAATTTCCGCCATATAAGAGACCGCGGTAAACGTCTCCTATTTCGGCTGTTTCGCTTCTGCCAGCGGCTGGGCGTCGACCTGCTCCCGCGACACTTCTACTGAGGCGTACCGGACATCAGGCAGCTCGGCCAATCATTTGAGTGGCGGGCGCCGAGCCAATTGCCGGAGTCGCGGGAACAGATGTAGCCGAGCAGCTTTCCGAAGCGCGAAAGTGGTTCACACCTGAAGTCAGCAGAGTCTTGACGGAGACGGACGTCCACGCCGACGCATGCCGCGAAAACGGTGCCGACGGTTATGGGCCGATGGAAGCACAGTTCCTACACGCTTTCGTCGCTACCAGGCGCCCCCGCCGGATCGTCCAAGTCGGGGCTGTGTGACAACAGCCGTGACCCTGGCGGCCGCCGAGCGGCACGGCGTCGATGTCGATGTTACCGCCGTGGATCCGTTCCCGACTCCGCTGCTGGAACGCCTGGCCTCCGAGGGGGCGATCACCCTCCTGCGCGTCCCAGCGCAGACTGTTGCGATCGAGACATTCACTGCACTTGAGCCCGGAGACCTGCTCCTTGTCGACAGCACGCACACGGTCAAGGTCGGGAGTGAGGTCAACCGATTGATCCTTGAGGTGCTCACATGCCTCAAGCCCGGAGTCGTGGTGCACTTCCACGACATCACGTTCCCTGACGACGACCAGCCCGACACCCTCGATGGTCGGCTGTTCTTCTGGGACGAAAGTACTTTGCTGCACGCCTTCCTCATTGGCAACGCACACGCACGAATCCTGCTCTCCCAGTCGATGCTCGTCCACGCGAACGCGCAAGCCCTCGACGAGCTACTGGTGGGCTACCGACCAGCGCGCATGCAGGACGGCTTGTTCGCTGGTAAGCGCGAAGGTGCGCATTTCCCCCTCGGCGACCTACTTGCTCACGTGCTGACCGGGGTAGAACCGGTGAACTCGCGGCGCGGTCGAGATTTGCTCCCACGCTCCGGGCGGCGGTTCATTTCCTCCTCAACTCCAAAGTCCGTGGGGGAGCGGCGTCACGCTTGTGGAGGACCAGGCTGGGCTGAGGGCTGGGATCGAGCAGCGGCCCAAGCCTCCGCCAGACCTAGGTGATGGAGCACCTCGGATGAGGCCGTCCGGATGTCGAACACCGCCCGCGAGTCCTCCGGCTCAATGTCTCGCCCGTAGGTAATGAAGATTCCGTCGGGGATGTGGTACGCGGTGTTTCCGCCTCCGAGTCGCTTCGCTGTTGAGATCCCGAGGTCCTCAATTGCACCCGTTGACACCGGTCCATCGACTTCAGTCCTGAACTCAAGCTCACGCGAGAGCTCCGCACCATCGAATTCGACCCGCACCCTGAACGACACGGAAACACCATCGACACGAACGTCGGAGATCAGCGGGTCACCGCCACTCATCACTAAGGGGAGAATCTCAATGGCGCGAAGGGCTGCGGCTTCCGTCGGGAACTCCATCGAGTTCATCGGATACATCGCCAGGCCTTTTTCCACCGAACCCAAACCAAGAGCGGAAGCGAGACGGGATGGATCGTCAACGACGTAGGTCTCATTGATGTGATGGTAAGGAATGCTCGCTTGGCCCATGCTCGCCGCGACGATCAGTACGGTGTCCGGACGCTTGTCCACGCGTCGAAGCATCAGTCCAAGCTGGTGGTCGAACAGGTCCATAGCGTCGAACACGAACGCACCAAAGACGTCGTCCACTTCGTAGCCGTACTGGGTCGAGTAGCCAGGCACTGCATCGCCCCAGAACCTATGCATCATTCCAGCGACATGGTTACTGAAGAAGATGCTGAGATCTGTATCTGTCTTCCCGACCAAGCGCCAGAACAGGTCGAACGCCGGCAAGACCTGCATCATCGAACGCCCTGCCTTGTACCGCGCGTCCCGACGTTCGCGCACGAGGTGGCGTGCAAGACGTACCGTCGACCACGGTGACAACCCGTTGCGCACCATGTCGAACCCAGCCCCGATCATTCGCCCGGGTCCAAACGGGGCATCCGGAGAGAATCCCAGCTCGCTGGTCATCCTGAGATTGAACTCCTGAAATCGCGAAAGCGATGTCGGAATGGTCGCAGGCGTCCGCGCGAAGGTATCGGGCACGTAGAAGCCGCCGTGTTCGAACTCGCGCGGTGGCCATGATTGAAGCGGGCCAAACAACCCTACGCGCAGTCCTTCCTGCTCAGCCACGTCCCAAATGGTCGTGCCGCGAAATGTTCCCGGGTCCTGCCCGAGCTCGAAGCTGTTGTGATCCTCGCTGTGCAGCCCGGTGTGGAACGTCGGCCACGTTCTCCAGGGCGACAGATGGCTTGGATCGCTGTTGTGCGTCGTCTGACACCGACTGCGAGGGAGCATCCCGGCCAGATGCGACTCGGGGCGGTGCCGGACATAGAGATCGACAATTTCCCACGGGACCTCGTTGAGTTCGTACAAAACAACCTTCGCCATGCCGGAGAGAGTAACGCAGTTGGCTGCTTTGACTGATGGGGACGGCTCGATCGAGACTTGGGGCTCGCGCCCGAACCGCGTCATCTCGGATGACGGGTTTCGCCTGGCGCGAAGCCTCAACAGTCGAGGTATGTGATGTCTTCCTCGACGCGCGTACGCACGCGGCGCTGATCGACGAGGACCATCTCGCGCACGAGCTTCTCGAATGTCAGAGACGGCGACCAACCCAGCTCGCAGCGTGCCTTCCGGGCGTTACCGCTCAACCCAGGGGAATCCGCCTCGCGGAGGAGCGCCGGGTCCTGCTCAACGTACTCCCACGCGTCGTCGATGGAAGCAGCGGCGAATGCGATCTCCAGGAGCTCACCGAGAGTGTGCAGCGTGCCGCTGGCGATCACAAAGTCTGCAGGCGTTTCCTGTTGCAGGATCGAGTGCATCGCGACGACGTAGTCACGTGCCGCGCCCCAGTCGCGAGAAATCTCAAGGTTGCCAAGCGTCAGCCCGTTGCGGCGTCCCTCGCCGATCTCAGCTGCCGCGCGGGTGATCTTGCGCGTGACGAACTGGGTAGGTCGCAGTACGCTCTCATGGTTGTAGAGAATCCCAGCGCAGGCAAAGAGACCTTCGTTGCGAGCGCGAGCGATGGCTTCCTGCGCCCGGCACTTGGACTCTGCATAGGGATTCTGCGGGTTGTGCGGAGTCGACTCGTCCTGCGGATTCACGGCGTCAGGACCAAAAATCTCCGAGCTGGAGGCTTGGAAAAACTTCGCACCACCGCGCTTCACCAGTGAGTTCAGCATTTTCTCGACCGCCCTCGCGTTGACTTCCATCACGAGGTCGTGGTGGTCCCAACTGGCACCCACCGAGGTGAATCCCGCAAGGTTGTAGACCTCGTCTGGTTCATGCGTCTCGAGTAGGCGATCGAATCCGTCGGCGTCGCGCAGATCGTGCTCCTCCGTGATGACACCATCGAGATACGCGCGTAACGGGGATGGTGCACCGGGCTGGATCGTGCCGACTACCCGACGGCCAACGGACGTCAGGTGTCGGGCGAGGAACACGCCGTCCTGCCCCGCCACGCCGGTGATCAGTGCGGTCAGACTCACGCCCGCAACGACTCGTAGAGTTCGATGTCGGCATCGACCATGAGGCACGCAAGTTGCTCAGTGCCGGTCTCGGCCTTCCAACCAAGCAGGTCCTTGGCCTTCGACGGGTCACCGAGCAACGCGTCGACTTCCGTCGGACGTTCGTAGCGTTCGTCGTACTTCACATGTTCCCGCCAGTCCAAACCCGCGTGCGAGAACGCAGTTTCGCAGAACTCACGAACCGTCGTACCTGTCCCGGTCCCGAGCACGAAGACGTCCGGGACGTCGTGCTGAAGCATCCGCCAAATCCCTTCCACGTACTCCTTGGCATAGCCCCAATCACGAACTGCGTCCAGATCGCCGAGGTGCAGCTCATGCTGAAGTCCGAGCTTGATTCGAGCGACACCCATCGTGATCTTCCGGGTCACGAAGGACTCGCCGCGACGGGGTGATTCGTGGTTGAACAGGATGCCCGAGACGGCGAACATGTCGTACGCGTCGCGATAGTTGATGGCCGCCCAGTGGGCAAAGAGCTTCGCCGACCCGTACGGCGAGCGGGGGTGGAACGGCGTGTCCTCGTGTTGCGGCGGTGTCGACGAACCAAACATCTCTGCGGTCGACGCCTGGTAGAACCGGGCTTCCGGAGCAAAAATCCGGACTGCCTCGAGAAGCCGGAGTGCGCCCATGCCGTCCGTCGCCGCCGTGAACTCAGGCATGTCGAAAGAGACCCGCACATGGCTCTGAGCGGCGAGGTTGTAGACCTCGTGAGGCCGGATGTCGCGCACGAGGCTGGCGAGGTTCGCCCCGTCCGTGACGTCCCCGTAGTGCAGGTGGAGCTGGTTGGCTGCTTGCGCCTGCTCTCCCCAGATCGGGTCGATCCTGGCACGACTCAACGATGATGAGCGACGAACCAGTCCATGCACCTCGTAGCCTTTCCCCAGTAGCAGCTCGGTCAGGTACGAGCCATCCTGGCCGGTCATGCCGGTGATGAACGCGCGCTTCATAGTGGCCCTCTGAGTGGGGTGGTCCTGGGCGGCGGCCTACGCGACCGGTGAATCGCCGGACGTGGGGACGCGCTGGCAGCATACGCGAGACCCATGGCCTGTACCGCGCGGATCGAGGGGCATCAAGCACCTAGCGAGCCAGCGGTGATGCCTCGGCGCCACGGGTGAAGGCCTCGCTGGCGTACATCAGCCACTGGCTGACTCCGGGCGTGTCGCCACGGGCGTAGGCGGCCAGGGCGGAGCGGTACCCGTCGGGCACCGCCGCGTGCCCGGCCTCCGGCACGGTGACCGACGCCGGGTCGACGCCACGCTCCACCAGCACCAGGCGTTCGACGGCTCGTCCGACGACGCCGGCATGGGAGCTGAACGCTCCGCACGTGGCCACCTCGGCGTGGGCCAGGGCCGCGACCACGAGCGCCGGCGCCGCGGTCGGGCTGACCAGCAGACGGGCCAGCTCGGTCAGTCGCGCCACGCCGTCCGGGTCGTCCGGCCGGCCGAGGTCCTCGTCGGGCACGGAACCGGCGGCAGCCCGGGCGTGGATGCGAGCCATGGCCTGCACGGGAGTGCGACGCCAGACCGGGACGAGTCCGAGCAGCTCGGTGGAGAGCCGGACCGCTGCCCGCGCGGTGGCGTCACCACCGCCGTTGGCGAGCGTCTCGACGTCGTGCTCGCTGCCCTCCAGCGACGCCGTGGCGGCGGCACCCAGGAGCAGCGACCGGGCGGTGTCCTCAGGCGTGGTTCGGCGGAGTCCGCGGTCGCGCAGCAGCGCATCGATGCCGTCGCGCGTGGCCGCGAACGACGACGGCACCCCCTCGAGCGCGGCGGCCGCCTGGAAGGGGTCCGCGAGCGAGCGAGGGTTCTGACACGCGCTCCAACGTATCGGCGCTGCACCCCGACCGTCCCTCGGCGGGGCCGGTAGCCTGCAAGTGATGAACACGAGCGGAGTGCTGGCCACCGGAACCGACGCACGCAGCGGAGCAGAACGCTCGTCGTCGTGGATGGTCGGCGAGACGCTTTCGGCCGTCCTCCACCTCGGCGACGGGTCGCTCGCCTACCAGCTCGCCGACCGGGGCCACGACGTCGTGATCGCCGGCGACGACGTCACGTCAGTCCGACACGACGAGATCCAGTACGTGCGAACCCAGGGTGAACGGCTGCCGTTCGGCTCGGAGGCGTTCGACGTCGTCATCGTGCCCGAGCTGCGCGACGCTCCGACAGCACTCGCGGAGTACGCACGGGTGCTGCGACCGAACGGACTGCTGTCCACCGTCACACGCTCCTACGACGACTCGATCCCGTGGATGCGCAAGCTGCGCGAGATCATCGGCGACCGCACGCCACGGCACACGCCCGCTGACACCTTCACCGCATCCGGACTGTTCGACGAGCCGGAGAGCGATGAGTTCGGCACCTGGGAAAAGCTCGACCTCCCCGGGCTGATGCGCTTCGCCGAGCAGACCAAGCACCCCACGGTCGGCGACGACGCCCTGGCGCGCGTGCGCGACCTGTTCGTGTCCTACGGAGCCCAGACGGGCACGTTGCGGCTGCGCCACCAGACCCACTGCCTGCGCGCTCGCGTCCGCAAGGAGAACTTGGCCCAGGAAACACCTCCGCCGGATGCCACGTTGATCGATCTCGGCTGACCGCAGGTCCATGAGCGATGTCGTCACCGCCGTCGGCGCGGCGCTCGTGGTGCTTGCCGGCGTGCTGGCCGCACGCTGGTGGCTGCTGAAGCGCCGGCAGAGCCTCGGCTCACCGACCGACCGCGCCACCTACGAGACGCTGCACGCCGCATCGCTCACCGCGCCGGCGCTGCGCGGCGGCCTGGACGCCGAGAGCGCCGCGCGCTCCCTGCCGCACATTCGCACCCTCCTCGGCACTCCGACGGTCGCGATCACCGACACCACCGGCCCGCTCGCCTGGGACGGACCGGGCGACCCGGGCGAGGTCGCCGCGTTGATCGCGGCCGTCCTCGAGAGCGGCACGACGCAGGCATCCGGTCGGGCGATCGTGGCCCCCCTCGCAGTCGACGACTTCGTGGTGGGCAGCCTCGTCGTGGTCACCGACGAGGCCTCGGCCGGCCTGGCCCGCGCGGCCACCGAGGTGGCTCGGTGGATGTCCAGCCAGCTGGAGCTGGCCGAGCTCGCGGAGTCCCGCACGGCCCTGATGGACGCCGAGCTGCGCGCGCTGCGGGCGCAGATCTCACCGCACTTCATCTACAACTCGCTCGGCGCCATCGCGTCGTTCGTGCGCACCGACCCCGAACGGGCGCGCGAGCTGTTGCTCGAGTTCGCCGACTTCACTCGCTACTCCTTCCGCCAGCACGGAGAGTTCACGACGTTGGCCGAGGAGCTTCGCTCGATCGAGCGCTACCTGGTGCTGGAGAAGGCCAGGTTCGGCGACCGGTTGCACGTGGTCACCCGCGTGGCACCAGAAGTCCTCAGCGTCACGCTGCCGTTCCTCACCGTGCAGCCGCTGGTCGAGAACGCGGTGCGGCACGGGCTGGAGGGAAAGGACGGCGACGGCACGGTCACGGTGCTCGCGCTCGACGCCGGCACCGAGTGCATCATCTCCATCGAGGACGACGGCGTCGGCTCCGACCCGGAGATCGTGCGGGCGGCGCTCACCGGTCGGACGCAGAGCGCGTCCATCGGGCTCGGCAACGTCGACGAGCGGATGCGCACCGTCTACGGCAACGACCACGGCATCGTCGTGGAGACCGCTCGGGACCGAGGCACGAAGGTGACGCTCCGGGTCCCGAAGTTCGCTCCCGGCGTCGAGCAGTGACACGCCGGGCGGCCGGGATGACCCGTTCTGGGCCCGGGCGTTCCTACTGTGGAGGAGAGCGGAAGGAGTCGCGCATGAGCGAGTCGCTCGTCGACCTCGGACTCGACCTCGTCTGCGCCACGTGCCGCAGCGAGATCGACTTCCCCGACGACACCGATGCCGGTGTCGGCCTGTGCCGTCAGTGCGGCATGGCGTTCCTCCTCGATGTCCCGGCCCGGTCGGCGGCCGGATCGGCCTGACCGGTCGCCGTAGACTCGTCGGGTGAAGTTTCTCAACGGCCTGCAGCCTGCGCACGACCTCACGTACAACGACGTCTTCATGGTGCCCGGACGCTCCGAGGTCTCCTCCCGGTTCGACGTCGACCTCTCGACGACCGACGGCACCGGAGCCACGGTTCCGATCGTCGTGGCCAACATGACCGCGGTGTCCGGTCGCCGGATGGCCGAGACCATCGCCCGCCGCGGCGGCCTCGCGATCATCCCCCAGGACATTCCCATCGACGTCGTGGCCGGCACGGTGGCTCGCGTCAAGGCAGCCCACACCGTCTACGAGACACCGGTCACGGTCTCCCCGTCGATGACGATCGGCGAGACGATCAGTCTGCTCACGAAGCGCGCCCACGGCGCCGCGGTCGTGGTCGACGACGGCAAACCGGTCGGCATCATCACCGAGCGCGACGGCGCCGAGATCGACCGCTTCGCGCAGGTGCGGGAAGTCATGAGCCACGAGCTGTTCACCGTCGAGGCCGGGCTGGAGCCACGCGCCTACTTCGACGCACTGGCCGGATCCCACGTCGCGGTCGCCCCGGTGCTCGACGGCGGGATGCTGGCCGGCGTCGTCACCCGCACCGGCGCACTGCGGTCCACCATCTACACCCCGGCGGTCGACCCCGACGGACGCCTCGTCGTCGGCGCAGCCGTCGGCATCAACGGCGACGTCCGAGCGAAGGCGGAGGCCTTGCTGGCCACCGGGGCCGACGTCCTCGTCGTCGACACCGCGCACGGGCACCAGGAGAAGATGCTCGAGGCCCTTCCGGTGGTCGTGGCCGCGCGGGACGCGCACATCGGCCGCTCCGGCCGCCGGATCCCCGTGGTGGCCGGAAACGTCGTCACCGCCGACGGCACGCGCGACCTGATGGCCGCCGGCGCCGACGTCGTCAAGGTCGGGGTCGGACCCGGGGCGATGTGCACGACCCGCATGATGACGGGCGTGGGTCGGCCGCAGTTCTCGGCGGTGCTCGAGTGCGCCGAGGCGGCTGCGGCCGAGGGCCGGCACATCTGGGCCGACGGCGGCGTGCGTTATCCGCGCGACGTGGCGCTCGCCCTGGCGGCCGGCGCCGGCAGCGTCATGGTCGGCTCCTGGTTCGCCGGCACGTACGAGAGCCCCGGCGACATCCGCCTCGGCTCCGACGGGCGCCCGTACAAGGAGTCGTTCGGCATGGCGTCCTCGCGTGCGGTCGCGAACCGCACGCGCGACGCGGCCGGCTTCGAGCGTGCCCGCATGGCGCTGTTCGAGGAGGGCATCAGCACCTCGCGGATGTACCTCGACCCGGAGCGGCCCGGCGTGGAGGACCTCCTCGACGCGATCACCGCCGGAGTGCGGTCGAGCTTCACCTATGCGGGGGCACGAACGCTCGCCGAGCTGTCCGAGCGCGCCACGGTGGGCATCCAGAGTGCGGCCGGCTACGACGAGGGACGGCCGCTGCACGCGAGCTGGTGATCCTCACTGCTTCTGGACGAACACCATCAGGGTCGGGGCGAACCGCCGCGGCGTCACGCGTCCCAAGCCGTCGACCAGCCGCCAGAGGAGGGTCGCCCGTGGCAGGCGAGTGGGCTCTCCGGTGTGCCCGTAGGCGATGACGCGATCCGGTGAGAACAGACGGTGCACGGTCGCCTTCGTGTTCATCGAGTACTGCGGCGGGACGACGTCCTCGACGGGGCGATCGGGCTGGAGGAAGGCCAGGAGCCGCGCGTGGAGATGGTGCACGGCACGCTCGACCATCACCGCGAGCGCCCACGTGTTCGGCGTCCGCGCCGCGAGCCATCCGCCGCTCCTCGTGATGCGCATGAGCTCGCGGGCGAAGTCGTGGGCGTGGGCCGCGTCGACGTGCTCGAGCGCATGGTCCGCGATCACGACGTCGAAGGAGTCGTCGTCGAACGGCAGTCGTTCGCCGCGGGTCATGACGACGGCTCGGTCGACGGACGTGTTGGCGTGGACGGCCGGGGTGACATCGATGCCCACCACCTCGGCGACGCGGCCGCGCAGCGTGCGCAAGGTGCGGACCATCTCGGGCATGGGCTCCTCGACCCACGACCCGCTTCCGGCGCCGACGTCGAGGACGCGGCTCTTGCCGTCCACGAGGGCATTGATCCGCGTGTAGAACTCCATCCCCGTGTCGATGCTGGAGAACCCACCGACAGCTGCCTCGGGATACACCCGGGCGAGGGTGGCCTCGGGCTCAAAACGTCGGTCGTTCACGGCACCGTCCTGGAGGCGTCTCGGCAGGGCACGGCCTCACCCTACGCAGCCCGCGGGATCACGCCGCGAACGTCTCTCAGGCGTCGACCCGGACCCTCAGGCCGGACACGATGATGCTGAGACCCGCGGCAAACGTGTCCGTGCGCGCGAGCGGGTCGCCCTCGATCGCGCCGGCGCTGCTCGCCTGCAGATGCGTCTGCTCGGCGATCACGTGCCCGACGACGAAATGCATGACGGTCGGCGCCGCCACCTCCGGCCACGGAGCCGGAAGCTGGTGCAGCGCTTGCACGAACCGGTCGACCGGATCCACCTCGCCAAGGCCGAACGCCTGTGCCGTCGCCACCAGGTCGGCACCGTCGCGATAGGCGAGCATGGAGTCGCGGAGGACGTGCGCGGCCGCCACGACCTGCTCCTCCCACGTCCCGTCGGGCGGCGGTCGCTCACCTCGACGCAGGATCTCGTCGGCCACCGCGGCCAGCAGGGCCTGCTTGCTGGCGAAGTGCCAGTACAGCGCGCTCGGCTGCACACCGAGGTCGGCCGCGAGCCGCCGCATGGACAGGTCCGCGAGCCCATGGCGGTCGAGGACCTTGAGCGCGTGCTCGACGACGTCGGCCCGCTGATGGCTCATCCGGTTGCTCCTCGGTGACGCGTCGACGTCGAGGCGTGCCACACTACCTGAACACCGTTCAGTTCCGTCCGCACCGAAGGAGCACTCGATGAGCACGACCGAGCCCACCACGCGCAAGGCCACCACGACCACCACTGATCTCGCCCTGATCGCGGTGTTCGCCGCCCTCGTGGCCGTCTGCTCGGTGGCGACGGCCCTGCCGGTCGGCGTCAACGGGGTGCCGGTGACCCTGCAGATGTTCGCGATCTTCCTGTGCGGCGCAGTGCTCGGCGCGCGCCGCGGGTTCCTCGCCGTGCTGCTCTACCTCGCGGTCGGCGCCGCGGGACTGCCCATCTTCGCCGGCGGCGCGTCGGGCCTCGCACCCTTCGCCGGCGTGACCGGCGGCTACCTGATCGCGTTCCCGTTCGCGGCGCTCGTCGTCGGACTGGTGGTCGAGCGGGCGCACCGCAGCAACGTGGCCGTGACGGCCGGCGTGGTCCTCGTCGGCGGCCTCCTGGCCGACCTGCTCGTGTGGGTGGCCGGCAGCGTGGGCATCAGCCTGTACGCCGACACGCCGTTCGGCTCGACCCTCAAGGGGGCGGCCGTCTACATCCCGGCAGACCTGGTGAAGCTCGCGGTCGCGGCCGTGGTGGCCGCTGCCGTCCACCGCGCCTTCCCGACCCTGCTCTCCCGCCGGGGCTAACCTCGCGCTCGTGGCCACGATCGAGTTCGACGACGTCACCGTCACGGCGCCGGTGCCGTCTGCCGACGACGTCCAGATCCTCGATCGGGTCTCGGCAACCCTCACCGAACAACGCGTCGCGCTGATCGGCGCCAACGGGTCGGGAAAGTCGACCCTGGCCAGGCTCATCAACGGCCTGGTCGACCCGTCCCGCGGACGCGTGCGGGTCGACGGACTCGACGTCGCCACCGAAGGGCGGGCCGTCCGCCGCCGTGTGGGCTTCGTCTTCACCAACCCCACGGCCCAGCTCGTGATGCCGACGGTGGCCGAGGACGTCGCCCTGTCGCTGCGCCGGCACGTCACGAACGGCCGCGAGCGGGACCGGCGCGTCGCCGACGTCCTGGCATCGTTCGGGCTCGCCGACCTGGCGGACACCAGCGTCCACGCCCTGTCCGGTGGCCAGCAGCAGCTGCTCGCGCTGGCCGGGGTCCTGGCCTGCGAGCCCTCGGTCGTGGTGGCTGACGAGCCGACCACGCTCCTCGATCTCCGCAACGCCACCGACGTCTCGAACCGGCTGTTCGCGCTGGACCAGCAGCTGATCCTGGTGACCCACGACCTCGAGCTGGCCGCCCGGTGCGACCGGGCCCTCGTGGTCGAGGGCGGCCGGATCGGGTTCGACGGAGCGGCCGATGCTGCGGTCGAGCACTACCGCCGGAGCGTCGGAATCCCGTGAGGCGGACACTCCCGCTCGGCATCCACGTGCCGGGTGACTCGGTGTGGCACCGGATGCCGGTCGGACCCAAGCTCACCGCCCTGGTCATCGCGAGCATCGTCGTCGTGGCGATGCCCGGACCGTGGCCGGCCGGCGCTGCCCTCGCGGGCTCCCTCGGCCTCGCCGCCTGGGCGGGCGTGCCGGCCGGGACGGTCGTCCGCGGGGTTCGGCCCCTGCTCGTGGTCCTCGCGGTGCTGGCCGCCTTCCAGCTGTGGCAGCGAGGCTGGCCGACTGCCGTCGAGGTCGTCGCCACGACGTTGGCCCTCGTCGTCGCCGCGACGACGTTCACGGCGACGACACCCATGGATGCACTCCTCGACACCATCGTGCGTGGACTCGGTCCGTTCCGGCGGTTCGGGGCTGCCCCGGAGAAGGTCGCCCTCGCGTTCTCGCTGATGATCACGTCGATCCCTGCTGTCTTCGAGATCTACGGCGACACCCGCGACGCAGCCCGCGCGCGCGGCCTCGAACGGAGCCCACGGGCCACCCTCTCGCCCATGGCCATCCGGGTGGTCGCCCACGCGCGGGACACCGGTGACGCCCTCGCCGCCCGCGGTCTCGGCGACGACTGACCGTCGAACGACGCATCCCGTCCGAGAGTGAGGCAGGATCGGAGGATGGGTGGCCTCCACGCGCTCGTCGTCGACGACGAGCAGCCGGTACTCGACGAGCTGGTGTTCCTGCTCGAGCGGGACGAGCGCATCGCGTCGGTACGCACCGCGCGATCGGGCACGGAGGCGCTGCGCACCCTGGAGTCCGGCGACCTGGACCTGGTGTTCCTCGACGTCGCGATGCCCGGCCTGTCCGGGTTGGAGATCGCCCGGCTGCTCGCCCAGTTCCGACGAGCTCCGCGGATCGTGTTCGTCACCGCCCACGACGCCCATGCCGTCGACGCCTTCGAGCTCGGCGTCGTCGACTACCTGCTCAAGCCCATCCGCGAGGACCGGCTGCGCGAGAGCGTCCGGCGGGCCGGAACCGATGCCGACCGCGACTCCACCGCCGCCGACGAGTCCATCCTGGTCGAGCTCGGCGGAGTCACGCGGTTCGTGCAGCGCTCATCCGTGACGTACGCCGAGGCGCAGGGCGACTACGTGCGGCTGCACACCGTCGACGGCAGCGGCCACCTGATCCGCACCCCGCTCGGCAGCCTGGCCGACGAGTGGGAGCATGCGGGCTTCGCGCGCATCCACCGCAGCCACGTGGTCAACCTCGCTCACGTGCGCGAGCTCCGCACGCAGGCGGGCCGGTGCAGCGTCGTGGTCCCGGACGGCGACGACCAGGTCGAGCTGTCGGTCGCCCGCCGGCACGTCCGCGACCTCCGGCAGCTCATCCACGAGCGGGCCCGATGATCGAGCCGGACCCCGATCCGGCGGCCGACCCGACCACTGGACGCGTCCGCGTCACGAGCCCGCTCACCACCGCCCCCGCGCACGTGCGTCGCAGCGTGCAGCAGGAGATCGACGAGTCCACGGGCATCGGCGAGGTGTACGTCCGCTCCCTCGTCCGGTCGCAGCTCCGCGCGGCGCTCATGGTGATCACCACCCTCATGCTCACGGTCGGTTCCCTGCCGATCGTGTTCTGGCTGCTCGACGATCTCAGCCGCCTCGAGGTCTTCACCGTTCCGCTGCCCTGGATCGTGCTCTCCGTCGCCGTCTACCCGGGCCTGTTCCTGCTCGGCTGGCTGTACGTCCGCCAGGCCGAGCGATCAGAGCGCGAGTTCATCGCCCTCGTCGCACCCGACCGCGACAGCGAACGGCGGCCGCGGTGAACGCCACCTACGGAATCGTCTCCATCACGCTGGTCTCGTTGGCCACGATCGGGATCGGGGCATTCGGCCTGCGCATCAGCCGCACCACCAGCGACTTCTACGTGGCGTCGAGATCGGTCAGTCCGGTGCTCAACGGCTCGGCCATCGGCGGTGAGTACTTGTCGGCCGCGTCGTTCCTCGGTGTCGCCGGACTCGTGCTCGCGCGCGGCGCCGAGGCGCTCTGGTTTCCCATCGGCTGGACCACCGGCTACTTGCTGCTCCTGGTGCTGGTGGCCGCTCCCCTGCGCCGTTCCGGTGCGTACACGATCCCCGACTTCGCTCAGGTCCGACTGCAATCGGGATCCGTTCGACGCGTCGCGACCCTGCTGGTCATCGCGGTGGGATGGCTCTACCTCATGCCGCAGTTCCAAGGCGCCGGGCTGACGATGCGCACCGTGACCGGTGCGCCGGGGTGGGTCGGCACCGTCCTCGTCGCAATCATCGTCATCGTCAACGTCGTGTCGGGCGGCATGCGCAGCATCACCTTCGTCCAGGCGTTCCAGTACTGGCTGAAGCTCACCGCCCTCCTGATCCCGGTGTTCTTCCTTCTGCACGCGTGGACGCTGGACGGGCAGCCCTCGCCCGTCACCCCCTCGGACTGGCTGCTGCCGTACGGGAACCCGGACGCGGAGAGCATGTACCGCATCTACTCGGTGATGCTCGCGACGTTCCTGGGCACCATGGGCCTGCCCCACGTCGTGGTCCGGTTCTACACCAACCCGGACGGCCGGGCCGCACGTCGCACGACCTTGATCGTCCTCGCCCTGCTCGGCACGTTCTACCTGTTGCCGACCGTCTACGGCGTGCTCGGACGCATCTATGCCAGTGACCTGATCACCCAGGGACGTGCCGACGTCGTGGTGCTCGAGCTGCCCGCCCGGATGCTCGGCGGCAACACCGGCGAGCTGCTCGCGGCGCTCTTGACTGCCGGCGCGTTCGCGGCCTTCCTCTCGACGTCGTCGGGTCTCACGATGTCGATCGCCGGCGTCGTCGGCCAAGCCATGAGTCACCGCGGCTGGTCGAACATCACCGCCGTCCGCCTGGCCGCGGTCGGCGGTGTGCTCGTCCCGCTCGCCCTGGCCCTCTCGGCCGATCGGATCTCGGTCGCCAGCTCGGTCACGTTCGCGTTCGCTCTCGCCGCCTCGACGTTCTGCCCGCTGCTCGTGCTCGGCATCTGGTGGCGTGGGCTCACCGCGCCCGGGGCCATCGCCGGGATGATCGGTGGCGGGCTGGGTGCCGGCCTTGCACCGATCATCACCATCTCGAGCAGCCCGGACGGCTGGTTCGGACTGCTGACCGGGCAGCCCGCGGCGTGGTCCGTGCCGCTCGGCTTCGCCCTCATGATCGGCGTCTCCCTGGCCACGCGGCAGCGAGTGCCGGCCGACGTCTCACGCACGATGGTCCGTCTGCACACTCCCGAGGGCGTCGACCTCAAGCGGTGACAGGGGGCAGACAATCGGGGTCCCGGTCGCCTAGGCTGCCGGACACGCGGATGCCTCGGGGGGTCTTCTCGTGGTGACGCATCGCCAAGGGGGAAATTCAGTATGCGCAGAAACAAGGGGTGGGTCCTGCCTGCCGTTCTCACAGCAGTGGCCACGACCATGGCCGGACTATCAGGTGCCGCCGCCGCACCGAACGACGACCGGGTGACCTCCACCCGACAGATCTCCGAGAGCGGTGCCGTGGCCAGGGCCGCGGTGGAGGCCGCGAAGGCCCACGCCGAGCGCACTCGATACGGCGCCAAGCAGAAGCTCGACGTCACCGACGCGCTGTCCGACTCGACGGGCGCGACACAGGTCCGGATGCGCCGCACCTACGACGGACTTCGGGTCGTCGGAGGCGATCTCGTCGTTCACCGTGACGCCGACGGCTCCTTCGTCGGATCGTCACAGACGCTGACCCAGGACATCGACGTCGACACCGAGCCGGCGGTGTCCGCGAACCAGGCACGCAAGCAGGCCAAGGTCGCGAAGAAGGACGCCGCGGACCCCCAGCTCGTCATCGACACGTTCGAGACGTCACCGACCCTGGCCTGGGTCGTCACCTCGGCCGGGCGCCAGAAGGACGGCACGCCGAGCAAGCTCGACACGTACGTCGATGCCAAGACGGGCCAGGTGCTTCGCTCGGAGGAGCGCATCCAGACCGTCGACGGCGACGGTGACTCCCTGTACGGCGGCAACGTGCCGCTTCGGCTCACGCAGTCCGGCAGCATCTTCCAGCTCAAGGACCCGACCCGGGGGAACACCTACACGACCGACATGAACAACGCGACCGACTCGTTCCTCTGCCAGATCTTCGGATCCGGCTGCAAGACCGGCACGTTGTTCACCAGTCCCGACACCCACTTCGGCACGGGGTCGAACACCAACCGGGAGTCCGCAGCGGTCGACGCTCAGTACGGCACCAACACGACCTGGGACTACTACAAGACCACCTTCGGGCGGAACGGGATCTTCGGCACTGGCGCCGGCTCGTACAACCGGGTCCACTACGGCCAGAACTACGTGAACGCCTTCTGGGACGGCACCAAGATGACGTACGGCGACGGCAACGGCACGACCTTCGGACCGTTGGTCTCGCTCGACGTGGCCGGACACGAGATGACGCACGGAGTCACCGAGAACACCGCGGATCTGACCTACTCTGGCGAGTCAGGTGGCCTCAACGAGTCGACCAGCGACATCTTCGGCTCGATGGTGGAGTTCCACGCCGCCAATGCGCAGGACCCGGGCGACTACCTGATCGGTGAGGAGTTCGACCTCGCCAAGCATCAGGGCTTCCGCAGGATGGACGACCCGGCCAAGGACGGCAACTCCTTCAGCTGCTGGTCGGCGGCCGCCGGCAGCGCTGACGTCCACTACTCCTCGGGCATCGGAAACCACTTCTTCTACCTGCTCGCCGAGGGTTCCGGCCCGAAGACGATCGGTGGGTTCCAGCACAACTCGCCCACCTGCAACGGGTCGACGGTGACCGGCATCGGACGGACGGCTGCGTCAGCCATCTGGTACCGCGCACTCACCGTCTACATGACGTCGGGCACGAACTATTCGGGTGCACGCACAGCAACGCTCAACGCCGCGCGCGACCTCTACGGCGCCGGCACCGTGCAGTACAACACCGTGGCCGCAGCCTGGAGCGCGGTCAGCGTCAACTGACGGCCGCGCGCCCACGCGCAGGGCCCGCTCACCTCGCCGGGAGATGGGCGGGCCCTGTCGCGTGACCCGTTGCGCAAAGGAGGGCAGTGCCGACTCGACGATCCGGCGGCTAGCGCTCGTAGCCCAGGCGCTCCATGAAGTCGACGGACTCCTCCTCGATCTGCGCTACCTGCTCCGCAGTCAGAACTGAGTCCCAGCTACGCACTTTTCCCACGCTGAAGGTGTGGCTTGAAGCGGAGTAGATCTGCGATGCGACCTGCTCGGCCGTGATGTTCTTCGACACCCCGGAGAACTCAAGGATCCTCGCGATCTCGAGCGTTTGGGCGTCTCGAGATGAACCGCCCTGCTCGCCGATCAGGTCTTCAAATCTGATGACCAGGCAGGTGGGATCATCCACCCACCCGAGATACTGCCGACACCGCTCGGCCAGCGGCGGAATGGAGTTCGGTTTGCCATACGTTCCTCCGCCATCGATGAGCCACTGGGCCAACTCCTCGCGTGAACTGAACCGCCCCTCACCCAGGTCGCTTTGGCGCAGCTTGTTCTGCTCGAAATACCTCACGGCCGACGCCCCGATCGCCCGCGGATCGCGGACCATCGTCACCACCTTGACGCCCTTGGCGTCCAACGCGGCGGAGATCCGCGGATGATGCATCACGTGACCCATCACGTAGTGACTTGAGCGGCATCGGTCCATTTCCAATCCCACGCGCCGAGCAGCTTCGACACAGTCGTCGGTCATTTGGTCGATCTCGGTCGCCCACAGGAGCTTGCCAGCAAACTTGAATCCCGGGAGCTCGTCGTACAGGTTCATCAAGAGATGAGTCCCGGCCTTGGGCACGGCGTTGACCAGAACCTTCGGGCCCGGCACGGACGGCGTCAAGCGGTCAGCGGCGCGATACGCCCAGATCCCCAGAGGGCGCGCCCACGAGGACTGCCGAGCCCACTGAGCGACACGCGATTCCAGCACGCCGCCTCCTCCTTGCCATTCGATGACGGACGGAGTCTACCGACTGCAGCGACTGACACCTCATGCCGAGACGCTGGCGAAGAAGTGCGGCCCACCTTCACCCGGGATAACTTGCCTGAACGGGCAATGGGCCCGGTGCAGACAACTCGAGGGGAGAGTCACATGAGCGAGACACCGGGAGAGCACCTCCAGGAAGAACCTCAGGACGAGCGAGGTCCGGAGGGATCACGCGACACCGGCTCCGACGAGCCAGGCGGCGGCCCCGTCGACCGTCCAGCCGGTCACGCCGACCACGACGACGACACCGGCATCGCACCCGAGCAGTCGACCGACTCCGAGGCCACCGACCTGCAGTCGGGCAGCTAGCGCGGGAGGAGTTCCCGGCAAGCAGCCCGGGCCGGCCCACGCCCCACGATCGCCGCTCCCTCAGGTGCCGTTCGTCGCGTCGAGCCGACCGTTCGTCGTGCCGGCAGCACCGCACGGCGATGGTCCGGCGACCCCCGTCGCATGCCGGTTCTGTGAACTGGCACACACCCGCAACCACTCCTAGCGTGTGGCGTGGCATCCATGCCCCCAGCCCCGAGAGAGGTGAGCCCTGTGGTCGAGAAGATCACTCCGGAAGCGCACGAGGAGTATCAACGCATTCACGCCACCGATGACTTCGCCGAGCTCAAGCGTTCGTACCTCGGCTTCGTCGTCCCCCTGACCGTCGCCTTCATGGTCTGGTACCTGCTGTACGTGCTGATGTCGAACTGGGCGACCGGGTTCATGGACACCAAGGTGTTCGGCAACATCAACATCGCGCTGGTGTTCGGGCTCCTGCAGTTCGTCACGACCTTCGGCATCGCCATCTGGTACGCCCGCTTCGCCGCGCGACGGATGGATCCCATCGCCGACGCTCTGCGTGAACAGTACGAGAGGGAGATCGAACGATGACCAGCTCACTCGTCACCGCCACCGAGAACGACACCCAGAACCTCACCGGCGGGCTCTTCCTCGTCGTCGTGCTGTTGACGATCGCCATCACGTTCTGGGCCAGCCGCAACAACAAGACCGCGGCCGACTACTACGCGGGCGGACGCAGCTTCACCGGCGCACAGAACGGCCTGGCCGTCTCCGGCGACTACATGTCCGCCGCGTCCTTCCTCGGCATCTCCGGCGCCATCGCCTTGAACGGCTACGACGGCTTCCTGTACTCGATCGGGTTCCTCGTCGCCTGGCTGGTGGCGCTGCTGCTCGTGGCCGAGCTGCTCCGGAACTCCGGGCGCTTCACGATGGCCGACCAGCTCGCCTTCCGAATGCGGCAACGTCCGGTGCGCACGGCGGCAGCGACGTCCACCGTGGTGGTGTCGATCTTCTACCTGCTCGCCCAGATGGTCGGCGCCGGCGCCCTCGTCGCCCTGCTGCTCGGGGTGAGCAGCGACACCGCGAAGAACCTCACCATCGCCACCGTCGGCCTGCTGATGATCTTCTACGTGGTCGTCGGCGGCATGCGCGGCACCACGTGGGTGCAGATCGTCAAAGCCGTCCTGCTGATGAGCGGCACGGTCCTCATCACCGTGCTCGTGCTCGCGAAGTTCAACTTCAACCTCTCCGAGATGCTCGGCACGGCCGCCGACAACAGTGGCAAGGGTTCGGCGTTCCTCGAGCCGGGCCTGAAGTACGGCGTGAGCACGACGAGCAAGATCGACTTCGTCTCGCTCGGCCTCGCCCTGGTGCTCGGCACGGCCGGCCTGCCGCACATCCTGATCCGGTTCTACACCGTCCCGACCGCCCGCCAGGCACGCAAGTCGGTGCTCTGGGCGATCGGCCTGATCGGCTCCTTCTACCTGATGACGTTGGTCCTCGGCTTCGGCGCCGCGGCCCTGGTCAAGGGTGACGAGATGCAGCAGATCGTCGACTCCGGCGGCAACCTGGCCTCACCACTGCTGGCCGAGGCCGTCGGCGGTGGACCCGGCTCGACCGGGGGCGCAGTGCTGCTGGCGCTGATCTCCGCGGTCGCGTTCGCGACGATCCTCGCCGTGGTGGCCGGGCTGACCCTCACCTCGGCCTCGTCGGTGGCGCACGACATCTACGCCAACGTGTGGAAGAAGGGCGACGTCACCGAGAAGCAGGAGGTGCGGGTGGCCCGCATCGCGGCGTTCGCGATCGGCGGCGTGGCCATCCTCCTCTCCATCCCGGCGCAGAAGCTGAACATCGCCTTCCTGGTGGCCCTCGCCTTCGCGGTCGCCGCCTCGGCGAACCTGCCGGCACTGCTCTACAACCTGTTCTGGAAGCGCTTCAGCACCCGGGGCGCGGTGTGGAGCATCTACGGCGGACTCATCACCTGTGTCGTCCTGGTGTTCTTCTCGCCGGTCGTGTCGGGGTCGGAGACGGCGCTGTTCACGAACCAGGACTTCCACTGGTTCCCGCTGAGCAACCCGGGCATCATCTCCATCCCGGCCGGCTTCTTCTTCGGCTGGCTCGGCACGGTGACGACGTCCGACCGCGACTCCGAGGAGCGCTACGTCGAGCTCGACGTCCGCTCCATGACGGGCGCAGGCTCGGAGAAGTAGGAGCGGAGAGAACGGGGAATCATCCCGAACGGCGTGCGGGGGGACGCCGTTCGGGATGACGTTCGTATCGGCGCGAGACACAATGCAGGAAAGACCCGACGAGGAGACACCGTGAGCAGCGACGCCATCAGCAACCTGTCCCGGGAAGAGCGCCACTTCGACCCGCCGGCCGATCTGGCCGAGAACGCGAACCTCACGGCGGCGGCCTACGACGAGGCAGCAGCCGACCGGCTGGGCTTCTGGGCCAAGCAGGCCGAGCGCATCAGCTGGGCCACGCCGTTCGACGAGGTGCTCGACTGGAGCAACCCGCCGTTCGCGAAGTGGTACGTGGGCGGCCGACTCAACGCCGCGTACAACTGCGTCGACCGCCACGTCGAGGAGGGCAACGGCGACCGGGTGGCCTTCCACTTCGTCGGCGAGCCTGCCGACGACACCCGCGACATCACGTACAGCGAGCTCAAGGACGAGGTGTGCCGTGCCGCGAACGCGTTGATCGAGCTCGGGGTCGAGACGGGCGACCGTGTCGCCATCTACATGCCGATGATCCCGGAGACCATCGTGGCGATGCTGGCGTGCGCCCGGCTCGGCGCCCCGCACACCGTCGTCTTCGGTGGATTCTCCGCCGATGCGCTCTCGAGCCGGGTGCTGGACTGCGACGCGAAGGTCGTCATCACCGCCGACGGCGGCTACCGCCGCGGCAACCCGTCGGCACTCAAGCCGGCGGTCGACGAGGCGATGGAGAAGTGCCCGGACGTGCGCCACGTGCTGGTGGTGCGTCGCACCGGACAGGACGTGGCGTGGACCGACGACCGCGACGTCTGGTGGCACGACGTCGTCGACCACGCCTCGAGCGACCACACGCCGGAGGACTTCGACAGCGAGCACCCGCTCTACGTCATGTACACCTCCGGCACGACCGGCCAGCCCAAGGGCATCCTGCACACCACCGGCGGCTACCTCGTGCAGTGCGCGTACTCGTTCTGGGGCGTCTTCGACCACAAGCCCGACGACGTGTACTGGTGCACCGCCGACGTCGGCTGGGTCACCGGCCACTCCTACATCGTCTACGGACCGCTCGCCAACGGCGTCACCCAGGTCCTCTACGAGGGCACGCCCGACACTCCGCACAAGGGCCGCTGGTGGGAGATCATCCAGGACCACGGCGTCACGCTGTTCTACACCGCCCCGACCGCCATCCGGACCTGCATGAAGTGGGGTGAGCAGATCCCGGCCGAGTTCGACCTGTCGTCGCTGCGCATCCTCGGCTCGGTGGGTGAGTCGATCAACCCGGAGGCCTACATCTGGTACCGGGACAACATCGGTGGCGGTCAGACGCCGATCGTCGACACCTGGTGGCAGACCGAGACCGGTGCCCACATGATCAGCCCGCTGCCCGGCGTCACGTCGGGCAAGCCCGGCTCGGCCATGACCGCGATCCCCGGCATCAGTGCCGAGGTCGTCGACGATGCCGGCAAGCCGGTGGGCAACGGCGAAGGCGGCTACCTCGTGCTCACCGAGCCGTGGCCGGCCATGCTGCGCACCATCTGGGGCGACGACGAGCGGTACAAGGAGACGTACTGGTCCCGCTGGGAGGACGTCTACTTCGCCGGCGACGGGGCGAAGAAGGACGACGACGGTGACATCTGGCTGCTCGGCCGGGTCGACGACGTCATGAATGTCTCCGGCCACCGCCTCTCGACCACCGAGATCGAGTCGGCCCTCGTTTCCCACCCCAAGGTCGCCGAGGCCGCGGTCGTCGGCGCATCCGACGAGACCAAAGGACAGGCGCCCGTGGCGTTCGTCATCTTGCGCGAGTCCGCCCTGGTCGACGGGCAGAAGGCCGACGAGGCGGTGCTCAGCGAGCTGCGTGACCATGTGGGCAAGCAGATCGGGGCCATCGCCAAGCCGCGCCAGATCATGGTCGTCCCGGAGCTGCCGAAGACCCGCTCGGGCAAGATCATGCGACGCCTCTTGCGCGACGTGGCCGAGAACCGCGAGGTCGGGGACTCGACGACGCTCGCCGATTCCGGCGTGATGGACCAGATCTCCGAGGGCATGAAGTCGGCCAAGGACGAGGACTGAGGACGGCCGGGCAGCGGCATGGAGCACGGACCGCGCCGCGCTTGTAGTCTCGACCCATGAGCCACGTTGACGACGAGCGCATCACCGACCCCACCATCGGGAGGCTGGTCGCCGACGCCAGTCGAGACATCTCGGCCCTCGTGCACTCCGAGATCGCTCTCGCGAAGAGCGAGATCCGGTTCAGCGCCAAGGCGGGGGGCATCGGTGCGGCCATGTTCGCCGTCGCAGGCTTCCTCGGCCTGCTCATCACCGTGCTGGTCTCGATCGCGTTCGCGTACCTGCTGGTCATGGTCGGCCTCGACCCCGCCTGGGCGTTCCTCATCGTCGCCGGCGCCTACCTCCTCCTGGCCGTCCTCCTCATGCTGATCGGGTTCCGACTCATCAAGAAGGTCCGCGCCCCGAAGAAGACCATGGCCACCGCCAAGGAGATCCCCGCCGCACTCAAGGGCCGCAACACGTCCCCTGCCGTCGACCTCTGAGAGAGGTCAGCGGCCCGGCAGGGCCCGCGCGAGCAGAGCGAGCACCAGCACGACAGCGCCGACGACGGCGATGGCGAGCAGCCATTGGTTGAGCGAGTCGGCCGCCCGATCAGCCAGCAGGTCACGCATCTGACGCGCGAACGCGGAGGGCGCGGAGTTGCGGTCAAGCACTTCAGGCAAGGCCAGTCCGGTGCCGATCCGCAGGACGCCGCTGGTGATCAGCGCTCCGGCTCCGAGACCCGCCAGGGCGTTGAGGCGTCGGCGGGCCAGCAGCACCGACAGCAGCGAGGCCAGGGCCACAACGAGCAGCCCGATGCGGGCCTGGTTGGGAGTCTCGCCGACCTGGTCGAGCACTTCACGTTCCGCCGCGTCGTGGACCGGCACCGGGAGCGTGTCGGGGATGGTGACGCCGACCGGCAGGTCCTCGGTGATGCGCTCGCTGACGAAGGAGGCGATCGGACCGACGTCGACGGTGAGGCGGTCGGTGCTCTTGTCGCCGAAGGTCAGCCGGTGGGACCGCCGCTGGGACTCGTCCCAGGCCTTGACGAACCCGGGTTCCTGAGCGGTCTTTCGTGCCACCGTCCGTAGCGCCAGCTCAAGCACAGGCCGGACGACCGTGGGGAGCCCGCCGTCCTTGACGACGTCGTCGGCGATCTGCGCGGCCAGCGCGTCGCGCAGCTCGCTGTCGGCCACGAACGGTCGGGCGAAGTCGACGTATCCGGACTCATCGGCGACGTGGGTGGCGACCCACAAGGTCGGGATCGTGATGACTGCGGCCACCACCGCGACCACCCAGGCGAGGAACGACGTACCCGATCGGATCATGCGCATCCTCCTGTGTCCACCCGGTTGGAAGCCGACCGGCCGCGATCCGCTGCGTTCGCCACCTGTTGCGCCGTCAGCGCATAGCCCGTCGAGCGGTCGGTGACAGATGCGGCGAAGATCACTCCGAGCACGCCACCTTGGCTTGAGATGAGCGGACCGCCCGAATTGCCGGATCGGACCAGACCACGCACGGAGAACGTCTTGCGCAGGTGCTCACCGCGATCGTATATGTCTGGGCTCCGGAGCGTGAGCTCTCCGCGGATTCGCGCCGAGCGGGCATCGAACGGCCCGTTCTCGGGATACCCGAGGATGGCGGCGTCGTCGCCGGCCTTTCCGCCTTGGTCGAACGGCAGCGGCTTGAGGCCGAGACCGCTGGTGGAGAGCACGGCGACATCGAGCTTGGGGTTGAACAGGACGACGTTCGCCCGGGTTCGACGACCGTTCACGTCGATGAAGGGGTCGTCGACGCCGGCGACGACGTGGGCGTTCGTCATGACCCGGTTCGGGGCGTACACGAAGCCGGAGCCTTCGACGCCCCGGTCACAGGAGGCGACGCCGATGACCTTGACGACGCTCTCGGATGCCTGCCGGACGGCCGCGAGCTGAAGCGTGGCGTCGTCGGGGGGATCGACGGCGGTGATGCGCTCGTCCTCGAACGGGTCGATGTAGCGGGGGAACAGGTTGGCGTCGAGTGTCTTGTTGAACGCGCGCAGGGTCTCCGCGGCCCGGGCCGGCATGACGTCGTCGACGTGCGACAGGATCGTGGAGTTGCGCGATGCGGTGGACAGGTACGGGATCGACGTCCCGCTCACGGAGTAGCCGAGCGCCCAGGACGCAGCCAGGACCGCGACGATGCTCAGCGCGGCACCGGCCACGGCGTCGACCCATCGCAGAGGTCGCCACTGCAGGCCTCTGCGGAGATCGGTGCCGACGTAGGTGCCCACTGCCTGGCCGATGGCCGCCGCGCCCACCACCAGCGCGAGAGCGACCAGGGACGAGGAGAGGTTCGGCGCCCCGCCCTGAAGCACGCGCGGGACGATGGCGATCGCGAGCAATCCGCCGGCGAGCAGCCCGATGGTGGCCACCAGGTTCACGACGAAGCCCTGCACGTAGCCGGAGACGGCGTAGGCGAACAGGATGAACAGCAGGACGAGGTCGAGGGAGTTCACAGCAGCTCCGGCAGCGGTCGGGTGACGGAATCATCCCACGGCTTCTCCCAGCCGAGGTACTCGAACAGCCGACTGATGACGCCGGCGGTGAAGCCCCAGAGCGGCACCTCGGAGCCGACCTCGAACGCCGGCCCCCGCCACCCTGTCGGATGCTCGACCGTGAACCGGTTCGTCGGCTCCATGAGCTGGTGGATGGGGTGATGCAGGACGCTGCCGACCTCAGCGGTGTCGACCGGTTCGAGCGTCCGGGGGTTGCTCCAGTAGCCGAGGACAGGGGTGACGGCGAAGTTGCTCGGCGGCAGCCACAGGGTCGGCAGGGTGCCGAACACCAGCACGTCGCCGGGGTCGAGTCCGACCTCCTCCTGCGCCTCCCGCAGGGCGGTCGTGACGGCGTCGTCGTCGCCGGGGTCGGAGGCACCGCCGGGGAAGGAGATCTGGCCGGCGTGGTTGCGCAGCGTGGTCGCGCGCTCGGTGAGCAGGAGCTCCGGTCCGTGGGCGCCATCGGCGAAACAGATCAGCACAGCCGCCGGCCGGGCGTCGGGCGGGGGATGCGGGAAGCGCGGGGCCAGCTGCTCGGCGTCGACCGAAGCGGCAAGCTCTGCAACCTGCTCGAGCCAGGCGGGCAGCGTCGCGTCGGACCCCTCGAGCTTCACGGCGTGACCCCCAGGTGTTCGCGGATCGCCGCCGTCACCTCGGCGTACGAACGAAACGGTGCCCGTTCCGTGAACACCAGTGTCCCCCGGGCATCCACGAGCACCGTCTGCGGGATTCCGGCGACGCGCAACGGGGCCCGCAGACGGGCGTCGCGATCGACGAGCTGCGGATAGGTGACACCGGCTTGCCGCGCCAGCCGCAACGCCGCTTCGGGAGCGGAGTCGTTGACGTCGACGCCGATGAACTGCACGCGGCCGCCGTACTCGCGGTCGGCCCGGGCGAGCAGCGGCAGCTCGTCTCGGCACTCCGCGCACCAGCTCGCCCACAGGTTGATGACGGTCGGGGTGCGGGCGAGCCCCGACAACCGCACCGGGGCCCCGCCGCCGAGGCAGCCGAGCTCGAGGTCGGGCAGCCCGCCGTCCGGCACGGCGGGCGCGTCTGATGACGGGCACGGCTCGATCTTCGCGGCGGCCTTGAGATCGGCGAGGACGGTGGCGGAGGCACCCGGCGGTTCGGTGCCACCGCCGAACGTGGGTTTGGTGGACTGGTCGGAGCTTCCGCACGCGGACACGAGGACCCCGACCAGCAGCGCGACACCGCCCACGCGTCCCCTCACGCCCGCCCCTGGGTGGTGACGAGAGCTGCCGCGACCTCCGGATCGGTCGGTCCGGTGCCGTAGGCGGGGCACCAGCGGGCCAGCGGGCAGGCCCCACACGCCGGCTTTCGCGCGTGGCACCGTCGGCGCCCGTGCCAGATGAGGCGATGGCTGAGCATCGTCCAGTCGCCCCTGGGGAACAGGGCGCCCACCGCGTGCTCGGTGCGGACGGGGTCCTTGGCAGTGGTGTCGTCCACCCATTCGAACCGTTGGACCAGACGAGCGAAGTGGGTGTCGACGGTGAGCCCGGGGACGTCGAAGGCGTTGCCGAGGACCACATTGGCCGTCTTGCGGCCGACACCCGGCAGGGTGACGAGGTCGTCGAGGCGTGGCGGGACCTCACCGTCGAACCGCTCGACGAGGGCGCCCGACAGCTTCAGCAGGCTGTCGGTCTTGGCGCGGAAGAACCCCGTGGTCCGGACGATGTCCTCGACCACGGACCGGTCGGCGGAGGCGAGAGCGGTGGCGTCCGGAAACCGCTCGAAGAGCGATGGGGTGACGGCGTTGACGCGGCGGTCGGTGGTCTGTGCCGAGAGGACGGTGGCGACCAACAGCTGAAAGGGGTCGGCGAAGTCGAGCTCACAGCCGGCGTCGGGGTAGGTGTCGGCCAGAACACGGTGCATCTTGCGCGCCCGCCGCACGAGGACCGTGGGAGGCTTGGCGTCGGTCGGCACGCGTCAAGCGTACGGGTCGCGCCGTTTACCCCGCCCAGGCGACCCGCCGTGTGGAAAACTGCAGACGAGTGGCTCACACTGTGACCGACGCAACAAAAACAGAAGGAATCCCCGTGACTGACGACGTGCTGCGCCAGGCCCCGCTGTTCTCCGGTCTCGACGACGAATCCGCCGTTGCCCTCGGGGACTCGATGGCGACGGCCTCGCTCAAACGAGGTGAGATCCTGTTCAACGAGGGCGACGAGGGGAACCAGCTCTACGTCGTGCTCGACGGCAAGGTGAAGCTCGGACGCACGTCTCCGGACGGTCGCGAGAACCTGCTCGCCATCCTCGGCCCGGGCCAGATGTTCGGAGAGCTGTCGTTCTTCGACCCGGGGCCGCGCTCGGCCACCGCCACTGCCGTCACCGACGTCGAGCTGAAGAGTCTCGGCCACGACGCGCTCAGTCCCGTGCTGGCAGATCACCCCGACGTCGCCCTCGCGTTGCTGCACCAGCTCGCGGGTCGTCTGCGGCGCACCAACGAGGTCGTCGGTGACCTGGTGTTCTCTGACGTCCCCGGGCGCGTCGCCAAGGCACTGCTCGACCTCGCCGGGCGCTTCGGACGCAAGGCCGACGACGGCGTGCACGTCAACCACGACCTCACCCAGGAGGAGCTGGCCCAGCTCGTCGGCGCCTCTCGCGAGACGGTCAACAAGGCCCTCGCCGACTTCGCGTCCCGCGGCTGGATGCGCCTCGAGCCCCGCAGCGTCGTCATCCTCGACCTCGAACGTCTCCAGCGCCGCGCCCGCTGACCCGCCCGCTCCTCAGGCGCGGAGGTGGTCGAGCTGGGCGCGGACGCTGAGCTCGGCGGCGGGCCAGAGGCTCTGGTCGACGTCGCTGTAGACGCGCGCCACCACCTCGCGAGGGGTGGTGGCACCGGCGGCGAGCGCTTCGCGGACCTGGTCGAGACGTTCCTGACGGTGCTCGAGGTAGAAGTCGAGGACCTCGCCGGCGCGGTCGATGACCGGGCCGTGACCGGGCAGGATGCGCTCGACCAGGCCTTCCTCGACCAGCTCGCGCAGGATCGCCAACGAGTCGAGGTACGGGCCGAGCACGCCGTCGGGATGGGCGATGATCGTGGTGCCGCGACCGAGCACGGTGTCGCCGCTGAGCAGCGTGAGCTCGTCGAGCAGTCGGAAGCACGTCGAGTCCGAGGTGTGCCCCGGGGTCGCGACGACGTCGAGGCGAAGCCCGTCGACCTCGATCGTCTCGCCGTCGGCCAGCGGATCGGCGCCGACGCAGAACTCCGGGTCGGTGGCTCGGGCGGTGGCGCCGGTGCGCTCCGTGAAGACCTGCATGGCCTCGGTGTGGTCGAGGTGGCGATGCGTGAACAGCACCAGGCCGACCTCGCCGGCCGCCTCGAGGACACGGTCCAGATGGACGTCGTCGATCGGTCCCGGGTCGACCACCACGGAGCGGCGCGCTCCGGGCTCGCGCAGGATCCAGGTGTTGGTGCCCTCGAGCGTCATCACGCCGGGGTTGTCGGCGCGCACCGTCGACGCACGCTCGGTGACCTCGACGAGTTGGCTCACCACTCCTCCACGAAGTTGTCGAGGAACAGCTCCCCGTCGACCTCGACGATGCGTGGCTCGATCGGGGTGATCACTCGCTCTGCCGCGGCAGCGAGGACGTCGGTGGCGGCGAGACCGGAGAGCTGGCGGCAGGTGTGCACCGTCGGGGGCAGCATCATCGCCGTGCCGTTCTCGACGGCCTGGAGCGCCTGCGCCACCGGCATCCAGTCGGCGCGATCGGCTTCGCCGGGCAGCTCGCCGACGACCTGGCCCTCCGGCAACGCGGCGACGAAGAACCTCGTGTCGTAGCGCCGAGGTTCGAACGGCGGAGTGATCCAGTGCGACCAAGCGCCGACCAGATCGGCGCGCAGCACCAGGTCGCGCTCCGTCAGGAACTGGGCGAAGCCGTACTCCGCGTTCTCGAGCGCGACCCGCGCAGCCTGCATGTCCGGGGCACTCGTGTCGGCGACGACGGTGTGGGCGTCGGGCCCGGCCAGCAGGATGCCCGACTCCTCGAAGGTCTCGCGCACGGCGGCGACCACGAGCCCGCGAGCCGTGTCGGCATCACAACCGAGCCGTTCGCCCCACTCCTGGGGGGACGGTCCGACCCAGGCACCGACGAGCTGGTCCGAATCCTGCACCTTGCCGCCGGGGAACACGTACATGCCGGCCGCGAACTCCATGGTGCTGTGGCGACGCATGAGATAGGCCTCGATGCCGGCCTCGCCGTCGCGCACCAACGCGATCGTGGCCGCGTCACGGGCGACGGGGACCTCGTCCCACAGTGCCGCTTCCGCGACATGTTCACGCAGCGACTCCGGCACCGGGTAACGCATCAAGCAACCTCGACCACGAGCTCGACCTCCACGGGAGCGTCCAGCGGAAGGGCTGTCACACCCACGGCGCTGCGGGCGTGCACCCCGGCGTCGCCGAAGACGGTGCCAAGCAGCTCGCTCGCCCCGTTGGCCACGGTGGGCTGGCCGGTGAAGTCGGGTGAGCTGGCCACGAACACCACCACCTTGACGATGCGACGGACCTGCGAGAGATCGCCCACCTGTGACGCGACGGCCGCCAGGGCGTTGAGCGCGCACTGCTGGGCGCACTCGGCGGCCTGCTCGACCGACACTGTGTCGCCGACCTTCCCGGTGGCCACCATCGCGCCGTCCCGCATCGGCAGCTGGCCGGCGGTGAAGACGTGCGAGCCGCTCCGCACGGCCGGCACGTAGGCCGCGACGGGTGGAACGACCGACGGCACGCTGAGCCCGAGCTCAGCCAGTCGATCCTCCGGTGTCGAGGTCACGCCTGGACCGGCCGTTTGAAGTAGGCGACGAGGTTCTCCGGGTTCATGCCGGGAACGACCTGCACGAGCTCCCACCCGTCGGTCCCGAAGTTGTCGAGGATCTGCTTGGTCGCGTGCACCAGGACCGGTGCGGTCATGTACTCCCATTGCGTCATGGGCCGACTGTATCGCCGGGCCGTCGGCCGTGGCCCCGGACGGCGGTTACCGGGCCGGACTCGGTCCCCCTCGCTACCCTTCACCCGTGGCTTCCTCGACTCCGCTCCACATCGTCACCGGCAAGGGCGGCACCGGCAAGACCACCGTGGCGGCTGCGCTCGCCACGGCCCTCGCCGACGCCGGGCGACGCGTCCTTCTGTGTGAGGTCGAGGGCCGGCAGGGCATCGCCCAGCTCTTCGATGTCCCCCCGCTCCCGTACGAGGAGCGCAAGGTGGCCGTGGGACTGGGCGGCGGCGAGGTCTACGCACTTGCGATCGACCCTGAGGCGGCACTGCTGGAGTACCTGCAGATGTACTACCGGCTCGGACGTGCCGGCAAGGCCCTCGACCGGTTCGGCATCATCGACTTCGCCACCACCATCGCGCCCGGCGTCCGTGACGTCCTGCTCACCGGCAAGGTCTACGAAGCGGCCCGGCGACGCAGCGGGCCATCGAAGGGGGGCGACGGGTTCGCCTACGACGCCGTCGTCATGGACGCCCCACCCACTGGCCGCATCGCCCGCTTCCTGAACGTGAACGAGGAGGTGGCCGGGCTCGCCCGGGTCGGACCGGTCCGCCGCCAGGCCGACTCGATCATGGCGATGATGCGCAGCCAGTCGACCCGCGTCCACCTCGTGACGGTGCTCGAGGAGATGCCGGTGCAGGAGACCCTCGACGGCATCGCCGAGCTCAGGTCGACCCGTCTCCCCGTCGGTCACGTCGTCGTCAACCTCGTGCGGAACTCACTGCTGGGTGCCCAGACCCGCGAGGCGATCAGCACCGGCACGCTCGACATCGACCAGGTCGCTGCCGCGCTCTCGACGGTCACCCTCGACCCGACGGCCGCCCCCATGCTTCTCGAGGAGGGACACGCGCACGTGGAGCGCCAAGACCTTCAGGACTCGCAGCGCGCCGTGATGGCCGAGGCGGGCCAGCCGGTCACCGAGCTGCCCGCGCTTCCCGACGACATCGACCAAGGCGCACTGTTCGAGCTCGCCGGACTGTTGCGCACCAACCTGCTGGGTCGGGGTGATCCCGCATGACCGGGCGTCCGACCACCACCCCGAAGCCCAAGCGACCGACGTCGAGGACGACCGGGCCGGCCGCACCGGGCTCGCGTCGATCCACGGGGACGTCCTCCTCCGAACGGATCGACATCGACGCGCTGCTCGCCGACCGAGGCACCGAGATCATCGTCTGCTGCGGCTCCGGCGGGGTCGGCAAGACGACCTCGTCCGCGGCCCTGGCGCTGCGTGCGGCCGAGCAGGGTCGTCAGGTCTGCGTGCTCACCATCGACCCGGCGAGGCGACTCGCCCAGTCCATGGGACTCACCGAGCTCGACAACATCCCCCGCCAGGTCGACGGTGTCAGTGACGCAGCAGGCGGTCGACTGGACGCGATGATGCTCGACATGAAGCGGACCTTCGACGAGGTCGTCGAGGCTCACTCGACACCGGAGAAGGCGCAGCAGATCCTCGAGAACCCCTTCTACGTCGCACTCTCCAGCTCATTCGCCGGGACGCAGGAGTACATGGCGATGGAGAAGCTCGGGCAGCTCCATGCCGAGGCCGTGGCCGGCGAGCGGCGGTGGGACCTCATCGTGGTCGACACCCCGCCGTCCCGGTCGGCGCTGGACTTCCTCGACGCACCCGAGCGCTTGTCGTCGCTGCTCGACGGGCGCTTCATGCGACTGATGGTGGCTCCGGCCCGTGGGCCCGCACGACTGCTGACGGCCGGCTTCGGGCTGGTGACGGGCGCGCTCAACAAGGTGCTCGGCGCCCAGATGCTCACCGACGTCCAGGCGTTCGTCGCCGCGCTCGACACCCTGTTCGGCGGGTTCCGCCAGCGCGCCGAGGCCACCTACGCCCTGCTCCAGGCCGAGGGCACGGCGTTCGTCGTGGTGGCCGTGCCGGAGATCGATGCGATCCGCGAGGCTGCCTACTTCGTAGAGCGGTTGTCGTCGGAGAAGATGCCGCTCGCCGGACTGGTGATCAACCGGGTCCATGTCGGCGACGTCGACCGCATCACCGCGGCCGACGCGGAGTCGAGCGGCCGCAAGCTGGCCTCCGGCAACGACGAGGAGCGCGCCACCGCAGAGCTGCTCGCCGTGCACGCGGACCGGGCTCGGCTGGCGAAGCGGGAGACCCGCGTCGCGCAGCGCTTCACCGCGGCGCACCCCCGCGTTCCCACGGTGTCGGTGCCGGCGTTGGCCAGCGACGTGCACGACCTCGACGGACTCCGTCAGATCGGTGACCTGCTGGCCGGAACCTGACTCAGATCAGGATGCGGCGGGCTGGAGGATGCTCCGCCAGGTGGTGACGTTGGGACGCCGGCGCAGGAGCGCTCGGCGCTCGCGCTCGGTCATGCCGCCCCAGACACCCCACTCGATGCGGTTGTCGAGCGCCTCCGCGAGGCACTCCGCGCGAACGCTGCAACCGCCACAGACCTGCTTGGCGCGATTCTGCTCTGCGCCCTTGACGAACAGCGCATCTGACTTGCCTTGACAGGCGGCTACTGCTGCCCAGTTGTCATTCCACCCCATGCGACGTGCCCCTTCCCGAGATCGGCCCCCACTGGCCGAAAGTGCCGTGGTGACCAACGTATGGAGTTGCGCTGGAAGGCAGCAGACACGAGGGAGTGGTTATCCCTAGTCCTTTGGAACTATGCCTGAGCAGCATTGATGCCGACGGAACGGCGAATCGGCCGGGCCGTGGTTCTGCAGGTCACGTACTCTTGGCTCCATGCCCTGGGACGACATGACGGACTCGCTGCGCCGTCGCGTGCAGTCCGGTCCTCCCCCCGAGCACGACGGTTCGGTCGTCTGGGCGATCGCCCGGTTGTCCGCGCTCGCCGGGCTCATCGTCGCCGCCGTCTTCGTCCCGGCGGCCGCGTTCACCGCAGTCACCGGCAACAACGTCAGCAAGGCGATCGTCGACCTCCCGCTGGAGCTCAAGGACGTCCCGGCCGCACAGACCAGCACCCTGCTCGCGTCCGACGGCAGCAGGCTGGCGTACTTCTACCAGGAGAACCGCGAAGACGTCCCGCTCGACAAGATCAGCGACGAGATGCAGGACGCCCTGCTCTCGATCGAGGACAACCGCTTCTACGAGCACGGTGCGCTCGACCTCGAAGGAACGCTGCGCGCCCTCGTCAACAACGCCTCCGCCAACCAGACGCAGGGCGGATCGTCCATCACGCAGCAGCTCATCAAGCTGACCCTCGTACAGCAGGCCACCACGAAGGAGCAGGTGCGCGCCGCCACGAAGGAGTCCGTGGCCCGCAAGATCCGCGAGCTCAAGCTGGCCATCGCGTACGAGGAGGAGCACACCAAGAAGCAGATCCTGGAGCGCTACTTCAACATCGCCTACTTCGGCGACGGCGCGTACGGTATCCAGTCCGCGGCCAACCACTTCTTCTCCGTCAGCCCCGACAAGCTGAACGTCCTGCAGTCGGCCACGCTGGCCGGGCTGGTGAAGAACCCCGTCGAGTTCGATCCCCGCGCCTACCCCGAGCGGGCGCTGCAACGTCGCAACACGGTCCTGGCCGTCATGGCCGGGCTCGGCAAGATCAGCCAGAAGAAGGCCGAGGAGCTCCAGGCCACGAAGCTCGGGCTCAAGATCACGTCGTTCCCCAACGGCTGCGTCACCTCCAAGGCCGCGTTCTCGTGCGACTACGTGCGTCGCTACCTGCTCGCCGAACCGGCGCTCGGCAACACGGTCCAGGAACGACGCCAGCGGCTCGAGCGCGGCGGCCTCACGATCAAGTCCAACATCGACGTCCGCATGCAGAAGGCGATCAACAAGGCGGTGCGCAGCACCGTCGGCGCCAAGGACCAGGCGATCGGCTCCATCGCCCTGGTCGAGCCGGGTACCGGCAAGGTGCGGGGCGTGGCCCAGTCGCGTCCGATGGGTCGCGACAAGAAGAAGGGCGAGTCCTTCATCAACTTCGCGGTTCCGCCGCAGTTCGGCGACTCCGGTGGCTTCCAGGCCGGTTCGACGTTCAAGATGTTCACCGTCGCGGCCGCCCTCAAGAAGGGCATCGAGGTCAGCCGCACATACAACTCGCCGAAGTTCTTGACGATGCCCGCCGGCACCTACTTCGACTGCGAGGGCGGCGGCACCGGCACCTGGAAGGTGGGCAACTCCACCTCGTCGGGTCGCAAGAACATGTACACGGGCACTCGCGAGTCGGTGAACACCTATTTCGCGCAGCTGGAGCGCGACGCGGGTCTGTGCAACGTCGTGAAGGCCGCCGAGGCGATGGGCATCACGGTGCCGTTCGACTCCAAGACGGGTGTCACCGACCAGGTCGGGCCGTTCACGCTCGGCGTCACGTCCGTCAGCCCCCTCACCATGGCGGCCGCGTATGCGGTTCCGGCGGGCGGCGGCAAGTACTGCAAACCCCAGCCCGTCGAGGCGATCGTCGACATGAAGGACAAGGTCGTCAAGGAGTACGCCAAGGAGTGCAAGCGCGTCATGACCCAGGACGATGCCGCGCAGATCAACGACATCCTGGCCGGGGTCCAGAAGCCCGGCGGCTTCGGCTACTCCAACGGCACGGCGCTGCGCATCCCGTCGGCAGCGAAGACCGGAACGACTCAGGAGAACAAGTCGGTCTGGTACATGGGCTACACCCCCGAGCTGGTGGCGGCCTCGATGATCGCCGGTGCCAACAAGAAGGGCGTGCCCATCACGTTGGCCGGCCGCACCCTCAAGGGCGTGCCGATCAGCTTTGCCCAGGTCGGCGGCTCATCCTTGGCCGGCCCGATGTGGAAAAAGGCGATGGGCAAGATCCAGGACTACCTGAGTCCCGTGCCGTTCGACCCGCCCCCAGTGGGTCAGCCCAGGGCCGAGAAGGAGAAGAAGAAGAAGAACGACTGAGCTCAGGCGCCCAGCTGCCGCTTGACCTCCGCCGCGACTGCTCCGCCGTCGGCCCGACCCTTCACCTGCGGTTGGACGACGCCCATCACCGCACCCATCGCCTTCATGCCGGCCCCGGCCGAGCCGGTCGACTCGATCGCCGCGGTCACGATGTCGCGGACCTCGTCGTCGCCCAGCTGCGCGGGCAGGTACTCGGCCAGGATCTCGGACTCGGCGCGCTCCTTCGCCGCGAGCTCCGGTCGGTCGCCGGCATCGAACGCCTCCGCGGCCTCGCGCCGCTTCTTCGCCTCCGCCGTGAGAACGCCCATGACGTCGTCGTCGGTCAGCTCCCGAGCCGCTTTGCCTCCGACCTCGGCGTTGGTGACCGCCGTCAGCACCATGCGCAAGGTTCCGGTGCGCAGGCTGTCACGCGCTTTCATGGCAGTGGTGAGGTCAGCGCGGAGTCGATCCTTCAGCTCGGACATGGGCACATCCTCTCACCGGGCGTCTGGCTAGGCTGCACTCATGCGACCGATCGCCTGGCCGCTCGGGCTCGCCGGTGTCGCCGCGGCCGGGTTGGCGTACGCCTCTCTCTATGAGGTGCGGGCTTTCACGCTCCGCGAGGTCACGGTTCCCGTGCTGCCGGCCGGCTCGTCGACCCTGCGGGTGCTGCACCTCTCCGATGCGCACATGACGCCGTCGCAGCACCACAAGCAGCGGTGGCTGAGCGAGCTCGCCGAGCTCGAGCCGGACCTCGTCGTCAACACCGGCGACAACCTCGCCCACATGGACGCGTTGCCGACCGTGATCCGCGCCTACGGGGACCTCCTCGACCTCCCCGGCGTGTTCGTCTTCGGGTCGAACGACTACTACTCCCCCGTTCGCAAGAACCCGGCGATGTACCTGTTCGGCGGCAGCGGCACCGCGTCGGGGCGCAACGAGTGGTGGCGGACGCGCCGGCCGGACCTGCCGTTCGAGCCGATGCGCCAAGCCTTCACCCAGCGCGGCTGGACCGACCTCACCAACACCCACGCGTCGCTCGACGTCGCCGGAACGCGGCTCGCCTTCGTCGGCGTCGACGACCCCCACCTCGGCTTCGACCAGCTCGACGACCAACCCGCCGACCCGTCAGCCGACCTCGCCATCGGGGTTGCGCATGCTCCGTACTTGCGCGTGCTCGACCGCTGGAACGCCCTCGGCTACCCGCTCATCATGGCCGGCCACACGCACGGCGGGCAGCTGTGCCTGCCGTTCTACGGAGCGCTCGTCACCAACTGCGACCTCGACCGCAAGCGGGCCAAGGGCCTGCACGTCCACCGCACCGCGAACCACGAACCGTCCTGGCTGCACGTGTCGGCCGGCGCCGGCACGTCCCCCTACGCTCCGGTGAGGTTCGCGTGCCGTCCCGAAGCCACCCTCCTCACCCTCACCGCCACTGACGCGGGTCGCTACCAGCGGTAGTTGCACGCTGCAGTCGCGCCGCCACTCGTGCTGCTGACCGCTCGATCCCGACGCCACGTCACCTTTCCGACGTCGTCGACGTGGCGTCTCGCCTGTCCGTCGCCATGCGCCTCGCCTTCGCCCGGATCGATCTCTACCTGGTGAAGCGCGCCGTGGTGTTCGGCGCGGGACGCCGCGGCCCGGCGGACGCCAGTGGTACGGAGCGGACCTCGACGTCCGGCTGGGCGACGTCTGGGAGAGAGCCCTGGCCAGGCTCGCGACCGACCTCGCGAGCGGCGCTCCACGAGAACCGCAACGCGGACCGCACGGCTCCGGAGTCACTGGGAGCCTGTCACCCCGGCTGGGATAGACTCGCCGGGTTGCCCGAACAGGGCAGCGGGGTGTGGCGCAGCTTGGTAGCGCGCGTCGTTCGGGACGACGAGGCCGCAGGTTCAAATCCTGTCACCCCGACCACGAAGTCAGTGTCCCTGCCAGCCAGTTTCCGGCCGGCGGACCTCGACCCGCCCTGTGACAGACTGACCGCATGGTCGAGGAGCGGCGTTCCACCAAGAGGGTCGTCAAGAGGGTGGTCAAGAAGACCGTCGTCGTCCGCCCGGTCCAGTCCGCGGCCGCCGGGACGACCGGGACGACCAAGGTGCACCCCTCCGCCCCGAAGGTCGCCTCTCCGCTCGACAGGTTGAAGGCCAAGGCGGCCAGTCGGCCGCGTCCGAGCATCCGCATCCCGTCGCCTCCGCGCCGACCCGGCGCCGGTCTCGCCGATCGGGCCCGTGTGATCGGAAGTCGGATCGGCGAGGGCGCACGCGACGTCTCATTCACCCTCAGCGAAGCCGTGCGCGACGGCGCTGCGCGCGTGCGCGACCTGCGCCTCCCACACCTGCCTCCCCTTCGTGCTGCCGCGCTCACGGGCGTCGTGGTCGGCCTCGTCAGCGTGGGCCTCGGCTGGCTCTGCTACGAGCTGTTCTCAGCGACGCGTGGCACCACGGCCGGCGGAGCGTGGGGCGCGGTCGCGCTGCTCGTCGTGTCGGCCATCGTGATCGTCATCGGCGACCGGTTGCTGAGCGGCTTCGGAATCGAGCACACCGGCACGATCAGCTTCACGGCCGTCGCGCTCGTCATCGTGCTCGTCCTGGTCTTCTTCCTCGAGCTCGCCGCTGGTCGCGCCGCCTGGATCCTGGTCCCGGCGCTGTGCGCTGTCACGTATCCGGTGTCGTGCCGGGTGCTGACCTTCGCTGCCGATCAGCCGCACCGCGTTTCATGAGCGGCGAGATCCTCTGGCGCCCCTCCGGTGCGCGCACCCGACTCGACGACTTCGTCGAAGCTGTACGAGAAGCCGGCGGGCCCGACGTCGAGACCTACGACGAGCTCTGGCGCTGGTCGGTCGACGACCTCGACGGCTTCTGGCGGGCGGTGTGGCGCTTCGCGAACCTTCCCGCCGACGGCGATGACAGCCCGGCCCTGGCCGACGCCGCGATGCCCGGTGCGGCGTGGTTCCCGGGTGTGCGCCTCAACTATGCCGAGGCGATGCTGCAGATGCCGGGCCGCTCCGACGACGACGTCGTGGTCATCGGCCGTTCGCAGTCTCGTACGGAGGTTCGCCTCACCGCCGCGGAGCTCCGCGACCAGGTCGCCCGGGCCCGGCGCGGCCTGCAGCGGTTCGGCGTGAAGCCCGGCGACCGCGTCGCGGCGTACGCGCCCAACATCCCCGAGACGCTGGTCCTGATGCTGGCGTCGGCCAGCCTCGGTGCGGTGTTCAGCTCCTGCGCTCCGGAGTTCGGAGTGCAGAGCGTCATCGACCGCTGGCGGCAGATCCGGCCGACGCTCCTGCTCGCCGTCGACGGTTACCGGTACGGCGCCAAGGCCGTCGACCGCCGTGCCGAGGTCGAAGCCATCCGCGCTCGCCTCCCCAGCGTCCACACCGTCGTGTGGTTGCCGTACCTCGAGGAGCACGCCATCTACCCGGACGGGGCGAAGACGTGGGCCGACCTCGTCCGTGAACCCGGTCCGCTGGAGTTCACCCGCGTCCCGTTCGACGAACCGCTCTACGTCCTGTTCTCCTCCGGCACCACCGGCCTGCCCAAGCCGATCGTGCACGGGCACGGGGGCATCACGCTGGAACACCTCAAGGCGCTCGCCCTGCAGAGCGACCTCGGTCCGCACGACCGGTTCTTCTGGTTCTCCACCACCGGCTGGATGATGTGGAACTACCTCGTCTCCGGCATCGGCGTCGGGGCGACGGTCGTGATGTTCGACGGCAACCCGGCCCACCCCGACCTCGCCATGCTGTGGCGGATGGTCGAGGAGCTCGAGATCACCTACTTCGGCACCTCGGCGCCGTTCCTGCTGCAGTGCCGCAAGGACGGCCTGGTCCCGCGCGACCTGGCCGACCTGTCGAGCCTGCGCGCCGTCGGGTCCACCGGCGCCCCGCTGCCGGCGGAGGGCTTCCGGTGGGTCTACGAGACGGTCAGCGACTCGGTCCAGCTCGCCTCGGTCTCCGGCGGCACCGATGTCTGCTCGGCGTTCGTGGGAGCCGCGCCCAACGTCCCGGTCTACGCCGGCGAGATCTCGTGCCGCGGCCTCGGCTGCGCCATCGAGGCCTTCGACGAGACCGGACGTGCGGTCATCGACGAGCAGGGCGAGCTCGTCATCACCGCGCCGATGCCATCGATGCCGATCGGGTTCTGGGGCGACGACGACGGTTCGCGCTACCGCGAGGCGTACTTCGAGGATTTCCCGGGCGTGTGGCGGCACGGCGACTGGATCACCATCACCAAGGGCGGCACCTGCCTGGTCACGGGCCGCAGCGACGCCACCTTGAACCGCGGCGGCGTGCGGCTCGGCACCTCGGAGTTCTATTCCGTCGTCGAGTCGCTGCCCGGCATCGCCGACAGCCTCGTGGTGCACCTGGAGGACGACGAGGGCGGCGCCGGCACGTTGCTGCTGTTCGTCGTCCTGGCCGAGGGCCAGGAGCTCGACGACGACCTCCGCTCGACGGTCGCGCGGGAGCTGCGCACGCGACTGTCGCCGCGACACGTCCCCGACGAGATGCACGCCGTGCGGGTCCTGCCGCGCACGCTGTCGGGCAAGAAGCTCGAGGTGCCGGTGAAGAAGATCCTGCGCGGAGCCTCGATCGAGGAGGCCGCGGCCAAGGGTGCCTTGACCGACCCGGACTCCCTCGACGTGTTCGTCGAGCTCCGCTCCGCCCGCTGAGGTTCAGCGGGCGAGGATCAGCTCGGCGATCTGGATGGTGTTGAGGGCGGCGCCCTTGCGCAGGTTGTCGCCACTCACGAACAGCACCAGCCCGGTGCCGTCGTCGAGCGAGCGGTCCTGACGGATCCGACCGACGAGGCTCGGATCGGCACCGGCCGCCTGGAGCGGCGTGGGCACGTCGACGAGGCGCACGCCCGGAGCGGCCGCGAGCAGCTCGGTGGCCCGCTCGGGCGTGATCGGCTGCTCGAACTGGGCGTGGATCGACAACGAGTGCCCGGTGAACACCGGCACGCGCACGCACGTGCCCGCCACCCGGAGGTCGGGGATGCCGAGGATCTTGCGGCTCTCGTTGCGGAGCTTCTGCTCCTCGTCGGTCTCGTTCCATCCGTCGTCGACGACGGAGCCGGCGAGCGGCAGGACGTTGAACGCGATCGGTGCGGTGTACACGGACGGCGGCGGGAAGTCGACGGCCGACCCGTCGTGGGTGAGGGCGTCGGCCTTGTCGACGACCGCCAGCGACTGCGCATGCAGCTCCTCGACGCCGGCGACACCGGACCCGGACACGGCCTGGTAGGACGCGACCACCAGCCGCACCAGCCCGGCCTCGTCGTGCAGCGGCTTGAGCACCGGCATCGCCGCCATGGTGGTGCAGTTGGGGTTGGCGATGATGCCCCGGCCCTGCGAGCCACCGGCCAGGGCGACGTCGTCGGGGTTGACCTCGCTGACCACGAGCGGGATGTCGGGATCCTTGCGGAAGGCCGAGGAGTTGTCGATGACCGTGACGCCGGCGGCGGCGAACCGCGGAGCCTGCTCGCGCGACGTGGCCGCGCCGGCCGAGAACAGGGCGATGTCGAGACCGGCAGGATCGGCGGTCGCGGCATCCTCGACGACGATCTCGTCGCCCTTCCACGGCAGCGTCTTGCCGGCCGAGCGTGCGGACGCGAAGAAGCGCACCTCATCGGCCGGGAAGTCGCGCTCGGCGAGCAGCTGCCGCATCACGGTGCCGACCTGGCCTGTCGCCCCGACGATGCCGATCGACGTCATCGACCCGTCCCCCCGTAGACGACGGCCTCGACCTCGTCGGAGCCGAGCTCGAAGGCCTCGTGCGCGGCGTTGACCGCAGCGTCGATCTGGTTCTCGGCGACGACGACGGAGATGCGGATCTCGGACGTGGAGATCATCTCGATGTTGACGCCGGCGTCCGCGAGCGCCTGGAAGAACGTGGCGGTGATGCCGGGCGAGGACCGCATGCCGGCGCCGACGATCGACACCTTGCCGACGCCGTCGTCGTACAGCAACCGTTCGAAGCCCACCTCGTCCTTGAGGCGGGCGAGCGTGGTCATCCCGGTCTGGCCCTCGGCGCGGGGCAGGGTGAACGAGATGTCGGTGAGCGCCGTGGCCGCGGCCGAGACGTTCTGCACGATCATGTCGATGTTGATCTGCGCGTCCGCCAGAGCCCGGAAGATCGCGGCGGCCTCGCCGACCTTGTCGGGCACCCCGACGACGGTGATCTTGGCCTCGCTGCGATCGTGGGCGACTCCGGAGATGATGGCTTGCTCCATGGTGGGGTCCTTCCGGACGTCGTCGGTGTGCACGACCCAGGTGCCCGGCCGGTCGCTGAACGACGAGCGGACGTGGATCGGCATGGTGTTGCGGCGGGCGTACTCGACGCATCGCAGGTGCAGGATCTTCGCCCCGTTCGCCGCCATCTCCAGCGTGTCCTCGTAGGAGATGCGCGGGATCTGCCGAGCGTTCGGCACGATGCGCGGGTCAGCGGTGAAGATGCCGTCGACGTCGGAGTAGATCTCGCAGACGTCGGCGTCGAGCGCCGTCGCCAGCGCCACGGCCGTGGTGTCGGAGCCGCCTCGACCGAGCGTGGTGATGTCCTTGGTGGTCTGCGAGACGCCCTGGAACCCGGCGACGATCGCGACCGCGCCGTCGGCGATGGCCGCCTGCAGTCGTCCGGGTGTGACGTCGATGATCTTGGCGCGGCCGTGCTCGGCGTCGGTGATGACCCCGGCCTGCGAGCCCGTGAACGAACGCGCCTCCTGGCCGAGCGAACCGATGGCCATCGCCAGCAGCGCCATCGAGATGCGCTCACCGGCGGTGAGCAGCATGTCGAGCTCGCGGCCCGGCGGCAGCGGCGACACCTCGTTCGCGAGGTCGATGAGCTCGTCGGTGGTGTCGCCCATGGCCGAGACGACCACGACGACGTCGTGGCCGGCCTTCTTGGTGGCGACGATGCGCTGGGCGACTCGTTTGATGCTCACGGCATCGGCAACGGACGAGCCGCCGTACTTCTGCACGACAATGCCCACGGGGATCCTCGGGATGAGTGACTGACACGGCTGCGATGTCGACACGGCTCTGGGCCGACAGGCGACGTCCAGTCTACCCGGACGCGCCCCGTGACCGGTCCGCGTCCAGTCTCTGTGGTCGGTTTACCAGGTTAAGTTGGGAAGTTGGCACATCCATGGGCAAATTTGCCCTGAGGAGTGAGGTTTTGCCCTGAGAAGTGAGGGTTGCCTACTGAACCTGGTAAACCGTCAGCCCGCCCGGCGGCTACCGGTACTCGGGGTTGTGCGTGAAGTCGTGGACGCCCTCGTCCCAGACGGTGCGCTGATTGCCGTACGCCGGGATGCCGTCGCGCAGCATCGTCGCGAGGTGCATCAGGTTGTACGTCATGAACGTGGTGTTCCGGTTGGTGAAGTCGTTCTCCGGCCCGCCGGAGCCCTCGTCGAGGTACGACGGCCCCGGGCCCGCTTCGCCGATCCACCCCGCGTCCGCCTGGGGCGGGATGGTGAAGCCGACGTGCTGCATCGAGTACAGGACGTTCATCGCACAGTGCTTGATGCCGTCCTCGTTGCCGGTGATGAGGCAGCCGCCAACCCGTCCGTAGAACTTGTACTGCCCGTCGTCGTTGAGCATCGAGGACGCCGAGTACAGCCGCTCGATGATCTGCTTCATGATGCTGCTGTTGTCACCGAGCCAGATCGGACCGGCCAGCACGAGGATGTTGGCCGCCATGACCTGGTCGAGAATGCCCGGCCAGGCGTCGGACTCCCAGCCGTGCTCGGTCATGTCGGGGTAGACGCCGGTGGCGATGTCGTGGTCGATCGCGCGGATCGTGGTGACCGCGACGCCATGCCCGGTCATGATCGCTGCGCTCTTGGTCACCAGGCCATCGGTGTGGCTCGGCTCGGGCGACCGTTTCAACGTCGTGTTGATGAACACGGCGCTCAGCCCGCTGAAGTCGGGGGCTTCCTTCACGGATTCAGTCATCTCGACACCGTGGCCCATCGGCCCCCCGATGGCAAGGGTCCGGTGGTTCAGCTCGCGCTGATCGAGGTGCGACCCTCGAAGGCGCGGCCCAGGGTGAGCTCGTCGGCGTACTCGAGGTCGCCGCCCACGGGGAGTCCGCTGGCGAGCTTGGAGACCCGCAGCCCGAGCGGGCTCAACATCCGGATGAGGTAGGTGGCCGTGGCCTCGCCCTCGAGGTTCGGGTCGGTGGCGATGATGACCTCGGTGACGACTCCGTCGTTCAGCCGCTGGAGCAGCTCCTTGATGCGGAGCTGGTCGGGCCCGATGCCGGCGATGGGCGAGATCGCGCCGCCGAGCACGTGGTAGCGGCCGCGGAACTCGCGGGTCCGCTCGACGGCGATGACGTCCTTGCTCTCCTCGACCACACACAGCACGGACGGGTCACGCCGTGGGTCGGCGCAGATGCGGCACTCGGTGTCGACGGTGACGTTGCCGCAGGTGCCGCAGAAGTGGACCTTCGCCTTGACCTCGGTGAGCACGGCCGCGAAGCGCTTGACGTCGTCGGCGTCGGCGTCGAGCAGGTGGAACGCGATGCGCTGGGCACTCTTCGGACCGATCCCGGGCAGCTGCCCGAGCTCGTCGATGAGGTCTTGAATGACACCGTCGTACACAGGGACAGCCTAGGCCGTGCCCCCTCATCCCGGGTGCACCCGCGGGCGCGCCCCCACCCCCGCGACGAGGAAGCGGGCGAGCATGCCGTGGCCGTGGGCGGTGAGGATCGACTCCGGGTGCATCTGGACGCCCTCCACGGGGTGGGAGCGGTGGCGCAGGCCCATGATGACGCCGGAGGCGGTGCGGGCGGTGACCGCGAGCTCCGCCGGAACGGTGTCGGGGGCGACGACGAGCGAGTGATAGCGGCCGCAGACCAGCGGCGACGGCAGGCCGGCGTAGAGGCCACCTCCGTCGTGGTGGACGAGCGACGGCTTTCCGTGCACCACCTCCGGTGCCCGCACGATGTCGGCGCCGTACGCCGCAGCGATGGCCTGGTGGCCGAGACACACGCCGAGCGTCGGCGTGGTGGGGCCGAGCCGGCGCACCGCTTCGATGCTGATGCCCGCCTCGGTGGGCGTGCCCGGGCCGGGCGAGACGATCAGGTGCGTGAGCTCGCCCCGGTCGCGCGCTGCGACGAGCTCGTCGACGCTGACGGCGTCGTTGCGCACCACCTCGGCGCTCGCCCCGAGCTCGCGCACGTACTGCACCAGGTTGTAGACGAACGAGTCGTAGTTGTCGACGAACAGCACGTGGGCCTGCGCCGCCGGCCGCGACGGAGCGCCCCCGGCCGACAAGGTGCCGTCGCGGAGGCTCGCGGCGACGGGACCGGGCGACCAGCTGCCGACGCCGTCGACCGACGTGATCGGCACGACGCCACGCAGCGAGTTCGTGACGAACACCTCCGTGGCCATCGCGACGTCGTCGGTGGTGAGCCGACGCTGGATGACCGGTAGGCCGGCTTCGAGCAGCTGGGCGATGATGCGCGCCCGCGCCGTGCCGGGAAGGATGCGGCCGTCGAGCGACGGGGTGTGGACCCCGTCGTCGTGGACGACGAACACGCTGGCTCGGCCCGTCTCGAGCACGCTGCCGTCGTCGTCGAGGACCAGCAGGTCGAGGTCGGGCCGGGTCTCGTGCGCCAGGGCGCGCCGGTCGGTCCACTTGTGCGGTCCGAGTCCGCCGGCGATGACGCGAGGAACGAGCCGCCAGGACGGGGCGTCGTCGAGGATCGGACGGACCGTCAACCGGACCAGGACGTCGCCCTGCACGGGGACCGCGTCGATGCGCAGCCGATGGCGTCCGCGCAGACCGGCGGCCTTGCGGTGCACGGCTGCCTCCAGCCCGGCCCGCACGGTCTTGCCGTAGACGCTGCGCACCGAGGAGTCGAGCCGCGCGACGTGCTCCTCGACGTCGACGGCGACGCCGTCGGTGACGAGGATCGTGTCGTAGAGCCCTTGGGCCAGGTTGGCGCGGTCGGCTCGCTCGGCGATCTCGGCGAGCGGAGCTCCGAGCTCGTCGGGTGCGAGTGCCACGAGATCCAGCTGACCGCCCACGGCCTCGATCAGCGGGCGGGCCTTGACGAGGCACTCGGCGAGCTCGCCGTCGGGAGTCGAGTCGGCCACGATCCCGCCGCCCACGCCGAGCCACACGACGCCGCCGGACAGCTCGAAGGTGCGGATGGCGACGTTGAGCTCGAGCCCGGCTGCTGCGCTGACGTGACCGATCGCCCCGGTGTACGCCTCCCGCGCCGTCGGCTCGAGCTCGGCCGCGATCTGCATGGCCCGCACCTTGGGCGCGCCGGTGACCGAACCCGGCGGGAACGTGGCCCGCAGCAGGGCGGAGTCGGGGACGTCGGGACCGAGGTGTCCGACGACGTCGGAGACGAGATGCCAGACGGCATGCTGCTCGGCGCGCACGAGGGCCGGCACCTGCACGCTGCCCGGCGTGCAGACGCGTCCGAGGTCGTTGCGCATGAGGTCGACGATCATCACGTTCTCGGCGCGGTTCTTGGCCGAGGCGATGAGCTCGGCCGGATCGGAGTCGAGCGGCGCGGTGCCCTTGATCGGCGAGGTCAGGACGTCGTTGCCGGTGCGGCGCAGGAACAGCTCGGGCGAGAAGCTCGCGATCGCCCCCTCGGGAGCGTCGACGAAGGCCGCGTACGCCGGCGCCAGGGTCTCGACCCCGGCGCAGAACAGGTCGAGCGGGTCGCCGTCGAACGGCGCCTCGAGCCGGGCACACAGGTTGACCTGGAAGATGTCGCCGGCCCGGATGTGCTCCAACGCCCGCCCCACGGCGGCCCGGTGGTCCTCCGGTGACGGTGTCATGGCGAAGGCGCCCACCGTGAACGGCTTCGTCGCGCCAGCATCGGCGAGGGCGTCGAGCACGTCGGCGTCGTCGGTACGTCCCAGGGTCTCCAGCCACCACACCCCGTCGGTGAGCCTGAGGACGCGGTCGTAGAACGCGACGCGGGCCGCCGGCTGCGGAACCGGGCGCGTGGCTGGGGGTGGCAGCTGCTCCACCAGGCGGCCGAGCTGGTAGCCCCACGAGCCGATCCAGCCCCCGCCGAAGCCCCCGGTCTGGGTGACGGACGGCAGGTCGACCTCGGAGAACGGGTCGTCGAGCGTGCGGACGGGGTCGAAGGCGATCAGCGCCTCGCCGTGGTGCCAGTCGCCGATGAGGGCGACGAGCCGGTCACGTCCCCGAAAGCACCGCAGCACGTCGACCGGCTGCAGCTCGAGGTCCAGCCGGACCCGGCGAACGTCAGCCGCGGCGCTTGTCAACGGTGGGTTCGTCAATGATCTGCGCCCCCAGCTCGCGGGAGAGCAGCTGCTCGGGGTCGTCGCCGGAGTCGACGACCGGATCGTCGGGGTGGGCCGCGGCGTCCGGGTCGTCGGGCTCGCCCGCGTCGCCGTCGCGCATCGCATCACGCACGGCTTCGGGAGACGTGATGCCACCGGCTCGCGCATCCTTCGGAGCGGCGACCGGCTCGTCGGTCGGGGGCTGGTTGCGGGCCGGATCGGCCGTGGGGTCGACGATCGCGTCGATGCGCCACGTGACGCCGAGGACGTCGTGCAGGGCCTGCTGGACGTGGGCGTCGGACCCGCTGCTGACGAACGAGTCGCGAGCACCGGCGTTGACGAGCGCGAGCGTGAGGGTCTCGTCGTCCAGGGACACCACCTGGGCGTTCTGGCTGAGCATCACCCAGGTGAACCGTCGCAGCAGCTTGACGCGGTCCAGGACCCCCGGCCACAACCGGCGAACGTCGGCGATCCCGATCGACCCCGGCGCCACAGCCGTCTCGGACGGGGCCTCGGCGACCGGCTCGGGAGCTGGTTCGTGGACCGGCTCGGTGGCTGGTTCGACGACTGGTTCGGCGACCGGCTCGGCGACCGGCTCGGGAACCGCTTCGGCCACCGGGGCCGGGGCGGGAGCGACCTGCCCGGCGGGTGGTGCCGCGTCGCCCTCGATGCTGAGGCGTCGTTCGAGGCGATCGAGGCGGGCCGAGAAGCCGAGCGACGTGTGGTCGGACCCGGGGACGAGGATGCGGGCGCACATCAGCTCGAGCAGCAGGCGCGGCGCAGTGGCGCCACGGAAGTCGACGAGCGCGGTGTTGACGACCTCGGCCGCCCGGGTGAGCTCGGCCGGGCCGAACCCGGAGGCCTGGCCGCGCAGGCGTTCGGCACGGTCGCCCGGCACCTCCAGCAGGCCGGTGGTGAGGGCGTCGGGGACGGCGGCCACGATGACCAGGTCGCGGAGGCGCTGCAAGAGGTCCTCGGCGAACCGGCGCGGATCCTGGCCGGACTCGATGACCTTGTCGACGACGCCGAAGACGGTGGCCCCGTCGCCCGCGGCGAAGGCGTCGACCGCTTCGTCCAGGAGGGAGTCGGGCGTGTAGCCGAGCAGCTGGACCGCGAGGTCGTAGGTGACGCCGGCCGGGCCCGCGCCGCCGAGCAGCTGGTCGAGGACGCTGAGGGTGTCACGCACCGAACCCGCGCCGGCCCGAACCACCAACGGCAGGGCGTTGGGCTCCAACGTGACGCCCTCGCTCTCGCACAGCTGGAGCAGGTAGTCGCCGAGCACCTTGGGCGGGACGAGACGGAACGGATAGTGGTGGGTGCGCGAGCGAATCGTGCCGATGACCTTGTCGGGCTCGGTGGTCGCGAAGATGAACTTCAGGTGCGGCGGCGGCTCCTCGACGAGCTTGAGCAGGGCGTTGTAGCCCTGCGGCGACACCATGTGGGCCTCGTCGATGATGTAGACCTTGTACCGACTGCTGACCGGGGCGAAGAACGCCCGTTCGCGCAGGTCGCGGGCGTCGTCGACACCACCGTGGCTCGCGGCGTCGATCTCGATGACGTCGATGCTGCCCGGGCCGCCCCGGGCGAGGTCGCGGCAGCTCTGGCACTCGCCGCACGGGTCGGCGACCGGGGCCTTCTCGCAGTTCAGGGCCCGGGCGAGGATGCGAGCGCTCGTGGTCTTGCCACAGCCCCGCGGACCCGAGAACAGGTAGGCGTGGTGCACACGGTTGGCTGCCAGTGCCTGACGCAGCGGGTCCGTGACGTGCTTTTGCCCGATGACCTCGGCGAAGGTCTCCGGCCGGTAACGGCGGTACAGGGCAAGCGGGGCATCCACGTCGAAACCCTATCGACCGACGGGGACGTTGAGGACGTGGTCGCTCAGCCAGGCGTCGACCAGACGGTAGGCCTCGGCCCGTGGCTCCGACTTGGACAGGAACACGTCGTGCCGCGCACCGTCGATCGGCACCGACGTGACGGCATCGCCGAGGCAGCCGGCCCAGCGTGCGATCTGACGCGAGTCGAGCACGGCGTCGAGCTCGTCGACCTCCGGGGTCCACGTGGGTGCCGACCGACTGCGAGCCGAGCGGAGCACGAGCGACGGGACGCCGATGTCGAGACCTTGGTGCAGCCGCGCGTGCCCGCGGCGGACGGCGTTGAGCCAGCCGAAGGTGACCGGGAACCCGCTCATCGGCTTCCACTCCACGTCGTAGTCCCACTCACCCTGGGCGCTGACGTGAAGGCTGGAGCCGTACCCGTTGCCGGGAGGCAGCTTGAGCGCCTCGAAGGGGCGGATCTTGGCCGCCAGCCGGATCAGCTGGGTGCCGTACGTCCGCATCCAGGGCTTGCCCTGCAGGTCGAAGAACGGGCTGTTGAGCACCAGCCCGCTGATGCCCGCGCCGGCCGAGCCGCCGGGTGCTGCGTTGAGCCGGTCGAGCCACAGGGGCAGGACCAGTCCGCCGGTGGAGTGACCGACGAGCAGCACCGGCGCGTCGCCGGTCTCGTGACGAATGGCGGCGAGGGCCCGGGTGAGCTCGGCGTCGTACATCGCGAGGTCGGAGACGTAGTGCGGAGTTTGGTCCGGCCGCCGCGAGCGCCCGCACTTGCGCAGGTCGAGGGCGAAGAACGCGAACCCGCGGTCGGCGAAGAAGTCGGCGAGCTCGGTCTGGAAGAAGTAGTCGGTGAATCCGTGCACGTACAGCACGGCCCGCTCGGCCTTGGCCGGAGCCTCCCGACGTACGAGCGTGCCGACGATCTGCCCCTGCCCATCCGGGTCGTCGCCGAGCTCGAGGACCTGCTGCTCGTAGCCGTCCCCGAGGACGTCGGGCTGCCAGTCGGCCATGCGTGCTCCTCGTCTCGGCGCGATGTCCGCAGAATACGTGGTGGTCGGCCGCCCTTGACCGTGGCCACACAATGGATCGATGAGCACCACGACCGAGACGCAGCGATGCCTCGACCTGGCCCTGCGCGTGGGCGAGATGCTTCTGTCCAACGGCGCCGGTGCCGCCGACGTGGTCGCGACGATGTCGTCCGTCGGCCACCACCTCGGCCTGCGGAACGCCCTCGTCGACGTCACCTTCACCACCCTCACCATGAGCTACCACGGCGGAGACGACGACCCGGTCGTCACGATGCGCCGCCAGGTCTCGCACCGTGAGAGCGACTTCGCCGACCTCACCGCCGTCGACCACATGGTCGCCGAGCTGCTCGCCGACGAGATCACGCGCGACGAGGCCAACGCCCGCATCCTGCAGATCTCCTCCTCGGGCCACCCGACGCCGCGATGGGCGGTGACCGTGAGCTGGGGCGTCACCGGTGCCGGCGTCGCCACCCTGCTGGGCGGCGACTGGATCGTGCTGCTCATCGCCGCCGTCGCCGGAAGCGCGATCGAGGTCCTGCAGCGCAAGCTCTCCCGGTTGCGGCTGCCGTTCTTCTACTCCCAGGCGCTCGGCGGACTGCTGGCCACCCTCTTCGCCGTCGGCGTGGCGGCAACCGACATCCCCGTCAACCCGTCGCTCGTGGTTGCCGCCAGCATCGTCATGCTCCTGGCGGGCCTGGGCTTCATCGGCGCGATCCAGGACGCCCTCACCGGTTTCTACATCACGGCCAACGCCCGCATCCTCGAGGTGATGATCGCGACCGCCGGCATCATCGTCGGCGTCAGCGGGGGCATCAGCATCGGCCGCTACTTCGGGGTCGACGTGTCACTCGACCCCGACGTGTCCAGCCTGGCCAACCTCCCGGCCGTGCTGATCGGCTCCGCGGTCACGGCGGCGGGCTTCGCGTTCACCGCCTACTCGCCATGGCGCATCATCGTGCCGATCGCGGTGATCGGCGCTCTGGCCGGCGGACTGTCGTACGTGCTGACGCAGAACCAGGTCGGCCGCGCCGCGGCGGCGGGCCTCGCAGCCGTGCTGATCGGCATGGCCAGCTACGCGGTGGCCGGCCTCGGCCGCGTCCCACCCCTGGTCATCGTGGTCGCCAGCATCGTCCCGCTGCTGCCGGGCCTGTCCATCTACCGGTCCCTGTCGGAGCTGGCGGCCGAGGACTACACCGGGCTGCTGTCGATGATCACCGCCGTCGCCGTCGCCCTGTCGCTCTCGTCGGGGGTCATCCTCGGTGAGTACGTCGCCCAGCCACTACGACGCGAGGCTCGCCGGCTCGAACGACGCCTCAGCGGACCGCGCCTCGTCGGCCCGATCCGCGTCCGGCATGCCCGGCGGGTCCGCAAGCGCCAGCGCCGAACCGACGGCGCCGCGCCCGAGACCAACTCCTGAAAACCGCCTTCGCAGGCCTGTGCCGAGTGCGATGATCAGGTCCGACGGGTGACCGTCGGTGCGCAGGAGGGACGATGAAGAGGCGACTGTCACTTCGACTTGGCGTCATCGCCGCTGTGCCCGTCCTGAAGCGTCTCGGCTTCCACGTGCGGCGGCTGACCGGTGACGTGGACAAGGTGTTCTTCCTGCGGCTCTTCGCGGGACTCGGACTGATCGTCCTCATCTCCTCGCTGCTCGTCGCCGTCGCCGAGGGTCCGCGTGACACCGTCGGTGGCTTCCTGGCCAAGGTCGGGACCAGCTTCTACTGGGCCATCACCACGGTGATGGGTTCCGGCGACGCGTCCTACGTGACCAGCCCGGCCGGCTTCGTCATCAGCTGGCTGCTCGTGCTGTTCGGCGTCGCGATCGTCGCCTCCATCACCGGAGCCCTGGTCGGCTTCGTCATCGACTTTCTGCTCAAGGAGGGCCAAGGCATGGGTGCAGCAGGCTACCGCGACCACATCGTCGTCTGCGGCTGGAACTCGACCGCGCGTGAGCTGATCGCCGAGCTCAGCACGGATGAGTACACGACCCGGATCGTCGTCATCCACGACACCGACAAGAATCCCGCCGGGCGGGGCGTCTACTTCGTCAACGGCGACATCACCGACGCCGAGGACCTCCGCCGCGCAGGGATCGAGGAGGCCATGGCGGCCATCATCTGCCCGGCCGACGCGAGCAATGACGCCGACATGCGCTCGATCCTGTGCACCATGGCGATCGAGGCGATCGCCCCGAGCGTCCGCACCGTGGTGGAGGTGAACAACCCGGCCCACGTCGAGCACTTCCACCGTGCCAACGCCGACGAGGTGGTCGTGACCTCACGCATCGCGTCGCGGCTGCTGGCACGCTCCTCCCTCTACCCGGGCCTGGCCGAGCTCGTCACCGACATCGTGTCCGGAGGGGAGGGTTCGGAGCTGTACCGCGTGGAGATCCCGGACGAGTACGTCGGCCTGTCCTTGGACGACCTGTCGGCCCGGCTGCGCTCCGACCACAGCGCGACGCTCCTGGGCGTGAACCGCGACCACACCGCGTACGTCAACCCGCCGAGCGACTTCCGCCTCGCGAAGGGTGACGACGCGGTCGTGGTGGCCGTCTCGCTCGGGACGCTGGCGCCGCTCAAGATGGCGCACGACTGACCATCAGGCCCAGGTGATATCAAGTAGTCGGACAAGGAGCCGCCCCATGAGACTGCACCTGACGGACGAGGACGTCGCATTCCGCGACGAGATGAGGACCTTCTTCACCACGAAGGTCCCCCAGCACATCCGCGACACGGTCGCCGCCCGGCGTGAGCTGAGCAAGGAGCAGATCGTCGAGTCGATGCAGGTGCTCAACGCCGCGGGCCTCGCCGTCCCCGGCTGGCCGGTCGAGTGGGGTGGCCAGGACTGGAGCCCGCTGAAGCGGCACATCTGGCACGAGGAGATGCAGCTCGCCTGCGTTCCCACGCCCCTGGCGTTCAACGCCGGCATGATCGGCCCGGTCATCGCCGCCTTCGGATCCCAGGAGATGAAGGAGAAGTTCCTCCCGCCCACGGCCAACCTCGACATCTGGTGGTCGCAGGGCTTCTCCGAGCCCGACGCCGGCTCCGACCTCGCCTCGCTGCGCTGTGCTGCCGTGCGCGACGGCGACGAGTACATCGTCAACGGCCAAAAGACCTGGACCACGTTGGGGCAGTACGGCGACTGGATCTTCAACCTCGTGCGCACCGACCCCGACGTCAAGAAGCAGCTCGGCATCTCGATGCTCCTCATCGACATGACCACCCCCGGCGTCACCGTCCGCCCGATCGAGCTGATCGACGGCGGGCACGAGGTCAACGAGGTGTTCTTCGAGGACGTCCGGGTGCCCGCCGAGAACCTCGTCGGCGAGGAGAACAAGGGCTGGGACTACGCCAAGTTCCTGCTGGGCAACGAGCGCGTCGGCGTCGCGCCGGTCGGCTCGGTCAAGCGAGTGCTCGCCGACGCCAAGGAGCTGGCCCGCACGGCCGGGCCCGGCGGTTCCTCCCTGCTCGACGACCCGCTGATGGCCGTCCGGGTGGCTGAGCTGGAGAACGAGCTGATGGCTCTCGAGCTCACGGCGCTGCGCGTCGTGGCGCACTCCACCGATGGCAAGCCGCATCCCGCGTCGTCGGTGCTCAAGCTCAAGGGATCGGAGCTGCAGCAGGAGGTCAGCGAGCTCGTCGTCGACCTCGCCGGACCGCTGTCGCTCGCGACGGGGGCCGACAGCGTCGAGGAGGGTGCGAGCGACGTGCCCGACTGGGCGAGCGTCGCGACACCGCAGTACCTGAACCTCCGCAAGGCTTCCATCTACGGCGGCTCCAACGAGGTTCAACGTCAGATCATCGCCGGCTCGATCCTGGGACTGAGGTAAGTCATGGACTTCACTCTGGACGCTGAGCAGGAAGCCCTGCGCGATGCCGTACGGGGCCTGCTGGGCAAGGCGTACGACTCCTCCGAGACCCGCCGAGCCGTCACCCTGGAGGATCCCGGCTTCAGCGAGAAGACCTGGGCCCGACTGGCCGAGATGGGCGCCTTGGGCCTCCCGTTCGCCGAGGCCGACGGCGGCATGGGCGCCGGCCCGGTCGAGGTCTCGATCCTCGCCGAGGAGATCGGACGCGTCATCGCCCCCGAGCCGTTCGTCGAGGTCGTCGTGCTGGCCGGTGGCCTGGTGGCCGCCGCCGGCACCGATGAGCAGCGGGCCGACCTGCTCGGCAGGCTGGCCGAGGGCGAGCTCATCCTCGCAGCCGCCCTCGCCGAGCCCGGCGCGCGCTGGAGTCCTGCGGGCGGCGGCGTCATCGCGTCCGCGGGCGACGGCGGCTGGACGCTGACCGGCGTCAAGGAGCCCGTGCTGCACGGAGCCCGAGCCGACGCACTGGTCGTGAGCGCCACCACCGATGCGGGCGTGAGCCTGTTCCTGGTCGAGGGCGACGCCGCAGGCCTGACCCGTACCGGGTACCGCACCCACGACGGCGGGCGCGCAGCACACGTCGCGTTCGACGGCACCCCGGCCACGCTCCTCGGCGACGCCTCGACCGACCAGACGTCGGTCATCGACGAGGTCGTCGCGGGCGCCCAGGTGGCGTACTGCCACGAGGCGCTCGGCGCGATGGACACCGCCCTGAGCTCAACCGTCGAGTACCTCAAGACGCGCAAGCAGTTCGGCGTCACCCTCAGCACGTTCCAGGCCCTCACCTTCCGAGCGGCCGACATGTACGTCTCGATGGAGCTCGTGCGCAGCACGGTCACCTGGGCGACTCTCGTGCTGGCCGACGAGCCGAAGCGGGCCCGCGAGGCGGCCGCCCGCGCGAAGGTCCAGGTGGCCCGGTCCGGACGGCACATCGGCAAGGAAGCCATCCAGCTGCACGGCGGCATCGGCATGACGGCGGAGTACTCCGTCGGGCACTACATGAGCCGGCTCACGGCCATCGACCACTGGCTGGGCGACGGCACCGAGCACCTTCTGCATCTCACCGGTTCGCTCGATGACCACACCGTCGTCGAGCCCCTCCCCTGACGCAGTCGATTCCGGCCGCTTTCCGTCGTTTTTCGGCCGTTCACGTCACTGAACGGGTCGTGCCACCTCTCCATAGGTGACGCGTGAAGCGTCTGAGCCGGAGGGATGGCGTCGCCGATGTCAATCATGCAGCCGAGTTCGTCGCCGCGGACACGAACACGCACCGGGTGACGACGGTCAGATGGAAGTGAACCCACCCGGTAGGACCCAGGGACGTCAAGGCTCGCCTGACGTCCACGAGCACATCCCCGGATGGCGGGATGTCGACCGACCCATCGCAGGCGACGATCACGGCGTTCGACGACGCTCGAACGGCACCCGACGACCCGCCGAGGTGCGTGCACCCGTCAACATCCGCCAAGCGCCCACACCACGCGAGGCTCCGCCGCGACCGGTGCTGGCCACCCTGCTCGAGCTGCGCCTCGCCGTCCTCGTACCGGCCATCCTGGCCCTTCTCGTGGTCCTGAGCCCGCAGATCACCCCCTCACCCGAGGTGAGATCGGTCGCGCTCTTCGTCCACCTGGCCTCGATGATCGTCGCGCTCGGTGGAGTCATCGCGATCCAGTGGTACGGGATCCTGTGGATGCGCGGCCAGATCGGTTTCGCCTCGGTCGTCACGTCGGCCAGCATCCTGAGCATCCCCATCTGGGTCGGGTACGCCGGGCTCGTCACCTCCGGGGTGTTTCTCGACCCGGATCTCGACCAAGGGTGGATCGTCGTCAAGATGGTCTCGGTCGGGTTCGCGGGAGTCCTCGGCATCGCCGCGAGGTCCATCAACCGACGGCTCCGCCGCGCCAACGGTCCGACACGACGACTGCTCCGACAGGGCGTCGCCATCGCGGTGCTGGCCCAGATCGCGTGGTGGACGGCCGTGATCATCGGCCTGGCCACGACCCGCGGCTGAACGAGGATCGTGACATGCAGATGCAAACCGGCGCTTCTCGCGCAGCCTACAGGCCATCGATGAGCGGCGCTCCGCTTGACCTGGTTCTCGCAGGCGTTCCGAAGGCCGGCACGAGCTCGCTCTTTCTCTCGTTGAGCTCGCACCCAGAGATCAAGGCACCACGCCGAAGAGACCTTCTACTTCACCGACGAAACCACATTTCCGAATTTGCGGGTCCGCAGATTCTCATCAGGCGGCTGGAAAGATTTCGAAGCCTGCTTCTCCGGGGAACGACGGGGACGGCGCCGCCTGGAGGCCACGGCGATCAACCTCTACCAAGAGACGGCGCTGGAGCAGTTCGCGGCGCTCAACCCGCAGCCGCTCGTGCTTGTGACGCTGCGTTGCCCAGCAGAGCAGATCCGCTCGGCGTTCTACTTCCATCGCAGTTATGGGCGAATCGACTCTGAGATGACGTTCGGGACGTACGCAAGGCACTGCTTGACGACGACCTGGCCGTGATCCGCGGAGCGGTGGTCCGCCGTGATACGTGCGCGATGCTCGAACCGGCGATGCGCCACGCACGCTACGCGGAGTGGCTCGACCGTTGGGCTCAGCACTTCCGCGGGAACGCCTGGTCATCACGACGTTGGGCGAGTTCTCCCAGAATCCGGTCCCGTTGCTCAGGGGCATCTGCACCAGCTAGGGATCGATCCGAGCCCGTATGATGCCGACTTCGTCGCACCGCACGTGAATGCGACCAGCGCGGGACGCGTGATCGACCCGGGGTGGCTCTCGCGGATCGGACGGCGGATCACACCTCACGGGCGATCCGTCAGCGACTCGCTGGATGGGATCAGGCGCGGCGGGTCGGAAGCCTCTTGGCGAGCCCGCGCCGTCCGACGAGGAGGTCCTCGAGCTGCTGGGCCACCGTTTTGGGGCCCAGAACCGTGATCTTGCGGCGCGCTACGGCGTCGACATCTCAAGCTGGCGCCGGTGGGGCACGGTGCGCCTCGGCTTCCTAGCCGAAACGCATCAGCACCGGTAAACGCTCCTTCCGCCTGGCGACCGCCGACTCCACGGTGTCCGCTGCGGCGATGCTCGCGCGGATCGACCAGGTCGCCGGGACGTCGTGGTCTGGCGAGGTGCGGACGCAAGGCACCCTGCAAATCCCCGACACCGATTCCTTCGGCGGCATCGCCGGCTGCTCGGCGAGGAGAGCATGCGCGTCTGGTGGCGCGACGCAGCCGTTGGCGCGTCGATCGCATCCGGTCCACCGGCGAGTCCGACCTCGTGCGCGACGGTGACCGGCATGATTGAGTGGAGTTTCGAGTCCTGCAAGCCGGGATCCCGGTCTACGAGATCGGCCCGTTGCGACCCGACATCGAGGACGTCGTCCTCGGGCCAGCGAGCGCGCATGATCAGGGTCGAGCTGCCCTGTGAACAACCCTGATCAACGGCAGGGAGGGTGTCGGTGGTCGCCGATAGGTTCGATACATGAACACGCAACCTGACGTGGTGCTGCTCGACCGCATCGCGTCGCGTCGCGCGCTGATGGCACAGCTGGAGGCCGAGGAGTCCTCCGACCTGCTGGCGCTGGCCGATCTTCGCCGCAGCGAGGCCGTGGCGCGTGGCTTCCGCGAGCCGGAATCGGCGGCATCCTTCGCGGCCGACGAGGTCGCGGCGGAGCTGAACGTGTCGACGCGATCGGTCCAGAACCGACTCCACGCGGCCCGGGTGGTCCGTGCGGATCTGCCCGCCACGTGGGCGGCGCACGGCGGGGGCCGCATCGACGGGTGGCGACTGGCCGTCATCGCCCATGCCGCCTTCCGGCTGCAGAAGCCCGAATCGCTGACCGCGCTGGACTCCAGAGTCGTCGCCTATGCGGAGTCGCACACGCCGTCGCAGCTGCGGGCGTGGTTGCGCCGGTTCGTGGCCCGCCTCGAGCCGGAGCGCGTGGCCGAACGGCGCAAGCGTGACCTGGAGCAGCGGTCGGTGTTCTTCGACCACGACGACGACGGCATCGCGTGGATGCACGCGATGATGTCCAGCGAGGACGCCGCGCTGCTGGATCGGGAGCTGACCCTGGCCGCGAAGGCCGTCATGTCTGCCGCCGTCGGTGACCACCGCACGGTGGCGCAGCTGCGCTCCGACGTGCTGGTGGACCGCATCCTCGGCCGCGGCGACGGGGCTGCGGGCCGGGGCCGGTTCCACCTCGGCATCACGGTTCCCCTCACCAGTCTGCTCGGACTCGACACCGGACCCGGTGTCGCCGTGGACGAGACGTTCACGCTCCCGGCGGAGCTGGTCCGCGATCTCGCCGCCCAGCCCGGCACTCTGTTCTCCCGCATCATCACCGACCCCTTCGGCGGGGTCCTGGACGTCACCGAGCTGGGCCGGTTCCCCACCGGCGCCCTCAGCCGGGCGTTGGAGCTGATCGACGGGGTGTGCGTTTTTCCGACCTGCGCGACACCGGCCACGAGCTGTGACATCGACCACCAGGAGCCTCATCCGGCGGGGCCGACCGCCGGCGCCAACCTCTGGAACCTGTGCCGAAGACACCACCGGATGAAGACCCTCGGGGTGGTCGACACCGATGTCGGCACCGACGGGCGGCACCGCTGGCGCATGCCGAGCGGCCGGACGATCGAGTCCCGCGCGCACCTGCCCAGGCCCTTCGCCGCCTTCAGCACCCTTGAGGCAACCCTCGCCGGACTCGCCGACGCGGCCTGACGTTCCTCACACGAACATGAAGGACCCCTCGCGCACCCGACAGAGGTCACTGACCCTTGCTGCCTTCCGGCCCTGGGGGAGTTGGGTGATGTGTCGCCGCGCGAGGGGCTGACGCCCACTATACGGA